>CAVQGX010000070.1:0-27355 GCA_963712115.1 uncultured delta proteobacterium | reverse complement strand
CTAAAGGCCGCTAATTCCCCCTGAATCCCCCTCACGCAATTCACGGTAGCGTGATATACTCCAGCGGGAAGATGGAATAAACTAAATTTGCATCTGCCTCCCCAATTTGCCATTTCCTAGCTCAGATCGCAAGGTAACGGTACGATGAATTAGAGAATTAGTTAAATAGTCAAGTGGTTAACGGTTTACCGCTCACCGCTTACTGCTCACTTTTTACCATTCATCCTCTAGCCAGAACAACCTATAACAAATTGACTAATTAACTAATCAACCAATTGACGCTATGCGCCTTTACGCAAAGGAGACACCATGACCGACTTCACCGGCAAAGTGACTTTGATTACTGGTGGCGCCTGTGGTCTGGGGCGGCTGGTTGCTCAGAAGATGGCTGCAAAGGGAAGTCACGTCGTCCTCTGGGATATCGCCCATGAGAGTTTAGCTAATACAGCCAGAGAAATTTCTGCAGCTGGCGACAAGGTGACGACTTATCACTGCGATGTTTCTGACCGTGATATGGTCTATGGTCTTGGAGAAAAAGTGAAAAAAGATGTTGGCAAAGTAGATATCATTATTAATAACGCCGCGGTTGTCTCTGGAAGACCTTTCCTGGAGTGCAGTGACGAACAAATAGAACGAACTATGAGGGTCAATGTGCTGGCCCACTTTTGGACGGTGAAGGCTTTCCTTCCGGATATGGTCCAGACAAATAGCGGACACATCGTCACAGTCGCTTCCGCTGGAGGTATTGTGGGCAGCTCAGGATTGGTTGATTATGCTGCCAGCAAATTTGCCGCTTTCGGCTTCGATGAAGCCTTGCGAGCTGAGTTGAAAAAGCAGAAACTGAAAATCCACACCACCGTGGTCTGTCCATATTATATAAGGGGCGAGATGTTTGCAGGGGTTAAGACACGATTTTCGTTTTTATTGCCTATTTTGGATGCTGAGAAGGTGAGCGAGCGGATAGTCAAAGCCATTGCCCGGAAAAAACAACGGGTGATTATGCCTCCGCTGGTCTATGCTACCTGGCCCCTTAGGCTGCTCCCGGTGTCCATATTTGATAAGGTGGCTGACTTTTTGGGGATCAACGACGCTATGGATGAGTTTCGGGGCCAGCGGCCCGAAGAAGCACTAGGCACTAGGGACTGAGCACTAGCCACAGGTGGAGGACGCGGGGATGGGGAGAAACGGCGAGACGTGGGTTAGAGGTCAGAGGTCAGATCACAGACGAGAGCAGGCAGATTGCAGCTGGCAGCGGACAGCGCGCAGAACTCAGAGGTCAGAGATCGGATGTCGGAGGTCAGGGGTAAAGCTGATCTCTGATCTCCGACTTCTGACCTCTATGATGGACGACTTCAACGATTTTGACCATTTAACTAATTGACCGGCTACGCTATGCTCTATGCTTCCTCCGTGATGACCGAAGCAATAAGGAATAGCACTATGACTGACCAACAAACGAAGCAAAAGGTTGAGGCAACGCTTTGTCGCAATCCTGCCACAGGAGGAATCTTGGGATATTCTCCCTTGACCGACCTTCAAGAGTTTGAACAAATTATCTCCAGGGCGAAAATTGCGCAGAAATCGTGGTCGAAACTGGACGTCAGAGAGCGAGTTAGACATATGCTCCGGGTTCGGGATTATCTGGTGCAGCATGCCGAGAAAATCTCAGAGGTTATTTCCAAGGACAATGGCAAAACCTGGATGGATGCCCTGGCAACAGAAGTGCTCCCTGCCGCGATGGCAGTTAGTTATTACGCCAAGCACGCCAAGAAGTTTTTGAAAACTCGATACATCTGCCCGGGAAATATCCTGTTATTATACAAGCTCTCAAAAATAGTACGAATGCCCTACGGGGTTGTCGGGGTGATTTCGCCCTGGAACTATCCCTTTTCCATACCTTTTTCGGAGGTGGTAACGGCACTTCTTGCCGGAAATGCTGCGGTTGTTAAAACTGCTTCAGAAACTCAATGGGTTGGCCGAATTTTGGAAGAATGTTTCTTGGCAGCGGAACTACCACAGGGAATTTTTAACTATGTCAACATCCCCGGCAGTTTTGCCGGGAGTGCTTTTCTGAAAAACGGAATTGACAAGCTCTTTTTCACAGGCTCGGTGGCAGTGGGTAAACAACTTATGGCTGAAGCCGGCGAGACCCTAACTCCACTTGTCCTCGAGTTGGGGGGCAATGATGCCATGCTTGTCTGTGAGGATGCTGACCTATTCCGGGCAACCTCTGGTGCTGTATGGGCGGGGTTCCAAAACAGCGGCCAATCCTGTGGTGGGGTTGAGCGTGTATATGTCCATGAAAACGTCTACCATTCATTTCTTCAGCTACTAAAAAAGAAAGTAGAGGCTTTACGGGTGGGCCTTGGTGAGGATTTCAAGGTGGACATTGGAGCCATGACCACCGAACGCCAGGTTTCCACAGTCAAGAGCCATCTAGAAGACGCACTGGCCAAAGGAGCACTAATTTACGCCCGTTCAGCTCCACCGCAAGGTAAAGAGTCGGGTACCATTGTCCCAGCCATGGTTTTAACTGGAGTCAACCATGAGATGTTAATCATGCAGGAGGAGACCTTTGGCCCCTTGGTGGGAGTAATGAAGGTAAAGGATATGGATGAAGCCGTTGCTCTCGCCAACGACTCTCAGTATGGTCTCACCGGTTCAGTATGGTCACGAAATAGAAGACGGGCTGAGACACTGGCCAGGCAAATTCAGGCCGGCGCGGTTACGATTAACGATCATCTAATCAGCCATGGTCTGGCTGAAACTCCCTGGGGTGGGGTAAAACAGTCGGGAATCGGCCGCAGCCACGGTGCCATTGGTTTTAATGAGATGACCCAACCCCAGGTGATAGTCCATGATATTCTGCCCTTTGCAAGACAGAATATCTGGTGGCACCCGCATACCCCCAAGTTATTTCAAGGACTCCTAGGGGCTACAAAATTTCTTTATGGCAAATCCATTGCTCAACGAGCTAAGGGACTTTATCATTTACTCAAAGTCATACCTAGATACTTCTCGACACGAGCCTAGAAACAGGAGGAGAGGTGCATGGCCGGTAGAGTGGTGAGAAGCTCCTGTCGCGCTTGCCACGGCGGTTGCGGAGTACTGGTTGAAGTGGAAAACAACAAGGTCACCAGTATAAAGGGCGATCTAGATTGTCCGGTGAACAGAGGATGGCTGTGCATTAAGGGGAAAAGATACAACACAATAACCCATCATCCCGACCGTTTAACCGATCCTTTACGAAAAACAAAGGGTTCCTGGAAGAAGATATCCTGGGAAGAGGCTCTTGAAGAAATAGCTGAAACATTTCTACACATAAAGGAAAAACTCGGCCCGGAATCTCTTGTATTGGGATACGGAACCGGGCGCGACAATGAATCTTTCATCTACCGTTTCGCCAACACCTTCGGCACCCCAAATGTGCTAACCGCCGGCCACATGTGTTATGGGCCGCGGATTGCTACTGGAATAACCCTCTGTGGCAACCTGCCGGTGGTAGATTACCAGGGTAAGCCAGCTTGTATTATCGTCTGGGGGGCCAATCCACTCGTTTCCCATCCCGACGAATACAAGGGTCTCTACTTGGCTCAAGCAATGAAGGGTGGCGCAAAGATTATCTGTGTTGATCCACGGCGATCCATGGTGGCCAGACAATCTCACCAATGGCTTCGAATCAGGCCCGGAACAGACGGTGCTCTGGCCTGGGGAATGGCAAATATTATAATTGACCAGGGGTTATTCGACCGTGAGTTCGTGGAAAACTTTGTCTATGGCTGGGAGGAGTTTTGCCAGAGGGCTAAAAAATATCCCCTTTCCTGGGCGGCAAGTAAGACTGGGCTGAGGGAGGAGGAAATCCACTCTGCCGCTGAGACCTTCGCTGCCACCAAGCCGGCAGGCATCCACTGGGGTGTGGCTCTGGAGCAGTCCAAGAACTGCGTAAACACAATAAGCTTGCTAATTTGCTTGATGGCGATGACCGGGAACCTGGATCGACCTGGTGGCAGCGTCTTCTATGCAAATCCACCAGTGATAAACGCCTCGCAGTTAGGCGCGCACCGGATGTTGTCGCCCGAGGCGCGTCAGAAGCGATTGGGCGGGGATTTGTTTCGTCTGGCGAATCGCATCGGCGTGATCAACCCGAAGGTTGTTTGGGATGCCATACTGGATGAAAAACCTTACCCGGTTAAGGGTTTGTATCTGATAAGCACCAATCCGGTGATTTCCCGGGCCAACTCCAGAGAGGTCAAGGCAGCCCTGGAAAAAGTGGACTTTCTGGTGGTGCAGGACTTTTTCCTCACGCCCACGGCTCAGGAGGCGGATATAGTGCTCCCTGCCTCCACCTGGTTGGAACACGACTATGTGGCTGATCTGTGGAAGCGACACGGATGGGTGGTAGCTCGTCAAAAGGCGGTGCAAGTTGGCCAGGCCCGGTCAGATTACGCTATTCTGAACGAACTGGGTAAGCGGTGTTCAGACCCCGTCCACTGGTGGCCCAGAGTTAAGGATGCTCTCAATTACATACTATCCCCTTCCGGATTGACCTGGGAGGATTTCTGTGAGGGTGGCCATTTGCAGGGCGAGCGGATTTTTCTTAAATATCTAAAAGAGGGCTTCAGCACACCAACGGGCAAGGTGGAATTCTACTCCACCACCATGAAGAAATTGGGCTATGATCCCCTGCCGTCCTTTTTCGATCCACCGGAAAGCCCCTGGAGCAGCCCTGAGCTATTAGAGGACTACCCATTTCAGCTCATAACTGGTGCTCGCATTCCATTTTTTTTCCACACCGAGAACAGGGTACCCGGGCCGTTGCGCAATAAACGTCCCGATCCCTTGGTGGAAATACATCCAAAGGTAGCCGGGGCAAAGGGAATCAGCGAGGGGGATTGGGTAGAGATCAGCTCGCCCCGCGGAACCGTGGTGCAAAGGGCTGTTCTCACGGACCGGGTTCCGGAAAACGTAATTGCTGCGGATCATGGGTGGTGGTTTCCCGAGGAGGGTGATGATCTAGGCTGGGATCGCTCCAACGTGAATGTTCTCACCGACAATGGTTATGGAGGCTGTGATCCAGCCATGGGTGCCACAAATCTTCGTGTCCTCTTGTGCAATGTGAAAAAAGCAAATTACTGCAGTTGAAGAAACATCCGGGCTAAAAGTAAAATCGAGCGCCGACAACGCCTTCTAAATCGAATTCCGTGTCTGGAGAGACGTTGAATATGGGAACTATTTCTGCAAAAACGTCGAAAGGAGCGCTCTTAAATAGATGGTCCACTCCCAGAGGAAATCGAAAACCAGCTTTGTTGTCTTTGTGATCTCGAAATACAGCTCTGGTGCCGACACCTAAATATATTGGTGTTTCTCCCGTGCCAGAATCGATCAAAGAATAAATGTGATAGAGGTAATCGGCATAGATGTGAAAATCGTGATCACTATCAAACGACCACCCAAACCCCCCGTCGAGAGCATTGTACTTATCGATAAAATATTTGCCATTCACACCCGTTGGCAATCCCACGGTAACTCCTAGGCCAAATTGCTCCTCAGCCATCACAGTTCCAGAAAATAGGAGAACCGTGATCATCACGACCACGGAACCTCTTAGTATGCTGATCATTATACCGCTCCTTTTCTTTGGTTCGGATGTAATGCTCAATGAGAGAAATGGACCACAACTGCTAGAGACATTTGTCTAATATCAGAAGATGTCAGGCTGGATATCTTTGCCATAGTCTACCCCGGGCATGCCAAAGCCGTGGTGTCTGAGGAATTCTTCCCGGAATCCATCAATGTCTGAAAGCATGCTGACGTTCTCCGTTGTCACTATTTCCCACAGCCTGGCTACCTCTTCCTGAACATCTTCACGCATTTCCCAATCGTCTAGACGTATTCTGCCCTTGCGGTCGGTCCTAAGGTCTCCGCCGGTAAAAAGGTAATCGCCATAAAGCCTGCACATTTGATGTATACATCCCTCGTGCAGTTTTTTCGCCTTCATAACCTTATACAGGAGAGATATGTAGAGGGGAACCGCCGGTATAACTGCACTTGCTCTAGTTACCAGGGCCTTGTTAACACTGATAATGGACCTACCTCCAAGGGGTTCGACAAGCTTGTTAATCTCGGCTGCACTCTCCTCCAAATGGGTCTTCGCCCTGCCGATTGTCCCATGGCGATAAATGGCATTGGTAAAAGTAGGCCCAATATAGGAAAAGGCCACCGTTATAAAATTTTCCGCCAGCAGACCGGCCTCTCGAAGGGTTTTTGCCCACAACCCCCAATCCTCACCCCCCATGACTTTAACTGTGTGGGCAATTTCTTCTTCCGTTGCTGCGTCGGCGGTGATCTCCCTGACCTCTCCGCTGAGAAAATCAACCGTCTTGGAGGTGTACTTTTCGCCAATGGGCTTGATGACGGAAGAGTAAATATCTCCGGTTTCGGGATCGATTCTTCTTGGTGCGGCTATGCTATAGATAAGTAAATCAACTGCTCCGAAATTGTCTCTTATAATGTCTGATACCTCAGACTTGACTTCTTTTGAAAAAGCATCTCCGTTAATGTTCCAAGCTTTGCAGCCTTCCTTCTCAGCTTCTTTTTTGAAAGATTCAATGTTGTACCATCCAGCGGTGCCGGTTCTGGTTTTAGTACCTGGTCTTTCGTAGCCAACGCCAATGGTGGAAGCCCCCGAATTGAAGGTTGAGACTATGCGCGCAGCAAGGCCATAACCGTTAGAAGCACCAATCACCAAGACCCTCTTGGGGCTTTTGATTTTATTCTGAGCTTTGATGTAATTTATCTGAGCTTTCACCTGTTCAGCACAACCCAAAGGGTGTGCATTGAGGCAAATGTTGTTTCTTATTTTCGGTTCTATGACCATGACTCGAGTATTCGTCCGGCTCGACTATACCAATAGTTGCTCTGCCCTTTTCATCAGTCTCCCGATAGCCATCCCTTGGGGACATCTCCTCTCAGCGAGGGAATAGTCCAAGCTCCCGATCCGAGCACGAATTTCAGATGAGAGCTGTCCATAAAGAGACCGGGCGCGATGACGATCTCCATAGCTCTCGTAGTACATCAGATATCTCATTACCGTGGCCACCGGCAGCGCTCCATCCAGGGCAGTCTCGCAAATATTGCTACAACCCGCGCAGTAGTTGGAGGCAGTCTCCTTGGCGTACTGGTCCAGGAGGTGCAAATCCCCGACAGAAAGGCTTGTTTTGTCCATTGCGGCGGCGACGTTGGACATGAGGATGGTAATGTTGGGCATTTGGGAACATATGGAGGCTATGTTCGGATTTGTCCAAACTGCTTTGAGCTTGGCCTGGTTATCGGTAAATCCCTTTTCAATAAAAGTGTCCACCAGTTTGGTTGCACTTGAGGAGCCAAAGGACCAACCTCCTTGGGTTTTCATGGCTGTTAAACCAATGCCGGCCTCTTTGCAGGCGGCGACAGCCTCTTTCATCTCGGTCTTATGCATGATCCTGTAGTTATAGGTCATCATGATGCCGTCAATCAAGCCAAGCTTGGCCGCTTCGAGCAAGCATTCATCCATGTTACTGTGGGTGCTGAATCCGAAAAACTTGATCTTCCCTTCAGTCTTGGCTTTTTCCGCCCAACCTCTGGTACCTTTGTCGAGCTCATCCATGCCACTTATGCCATGGACGAAGTAAAGATCAATGTAATCCGTCTTCATTCTCTCGAGTGAACGATCCAGTAGGCGAGTCATGCCACTCGGATCCCTGGCATCTGACTTGCTTACCAAGAAGACCTGCTTCCGGGCTTCCGGGTATTTGGCGAAAAAACTGCCTATTCCCCTCTCGCTTCTTCCTCCCTCATAGCAGTCAGCCGTATCCCAATAGGTAACGCCCCATTTGAGGGCCTGTCTTAGAACGAGCTGATTTGAGGGAATATCGAACATACCACCTAGTCCGAGGATTGAGACTTGGGCCCCTGTTTTACCAAAAGGCCGGGTTGGGACCACGGCGAGCTCTGAACCAGAGCTTCCGCTTATCTTGCCAAGAGTCTCCCTTGCGCTCAGAAGAGAGCCTGCAGTGGCTGCGCCAGCCGTTTTCAGAAAGTCTCTCCGCGAGAATCCACCTTTTTTCTTGGACACCTATTTTTCCTCCTGTCGAGCATAGCGCCAAGCGCATAGCGTAGGCGGTCAATTAGTTAAATGGTCAAAATCGTTGAAGTCGTCCATCATAGAGGTCAGAAGTCGGAGATCAGAGATCAGCTTTACCCCTGACCTCCGACATCCGATCTCTGACCTCTGAGTTCTGCCCGCTGTCCTCTGCCCTCTGACGTCTGACCTCTGACCTCCGTCCTAGGTACTTCGCGGCAAGAGCATTGACCTGCCTGGGCTCCTAGATTCATTCTCCGCCGTGACCCTTATGGCCCGCCTGCCGCTCACCGGGCATTCGTGTTCGCAAATACCGCAACCAATACAGAGCTTCGGGTCCACGTAAGGTTGCTGCAGTCTCACCTGAACTGAGATGTGACTATCAAGATCTGGTGCAGCATTCGGCGAAATACTACCAGCAATAGTTACACTATTTTTGGTGTTCTCCAATATTCGCCAGCGGTGTTCTCTGCCGTTGCGGGTGGTCATGACATAGTAATCCCCTGTAGCCAACTCTTCCGGCTCTAGACTGCTGTCCATAAACTCAAGCCGCTGACCGGCAATTTTAACAAGACGAAATTTACCCCCTCTCACAGCACTAAAATACTCACGGGTAAAGATCGCTTTTGGGCTCACAGGGCAATTTTCTTGGCAGACAATACACGGCCTGTCCATGGCCCAGGGCAGACAGCGGCCTCTGTCTACAAACGCTGTTCCCAATCTGATCGGACCAACCTGGGCAAATTGCCCTTTTCCGAGTTTCTCGTCCAAACTTATAGGGCGGATTGCGGCGGTGGGGCAGATATGGGAGCAGGCGATGCAATTAAGCTGGCAGCCACTGGTGCCGATGCGAAAATTGAGAACGGGGCTCCACAACCCTTCCAGTCCGCTTTCTAGGCTGGCGGGATGAATTATGTTGGTGGGGCAAATTCGCATGCACTGACCGCATTTAAGACAGCGACTGAGAAAATCAGGTTCTGCCAGAGAGCCAGGAGGGCGAATTACAGAAGGTTGCCAGTTGGGCCCTACTAAACCCGCCAGACGAACTATAGGTATGGCCACTGCGCCTGAGAGAAAAGAGGCGATAAATCCCCGCCGGGAGAGGTCAGGCAAGGCAACTTCGCCGGTTTCAGAGATGGTTGTGCGGTAACCCACGAGGTTGTGTGGACAGTCGTCAAGGCAGTTCATGCATAGGACGCACTCACTTATTCGTATTTTTTCGGCTGGCTGGCAGGCTCCCTCACAATCAGTGTCACAGAGATGGCAGTGGCTGCATTCACTGCTAGTTTCAACTACACCTATTCTCCAGAGCGAAAATGCAGACAAGACGCCAAAAAGAGCTCCCAAGGGGCAGACGAACCTGCAGTAGAAGCGGGGAACCTTGAGGTTCAATAAAACCGCGGTGAGAAAGACAGCACCGATAAACCATGAGCCTGAGTAGTAGCGCTGGATGGGTGAGATCCTCTCTGTGAGAGGTAGCAAGGTCATATTGATGGAACGATGGATCAATGGGATCGGATCGAGCAAACCTGTCTGCAACGAAGCCGCAACCAGAGTGGATGTTGGAAATAGTAAACCCAGCCCCATCCACAGGGCTAGAAGGAGGAGCAGAGTTGCCAGCGCTTTTTTTGCATCGGTTACAACTCTGAGCAGGGAAAGCATGGCGAGCCCTGCCAGACAAATTACTGCCGCTATGGAAAACAGCATTGGTTTTTCGGGTACCACTCTGAGAAGACTCGATAGCAGGGAACCGGCAGCCGCTGTTAGTAAAAAGATGAGCAGGTAGTATTTGATCGATTGGCCGGGATGGTATTTATTGAGGGCTATTTTGGCTGAGATGGCCTTCCCTCGCCTGGCAAGATAACCGATGAAATGGTGAATGGTGCCAAAGGGGCATACCCAGCTACAGAAGAATCTCCCCACTAATATAGTTAGAATCACAGTTACTAAAGCCCAGAGGAGACCTTTGTAGAGGGAATTGGTGCTGAGCATTGTGGCCACCGCCACCAGAGGGTCAAGCTGCAGTAGCCAGTTGACTGGCCAGCCCCTTAGTCGCCACCACTCCACTCCCAATGTGGTGACTATACAGAACCAGATTAGGAGAAGGAGGAAGAAAATCTGGCTGATGCGTCTGACGGTTACGATTCGCATTGTTCAATCGTTCTAGCCGTTCAAGTCGTTCAAGTCGTTGAAACCGTTCAAATCGTAAAAATCGTAAAAATCGTAGAAGTCGTCACACAATCTCAAAATCCCAAATCTCACAGTCCATATCCCACATCCCATATCAGCGGCTAAGCAACGCTTAACCGTATTGGCCTGAGAGATTCGTAGTCTGCAGTGCCAACCCCGGCGGCTTCCGCCTTGGCTATATAAGGTAGTTCGGCGGGTTTTTTCCCCAACAAGGAGGCGCCGAAGGCATCGGCCGCTACCTGATCTGTGCTGACTATCATGGTACCGGTCTCTTTTAGATCTCCTAGAGAGCCGCCAGTGGGACCATTTGTCATCATGGTTGTGGTGCCGTCCAAAACCACCAGAGTGGGTTTGACCATGATTGCCAATTCTTTGATTATGTTATGGATATCCTGATGAAAGATGTTGCGGCTACCGCCCAAAAGACCATACCAGTTTTTCATGGTCATGGAAGCGCCACTCCGGTGGTGATCCTTCACCGGAGCAATACCTATTACCCTGTTTATCTTTTGGAATGGCTCCCAGAGGATCGGCCAGTTCTGGATCAGGACACCATTGGAGACCGTTGTGGGCTGAAAATAACTTTCCTTGGGGAGAAGGACTTTGGCTCCTGCCAATTGAGCTGCTTCTGCAATGCCGGTCAGGGAAAAGCAACTGGTGGGGTCGTTTATAGGGTTGTCAGTGACTACTACGGTGGAGGCCCCGGCTTTGTAGCACAGTCTAGCAATTTCGGCCACTAATTGAGGGTTTGTCGTGGCAGAAAGGATCGGGGGGGTTGCGAAAGCAGCGTTGACTTTCAGCAGCACCCTGTCACCTTGTTTGACGAAGGTTTCGATTCCCCCCAAAGCTTCGAGTCCGCGGTTGATTGTCTTTTCCCGGTCCAGGCCTGTAACGATACTCATCTTGCCCCTGGGACTGGGTATGGAGAAGTCGGGAAATGTCACCAGCCCATTCTGGTTTTTGCCTATCCCCGGACCGGTGAAGTCATAAAGCCAATAGCTCAAGGAGCAAGCAGCACCTATGGAAATACCTCCCTTGAGCAATCGTAGAAGAAAATCCCTTCGACTTGCTGTTGGCTGCTGCGCTTTTTGATTCACTGGCCTTTCTCCGCCAGAGTTTGGTTCAACATCAGGGCAAGCTCTTCCGCCGCTTTTCTGTTCTCCGCGCCGTGGACGCCGGCAAGGATGCTGCCCCTGCTGAAGAACAATTCAAAGGTGTCCATTATTTCGACAAGCTTGGCTCCGGGGATGTTCAGGTTAGATTTCAGTTCAGTGCCACCGAATTTTAGTAAAAATGAGGTGTAGGATTCCACCAGTCTGGCGGCTTCGGCTTGGCTCTTTCGTCGAGACAGGAATGCGGTCAGTTCTGTATCTCCCACCCCATACTGGGCAGTGAAAATTGAATCGAACTGCTCAAAGCCGAAACCATTGGAGGGTATAAGGGAGATGCTTTCTCTATTGAGGTTTTTCTCTGGAAATAGAGCCAGTTCATTGAGTTCATTGCTTTCCACTGGGGTTTTGCTGATGAAATTTCTGCCGAAGGAGAGCATCAGTTCAGCCATTCTCTCCTGGGCAACCGATGAAACTATCTCTAGGTAATAAGGACCGTGAACGAAATAGAGGGAGTTTTCTGTGCCATAGCCATAGTCTCCCAATTCCAGTTCCTTGGCCTCAAACCGTTTTTGCAGACTGTAAACTGCGTAAGACCCCCGCGGGGACCCCATATCGTAAATGAATGCTTCCATCCAAGCACTAGGCTCGTCTTCAATGGCAAAACGCTGACTGACAAGACGAACAAATCCGGCAGAAAGATAAAGCTCAGCCTTACCGTTGATCTTGTCAGAAAGATTTTCGGGCCCGAAGGATTCGGCTGGCGAAAGGCTAGTGAGATTCTGGGGGGCATAATGTCGGAGATCTTGTGGAGGGGTAAAGGGAGAAGGTGGTTGAGTGGATAGTTCTTGTTGTAAGGCACCAGGCTTGAGGACAGACTGGTCAAAGCGGGATTGTTCGAGAAAAATACCACCGGTAATGATCATGAGTAGGAGGATAACACTGTACCCAACAAAAGATTCGGTCTTACTTACAGTTCTGGCCATTCCGTCGAGACCTTTTTAACATTACGGTGTTTAGTAAGAGCTCGAAACAGACAACTCAGTGACTATTCACGCCAATCTCGGATAAATTCGAAATTCCAAATCCGAAGCACGAAACAAATCCGAAATTCTAATTTTCAAATGTTCAAAACAAAGCGAGTAGACGAAACTATGGGTTTGGAGCATTGCGATTTTGGTGATTTGAATTTGTTTAGGATTTCGATATTCGGATTTCGGATTTGCTCCCCTTTTGTACTTTTAAACTCAACTCTATCTTTCCCTGGAATCCATGGCTTGGCCCGAAGATTTACCTCCATGCTGGCGGACATAGGTGATGAAATCTTCTACACAGGTCAGGTGGATGTCCAACTCATTTCCGTACCTACCTACAATGAAGGCATCGTGGGCATCGCTGTTGCGGAACGTCAAGATGCCTCTCTGTGCGGCATTTTTTTTTGCCATGGCTTCGGCTTCGCGGTGCATGTTACTGCTGGCTACTTCCATGCCGTCCGGTTGGGCATGTTTCAGCCAGCTTGGCCGCTTTGAGCTAAAGCGGAAGGGATGGGCCCAGATGACAATTCCGCCATAATTGTGGACCAAAGGAATCAGATCAAGTACGGAGCACCAGCCGGGAATGTCTCCGTTTTCAGGGTTGGGAAGAAATACCAGGAAATGCCCCTCGGGGCACGAATGTTCCATGCCCCGCATGATCGTTAGTTGTGGAAATCTTTGTTGCAGTTCCTGGATCTCAGATGGAGGCCTCCAAAGATCATGCTCGGTCAGGGCTATTCCCGCCAGCCCTGAGTCAACAGCCCTTTGGCACATTTCCTCAGCCGAACTTATAGAGCAATCCGAATACTCGCGGGTATGAATATGGAAGTCATATAGCATTTAGCAGGCAGAATCCCATGTAGAGAGTTAAAGATGTCGCAATCAAAAGAAGTCGAAGACTCCTGAACAAACCTCTTAAAAATGTTCAAAAACATATGATCGTATCTGTAGCGGGGAAGTTTAACACTTCACAGCACCAATGACTAGTCCGGATATTTCATGAATTGCTGTCGCGAGACCGCGAAGATGGGCGTGCCACAAGGAGGGTCATCCACGCCTGGACTCTACTTCTTAATGTATCTCCGTGGGAAGGCTTGGAGCGTTACGCCTGCGAAAAATTAGGGTGAGAGGGATCAGAACTGCGGTGGCGAGGGCGAGGGCCCGAAAACTATCGTTGAAGGCCAGCATGCTGGCTTGCCGGAGTATATCCTGATAAATGAAAGCCATGACGTTTTTGTGATAGGCGAGCGAGGGCTGATGCATCCTGAGCCACTCAAGGATCTGTTGGTAGTGGATCTGGAAGGCCGGCTGGTAGGGTGTGATGCTTTCTACCAGGAAGGTTTGGTGTAACTGGGTCCGTTGCGCCAGCATGGTAGAGCTAATGGCAACCCCGAAACTGCCCCCTAGGTTGCGCAGCAGGTTGAAGATACCCGAGGCGTTACCGGTTTCCTCTTTGGGGATATTCATAAAGGTGGCGGTGGTAACGGGTACGAAGAACAAACCCAGCCCGAAACCCTGAATCAACCTGGGCATGGCGATGGCAACGAAGTCTGCCTGGAGGTTGAAGCCGGACATCAACCAGATGGCATGGGCCATGACGGCAAGGCCGATGGCAAGTAAATATCTGGGATTTACCCCCTTTCGCAGGAGTATGCCGGCTATGGGCATGATGATGAAGCTGGCGACACCGCCGGGGAAGAGGACCAGACCTGCCCAGAAGGCGGTATAGCCCATCAGTTGTTGAGCATAGAGCGGTAACAGAACAAAGCTCGAGAACATGCAGCCAAATCCGGTGAAGATGATAATGTTCCCCGCAGTGAAACTTCGTTCCCGAAACGCTCTGAGGTTAACCACCGGGTGCTCGGTGCGCAACTCGACGATAACGAAGAGCACCAGAGCTACTGCCGCAATAACACTCGTGTACAGGATGAACCGTGAGCTAAACCAGTCGTCCCGTTGACCCTTATCCAGAACAATCTGGAGAGCTCCGATGCCTATAGTGAGGAGGAGGATGCCCCAGGTGTCGATGGAAAAAATTTTCCGGCGAATGTAGGCAGGATCATAGATGAAGATGACGGCCAGCAGGATTGCCAGCAGTCCCACCGGCAGGTTGATATAAAATACCCAACGCCAGCTCAAGGTGTCCGTAATCCAGCCGCCCACCACCGGACCGAGAATCGGTGCCATAACCACGCCCATTCCGAACACAGCCATGGCCAGACCATGTTCTGCAACCGGGAAGGTCTCAAAGAGGATAGCCTGGGAGAGCGGCTGCAATCCCCCCCCACCCAGTCCTTGAAAAATGCGGGCAATAATAAGCACTTTCAGCGAGGGCGCTGAGCCGCAGACGAGAGAACTGACGGTGAAGAGGGAAATAGAGAAAAACAGGTAACGCTTTCTGCCAAAAACACTGGATAACCAGCCGGTGATAGGAATGATGATGGCGTTGGAGACAAGGTAGGAAGTAAGAACCCAAGTGACTTCATCAAGGCCGGCGTTGAGGCTGCCCTGAATGTGGGGAAGGGAGACATTAACCACACTGATGTCCATGACCTCGATGAAGGTGGGGACCATCACCGTCATGGCAACAAGCCACTTATTTACCACTGGTATTTTCGGTGCTTCTGCCATGCACGAATTCTCGCTTTTTTCATTTTTTAGAGGCAAGAGGGATTAGCACCTTGCCGGTTCGATCCCTGGTTGAGATGGTAACGTAGAGAGAGAGTCCCACTCGCAGGGGACGGTCCGGAGGGGGAGGCTCGGTTAGATTGATCTTGACCGGAACCCGCTGTACCACCTTGATCCAGTTACCGGTGGCATTTTCAGGGGGCAGCAAGGCGAAAGCGGCGCCGGTGCCGGCGCGAATGCCGGAAACCTTGCCGTGGTAGATGTAACCTGGATAAGTATCTGCCTCAATGATAGCAGGTTGCCCCAAACGAACGTTTTTCAGCTGGCTTTCCTTGAAGTTAGCCTCGACATAGACCTCGTGCAGCGGTACCACAGCCATCAGAGGTTGGGCTTTCTTGACGCTGTCACCCAGCTGAATGCTCTTCTGGGCTATGTAGCCGCTGATGGGGGCGGTGACCGTAGTGTAGGAAAGGTCTAACTGCGCAGCTTTGAGCTGCGATTGGGCCTCCTGCTGCTGGCCGTACAGTGCCGCCAGTTTCTCTTTCATCACCTCCACTTGCTGGCGCTCAGCCTGCACCGATTTCAACTGGGCCTGCGCCTGCTGAACTTCCTGCTGGATGGCCTGGAGGGAGGCCTGAAGGGCCTTGATTTGAGCATCTGTGGCTTCCACTGTGGCCCTGGCTTTCACCATGGCAGTTTCGGTTTGGTCACGCCGCTCCTCTGGCACCACACCGCTCTGGTATAAGGTTTCGAAACGTTTGTAGTCGCGCTGAGTCTGAGTCATTTCCGCATACGCACCCTCCCTTTGCTTCCGCAACTGTTGCAACCGGTGAAGCGCTTCATTTTTTCTGTCCTGAGCTCCTTGGTATGCGGCCTCGGCTTTGCTGAGTTGGGCGGTAGTCTGGATGTCTGTCACAGAGACGGAGATTTCCATGGCACGCGCCTCCGCCTGAGTTCGGGTGAAAATTCCTTGAGCTTGTTCCACAGCCACCTCGAAATCCCGCGGATCAAGTTGGAGCAGTACCTGACCTCGTTCTACGGGAAAATCATTATCCACCATTACCTCTATGACAGTACCGTCTACCCGACTGCTGATCTGGGCGCTGTCAGCATGGACATAGGCGTCGTCTGTGGTAACGCGATAGCGCAGGACCAATAACCAGTAGAGTGCAATCGCCGTCGCTACAACGACTATACCCAAGCCCACCAATTTTAATTTCTTCAAGTGGTTACGCATGTTGTTTTTTGGCGCAGAAGCATCCATATTCTTATCCTCGGGCGACCTGTTCAAATTTACTGCGGAAAAACCTCAGCCAACAATGATGTCGTCTAGCTTTCGCTTGGGTACGTGGTGCACCCCGTCACTATCCCGCCAGTACTTTATGTTGCCATCCGGCCCCACTTCCTCGAGAAGCACTGTTTCCTTAGGCTTCCCCAAGGCAAGAACCAAGAGTATTTCGAAATGGTCAGAAATATCAAGATCCTTGCGAAGTCTCTCCCGATTTATTGCGCCGATCATGCAACCACCCAAGCCTCTCTCAACCGCAGCCAGCATGATGTTCTGGCAGGCAATACCATGGTCACAGCCAAATGATTTGGTGATTCGCCGGTCTCCCAACACAATAATGTAAGCTGAGGGTCGCTCACCTTCGCCAGGGCCGGGCCAGTCTTTAAGGTAGCCTGCCCAGGCAAGATGTTGAAAGATCTTGCCGTTTTTTTCCGGTTCATTGGAAAGTATATATTTGAGTGGTTGCAGATTACCTGCTGCGGCAGAGAGCCTTGCTAAATCGACTAGCTCTTTCAAGGTATCGAGTTCTATCCTGTGGTTTTGGTTAAAGCGGCGATAACTTCTTGTTCTCTTAATCAAATCCCTAATCATTGAAATCTCCTTGCCTGGTTAGGAGGGTTTGGCAGGTTAAACCACAAAGGGTCATCCCATAATCAAGGCTCCAACTATAGCATAAAGAAGTGCTGGCAGGAGGTTGCCAGTACGGATGGTCCTAAGTTCCAGGAGGTTGATACCTATGCCCAAAATGAGCAATCCTCCTGTGGCGGTGATGGCGTTAAGGACGGTGGGGCTTTGGAGAAATAACAGTTTTGACGCTAGGAGCGTTATGGATCCCTGCACAACAAAGACTGAAAGGGCAGAAAAGGCAACCCCGACGCCAAAGGTGGAGGCGAGGGCTATGGAAGCAACTCCGTCCAGGAGAGATTTGACGTAGAGAGTGCTCGGATCCCCCGCTGTTCCGTCCTGGATGGAGCCTACAATCATCATGGCCCCGACGAGATAGAGGAGAGAGGCGGAAACAAACCCATGAACAAAGGTTGAGGAGTCGGAACCGGTACGGGTCTTCAACCACTCACCTATTTTTCCTATACGCTCTTCGATGCGAAGGATTTCTCCGGTTACCCCACCCAACAAAAGATAGGCGATAGCGGCAATCATTTTATCGCCCGATAGCGCCATTTTTAAACCAATCAGCACTACCGACAGGCCCAGAGCCTGCATGAGAATACTACGGATTCTTTCGGGCAAACGTTTGCCGGCAGAAATCCCCACGGTGCTTCCCACTATTACGGCTCCAGTATTGACTATGGTCCCAATCAAAACACCCTCCACTTTTTTATTAATCAATTATCAGGTAATAATGGTCAAAAACAGGCGACAACTTATAATAATTCTGTCCCTGTGACCAGAACAAAGTGCGTGCTCTCGCCTGTTGATAGTGTGGTGTGTGAAAAAGTGATTAACTTATGCCAATATTGATTACCCAAGGAGCGTACAAAATTGCAATGAAAAATCTTGTAAAGATCTCTATCCTAGTTTTGGCTGTTGTAGCTTCAGGGTGTGCCCATCACTGGAGTTTGCCCCCTGAGGAAGTCCACACCATTTATGCTGCTAATTCCGAGGAAGCCTCTCTGCTAAGCAAATACGCGCCGGTTTTTCTTACCTACGACTACAAGAACGACTACAATCGTATCGGCAAACCGTCGGCGAGGATCAACAAAGAAGGGAACGAGCAGATCTATGTGGACTCCGAGAGGCCGGCGATTTATTACATGGAGAAAGAATTCTCCACGGAAAAAGGCAGGTACACTAATCTTGTCTACCGGATCCACTTCCCTAAAGTCCCCTTCAGCATAATACCTTTTAACCTCACCAGCGGTAGTAATGTCGGGATTATCGTGGTTATAACCCTAGATGAAGAGAACCGCCCCCTACTTGTTACAAGTGCTAATACCTGCGGTTGCTATATGGCGACTGTGCCTACCACATATCTGCCTCCGGAGGCCTTGCCAGAGGACTGGAAAGAGGAGCCCCTGGAAGTTTATGGAGAGGAGCTCCCTTGGATCCTGGATTACGGTGAGATGAAAGATCCCAGGTTACTGGTCCATGTGCGTCCCTCCGTACACAGAGTTATGGACCTGGAGATCGTCGATGGTGTGTCCCTGTCGCGCAGCCAAGGTTTTAGAGTGATTCAAGCACCGCTGGAGCCAATAGATGATTTGGAAAATATTCCTTTCAACGGCGAAACCACCAGCTTCTTCTACGACTACGGCCCCCAGGAAGGACATGTGAAAGGTTCAATGAAGTTTTGGGAAACATTACTGCTAAGCTTGATTTCCTGGGATTTTTTTGTGGGAGCGGACAAAGTCTACGGAGACAACGAAAAATACGACAACCCTTTCTATACAAGTCTAAAACCGTGGAACAGAACAGCCTCGGATATGTCGAATTTCTCCAGGTTTTTGGAGTTCTGGGGTTGGAAATTGTAAAGTTAGTGATAGAGCAGGGCAGTCCAAAACCATGGTGCTGGAATCAGGTGTAGCCCTCTGATTTCAGAAGAATGTTGAACGATCAACACCTTCAATTTCCCGGTAAGCTGCAAGGAAGTCTTCTCCCTTCAACAGATAGCATTTATCGGCATGGAAGACGGCCACCACCACTCCATTGGCCGTGGTGGGATCTATGAGTTTGGCTTTGATATAGCGGACAAATAGAGGATAGGTGCTCTCGCGGAGATATCTCCACGGTTTTTCCTCCAACAGCGAGAATTCATAAAATAAGTAGGAATCGCCGACTTGCTCTGCCACCTCTAACCGGTACTGGTTGTAAAGCTCTCCCGGGATGATTTCGAAAGATTTTTCGAGCAGTAGTTCAAGATATGGTGGCATAGGGTCTGCCTTTTTTTCTTCTGAATGATTCTAAGAGTCTAGCCCATGCCATCTCCACTGTCACGAGGAAAGATAAAGAGCTAGACGGGCGAGACTCGCTCGACCTCCCGTATCGTTGGAAAACTGCCGACAAGCCAACACTTGCCGCCAGTTTTCCAGAGGGCACAGAGATTGCTATAGTCAACCGGCGAAAGGGATCGTTTTTTCGTTCAACCCACACTTTAAGCTGGTTTAGACTGACTCTTATCTCCTGTAGGGCTGAGTAAAGTCTATAACCCTGAACAGTTGGAGGTATAATTTTGGATACTCCAATTGTTACCGAAAAACGTTTAACTTCCAGAGCCGAAGTAAAATGGCCGGTCGTCCTATTGACTTCTCATGGGGCCACTGTGGCTGAGACAAAGAATATCGGCGCCAGTGGGGCCTTTATCCTCTGCCGGGCCCAGCTTCGTCCAAAAGAGAAGGTCAAGGTGTTTGTGATGGCACCCAATCGCAACTCCTTGAATATATCTGGCGAGGTGGCTTGGTCCAATCCTCTCTGCACAGAAGAGGATAGTCCCCCCTGCGGAGTCGGTATTAGGTTCACCAGTATCTCTCCCACCGACCGCCAGTATCTCCGTGACCTGATTGCTGAGCATTATGCAAGCAAGACAAAAAGACTGGCCTAACCCGCCATGCCTCTTGCGGCTGGACAGCTCCTTTGTTAAAATCCAGGTAGTTCATTGAAGATCCTTCGATCAGAAGCTGATAAACTTAACCTTCCTTATAACAAATCACAATGACTAAGGTTTCAGCTTCTAGTTTCTTTTTCCTGACACCCGACACCTGAAACCTAAAGCTCTGACACCCGAAACCTCTTATCAACAAAAGGGAGGACCTATGGCTGTGACAAACTTCAAGGAAATAAGTGATTTCATCAGTAATGAACTTCGGCTGAAGACCTTTCCTGTGGCGGTGAAGTTTCTAAAAGATAAGACTGATTTTCCGGAAAAAACACGTCAGCCGTCAGTGGTTCTACAGAAAAGAGTGACGATTTGTCAGGCAGTTACTATGACCAGAGTTTACGGCTGGACTGTAGGTCTCACCAGGGAAGACTTGATCTGCGTACCGGCAATGATTGCTTTTGGCTTCAGTGGGTCTGATGACCCGCCGGCTACTTTGGCCAGGTTGTTTTGTGAGGTTAATTTCCACGATGATGAGAAGCAAGCCCGCAAAGGGATTGATTCGATGAATCTTTTGGATAATGACAGATTTGAGGCCCTGGTTCTCGCTCCCTTGGCCAAGGGCTTGTATGAGCCAGATACGGTTGCCATTTATGGCAATCCAGCCCAGATTATGCGCATGGTTCAGGCCCGAGTCTACCAAAGTGGGGAGAGGTTAAATGGGACTTTTGGGGGCAAGGTGGAATGCAGTGAGTACTTGATTGGGCCTTTCAATTCACAGGCTCCCCGGATCGCTATCCCAGGTATGGGTGATCGCATCTTCTCCATGACCCAGGACGATGAGATGGTCTTAGGCCTGCCAGGCAAAGATTTGGCTGGACTCAAAAGGGGCTTGCAGGAGGCCGGAAACAAGATTGGTGCCAGGTATCCCGTTACCTTTTACCAAAACTTCCAGCCCGATTTCCCCAAACCTTACAAAATATTAGGAGATGAGTTGGGTATTCTGTGAGGACAGAGCTTGAGAGGATGGGTCTGCCTTTATTGGTAGAAATTGAGAATAAGCAGACAAACTCTTTTTTAATGATCGGCTTTGTTTTCCCTGGAGATCATTTGCTCTGGGTTGGCAAGAAAGGCACCGAGGATAAAACCTAGCAGCCCAAGATATCCGAAGACAACCTGCCAACTGCCTGAGAGCTGCCAGACCAGACCTGCGCCAACGATGGCTGGAACGCCGAAGACTATAGTGATTCCCGCTTTTCTTTCTGGTTGCATTTGATCACTCCCTGAACGATACTTTATTCCGATGTGCAGATTTTCACTATATATCGTAAAGCGGGCAGCATGTAAAGAGTTTTGGATTGTAGATTGCAGAATTACTTCGTCCTCGTTCTGGAAATCCACAGACGCAGATTGATAGAAATTCCAAATTACAAATCACAAATAACAAACAACTCACAATGACCGAAATTCAAAATTCCAAACATGTTTTGGTCATTGAATATTGGAATTTGGAATTTATTTGTAATTTGGCGCTTGGGATTTGGGATTTCAGGTTTCAGCCTCTGTGTTTCTTCTCCTGACACCTGAAACCCGACACCTGAAAGCTTTTTGTGATGTGACGCTTTGCTAATGTCCCAGGAATCCTTCAGTGTAGAGTTGGAAAATATACCAATCCAGACCTTTGCTCACAACGATGTGATCTGATTCCACTTGACAGTCCAGATCGAAAAAATTGTCCACGTAAATACTAAAATCTCCCCGGGACTTGTCATAGTAAAAATGCTTGATGCAAGTCCACTTTCTTGCCAGAACGCAAAAACAGAAAAGGATTGAAATTGGGTTCTCGCTCAGGCTGTCAGAGTAACTTCTCAGTGAACCGGTAAGTTTTGAGAAAATAGATTTGAGGGTCTCGGAGTCGATATCCTCCAGGATGTGGAACCAATTTCCGCTTATGTTGTCCCGGACCAATTTGCGGATGTCCTGCCAAATTATGTCCTTGCCTGGATTGTGGGCCTTGAATTCAACTCCGGCAACTTTTTTAAAAGTGTCGTTTCTGACTTCATACAGATTCAAGTCGGATGTGGCAGTCATCTCGCTGGGATTCTCGATCAAGTAATAATAGTTTAAACCATTCAGCAAGCCGCAATAGAGAATCATCGGTTCATACTCGCCGATGCGGACGTCCCCATTGACCTGAGTAGGCAGCAGCATCCTGGGCGACAACCCACTGGCTCTCTCATTAATGGGTGTTATGTGCCATAGTTCAAAGGACAGCCTGCGATTTATTTCCAGAAGGTCGTGGATAAGTCTATTCATCTTTCTGCTCCGGCCTATTTCACCCCTAATGGGAAGCTAATCTGGTGACAGCATAATCTACAAGCAAAAATCATGCTTATTCTAGTGACAGTATATCCAAAACCACATCCTCCCGTGATATTCTATAAAAAATTGTTCGAGGGGTCCTGGTGGGCAGTGGTGAGTCGCGGTGCTTGACAAAAGATCTTGGCGAAACGATATTTTACCCAAGAAGTGATTACAGAGAATAATACTGAGATAAGGAAGCGGGCATGGTAGAGAACAAGTGTGAAGATAGGAAACCTTGTGAAAGCTGCGAAATTTCACCCAAGTGTTCTACGGTTGAGAAGAAGGAGCACGATCAAAAGAGATTGAAGGAGAAGCTCCACCACATTCGATGCAAGGTAATGGTAATGAGTGGCAAAGGTGGAGTGGGAAAAAGTACCGTAGCCACTAACATAGCTGCCTCTCTTGCTCTGCGTGGCTATCAAGTGGGAATCCTCGACGCTGATCTACACGGTCCGGATGTCCCCAGAATGTTGGGCATAGAGGGGCAACATCTGATCAGCAAAGGAGATGGGGTTGAGCCGGTTGAGGTATTTGCGGGTTTTAAGGCAGTATCAATGGCGCTATTAGCGCAGGAGCCCGACAAAGCCATTGTCTGGAGGGGGCCCCTCAAGCACAGTGCCATCAGACAGTTCCTTAGAGATGTGAATTGGGGTGATCTGGACTTTCTCTTCATCGACCTACCCCCGGGAACTGGAGATGAACCTTTAAGTGTGTCCAAGTTAATAAAGGAAGTTGATGGGGCCGTAATTGTGACCACCCCTCAGGATGTGGCCCTTTTGGACTCACGCAAAGCGGTAAGTTTCAGCAAACAGATAAACATTCCGGTCCTTGGAATCGTGGAGAACATGAGTGGTATGGCCTGCCCCCACTGCGGTGAAAGCATCGATCTCTTCAAGATTGGTGGAGGTGAAAAGGCAGCCAAGGAACTGGGGGTTCCATTTCTTGGCCGCATACCCATAGATCCGCGTGTGGTGATCAGTTGTGACTCAGGAGAGCCATTTGTCGCTGAGCCCGATGAGTCGCTGGCGAAAACTGCATTTACCCAGGTCATTCAGAACCTTCTGGAGCAATTGGAATGGTCAGCAAAAGAATTAGCTCGGCCTTAGCTTGAATAACTATACAGCCGCTGTTGTCAGCAGGGTGAAATAGTGAAAAATCGTACTTGAATCCTTTGCCATGATCACGTAATATACCTAAAACTTCTTTCAAGCCGAAAAGATCCACTATATAAATTGAATGTTATGGAGGAAAACTATGAGCGATTTCGAAGAGGTATGTTACACCAGAGAAGGAGCAATTGAAAAGGCAATCGAGATGGAGAAAGAAAGCTTCGACGTTTACCGGAAAGCTTATGAGATGGTGGAAGATAAAAGGGCCAGAGATTTGGTCAAAGAGCTGGCTCTTGAAGAACTAGAGCACAAATACACTCTGGAAAAAGCCTTTCTCGAAGAAGAAATCGCCTTGCACGAGGCAGGTGTGGAAGAAGGCCCCAGCATGGAGTTGACCGTGCTACTTCAACTCAAGCCTCTTGACAATGATTCCTCTTCGCAGGATGTGATGATTTATGCCATCCACGAAGAGAAACGTTCGGTGGATTTCTACGGCAAAATGGCAAACGCCTGTGTAGGCGCACCAATGGAGAGCATGTTTCGACGACTGCAACATGACGAGGCGAAACACCTCGCCAGCCTAGAAGAATTGTACGAAAGCATTTACATGCCAGAAATGTAAGAAAAGATAGTTGCCAGTTGCCCGCTGTAAATATGGACAACTGGCACTATCGAATCTAACCCTCCAGATCTTGGCGAAAGTTGTTTTTATTCCCTTAAGCTTCTCTCCTTCCACAATCTATCTGTCTGTTTATACATCTAGCAGAGAACAAGTCTGTGTAGATCCAGCACTGATATAACTAGACTCTTGCTAGTGCAAACTAGTAAAGTGTATGGTGCCAGCTGACTACTGACAACGGACTACTGACATCCGCCAGCGGTTGATTCCCCCCCGGAAAAGTCTTACCTTAGTCGGGGCACACGACGAAATACAACAATGGAGATTTCTGCAATGACATACAGCCGCACAATTAATCTTGTTTTGCTCTGCCTCCTGATGATAACCGCTTCACTGGGATTACCTTCAACTGGAATGGCCGATACCTTTGCTGAACACCGAATGAAGATCTCCTTCGATCTCGCAGAACACAAAATTTTTGGAACAGTGGATGCCATTTTTCCCGAGAGTGTGAGAGCGATAGCGGTCGGTAGGGGTCTGCGGATAACCAAATTTGTAATCAATGGAAAAAGTGCTACGCCAAAAGTGAAAGACAATCGCATCGCCCTCCCCCTCCGCGGAGGGTCAATGCAGATAGAGATGGAATACGAAGGAGTCTTTTCCAACAAAGAGGGCGAGAACCTGGCAAACACCATTGGTGACGAAGGTGTTTTTCTCCTTTCAGATTGGTACCCTGCTGCAGAGGCCGAACTCGCCCGCTTTTCACTGCAAGCAATGGTTCCCAAAAGCTTTCAGGCCGTTTCTGAAGCCGAGGTTATAACTGTTAAGGATATGGGAAACCGAAAGCTGATAAGTTTTGATTTCCCCCACCCAGTAACGCATATCCATTTTGTCATGGCTTCATATTTGGTCGAAACAGACCACCACGGCAGGGTGCAGGTGGAGACCTATTTGCTCCCCGAGGATCAGAACTTTGCACGCCGCTATCTGGATGCCAGTAAGAAATATTTGGAAATGTATGAAAACATGCTGGGCCCCTACCCTTTCAAACGGTTTGCTGTGGTAGAAAATATTTTGCCCACGGGCTACGGAATGCCCACCTTCACCCTTTTGGGCCGTGAGGTACTCAAGCTGCCCTTCATCCCAGAGACTTCATTGGGGCATGAAATCCTCCACTCCTGGTTTGGCAATTCGGTTTACGTAGACTACCCCAAGGGGAATTGGTCGGAAGGTTTAACCACCTATCTGGCAGATCATTACTATGAACAAATGCAAGGAACGGGCTGGCTATATCGCAAGGGGATAATCGAGGATTACGAGAGTTACGTTCATGGGGAAAATGAGATCGCCATTCAGGACTTTGTCAGCGGGGACGATCGCGCTTCGCGTGCCGTCGGATATGGCAAGACCGCTATGGTCTTCCATATGCTCAACGACCGTGTGGGAGAAAAAACATTCAGAGAAACACTTAGGCAGTTGTTGGTAAAGCAGCGCTTTCGCGTAACCTCCTGGCAGGATCTCGAAGCGATATTTTCAAGCACCGCGGCAGAGGATCTAAGGGGTTTTTTTGAATTCTGGCTCCAGGACAAAGGGGCAATGGCAATAAATCTCGATAAGATCAGGCTGAATCAGTCGATGGATGGTTACACCCTGGAATTCAACCTTCAGGTCAGTAACAGCCCAATGCCTGTGTTGATTCCCCTTGTTATCCGCACGGAAGACAAGGAAGAGAAAAAGGTTTTGTCTCTATCGAAGGATAGACAAGCTTTCGCCTTGTCCACCAAGGGCAGGGCAAAGGAGATCATTGTAGATCCGGACTACGACCTCTTTCGTACCTTGAAACCAATTGAGAGAAGGGCTGTCTTGAGTCGCCTGTTGGGGGATCCAGCTCGAACAGTGGTAATGCCTGAAACGAACCTGGATATCTACCAGCCTTTGATTCAAGCCTTGGAGAGCCGTGGTTTTGAAAAGTTGGCTGCCGACAAGGTGGATCACTCCACTTTAGGTCATAAATCTTTGTTATTTCTGGGAGATCATAGTAAGCATGAGTTCCTCTTTCCGAGGTCAGCAGAGACAAAAAGCGGATTCAGTATTGAAATTAGGAAAAATGGCTTCAATCCCAATCTGGTGGTTGGCCTGGCTCTGGGCGAAAGTTCCGAAGAAGTGAAAGGGGTAATAAACAAGGTTTTTCACTACGGAAAATACAGTAAACTTACCTTTTCTGGGGGAAGAAACGTGGAGAGGGAGACCGAAAGCAGCGACCGGGGAATTCAGTACGAAGTGGATGCACCGGTTAGGGGAATCGCTACCAAAAGTGTACTTCCTTTAGCTGAAATTGTTTCTCAGGTGGCGGATAGAACAATTGTTTATGTGGGAGAAAAGCATGACCGCTATGGTGATCACCTGCTACAGCTCGAGATTATTCGCGATCTGCACCAGCGGTATCCAAAATTGGCCATTGGCATGGAGATGTTTCAACGTCGTTACCAAGAGGCTTTGGACGAATACATCTCCGGAGAAACGGATACGCAAACTTTTTTGAAGGGGTCCCGCTATTTAGACACTTGGAGGTTCAACTATCACCTTTATGAGGACATCTTACAGTATGCCAGAGAGCACAAGATTCCTGTAGTTGCTCTTAACCAGGAGCACCAGTTGGTCAGCAAAGTTGCCAACCAAGGACTAGACCAATTGACCCAGGAAGAGAAAGGGAGAATACCCGCTGAGATGGCTTTAGACGATGAACCTTACAGGGAAAGGTTGAGGCGTGTCTTCGAGATGCATCAGACTGAACTGGCCGGCAAAAAACCACCCCAGATTTTTGAACACTTTCACCAGGCCCAGATCCTTTGGGACGAAACCATGGCCGAGACCCTTGCCTCCTTTCTCACAGATCGGCCTGACTTTCACCTGGTAGTGCTGGCTGGAAGCGGTCACCTTGCCTACGGCTCAGGTATCCCCAAGAGGGCTTACAGACGGATTGCCAAAGATTACGCCATTATCCTTCCCGATCCCGGAGAATTACCGGAGCCTGGTATGGCAGATTTCATTGTATTTCCCAGTAATCTTGAGGCTCCAGAGGAGGCAAAGCTCGGGGTAGTGTTAGATACATCGGGCGAGCAGTTCATTGTTGCCGACCTCGTCAAGGGTGGTGGTGCTCTAAAGGCCGGGCTGGAAAAGGGAGACATTCTCTTGGCGGTGGATGATATTAAGGTGAAGGATTTGGATGACATTAGGGCCAATCTTGCCACCAAATATGTGGGCAATACCGTTAAGGTTCAAGTGCAGCGAGATGAAACTGAGTTGGAGTTAATGGTGGAGCTCGGAGCCCCTGGACGATAGGGC
>CAVQGX010000069.1:0-26480 GCA_963712115.1 uncultured delta proteobacterium | reverse complement strand
CTTTAGATTACATCCCTTAATCTAAACTTCGCGAGGATTATATTTGGCACTAGATATTGAAATTTTTCCAGGTAGGAGGGGAGATTACATCACTCCGTATTTTTTCAACTTCTTATGAAGGGTGCGCCTGGTGATTCCTAGTCGCCTTGCGGCTTCACTCTTGTTGCCCCCCGCCGATTCGAGGGTGTTCAAAATGGTTACCTTCTCTACTTCCTCCAAGGGCAAATCGGCTGGTAATCCCTCTCTGACCAACTCCGACTTTTGGACCTCAGCCTCGCTGACAGAGAGGGGGAAATCCTTTCTGCAATGTATTCGCCCCGGCAAAGAATTACGCCGCGCTCAACCGCGTTCATTAGTTCACGCACATTTCCCGGCCAGTTGTATCTCACTAACCGATCCATGGCCTGGGGTGTGAAGCCCTTGATATGCTTGCGGTTCTTTTCAGCAAAGGTCTCGAGAAAATGCTGGGCCAAAAGAGGGATGTCTTCTCTTCTTTCCTTGAGAGCAGGCACAGCCAGAGTAACTACGTTCAACCGGTAATAGAGGTCTTCCCTGAATCCTCCAGCCTCAATCTCTTTTTTCAAATCTTTGTTTGTAGCTGCCATTACCCGGACATCTACCTTTAGGACCTCCTCACCACCAACTCTTTGGATCTCTTTTTCCTGCAAAACTCGCAACAATTTGGCTTGCATTGCTACTGACATCTCGCTGACTTCGTCCAAAAAGATACTCCCACCGTGAGCCAGGCGGAATCTCCCTTCCCGGCGTCGATCTGCGCCGGTAAATGCACCCTTTTCATGGCCGAAGAGCTCGGACTCTAAAAGGGTCTCAGTGATGGCAGCACAGTTGACCTGAATGAATGGCTTTTCTCGTCGTGGACTGTTTAAATGGATTGCGCTGGCGATGAGTTCCTTTCCTGTGCCAGACTCGCCAGTTATCAAAACTGTTGCTTCTGTGGGTGCCACAAGAGAAACAGTCTCCAGCAATTCCAACATAACCCGACTGCGGCCTATGATATCGCCGGTGTTGAAGCCGGACCCAAGCCGTTCTTTGAGAGCACGGTTTTCTTCCTTCAGCCGGCTATGATCCATAGCCCTTTCAATGGCTAGCTTGAGTTCGTCGAAGTCCAGAGGCTTGCCGAGATAGTCGTAAGCTCCCTTTTTTAGAGCTTCCACCGCAGTGTCCACGGAGGAATAGGCAGTCATGATAATTATAGGAATGGCTGGATTGAATTTTTTTATCTCAGGTAAGGCCTCCAATCCAGATAGTTCGACCATGCGAACATCCATCAAGACCAGGTCGTATGATTTCTCCTGCACTCTTTCAATGGCCCGAGCCCCGTCATCGGCTTCTTCAACAGAAAATCCCCATCCGTCCAAGAGAGTACGAAGCATGGTACGATGGGCCCGATCGTCGTCCACCACCAATATGTTGCCTGAAATCTTGAGTTCAACCACGATCTCGCTCCTCCTCCCCGTCCGGCAAAGTCATGGTTACAGTAGTCCCTGCGCCTTTTTGGCTTCTAACCTTTATAGAGCCGCCGTGAGCGTCTAAAATCTTGTGCACTATGGCAAGGCCGAGGCCGGTACCGTCTGATTTGGTAGTAAAGTAGGGGTCAAATATGCGCTCCTGGTCTGCCGCCTCTATTCCTCGGCCGTTGTCGGAAACCGTTATTGTTGTAAGCTTTCTGGAATCATCCCTGGAAACCGTAACCTGCAAAACGCCTCCTCCATCCATTGCTTGAATGGCGTTGAGGTACAGGTTCAGCAACACCTGATTCATTCTGTCTGCATCCATGAGAGCCTGGGGAAGGTTTGCAGGTATATCAGTTTTTACCTCGACTCCCTTGGTGCGGGCGTCTCCCTCGATAAGTTTAAGTGAGTGTCGGATCAAATCCGTTACTCGGACCGGTTTGATCTTGAGGGTACTGGGGCGGGCGAATTCCAGTAGTTGTCCAATAACGCGGTCCAGTCTTTCCACTTCCTGAATCATGGTGGTGGCTGTGTCTCGGTCCTGGGGACTGTCTTTGAGTTTCTCCCGAAAATAGGTGGCAAACCCCTTGACCGAGCTCAATGGGTTCCTAATTTCATGGGCCACCCCTGCGGCCAGGCTCCCCAGCGAGGCCAGTCGCTTGGTTCTTTCCACCTCCTGCTGCAAGCGGCGGACCTCAACTAAATCACGGAATATAAAGACATAGCCGAGAAAGCCTTCATCATCACCATGGAGAACAGCACCGCTAATCTTAAGCGGGACTCCGGTGGAGGAGGCGGTCTGACACTCCACCTCCTCCTCCACTACAGTTCCACTGTTTCCCAAGCGCTCGGTTAGTTCCCATAGCTCCTGCGGCAAGACTTTTGCTGCTGACTCGGCAAATACCGTATCACTTGGAATTCCCAAAATTGCCTCTGCCGTTTGGTTATAGGCGGCTACCTTGCCGTATTCATCTGTAGCAATAAGGCCCATAGGAAGATTTTCAACGACCTGATCAGAAAAAGCTCTCACCTTGGCGAGGGCGCGACTGGCCAGCTTGTAACCTTGAGCGAGGAACAGGGAAGCTAAAACCGCCAGACCTATGAGGAAGGCACCCAAGGCCATGGCAATGGTATGACGTCTGGCCTCCACCCTGGCCGATTCCATGGCACTCATATCCAGACCAACAAAGATATAGAGGGGTGGACCATTTTCTTCATCCAGGAGTCTTTCCAAAGACCTTTCACTCCGCCCTCTACCGAATCCTGATCCCCTCATCATCATGCCATGGTGGTGCATGCCACCCCAACTAGGTATACCTTTAATAGGCTTGAAACGCTTGTAAACCTCAAAGGCTAGAGTATTTTTCTCAGTTTTGACTTGATGCCACGTGAGCTTATCCGATTCCTCTCCAAGAACCACTTCCGATGCTGGCTCATGTTTCTTTCCAATCCGATCAGGCTCACTGTCGGCAACTGCGAATCCGTCTTTGTCGGTTACCACTAGATAAAGGATGTCTGGCTGTTTGGCAGTTTCAACAAGCAACTGCTGGAGTTGCGCACCGCCCCAACCCATTCCCATCATCCCAGTGCGTGCACCAGCTTCAAAAGAGCGGATGAGGGCAGCACCCTTCTCAACCATAAGGCGGGTCATGTTCTCCTTGTCCTCCCTGATGTTTTTGTTGGCTAGAAAGAAAACAATCGGTGCCAACACTGCCAGGGCAGCCAAGATTGCCCAAGGAGTTAGGGAGAGCCAGAGGTATTTTTTCCGTTCATTTGTCATCTCAGTTATTCAATAGAGCAATTAGTGGGCCAGGGCCCATTTTCTTGAACCAATTCCTTTACTGCCCCACTTGACTCAAACTTTCCCAGTAGTTACCTCTCCGATTAAAAGAAAAAATCGATGGATATTTTTTATCCACCTGCATACTTTTTGACAGCAAACATGGATAAAAAGTATCCACTCTAAGGTGTAACGTCAAGGAGAGTGGCCTGTTCTTCTGATTGCTTGGCGTTAAATGTGTGTAAATTCAACAGGTTGATTTGATGAAGATTTTTTGGCACGCACATTGCCATAAGGATAAGCGAAGAGCGAGAAATTTGATCAGTTAATGGAGGTTAAAAAAATGAGAAAAGTTTTGATGACACTTGGTATTCTGTTCATGGTAGGCATTCTAGCGGCTCCTGTTTTTGCCCACAGATGGGGAGGGGGTAAGAACTATGGCGGCCCCGGCTCCGGACCTTGCTGGGTTGAGGGGGGAGATGTAACCGAGAGTCAGCAGGTAGAACTGGACAAGCTGCACGAGAAGTTTGTCAACGACACGGCCAAGCTGAGAGAAGAAATCTGGAACAAGTCGGCTGAGCTGGACACCCTACTCGAGTCATCCAACCCGGATGCCACGAAAGTTAGGACCCTGCAAAAGGAGATCAGCGATCTCAAAGCCAAAATGGCCGATAAACGGGTAGATTTTGAGCTCGAAGCCCGCAAGATAGCGCCCAATGCCCGCTTTGGTCGAGGATCTGATAGAGGATACGGGGAAGGCCACGGCCGGGACCATCATCACGGACAGTACGGTCACCGCGGTGGATACGGCCAGCATGGCCGGCATTACGGTCAGGGCTACGGTCCCTGCTCCCAATAAACTGTAACCAGCCGCATAAAAATATTAACTCAAACTATCCCTCTCCCTGAAAAGGGAAGAGGGATAGTTTCTTTGTGACCTATTAGGCACGGTGGCCGTACTTTTGGTCCACCAGGTCTATGATCTCCGGTACGGTAAAGCCTTCAGCTAGTTTGGTGCGGATGAAGCTTTTCTCCTCCACCGCTCCCTCGGGCATGTCGCATTGGCACTCTGCCAATGGAAGTTCTCCACAGCCCCCACAGGCGCATTTAAAATTCACTGCCACCTGGCGGACCTGATCCTCCACAGAATTTGTAGCTAGCGTGGTGGCTGTTGGCAGCACGGTTTTTGGCTGGATCGTGATTGGCTGTGCTGTTGTCGACTGGATTGGCGTGATTGATCTTGGGTTCTCACTGGGAGAAAACATGGTCTTCGCCGATACGCCAACCAGTAAGACCACGGCAACGATGGTCGTAATCATCCAAAAATTAGACTGTTTTTGCTTAACAGGTTGCTGCTTTATCTGTTGCGATCGTGTCTTTTTCTTTTTTGCCATTTCTCTTTACTCCACTCGATATAAAGGAATATTGCCAGGTGGGCGATGCCCATCCTGCATTTTCCATCACTCCATTACTCCAATACTCCAACACTCCAGATTTCTAGCTGATCCGTTGATGGGAATATCTTCCACCAGGAGACCATCGGAAATACGCAACAATCTTCGAGCGTAACCCGCACACTCAGGGCTGTGGGTCACCATGACGATGGTCATTCCGTCTTGGTTGAGGCTCTGGAGAAGATCCATTACATCTCGAGTAGTTTTGCTGTCCAGGTTTCCCGATGGTTCGTCCGCAAGGAGGATTGGTGGTTCATTCACTATGGCGCGGGCAATGGCAACGCGCTCCTGTTCGCCACCAGATACTTGGCTTGGTAAGCGGTGAGCCTTGCCATCAAGGCCCACCCTCGACAGAGCATCCTCTGCCATGGCCCGCTTTGTTCTTCCATTAGTCTTGACCGTTACTAGTGGAAGCATGACGTTCTCCAAGATGGTGAGGTAGGGAACAAGGTGGAAACTCTGGAAGACAAAGCCCAAAAATTCCCTGCGAAAATCAGCCCTTTGATCCTGTTTTAGATGGTAGACCTCGAGTCCATCCACCGAGTATTGGCCTGATGTGGGGGTGTTTAGAGCTCCCATCACGGATAAGAGGGTGGATTTTCCCGATCCCGACTCTCCCATCACTGCTACAAACTCACCCATTTGGATGCGGAAACTCATGCCTCCCACAGCCATAACCGCGGCATCACCAGTACCGTATTGCTTTATTAGGTTTTCCGCTTGAATGTAACTCATAGTTTTTTTCTCCAAGTAGCCCGGATGATTCACGAATGGGCTGCTGCGACCGTGGATCAGACCGTCCTTCCGGTCGTCCTCGGGTGCTGGACCCTGCGACGTACTCTTCAAGTACGCCTCGGATCCAACCCCCTGCGATTGCCCGGTGGCACACCCTTCTCCACGGTCTCGCGACGTCAATCCGCGAAACATCCGAGCTAGAGAGTCCGCAGTGCGTCAGAGGGGTCGATTCGGGCCGCCAGAAGCGCCGGGTAGACACTTGAGGCCAGGCCCATAATTACGGCCGCCGCAAATGCCCCAGCTGCCAGCACTGGATCGAAAATCACCGCTATACCGTTGCCACCGGTAAAGAAGGGAAGGGCGACCTTGGTGGAACCGAAGCCTATCAGGTAGCCTAAAACTCCAGCCACGGCGGAGATTATCCCCGCCTCCAAAAGGACTATTCGGATCACGTGGCTCCGCCTAAACCCCATTGCCCGGAAAATGCCGATCTCGGCAGTCCGCTCTCTCACGCTTCCCATCATGGTCACCAGAACCACGAGGCTGCCTACCAGCACCAGCACGACCGCGACTCCGTAGGAGAATTTTCTGAAATGGTCCAGAGTTTCCATGCGGCCCTGCACCACCTGTTGAATTGCCATAACTTTAGTGCCAGGAAGGGCCCTGGATATTTGACTCACCATCGCTTCAATGGGGCAGGCAGTGCAAAGGGCTGCCACCTCGACCATGGAGACCCGCCCTTGCTTGTGCAGAAGGGACTGGGCCGTATCAAGGCGGGCGAAGACGAGATGGTCATCTTGAGAGCCGGTGGGTGCCAGTAAACCCGACACCTGGAGTTCACTGCCGTTGACCTTGAAGTGATCTCCGGTTCCCAGTGCCAAAATGCGAGCTGCTTCGGATCCCAGGAGGACACCAAAATCGCTTGGAACGGTGCCCACCACTTGCCACCAGGGCTTTAAGATCTTTGTGGCCTGAAAGTCGACCCCGGCAAGAAGCACCTTGCGGTCGTCCACCTCGATAGCACCGAGAACCGTGGGCCCCATTGCAGCTACATTGGCAGCGTTCTTGATGGCTTTTACCCTGACTAGATCAGCCTGCCGAATTTCCTGCATTTCAAAGGAAACTCCCCCCAACGAAAGCCCTCCGTAAGTGAGGGAGAGATTTTCTGTTCTCGGCAATATTAGAATGTTGGCGCCATACTCCTCCAGTTTCTTTTGGATGTCGCGGTTCATCGCTTCGATCAGGCCCAGGAGGGCCACTGCCGTGGAAACCGCTATGAGTAGCCCGGCGAGAACAAAACCAGCCTTTGCCTTACGCCGCCTGATGTTGCGCAGAGCAATGTCTTTAAGTGTCATGCTTAGCTCCTCTTGGCAAGGTCAAAGTACTGGCTTCCCTGGACTATGTCGGCAATCTTTATAACTAATTTGTCACCCACAACCGTCCGGTCCAAAGGTGCCGGGTTGCAGCCACCTTTTATTTCGTTAACCTTAACGGAGGCGAATCGTTGGCCGCAATTGCGACAAACCATAAAGTCTCCATCCTGGTAGTAACCCTTCCCTTCCCGCCAGCATACGTCACAGGCGTCATAGGCCGCCCTGACCACCCCATCGGAACTTCTCAGGACGAAGAAACGAACAGTGACACCATTGCTGGTGGGGTACTGAAAATATTGGGCTTGGCCATCGGCGAAGGCTTGCAGCGGGAAGGAGACTTCGGTGGCAGAGACTTCAGGTTGAATGGCAGGTGTTCGGGCTTGGGGCTTGCTGTCAAAACCGGACTGAAACAGGTAAAAGGCCAAACCTCCTATTACCACGACCGCCACAACGAGTAAGGTTCGAAGGGGTGACTGGCTCTTTGTTTCGGTCTTGAGGATGGCTTCCTTTTTGGAAGCACTCTTTTCCGCCACATTTTTTTTCTTATTCTTCTTGCTCATTACAAACTCCTTTAATATGTGGTCATCCTTGACATGGGTCATTCTAATTTTGTCATCATGACTAAGCCAATTGACCAGGACGTCTGAAAGACTCGGCTCTCGAGACGAGAAATGTACTAAGTAAAGGGCTGACCCCTAAATGGGGACAACATTAAACGGCAATGGAGATACAGCGGACTGAAAGGTAAGTATCAAATCAAGAAGGTTTCGGTGAGAAGGTAGATAGGCACGCCTGGCCCTCTGATTTGGGGACTCCTCATGGCAGCCAAAAGGGAATGAGATCGAGGTAGGGTTAACTTGTTGTTTGAAGCTGCAGCAATCATCACCGTGGCAGGGCTTACATTTGGTGCCACGGCGGAAGGAGCATAATCTTTGAACTCAGAGCTGGATTCCAACGTACGGGGGCAGGGAGCGGTTTCGTGGCCAGAGCAGCAATCAGCAACTAGATCTGCAACCGGTGCCTTAACCTGTACACAGCACTGAGCTGTGCATCTGGAGTTGGCAGGTGCAAGACCTCCGGTGAGCAAGGAGATTGCGATCACCAGTGTTATTATCTTCCCAAATGATTGTCGCAACAAAGGGATTACTCTCCTCAGATTCAATTACCTAGTATTTTAATCGGAAACCAGTTGCGAGTCAATATTTTTGGCATAGTTTATGACGTAGGTTGAAATTCAAAAATTGGGTTAAAGGGCTTCGCCCAAAACAGGTACACTTGCAAAGATAATATCCTTTTGTTAAGAGTCAAGCATTCTAGCTCTCAAAGTACCCTTCGAACCCCGGAACTGGAAATAGTTACCCCTCCCCCGTCCGCGCTAAACTGCAGCGGGATCTCCGACTAGGGGGAGGGCACTTTAGGCTATAAAAGTGTTAGGCAAATAAAGACAAGTGACCAGGAGAAATTAATTATGGACTTTCTAGAGCTGGCCCGAAAAAGATACAGCGTGCGATCTTATAAAAGAGATCCGGTGGAAAAAGGAAAGCTAGAGCGAATTCTCGAGGCTGCGCGGTTGGCACCAACAGCGGTGAATATCCAACCTTTCCAATTGCTTGTCATCCACACGGCAGGTCGCGAAGCCGAGTTGTTGCAGATTTACAATAAAAAATGGTTTGTCCAACCCCCGATGGTCATCTGCGCTTGCGGTATTCCCGGCAAAAACTGGGTGAGGAAAGACGGTAAGAATTACAACGACGTGGATGTTGCCATTGTCATGGATCATGTGATCCTGGCTGCTACCGCCGAAGGGCTTGGGACCTGCTGGATCGGGGCTTTTAATCCTGCGACAGCCAAGGAGGTTTTGAGCTTGCCTGAAGGGGTTGAACCGATAGCCTTCACTCCCCTTGGCTACGCAGCTGATAACCCCCCCGCCAAGAAAAGAAAGCCTCTTTCGGAACTGGTAAGATATGAGAAATGGTGATTTTAGTAAGCAGTTAGCAGTGAACACTAAGCAGAGGAAAGCAAGGGATTGGCAAGTTGGACGGTTTTTTGAACCGCTTACCGCCTACTGCTTACCGCTCACCCCATGCAGTTTGGTATGACCTGTAGAGATACAAAGCCACAATGATTGGAGAAAATAATGGTTGATTATGACTTGAAGTCGTTGTTGGAAAAGCTCAGGGAAAAGAGGCCTCTGGTCCATAACATAACCAATTACGTGGTTATGAACTTCACTGCCAACACTCTTCTTGCCATGGGAGCTTCGCCGGTCATGGCTCATGCTGTTGACGAGGTGGAGGAGATGGTTTCCCTTGCTGGCGCATTGGTGATAAACATCGGCACACTCTCGAAGCAATGGCTTGAATCAATGCTAAAGGCTGGGAAAAAGGCGAACGAACTCGGGCTGCCGGTTGTTTTGGATCCGGTGGGCTCTGGGGCGACGTCTTTTCGAACCCATGCTTTCAGGACTCTAATAAAAGAACTGAAACTAAGCGTGGTGCGGGGCAACCCTTCGGAAATCCTCTCCATCGGTTCTGATTATGTAAGAACCAAAGGAGTGGAAACGGCCCATGGAGCAGAAGAGGCCCTTGAGGCCGCAAAGACGGTGGCCAAGGAGATCGACTCGGTTGCCGCCATCACCGGTCCCGTGGACTTAGTTACTGACGGCGAGAGAGTCATTCGCTGCTATAACGGTCACCCCCTTCTCGGTTTGGTGACTGGTACCGGATGCGCTGCAACGGCAGCAATCGCAGCCTTCATTAGCATTACAAGTGACTCCCTTGAAGCCGCAGCAGCTGGTCTCGCATTTTTCGGCCTGGCGGGAGAGCTTGCTGGGGCAAAGGCGAATTCTCCTGGGTCCTTCGTAGTATCGCTGCTAGATGCACTCCACGAGATTACCCCTCAGGAGTTCCAAGAGAAGGCGCGTTTGCAAGAGGGCTAACCCGGATATTTTCTGAATCACCTGCTGCGACCACGGATATGGCCGTCCTTCCAGGCGTCCTCGGGTGTCGGCCCCTGCGACGTACCGTTCAGGTACGCCTCGGGACCAACACCCTCCGGTTGCCAGGTGGCACGCCCATCTTCGCGGTCTCGCGACAGCAATTCAGGAAATATCCGGGTTAAGAGAGAATAATATGTGAGATGTGAGATGCGAAATGATAGATGATGAAAAAACAATGATGAGTCGGCTAATCTATGAAGGTACCTTTTTCGAGTTCTGTTTTCAGGTAGCCCGAGGACAAGGAAGAAATGAAATCCCGGTCAGCCTTCGAGATCTCGGTGAATCGCACGCCCATACCGCAAGGGGGATCGTCTTTGTAAGATCCGTAGGGATACGACCATGTTACCTCGGCAGCGATATCCAGGTAGCGTTGATTGGGAAACATGATGAGAACCCGGATCTTTTCTTCGACCGGAAGCGGGCGGTCACAGAAAATAAATGCTCCCAAAGGGCTTATGTTTCTCGTTTCTGCAATCAGGGCCCCTCGATCAGTAATTATGACTACGGGCCAGCTACCTTTACTTCTTGGGTGCTTTCGCGTCTCAGTCCACTCACTGGTATCCAAAGTCATACCTCCATTGATGTAGCTTTATAGCCCCACCCCGGTGCCCAAGAACAATTAATAATCTACAAAATGTTGAAATGACGGCAATTATGAAGTGTACAATACTGTTCATTTGATGGAGGCAAAACTGGTCAAGGATGACAAACTTTGCAACTACTATGCCAGGGTAATAGGTGGAGATCATGCTCTCAGCTTGACTGTTGGCTTAAAGACCTCACTCAATACTTTGTCAGTCAGTTTGGTCAGAGTTTTCACCAGCTCGCTCCACAGTGTCTCAAGGGCTTGACAATTGAAGGGGTCAAGCGCCTTACCTATGTTTCTGCCAAAGTGTAGTACCTCTGTTCCACGTTTTCTTCCCTGGCATTCCGAGTATTCTTTTAGACGCGTCATGGGGTGTAAAGGATCACCATGCTTAATTTTAATTTCAGGGGATGAAGAAATTAAAACGATCTCGCTTAGCTTGGTCATACCGAGATCGTGGCATAGTTTTATAAGATGTTGTGCAGCCCTGGCGTTATAATAACGCACGAGTTCATGATTTACTTTCTTTATAATGAGTCTTTTTGTCGAAATATACCTGGGTGTTACTTTAGTTGTAAGAAAAATAGCAAAACAAAGCGATTCAAAAAGAAGTCTTAACTCTACTCCTTCAGTGATTTTACGGGGTTTTATAAATCGCTTTTTTGCTTCTGAAGTCTCACAAAATCTGATGTAGGTATTGGAGATTTCCCTGACAACATTGGTACGCTCAAGATTACGGTCAAGTGAAAAAACAGTCGCTTTCGCCTTTACATCTAATTCTGCTTCTGAATATATAGCCATAGGAGGTTTTTCGAGGTTAACCCCAGTGATTTTTCACTAAACTTACAAAAACACGTTGTAGATTGCAAGTGAAACCGAGCCCTAGGGTTTTGACAATAAATGCAATATATATCATTAACTATAGAGAGCTGCACCCTGAAAGGAGGAGGGAAGTGCTAAAGATCTATCTTGAAGAGGTCAAGGAATGATTCAAACCATGGAAGGCGAGAGGAGGTCACAGATATTGCAATGTATGATAAAAAGAAAGTGGATTACTCCCTATATCTGGTGACAGATAGAGCTCTCTCCCTTGGCCGCAGCAATCTTGAGGTCATTCAGGCGGCAGTGAGAGGGGGGGTTACTCTCGTTCAGCTCAGAGAAAAAGAGGCAACTACCAAAGAGTTTTACCAAGAAGGTTTAAAGATAAGAGCTTATTTGAAAGCCAGAGATATACCCCTGATCATAAATGACCGAATCGACATGGCTCTTGCCTTGGATGCTGAAGGCGTACACTTAGGCCAGGAAGACATGCCGATCGACGCAGCCCGGAAGATACTCGGGCCACAAAAGATCATCGGTGCTTCGGTATTCACGCCGGAGGAGGCTAAAATAGCAGAGGCATTGGGAGCCGACTATTTGGGCTTGTCGCCCATATTCGTAACAGAAACCAAACCGGAGCTTACCCAGCACCTAGGCATAAAAGGTATACATCTTTTAAAGGAAGCGGTGAAAATCCCTGTTGTGGGGATTGGTTCAATGAGCGAATCCAACGCATACGAGGCGGTCAAGGCCGGGTTGGACGGGGTTGCAGTGGTCTCCGCTATATGTTCGCGGGAGAATCCGAGAGCAGCCGCCGAAGCGATCAAAAAAGAAGTCATGAGGGCGAAGGGGCTGTAACTAGGCAAGAGGCAGTCAGTTACCAGCAGCCACTTAGGCACTAGACACTAAGAACTAGGCACTAAAAAGAGTAAAATACCTGATGTAGAATGTGCGATGTTCCATGTGAGATGGGAAAAAGTTGACGAGGTAGCCGGATAATTCCACATCTCAAATCTCACATCACACATCCTTGGCCAAGGAAGCGGTAGGGTGAATCCATCAAAAGGTATAGAGCAGTGAGGGTGCAGTGAAACTAAAAGACATTGGTGAATTCGGTTTTATTAAGCGGATCGAGAGGGGCTGTCTTATTAGAGACGGAAACGTCATTCGAGGGATTGGAGATGATTGCTCCGTGTTCAAGACCTCCGGGGAAATGGCCATCCTGCTGACAACCGACATGCTGGTGGAGAAGATTCACTTCCTCTTAAGCGCGATATCCCCTTACGAACTTGGGAGAAAGTCGTTGGCGGTCAACTTATCCGACATCGCCGCAATGGGCGGGACTCCAAGGGAGGCGGTAATCTCCATTGCCATCCCCGATAAGGTAGATTTAGCAGTTTTAGATGGTATTTACGATGGCATGAAATCTATGGCAAAAGAATTTGAGGTGAATCTCCTAGGGGGTGACACCACTTCATCTCCAGAACACTTGGTGATCAACATTGCCCTCGTGGGTGAAGCTATAGAGGATGAGATTCTCTATAGATCCGGGGCCGGCAAAGGAGACTTGATTTTTCTAACTGGGCCCGTGGGCTCTTCGGCTGCAGGTCTTGACCTGATCCTAAAGGGAAGAGAGATCGAGGGATGGGAGGATCTGATAGAGGCTCATCATAACCCCTATCCCCACGTAAAAGCGGGCCGCATCATTGCAAGCATGAAGATGGCCCACTCCTTGATTGATGTGTCAGACGGTGTTGCCGCAGACCTAGGTCACATCTGCAGAGAATCAAAGCTAGGTGCCATCGTCGAAGAGAGAATGATCCCCACCACCGAGAAGTTTAGGGACTACTGTAGCAGATTCCATGAAGACTCAAACCATCTTTCGCTCCATGTAGGAGAGGACTATGTCCTGCTGGGGACAGTGGTTCCAGGCTTGGCCGCAGATCTTCGAGCGGCTCTGGAGTCCGAGGGGTGCGAATTCTACCAGATAGGGCATATGGTAGCCGAACCTGGTTTGAAACTCAGGACCAGGGAAAATTCCCTTGAGACGATCGGAGCGAGCGGATGGGATCATTTTAAATAGCCAACTCTTTCTGCTCCCTACCAAAGATTGAAATCCCCTTTACCCTGTTAAATTACTGCTTCGCAGGGTCCGCCTATGGTCGGAATTTAACAGGGCGAGTGCCCCTTTATAAAAGGCAACGATTTTACTGGGCGTCTCATGGTCTCTGCTGGCATGGAACATGCTAGATCTCTTCAAGTTATCTCACCTAACCCGGATATTTGATGAATCACCTGCTGCGACCACGGATATGGCCGTCCTTCCTGGCGTACTCGGGTGTCGGCCCCTGCGACGTACCGTTCAGGTACGCCTCGGGACCAATCCCGCGCTACCGCGGGACGGTTGCCAGGTGGCACGCCCATCTTCGTGGTCTCCCGACGGCAATTCATTAAATATCCGGGTTAAAAAAGTAAAGACTGCCATTCGACCAAAAGAGGGGTCCATGGGGAAGTCCATACTTGTATTGTTTTGTATCGTCATTTTACAACTTGCTCTCCCCCATCCTGTTCACGGTAATAAACAGCTGAGGGTAGGAGTCTATGACAACTATCCACTGGTATCCGTGGGAAATGACGGTAAGGTGGAAGGCTTTCTCATTGATATCCTCGAGTACATCAGCTCCAAAGAGAAGTGGAAAATAGACTATGTCCCGGGCAGCTTGACAGATTGTCTTGAGAGGCTCGAGAGGGAAGAGATCGATCTATTGGTTGGCATCGAATACTCGAGAGCAAGAAATAAAGTATATGACTTCACCTACGAAAATGTATCTTCAGATTGGGGCATTATCTATACTCAAAAAAAATCTGACATAAATCAGATAGTCAATTTGGATAATAAAAAGATAGCAGTTGTTCATAACGACATACATTATTACAATCTCAGAAAACTTGCTGAACAATTCAAGCTCAAATGTAGATTTATAGAAGCTTACGAATATGATGCTGTTCTGGAATTAGTTTCCAGCAAAAGAGTTGATGCTGGAGTTATAGATCGATTATATGGTTTAGAATTTGAAAAATACAACAAGGTAAGTAGAAGCCCTATTATCCTAAGTCCAGCAGATATCCATTTTGCCGTGCCAAAGAAAAAGCACGGCGAACTTATCCGTGCCATAGACAAACATCTGGCACCCTTGAAAGCAGACAAAGGATCGATCTACCATCAATCACTGGACAAATGGACACCCCAAAATGCCCACTGGACATTGCCAAGATGGTTCGTACCGTTATTGGCATTGGCAGGCGGATTAATCGTGCTGTTTTTGGGAACGGGCCTGATCTTGAGGGCGCAGGTAAAGGCTAAGACTGCTGAACTTTCTCTCATCAATGAGGAATTGCGGGCTGAGATTTACGAGCGCAAAAGGGTTGAAGAAACCCTCAGGCTTACGCAGTTTTCCGTTGACAACGCTGGAGACGCCGTGTTCTGGATGGGGTCTGATGCGAGATTTATCTTTGTCAATGATGCAGCTTGCTCATCTCTCGGTTACTCGCCGGACGAACTGCTCTCCATGACGGTGCATGACATAGATCCGAGCTTTCCCGTGGCTGTGTGGGCAGAACATTGGAAGGAGGTTAGAGCAAAAGGTTCATTCATAATCGAATCCCAACATCGTACCAAAGGTGGAAGGATCTTCCCTGTGGAGATAACGGTAAATTACCTCGAATTCAAGGGAAAAGAATACAACTGTGCCTTCGCTCGAGATATCACTGAGCGCAAGGAGGCGGAAAAGGAAAAAGAACAAATGCAGGCCCAGTTCCGTCAGGCTCAGAAGATGGAAGCTGTAGGAACCCTCGCCGGCGGCATTGCCCACGACTTCAACAACCTGCTGCAAGCGGTTCAGGGCTATGCCCAGTTGCTTCAAATGAGAAAAGGCAAGGAAGACTCTGGTCAGCGAGAACTCAGTCAAATTATTCGAGCCGCCGAAAGAGGGGCGGATCTCACTCAACAGTTACTCACCTTCAGTCGCAAAGTAGAAAGCGAACTGCGCCCCATTGACCTGAACCACGAAGTGGAGAGTGTGAGGCTATTGTTAGAGAGGACTATTCCCAAGATGATCCATATGGAGTTCCGTCTGGCCGAGGACCTCAAAATCGTCAACGCAGACCCTGGACAGGTGGAGCAAATCCTGATGAACTTAGCGGTAAATGCCAAGGATGCCATGCCAGAGGGGGGTAAGTTCATTGTCGAAACGGCTAATGTGACTCTGGATGAGAACTACTGCATGATGCATCACCTGGCCCAACCCGGTGAATATGTCCAGCTTACAGTCTCCGATACCGGTCACGGCATGAACAGAAAGACCTTAGAACACATCTTTGAACCCTTCTATACAACCAAAGAAACCGGTAGAGGCACCGGCCTTGGTCTGGCCACGGTTTATGGAATTGTCAAAAGCCACAACGGCCACATAACCTGCTACAGTGAACCGGCTGAGGGCACCACCTTCAAGATTTATCTCCCAGCCATCGAGTTTATGGGCAAAATTGTCAGACCACAGGAGGCGGCAACCATTTCTCGAGGGGGCACAGAGACCATTCTTTTGGTGGACGACGAGGAACCAATTCGCATCCTTGGCGCTCAGATCCTTGAGGAATTTGGCTACACAGTTCTCACCGCTGCTGACGGCGAGAGCGGTTTACAGCTCTACCAAGAAGAGCGCGACAAGATTGCCCTGGTAATTCTAGATCTAATAATGCCAGGCATGGGGGGCAAACGCTGCCTCCTAGAGCTTTTGAAAGTCAACCCTGAAGCAAGGGTAGCCATTGCCAGCGGCTACTCCCCCGATGGGCCCACCAGAGAAATCCTGAGAAACGGGGCTAAGGGCTTTGTTAGCAAGCCCTATGACATCAGACAGATGTTGAATGTTGTGCGGGAAGTTCTGGATCGAGATTAGCCCGGACATATCATGAATCGTCTGCTGCGACCGAGGATATGGCCGGCCTTCCAGGCGTCCTCGGGTGCCGAACCCTGCGACGTACCATTTAGGTACGCCTCGGGTCCAACCCCCTGCGGTTGCCTGGTGGCCCGTCCATCTTCACGGTCTCCCGACGACAATTCATGATATGCCCGGGCTAGCCACAAATCTCTTTTGACCAATTCTACTTACATGTGCTAAGGTATCCATTAGCCACAATCTAAACAAGATTTCCAGCCCACCAGACTCCTAGCTACTAATCTATAAAGGGAGCCGACTGTGTCACAACGCACACTTACAGTTCAGGATATTATTTTGATGCAGAAACAGCTGGAAGCCGCCGAGCAGCTAAATATTCTTCTCAGTGAGGCGGTTACAGAGATTGGAGAAGCCATAAGCGGGGTTGACCCGGCCTCGGTGGACGACCAGAAGGCAGCAGCAGTCTTGAACAAGGTCAGAAGCGTGGTCAGCAACCTTGAGAAGAAAGTGGAGGAATTCAACAAGAGATTGAAGTAGTTTAGTAAAGGCTGGAGCACATCTAATCCAAACAAACTCTCCATCGGCTGTAGCCCGGATAATTCACGAATCGGCTGCTCCCACCGCAGATATGACCGCCCTTCTCTCCAAGCTCTAGGCGCTGCGAGCCGGTTTTAGCGAAGGTGAGGCGCAGCTCATTCACCAAAAGTAAATACCGTTTCTGCACTCTGGTCAGTGGTATGACTCTAAGCACCTTCTTCCTCCTTCTCGCATCCCATGTGATGGGGGACGCAGTTTTTACCTCCTATAAACTTGCTGTTCTCAAGCGCAGCCAAGGGCTGTCGGACCAAATTCTAGCAATCAGCTACCATAGTGCGGTCCATGGACTGTTTGCGGGTCTGTTTCTGCTCGTATTGGGTAAGCTCTGGATAAAGGGGGCCCTTTTGGTTCTAGTCCTTCACTTCGCTATAGATTTCTTGCGATGTAGAGTCGAAGTGAAGCTATACGGCCCTGGCAGGATCCATGTGAAACGTTCAGAGTTAATTGGTTGGATATCTGGAAAGAACAAGGAAGCAGAGAAGATGAATATGGGCAAGATATGGCCCTGGTTCCTCATTCACCTCCTGGATCAAGGAGCACATTTAGGAAGTCTATACGGTATAGCCATGGCGGTTTAGATAAAGGGTAGAGCTTACGGCTAGGAGAGGCAGGTCCAGAGTTCAATACCTTTACTCCATTACCTCGATAGAGTCCCTGAGGTGTCTACGATGACAAGAAAGAGAAAAGCAAAGAAGCAAAGCGACAGCCCAGTTAGCTCTAAAGCTGGTGTGATGAAAACGCTTTGGGACATAAGTCAGTCTCTCTATCAGTATCTGAATATAGACGATCTCATATTACACATAATCAAGCAGATGAAGGAAGTTATGGAGGCGGAAGGGGTCTCTGTAATTTTGCATGACGGTCCAAAAAATGAATTTGTTTTTTGCTGGGCGGAGAGTGATCCCAATGGCCTAGTAACTAAGTTGAAAGAGATTCGCTTTCCTGCGGACAAAGGCATTGCAGGTAGCGTGTTCAAAAGTGGAAAAGCCGAGTTAATCTCCAATATTGAGGGGGATCCTCGCCATTACAAGGAGATTGACCATTCCACCGGTTTTAAGACAAGTTCGATGATAGCCGCACCCCTGCAAAAGAAAGATAAAACTGTTGGCGTTCTCGAGGTTCTCAATAAAAAGAAGGGAATTTTTGACCAAGAAGACATCACTTTTGTCACAACACTGACGCCGATAATAGCCATGGCCCTAGATAATGCCCGAATGTATGCAGAGCTAGACGAGGCATACCAGGAATTGCAAGCTATAGATGAGGAGAAGGATAAACTGCTCAGGCACACTAAAGAAGAAAACATTCTTCTTAGACAGGAGATCGAGAAACGTTTCAGTTTTGAAGAGATAATCGGCAATAGTAAAGTGATGATTGACTTGTTCAAATTGTGTGAAAAAGTAATGAATTTGGACATAACAGTCTTGATAGAGGGAGAAACAGGAACGGGAAAAGAACTTATTGCCCGATGTATTCATTACAACAGCCCCAGAAAGAACAGAGCCTTTGTCTCGCAAAACTGCGGAGGTATTCCGGAGACTTTACTTACCAGCGAACTCTTTGGTCACAAGAAAGGATCCTTTACCGGTGCCGTGGCAGACAAAAAGGGACTTTTTGAAATTGCCGACGGGGGGACAATCTTTCTTGATGAAGTAGGAGAAATGTCGCCGGTTATGCAAACCAGTCTTTTGCGAGTCCTGCAAGATGGTGAGGTAAGACCATTGGGAGCTGATTATCATAAGACGGTGAATACTAGAGTTATCTCTGCAACTAACAGGAATTTGGAAGAGGAAGTGGCCCAGGGTAACTTCAGAGAGGATCTCCTTTACCGTCTAAATGTGTTTACCGTCAAAGTTCCACCACTGCGCGAGAGGACTGGTGACATTTGTCTTCTCGCCAACCACTTCGCCAAAAAATACAGCCAAAAAATCGACAGCTCCCCTAAGGGTTTGAGCCCGGAAGCGTTGCACTGCCTTGAAGCCTATCCCTTTCCAGGTAACGTAAGAGAACTGGAAAACGAGATTGAAAGGGCAGTGGCCCTGGCACAGGATGTAGGATTAATTGGGCCCTTACATCTTACGGAAAAAATAGTAAAAAAATCTGCAGCGGTTAGCCCTGAAGTTAAAATGAAGGGAACTCTCAAGGAGATGGTTGTAGCCCTGGAAAAATCCGTGCTGACGCAAGCGCTCGAAAAACATGGCGGGAACAGGACGAGAGTGGCCGGAGAGCTCGGATTGAGCCGATATGGGCTAATGAAGAAGATGCAAAGATACGGTTTTTAGAAGTGAGCGTAGCTATTTACTTGTGTCAAAGGAGTTGCCACCAGCCTGCTAACCTGGTTTACACCGTTTAACTCCTCAAAATCAAAAAGATTTTGTAGATCACTTCAAATAAAGTCAACTTTGTTTACAGCCATACTCCCAGGGGAGAGGTCTCTTTTCCCTTGTCTCGCCACCGCAGAAAATTCAAAAGATTTAATGATATTAAATTCTTGACCAATTTGCTTGAGATTCCTTCCTTTCCTTCCTCGAGTTGGCACGGCAGTTGCCTATAGAAAATATGGGAGCAACAGAAACCCTTAATAGGGGAGGGGGATCATGAAAAAATATATGATAACCATAACCGCACTTTTGGAAAATGAAACTTCTCCAACCTTGGTGCTCGATATCTCTCCCGACTCCGTACTGGTGAATTGCCCAAAAAGCTCCGGAATTGAAGTTAAGGCCTTGAAAACCGAATCACACGTTGACCTCTTTTGTAAACTTCCAGACACTGAAGAATCGTTGCATTTCCACTGCCCGAACCTCCAAAGACGTGGCGAACCGAGACAGACTGCATTTGCTTAGAGATTACCCTGTCGATTTTGACTGTCACCACTTCCTTATGGTATGTTGAATCATTCGACGCTTTAATCAGACAGAGATTCCAACAAGGGAAAAGGGCAGACTGCTAGTCTGCCCTGTATTCCCCTGGCAAACAGAAAATCACGCCAGCGGACTCTAGTCCCGTAAGCCCCACAAGGCTTGTCTGTCATCATTCTCATATATGCACTGCAGACTTTCGGTCTGGACTGCTGATTTCTCGAAGGGATTTTCCTAGCATATGGAAAGATACATTGCCAGCGAGGTCAATCTTTCCAAGCGGCTAAAGAATCTTGTCAAAGCAAATCAGTCTTTGGCACATATAGAGTCTTTAAATGATTTGCTGCCCCAGCTTCTGGACTTGGCCCAGGAAGTGACCGGTGCCCAAGCATCTTCTATCTTGCTCTACAATCCAACAGCCGATGTTCTCGAATTTGCTCTAGCCAAGAACGAGGCTTTGGGCGAGGAAACCGAACAGATTCTCAAAACTAACGTGGAATTGAAGATGGGCGAGGGGCTCGCCGGCTGGGTTGCAGCAAACCGTAAGCCTGTCATCATCCAAGATGTGCAGCGAGACACAAGGTTCTTTAAAGAAGCTGACCATTACACCGGCTTTCAAACCAGAAACCTCCTTTGTGTTCCTATTGTCTACGGAGAGGAACTTCTGGGTGTAATTGAGGTTCTGAACTCGAAAGGCAGACCTTGTTTCGACACTGAAGATGAAGAGATTTTGGACAGCTTTGCCCAGTTGGCCGGCGTGGCCATTATAAGATCTAGGCTTCTGGAAACCCAACTTAAGCAACAAAAATTGCAGATTGAACTAGAAGCGGCATCTCAAATTCAAGCACAGTTTTGTCCACAATGCCCTGAGATGGCAGGCGGTAGCAATGTTTGGGCTGTGTCGCTGCCAGCAGCCTTTGTTGGTGGTGACCTATATGATCTCATTCACCTGGCCGATGGCAGTTGGCTAATCTACGTGGCTGATGTCTGTGGCAAAGGACTTCCCGCGGCCTTGATAATGGTAGCCTTGTGGGCGAGGATTCGAAGCGAGGCTTTAGTGGACAAAGAGGTTGATGAGGTTCTAGAGAGTGTAAACAGTGCCATGTACTCTCTCCTGGCCAAGGAAGGCTTTTTCGCCACCATTGTTATGGGAAGATATTGGCCAGCAACCGGGAGAATGCAACTGGTCAGGGGTGGGCATTTGTTTCCCTTGTGGTTTGCGGACAAAGGGCTGGGAAAGCTCCCCGAGTTGAAGGGAATACCTCTGGGGGTCATACCTAAACCTCATTACGACACTAGGGAGATCATCCTGGGACCTGGGCAATCGATCTTGTTCATAACTGACGGGGTTACTGAAGCGCGGAATGACAGAGATGAGTTCTTCGGCAGCCACCGACTACCCAAATACCTCAACAAAACCAAAGGTCCACCGTGGGGAAGCAAGCTGTTGGACGAGGTCAGGGCTTGGCGAGGAGATGCCGAGGCCACTGATGATCTAACCATACTCGAGATATGGCGCGAGCCGTCTGGACCTTAACCCCCCTCCTCTTCCACTAAAGAAAAGTAAAGAATCCAGGCCCACAGTACCTACCTTTGGGTTGCCCCCATGAGGCAAAGTGCTAAGCGCCATGCGCAGCTCTATGCGATCTGCCCTGGCCCATCGAAGATCCCGCTATGGGAGGGCGGGTGGATAAATATTTTCCCAAAAAGTGGCAATTTTTTAACAAACTTTTGCTCCAAGCCAACTAATATCTGCACTTCGCCTGCAAACCCTTGAAGAGATAAGACTACGAAATTAATATATAAAAATCTAAAATACCAACCATGGCACATTTCTTTCATATTAGCAGAAAGATTTATGTGCTCATTGAGGCCAAAGAAGCTTTTCGGGGGGGGATGGCTCTCAACTCACAAGAGTCAGTTTTTGGACTGAATGACCGGTTGACGGCTTTTCAGTCGGAGGTGGAAGATGACCGATCTGAAAGAGAGTTTAAGACCCTGCCCCTTCTGCGGTTCAGCTGAGCATGAAGCTGACAGGACTTACCTGAGAACAATCCCAGATTCCCAAAACTATTACTCAATTGTGTGCTGGTGCGGCACCAGTGGTCCAGTTAGAGAGACTGAAAAAGAGGCGATAAAGGCCTGGAACAAGAGAGATTATTCTGACCGCCAGGTAGTGTGGAATCCCTTTGATTCGTCAAGGAAGGCAGTTGCGCTGGATTTTAAGGGAAATCTGAAGTCCATTGGCCTGTCTACTATTCTGCAAATTCTATCCTCAGACAACAAAAGCGGTATCCTACAGTTCAGCAATGGGCAGAAGAGAAGAGCCATTTGCCTAAAAGAAGGCAAGATTATTGCGGGAAGCGGGCAACCAGGTCTTCAGCTAGGGCAGATCCTCTATCAGAGAGGTCTCATATCCCCGGAAGCCCTCCTGCAAGTCCTGGATGAGGCGAAAAAAGCCGGTAAAAGGGTGGGGGAGATGCTCCTAGCCTTGGGATATATCAACGAAGATACCCTGAAGGAGTTAATTCACCACCAGGTTCGAGAGGTGGTTTTTGACCTCCTAGGGTGGACTGAAGGTGATTTTCACTATCAAGATTGCCTGGTGGAATTCGACGACTTGGTTGTCCAAGATATAAATGCCATTCAGTTGCTCCTTGAATCAGCCGTCAGAAAAGATGAGTTGGAAGCTGTCGGCTAGTCCTCTTAGGCCACTAACGTGGCCGTCATTGCGCTTTGCTGTCACCATGCCTGCGCGTCATTTATGGTCATTAGGTCAATACGCTACGCTGTCATGCATAGTTGAATGTCATTCTGGCCTTGAAACAACCTAATGACGGCCGGAAGGCCTCATGACGGCGAAGCCAAATGACGCGAAGCAAATGACATCACAACACTCTAAGCTTGGCCCATGCACTCCCCCGCGTAATCTCAATCTTCTTCGTGCCCTTCCTGGTTTTCTTAGCCCCACCCGAGCATAGGCTTGACAACCTTCGGCAGGATTTGCCAAAGTAGACCCTGGCGAGGGCTCAGTCCATAGACTTGCGCCCAGAAATATTCCCAGAACTATTGTGGTAAATGGACGAAGGAGTGAATTCAAAAAAATGTTATCCCATGACAAAAAGTTACTGACCTGTGTTGAGATCGGCAAAGCGATAACTTCAACTCTCAACATGGAGCAGATCCTCAAAATAATCATGCAGCGGATAAGTGAACTCATAAGAGCAAAGAACTGGACATTATATCTGCTGGACCCTGAGACCCAAGAACTGTGCTTCGAGTTAGTGGTGGGACTGGAAAAAGAAATGCTTGCCCACACCCGGATGAAGCTTGGCGAGGGAATAGCCGGCACTGCTGCGCTCACAGGTGAACCCATACTGGTACCCGAAAAGGTGCAGCAAGACCCCAGGTTTAGTAAACGAGTGGATGACATGACCGGCTTTACCACTAAATCTCTCATCTGCCTTCCTTTAAAAGTGCAAGACTCAGTTATTGGTGCTATTGAGATTATCAATCCCGAAGACCCTGCTCTCTTTGACGAAAGTTCCATGCCCGTACTTTCCTTTCTTGCAGATTACGTCTCTATAGCCATAACCAATGCCCGCAACCACATGAGAATTCAGTCTCTCGCAGTAACCGACGACGTAACAGGATTCTATAACACCCGTTTTCTTCATGATTATCTAGGCAAGTTGCTTCAGCAAGATCAGGTTGTTTCCCTTGCCTTTCTGGATTTGGACGATTTCAAAAAGGTGGTGGACACCTACGGACACCTTATGGGCAGTAGGACGCTGAAAGAAGTGGCTGTGGTTATTGCTTCCCAACTGGATTGCGATGATCGCCTCGTCCGCTACGGCGGTGATGAATATGTGGTCATAATGCCGGCTCAGGACAAACAGTCGGCACTCAAGAAGATGAAAGACGTCCACCAAGAGATTTTCCAGACCCGTTTCCTCCAATCCGAGGGGTTTGACATCAAAATAACGGTTAGCTGCGGTATTGCTACCTATCCGCAAGACGCAGGAGACATGGGGGAGCTACTCCAGATGGCTGACGCCTCCTTGTACCGCAGTAAAGAGCGCGGTAAGAATTCCGTTACAGCTGTCTAGCGGCTTCATCATTAAGCCCCAAATCCACCGTCTAATTTAGTTATCAGGACTGAAATAAGCCTCTTCTGGAGTATTCCTGATCACCAGCAAGGTATTAGATGCAAGGCGCCGAGGAGCGACGACTGAGGCGTATGGGACAATACGCCGCAAGGAGGAGCGATCGAAGGCAACGCCGCCCTTCGACTTTGCTCAGGGCCGTGAGCCTGTCGAACGGCAGATGATGCCTTGATGGTGGATCAGGGACGCTATTTCCTCTTTCATACTTCACATAGTTTGTGATAACCTGCCCCGGACCTGGAAGTACCTAGACTGGGTTAGCGCTTGAGGGGGTTGCTGATGGAGCGCGGTTCGTCAATCCTTTAAACCTCACTGGGGGGAAAGTTGACGAGACTGTTAGGCTGTCTGATGGTGGTGGGATTGTTCCTCCTACCAATATCAGTAGTAGCGGCTGATTCTTCTGATGAGCCGGCTTCTAAAGAGGTGTCACCAGAGGTTGGCTTGTATGCAAAGCAAGTGGACCAATCCGACGACCCCGATGGGAATGATAAAAGGCTCGACCTTTCCCATGATGATGTGGAGGGCTCTTCCGACAAGTCGGATTCCCGTGAGATGTCACTCATGATCAGCTTATTTTCGAGGCACGTTGACCAACAGGACAACCCAAATGAGAATCTTAGAATGGTCGTCGCCTCATATGATAATTATGTTGTATCTAGATATATAAACACCTGGGACGACCCGACATACTTTGGTGGAAAGAGATTCAGCACAAATAAATACCCTTTTAGCGAAAGTGGCAATTTTTTTTACCAGGGAAATTTGTATGGAGGGATTCTCTATGGGTATGGGAACAACGCGGCGATAAACTTAAAAGGAATCGCACCTGCAATGTTTCCAACTGTCGGGATCGGATATAAAACCACCTCACTGGAGATGGGTTATATACCTACGCCATCTGGAGGTGTGTTTTTGAGTTTATTCAAATACGAGTTCTGACGATTTTTTTCGCGGCGGACAAGCAGAACAACACCATTTGGTTCACAAACAGTCAAGGGATACAAAGGGCCTAAAATGAACAAGCGATCGGTTATTTTCTTCCTCATAGCAGTAATTTTCTTTACCCTATCCTCCCCGGTTAAGGGAGAGGTGGAATGGGATGTAAAAAAGACACTGAAACTGGAAGGTCCACCTGTTGATTTGGCTGCCTCTCTCAACGGGAAATATATATATGTTTTAACCGACCAGGGAAGCATTCTCATATACTCGGTAGAAGGCAAACTCGAGGACAAGATTTCGCTGGGAAGGCAAGTGGATGGCATTAGAGTTGGACCGTGGGAAGATGTAATTCTTCTTACCAGCAAAAAGAACAAGCAGGTTCAAATACTTCTTTTAGAGTTTATTAAAGATATCGACCTTTCCAATTCTCCTTTCAAAGGGCCAGCCGATGCTCCGGTACAAATAGCAGTTTTCAGCGATTTTCAGTGACCTTACTGTGCCAGGCTTTCGCCTCTACTCGAGCAGGTGTTCGAGACATACCCGAAGACAGTCAAACTGGCCATAAAAAACTTTCCTCTTCCAAATCACAAATTTGCCCGGCAGGCAGCTGTGGCAGCGCTGGCAGCCAACAGGCAAGGTAAGTTTTGGGAATTCCACGATGAGCTTTACAAGAATTACAGCCGACTAGACGAAGCGAAGATTCGAGACATCGCCCAGCAAGTGGGATTGGATACGGCGAAGTTGGATGCAGATATGAAAGCCCCCGAAATAGAGGCAATAGTCGAAAGCGATTTAAGGGAAGGGCAAAACGCTGGGGTGCGAGGGATACCCACAATCTTTATCAATGGAAGGCAATTGAGGGATAGAAGCTTCGAGGGATTCCAGGAGGCAATAGAAAAAGAACTCGCTAAAAAAGGCAAGAAAAAGGAATAGAAGACCTATTCCCCGAAAAAACACCGGTTTTTCCTTAAGACGCCTAAGGGAGATTGAGATGTTTAGAAAACATGTAATTCCGCTGGTATTGACCCTTATCATCATGAGTCCAGTAAGTAACGCCAAAGAAATCGAAGGCATTAACATGCCTGAATCGCTTGCGGTTGCCAAGAGCAAGCTGATCTTGAACGGTGCAGGTGTGCGCAGCAAGTTTTTTATGGATCTTTATGTGGGCGGCCTCTATCTTCAAAATAAGAGCAATAATCCAAAGGAGATCATAGAAGGTGATGAGCTAATGGCTATCAGGCTTCATATTATCTCTTCCTTGATTACCAGTAAGAAAATGGAAAATGCAACTAGGGAAGGTTTTGAAAATGCCACGAAGGGTAACACCGAACCCATCAAGAGCCAGATTGAAGAATTCATCTCTGTCTTTAAAGAGAAGATAGAGGAAAATGATATTTTTGACTTGATTTACTCACCTGGTAAGGGATTAGAGGTTTACAAGAATAGTGAATTCAAAACCAGAATAGAGGGGCTTGCTTTTAAACAGGCCGTTTTCGGTATATGGCTTTCAGATAAACCCGCCCAAAAGAGTCTAAAGGAGGAAATGCTCGGCAAATAGAGCCGGAGTCCGGAGACAATTGGTGAGATATTCGGACTAACTAACAAACTCCGTCGAGGTATTCCGCTAAAAGCCTGAGTATTAGTTGCTTCAATGAGACTCCTTCCATTGCTGCTCTAGCTTTTGCTTTCCGGTGCAGATCATCTGGGACGTTCCTGAGATTTATCGTTGCCATAACCCACCTCCC
>CAVQGX010000068.1:0-22668 GCA_963712115.1 uncultured delta proteobacterium | reverse complement strand
TGGCAAGTTTGTAGAAAAGTGAGAGCTTGTCTCTTTACAATTTATTTTATTGGACGGCTGCAGTTCTCACCCCCCCGCAATTTGCAAAGCCGATAATTCTGACTCCTCCGGATTAACTGTGTTTAGCAACTGCATCGGTCAAAAACCGGAAATCCTCTGCTGTGAGGTTTGTAAAGCGAATTCCCATGCCAATGGGTATTGCTTCTGTGTCGGGCGAGAGGGGAATATCTACCCACACTACCTCTGCCCCTAGCCACGACTCTTCTCGGTCTTTAATCATGATGGAGAGTATGAAGAGGTCATTTTTGGACAATAGGGTGCCACAGCGGATATAGGCACCACCAGCACTTATATTCTCTATAGTGCCGTCCATATCCCCTTCAGGGGTCATCATGGTGACGGGCCATTGCACTTCGACTCTCCGGTATTTACGGCGCTGGGCAAAGTTGGGGGAGCTCATTTCATCCTCCTGCCTTCCAGAGAAAACCTCCCTGGGGTAATTTACAGGATCACCTGCTGTTATGGCAATCTCTATGCGCCTCCCCCAGCTTGTTTCAATTGAAAGGATCGTGCCAATTTAAGAAATTAGAAATTTTTCTTTTTATTTTTATGCAGTTAAGGCTTGGAGACCTACATGACAGGTGCTACAATCCAGCTCATTCGCGGTCCAAAAGTGTCAGATGGTGAAAAAAAACGGCAGTCTAATCAATGCCACGAAAAAGTATTTCTTGTAGAATTTTCGCAAGATTTTTGCTAAAGTGGCCGCTGTTTCAAAGCAAAGCCCTACTCGAGCACAGCCAGAAATTTGGCATTAATCATGCATCATCTGGTCGCCAAATCCCTTCGCGATCATTAAAAACTCTCGATGAAGAGGTCTTTTTCCTATGCCACGCGCTGTTTGCCTAGCTCTGTTTGGCCTGTTATTCTACATCCTCTCTTGCACTCCGTCTGGACTTATTCAAAGGCCCGGGGAGGGTTCCCAACCTACAAACCAAGAAACATCCTATCTGGAAAAAGACAAGCTTTCCAATTCCACCGACGGGGAGGTGAATCTTCTGGCTTCATCGGTTGCCCAAGAGGATAGTCCGGCAAATGGGGCATCGCCAGTGGATATGCTTGCCAAAGAGGTGGAAGGAGTCGACCCCGAAGAGGAGCCATACACTGACCAGAAGCGCATTGACGACGCCTTGTACTACTATCAGGAAGCACTGGAATCCTGGAATAGTGGGGAACCGGATAAAGCGATAGAGTCTCTTGATCAGAGTTACCTAATCATCTGCTCAATCCAGAACGAAGAGAACCCTGAGATCACCCAGCAAAAGGAGGACCTCCGCTTACTCATCTCCAAACGAATTCTGGAGATCTACGCCTCCAGGTCCCACCCCCAAATGGGCCGCAGCAGGGAAATTCCTTTGGCCATGAACCAGTATGTGGACAGGGAAATAAAACGCTTTCAGACATCCGAAAGAAACTTCTTCATCGACTCCTACCGACTCTCAGGCAGGTACAGGCCTTATATCGTGGAAGAGATGCAGAAGGCTGGTCTTCCTGTAGGTCTCTCCTGGCTGCCACTAATCGAAAGCGGTTTTAAAACCAAGGCCTTCTCCAAGGCCAGAGCTTTGGGACTTTGGCAATTCATCGCCTCCACCGCCTACCGTTATGATCTGCGTCGCGATCGCTGGGTGGATGATCGCATGGACCCCGAGCGTTCAACCCAGGCCGCCATTACTTACCTCAAGGTTCTCCACGATCTCTTCGGCGACTGGACTACCGTGCTGGCAGCTTACAACTGTGGCGAGGGGAACGTGCTGCGGGTGATTCGCCAGCAGCATGTAAACTATTTGGATGATTTCTGGGATCTTTACCCCAGGCTGCCGTTGGAGACCGCCCGTTATGTGCCCCGTTTTCTCGCGGCACTCCATATTATCAAGGATCCTGAGAAGTACGGTTTTACTGAATTGGAGCAAGATGAGCCCTTGAAGAGCGAAAAGGTCCAAGTCAACAAACAGATGAGGTTAAGCGACGTCGCCCGGACTCTGGATATACCGCAAAAGACCTTAGAGGACCTTAATCCTTCTTTGCGCTACAAGGCTACACCAAATTACCCATTCATGCTCAATTTACCTCTAGAGACCAGCGAGATGTTTCTGGCAAATCTAGAGCAGATTCCCCAGTGGAAACCACCTCAACGCGCTTACGTGGTCCACCGGGTACGCTTTGGTGAGACCCTTTCGGGAATCGCCTTGAAATATCGGGTGCCGGTCAGGCACATTGTGCACGCCAATGATTTGCGCAGTGCCAGTCGCATCAGGACGGGCCAGCGCTTGAAGATACCACTTCGTGGTCAGATTATTTTGGCGAGCAACACCCCCCCCTCCAACCCAGAATCTACCATCAACTACACGGTCAAGAGAGGAGATTCGCTTTGGCTTATTGCCCAGCGTTTCAACACCACTGTGGCCAAGATCAAGGCTCTAAACCAAATCCAATCCAATCTACTCCAAACAGGCCAGATGATCCTTGTCCAAACCAACACCCGCTAGATTAAAACAACTAGGCACTTTTGTAATTTCGGATTTCGGATTTCGAATCGCGGATTTAAAAAAGCATAGGGCTTGGTGAATGGGGCATAGAGTTTTGTCAATTAGTTGATTAGAGAATTAGTTAATTCGTTAAAAGCGTTAAAACCGTTGAAGTCGCCTGCCCGCCATCGCGAGCCCTATCGGCATTGCGAGGCTTCAGCCTAGGTGGACGGGCCGCTCAGGCGAGGCGGGCGGGTTGAAACCGTTCAATTCGCAAGACTCACTTCCGATTTGAAGGCTCCTACCTATTACAACGAATGACAGCGAAGCGTAGTGACCTAATGACGGCGAAGCCAAAATGACGTGAAGCTCTACCAGAGCTAAGCAGTGGTGCCTAGTTGAAACAGCTGCCTGCTGCTAGCTGAATATACCCTATGCCTCCTGTAACTCTTTGAGGGTCTCATCAGGGCCCAAAACAATGAGGGCGTCGCTGTCTTTTATTACAAAATCAGCCTTTGGTATGAGAACCAACCCCTTTGGCAGAATCTCCTTGACGGCCAGTACCTGAACAGAGAAGCGATTGATCAGATCAAGCTCTTTAAGTTTTTTACCCACAAAATCCTTGGGAGGAGCAAGTTCCACAATGCTGTAACCTTCGATGAAGGGCAGATAGTCCAACATATTCGGATTGTCCAATCGACTTGCAACCCCTATGGCCAGGTCTTTCTCGGGAAAAAGGATCTCGGTGGCACCGACTTTCCTCAATATGCGTCCGTGCTCTTCACTGGTTGCCTTGGCGAGGATTCTTTTTATGCCAAGATCTTTCAGGTGCAATGTTGCCAGGATACTCGCCTGCATCCTAGTGCCTATACAGACGACTGCCGCGTCCACCTGGCTGATTCCCAGCGCCTCCAGGGCTTCCCGATCGGTGGCGTCGACGATCACGGCCTGGCTCACCACTTCTTTGATCTTTTGCACCTGGCCTTTGTTGATGTCCAGGGCCAGAACTTCATGCCCTTTCTCGTAGAGATGACGCCCAAGATAGTAGCCAAAATTGCCAATGCCGATGACAGCAAATTGTTTCATGATGTATATCCCCTATAAGACGTTTATCTGGCAGGTGTGGACCTTATCCGGGCTAGCCCTACTGTGCTCAACCGATCATGACATTTTCTTCCGCGTACTGAAATCGGGACCTGGGTTCTTTTCCGGTCAAAGCCACGGCAATGGATAATGGTCCCAGCCTTCCTAAAAACATCACCAGGACGATGATGAGCTTGCCAACACTGCTTAACTGCGGGGTAATCCCCACACTCAGTCCCACAGTACCGAAGGCAGAGACTACCTCAAAAAGGAGTTCAAGGAAAAGTCCCCTGCTCTCCTGGTGTATGGTAGTACCCAACTCACTAACTGTCAGAGCCATGGTGGCAGCGTAGATTAACACAACCGCTAAAACGAAAACCGAAATGGCTCGACCAACTGTCTCTGGTGACAAGGACCGGCGAAATATGCTTGTCCCTTCCTCACCCCTTAACCGTGAACGGCTGATGGCGAAGAGAACTCCCAGGGTGTTAACTTTAATACCTCCGGCGGTAGATCCCGAAGCCGCTCCTATGAACATGAGCAGGATAGTGAAGAGCAGGGTGAAATTCGCCATTTTGCCAAAATCCAGGGTATTGAATCCCGCGGTCCTAGCGGTAACTGATTGAAAAAAAGCCGCCAGAACTTTGCTGGGCACTGCCAGGCCAGCCATGGAGTGGTTCCACTCAGAGAATAAAAATCCCGCTGTGCCGCCTGCAAGTAGGATGACTGTCAGGGTCAGGACCAACTTGGAATGGACTGACACCCGCCTGGAGTGCCTGGTTCGGTTGCGACTGGAAAAGAGCCTCTTCAACTCCAGAAGGACCAAGAACCCTATGCCGCCGAAAATGATCAAGAAAGCCACGGTCAGACTTACCAGTGGATCCCCGCTGAAGTCCATAAGGCTCTGTGCATATAAGCAGAATCCGGCGTTGCAGAAAGCGCTTATTGCATGGAAAACGGCAAAGTAAAGGGCCCTGGCCGGATGGTAGATCTCAGAAAATCGAAGGAAGAGTATGGCAGCGCCAGCAGCTTCCAGGAGCAGGGTGAACAGCACCACGTGGCGGACCAAGGAAGGGAGTCCGGTATCGGGGCCATGGGTGAAGGAGTCCTGAACCACGCTCCGCTGCATGAAGGAAAACCTGCCGGTCACAACCAGTATAAGCACGGTGGAGAAGGTCATTATGCCCAGGCCGCCGCACTGGATGAGCACCAACACCACCCACTGACCAAAGAGGCTCAATTTGCTACCGGTATCAACCACAACCAGGCCGGTAACACAGGTTGCCGAGGTGGCAGTAAAAAGCCCATCCACAAAGCCGAGTCGGGGTCCGTTGGCTGCGGCCGGTAGCATTAACAGGAGGGCACCAATTAGGATCAGGCCAGCAAAGCTAAGGATCGGTAGATTAACTGGAGTAATTAACCGGCTCCGCCGGATTTTCATCGGATTCGCCATCAGTTTCTGTCTCTTGGAATAGGGGGCAGCCCTTGCATTAGGCACTCATAGGTAATACAGAAGTAGGGGATTAGTCAATACTCTTCACTAGAGAGATGAAATGCCAGCGAAAGCTGACTTAAATAGGGGTTACAAGGAGTGTTCGGTATCACCTATCTCAGGAGTGTAGATGGTGCTGTAAGGGATGGGATATATGTCTGTGATGCCACGTAGCGGAACGATTAGCTGATCACTCACAGTCAGCCACTGAAAATCTGGCTTCAGCTCTCGCAACTTGCCATCCTCGGGTGGCTTTGAATGGATCGTATTGCTATATACCACCTGGAAGACGCCCACCCCATAGTCATCCTCAAGGTTGATCAGGAAACGTTCCACGAAATTGTCAAACTGCATGTGACTTTCCGCCGCCAGCCGCAAAACCTCCTCCATGGGCAGCTTAATCAGCACAAATCTACTCACACCACGTTCGCTAAGGCGCGTAAGAGTGCGTGACTCTGAACTGGCGACGTAAACCGTCGAGATGAATTCCATCTTCTTGAGAAACTGGGCAGCAACCACCGCAGCGGTGCGGCGTCCACCCACGGCATAATGGAATGCATAGTTTTCGAAAAGCTTGTTATTCATGCTCTCGGCGTACTTCTCACCCATCTCGTATAGATCCTTGCCGATATAGCGAAGTTGCTGCCCCATCTCTTCAGTGGCGTTGTCAATGGGCCAGTCTATCTTCACGCGGAAATGGGTCATGGCATAGCGGGTTCGGGTCTTGATGGACGGATCCCTCTGAATGAGCAGGGCATAATCCACCGGCAAGAGGCCCAGTACAAAACTCTCAAAACTGGGATTCTCGAAATATCTGAGGTTTTTCGTGTATTTTTTGTGCAACCGAACCTGAGGGAACTCCAAGATTCCTTCCTTGGTAACCTTATTGGAATCGAAAAAACGAATATATTTCTTGTAACGACCCGGAATGGTCCCTTCACAGAACATCACCAGAAAGTGGTTGTGGTTCACGTGCTCTTTTTCCATAACCCTGGCCCGGGGTTTAAGCTCTCTCTTAGGCACGAAAGGATAAGCTTCTCCGGCCTCGCAGAATTTCCAGTATGAATCGACCAGAGCGTGCTGAATCAGGTACACGTCCATTTGGTCTCTGAGCACTTCGTAGACCGAGCGCCGCAATCGGTCTTGTAGACTCAGTTGGTATCGATATGGCCATGTAGGCATGCTCTAGCTCCTCAAAATTCCTTGTGGCGCTAAATGCACAAAGTGAGTATCATAGTTTCTCAGAGGAAACATCCTGGATAACTTGCTGTTAATTCTATCTAAAAGTGGCTTTTTGTCAATCCATTTCTCTTGTCTTTCTTGTGTAATGGGCTAGGCGGGTTCGTCGACCATCCTCTTGGGGAGATAAAAGACATATTCAGCCGCTAGCAAGTCAAACTGCACCCCAGTTTCACGGTCTACTGTTTTATACAAGGCCTTGAGAGTACTTGCATGGAGTATCTGATCAAAAAAATCGCTACGATGGTAAAAGTTCTGATGCAAGGGCAAGAGAAACTGACTTGAGTCACCTTTCCAGGAGAAATTGAGGCTCTTCCTCAATTGCAGTATAGTCTTATAGAGACTCCGCAGGAGATCGGTACGCAATAAAGGAGAAGTGCTGTTAACCACACACTCCATAAGACCCGCCAGCCGGTAGAACTCCCTTGCCAGCTCCTCATTCTCTCGCCAACGAAAAAGTCCCATGGCGGTGTAGTCACAGCCACCCACCAAACTGAAGTGTTCAGGTACAAACTTAATGTGGCGATGGCCGGTGCTGATTGCCTGGCGCCGGTGGTTTTGGTATTTCTCCGCCTCGCTTTTTAGACATTGCAGTATGTGACCTTGGCGCCAATCTCCACGCCTAAACTCCAGGGGTTTACGACAGATGAGATTGTCGTCACCCTTACGGCTGTCTTCAAAATCAATGATCTTGGCCATTAGGCTCTCAGGTCTTCTTGTAATATAGGCACTATACCAGATGTAGCGAAATGTGCAAAACCACTGCTTACCTCAGACTGGGCACCAGGCATAGCGATACGATTCGGGGACCCGCCCGCCTCGCTTGAGGGCGAAGCCGATGGCGGGCAGGCGGGGAGAAAGAGCGAGACGGAGATCCGAGGTCAGAAGTCAGACCACAGCAAGCAGATTGCAACTGGCAGCTGGCAGGAAACAGATATCCTCTCTACAGAATTATTGCTGCACGCCGCGAGCTGTCTGCTGTCTGCTGTCAGCTACAAGCTGGCTTCTGGCTCCTTACCCTATGTCTATGCTCCATGCCTAGTACCTACTCCACTTTATCACCGCGGCCGGGAATGCCCGGTCGCGTCATCTCTCTAGCATCTAGTATCTTGGCGAGCTTTTCTTTAGGCAGGATATCCAACTCCAGTGCCACTTCTCGCACTGTCTTTCCACTTTCATAAGCCATGTGGGCAAGCTCTGCTGCCTTGTCATAGCCAATCTCAACCGCCAGTGGTGTACAGAGTGCCAAACTTTGTTCCACCAATTCCTGGCAACGCTGTTCATTTACCTCAAGCCCTTTCAGACATTTCTCCGTAAAGTTCTCAATAGAGGTCTTGAGCAACCCCACTGATTGCAACAGGTTGTATGCCATCACCGGCAGCATGACGTTGAGTTCCAGGTTCCCAGCCTGCCCACCCATAGCCACAGCCCAATCATTGGCCATGACTTGCACCGCCACTTGGAGAAGAGATTCAATAATTACTGGATTGACCTTGCCCGGCATAATAGAGGAGCCCGGCTGTACCGGAGGCAGTTCAAGTTCCCCCAACCCGCATCTTGGGCCAGAAGCCATCCAGCGTATGTCGTTGCCAATCTTAGTAAGGGTAACAGCAAGACCTCTCAGGGCAGCACTTGCTGCAACCAGTCCGTCTTGACCTCCCTGGGCGGCAAAATGATCTTTGGCCTCAACAAAGGGAAGGCCCGTTTCCTCTGCCAATAGTCCAATTACTTTGGAGGCAAAGCCGGTTGGCGCATTCAGCCCGGTCCCCGTAGCTGTCCCCCCAAGAGCCAGCTCCATAAGACCTGCCAATGCCAGTTCAATTCGCTCGCGAGCCAGAGCCATTTGCCGGGCGTAACCGCTGAACTCCTGTCCTAGACGCACGGGCGTGGCATCCTGAAGATGGGTGCGTCCTATTTTGACGATAAGGTCGAACTGCTTGCTTTTTGCTTCCAGTTCATGCTCGCACCTTTTGAGAGCTTCCATTAGCCCACCATTGATACTTTCCGCTACAGAAACATGAATAGCCGTGGGGATGACATCATTGCTGGACTGCCCCCGATTTACGTGGTCATTGGGGTGCACCGGCGACTTGCTACCTATTTCGCCTCCGAGGAGTTCAATGGCACGGTTGGCAATGACCTCGTTTGCATTCATATTGGTAGAGGTCCCTGATCCGGTCTGAAAGATATCAACAGGGAACTGATCATCGAGCTTCCCCTCTGCCACCTCCCCTGCTGCCTGGCTGATTGCCTCGGCCACCTCTCGGGAGATAAAGCCCAACTCCAGATTAACTTTAGCCGCTGTTCCTTTAACCAAACCCAGCGACCTAATAAATTCCCGGGGGAACCTCAAACCACTGATGGGGAAGTTTTGCACCGCCCGTTGGGTCTGGGCGCCGTAATAGGCTGACGCCGGAACCTGCACTTCACCCATCGAGTCGGTTTCAACTCTATATTCCTGCTGCATTACCCTATCCTCCAGTTCTTTAGTCATCGCTCATTTGCTATTGGCATAGCGGCTCAAGGCACAAGGGCTCAGGGCGCAAGGTAACTCACTATTGAATCGCTTTATCTTTGCCTTGCGCCTTTTGCCTTAAGCCCTGTGCCCTTTTCAAAATGAATAGAAAAATTCGTTTTTATTAAGCACCTCACAGCCATCCGCGGTCACTCGCACCATGTTTTCCAACCGTACCCCACCCCAGCCAGGAAGATAGATGCCCGGCTCAATGGTAACCACCATGTTCTCCTCGAGTATCATTGAGCTGCTTTTGCCGAAACCCGGCTTCTCGTGCACTGCGAGACCAACCCCATGGCCTAGGCCGTGGCCAAAGTGATCACCATATCCTGCCGAGGTGATATAATCGCGGGCCACCCGATCTACCTCAAAAGACGAGATTCCGGACCGCACTGCCGCAATAGCGCGCAATTGAGCTTCCCGGACAGTGGAATAGATCCTACGTGTCTTATCGTCTGGTTCTCCGAGTACAAGTGTCCTAGTCATATCCGAGCAGTAGTGCTCCAACCTGGCTCCCAAGTCAATGATTATAGTCTCTGACTTCTGGAGCTGCCGATCGCTGACCACAGCGTGTGGCCTGGCCGCCAAGGGCCCGGAGGCAACAATGGGGGGGAAAGAGACCGCTTCCGCACCCGCCTCTCGCATGAGTAGTTCTATACGCCAGGCCAGTTCTTTCTCTGTTTTTCCCACTGCTGCTTCGGCCACAGTGGTCTCAAGCACGGACTCGGTCAGTGCCAGGGACTCTCTGATTGCCTCAATTTCTTCCACCTCTTTTATGCTGCGCAATTCCTCCACCAGCTCGCCCGCAGGGAGCAATTCCCCTTTTGGTCTCCATTCATGCATCGATTCCTTGATCTTTACAAACCGATCATAAGTCAGATGGTGGTCTTCAAACCCGAGATTTCTAGTGGACAGACTGGCAAAGATCTCCGGCAGAATACTGGCAAGATTCTCTCTGTAGATCACTACGTGAAAGTCCGGGGCTTCTTTTTCGGCTTGCTCCTGATAGCGAAAATCCGTGGCCAGCACTTGAGCCTTTTCGCTGACAAAAATAAAGCCCGAGGACTCGGTAAGTTGCATGTCCTCTGCCCAAAAACCGCTTAGATAAGCCCGATTCCATGGTTCCGAGACCAGGAAGGTATCAAAGGGCTTATCGGTTAGCAATTGCTTCACCTTGTGCAAGCGTCGTTGAAATGGTGTCGAATTAGTCATGGGTCACTCCAATTTTGCCCCGTATTATTTCCTCAACCTTAACAAAGTTTAAATCATACTAGATATGGACAAGCGGTACAACCAAAGCATCTTTCAAGAGTTTTCCCAAAATGAGTGGGTGATTCTTCTAACCTGTGTTTCCGCAGTCACTTAGAAGAGACATCAGCAAAGGCCAAAAGGGAAAGCTGCGAAACAACGAGCATCTGAGCAACCTGTCTTTACGAACCTCAGCCTCGAAACGGCCTGCATGAAGATGTGGTGCTTCCTAAACAGGAACTCTGCCAATAAATGGCGTGAATATGATCGTTGTGGAGTAGCTTTCCCGTGGCCTATGTCATAAAAACATTTCTCGAAAAACTCCTGAGCATCTTTCCCTATTGATCATACTATAAGCATCAGAGCCACACTTCTCTTGGGGAGGGACAACTCGGGCACCACTAACAACTAACAATGGACGGGTTCTCTAGAAAAAATTGACAAGGCGGATTATATCTTTTATACCCAAAAATGCTGATCAAGGACTGAACTTTGTTATTTTGAAAGTGGTCTTCCGGAAGCCATATTTCTGGATGGACAAGGTTTAGAAAGGATTATCATGTATTCCAAAATGCTTGTGCTGAGGTTTCCCAAAGACATAGTAAATGAACCCATCATCGCCAATTTGGTGCGCGACTACGACTTGACCTTCAATATCCTTAAGGCCACCGTCTACCCTCGACGCGAAGGTATGGTGGTTATGGAACTTCAAGGACAGAGCCGCAAAGATTACAACCGTGGTATCCGCTACCTTGAGCGGAGGGGAGTAATCGTGGACACTGTGGCGCAGGACATTCAGCGAGACATGGACAAGTGTTTCGAGTGTGGCGCCTGCACTGCTGTTTGTCCCACAGGAGCACTCCACATCGAACGGCCTAGCATGTATGTGCTCTTCGACCCAGAGAAATGCAGCGGTTGTGAACTATGCGTAAACACCTGTCCCGTAAGGGCCATGATCGTGAGCATCGATCGGGCCGAGGCTTTATGAGGAGTTTGCGACCTCACAAACCCAGAACAAAAGAAACCGTGGCCGTGGCAGTCAGCGGTGGCGTGGACAGCTTGGTTACCGCCTTGCTGCTCAAACAGCACGGTCACCCCGTGTTGGCCTTGCACATGATACTGCGCCCCGAAGATCCGCCGGAGCCCGGCAAGCAGATCAGGGAGCTCACGGCCCGACTTGGTGTTGCTCTCCACCTGGTGGATCTCCGGCGTGCCTTCCAAAAGCAAGTGATCGAACCATTTGTTGATGCATACAGGAAAGGTAAAACCCCTAACCCCTGCGTGGTCTGCAATCCAAGAATCAAGTTTTCACTGCTACAAGAAAAAGCTGCGGAACTGGGCGCCAACAATCTTGCCACCGGCCATTATGCGAGAATTCTTTCTGATAGCTCTAATGGGAGTTTGCGACTTTTCCGCGGGCGAGACCGGGCTAAAGACCAATCTTACTTTCTCTACGGTCTCAATCAAGTCCAATTGGCCCGGACCTTTTTTCCCCTCGGGGATTATCTTAAAAGCGAAGTAAAACAACTCGCCGCAGGAGCTGGCATGGGTGGATATTACCGACCGGAAAGCCAGGAAATCTGCTTCATTTCAGCTAGAGACTACAGGGACTTCCTTGAACAGCACCTAGGGCCAGATCTGCCCGGACCTGGACCCGTCCTAGATCTTAAGGACCGTCAACTAGGGAAACATGAAGGAATACACCGTTATACCATCGGCCAACGACGTGGAATTGGCATTCCCGCTTCCGCCCCTTATTATGTAGTTGGCTTGGAGCCTGACTCAAACATTGTAAGGGTTGGTTGCAAGAGTGATCTTCGCCGCAAAGAACTACTGCTGAGAAATGTCAACTGGATTGCCATGTCTCCACCCTCATCGAGCTTTGAGGCATTGGTGCAGGTGCGCTCTCGTCATCAACAAGCGCCGGCCATAGTAGAGACAGGAGAAGAGGAGTCTATAGTCAGTTTTCTAGAACCCCAAGAGGCCATAACTCCCGGACAGTCCGCTGTCTTTTATCGGGATGAGGAGGTTTTGGGGGGTGGCATCATTGAGCGGGTGATTGCATGAGTAAAGCAGCATTGGCAACTTTAGGCTGCAAGGTCAATCAGTGCGAATCGGCCTACCTCGAAGAGAAACTTTTACAGAGTAACTTCGACATCCTCCCCTTTAGCGAAGAGGCCGACCTTTACTGCATCAACACTTGTGCCGTCACCAGCAAGGCCGCCATGCAATCGCGTCAGCTCATCAGACGGGCCGTCCGTCTGAACGGTGCAGCAAGAATAGTGGTCATGGGCTGTTATTCTCAGGTTGCCGCGGAGGAAATCGCCACTATCCCCGGGGTTACTCATATACTTGGAACCAACGAAAAGTTGGCACTCTTGGACTATATCTCTCGAGGAGAGGAAAATACTTCTCCTTGTATCCACCTCAAAAATGCTCGCAATGCACCCGACCCAACCCCTTTAGTCTTCTCAGCCTTTTCCAACAGAACTCGGGCCTTTCTCAAAGTCCAGGACGGCTGCGACAGTTTCTGTTCATATTGCATCGTCCCCTATGCCCGCGGTCGTAGCCGAAGTATACCCCTGCTGCCCATTATCGAACAGGTGGAAAAGTTTCTTAATCACGGTTATCAAGAGATTGTCCTCACCGGCATTCATTTGGGGCAGTGGGGCTCTGACTTAAAGCCAAAACAGGAACTAATTGGGCTCCTCCGGTCCATTCTTGGACACTTCCCACCCCCTCGCCTCCGGCTCAGTTCTCTGGAACCGGGAGAGATCTTTTCTGATTTATTGGAGCTCATAGCTTCCGAGCCCAAACTCTGCCCCCACTTGCACATCCCCCTCCAGAGTGGTGATGCTAACATACTCGGCCGGATGAATCGCCACTATCACCCCCATTTCTGCAGCGAAATCGTCCTAGAGGCCATTCACCGCATTCCCGATCTGGCTGTGGGAGTCGATGTAATGGTGGGTTTCCCCGGTGAGACCGATGAACGGTTCCAGAATACCTATCGCTTGATCGAATCTCTGCCGGTAGCCTACTTACATATCTTTCCCTTCTCACCCCGCCCTGGTACCCCTGCGGCTGCCATGGGGGAACAGATATCTCCGGCTTTGATCAGCCAGCGCTGCCGGTTACTGAGAGACTTGGACAAGAGCAAACGTTTGACTTTCCTAAATCGATTTCTTGGAAAAGTACGGCCCGTTCTGGTGGAGAATCGGCGGGATGCAGCAACCGGCTTGCCTTGCGGCTTTTCTGACAATTACCTGCCAGTGTTGGTCCAAGCTGACACACCCCTGGAAAATCAAAACGTTTTGGCCAGACTCGACAGACTAGAAGGAAATCGTCTGGTGGCCATTCCCGCTTAACCTGCAGGTCTTTACACCTTCCTCTGCAACATGTTGTTCAGAATAAAATCCTGACCTAGTGTGCCTACGGGGAGACAAGGTTGCAACCTTTCTTTCTTTGTAAACATTCCTTGCTCAACCCTAACTTGCTGATATGTAATATTTTTCTGCGTTCGAATTGGGAAAGTGTAAACGCTTATTGCACCCTTTGGAACCGCTCTCTTTTAGCTGAGTCTGCATATTCAAACGGTATAGGGCCTACCTTCCCTATTATGTACTCTCGTATAAGCATTTAACATTGTTCAGCATATTGATCTAAACCAAGCAGCATCCAGCCCCTGATAAACCGTGTGATTTTATAAGTGGCGGGTTGGCGGTTTATTTGGAACGACCTTTGCGTAAGATGTGGAAAAAAGAATCTGGTTATTTTTGCAATTTCACTTTCCACCCTTATGGCAGAGGATCTGCAATGCAAAATTTAAGAATAGCGCAAATACTTTCAGTAATCTGGATAGGTGTCTGGTTAAACGGATGTATGACCGCGCAGCAACATTACCAAGACACCCACGGTGCCCAAGAACGTCAGATGACAGTGGGGACGGTGCAAAGGGAGATACGAAAAGGTATGCCAGGGGCTGAAGTCGCGGAAGTATTGGGATCACCGAACATAGTTACCACGGATGCTGAAGGTCGAGAGGTCTGGATCTACGACAAGATATCTACCGACGTCACCTACTCGAGAAGCTCGGGAGGAGTAATTGTTGGCCTTCTGGTTGGTGGTTTATCAGGTGATGTTCTTGCGGGAGGTGGAGCAGGCGGTAGTTACGGCAAATCTGCCGGTGCTGAATCCAAGACACAAAGGACTCTCACGGTCTTGATCAAATTTGATGAACAAAAGATGGTACGAGACTTCGCATACCATTCAAGCAGGTTCTAGCAAAGGACATGAAGGACCATGTCACGTAAGGCAGCTGCAACTGGCCTCATTATGGCCTTGTTAATCTTCTTTCTTGTAGCTTGCGTACACAAGATTCCGAGAGATGCGATGGCGTTATCACCCGACTCTCTCAGAGACAGACAGTTGCAAACGCGGATATTTGAGACAAATGATGAAAAGATGTTACTTACCGCGTCTGCGGCAGTACTCCAAGATTCGGGCTACACCATCGAAGAGAGTGAAATTTCATGCGGCGTCATAGTGAGTTCACGGGACAGGGATGTCACAAACCCTGGTCAGGTTGCTGGCTCGATTGTATTGGGAGTGTGCCTTGGCGCTCCGGTCCCCTGGGATAAGAGACAAAGAGTGGAAGCATCATTAGCGACAAAGCCCATCGACGACCAAAGGATCGCCGTTCGTGTCACTTTCCAGCACGTCGTCTGGAACAATCATAATCAGGTGTCGAAATGCGAGCAACTTAACGATCCTCAAATCTATCAGGAGTTTTTCGCTAAACTTTCCAAGTCTATCTTTCTGACAGCACATGAAATATAGGGGTATGGCTATGATTAGATACGTGGCTGTCATATCCAGTCTAATTGTTGCGATGAGCATTTGTTCTTGTGCAGCGAAACAAAAAGACATTCTTCAGGCGCAGGAATCTCAGGTAAAACTCCGGAGCATACAGAGCCGGGTATACGATACTAATGATCGCCAGTTTCTCCTGCGCACCATCATAGCTACCTTGCAGGATTTGGGGTTCGTCATTGACGATGCCGAGGAGACTCTCGGAACTGTGACCGCTACAAAACTCAAAAGGTACGTGTTGCGGGTAACTGTATCTGTCAGGCCCAGGGGAGACCTGCAAATGATTGTACGTTGCAATGCACAGTATAATCTGCAAACAGTAGAAGATCCTGAACCTTACCAACAATTCTTTGCTGCTCTCTCCAAAGGTCTTTTCTTGGAGGCACAGCAGGTAGAGTAGGATGGCAAATAAGGATGCCTTTCCGCCTACTCGAAGCCCTGGTAGACCACCCGATCCGTTCGGCGGGGTGGTATCTTTGGGGTTTCGTCCGGATATCCCATGGGTATTACCGCCACCAGGGTCATATTCTTCACGCCCAGGAAGCGGCTGATTTCCTCGCTCACCGTTACCGGGCCCGTCATCCAGCAACTTCCCAATCCTTCTGCATTGGCCACCAATAGCAAATTCTGGATGGCAGCAGCCACATTCTGAAAACTGGTCACATCCTCCATATTGGCCGGTTCAAAGTAGGCGCAGACCACCACCGGTGCTCCACCCAACCGCTTGAAGAACCTGCGGGTGGCCTCGACGATTTTTGGTTTGTCAGCAAAACGCTCCTGAAGCTGTGGCTCCAGGTATTCGAAACTGACGGCAGCAATGGATACGAGCTCTTCTTTACGCTCCCCCGCCAAAACGAAGAATTTCCAGTTCTGCCTGTTCATCCCCGAAGGCGCCCACAGGGCAATATCAAAGATCTTCTCCAGGAGATCTTTCGCCACTGGACTCTTTTTGAACTTGCGGATACTTCTCCTCTCTCTTATGGATTTGTATAGCTCCACCTCCCTATCCTCCACTTGGTGTTGATTTTAGTTAGAATAGAGTCGCGACTCAGCACTGGGCATGGGGCATAGAGTAAGGAGCCATGAGTCAGAATCCAGAAGCAAAGCAATCAAAATTGACTTCATCTGAGCTACCCCCTCTTTGAACCGCAGAATGTCGAACAAGGAACTTCGAATATCGAAGTGATCACTTCATCATTCTGCGGTTCCTTGTTCTGCTGTTCGACCTGCCCGCCATCGCGAGCCGCTCAGGCGAGGCGGGCGGGTATTCAGTACTTTGAACCATCTGTCCTCTGTCGTCTGACTTCTGACATCTGACCCCTAGTCCCCCTCTCGCCGTTTCGCCGTCTCACATGGATGCCATGCTGCCTGCTGCCTGCTGCCTGCTGCCTGCTGCCTGCTGCCTGCTGCCTGCTGCCTGCTGCCTGCTGCCTGCTGCCCAAGAGCCTCCCACAAATAATAATTTTTTTCTAGAGAAAAAGCTCATTAGCAAATCGCCATGGCCTTTAAAGCCAAAGTGAATTATTATTAACGACTCGGTTATTATCAGGAGACTTTGGTATTGGAGGAATAACATGAACGACATACAAGTCGACGGGGCAAAAACCTACAACGAGAACCTCCTCAACTGGATTCAAACAATCGCTTCTCTTTGTAAACCGGATCAGGTTTATATCTGTGACGGTTCCCAGGAGGAATACGACGAGCTATGTAACCAAATGGTTGAAAGCGGAACGTTTATTCGCCTCAATGAAGAAAAGCGTCCCAACAGTTTTCTCTGCCGTTCGGACCCGAAAGATGTGGCCAGAATGGAAAGTCGCACCTTCGTATGCCCCACCAATAAGTCTGACGCGGGCCCCACGAATAACTGGATGCCTCCAACTGAAATGAAGGAAAAATTGCATTCTCTTTTTGACGGCTGCATGCGCGGGCGCACCATGTATGTCATTCCCTTTAGCATGGGGCCTCTGGGCTCACCAATTGCCCATATCGGCGTGGAGATCACCGATTCCCCTTACGTGGTGGTTAATATGCGCATTATGACGCGAATGGGAAATGCTGCGCTTAAGGTTCTCGGAGACCGAGGAGCCTTTGTCCGCTGCCTGCATTCTGTGGGCGCTCCTCTGGAACCGGGTCAAAAGGATGTGCCCTGGCCATGTAATCCGGAAAACACCTACATCAGCCACTTTCCTGAAGAGCGGTCCATTTACTCCTTTGGTAGCGGTTATGGTGGCAATGCTCTTTTAGGCAAGAAATGTTTCGCTCTCAGAATTGCTTCTGTCATGGCCAGAGATGAAGGATGGTTGGCTGAACACATGTTGATTGTGGGAGTGGAAAGCCCCGAGGGGGAAAAAACCTATGTGACCGGGGCTTTCCCCAGCGCCTGCGGCAAAACTAACTTCGCCATGCTGGTTCCACCGAAAGGATTCGAAGGCTGGAAGATTACCACCGTTGGTGACGACATCGCCTGGATTAAACCCGGGCCAGATGGGACCTTGCGGGCCATCAACCCTGAGGCCGGATTTTTTGGCGTGGCCCCAGGTACTTCGATGAACTCCAACCCCAATGCCATGTTGACCCTGACCGAAAATTGCATTTTCACTAACGTGGCCCTCACAGATGAAGGTGATGTGTGGTGGGAGGGCATGACTGATGAGGTTCCGGCCCACCTGATTGACTGGACGGGACAGGATTGGACTCCGGATAGCGGCAGGCCGGCGGCTCATCCAAATGCCAGGTTCACAGCGCCAATTGCCCAGTGCCCAAGTTTCGATCCCGCCTGGGATGACCCAGACGGAGTACCGGTTGGTGCATTCATCTTCGGTGGACGAATGAGCAGAAATGTTCCTCTCGTCTTTCAAGCCTTTAATTGGGCACATGGAGTTTATCTGGCCGCTACCATGGGATCCGAGGCAACCGCAGCGGCTGAAGATGCTCTCCCACCCATGAGGAGAGATCCCATGGCGATGTTGCCGTTTTGTGGCTACAACATGGCAGCCTACTGGAATCACTGGCTGAACATGGGTCGACTTCTGTCCAACCACCCTCGGATTTTTCGAGTCAATTGGTTTCGGAAGGATGAAAAAGGTAAATTTCTCTGGCCCGGGTTTGGCGAGAACATGCGGGTTCTCAAGTGGATTGTGGACCGGGTTCATGGTCGTGCTCGTGGGGTAGAGAGTCCCCTGGGCTATATGCCACGTCATGAAGACATCCATTGGGAAGGGTTGGATTACAATCCAGAGATATTCTATGAAATCATGGCTGTTGATCGTGAGCAATCAGTGATTGAGGCCAGATCACATGAAGAGCTTTTTGACAAGTTTTTCGATCGATTGCCCAAAGAATTTATTCATCACCGGGAACTGTTTAAATCCAGATTGTGGCGATCGCCCAAAGTGTGGGAATTGGCAAGAACAGTATTTTAGGCCAGGTTTCAAGGCTCGAGCCAAGGCAGACTTTCTCCTTGACTCAGACAGCTCATATGCATTAGTCTAAAGAAGTGGACCCGAGAAGCTCGCACGCTGCTGTGATAGTCATCATGCGGTAGCAGGGGTTACTCGGGTCCGCTGCTTTTTGGGGTGAGAAGTGAGGAAAAAAGGCCCGCCTAAGCGGGCCTTTTGCGTTGTCAGGTATATTCTCGTTCAAAATGGCCGGTAAATGGGATTTCCCTCCTCATCCTTGGGATAGTCTTCTTTTTCAGCAAAGCTATCACAGCCGCAACAACAGTCACAATCCTCCTCGTGGGCCAAAGGAGAACGAGTAAAATCGCTTTCCATGCGCTTCACCTCCTCAGTCTTTATTAGTAGTTAAGTTAACCACTCGCTGAGCATCAGTCAAATCTCAGAGCTATTTGTCTGGAGTATTGGAGTACTGGAGTGTTGGAGTATTGGGATAATTTTTAAGTCTATCAACTCTCTGATTTTTCATTACTCCATTACTCCATTACGCCATCACCCCAACTACATCTCCTTGACCCGCTTGAAGAGCCTCTGTTATCTTGCCTTATACAAAGAGAAAATAACCTTTAATAACCTGCCACAACCACTTTAGTACCATGAAGCTGAGTAAGTTGATCCGGTTCACCACAGTCACTGTGATCCTAGGGGGCTTCTTCCTCTTGATTTGTTCACCACGGACCCGTGCGTTCAGTCAAGCCGATGAAAAAATTCAATCTTCAGGGTCTGCCGAGAATAGCTGGACACGGCCTCGCTTTTCAGAGTTTGGGGAAGAACGGGCCCACATGGTCCAGACCCAGATGGTTCAGCGGAGCCCCTCAATCCGTGACAGCGAGGTCTTGGAGGCCATGCGCCAGGTGCCCCGTCACCTCTTCGTCCCCTGGTCATTAAAGCTTATGGCCCATGAGGATCACCCTCTTCCCATAGGCCACGGCCAGACCATCTCTCAGCCTTACATTGTCGCCCTTATGACCGAAGCTCTCCAACTGAAACCAAATTCGAAGGTGTTAGAGATAGGTACGGGTAGTGGCTACCAGGCGGCAGTGCTCTCTGAGATTACCCCCCAGGTTTTAACCATGGAAATCATCACCCCTTTGGCTAACGAAGCCAGAGAAAGGCTGCAAGAGCTGGGCTACCAGACGGTAAAGGTGAGAATAGGTGACGGCTATTTCGGCTGGCCTGAAGAGGGTCCTTTCGATGGGATCATTGTTACCTGTGCTGCCGGACACATTCCGCCCCCTTTGATTGCCCAACTTCGACAAGGAGGCCGCATGGTGATCCCAGTTGGAGGTGTCTATGAGGTCCAGCGGCTGATGGTGGTGACCAAAGACAAGGAGGGAAGAGTTCTCACCAACGAACTACTTCCGGTCCGCTTCGTCCCAATGACCGGCGCCATTCGGGAACAGCGATGACGGCCGGGGGATTAACCACAGAGTACGCAGAGATCACAGAGAGATAACAGATGTGCGATGTGAGATTTGAGATGTGCGGAAATACACTCTTGTCTCTTCTCACATCCCATATCCCATATCACACATCCCACATCACTGAATCCTTTGGGCCCTTCGTGGATATTCTTTCTCCCAGATAAGGGAGCTCCATGAGTCACTTTTCGTCGACTGACAAGCCAAAAATGCGGGAACTGCTAGCTGTGGCGGTCATTTCTGCTTCGGTGTTGGGCCTGCAAGTGGCCCTTATGAGAACCCTTGCCATCTCCCGCTGGCATCACTTTGCTTACCTTGTGGTGGGCTTGGCTCTTCTCGGTTTTGGAGCCAGCGGAACCTGGTTGGGTCTATTCTCCTCTCGTCTGCTCCCCCGTTTTCTTCCGTGGTGCCGTGGCCTTACTCTTGGACTGGCTAGCAGTGTTACCCTCTGTTTCCGTCTGGCCGAAGTCCTTCCTCTCAACATGCAGTACGTCATGTTCAGTGGAGAGCAACTTTTCTATCTCCTTTGTTACCAGGCCCTGATTTTTCTGCCCTTCCTCTTTGCCGGTGTCCTCATAGGTCTGGCCCTTATTCGTTTTTCTTCCTCGATTCACCTGGTCTACGGGGCCAACCTACTAGGCAGCGGTGTAGGACCTGTCATCGCCTTAGGGTTAATGATGTGGTTGCCACCGGCACGAATCATTCAGGCGGCTGGACTTCTGATCTGGGCCTCGGTCTTCCTCTGGAGGACGGAGGCAGAAGACAAAAACCTATGGCGACAAGTAGTCATCCCTTTGCTTGTCGGTCTATTCCTAGTTCTCGATCTCACTACCTTATCAATGCCCATGCGAATAGACCCGCATAAGATGCTGGCAGAGCTTCAACGCTGGGAGCAGCAGGGCGACGCGCAACATCTGGTCACTCGTCACAGCCCAAGAGGGAGACTTGACGTATTTAGTTCTCCTCGCCTGCACTATACTCTTTTTGCCGGCCTTACAGCCACGACTCTTCCCCCCACTCAGGCTCTCTTGTTGGTGGACGGCGACACTGCCGGCCCCATTTTCCGTATTAAAGATCAAACCGGAGCCGCTATTTTGGACCACACCCCAATGTCAGTCGCATATAGGCTTCTCCCTGGCGCCAAGGTCTTGCTCTTGGGTGAGACCAGCGGTGTGAATATTTGGCTGGCCAGGCGCTATGGCGCGAGCCAAATTACCATGGTTCTGGAAAACCCTCAAATACTTGATCTTTTCAAAGGTCCTCTGGTAAACCTTGGCGGGCAGAGTTTAAAAGGCAGTGACCTGGAAATTCACCTAGCCTCACCCCGGCATTATCTCGAGTACTCCAATGAACATTTCGACATCATTCAGCTGGCCAGTGCTGAGTCTATGGCCGCCGGGATAAGCGGCCTGCTTTCGCTCCACGAAAACTATCTGTTAACCGTTGAAGGCATGGCCCGCTGCCTGGAACACCTGACCCCCCTTGGCCTTCTAACCATTACCAGGGGGCTTCAGTCTCCGCCGAGGGACAATATCAAGATTCTCGCCACCTTGGCGGAGGCCATGGAAAAAGTTGGAATTCGTCAGCCACCGGACTCCCTCGCCCAATTGCGCAACCATCTGGCAGTCTGCACCCTAGCGTCGCGCCAGCCTTTTCAGCCCACGCAGGTTCAAGCGTTGGTAGAAATCAGCGACGAGCTCTGGTTGGACATTGACACTCTTGCCGGGTTTGACCCCAGCAGCAGAAAACCCTTTAATCAGCTTTTGACCCCTCCAGGTAGTAAAGCATCCTTCTTTCAGCTCGCAGCAGACAAAATCTTCTCGGCAGATAGGGAAGAGTTCTTCAAGGATTGGGCCTATAATGTAAAACCTGCCACCGATGACCGTCCTTATTTCTTTGACTTCTTTCGTTGGCGCTCCCTGCCCAAGTTCATTCAGAGTTACGGTAATTTATGGTTTCAGCGTCTCGAACTGGGTTACGTGGTACTGGTTATTTCTTTGGTGCAGATAGTGGCTGCCGCCATACTCCTGCTCCTTTTGCCACTTTTTATTTGGGCCCGACAGAAGACCACACCCTTTAGTCTTGCTTTGTTTTACTTCCTCCTCCTTGGCTTTGGTTTCCTGGCCCTGGAAATGAGCCTTATGCAACGCTTTACCTTACTTATGGGCGATCCGCTACTTGCAGCGGCAGCAGTGCTGAGCGGCTTTCTCTTTTTCTCAGGCTGCGGCAGCCTTTGCAGCCAGCAATGGACCCGTTCGCCGCTCCAGGCGATCATCGTTGCAGGAGTCGGTATTGCCCTGGTTGCCCCTTTGGTCCTTTGGCTGAGCCATGCTCTTCTTGGTATAGTCTCCACCTGGAACACCGCGGGTAGATTTCTTTTTACCCTCTCTCTTCTGGCACCGCTGGCTTTTCTAATGGGCTGGCCGTTTCCGGCCGGCATGCTGCTTCTGAAAAAGTGGTCACCAGGACTGCTTCCCTGGGCCTGGGGCATAAACGGCTTTGCCTCTGTAGCCGCCGCCCCGCTCACTGTACTGCTGGCAATGTCTCTGGGCTTCCGACTGGTCCTGACTCTGGCGGTTATGGCATATTTATTGGCAGTGGTCTTGGCTTTGAGAGTGGGATGGGGTGAACAACAGTGAGTGGAAGGCCTTCTTAGATCAATCGGTCTGAGGATTCAACCTATCTTCATTACATCGTGATAAGACGATGTATCTCCGCCGTGTTGGAGACAAAAGCTCCATCTCCTCCAGCGCCCCTGCTTTGACAACCCTCAACATATTGTGCCAGATAAAATTCTAGCCAAGTGTAGATTAAGGGA
>CAVQGX010000067.1:0-17673 GCA_963712115.1 uncultured delta proteobacterium | reverse complement strand
CCTCTTATCAAATCAAAGTTTTCCGGCCCTAGTCAGTTCTCTACCTATCGATTTGCCTAGATACTGCCCCATATCAACGGCGGAAGCGCTGTCAGTGATCCGGTTCGGTCGGAAGACTGTAATTATCAGTGTTTCCCCAGTGGCTGTGTCTACCAACCTCACTGTGGCGCTCGAGAAGGCAACACTTCCAACCAGGAGAAAATTAACCTCAGCTAAGTTGCCGATCTTACTGTAATCGGGGAAATCAATCTCCAGGTAACTGATGCCTTCCTCCTGAAGGATTTTTCCAATCTGGGTGCGATCCACAATTTTGAAGCCCGATTCAAGAAGATCAGCTCCTATAGTGTCACTGACGACCTTTCCGACCTCGGGGATGTTACAGGAGAAAGGCATTATTCCCAGGCTTTTTCCTTGAAGGTGGATACCTGGCTTAGAATAAGATTTTACGTAATGACCACAAGAGGGTAGTGAAAATAAAACTGCTGCCAAAAATAAGACCAAGACATAGTGCTTCATGTTCATCTCTCTTCTCCTTCTTCCAATTTCGGCCCTGGTGTGTGCCACCTTGCTGAATTATGTTACTCTAGTTCTGCCAGCGCTTTATCTAGATTGGCATAAACAGTCTAGATAATCATCATTTTAACAAAGACCACCCGTGGGGTTAAGATATAATTTTATTTGGGTACTCGGGTATTGGAAATTTCAAATTACAAATCACAAATAAATCACAATGACCAAAATTTAAAATCCCAAACTTTTACTCATATTTATAAAGGCGTTCCAAATCTGTTTTGGTTATTGGAATTTGGAATTTAGGAATTTATTTGTAGTTTGATGCTTGGGAATTGGGATTTGTCCTTTTAAGTTGAGGAGAAGGAAATGAACAAAAAAACGCGAAAAATCCCCTACCCCGCCCGTTTAGATTTGGCCCGGACTCCTACGCCCCTCGAGCCCCTCTCAAGATTGAGCGACAGATTAGGCGTCGAAGTGTACGTCAAACGAGATGATCTCACGGGCGCTGAACTTACGGGCAATAAAGTGAGAAAGCTTGAATTCCTCCTTGCCGATGCTCTGGCGAAAGGTAGCGACACAGTATTGACATGTGGGGCTGCGCAGTCGAACCACGCTAGGGCAACGGCAATCGCCGCTGCTAAGTTGGGACTCGAGGCGCGGTTACTCCTCCGGACCCGTAATCCGGCGAATCCGCCGCCCGCCGAAGGAAATATATTACTCGACCGGCTGGTTGGGGCAGAGATTGTCTGGCTCACCTTTGAGGAGTACGGCCGCCGCACTGAAATGCTTGAGCGTGAAGCGGAATCGCTTCGAAGGTCGGGGAAAACCCCTTACGTTATACCCGAAGGGGGCTCCAACGTACTGGGCGCCTGGGGTTATGTCCGTGCGGTGGAGGAGCTGGCTAAAGATCTAGAGGATCTCCTGGGCAACAATGACAGGTCTACGACCATCATTCATGCTACAGGTTCCGGGGGTACTACCGCCGGGCTTGTTTTAGGAGTACGGTTGGTTGGACTAGAAGCTCAGGTCGTAGGAATTAATGTTTGCAACGATAGGAATTATTTCATGGACGTGGTAGGTGAAATCTGCAATGCCGCCATAACGAACTACAAACTGGAAATCCCATTTTCCGCCCAAGAAGATATCCACATAGTCGACGGCTATGTGGGAGAGGGATACGGCAAAGCAAGTTTTCAGGTGCTATCTCTTCTTGTGGAAGTGGCACGCACTGAAGGTATAATTCTTGATCCGGTCTACACTGGCAAAGCTTTTTACGGAATGACCCAGGAACTGAAGCGGAACCCGGAAGTGTTTGGTGATAGAATCGTATTTATCCATACAGGGGGAATCTTCGGCCTCCTCCCAATGGCAGCACAAGTAGAATCGCTTTTGTAATATCTAATGGCCAGGCCCCATCATGTGTAGTCAAGCCTTTTGCTCATGGATAGCGCCGCTTGACCTTTAGGATAATAATAATTTTCAAACCTTTTGATTTTGAAGCCCGCCTTTTGAAAGAAGGAATAAGCCGGTTCATTATCAACTGCAGTCCAGAGATTAATCTCGACGGCGTTGTATTTCCGCGCTATTTCCTCCATATGCTCTAACAAAGCGGTACCAACACCTCTTCTCTGATGCTCCAATAAGATGCCGATGGCTAGGAGGTGCGCTTCCCTGAACCCAAATACTTTTTTACGTTCCAATACGAGCATGGCAAAACCCAGGGTAGCACTTTTCTCCATAATGACTTCCGTAATCACAGCCGGCTCCTCGAACCAAGCAGGGACGATTTCGTCATAATGCCCGTATTTTGAGAACGCCTCAGCCGACAGCTTGCTGATGAATTCTAGATCTTTTTCCTTGGCAGGGCGAAAAATGAAAGATTCCCTTTTACACATATCACAAACCTTACAAAAATTAACGGTGATTGACAATCTTTGACCTCCACCCATAGGGATGGGTGCTCATAACGTCTTTCCTTGATGCGCGAGCATTCCGGAGTCAACGGAGTGATGGAGTAATGAAATCCCAAATCCCAAGCACCAAATTACAAACAAATCCTAAATTCCAATTTTCAATGACCAAAACAAATTTCGAATAATTTTATAAATATGCAAAAGTTTGGGATTTTAAATGTTGGTCATTGTGATTTATTTGGAATCTTTAGCTACTCAAGCATCAAAATACTCCAGTACTCGAAAACAGCTCGCATCTTTATCAACAAAGCGATTTAACTTTAACCTGGCCCGTGGAACATCCGGCTATGCGGGGAAGAAGCAGATTTCAGGACCTGTAATGAAATATCCGGCTCCAGAGTATTAGATTATTTAAGGGGAAAAAGGGTAGGATTAAAGATCGAAGGCATACTTCAGGTAATTTTATCTAGCGGCCTCTTTTCATTTTTGTAGCTCTTAACAAATTGGTTCAAGAATCTGAGATCTCCTGGAGTGATATTTGTGAATTGGACACCCACTCCAAGAATTGAGTTGCTTTCTTCGGTCTCTAGGGTAGTCGACCACACCGCCTTGCCTGCAACACTGATTGTTTGCCGCTCGGGAGGTTTAATTATTATAAAAAAACTACCCTCCAGTGGAGGAACAGCCTTACAAGAGATGAAAGCTCCGGAGGGACTTACGTTGTGGATCTCACCTTCAATTGTCGTTTGGGTGGTTAAGACCGTAACAGGCCATCTAATCTCGACTCGCGGTTGCAACCGCCTTTCAACTCCTCGCGTCATTTTCAAATCCTCGAGACAGAGAGGTTCCCACTGAGAGCACCATTTCACTTCAACTCTTTGTTGAAACATTAGAGTGTTATGTAATTTTTAGGCTGTAGCTTGGAGATGTTCCGAGGTCCAAGTGTCGAGAAACAACTGCTCATAACTTAAGGTATTGCTGAATTCAATTCCTATTCCACAAGAACTTATGTCGTCGGAATTTGCGATGTTTGACCATGCCATTTCTGCTGTCAGCACTATAAGTTTCTTGCGAATTGGATCCCTAAAGACCAAGCGCAGAGGTTGGCCCCGCTCGGGTTCAGTAAAGCAGTGAAAAAAGGCACCTGATGGACTTAGATTTTTTATTTCACCTCCTATGCACGCTCCAGGGGTTATGACCATGGCAGGCCAATCTACAGCAGTCCTTAGGTGTGAACGTCTGTCTTTCATAGCACCCATGAGCAGTTTCTCCTGGCAATCTACCTCAGCCCTGATCAATCGAGACAGGGCCAGGTAAATGCGCGACTGGTTTGAATAGGGTGTGATTCCCGTCCTTGAACTATATTTGCAGGAAGCATGCCAGAGCACCTTAGTAACTGCATTTACTTGGGATTTAGTTGAAAAGAAAAAAGGACAGGGGAGCTGAAAACTCCGCTGTCCTTTTTTTATCTAAAGAAGTAAATGAACTTAATGTAACATCTCAACAGTCTGATCAAGGTCTATTTCTGGATCCTTCGATACCTTTTCAACGCTCCTCTCCTCTTTGATCATCCTGATAAGTCCTCGGAGAAATTTCTGCTCCGCCTCTGGCAAGCCTGTAAAGCGGACTCCCATACCGCGGGGGGTAAGGTCGTCGTCCGGCCCATAAATGTTAGTCCACACTACCTCTACAACCACATCCTGGATCTGGCGCTCGGAAGATTCGATAGTGAGTTTACAGGTTTCAGTCAGCCGTAACGGTTTGCGGCAACGAATAAAGGCTCCATTGTTGTTAATATTTGTTATGACCCCATCCGCAGGTCCCTCATCAGTATTCATGGTAACAGGCCATTTAACCTGTGCTCTGCTTGTTGATTTTGTTTCTGGTAGCATTTTTATTTCCTCCCCTAACGATTGGAGATTTTCTTGAGAGCCTCCATTTTCTGCTCTTGTTCTTCCAATTGAGCACAATTGATGCCAAAACGTAAAAATGTCTAAAATTATATTAATTACCGCAAGTTATATTGATGGAGTGGTATCGAACAGATTAACGGTGATGGGCAAATATGGTCCCAAAACGCCAAATTTGGTCAATGATAGGTGTAAGGTAGAGTGAGTGTAAAAGGCAAACCATAGTCTGCCATTCTGCTTTTCAATCAAATTGACATACCTATCATTGACTGGTATCTCATCGCTTATAAATAAAATCAAGCTTAGAAAGGAAGGGCAATGAAGGACCTCTTTCCCGGCACCTGTGTCGCCCCATCAGGTGAATTTGTCTACGGAATCCAAAAACCTAGATTCAAAGCCACCAATTTGCGGGAAAATGACTACATTGTACACTTAGGACGAACCTTGAATCAGGAAGTAGTCGATAATGCGGCGAACTTCCCTGAAAAGGATGTACAAGTTCCCGCCGGAGCATGGGTTTTCGAGATTCCCAATGCTTTTCCCTTTATGGGAGCCACCTTTATTCTCAAATCAAAGGCCGACCAAACCGTAGGCGGCTGTAACCCCTTCCGTGAACTCTCCGAAAGACCCGATGAAGGGCGGGCAAACCCTACCATTCAAAATCATTCGCGAGCAGCGCTATTGTCTCTTGCCTCCTCCTCCACTGATCCGGAAATCCTGGCTTCTCTGGCTGAGCGATCATGCGAGTTTGTCTATGACCAGAGCACTAATATTGTTTCCGGCAGGCTCTACCAACAGGATGACGCAGGCCAGTTATGTCCAGCCATTTTAGACCACCATTTGTTCCAGTTGGTGTCTAATAATCCTTTTCTACCTGACGCTTACAAAAGGCACATGGTCTTGATTCCTGGGGTGCAAGGGAAAAGCCCCATTGTTGGGGAATATACGGAGGGTGACACACACATGTGGGAATACCTCCGTGAAAACAGTTATATTCCCTGGGGTCATTACGCGGCGAATATAGCTCATGATACTGTTCGCTACACGATCAGTTCACTCACCCCGAATGATCTTTCTGGTCTTCGTTTCCTTTATTACCAGAGAATATACGTTCAGCTGGCAGCTGAACTCGGATTGCCAGTACCCACCGGAAGGGTGCGGTTGGGGAAAAATGATTTGGAAAACTTACGCATGTCAATTTTCAATGAAATAAAAGAGCGCAATAAATCAGGAGGCACTTTGCCTTTCAACGCAGTTATTTGGGGACAAAATTACGGTTTTGATCTCTCTGTTTCGGGTTATAAACTAGGTGGTTCACATCAGCAGATACACCAGCAGTTTGCCCTTGTGCGGACTGACATGCCTGTGTATGTCGGCGGTGAAAACGAAACAAGTTTTTCCTCTGTGGAAACCTATGCCCAGGGTGACAGGATAGCTCAATTCAGCAAAACATACCAAGAGAAGACAGGTCAGGGGTTTTTTGAAACATACCTTCAGGCGATCCAGAGTAACAAGAGGTTGGACGGCAGGATAGACAAAGCTAGTGATCTCACCATTTACCAGGATGAAAACCTTGTCGTCTTTGTGCCCAAAGCCCAGCGCTCTCAAGGAGAAATCCAGATTATGTCCAAAGGGGAGTGCGGCAACATTGTGGAGGCTGACACAGGGGTTCGATATTCCCTGGATCGTGCCATCCTGCTCACTATGAAAATCTTGGAGAATTTGGGTGTAGAAATGTTCAACGCCTTCGAAATATCAAAGAGGTTGGACAATTTGGATCAGGACCAGCGCCTTATCTGTTGTTTTTTTCCCAGGCATCCCCAGTCTCCCGGAGGCTTCAGTGAATTCCAGCAGCGCTGGATCAACAACCACTATCCCGAGGACTTTGCCAAAAACTGCCGAGACGAACTGGACAAGATAATGGAGCAAGGCTGAGGCTTGTCTTTCTTGCCATAGTGTTATAAGAAACGCCATTGCTCGATCTTTCTCTGGAGGGGGTATACAGGATAGAAAATGATAGCTTTTCTGGATTACGGTGCTGGAAATGTGAGGAGTGTCATCAACGCCATCGAGAGTTTGGGCGAAGAGGTTAGGGTTGTGCAGACGGCAGAAGATATCTTGTCTGCCGAAAGGCTGGTTTTCCCTGGAGTCGGAGCCTTCGGCAGCATGATGAACATCCTGAATGAAAAAAACTATGTCGACCCCCTCAGAGATTACCTCAACTCTGGTCGGCCGTTTTTGGGAATCTGCCTTGGTTTACAGGCCCTATTCGAGGGCAGCGAGGAGGCCCCCGGTGTCAGGGGTTTAGGTTTCATTCCAGGGTTGGTGAAAAGGTTCGACATCGATCTGTCGGTTCCGCACATTGGCTGGAACGGTCTAAATATCAAAAAGCCCTCTCGGATTTTCTCAGGGCTTGGCGGGGATGAGAAATTTTACTTCGTCCATTCATACCACGTGGTTCCTGAGGATGACGGACATGTCCTTACAACCACCGACTATGGGTACGAGTTCGTTAGCTCAATTCAAATAGGCAATATCATCGCCACCCAGTTCCACCCGGAGAAAAGCGGTAGCTCCGGGCTCAGAATACTGAAAAATTTCCTTAAAACTAGCGAGGTAAAGAGCATACCTGTCAGGCCGTCACAAACAACCAGACTGGCAAAGCGGATAATAGCCTGCCTGGACGTTCGCACAAACGACCAAGGGGATCTAGTCGTAACCAAGGGCGATCAATACGACGTCAGAGAAAAGGGTGTGGTCAGGAACTTTGGCATGCCGGTTGAACTGGCGAGGCGATACTATCAAGAAGGGGCCGATGAGATTACCTTCTTGAATATCACCGGATTCCGAGATTTTCCTCTGGAAGATATGCCCATGTTGGTGGTGCTGCGTCAAACTTCCCAGAATGTCTTTGTGCCCCTGACCATCGGAGGGGGAATCAGGGACTACAGGGACAAAAACGGCCGACAATACAAGGCCCTCGAGGTCGCTTCCGAGTATTTCAGGTCCGGCGCAGACAAGGTCTCCATTGGCAGCGATGCAGTGCTGATTGTGGAAGAATATCTGAGAACCGGCCGGAAAACGGGCCTGAGTTCCATCGAAGAGATATCCCGCGTTTACGGTAACCAGGCGGTTGTTATCTCCATCGACCCTAGAAGGGTCTATGTAAAATCAGCGGATGAGGTCAAACATCAGGTGATCGAAACGACCATCCCTGGCCCAAGGGGTGAAGGTTATTGCTGGTATCAGTGCACAATCAAAGGTGGCCGGGAAGGCAGGGATTTGGACGCAATTACTCTTGCCCAAATATGTGAAAAACTTGGCGCAGGGGAAATCTTGTTGAATTGTATTGACAGAGACGGAACTAATCTGGGCTTTGACCTCGAACTGATCAACGCAGTGAGCGAGGCTGTTTCAATCCCGGTCATCGCATCTAGTGGTGCCGGCCGGGTGGAACACTTTCATGAGGTCTTCACCCGAACAGAGGCCGAGTCGGCCTTGGCCGCCGGTATCTTTCACCGAAAAGAAGTTCCCATCGGTGAGGTAAAGAACCACTTGAAAGGAAAAGTAGAAATCAGGCTGTGAAAAACGGGGCAGGTGATCCCGAAGTGTCGAGTATCCGTTATATAGTATTTGTTATTCGGGAGATCTGTCGCTATGAGGTGCCGTGACGGTTTCAACGGCTTTAACGACTTGACTAATTAACTAATCGGCCAATTGACGCTACGCTTTATGCCCTTTGCCTTGAACCGTCCCCTTGGGGGCAACCCAGAGCTAGGTCCTCGAGGGCCGTGATACCGTTCAACGACCTTTTACACGTTGGCTGGTTACCTATTGTTCAAATTGCACCGATACAATTTTGACCTTGGCATCTGAACCGACCCTTGGGGAAACCCAGAGCTAGGTCCTCTGAGGGCCTGGTTTTTCACTTCCCTATGACTTTCATCATGGTGCCTGCGGCAACACTGTCATTTAAGGTTTTGCCGTTGAGCAAGGCCGTTTTTTCCAGATCATCCTCGGGTACCCCGAGTGCAAGAAGGACTCCTCGCACTGACCCTCCTTGAGGAACAGAGCGCATTCGAACTTGGTGGGGTTTGACTCCAAGTTTTTTCGGGTCGGTGAGCTCTCTAAACTTCTCCATGGTAATGCCAAAAGTGGGAGAGTATTGATCGAAGCGGACCGGAGAGGTGAGACCATGGAACATATAGACCTTACCTTCCTTCTCAATAAAGTAAGACTTTATGGTCAAAACTCCTTGCGACGATCTTACCTCTGAGATCAACCGGTGAGCGGGCAGACCATTTACCTCAGTTGGACTCGATTCAATCACCTCAGCCTTATTTTTCTGGGCGAATTGCAGAGCTGCCTGCTTCGGGGGCCCCTCTGGGGAGATGGTGAAAATAATCATTGCATCTTTTTTAGGACTGACCAGGCGAATGAAAGCGGGAGTGTTCTGCAATATCCAGCCCTGAGGTACAGGAAACTCGAAACGCAGATTAGGATGATAAAAGATGTTGTTTTCAACGAAACCCTGGCGGGGATTTTCTCCAAAGACTAAGCCGTCGATCCTCCTGAGGTATTCGTCGCGGTTAATCTTGGGTTTTCTGAGGTTCAGCTTATCCTGCCACTCTCTTGCCCTAAGGCTAACCGTCTGGTTTCGTTCCGCCGGGTTCGGGTGGGTGGAAAACCAGTCAGGTAATGGACTTCCCTCTGAACTCGGGCGCATCCGATCCAAGGTGTCAAAGAAGTTCGCCATTTGTTCTCCGTCATAGCCAAGCCTGCTGGCATATTCCACGCCCAAGTCATCCGATTGCCGCTCATTATCCCGGCTGAACTTTAAAAACAGCATCTGCACACCAAGTTGGGCCACCTCTCCCGCAATAGCTGGGAGATAATCCAAAAAGATCATGCCTACCCCCAGCCCCACCTGGGCCAGTTGGGCCCTGCTGTACTGCTGAGCGGAATGTCTCGCCGTAACGTGTCCAAGTTCGTGCCCCATTACGCCGATCATCTCCGCCTCGCTGTTTAGGTAAGCCAAAATCCCCCGGGTGAAGTAGATGTAACCGCCCGGCACTGCAAAAGCGTTAACCACAGGTGAGTCCATAACCTTACAATCATAGGGCAGATTGGGTCGATGGGAGATCTTAGCCAACTTCTGGCAGAAATCATTGACATAGGTGCTCAACTCTGGATCGTCGTAGATCCCGAACTCTTGCACCACCTGGATGTTGACCTGCCGGCCCAGCTCGATCTCTTCCTGTTCGTCGAGGAGCATCAGCTCTCGTTGACCGGTCACGGGATTTATAGCGCACGACGCTATCCAGAAAACCAGAAGTATAATCAGAGAGAATATTCTGAGGTTTTTTTGGAGCATAACCATTAGCTCTCTCCCTTATTAGATTTGGCCCCAATCTTTTGACCATATCTACTTTGTAAACGTCGAAAGTACTAAGCGGCCTCTTGAAGTAATTCGGCCTGTCCTCCTTTGCCCAGAATTTGTATCCTGTCTAAGATTTGCGGCTTGATTCTGCCGCCCAGATATTCGATGTATTCAATCAGGACGTCTCTTTGAAACATCGAGCTATCATAAGCATCGATGGCCTTCAGAAAGATCCTGTATCCATCTCCACCAGCCGCCAAATAGGAGTTGGTGGCAATCTTATAGTTTCTGCTCTTATCAAGGGGTTTGCCGTTTATCATAACTTGTGTACATTTCTTTTTGCTCATGTCGATTGTCATTGACACTCCTTCCGACACCTGTGGAAATCCTCCTTGGCCGCTTGAGATCTTGGCCATGTATTCAAAGAGAGATTGGACACTCTTACCGTCCAGGGTCAACACAACCACCGTACTGTCAAAGGGAAGTGCCTCGTAGATCATCCTCTCTGTAAGCTGACCTTCAGGAAGATCGGCCCGTATACCTCCGCCGTTTTGCAGGGCAAAATCCGCCCCTAGATATTTAGTGTACCAAAGCATAGAATCAGCAACCAGGTTGCCCAAGGGATTTTCCTCTTCTCTTACACCATCATAAAAAAAAGTTGCCTCCGCCTGCCCTATAACCTTGAAAAGGACCGATTCCGCTTTGGCAACGTATGGCTCCAGCAGATCTAAGAGTTTTGGATCCTCGGGGATCTCTTCGCCGATGAAATGATACACCTTGGCTCCATCCGGTCTTTTCTCCACCTCCTTAAGATTAATGGGAATTGCTTCAAACCTGTAATCAATGACTCTCTTGTTCTGAACAAATAGATCGACCTTGCCCAGAATCAGGCCCCACTTCCATGCCTGGACTATTGGTGTGTTATGGCCCGTTAAGGGATGCGTAACAACTATGGGAGCGTCAAGTTTTGTGTGGCTGTGTCCGTCAACAATGAGATCGATACCACTTACCTCATAAGCCAATCTCTTAGAGCCTTTGCTGGAGGAGTCGTATATACCCAGGTGCACAAGTGCGATTACGAGGTCCGCTTTCCTTCGCAACTCCGGGACCAGAGCGTTTGCAATTTCAATCTCATCCTCAAACACCAGATCTCTAGTGTTTTCAGGGTTTCCTATGACTTCAGTCTCTTTAGTAGTGAGACCAAAGATGGCTACTTTAAGGCCATCTAATTCTTTAATGATGTAAGGTTCAGCCAGGTACTCGCTCCCTTTAGTCCTCACATTGGCAGAGATAAAAGGAAAGGTTGCCAGCTCCATTTGTTCTCTCAGCACCCCTATTGGATTATCAAATTCATGATTGCCTATCGCCATTGCATCGTAGCCAATGTAGTTGTAACCCTCTAGGTCTGGTCTGGCCTTGAAAAGATTGGACTCCAGCCTGCCAGTGTTCAAATCACCTGCATCTAAAACTAGAACATTTCTGTGCTGTTCTCTAATCCTATTGACAACCGTTGCCCGAGCAGGAAGTCCGCCAACATCTGGCGCAGGATACTGGAAAAACTTAACCGGGTGTCCGTGGGTGTCATTGGTGTGGAGAACCACCAGATGATGGATTTGAGAGTCGCTCTGGCTATCGTGGTGCCTGCTCGGGGTGCAGGAGAGCAAAAGTCCGGCGAGAAAAACAGCGGCAGCCTGCACAAGTATCTTCAATCTTGTCTTCATTTTTCAGGGAGAGCAATGTTCTCGATCTCATCTTGCAGGACTTTTAGGTCTGCCAGGAACTGCTTTCTCTGGTCCTCGATGAACTGCCCGGCTAACCCATGGTAGTATTCGATCCCGGCAAGAAGGTTTTCCTTGAACTTGTGGAAATACCCTGGTGTGCGGAAGGAGAGTTTCAAGCTGAAATTTTTGGTCTCTTTGCGGAGGTGGTCTATGTAGAGCACAAGTTCCCTGATGAACATGTGCGGACGCTCGTTATTGCTAATGATGGAAAGCCGCCCGTAGATGTGCGCCACCATCTCCTCCAAAGTGGAGATCTTGTTGAAATCCAGAATACCGGGACCGCAGCAGATAGAGGGGGTGGCTGCCGGGTCGATGCCGTACTTCAGAGCCGCACCACCGCCCAAATCATGGCAGATGCAGGATTTGCTGAGCACGCTCTCTTTAACTGCGGCAAGCTGTTCTGCTGAGAGCCCTTCCTCCGGGAGGTGCTGGAGCTTACGCTTGATGTAGGCGCGCGAGGCCGGACAGATAGGGATGTCGGTAAATTCAGTATTCAACCTCGCGGCCCCTTTCACACAGGGGCTGCCAGGCTTGCCTTCACGGATATACTGGCGACGGGTTTCTTCACTTGCAGAAGTGCGCAGGTTCCAGAAAGGAACCCCTAAAGGTGAGCTGTCGCTCAAGTAAACATCTCCATCCGTGGCGGCAAGAAGTTTCTCCAGATGACCGTTGTCGACATTCGCCACTTCAGGGACGAGCAGGAAAGGTGTTCCCCAGCCGGTTCTATCGACCAGGTAATATCGCAGCAAAAACTCATTCTCAACTGCTGTTCCAATGCCGCCTTGCACGGTTATAAGCACTTCGTGGGGCTCATCGTTCACCGACCAGCCGCGGTCTGCCAGGGCTTTGGTGTAGGATGCATGAAGAGTTTCTATGAGTTCCTGTTTTTTTTCCTTGAACTCCTCCAGGACCGGCCCCAACAAATAGCCGTCAGTGGCAAAGGCGTGCCCACCGCAGTTGAGGCCGGATTCTATGCGATACTCGGACACCCATAGCCCACGCTTGGCGAGGAATCTGCCCTGCACCGAGGCAGAACGGTAATCGCTTACCTTCAAGATTATCTTTTTTTTGAGTTCGCCGTTTTTGTCAGGGAAAAAGTCGTCGAAAGTGGCCGCGTAAGTATAAAGCCTTTGATTTATTCCTGCCGAAAAAATGACTGACGAGTTCAGGGTGCTGTTAGCAAAGCCGCGGAGGGCCGCCATGGCATCAGAGAACTCGGCAGGGAGCTTATTGCCATCCAAGTAGATGTCGCGGTCCAGCTTGGTCATGATGTTGACGTCGCTGCTGCCTGGGACTGCTTGCCGGCGAAGGTCTGCCTGCATCCGGGCCTTTGCAGCCTCGTCGGTGGTTGCGAGCATTTCGTCATAGGCTTGCTTGAGCGGGGTTTCCGGCAGCATTTCGAAATAGCGCGTTATGTCGCTGCCTTCCTCAAAGGGCGAGGCTTGCAAGGCCACGACCTGCTGTTTGACTAGACGGTCCACCAGACTCAAGTAGGCCGCGATCCTAAGGGCGCGAGCATCCTGGTTGCTGTTGCTGATTTCCTCGTACGGTTCGCCATGCTTCTCACAATGGTACTTTCTCACCTGCTCAACAAGAACGTCGTCCACCAAGGGTATCACCGAAGAGATACCGTACTTTGCCACCCGCAGCGGGGTGTCAATGGTGAAACCTGTTCCCATAACCGGTATGTGAAATGAATGGATAGAATCCTTCATTGATGATTCTCCTGTGTGTTGAATCTTATCCCTGCAGAACGTCTCCCTCGCCTCTTCGAGCATTGTTAGCTGTGACTAAAGAGTAATGGTCACATTACCAAATTGAGAATGTCTTGCCCAGAAAATTCAGAAGAAATGAATAAGATTCATTCTCACTTTTCCCGTACTCAGCGACTGTAACGGCAGCATATTTCTTCCTCTATACCTGACCTTCTTCAATGTTTTTCCAAGGTTTCCCAGCGGGCTCGATGTCGAAGTTGCGGGGATTTGAATATTCTCGTGGCAAGTGTAAAGCAGAGTAAAGATATCATTATTAGCCCCAATATACCACTCTGTCACTATGAATTAAAGTCAGAAATTTCCCATTTCTTTCCTTAGGGATTTAATCAATGGCTGTGGTGACTAGGTGGTATGGAAAGGGCAAGCTACTCTGCCTAAAGCTGCAAGGATTGGTCTTTAAGGGAGCCTGCTTTTTCGTACTTTTGAATGAGATCTTTGAGGGCTTCTTCTAGCAATTCTTTAAATGAACGTCCGCTGTCCATGGAAAGTTTCTCCACAGTCATGAGCAGGCTGTTGTCGATTCTATTGGATTTCTTTGTACCTTCCTTTTTATCGGTGGGAGTTGGGCGTTCTGTTCTGAAGGCACGGTCAATAGCCTCGTGGAAAACTTTACTGTCATCTTCAGACATATCCATAAAACGGACTGCCAGATCATAGGAGGGCGATTCATTGCTATCTTCACTGTCATAAATATTCAGCCTGACTTTCTTTACTTTTGCCGCCACAGGGAAGAAATAATGGGGGATCTCAATGGTCAAATTAAACGTTTCATCTAGGTCGGGCAGACTCTTACAGTTAATCAGAGCCCCCCCAATGCTGATGTTTTTGATGTGCCCATCTATTAATCCCGCAGAAGTAAAGATACTGACAGGCCAAGACACATCAATTCTTGAGTACTCTCGTCTGCAGTGTTCCACAACCTATCAACCCTTAGCCTGAAGATGGAGTGATCGCTTGCTGCGACGGCAATTAGTGAAATATTCACGTTAGTGCAATTTAGTTAGCAATGCAAAGCCAATGCCAATCCAGCGAGCAGCCCTTCGACTCCGCTCAGGACAGGCCGGCGGCCAACAACGGACAGCTTCGAGTGAATTGTCAAGAATAATAGTGATATATCAGCGAAGGAGGCTGAGGTACGCTGAAACTAGTGAGCAGCTGGCAGTTATGATGAATGGTAAACGGTAAGAGCCATTTATCCGCTGATGGCGCAGAGGTTCAGCAGATGCGGGCTAGGTAAATCAGGCTTTGGTCAAAAAATCTGTTGCAGGCTTGATGTACAAACTGTTTGACACTAGAAATACCGTATCCCATTCCTTGAGGTCATGGTCGCCTCTGGGAATGCAAAAGCTATCACTCTCTTTATGGTAGATCCCCACGAACACACATTCTTTTGGGAATTTCTTCTGTTGGGTTATCTCTCGGACGGTCATACCTATGCTTCTCGCGCCTGGTGGTATCTCCACAGCATAGATTTCTGCTTTACCGGCCCCCAAGGGCATAATCGTCTTAACCTTGGGCTGTTCTATTTCCATCATTAGTTGATGGAGCAACAGGTCAGTTATGCTAATGAGAGTGGTGACTCCAGCCGACCGGTAGGCGGGTTCGTAATCTGGCTTTCTCAGAAGGCCAATAATGTTCTTAACGCCCAGACTCTTGGCCATTATAGCTATGGCAATATTGTCGGCATCACTTCTCACCAGGCAAAGAATTACATCCGATTTTTTTGTGCCTGCCTTTTCCAGTACTCTGATATCGGTCGCACTTCCATGGATGGTCATGGCTCCCGTTTCCGTATAAACTTCTTCGCAAACCTCATGGTCTACGTCGATGACAACAACATCGTGTTTGTTGGCCACAAGCATCCTTATCAGCTGATATCCTGTCACTCCTGCACCAGCCACGACGATACGCATCTTTCACTCCTTCAATGAAGTGTTATCACACCTTGTCTACTAGGCACTAGGGACTAGGCAGTAAGCACCATATTCCCCATTTTCATCCCTGGTGCCTAGTGCTTAGTGTGTAGTGCCCAGTTGGTTTTCATGATCTCCACGCTTTCAGGCTGAAAAGCAAAAGAACGGGTAGAATCTCCAACCGCCCCGCCAGCATTCCCAGTATGTAAACCATTTTGATTATGGGATGGAGCTGACCCATTTCTGCCACCGGTATATAACAAGGGCCAATATTGCCCAGGGCGCTAAACATCCCAGACAGGGCCACGTAACCATTATGGTGCGACAGATACTCTGTTACCCCCCCGCCAAAAATAAGCAGTACCATCCACATAAAAAACAGCCCACCGACCCGCTGAATTTCGTCGAGCTGAATAAGCTCGCCATCAATGACAACGGAATTGATGGCCCGTGGAGGTACCCGTAACCGGTAGAGCTCTCGCCGAATCAATTTCCCCATTATGGCAATACGGAGAACCTTGATTCCCCCGCCGGTTGAACCCACGCAACCGCCGATGACCATCATAACCAGGAAAAACTGTCGAGCAGCTTCTCCAAAATATGGGGTGTTGATATCCCTGGTGCCGAAGCCGGTAGTGGTGAGAATGGAAACTACCTGAAACAGCACGATCCTGATGTCTTCTTCCATTCTGTGAAAAAAACCAGGGTAATCAACGAGGCTTGCCGAGAGAGGTTCGATTCGCACTATCCTTTCAATTATAATCAATACCAAGAAAATACCGATCAAGCTCCACCAGTATCTTGCCTCAATGTTATCGAATAGGGCTCGCCAACTTCCCTTGAGCACCCGGTAGTGAATTACAAAGCTGGTACCTCCCAGCAACATTCCCAAAATGATGACGTATTCCATCCAAACATAATTGGAGTATCCCTGCAAACGATAGTATTCAATACTGGCATCGTGCGGCGAGAACCCGCCGGTAGATAGAGCCGTAAAGCTGTGACAAATGCTATCAAAGAACCCCATTCCCAGAGCGAACAAGGCCAAGGCAATGAAACAAGTGAATCCGGCATACATGCTGAACAACACCTTAATGGTGTTTGCCAGGCCCGGCACCGGACGATCCACGTTGATCTTATGTCCCTCCGCACCGAAGAGCTTGTGCGGACTGCCGCCCCTGAAAACCACTAGCATAAACATGGTTAGTATACCCAACCCACCAACCCACTGGGTCAAAGCACGCCAAAAGAGAATGCTTTTGGGCATTTCATCAAGGCCGGTGAACATGGTAATGCCTGTGGTGGTAAAGCCACTCATTGCCTCAAAAAAGCCGTCCAGGTAAGTACTACCGATGCCGATCATGAAGGGAAGTGCTCCAATTGCTGAAAACCCGAGCCATCCCACACTGCAGATCAAGGCAGATTGGAGCCTGGTTGGATGCTCGACAGCAAAGAGCCTTTGCAACAGAATTCCAAGAAAAAGGGAAAGGGCTGCCGGCAACAGGAATGCTTCTAGAGTAAGTAAATCTTTATGGAATTCACCATAGATGAGAACAAGTAGCAGCGGAATGGTAAGGCCGCAGGAAAGGGCAATCAATAAAGGCCCGCAGTAATATAAGACAACCTGTAAGGTTCTTGCTATCCGGCGCATGGATGTTGGTCGCAAAGCGCAAAGCGCTTGGCCACAGGTTAGTTGCAGAGTGAATAAAAGAATTTGCTTACGGTGTCATTTAGACTCAATGAGCTTAACGACCGAGATTAAAGCCCTCCCCCGAACTTGTGGGAGAGTCTTTGGCAAAGGAAGCGCCTTCTCCAGCAGAAAGGCCAAACGAAGAGACATTTGAAGGTTCTGATGCGATGAGATTCTCGTTTTCGTCAGAGAAATTGACCAGGACCATTCCTGAAAATTTATCGTCCTTGTAAACTTCCACTCGAAAGATATTTCCGCTCTTGTCCACAGAGAATCGCTTCATGACATTTTCTAGACCAATCATGACACCTGATTCATCTGAGATACCCGTTTTTTTGAAGCCGATTACATTTACCCGGTAGCCTTTTTTCGGCATGACCATAAATGATTCTTGTACTCCCAACATGTCGCCGAAAGCTGCTTTTCTCTCTTCGCCGTCAATTTGGATGTTAATGCCTTCGGTACTGAAGTCGTATTCGAAGTATTCCGGATAAATGCGAGTGATCCTGCGGTTACCATGAAAAACCCTGTAGCCTTGATCCGATTCCACCAAGGCTATAAGGGGGTTGCTCGACCGGTACACAATCTCTGCAGATTTTCTAAAGGGGATGTAGCCGAGTCGCTTTCTCGCATTGGTCACATCCAGAAAGATCCTATTGTCGTAAAAAGCCAATTTCACGTTATTGTAGATTGCCCCTTTAACTCCATTTGCCGATAAGCTGAAGGATCTTTCATACTCAATTCCCAAAAGGTCCATATAGGCTTCTAAAACTTTAAGGTGATAATAAGCTCGCTTGT
>CAVQGX010000066.1:0-29149 GCA_963712115.1 uncultured delta proteobacterium | reverse complement strand
TGGCACTCAGACATGGCAAGCGGCAGTTCAATAGAGAGTTAACCTGGCCGCAAGACAATCGGAAAATGCAGATAATGATGAATTGATGAATTATAGAACCCTACTAAACAAAGATGAAAGATTCCCTTAATTCACACTGGACTGGGTTTCAATCTGGCACAAAATGCTGTGGGTGGTCAAGTCAATGCGGGGGACCCCCCCCATCAGCCAGTTGCCAAACTGATGGGGGCTACCATACGCCATCAGGGTGAACCCTACGCTCACCCCACGGATTCACTATTGCAAACCCGATGCCAACAAAAAGCCCCCACTGACCGAGGCAACGAAGGCAAGCGGGGGCAGAGCCGATTAGGTTAGGGCCAAGGTGAGAGGCCTTACCCGGTTAAGAGATTAGGACGGGGAAAGTATATGCTGCAACCCTGTTGCTAACCGTGCAAGGGGTTAAATGTCAGGATTGTCTAAGATGTGCAATAACCTTCTCAGCGTGATCAGAGGAAAGACCTTCCTTGGTGCAGCATTGGCTTCTGCAGATTTTCTCAATGTCCTCAATGGTAGATAGTTGGGGAAATAGATAGAGTTTTTCTATTTGTTGCTGCTGTGGACATTTACCCTCAGCGAAAAGCGGACATGCTCTAATCAGACTTTCTATCATTGCTCACGTTCATCTCAAATTGGAAGGGACAGAAACAAAAACTGCAGAGGAGTATAGTTTACTCTCTGTACGGCCTAGGTTCAAAGCTAGGACATTGGGTGCAGGCTGATTTGGCTTCTCTCTGCAATACTATCATCCTGGTAATTACAAGGTCGCCCGGTACCTTTTAGAGTACCGACTTCAGATGGTCACAGAATGGGTATCTCTTGCAATCCGCAGGTCTTCTGCCCTCTGACATGATGTCCCTCAGTCGTGAAGAGAGGTGGCAATTACAACGCTGCTCTTTGTTCAGGGGGATCGGTTGAGCTTGTCACGAAAAAGTATGACAGCTGCGAATACAAAACCGACTGCCACGCCTGTAAAAAAAGAGATTATGTAGCCTGTAACGACCATAGTGACTCACTAGTTTTCTGGCACATTTGGGTGCAAAGGCTTTGAGAGGTTTAGAGTGATTCTATTTTCTATGGCCTGCAGTTAGCGCAATAGCCACCAAAACAAAGATGGTCAAGTTCATTGCCATAGATTCCACAACTCGTCTCCTATAGTTACGAGGGTAGCACTTGGGCGAAAGCCCCCACCAGACTTTACCGAAATCTGATGGGGGTTTAGGGGCATAAGCCCCGTAGTCCTAGCACTTGGGTAATATCAAAACATGTGCCAGCAAGGACTCTTGGCAAAATTGCTATAATCTTTAAATATTTAGCTAATATTCCAAAGGTAGTCATCGTAGTAGTTGTAAGTCAATCAACTACCTAATCTAAGAAAAAAATTGCTACTTCTTATTAGAAGTTTATCCCGAGGCGGATAGGATGGATGCTTTGAAAAAGTTACCCCCATCAGCCACTTGCCAAACTGATGGGGGCAATAGGAGATAGTGGCCCAAGGCGACACTCAGGTCCACATCGATTGTTTAACTTTGCAAAACCAGTACCCAAAAAAAAACCCACTTACCTGAGGTACAAAGGCCAGCAGGGGCCATTTCCTTTAAACCATGCCAGTCTTCAATAACGTAGCTATTTACACATTGAACAAATTGTTGAGGGTAGCAAATGACAAGAGTAACAATCTTGCCCCACCTCCCTTTGTTCTCCCTTTTCATTATGTGCTTCTTGACATCCCAACTGTTAAAGTCTCCTACCAAGCTTGCCTCTTTGGCTCCTGATGCCTCCAACTTGAAGGTAATCCTTCTTTTTTTGACTTCCCCCTTAATTGCACTACGTAGGTTTAAACCTGAAGCTCAGCACACCCCAGATAAAACCGACTACGCCTATTATGAATGCGTAGAGATCATGATATCTGAAATAGAACTTGTTCGAAATGCTGAGCCGTTTTTCAGGTAAACCTATCTTTGCCGGGATAATGCGGGGAAGCCAGCCATACCTCTTCTTACCCACCAAGACCTTGTTCCATTTAATCCCCTCCCGTTCTATGACATCAGACAACAGGAGGATCGTGCCATCATTGACTACGTAAATGACGGACGAGGTTTCGGAGGGCGCCTCGTGAATCCTTGTTTTGTCCTCCAGCACTTCGACGAAGAGGTGATGAGATTGGTAGAGCGTTTCATTCCATCTCAGGCCCAAATCAGGGTGAAAATAGTTTGTTGGTATAAAGAGCAGCATGAATCCAACGGTAAAGCCAAACACACCTTTTAGGAACCTCAGGGCAGAATAGGGGACACTTCCTGTACGAAAAAGGAAAATTACAGTCGCAATAGCCAAGACTACCATGGCAAATGGAATGGCAATGCGAACGTCAAGGATGCGCTGGAGTTTTAGGGTGAGTAAGGCAAAGTTCTCATTGTCAGCGAGGAGGTAACGCAAATATTTGATGAATAGGAAATAAAGAATAACGAGGCAAGCAAAAAAATAGGCCAGCAATTCAAACTTCTGCCGCATTAACACTTGGAGCAAAGCATCCTCTTTTATCTCATCAATAATGCTCGGGTATTCGCGCCATTCGCACTGATAGATCGTAACTTCACTGCGCTTGCCTTTTGGCAAGATGCTGCCTGTCTTGACTAAGCCAAAGTCCTTCTTACTTAACTTTTCTGCCGTGTCACCCGATACGCAGATTTCGTCGCCCCGGGCACAGCGCTCCAAGCGGGCGGCCAAATTGACTGTATCTCCAAATACATCTTTGTTCTCCACCAAAGCCTCGCCTGTGTGGACACCAATTCGCACCTTCAACCGAAAGTTTGTGTCTTGCTTACGCCTCTCCTCTAAGATCTGCTGAATCCCAATTGCAGTCTTAAGACCGTTCGCAGGGGACCGAAAGGACGCCATTATGGCATCACCAATATGTTTGATCACTTTGCCACGGTGTCTTCTGATCACAGGATAAATGAGTCGGTTGAGTAGATCGATCATCAATCGACCCTTGACATCACCATGAACGTCCCAGTAGCGAGTCGAACCCACTACATCAGTGAACAGAATAGTAATGGGCTTGCGAGATCGACGTATTTGGCGAACGACGCTCTTGTAAAACCCTTTTCCTAGAGCGTTGGAGGAAGTAGCTTCTTTTTTACTCATGTCGGTCCGCGAAAATGAATGCAGTATTTTACGAAAGGTTAAACATATCATATCCTGACAACCCTTTCTATGGCCTACCCAAAAGCAACCAGAGAGAAAGTGAGGTGGACAGTGTTGAGGACTGGGAAAGGACTTTGTATTACGCGCCTTAATTCACACTATCCCTCCGGAATTCTCACCACAAAGTGTAGGTGGTCGCTCTCGGGTCATAAACTAAAGTATAACGTGTTTAGTCGGACAAGAATTGCTGCATTTTGGGATGAGGTTAGCGCCTTATTGGTTGAGAGATTTTTGAAAGAGAATTATAAATAAAGAAAGATTGTTAAACTCGATGCTAACTCCAAGACTAGGAGGACAGCAGTGAAGTCTGGTCGATACTACCATGCTCAGGTCTGGATCTTTCTTTTGATGTGGTTCTTGAGAAATAATAGTTCAAACTGACCATAGATATGGTAGCTGGCTATCAAAGGATAAGGTGGGGTGTGATGTGTAAACCCTAATGTTGCAGACCCATTCCGAGGAAAAACACGCAAGAGTTCGTTCCGCCGCAGGCGGACTGCGCATAGGCTCGGACAGGTCGAGGCGTACTTGACCGTAAGTGAAGTCCTGTCCGAGGTGGGCACAGCCTCAGATGGCGTGCTATCGCGCGAGCGCAGCGGTTTTTGCCGGTTTGGGTTTGCAACATTATGGTAGACTTTGGAAAAACGGACGCGGATGAGTTGGGGATACCGACGATATAGTTAGGTTGATGCCTCAAACCAGTGTTGGCCTTACTCAACACCAAGGCTTACAATTTCTCTGGTGCGGCTGCCTCTCCGTTGTGCTCATTTACTATCTGAGCAAGACAGCTAAAATCTCGTTTGGAGATTCTTAGAAAACGCACCCCCATTCCACACGGGAGGGCACAATTTTGAGTGCAACTAACCTGCAGCCAAGCCACCTCAGCTCTGAGATTCACCGGCCTATGCCCAGGGACCATGATGTGAAGCTTAAACTTGTCTTTAGGCATAAGTGGTATGTGGCTGCGAATAAGGGCTCCTCTGCCACTGAGATTTTCTATCTCTGCTACTTGAGCGCCGATAGTATCTCGAATGAGAACAGGCCAGTTTATATCAGTTCTAGGATATTTCCGCCTTTCTTTATGGACAGACATGTTCGCAAACCTCTCGGGTTTCTTAATCTATGATATTGGTTCTCACAAGACAACCGCAGCTCTTAGCCTATTATTCTCCTGTCCGTCAAATCTAGTTTGACCTGAAAATGGTATCAGCTACTCGCGTTATGAACTTTTATAACCTATTACAATTATATGATTATTTTATAAGTCACCGTGTAACTTCGCAATATCTGAACCACTTTTACAGCATATCTAAGGAAGTGTTCGGATAGCTTGATGATATCTGCTTTAGAGAATTTGGATCGCAAAGGAGCGAACTGGCTTTTCTGCTATTTTCTCTTCTTTTCTCTCAATATCGCGTTTTTTCACTATTGTCTGCCAGGCAGAGATATGCAAGTTCAAACCGAGCACACCCATAGACCAAGATAGCATGCTGGTTCGGAGCGCATGGAGGGTCTTTTGTTGTGGTTGTTTCGCAGCAAGTGTTGAATGGATCAATGAATGCAGAAGGACGGATGATTACAGTTTGGTTTTTACTATGGCAGGATTTCCTTTCTCACTTTCCATTCTGCTTTCTAGCTCTGAAAAATGTTCGCATTTGGAAAAAAACTCTCGGCCACCACCAAATGCTTCCGTGAATTGGACGCCTATCCCGCAAGAAGAGAGATCATCATGGCAGCTTGAGATAGTCGACCTGACCGTCACTGCGTTGGCCAACATTATTTTCTTTTCAGGCAAAACGTTAATTAAGAGGCGAAAAGATTCCTCATGGCTAGGTGCGGCAAGACAATGAATGAAGGCACCGCTGGTACTGATATTTATTACCTCTCCGGCAATGAACTTCTGTGGGATCAACATAATACAAGGCCAATTGACGGGCGTCCGTGGTTGCAGACGTTTTTCCTGATCAAGAGACATCAACACACCCTGTCTGCGCTCGGCTTCTTAGTATCTCCAATTGATTTCGCTTTACTAAGGCTATTTTTCCGCCCTTTACCGGCCAGTAGTAAATACCGAAAAAAATGGTATCTAGCTGACTTCAGTGACAACCAAACTGACATGTTGCCATTCGAACTCGAATCCAAAAGAGATTGCAATGTAGGGCTTGTGTTTTTGGACGTGGGAAAGACAAACAGGTCAGTACAAGGTTTATTAACCATGCTTAAAGGATAGAACAGTGCAGTAGCTTGACTTTATCACATCTTATGTCGATCTTGTCAATACCAAAATGACCATTTAGTCTATTTTCGGGGTGCTAGAAAGGGAGAAAAAATTTATCTAGTGATGAAAATCTGAACTCACCTCGACCCTTGTAAAAGTTTAGTATGTAATGTGGACTCCCTGGGAAAAGTTAAGAGAGCTTACCTTGCATCTTTATTCACTTGTCCTCCACTGGTTTGTAAATGCGAGACAAACCCCAGAAGGAAATTATCCCCTATAAAAGCCTGCTTCTCTGCGTTACAACCGTAACCGAGTTGGCCATCGGGCGTTCGATGACGATATCATCGGGATCAAGAACAATGTTCCTATTTCCAGTGGTATCATTTGCTGTGAATAATACCCTTCCATTATCAACCAAAGTATACTTCGTGGCTTCACCAGTTACTACTATGGTCGGATCCGTGTCGGATTGGAGCTGAAGGGTATTTGGTACGATGTCATAGGTTCTCACCCCTCTCTCAAACACTACCTGTGCCTCTCCTCGGTCGACATTGCCGCATCCTCCCAAGGATAGTCCCAGCACAAGAACTACTATAAACATAATCTTCCATACAATGCCTTCCCTATTTTGTACAACCATTGAGAATACCTCCTGTGCTCGATTAATATCCTCGCGTCATGAATTTTATACGATCTTCAGACCTCCCTCCGAGATTGTCAAGGAAATTTGAGGGCAATTCAACAAACAGTGTTTAACTGCATCTTGTATCTTCAATGGCACTATCGGTTTTGACAGGGTGCTTAATTCCTTTCTTGCAAAGTCTGATGTACCATCCCTGGTCGAAAAAACTTGTCTATACTTCATACTAGCTGTGAAAAGCGGAGGACATATGTGGAATGAGTCTACGAAAAGGGTTTTGAATCATAGTCTAAGAACCAGATTGGAGGTGATTTTCGGCTAATAGGAGTGCAGAGCATCTAATGGCAAATCCATGCGATGATGAGAAATGTGAAAATTTACATCCCTCAATTTACAGTTTTAGCTCTGGGGGCCATAGTACTACATCTTGGGACAGGGCAAAAGGGGCGTGACTGTGGAGTATGATATGTGGACTCAGAGGGAAGTGGTAGAAGATTTTATAGAGTAACGATTTATCCTTAATCTCTTACGTAATGGCCTTCTCTTGAGGCATAAATACCTTCTCGCAACAATACTCCCTTCTTGTAGCGACGGAATAATTCAAAAGAAAACTTGTGGACTAAACAGTAGAAAGATAAGAAGACGTAAAGTCCGAAAGCGGATAGAATGAGCCAACTGTTCCACAAAGACTTCTGCCAGAACAATGCCATCTGCTCGCTCATCTCTCTCTCTTTCCTCCAAGTTTCATATTCCTTCCGAACTTTTCCCGCACGTCCTTCAAATACATTAGCTTCCCAGGCTTCCTCATTGATGTCAAAAACACCAAAAATCTTTATGACGATAGGGATGGGAACGACGTAGCTATGTATCCACACGATCGGAGCGGCGCTGATTCCAACGAATAGAAGCAGGACAAGAAGGAGACTGGACAGGAATTTTACTAAGACTCTAATTTCTCTCCATGCCCTAGTTTGGTTTATGCGGCCATCTGGCCACAAACAATTGAGCAGAGCAATGACAAATATATTCTTATCTGTCATTCATCCCCCTCGTCTTTATCGAACTAGTGACTAGAGATGAGTGATAGGAGGAATGTGACTGCTTTTAGATTATGATAACTAAACAGCTTGTGTAAATAGGAAGAAAGTCTGATTTTGGTCCTTGCCCACTGGGCGACCAGGGAGAAGCGGAAGTATTCTCCGGCCGAATCTCTATTTTCACAGCTAATTATTATTGTCACATGAGCAATAATGTAAAATGCTAGTTTACAGCCATATATAATGCCCCCGAGGAGTGTTGTGTCCCTCGGTTCCGCCCCTCCGATTCTTGCCTCTCGGAACTTCAAGTCTGAGAGGATAAGAGTGCCTGGTTCGGCTACGGTCCCTACCTAATGGGTCGTCCTCACCCGCCTGTTCATTCCAAGCGCCTGTTCTTCTCTCAATCCCACCACGCAAGAAGTAGTCAAGATCATATATGCGGCGACGATCAAAGCAGTGATCACTCATTTTACAGCCACCTCCAGTTCTAGTCCCAGAGGAAACAGATGTAACCATCGGTCCCTACATGTTTGGCTGCAAAAGCAGTGCATTTGTGCAGAGGTCCAAAATATGACAGGAGCTAGACTCTTGCAGAGTTCTATTTCACACAATTCACACTTGGAGATTTTCAAGAGTTTTGACTGCATGTTTTTCGCACGGGCTTTCGATATTATTAACGACATGAGATTGCTTGGACAAGCAGTAGATCACACAATTACAAAGGCAACAAATATGCCAGCACAGCTTTTTTATTTTTTTCCTGTTAATTCATATATATACTGCGTTTAACCAAAAAGGGGATTGAGAAAAACTTGGTATTCATGGTTATAAAATAGGCAAAAAACTACCAAAAAGTAGGAGTCGTTTGGACATGATGAAGAATCAGCAAAAGGCACCGGCATAAACAGCTCGGAGACAAAATGGCCTCATTCGAGGGCTATTCTACTATATTCGAGGTTGAGCTTCTCAACTGGAAAAATAATAACCTTGGGTTATAGGGGCAAATAAGACCCCAGCGATTTCTTAACTACTTGTTCAACTGTAACCTGCTATCATTTTAAAATCAGTGGATAAGAGTGGAATTAGCTATTTGTTCTTGACATCGGATTGATTGTTCGCTAGATTTTGCTTTAGGGTATGCTCAAATGTGGAGTTATTGTTAAAAATTTACAAGTCTATTGACACTTCTGTCATTTATAAACATCACTCCAACTTGTCTTTTATCTTCTATTATTCTTTTAACCATACTCTGTCGTTTGTCTACGTGGGCTTGCACATGATCGGATACTTGATCAGCGCTATAGATCTGCATCATTATTATTTCGCAAACTCTAAAATTGAGCCAATTATCTAACTCAACTAGTGCACCCGTGGAGCTTACATTCAATATGGAGCCGTGAGAAGTTCTTTTCGACTCCTGGCTTTCAATGAAAGCCTTAAGAGGCCGTCTTATTCGTAAGCTGCCCCTCTTCTCGTCTCGACATGTTTCGCAATTTGCGCAAATTCTCTCTAACATTTTTGTCTCGGAAGGATCGAGAAATTGCGGGATCAAAATCGCCTTAGAGATAAAACTCAGATTGGGGCACTCCTCAGTAAAAAAGTACTGGCAAGTCTTCCAAGGTTGGTAGGCCATGACAAGCCTTCGACAAAGCTCTTAAGGTTTTCTGCTGGTGTGAAAGGTTAAAATAATCAACCCCAAAGGTCATACTTAAGTACCAAAGCGCCAACCTATATAAGAAATATATTGCCACAAGTAGGCAATAAATTACCCTTCTATCGTCCAGATGTCAACCGGTTATTTATTGTTTTATTGAAATATTTTTATAATAAATTCAATTAGTTATTTAAAATAAGTCTGATATCAAATACTTGTTTCGTTTCTTGCCAAATGGCATAATGTGGATACCTTGATTGAGAGACGTAAATACGCAAGATTAAGTCAAGAATTTCTCGTAAAGGCGAGGGTGCTGGGTACACCTCTTGAAGTGGAAGGTGTTACTTTGGATGTGTCTCAAGGTGGAGCGTTTATCTTATCTCTTTCCTGGTCGGCCTTCCATGCTAACGATCAAACCGAAATTCAGTTTTCCCTACCTCCTACTTTTACAGGGCAGAAGAGAAGCTTGTTTCTTAAAGGTCCGGGTATTGTCGTCAGGGTCGATGGGGACAAACTTGGTATCGCCATCGAGTTTCTGCAGGAATTAAGAACATTCAAAGTGATTCAAGGTGAAAACGTTTAATCAGGTGATTCATGAAACATCCGGGCTAGAACTTCTATTGATACAGTTAGCAGGGCTAACATGAGGACAACTGATAACAAGGCAGGTATGGGGCTGAGCTTCAGGGCCATCCAACATAATCCAACCACTGGTAACAAGCTAAATTTCACTATCATCCTTATATTTTCATGCTTAGCGATTCAGTTAGCCAAAGGTGGCGAACACTTGTAGTAAAAGTCTGCAAGAGCATTCCCAAGGGGGTTGGGGAGCAGGTAGCGGTCGCGGAATTTGCGCAGAATCGTCACCTGCGGTTCCATAGAAGAACCATAAGCCGCTGTTGCGACAAAGCAACCGCCGCCCGATGCCCCGGGATTGTCTTTCTCATAATCACTGACAGAGACTGTGGTGGAGTCATTAGACTGCAAGCCGCCAGAATCCGTGACTGTTAACTCAAAGATTAATGACTCACCATATTATTATTGCCCGGCGCCTCAAAGGTCGGTCGATCAGTTGCAGGGTCGGAGAAGGTTACCGAGGATCCAGCTACCTGTTGCCACCGATAAGACTTGATGCCATCGTCAGGATCAAATGAATTTGATCCGTCAAGGGTGACTGTACTCTTCTCGATCACCGTCTGATCAGCTCCCGCGTTGGCTATGGGAGGATCATTATAGCCGATTACATTGACAATGACAGTGTCCGAAGATTGCAAACCACCGAAATCGGTTACTGTCAATTGGAAATTCAGTGATACTCCATCAGCTCCAACATTCGGGACAGTAAAGGTTGGCTGATCAATAGTAGGGTCTGAAAAGGTTACCACAGGTCCAGCTAGCTGTTTCCACAGATAAGACTCAATGCCGTCATCAGGATCAAACGAATTCGATCCGTCAAGGGTAATCGTACTCTTCTCTTCCACCGTCTGGTTGGGTCCAGCATTTGCGGTGGGGGGGTCGTTATCCCCGGTCACATTTACAGTGGTTGTGTCGCTAGCTTTTAAACCCCCGACATCGGTTACCGATAACTCAAATCTTTCGATAAACGGATGAATGCTCCGCTAAGACTAAGGTTTTCTGTTTTTCCATCAACTAAACCATGTGGGGTCTGGATTACAACGGGCCATTTGACCTCCCTCTCGGGTAGCGTCGGTTTTCGGTTCGCATAAGATCTCGTGAAAGATTATTGATCGGTGTTTTTGTTCTGCCAGTTTTCCAGAAGGTATCGAAGCGGTGATACATTACTTCAACACGGGAAGAACTGGCAATAAAAAAAGCCCCCTGCTGAGCGGGGCCCCGATAAATAATAGCGGCAAGATCGGAGTGGGCAGGGTTTAGACGGCCAGCCAGGACACTTCTCAAAGGGCTAGAACCGACTTTCGATATCAGTATAGTAATCAGACCATGAGAGTTTATCTTTACCTAGAACGGTCTTCATAAATCACAGTTAAATTCCAAAGGAATTGTTTTATACACCGAAGTTTTTTTTGCAGCTGAACTTTCTGGCTTCCCTCCTGATAAGGATCTAGAAACTATTTGCAAAATTGAACCTCTGGTAGATTCGCAAAGATCGAGAAAGCGAACAGCTATTCCGAATGGCTCGTTGCGAAGAACGATAGCTGTTACCCAAAAGGATATTTGAGATGACTCGACACCCAGATTGACCATAGAGCCTGGCTGATACTCGGCTTCGGTTATCAAATACGCCCCCCCTGCACTGAGGTTGGCAATCTTTGCCCTTGTCCGCTCAATGTTTTCTGACAAGATATTGGCTTCCCAACCTATGACCGGAATGCGAACTGCAAGCCTTTGCTGTTTGGTCATTTAATTATTCCTTCCAAGCGACACCGGGCTGGTCATATAGATTGTTTAATCCGATAAACAAAAAGTATGCCTAAGGGATTGTATAGATAGATTTCTAATAGTTTCAAATGTTTATCTTTTATTTTATAAAAAACAGTGCCACAAATACTGGGTAATAAATGTTACAATTAGGAAAAAAATTACCACTTTAGAAGGGCACGTAGGTGACCACTACTCAGGTTTCTGGAGGCAAGAGAGCTTTGCCCTGATGTTGCATACCTACACCGCTATAAATTGCTGCGCTCGAGCGATAGGATGCCATCTGCGACTGCCCTCGGCCGTGAGCCCTTCGGCATTGAGCTGAGGGCCGAGGGCAGTCGAACTCCTCGTCGACACGTCTCACTGCCGAAAGGCCCAGGTCGAACGGTGCTCGCCTCAGACAGGACTTCACTTACGGCCAAGTACGAAGCCTCGACCTGTTCGAGCCTGTGCGCAGTCCGCCTGCGGCGGAACGCACTCTTGCGCGTTTTTCCTCGCCATAGGTATGCAACATTAGGGTTAACTCTGTTATTTTGAAAGTGATGGGGATAGGCCGTTTTGAAATGAGCTGAGGATTTTAGAAAGAGAAACCCTCACCAACTGCACCAACTCCACTTCCACCCATTTGCTCAGAGTGTCTGGTCGAGGTGGTTGCCGAAAAGTATTACAGTTGAGAAGACAAAGCCAACTGCCGCGCCAATAACGAAAGCAATAACGTATCCAGTCAACAATAACGTTGCACCTCCGGTTTTTTTCTCGTTGGAAGTGCAATGTCTATGCCTATCTGCTGCAATAGGTGGGCAGCATGGAGGACCTTTATCACGGACTTTGGGCCGAGTGGAGCGACATTATCATAGTCATGCTGGATTACGTTGATCTAGTCCAACACAGAAAATTGGTTGCCGCCTTCGGTTTTGGCTCGATAGAGTGCTTGATCGGCCCGCCTTATCAAGCTCTCCAGGTTTTCTTCAAGAGCCTCACTTGAGCTTTCCAAACTGGCCAAACCAATGCTGAGGCTGGTGGAAGACACGCCTAGCTTATTGAAGCTATTGATTAGCCTTTCCGTGACCATCAGTGCCTGTTGCCTTTTGGCGTGGGGAAGAACAACTGCGAATTCGTCACCTCCGTAGCGGTAAGCCGAATCCACGTCCTTACGGACATTAGCCAGAATGATCTTTGCCAGTTGTCTCAGGACGTTATCCCCCTGTTGATGACCGTACTCATCGTTGTAATCCTTGAGGCCGTCAAGGTCAATGAAGAGAAGATACAGGTCGTAATTTTGTCTGAGGGCTCGACTCGCTTCGTGAATTAGGTTCTCATCGAAGTGCCGACGATTATAGAGGCCTGTGAGTCCATCACGGGTGGATAGCTGTTTGAGTTGAATCCGCAGTTTACGCTCGCGAATAATTCTGTTGATTTTGGCCTCCAACTCATTGACATTAAATGGCTTGGAAATAAAATCGCTGGCGCCAAGAGCTATGATGTCTGTGTATTTGTATGTCATCTCATAGGCTGTAATAGCAATTATATCCACGTCATCGAACTCGGTTTTTATCGTTTTGATTAACTCGGTGCCGTCCATGCGAGGCATGTTAAGATCGGTGATCACAATATCGAAATGGTTATCCGCCAATTTTTCCAGAGCATCTATCCCATCCACCGCAGTCATGCTATTATGCCCCAGATAAATGATTACCTCATGCAGAAGTTCACGAACCTCACGATCATTGTCAACGCAGAGCAAAGAGAGCACAGGCGGTTGAAACTGATGTGCCGGGTCCATAGTAACCTCTCGAGGAAATGGCAGCCAATACAGTGCGTTTTTGTCGAACCCAGGAAGCGGTTGTTTTACACCAAAGTCCTTTTCTTACAGCCATTATACTTCAAGATCTAATGCTATATAAAGAAGTGTCCCCATCAAACAAACCGGGCACGGATGGCTGACGGGGGCAAACAATAAGCTTTGAATGGCAAAGGAGCCACTCCACCCGGTCGTCTTATTTGCATGAGCAGTAAGGATGCCAAACGGGTGAGATGGTTGATAAATCCAATTGTTTCCAGAAGTTGACTCTGTTATCGTGCTTTATAGTAGCCTGGTAAAATCGCCAAATTTGGCCAAACTACCAAATACTAATTGGCGAATTGACCAACGGCGAGGTAGCTCGGATGATTCAAGGGGATATGCGTTCGCCTCTGTTGCGGGGAGCTTCAATAGCCTACATGGTGAGAACTGTTAACGAAAAGAACAGAAAGGCCAGACCTATTATAAAAAGGCTTGCAAGCATGATTGCCTCCACAATTTTTGCTTGCAAAGTTCAGAAGCAGAAATCATGCCATTCCTGGTGAGGATGCGAGCTCTCCTACCACTCACTGCTCATAAACAAATGTTATTATTGATAAACTATATGAAAGAATAGGGGAAGATGAATAATCCTCAGAGCCTCGCAAGGTCTCATGCCTGGAGATGGAATCAACCAGCGAAGGGAATGGCTCAGCCCTCAGGAGCTGTTGCGGGGCAGAGTTAATAGGCGTAACAGAAATTTATCACGGAAATTCCTCAGTATTTTTACCTCTTCTGCCATACGAGACCCGTAGGCTGCTGTGGCGATGAAGCATCCGCCTCCACCTCCTCCTCCGTTATTTGCTGTAGTACTAGTCCATTGCACTTCGTTTGAGAAATCACTTTCGTCGCCGTATGCACTATAAGCGGTCACAGCAAAGTAATAGGTCTCACTGCCATCGAGGCCTGCAATTGTTACACTCGTCCAGTTAGCAACGTCCAATGACACATCATAATTTCCACTGGAGGTGCCATAGTAAATCATGTAACCAGCAAGGTCTGGGTGTATAACCTGATCCCACATCAGTGTTGTCTGGGCTGGGTAGGCACTTTTGGGGGATAAAGGAAGAATTATGAGCAAAGCCGCAAAAGAAACGAAGGCCAACGCGCAACGACAGGATAATATAGATTTTTTATGTTTTATATTTAGAGTATAAGCGGTTGTCATGAAATTATCTCTTTTGGCGAAATAGAAAATCCAGATTGACCGTTGCCTTTGGCATCTATTTCTCCACCTCCTGCAAAGAAAAAAGCCGGACTCCTCCACTCCACATGGAGAATATCCGGTTTTCTGTTGACACCTTGTTTTTTCTCGGGTAGCAGAAGGAAACCCTCTCGGCTTTAGGAAGTCTGCGGGGTTTATGTTTTGACCCAGCGGGGTTTTCTACGATGGAATTATTTTAATCTCACAGAAAAAATCTATTTTGCCCTGACTCACCTCTGACTTATCGATAAATTTCACATTCAGTTCAAACAATCTGTCACCATTTTGTAGCTCGGATATTCCATGAATTGCGGTCGCAGCAGGTGATTTATGGAATATCCGGGCTAAAGCTGCCTCATGTTCTATGATGAACCCTATACACTCAATACTGTTTCGGCTGCATCAGGCAAGAAGTTGCTTCCGGGCAACGCAACTGCTGTGCCAATTGGAATGAAAAGGCTGAATAAGGTCGCTAATTACCGGGTGGTTGGAGAACATTACTCTGTGATATTGAGAAGATACAGTAAATCCGGGATAAACTTCAAAGGGACCGGGAGACCTTGTGGCGCTAACAAGATGAACCCTGATTGAACTTTATAGTATGCATTTGGATATATCATCAGGAGAGGTGACTTTCAAGTCGAAAAGGTAGGCTAATTTATTGAAAGAACAAGAGAAAATTATTTGGTTTGCTATTAGATCATAAATTGAGCAATCCTTGATGGCGAAAGTTACCATCTGAAGACGTCCGACCAGACAAAGATCTTTCCCTCCCAGTTCACTATGTTGTACGCAGTCGAAGTAATCTTATGTAGGTGATTCGCCTCGGCATAAAGTTAGTATTGGACTGTCTTTCAGGCCCGCTCAATTTTACCGCTTCAAAATACAAATTTTTCACAATTTGAGCCATCTCCTCTACACGCTGCAGTTGTGTAGATCCCAAGGCAACCATCTCCAAAATTTCCGAAAGTTCATCTCCACTCTCTGGATCTTTCCTGGCCTCCATGAGGTAACCCTCAGCCTCGGCAAAAGAAGTCGGCGGCAAAACATTGACCTGGTTTAATCATAGAAAACCTGGTCCTCTCCCGCACAGCGGGATCTTCGATGGGCCAGGTCAGATCGCACAGAGAATGGCGCATAGCGTAAAAATAGAGGAACTCGCGACATTGACAGTTTTTCGCTTTGCGCTCTGCGCTTAGCACCTTGGGGTTGGCTCAAAGCTGGGTCCTTGGGGCCCGGATTCTTTACTCGCTCGAAGCCTGCCGCCGGTGCTTCTTGAGGACTGAGCGCATGCCCTCTTCAATCAGGTCATTTGCCGAGAGACCGAGGTCTATAGCTAGTTTTTTGATCTGCTTGATCAAAGCTTCATCCAGAGTAGTTGTGAACTTCTTCTTGCCCATATGCAAATTCCGGATTTTCGTCATTTTATATGTCAGAGAAAAATCTGCAATTTTTGTACCACCGTATGTACGTATATGCGGAAAAAGATTTCCCAGAATCGGCATCCTATTTCACTATTTCGGTCAGAAAAACAAGTGGGAGAATAGTATAGATAATTGATTTAACTAGTAAATTAGTTTTATAAAGATTTTGGTATGGAAAATGCTTGGAAAGGTAAAAACTTGAAATGGTTTAATATGCAAATGTGGAAAGAAAGGCATTATTGTGACAAATCACTGATCTATTTCGCTAAGGAAAATAATTGCGAGCTGTTTTTTTTCGGCCTCTATTCTTTTCACTTGTGCTGAAACTTTAAGTGCAGAGGTGGATGTCTTCTTTCCAGCTATTTGGGAGGGATAGATCTTTAAGACCACCTTTTCATTTTCGTCAAAGTCAACCCAGTCTTGCAGCTTGACGAGAACGCCACCTTTGCTAATGTTTACAACATCTCCTTTGAGAGTAGTCTTTCGGCCCCGCAGGAGAATAATTTGAAGAGGCCTTTTTATCCGGGGATGTTTCCTCCTTTTATCTGAATATTTGCCGCAATTTAGGCAGATTTGCTCTATGGCCTCTATCTCTGATGCATCAAGGAGCTGAGGAATTAAAAAGGCCCTGTCAATAGCCTCGGGTTGCGGGCATTCGCCGCTTTCATAGTATGAGCAATTTTCCCAATAATTGTTTTCCATGGTGCGTCTTGACAGTAGGGTGTCAAAAGCTAAGGACAGATTGGGGATTCAGTCGACCCGCATTCGCTCGTAGGCTTCGCGAGACTGCAAAAAGCTTCTGATAAAATTTCCATATTATTGTTACCATTTAAAGCTATTTTGCCCTAATAGTGAAGAGAAAAATATTTTTATGAATTTCATTGTTTACTTGACATCATTCACAAGTGGCTAGGAGTCTGTCGGAGTACCTCTTTATTGGACACTTGGTGGTCATCGTGGCCCTAATGGGACCCTAAAACGGCGAATGGAGTGGTCAACGTTAGTCAGAATGCCAGTGCGACTGAACCTTGCGTCCCTATTTTTCCATTGAGAGCTAGCTAGTCCGACACACTCCTAGCATTAATATTTCTTCCATACTCTATTGAGCCTCAATCGGCTCAGAGGGAGATGCTGTGAGTTCTCTCCTTGATAGACGGAAAGACAAAAGGTTACTTAAGAGGTTTCAAGCGACCATCAAAATTGCCCGCTCTGCTGCAGAGATCAAGGGCGTCACTGAGAATTTATCTCAAGGGGGAGCTTTGATTTCAAGCCAAGCTTTGCCTTCATTTCAAGAGAATGAGGAAACAACAGTGCAACTATTTCTTCCACCTGAGATGACAGGACAACAAGGCACTTTAATTCTCTGCGGCCCAGCAGTGGTGAAAAGAGTTGAAAAGGAGAGGTACGGAATAGCCCTTCAGTTCCAAAAACAACTAAGGGCATTTGAAGCTTCCATGTAGTCTGTATTTGCACTGCCCGCCTGATCAATAAAGGCAAGTCTCAGGCGCTTGCTTTCTTTTCCATGACATCCCATCTTCTAGCCCATATTTCACCAATCGCCTGTTGCAACCACGGTTATGGCCGTCCTTCTCCCCGAGCTGTAGGATCTACCCTCTGGGGCGTAGTCCCCTACGGGACGGAGTCGAGCCGGACGGTGAGTTTCCTCGGGTGTTCCTTCGGCAGGCTCCCCGCAACGACAATTCATCAAATATCCGGGCTGGGAGAGCCGGATGATTGTATTCACGGTAAGCACTGTTGTCATCCCATTGTAAGGTAAAAGTCTCAGCTCATGCAAGATTCTCACTTAGGTGTAAATATCTCTTGAGCTTGACTGGAGAGAGATTCAATTTCTTCTGGGTCGCTTTTTAATAGAGGTCTTTCGCTATCTCTCATCTGTATATTTCCGAGGAACGCCGCCGCCGCCTGCCTCCCATTATGAGGCCCAGGATCCAGCCAAGCACCATAACACCAGCACCATAAAGAAACCAACGCATTTTGGCAGAAGAATGCAGCTCGCCATAAGTTCTCTGCACTTCCTCCAGCTCTTCTCTAAGCCCTGGAAGCTCTGCACTAAGCTTTTCGTGGGCTTCCTGCAGCCCCAGATAATTTTTCGCCCCCATCTTGAGAGCCTCAAACTTATTGCTCGTTGATTCCAGATCCTGTTGCAGAGAAGCCAACTCTTTCTCAAGTCTGTCATTCTCTTCCTTGAGTTTACGACTACTAGATTCAGTTTCGCGTATTTGTGGTTGGAGCAGTTCCTTTTCCTTTGCCAATTTTTCGGCGGTAAATCGCCAGGGGGGGCTGTTAGAAAGATATCTTTCAAGGGTCCAACCAGTTCGACCGTCAGGTAGGGTTAGCTTCGCCCAACCGTTCTCCACTTTGATCATGGATACCCGCGTTCCTATAGGCAATGAGGCGATGATACTGTAGGTGATATCAGGCCCGCTTCGAAGAATAGCCTCCAAGGTGGTATCTGAAACATAAAGTGTCTCGGCCCAGCTTTTGGCGCTGAAAAACCATCCACAGAGAAATACAGTCAGGCTAAAAAACAAAAACGCTTTTCTCAATAGTCGCCTCTTTTTATGCTTTTTCATTATCCTCTCACATTTCGCTGACATCGCAGACAGCTTTATCAAGCTACAGAGCTTGATCCATTTGAATGATGATCAGAACCCTGTTGGTCTGCTTTGCCAATGTAGCTGGTTAGGTGTCAGTTGCAAACCCTGAACCTCTTGCATTTGACGATATCCACACCTGCTTATTTTTTGGAACCAGTCTGGGTTGAGACCTGGTGTAAATCAAGCAATAAAAAAAACATATCAAATTTTGACGCTTCATTCTAAAGAGAATATACTTTCTGTTACACACTAGCAAGTTGAGACTCTTCTGTTTCCTCGAACTCTTCATCGTGCTGCCCCTTTAACTGAACCAGCAGCGCATCGATTTTGGCTGGTTTGGGGTTGCAACGTTTTCGATCCCACGCGCAGCACACTTTACCAAGAGAGATGTGCTCTGGAAGATAGAAAAAGCCCTCACTACCTCTAGCTCCATAGATCAGTGAGGGCTGGAGTCTTGGGCAGGAGAGGATGAAGGGAGAAAAAAATGTCTGCAGCGTTCGAGCCAAGATAGATGATGGGATCGATGAGATAATAAATCCTCCAGTGACAGCCACCAAAATCCATTGCGGTCTAGCGCAGGAAGCCTATGAGCACCCAGCAATCCTCGTATAGGCTAGATAATGAATCTGTACATAGGAAAAACTATCGTTATGCCTGGCAGGTGGGCAGCATGAAATACTATACGTGTCTACCAAAAATGGTTTGTTAGTCAAGAGACGCAGAGCAGAAACTCCACAGTGCTTTCTACTAGATGAATGGCTCCTTGAGTTCCCCCGCACTACTGATCATGTCCTTGGCGAATGAGGAGTTTCTGGTCAGGATAGATATTTGCTTTGGGAGGGAGTTTGTTAAGACGCCTTAAGTCTTCTATTGTTAACCCATAGCGGCGACTTATTCCATAAAGTGTTTCGCCGGAACTTACTCGATGGTACAGAGCCTTTGTTTCCACTTTGGGAGCCTGAGAGGCGGAGGATCTTGAGAGCTTTGTAACTCTGTCAAAAGTGTTCATGAAAGTTGTAAATTGCCCGCTTTTTTCTTCGATTTGATCTAGTCTTGTTTCAATCCAATCAAGTGCGTAAAGTTTCCCCTCAAGATGCTTGATTCTTCTTTCCAGTGATCTAATTTTGATTTCAGAGTCAAAATTACTAGAGCGCTGGAAAAGCGCTGCAACCAGGACAAAGAGTCCCAAGATGACCACCCCTATCAAAAGAGAAAATCCACTTTTGCCAAGTAGCCTCCTTAAGAAGCTCTCCTGCTTGTCCTTCCTCCGAGCTGAATATTCCTTTTCGTGAGCGAAGGCTTTCTCAAAGTCTAGTTAAAGAGTATCATTTTTGTTCTCATGGTTCATGACTTACACTCCACCCTGAACATAATCGGAAACTTAACCCTAATGTTGCAGACCCATTCCGAGGAAAAACGCGCAAGAGCGCGCCAGATGTGGCTGCGCACAGGCTCGGACAGATCGAGGCGTACTTGACCGTACGTGAAGTCCTGTCCGAGGCGCACAATTATAGGCGGGACTATCGCGCGAGCGCAGAGGTTTTTACCGGTGTAGGTATGCAACATTAGGGTAAAGACAAGTAATAGAACTTTCCTGTTCAAAATGGCATATAAGTCTGGGAATCAGGTGGGCAAAAAACGAGAGATGGATGGGGCATCTGGAAGTAGGGTCCAAAAGCCTTACAGCGCAGCAATTTCACTCTATCACAACTGGTGCTCAATGTGTCAATAGAAAAAATACCATTGCGCCTCGGCTAACCCGGGTCAGAAAGAGAGAGTCACTTCGTTTGATCGAGTTATATGGCATACTAGCGATCGACTTCGAAACTTCACATCCCTTAATTTACAATCGGGTGGGATTGAATGTGGCACAGAGTGCTGTGGGCAGTCAACAAAATATACCCCCATCGACCAGTCCAGTCAGGGCCAATGGGAGCTCGTGTTTGGGGCAAAAAACTTGAAGCAAGCAATGACCTCATTACCACGCCCATGTCTTATATCGTGGGTGAGGTTGTCCCTGTCAACCGGGAAAACCACCATTTTGCTCGGCTAAGCGCACGTAGGCAGCGATTATTATTGCAAGCAATCCAGCCTTTTTGTAAGCTGTAAGTAGTTCTCTTAACCTGCACTAGATACTGCTCGTAGAGCGCACCTTTATTTTCAAAGATCAATAGCGTAGTCGTTTTTTGCGACAGAGTTGGCACGGAGGAGTTGAATCAAACACTTCGGCGGTACAAATGAGGAGGAAGAGATGAGCAGGAAACAATACATTTCGCTGGCATTGCTGGCCTTGGCGGCTGGCCTAGCAGGTGGGATGGTATCAAGTTGGTTCTTCAGTAATCAACTTGTGTTTGCCAGGGAAGCAACCAAGAAGATCGCAGAAATATCTCCTGAACTTAGAGTTATTATGGCAAGGGAGATAATTCTATTAGGTTTGGACCGCAAACCCCGTATCAAGTTGGCGGTAGATCAAAATGGTGAACCCGGACTTCATTACTACGATGAGAACGGCCGTTATAGGGCTGGTTTTTCAGTCGGTCAGGGAACGCCAGCTCTTACTATGCGAGATAAAAGCGGTCTCCGGTTACAGATTGGCTTAACGAGGCTAATGAGTACAGAGGACGAATGGCCCGCTATACTCTTGATGGACAAGAAAGGAGTTGAAAGAGCTATCTTGGCATTAGACATAGAAGGGAGACCACATCTGGCATTGAAAAACGCCAAAGGTAATAATCGTGTCGTTCTTGGATTCGCTGATCTGAAACATACTCAAACCGGAGTAATCGACAAGCGGCCTCTTTCATCATTGGTCTTATTCAACGAAAAAGGCAATGTCATCTGGCAAGCACCATAGCGGCCTGGGCTAAGCAGGGATCTGGTGAAAGTTGGGCCTTCGCTCCGAGCCTACTGCTGGGCACCTGACACAATGGAGGTGAGGGATGGAAGAGAAATGCAATGAGGCAGACAAGGAGAGTTTAGGCGTGTCTTCTATCTCTTTGGTTCAGATTCCTTTGCCTCCTTCTGCCCCAGATGGTAACCCCGCATTTTCATGCACTGCTCAAAAAGCCTTGATTGATCCGTGACTTTTGAGCCTCCCATCCCCGTGCCATCGGATTTGGTCGACAAAAAACGGCATTCTTCCACATCTTCTCTAAACTCCTTGTCTGTCTTGTCAGGATGGTTCCACGTGGGAGGTGGAGATGATGTGCATCCGAGAAAAAGAAATAGCAGAAGAACTAAAAAGATTTTCATAGTTTTATCTCCTGCCCGAATGATAATTCCATCTGCTGCATTCAATGCCAGGCGAATCTACAAAAGCCCCCCATTCTGCTCACCTGCCGAATTGGGTGGTGCAGCATCCAGGAGGTGGATAAATTGCACCGCACGCTATGCTAACAGATAAGCAGGATGCGTTGGAAATAAGGTTCGCAATCAGCAGTGTTGCGAGTATCATCAGGACGGCTACTACAAAGAAATCTCCAGCTCTCGACTTGGGTGACTCAATTGTTGTTCCCTCGGAAAAGTGGTAATAGAACTATACCACACTTTGAAAGAATTGCGCCAACTTAAATAGAAGAGAATTTTTCTTTACATTTTAGTTGCTTAACCAACATTACTTTAAGAAATCTACTCAAAGAATATGGAAAATATATGCCAATCCTTATGCACAAAAGGTAAAATCACATATGGGCAGGCAGGTGGGAAGCATGAGGGGTTGGAACATCCTAGCGACCGGTGTTGCTCCGTTTGGTATAAAGCCGATTGTCGTAAGCGGGAAAGTGAGAAAGACAAATCCCTTTTAGACAGATAGATATCGGGTTCGTCTTCTGCGGTTCTGTCGTCTCCGACTCTTGCACCACAGAAACGAAGGTACGACAGCGGAAAGAATAATGACAGATATTAGGCGCATATTATGAGCCTTGCACTGGAGAGCTATAGTATCCACAGTCCTTTTGAGTAAGCCGCCCTGAACCACTTCCCGATCAGCGACAAGTGCTATCGACTTAAGCACCTTATCGTTAGCAGTAATCAATACTTGTCCGAGGTGTTGACCTCTCCGAATCGGCGCTAAGAGCTGTTCAGGAGCCTCAAACTGCCGCGAAACAAAATTTCTTAGGGGAATGGGAACAGTGATCACCTCGCTTTTGGCGACCACCAATCCCACCTTCTCGGCTGTTCCTTTCCAGATTGGCAGTTGCAGCAGCACCTGGCCTTTTTCGAAGAGAGGCACCGAGACATAATTTCTGAAGCCATAGTTTAGTAGGCGCAAGGCCTCACGCTCTCTAACCTTTGGATTCTTTGCACCCATAACCACAGCAATGAAACGCTGATCTTCTCTGCGGGCAGTGGCTACGAGGTGGTAGCCTGCTCGAGAGATATATCCTGTTTTGAGACCGTCCACCGAGGGATCAAGCCAGAGAAGTCCATTTCGATTGCGCTGGCTGACACCTTCACTGGTAAACTTTGTTAATTTGTGGTACTGAAGCGCCTCGGGATGTGTCCGAACATAGGCCCTTGCCAACAAGGCCATATCTGCAGCAGTAGTGTATTGATCCGAAGCTGGCAAGCCATTTGTAGTCTGAACTCTGGTATCTCGCATCCCGAGATCGTCCAGTTTTTCATTCATCTTCTCTACAAAAGCCTGCTCGCTGCCTTGGAGAAACTCGCCAACGGCTACACACGCATCATTTCCTGAGACCACTGCAATACCTTTAACAAGTTCAACAAGTGGCACTTGAGTGCCAACTTCGATAAACATTTTAGAACCTCTAGTCCGCCAAGCCTTTTTGCTGACCAGTACGTTGTCCTCTAGACTGACCTGACCATTCTCAACTGCGTCGAATACCAGGAAGAGTGTGAGGATTTTTACAAGGCTTGCAGGTTTGATCCTCTCCTCAGGATTCTTCCCATAGACAAACTCGCCAGATTTGGCGTCCAAAAGCACTGCACTGCGAACATCTACGTCAAAAGGATGTGGCAAAATATCTCTTGCCCAAATGACTTTAGGTGAGCCCATATAAATGGTGAGAGTGAGCCAAAAGATAAGGTGCGACGCTCTTTTTCTCAGTCTTCGCTGCATTGAGAACTCCTTGTTCTTATCTCAAGTTGTGGGGCTAAAACAGATCGCACTAGAGCGCCCTAAATCTGAGCCCAATATTTTTGACTTTACAGTGGGAAGACAATCTGGACTACAGTAGGCACTGGGGAAAACCCAGCGAATGAAAGCATGGACAGAGCAGCGTGGTAACTATACCATGAATATTTTCGCCCTTGTCAAGTGAAAAAAACTTACTCCGCCACCTGGCAATGCAACGTATAATGACTAATGTTGAAACCTGGACAAAAAGTAAGGAAATCAACCTCTGACAGAAAACGTGAAGTTCTAACCGAACTCATAGTAAACCCTAATGTTGCAAACCCAAACCGGCAAAGACCGCTGCGCTCGCGCGATAGCACGCCATCTGAGGCTGTGCTCACCTCGGACAGGACTTCACGTACGGTCAAGTACGCCTCGACCTGTCCGAGCCTGTGCGCAGCCACATCTGGCGCGTTTTTGCGCGTTTTTCCTCGGAATGGGTCTGCAACATTAGGATAAACTTTACATCTTATCTAGTTTATCATTTATCAGCGTGACAAGGCCCGGCAGAAAATCTTGGAGTAGATCAAGGGTGGACCATCTTTTGACATAAGTCTAAGATTTAACCTCCCAGTTCTCATCAACACCGAAGCTCCGTGTAAGTGGAAACAGAAGTTGCTATCCCAAATGGATTTACTGCTTGACAAAGGGGGGGTCTAATCAGCCTTAAGAGAGAAATCCAACCATGAGGAGTGGATTCCTACCGGAAAAGATGGCTGTGGAAATATAACGGAAAATTAATCCACGGTAAGTTGCACAAAGAAGACAACCGGAGAAAGCGAGGTGATAAGGTCCCCGGCCAAAGTACCAAGGACGTTGAGGAATTCCCAACGAATAGAGAGCGAGGTGATTCATGCAAGTTAGATACGAAGATGATTGGGAAAAAATCCAGGATCAATTGATATTGCATTCTTCTCATCCCGGCAGAACTGGCTATCAACTAGCACGAGCTGCATTCGAGATTAAATCTGCCTTGGAGTCAATCGAGCGACAGAAGAGAATCGTCGAACTCCATCAGCATCTTGTAGCGCAACAACAAGAGAGCCTTTCGTACACAAAAAACCTGGCTGAATATCAGCGTGAGAGCACCTATTACGCCAGTAATTTGATTCAGCAGCAGAAGAAATTGATTTGGCCTATGAGGATACTTGCTGCTTTCACAGTGGCCTTATTCCTAATAACGATAGCCTATGTCGGGGTTAGCTACTTGAGCTGGAAGGATTCGAAAGATCAAGTAGCGGTAGTTGACAGATTCTCGGAGGTTTCGGAAAGACAGTTAGCTGCTCTGAACAATCTGTCACAAGCGGTTAGCTCTATTCCCGATTCAATATCTTTGTTTTCGGAATCTGTACAAGAGTTGCCAAGTATTAAAGCTCAGGTAGATAAGCTACGTGAGGATTATCAAAACCTTGAGAAAAAGCAGAAATTGATAATTAAGAAATTAAAGTTGAAGGTGAGGTAATAGGAATCGCCTCATGATTAGGACCATTCAAATTGCTGCATATTTTTGTAACTTCTGCCACTGCCCGCTGCTTGTCATAGCACACGGCGCGGGATTCACTCAATATGTAAAACCACCAATTTGATATAAATCGGCGTGCTCATGGGAAGAGGGCCGAAACCCATGACACACTTTATCTTCTGGTTTAACCATCAAGCCGCCCTGCAATCGGACCGCTTGACCCTGTAGACTTTGACTGGTTTGATCTGGTCAGCCAAAGAAATTAGCCCTCTGAATCAGTACCACTTGAGGAATCACCATTCTTCGGATTAACACACTCAGCGAGACCATACCATGCATTGCAGTCCCAACAGAAAAGATAGTCTTCATCGGCAGACCAGGACACATGTTTGTGGCCTCGGGGGCATTTTTTGGGTGATTTTTGAGCAGGGTTAATCTTGTCTTCTTCCTTCTGCTTCTCTATCAGATGTTCCTCTATCAACCCGTCCTCAACTTCATGTGCAGCCTCGGATTCCAAGTACACGGCAAAATCAAGACCTGAAATGAAAGAGGAAACGAATTTCCGGTCTTCATCAGAGATCTTGATGAACTCGACACCCATGCCACGCGGCATATCCTGTTCCAGTCCTGGAACCACTTCATTTCTCGACCAGACCACCCTTGCTTTGGTCGTCATTGGACGGACAGGTCCAATAACGGTCATATCAAAGACTTCATACAGCTCTATGAGGGACAAGCCGCGGACAAACGCACCATCCGGGCCGATGTCGAATGTTACCCGTTCCAAGGACTCTTCTCCGATATGAATACTGACAGGCCAATCGAGTCTGGCTCTCAAATGTCGCCTTCTTTCTTTTTCCATAGAAGCAACTCGCAGTTAAAAGACTATTTCTCGGAGGATTTCTCCTCTACCAGGTCGATGCCGTGACGACTTCCCAGCTTACCACAAATGCAAGACCCCAACAACCAAACGTACCGGCCAACTGGTGACCTAGCCCGGATATTTCATGAATTGCTGTCGCGAGACCGCGTAATTGGGAACCCGCTTGTCGCAGATACCGCTTGCGGTAAGGGCTTTAGCCGAGCGAAGCGAGCGCGAAGAGGATGGACGGGCCACCTGGCAACGGCAGGGTGTTGGTTCCCGAACGGCGCGTCGCAGGGTGAGCTTGTCCTGCCCGTCCCGAGCGTCGTCGCGGGGAGCCTGTCGAAGGAACACCAGAGGACGCCAGGAAGGACGATTATGGATTGCAGATTGCGGATTTGAGATTGCGCAAGACCGAGTAAGACAAGGCAGACGGTGGAAGTTAAAGTTGTATTCTTGTTTTACTCAAATAACCGGTTTGCATCAGACACCCATCAGTCTGAAATCTAAAATCTGAAATCTGAGATCGTGAAGTGGTCGCAGTCACGCCAGGGCGTGAATTCATGAAATATCCGGGCTAAGGTTGCAACAACGCGCAAGAGTTTGTTAAATAGCAACTTACTTCAAAGAAATAACATCTATCTGCTGCGGTGGATGAGCAGCAAGGAAGATTGGAATAGAAATGCCCCATCGACTCGACCTGAAAAAGCCGATGGGGCTTAAGGTGACGCAGTGTAAATCCACACAATGAAAAGATCGTGCCAGATTGAATAATAAGAGTTATTTATTATTAATTATAAATATTTAAGCAAAATCGATTGCTCAACTATGATATAGATAGTGGGCATAGAGCTGCCAAATTTCGTCAACAAGTGCCGCAAAACGGTTATCCGCTGGCATACCGATTTCTTGCCTGATGTATTACAAATTGCACGGTTTTTGCCACTGCAGGTATCTCCACTAGAGCAGGAGTCTTCCTATGAGTGCATTGTAACTTATCAGCCAAACAAGACATTTTAATTCTTTACATAAAAAAAAGATTCGTTCCTTCTTCCCGGCACCAGTCTTGCCTATGTAAAAGTCAGTTTCTCAATGCCTGTAGGCCTTAAGCTGCGGGGAGGGAGGTGCGCTGTGTCACCATTGAAAACTTCGCCGAGCTTTATTGGGTACCGGGGTCTTCGATCAGATCTTTCCTTATTATCTCGCACTGCTCTGGTATTTATCCTGGCTGCTGTATGCATACTTATTCTCACCTCGAATGCTTATCCAGCACAAGTAACGTTGATATGGGATCCGGTTACCCACCCAGATCTTGCTGGCTACAAAATATATTATGGCAATTCCAGCCGTAACTACGATGTTACCACAGACGTGGGCAACCAGACTAGTTGCACGATAACAGACCTTATCGACACTGAGCCCTACTACTTTGCAGCTACTGCTTATGATATCTACGGAAATGAAAGTGATTATTCTAATGAAGTGTCCTATAGCTCAGTCAACAACTCACCGGTATTAAATCCCATAGGTAAAAAGACTACTGTTGAGGGCCAATTGCTTCAGTTTACTGTAATGGCAACTGACCCTGACGGTGACGCTTTGAGCTATTCAGTTAGCCATCTCCCGGCAGGCGCTAATTTTGACTCTGCTAACCGCACTTTCTGGTGGACGCCCACTAATGGAGATGCCGGAAACTATGGCGTTCTCTTCACTGTAAATGACACTGGTACACCACCGCTGAGTGCTTCTGAAACGGTGACTATCATTGTCGGCGGTGTGGACGCCCTACCTGCTGCTCCCAAAAACCTCACGCTAATTAAATAGTAATCAGGCAGTCAGCGATTGAACCGCTTCAGTTACCGTAATCATTGCGGTTGCTGACAGGGGGAAGGGTGAAGGCTATTCGATTGGTGGAGAGGCTAACATTCTGACGCAATCGCGAACAGCTTTTCTGGAGGGTTTGCTGAGGCTCAAAAACTCTATTCCTGCGGTGAACAAAGTCTTCTCATGTCCAGGTGTATCACCGTGGAATTGACGCCAGACCACTTGACCCAGACCAGATACAAGGCCGATTGTCTTCGGCAGTTGGAAGGCCACTGTGAGCTGTTCTGCGATGGAAATAGGATAATTGGTTTTAAGCCCGAAACCTCCAATGCTTAAGTTGTACATTTTGCCTCCAACCTTATTGAGATCGGTCTGCAGGAGATGAACAATGCAGAACACAGGAACTCTGGTGGTTTTTCGTCTGGTCTGCTGATCCACGTAGATTTCTCCAGAATCATCAAAGCCAATCAGGTCTTTTAGGCAGCATCGACCATCACGTACCCTCTCATATTCTCCAGCGGTTGCGAACCGAGGAATTGAACACATTTTTCAACGAGATTTTGTTCGGGGCATCTGCCCTCGGCAAAAAGAGGACACTCGTTTTAAACATACACCAATATCCTTAATAGATGAATACGAAAATTACTATTTCCACGGCCAAGGTGGATACCACAATAAAAAAGCGAAACCGAAGCTCCGCATGGCCCTTGAAAATGAATAATATCTCGTTTTGGGCTATTGGTGGTTGCCCAACTACTCATTCGTGGTCCGAAGTCCCTCCCACTCGTTTTTGCACTCCTTGGTACAGAGCAAGTGAAGGCCGTCCTCTTCATAGTGTATCTCACAAAAATCGCTTACAGATAGAATCTTCTTACACTGAGAACAAGGCATTTTCATTGCCTCTGATTCTGGATTGTTAGGGCAACCCTCGCACAATATAGGCCCTTCATACCACCAGACACAATCTACACATCTGTCACTCGGGGGTTGATGCATAACTTCACCTACGAAACAACCACTGTGAATTACGAAAAATCCCGCTGAAGGCCAGATGGCTTCTGCTCCAAATTCAATCTTGAATCACGGGGATATACCCATTTGTCTCGGCATCTAATGCTACAGAAAAAATAAATTCCTTTACCGCCAGCGATAAACATCGGGGGTTTATCCCCTACGAACTTTCTATTGCAGCGAGGGCATGTATGGGTCATCGCAGGTAAACCTCCCATGACGGAGTGTGAGGGCTTTTGGCAATTATCTGTCGAGGAGATGGGACTTGGGCGAAGCTCACTACTAGTCTCCACCGAAATCTAATGGGGTGTTTGGGGGCATTAGACCAGAAGCCCTAGCGGTTAAGCATACCAAAATCCATGCCAGTGAGGTGTCGCGCTAACTTTCTATCGATTTTCAAATGGTTAGCTCATTTGCTGATGGAAACCAGATTAGAAGTTGTAAGTAAATCAGTTACATAAACTGGAATAAAAGTGCCATTTGTCAGAAGAAGTTTAGATAGGATGGGCAACATGGAAGGGTGGATAAAAATGCGAGTTCTCGGAATGAAATAATTTAAGATTACATCCCTT
>CAVQGX010000065.1:0-41316 GCA_963712115.1 uncultured delta proteobacterium | reverse complement strand
GGCACGGTGGCAGAAATTATCAAAGTTGAGCGTTATACAACGTTCAGGTGGATACCGGTAAAGAAAAGATTTGGGCCGCTACTCCCGAATTCCGCGGCAAGGTTGGAGACACGGTGGTCGTCCCCGCGGGATCTGGTAATGAAGAACTTTCACAGCAATACCCTCGAGCGTGATTTCGAATTGGTCCACTTTGTAGGCGTAATCAGCGAAGAGAAAATGACCAGGCCATCAAGCAAAGACCGCAAATGCCCAGGGGCATCCCCCCACGGGAGTTAAGAGTAGCCAGCCTCAGATTGACGTCAGCAGCGTAGAGAAGGCCGAAGACGGAAAGACCGTGGCGGAAATCTTTGCCGGGAAAGAGGAACTGGCGGGCAAGCAGGTCCCCCTCCGCGGCAAGGTGGTCAAATTTCTCCGGCAGATTATGGGGAAGAACTGGCTGCACCTGCAGGACGGCAGCGGCAGCGAGGGGACCAATGATCTGACCGTCACCACCACCGTTATGGTCGAGGTTGGTGATCTGGTGCTGGTGAACGGAAAAGTCTCGGTGAATCGTGATTTTGGCTATGGCTACAGCTATGAGGTTCTCTTGGAGGATGCCGAGATAACGGTTGATGAAGATTAAATCGCACAGCACAGAGAGCATAGCGTAATCCCCCTAAATCCCCCTTTAGAAAGGGGGACTTTTTTTTGATTTTATCCTTTGATAGCTGTGAACCCCCCTAATAAAGGGAGATTTTAATTGATTCAATGGAGTTCCCCCCTTTGGTAAAGGGGGGACTCGGCCTGCCCGCCGTCGGCTTCGCCTTCAGGCGAGGCGGGCGGGGGGGGATTTTGAAAAAAGATCGGCAGAATATCAGGCTGGAAAAAAGTGGAACCTCACTTAATGCCAGCGGCGAACAACGCCGACGGAAGCACCCACAAGGATGAGGAAGCTGCCAAGCCAAAGAACCGTCATGCCCGGTTTTATGCTCACCTCTGCTATGAAGGCAGGAGGAGTCTTTTCCCCACCTTTGCCTGGGCTGGCTGCAGGGCCCTCATATTCAAGGACTATGCTTCCAACACTTGCTTCTATCTTAACCAGACAAACGTAGGCCTCCACCGGCCCGGGCAGTCTGACTGGTTTTGCCGAGTTGCCTTCTTTGCCCATGGTGAGAACCGGCTTCAGCTTTACGGGGTCCTCGTTTTTATAGGAAACCACAAGGTCGGCCCCCACGCTTACACCCTGGCCATTTTGTTGGCCCATCATGCCTGATACGTCAAAAGCAACAAAAGTTATCTCGTAGTCCTGCACCTGGATTTTCTCTTGCTTTTTTAACTCCAACTGTTTTCCAGCAGAGGGAGTTTTCTCCTCCGTCTCAGGCTCAAACTCCACCGGCGATATGTAAAAATCAGAGACCAGACCTCGCCGAATGTGGGGACGGCTGAAGCGTCTACCCTGGCCATATTGACTGTCCTCAGCGCGGATGTCAGGCCGGGCAATGAATTCAGTGTTTCCCCTTTTGACGTCCACCGGAAGATCCAACCGCACCCCCCTCGGCTCTTTGAAAAACTCCGGACCATTAAATTTCAGCTCGTAACCCAGGGTGGAGTGGGAATTACCCTGAGGTAGCCGCACCTTCTCCGAGCTATCATAAACAGATGAGAAGATGATGCCGACAAACATCAAGCCAACCCCCAGATGGGCAATGGCCCCGGCTGACAGGGTAATTTTCTTGCGAACGAGCCTTATGGCTAGATGTAGATTTACACCCACGGCAGCTCCGGCCAGAACAGATAGCAAAAGCACTGCTATCCCCGGATAGCCGGAGTATAGGGTGATGCCCCCTGAGACTACTGCGCCAACCACGGCCCAGATCAATTTGCGAGTGAGTCTAGAAAAACTGTTTTTCCCCCAGGTAAGCAGAGGCACGAAGCTCAACAACAGGACTATGAGAAGCGCCAGAGGCATGTTGGTGTCCACGTAGAATTCATTGGAGACTTTTGAGGCTTTCTCGAGCACCCTGGTTATAAGAGGCGCAGATGTTCCTATTCCGGTGATTACTGCAGAAAGACAAAGAATGATCATGGCACCGATAAAGCCAAATTCCCTGCTGAAATAGCTGAACTCGGCATCTTTTTTGGACAGTGGAATCTCTCTAGCGCGGGTTATGAAAAACCACAGGGTGATGGAGATAAAAAAGAACATGAAAAATACAAGCCAGCCGGTGATTCCAAGGTCCGTAAAAGAATGAACGGAAAAATCGGCAAGGATTCCAGAGCGAGTCAGAAAGGTACAGTAAATGATGAGAAGAAATGAAAAGGCGGCCAAGATGAAATTGGTCTTGCGCAACTTGCCCAGGGACAGCTGGAGAATCATCCCGTGCATCAAGGCAGCGCCTGCCAGCCATGGCAAAAGGGAGGCATTTTCTACGGGATCCCAACCCCAATAGCCGCCCCAACCCAGAACCTTATAGGACCAGTAGCCGCCAATGATAATTCCGGCACCCAAACTCACAAAGGCGAAAACCGTCCAGGGCAAGGCAGGCTTTATCCAGCGGTCGTATTCCCTGCGCCAGAGGGCGGCGATGGCAAAGGCAAAAGGAATGGTAAAGGCGGCGTAGCCCAGGAATACTACCGGCGGGTGGATAACCATCCAGGGATCCTGCAAGAGCATATTCAGCCCCTGGCCGTCAGCGGGGGTGGAGGGGAGAAGTTTGAAGGGACTCTGTTTGATCAATAATATTGTCAAAAACAGGTGGTTCAGGTTGTAGATGAACATCACCTGGGGTTCCATTTCCTCAGATCTGTGCATGAGGAAAATTCCAAGCCAACTTCCCATCAATACCCAGAAAAGAAAGCTTCCTTCCTGGCCGGCCCAGAAAGAACTGATCAAATATTGCAAGGGGAGGTCGCGGGACGAATAGTTTGCTACATAGCTGTACTGAAACTCATGTTTTAGTATGGCCAGCATAAGTAAGGCAGAGGCGAGAGTCATGAAGGCGACAAAACCGGTAAAACTGTAACGAGCCACATTCAAGGCGAGAGTATCATCTTTCCTGGAAGTTACCAGCCAATAGCACCCCGAAGAAATAGCGATAGCAATGAGACCCAACCAGATTGTAACTTCACCAAAATTAATCATTGACCTTTAACCTTCCCCTCATATTTTGATGGGCATTTAACCAGTAATTCCCTGGCCATGAACACCTGCTCTTTTGGTTCGTATTTGCCAATAGCCACCACCTTGGTGACATTATCAAAATTTCCTGGCCTAGGTCCGTCATATTCCACCTGCATCTGGTCACCGCCGTCTTCGCGAAGAACGAAAATCAGGTTGTTCCTCTTCAGGTCATATCTGTCTGTACCCGAAACCACTATGCCGGCCACTTGCACGGGCCGCTTGCTTGCCTTGGCCTCACTGACGGTGACGTAACTGGTTAGGGTTGATTTAAAAGAATACATGGCCATGACCATGGCCAAAGCAACCACAAGCCCACCAACAATGTATGACTTTTTCATTTTCTCCTATCCGCAGAAGTCTCTTCTAATTTCTTGATCTTTCTATCAAGAATAAAGAGATAAAAGGCTAAACCGGACCAAATAATAAGATTGACACCCAAGACAAAGTTTAACCCTTCTTTCATTTTTTTTCTCCCTCTAGGTCCATTTTTTCTCTGACAACAAATTCAGGCTCTTGCATACTCTCTAAATTCAAGAGTCTTAATCTTAACCTAAGCATCCAGATAAACAACCCTGTGTAGGCCAGGAGTGAGCCCAAGAATACCTTCAGGGTTTTCGGGTCCATGCCGGGCTTGGCGGGGTTCATAGTGTCTTCGGGATGAAGAGAGGCGGTAATCCTGGGCACCACAAAGACCAGGAAAGGCACGGTGACAAATGCCAGGATCGAATAGACCGCGGCAAAAACACGCCTCTTTTCCGGGTCAGCCACGGCAGAGCGAAGGGCGAAATAAGCCCCGTAGATCATCAAAAGTATGACAATGGAGGTCTCCCGTGGGTCCCAGTTCCAGAATGAACCCCAGGCGGCTTTGGCAAAGATGGAACCGCTTGCTGTGGCCAGTATACAAAAGAGAAATCCCAGCTCCGCGGCGGACAGGGCTAGATTATCCACCTGGACCTTACGTCTGGCCAAATATATGCAGCTGGCGATCATGGAAAGCAAAAAGGAAAGGGTTGCCACCCATGCCTGAGGAACGTGAAAAAAAAGAATTCGAGATGTCTCACCGGGGAAGCCAACAGCTGCGTCTGCATACAAGAAGGCTGCTACGATGATGACGGTCATCCATATAGTCAGAAGCACTTTAGCAATCATTGCATTTACTCTTCCCAAATAAGGGGGAACAAGAAAAGTGACATTACAATCATAACTATTGAATAGGCGACAGCAATTCTAACCTCGGGCCAGCCGGGGTTGTTCGCCCCAACCGCAGCCTTTTCACACCCCTTGATAGCCGTGATCATAAGGGGCAAAAGGAGGGGAAAAGAAAGAACGGAAAACAGCGCCCCCCGGGCGCTGGCCTGAGCTATCATGGCCGCAACAATGGTGGTGCCTCCACCCAAGCCAATCCCTCCACTGACAACCATGGCGGTAAAAAGGCCCGGGAGTTTTATCTCGTAGTTCATCAGAAGAATAAATGAGGGCACGATAATTAGCTCCAAGGCTCCCAGCAGGGTTAGGTTAAAAAAAAGTTTTCCCAAAAAGACCGCCTGTGGTCGAGCGGAAAGCTTCAACACGTCCATGGTGCCGGCCTCTTCCTCTTTTACAAAGGAGCGAGAAAGGCCGGAGAGGGCGGAAAACACCAGAATGATCCACAAGAGCACCGCGTACAAAAAGGGCTGTTCCGCCTCTCCGATACGGAAAGAGCCAATTGAGAAGCTCACGGCAATCAGGGTGGTCACAGCAAACATCAGTATGGCATTGACTGCATAGCGCGTTCTGAATTCGCCGCGGAGATCCCGAAGCCAGATTGCTGCGGCCTCACTCAGATAGGTTGATGACCCTGTCTCCGTAATCCACCTCCCGCTTTTCATTGGATGCTATCACCGTCATCCCTCTCTGCCGCTGGGCGGAAATAATGTTTTCGACGATTTTCATACCTTTGCTGTCCAGGTTGCAGCCCGGTTCGTCCAGGAGGAGCAGGGGAGGGTTGTGGAGAAGGGCCTGCGCGAGCTTCAAGCGCTGTTTCATGCCGGACGAATAATTTCTGCATAACTTGTTTGCATTCTCGCTCAACCCAGTTCGCTCCATCATGCCCAGACAGCTCTTTCGGTCATAGGCAATGCCACGGACTTTGCTGAAAAACTCCAAATTTTCAAGGGCGGTCAACTCTTCGTACAAAGAAAATGCTGGGGCCACCATCCCCACAAATCTGCGCCTAGATTCCTTGGGTATGGACTCACCCTGGAAAGACATTTCAACCTTACCAGATGAAGGTCTCACAAGCCCGGCAATTATGCGTAACAATGTGCTCTTGCCAGAGCCATTCCACCCGGTAATGGCTATCACCTCACCGGGATGCAACTCAAAAGAGATATCCTTGAATAGCAAGGTCTCAGTATAATGCTTGCAGAGATTAATGACTTCCAGGGAATGCATGCTTTTTACGAAGTGTTCGTATTTTTGTTAATGTAACGGGTTAAAATTAAGTCCACCATAATGAAATAATCATAAAAGTTTAACATATTCCACTTTTTGGGAGAAGTTTCTTCCACTAGCCCAACCAACCCTTGTCAAGCCTTATTTAGATATGATAAATATAACAATCCCTATAGCTAAAGTAGGCTAAGTAGGAGATACCTTCGGTTCCCTTCCTGGAGATTGTATATGCTGAATCTTGCAACTAGAAATATGTCGGTCTATCTCACACGTTCGAAGCTTCTCATCAAAATATAGTATATGCTACAAACATAATCGAGACTTATATAAGCATTCCTTTTCATTTTGCAAGGGGCTCGTTGGCGCAGATTTGTTGGCCCTTATTGATATGTTCTCCTGTGAGATTACTTTTTGGTGGTAATAGTGAAAATGTGGTGGATTCTTTAAGTGGTGGACGGTGAAAAGGGAAAAATTTCGGATATAATTCCAAATAAACGGTTAGTGGTTCGCAAGCTCTTTATTTAACTCTCAAATGTTTTGAAATAGCCAATATGAAACGATTGGTAATACTTGCTGTAATATTGCTCCTTATTGTGAGCTGCATTGGAACTGAAACCACAAAGCGCAAGGAATACGTCTGGCCTGAGTCCAAAAACAAGGTTTACCGGATACATCCACCCAAAGAGGAGTCCGGCACGACGGAGCCAATCAGGCAGGAAACTGACATAGTGCGTGCAACCAGAGCGGTGATCGGGGCCCCTGAATTTCACTACACCGGCAAGTACTGTTCAGAGTGTCACGAGCAGACTCCTGAGAGGGGTGGAAACAAGTATTTGAAATACGGTGGTGAGTATAATCTCTTGTGCAAGTGCCATTTAAAGACCCCAGACAGCTACATTCATCCCACGGACATTGTGCCCTCCGACAAAAAGCAGACAAAGATTCCCGCCGATCTTCCCTTGGAAAGAGGTAAACTCACATGTCTCACCTGCCATGATCTATATCGGCAGTGCCAAGAATTAGCCGTCGATAGGTATTCGCTCAGAGGAATGCCATACCGCAGAACAACTGATTTCTGCTTCAAGTGTCACGATGAGAGTAATTATGTGATGCTTGATCCCCATAAACAGTTTGATGAAAAGGGAGAGATGGTCAAAGAGAAATGTTTGTTTTGCCATGCGGAAGTTCCCGATGAAAAACAAGTGGGACGCGAAGATCCCAAGCTCATTGGAGAACTTGGAGTGCTTTGCCAACGATGTCACATCAGAATGGCTATGCGGGGCGGAGGCTTTAATCACATGGCGAGACCCACCGCCAAGACCCTGGCCAAAATAAGAGCAGACGGAAGAAAAATTCGACGCAATACTGCCCCTTGATGAACGGGGAAGAACTACCTGCGCTACCTGCCACAATCCGCACGACAAAGGTGTCATTCCCGCGGGAAAAGCAGCAGCAAAGGGTGCAGGATTGGCACATAGGCTGCGGTTGCCGGATCCCATGTGTCAATGGTGTCACCAAATGCCCATTACCTTTGAAAAATAAACCTGCGAATATCCATCGCACTCGCCGTTAGTTTCCGGCATTGAAAAATTGAAAGGTTATATGAGATGTATCGACTTGCTACTGTTTTGGCTCTCCTGGCCATATCGGCGTGTGCATTTCTTCCGAACCAGTCTATTACCCCTGAGGACTGGTTTGAACAGGGCGTCTCTTTCCTGAAATCGAGGCAATATGATGAAGCCATAGGGTCTTTCTCAGCAGCCGTAGAGCTAAATCCTCAATACAGCGAGGCCTACCTGAACCGTGGGCTGGCCTGGGCCGGGAAGGGTGATTTTGACAAGGCGATTTCTGATTACACCCAGGCTTTGGAGTTGAACCCAAGGGACGGACAGGCCTATAACAGTCGTGGTTTGGTCTGGGTCAGGAAGGGCGACTATGACCGTGCCATCTCTGATTACACCCAGGCTTTGGAGTTGAATCCGAAGGACGGGCAAGCTTATTACAATCGAGGCGCAGCTTGGGCTAAAAAGGGCGATGTCGGCAGGGGTCTTGCCGACGCAGAAAAGGCTCTCAGCCTTGAGCCGAACAATAGAGCTTATGTAGAGTCGGTGAGAGCACTCAAGGCTAACATTGCCGCTAGAGGAGAAGATAGGTTTCAGCAGGGCGTCACTTTCCTGAAATCGAGGCAATATGATGAAGCCATAGGGTCTTTTTCAGCAGCCGTAGAGCTAAACCCTCAATACAGCGAGGCCTACCTGAACCGCGGGCTGGCCTGGGCCGGGAAGGGTGATCTTGACAAGGCGATTTCTGATTACACCCAGGCTTTGGAGTGGAACCCAAGGGACGGACAGGCCTATAAAAATCGTGGTTTGGCCTGGGGTGCGAAGGGCGAGTCTAGACCGGGCCATCTCTGATTACACCAAGGCTTTGGAGTTGAACCCAAAGGACGGGCAAGCTTATTACAATCGAGGCGCAGCCTTGGCTGAAAAGGGCGATGTCGACAGGGGTCTTGCCGACGCAGAAAAGGCTCTCAGCCTTGAGCCGAACAATAGAACTTATGTAGAGTTGGTAACGTCACTCAAGGCTAAAATTACCGATAGAGGAGAAGATAGGTTTCAGCGTGGCGTTTCTTTGTTGAATTCCGGGCGATACGGCGAGGCCATAAAGGCTTTTTCCGAAGCTATAGAGCTAAAGCCAGGGTACGCTCAGGCCTACGTGAACCGTGGGCTGGCCTGGGCCGGGAAGGGTGATCTTGACAAGGCGATTTCTGATTACACCAAGGCTTTGGAAATAAATCCCAGAGACAGCCAGGCGTACCGCAGCCGAGGGCTGGCATACCGCAAGAAAGGCAGGCTTGATCAGGCCATCAGAGATTTTAGTAAGGCTCTGGAGCTGAATCCAAAAGATAGTCAGGCCTATAGCAACCGGGCAATCGGTTGGACCGAAAAGGGTGACTTTGACCGAGCCATTGCTGATTACAGCAAGGCTTTGGAGCTGAGCCCGAGGGACGCCAGGGCTTATACTAACCGGGGATTTACCTGGCTCAAAAAAGACGATCTTGACCAAGCCATCTCTGATTTCACTAAAGCTATAGAGATAGACCCGCGGGCGGCTCAGGCCTACAACAACCGGGGCATCGCCTGGGCCCAAAAGGGTGATCTTGACCAAGCCATCTCTGATTTCACCATGGCCTTGGAGATTAGTCCGGACTACGCCCAAGCCTACAGCAACCGTGGGGTTACCTGGGCCGAGAAAGGCGAACTTGAGTCGGGCTTGACTGATGCCAAGAAGGCCCTCAGCCTGGAGCCTAAGAACAAATCATATCAGTCCATTGTGGCCTATCTGGAGGAGCAAATCGCCAATCAATAGGTATATGGCCAGTCGCTAAAATGCTTTTTTTGACATTGACAATTACGTGGTCAGCCTTACTTTTTTCTCTAAGAAAAAATTTTGCATTCTCAAAGGATCTGACAAAATGTCTATTAAGGAGGGTAGTAAATTGGAAATAAGTAGAAGATTTGGAATTGCTATCGTCTGCGGGATTCCCGCAATTGTTGGATCTGGGCTTCTCTGGGCGATTTCTGAGAGCTGGATTGTAGTGTTCGCTTATCTCTTTCTGTTGGTAGCTACACTTATGGTTTTTATTGTCAGTCCCGCATTGTTTACTAATCACTCTCAAATCTGGGATCCAACTGTGGGTAAGGTCAAAGGATTAGTGGCAAAGCTTCAGACGCTTTTTAATAGCGCCTAATGGTGCTGACAATGGCTATTGTCACTACAGCCTGATTGTGCCGCATTACGCTTTTTGCCCCGGCGTTTTGATTAGCACATACTTCTCTATTTCCAGGCTTATTTGACGATCCCGCTGCTTTATCTCCCTCGAACTCATCGATCTACAAACACCTTTGTCAATTAAGGTTGAAAGATGGCTTTTAACTTTCGCTCATCCATTTTTGTGTTCTTGGTCTACCTTGCCTTTTTTGCATCAGGCGCGAGTAGTCTGATCGCCGAGGTGACCTGGAATCGGATGCTGATCGTGGTCGTGGGTAACTCCTTGAGCGCCACTGCCATGATAATAGTGGTATTTATGGGAGGACTTGGACTCGGAAGCTATGTGGGGGGCAAAATCCTGGGTAAAGATCGTGCTTCCCTTGTTCCTTATTTAATGTTGGAACTTGCCATCGGCATTTATGTGCTTCTATCGCCGTCGCTGTTCGAGTTACTGTCTCACCTCTTCACCTCATTGGCGGAAAGCGTTGACCACCGGGCCAGCTTGACCATAGTACGCATTGTCGTAACCATGGCTGCGCTCTTGCTGCCCGCATGCCTCATGGGTGCCACATTTCCGGCAATGATCTCCGGCGCAGCACCCGATTCGCCCTCACAACGAACAGCGCGTACCGGCTACTTGTACAGCATTAACACCCTGGGAGCTGCCTTGGGTTGCTTTGCCGCGGGCTACCATCTTTTGTTCGAGTTCTCCGTCCAGACCACCTTGACCTGTGCCTTTGTTCTATACATTGTTGCGGCGCTCTCTGCTCTCACCGCCAATACAGTTTTAAAGTCAAAGCAGCGAGAGGCCGAACCATCGCCGCTTGCCGTCGGGAGCAACCCCCCGGTAAACAGTAGTTTGCGGCCTTTTCTGAACATTGCAACCTTCGGAATTGGATTCGTCGCCCTCGCTTATGAAGTTCTCCTGACCAGGCTGGGTATTTTATACCTGGGTAATTCTGTATCGGTCTTTGCCCTGGTGCTGACCGGCTTCCTTTTGGGAACAGGGATTAGTGCGGTGCTGGGAACCTACCTTTATGGGGTGTTGCGCCGCAAAACCAGCAGGAGCGACAGCCTATTTGGTTTAATTGCCCTGGCAGCAGGGGCAACTATTTTGCTGACACCCTATCTACTCCTTAGCGATTGGGTGGTCAGCGCTGCCCACCTTGCCCGGTTTGCTGATGCCGGTCCAAGAAACCCATTGCCCATCCTGGGACTAATAGTGGCTCCCACAATTCTGATCGGTGCTCTGTTACCGGTTGCCATCAGGATGCTCCAAGCGGAGGATCGTGGCGAAGCAACGCGAGAAGCCGCTACTCTCTATGCGCTCAATACTGTGGGAGGTCTCCTTGGTGCCGGCCTGGCAAACCACTACCTTGTCCCGCTCATCGGGATCCAGGGTACCATCATTTGTCTGGCTTCCATATGTGCTGCTGTGGGTGTTATCAATCTGCTCTCCCCTGGTAGAAGTTTTCCCCGTTGGTCCATTGCTGTGCTAAGTGTTGTCTCCCTGGCGGCAGTTCTTACAGTGACCCTGCCCAAGATGATGTATCTTTACGCCGAGAAGCTTGCCGAATCAACCAAGGCCCGTTCAACCAAATTGCTATTTGTTCACGAAGGACGGGCCGCAACCGTCACCGTCCTCGATCAGATGGATCCCAAAAGGGGCACTTACCGCGACATGTACCTAAACGGTGTTGAGGAAGCCTCGACGCGCTATTGGCACACCCAACTGTTCAAGCTCCTGGGAGTCTTTCCGGTGCTGGTGCATGAGTCGGACCAACCCAAGGAAGTGTTGGTGATTGCCTTTGGGGCCGGGATCACAGCAGGATCGGTATTGGCTTCTGATCAGGTCTCTTCCCTGGATGTTGTGGATCTCAATCCTGATGTGGAAGAAATCAACAACTTGTTTACCGAGGTAAACGGGGATGTTTTTCACCAGCCACGGTTCCATTTTCACAACGACGACGGCCGAAACTACCTGGTTACAAGCAGCAAGCGATATGAGGTGATTATTAGTGATTCGACCCATCCGCGGGCTTACGATAGTTGGATTCTCTACACTGAGGAATTCTACCGGGCCGTCAAGAAACATCTTCTTCCTGGCGGTGTATTTGCCCAGTGGGTGCCGGTGCTTGGTTCCATGCAGGGAGATCTGTTCAGGATACATCTGAACACCTTCCGGCGGGTGTTCCCCAACTCCACCTTTTGGTATGTCTACGGCTCAGATCAGGCGTTTCTTCTGGCCACCCCCGAACCTTTCTCCCTTGATGCTGAGCGGCTACAACGACAACTGGACCAGCTGCCCCAATGGTTTCGGGCGGAAGAGTACCAGATCGACACAGTGGCCCGCATCGCTGGCTTTTTCTGGCTGGATGAACCAGCGATGACGAAAATAATCGGCCGCGAGACACGAGTCAATAACGATAATCGCCACTACTTCGACAAGCAATCCGCCTTGTGGCCGGCACCGCCGGAATGGCGGCTGCCAAGATTTCAGGCGACAGTTCTTCCCTACCTCGAACAAGGAGAAGATACGCTTCACACAGCCATTCGCGAGCAGCAGACGGTAGCTCAACTGCTGGCAAGGTACGGTTTTTTCCATAATAAGTACGAATTGTTAAGAGCCTACTGTCTCATGCCCGAGAATGGAAATGTGCGATATTGGCTGTCACGAGAATTTTCGGGGAGGCTGCCGAATTACCAGACCGTCTGTGGGGCCCATGGATAGTATGTCCCATAGAAGTTGGAGCGGCTCACTGGTGGTGGGAAGGCCTACTACTTAACTTGTGGGTTGATCCATATTAATCTCTTTTTCGGGTCGTGAAAATATAAATACCTGTAGAAACCCTCAGGCCCATGGCAGTCTCTACAAACGGCATTGTAGCTCATAGTTCTCAAGAATCTGAAGCTCTTGGCAAAGTTACCCTTCAGTTTGTTACCAGTCGTCCCATTCCCCACTGGGATCCCCCACTGATGGGCACTATGACATGAAGGACAGGAAAGGTTCCCCGAACTTCTCTCCTTGCCGTCCGGGCCAAATATGGGTGTATAGCTCCTTCCGTCCTTACTAAATTCCACTACGTTGGTTATCAATTTTCCTGTTGGATGGGTGGCTACAGGGGGAATTTTCTTTTCCGCCATGTTCCCCTTGGAGTGGCAACTGGTGCATAGACCGTCCATTGGGTTTTGATCCCCCACGGTTGGCCCGTAGTCCCTTGCCCAGATCTTGAGTTTATTTGGAGCGTTATGCACCAGGTGGCAAGCTTCGCACAAGCCTGACTGTTTCAAATCCTGATCTGACAAATTGTCAGCTTTGAAACCGGTTTTACGAAGATCGTGTGGCGTTCCTTCAACAACCGCTGCATCGGCATGGCAGATTTTACAGAGCTCAGGTGAAGGTGAATTCACCTTTCTCAGGAAGCTAGTGGTGGCGTCACCCTCCATATTTCGCAACTCATAATTTTCCAGGAGCCCGGATTTTTTTGCCTCCCAGGTGTGCGGTTCGTGGCAGGTAATACATACGACCTTCCCGTCTGGCGTCCTCTCGCCCTCCACACTGTATAACGGCAGCTCTTCTGCAACTTGCTCGCGAATATCTCTTATTTTTGTTTTCTCGAGGAACACATCGAGGGGGTGGGAATTATCCCCAACCAGTTTTGCTTTTGCTGCCCCGTTTTTGCTGTGGCAGCTGTCACATAATTGGCCGAAGAAATCTCTGTCGGAAGAAAGTGGCTTTGCCCATAGCCTCTTGCCCGCTGCGTTGTGTGGTATGTGACATGCTCCACAAGGGCCTGAAACCCGTGGGGAAAATTCTTGCAGGTTTTTCTCATCAGGCGCGGTAATCTCGAGGTTATGGTCGGAAGTCAACAATTGCTCTTTGTCTTTGTGGCACTCCATACACAAGGTTGAAGAACCGAAGCCGGAGATTCTCAAGAAACTGGTTGATGCGTCGCCCTGGACGTCTTTGCCGCCGATATTGAGCACATTAGTAGGGTCCCATCTGTGGACATTGTGACAGGTAAAACATTGAACCTTGCCCGAGGGATCCTGATTTCCGTTCCCTAAAAATAGGGGCAACATACCGGCTGCCGACTCCGTCGGTGAAGGAGCAACGTCCACAGGATGGGAGTAGTTGCCGATATGCTTTATTTTGAGGACGGAGTCTTCGCCGTGGCAGGCCAGACACATCTGGGATGGAGGGTCAGCGGGGCTTATCTGCTTGGCCCATAGCAGGATGCCATTTGCGTTATGGGGCAAGTGACAGGTACCGCAAGGACCGGACTCGGAAGGTTTCTGTCCCCTCATGTTTTTTTCTTCCGGTAGAGCAAACCTGAAGTCGTGTTTTGTCTGAAGTAAACTTTTTTGTTTTGTGTGGCAAATTGTGCAGAGTTCTGAGTCTCTGTTGTCGATGACTGTGAGCTTGTCTCCCCTGGCCCCGTGAACTTCATGGCAAGTTTGACATATTACTTTGTCTCCCCTTGTTGACCTCTTGCTCCCGGCTTCAAATAAAATTTTGGGAATGTCGAACGACGTCGTTTTAACCGGATGGCCATTAAACTGCCTAAAAGATGCTTGTTTTGTATGACACATCTCACACATCAAAGAATCGATGTTGTCCTTTCTGAGAAAAGAAAGTCCTCCGGAGATGCTGGCATCCGTATTGGAACCTCCCCCGTGGGCCGAATGGCAGGTACCGCAGTAAATTTCATCTTTGTTGCTCAAGGGTAAATCGGCAGGAATGGTAACCTTATTCGAAGGTTTTACGAATGTTCTGTGTCCTTTGTTTTTCCAAGTAACGGATCTTGAATCCATGACGTAACCGTCGTGGCAGCTGTAACACATCTCCTCAGTGCTCACTACACCCTGAGTATCTTTCATCAGGACATTGCCTGGTTGCCAGGCAATCAGAGTTTCCTTATCAGTCCTGAAGTCGTCCAACCACATCACATGACAAATGGCGCAGTTTCTTTTTGAAGACATCTCCAGAGCAATTGCGGTTGGATTAAGGGAGAAAACAAAAAGAATTACCAGTATAAATATGCAGGCTCTAGGGCTGGGCATAGAAACTTTTTCTAATTTGAGACTGGACAATAATTCAATCTTTGAATGCCTTGAAGCTTTGACCTACCTGGATCCCCGCCGCAGTCCATCCCGCACTTGATGCGGGACCAGGATGACGGAGGGTCGCATACTTTCGTCATTCCCGCGAAAGCGGGAATCTAGGGCACAAGCAGCCTTTTACCGAGAATTTCTTGGGAGTAACTATCCAAAACATGGTGTTGTAACTATTTGATTTGTCGGTTTAAAAAAATATTGAGCATTCTCAATTTATTGATGGTAAGCTAAAATCGCTATTCCAATATCTCAATTGCACTTATCTTGTTTTTTCGCATCTCAACCGTAAGAAGTATATCATTCTTACCATCCATAAAAAGTCCCACAGGCGTAATAAAATGTTTTTTCGTTCTATTCTCGCAGACTACCCCGAGAAAACGGCCAAAATCGGTAAATACCTGGATCAGACCCATATAACTATCACTGACAAATACCCTGTTCTGTCGATCGATGGCTACTCCTTTGGGTCTAAAAAGGTTGCCCGGCAGCACACCCCACGAGCCTATATCAGCGATATGGTTTCCGAAGGGATCAAACTTTTGTACTCTGGTGTTGAGCACGTCTACTACAAAGATCTCATTTTGTTCGTTTTTCGCCAGGATTCCAGGGTAACGAAAGTCACCAGGTCCCTCTCCGAATCTACCCCACTCAAATTGAAAGTTACCCCTGGTATCGTACACCTTTATTTTATGGTTATCATTATCAGACACATAGACATAACCTTTGAAATCAGACACCAGGACATCCACTGGATCTGACGGCTTTTCCTGGGGGCCACCTTTCACACTAAAAAGGCGCAAAAAATTGCCATTCGAGTCAAATACCTGTACCCGGTGATTGCCTGAATCAGCTATGAAGACCATGCCGTCATTGGAGATTCCAATCCCCAGAGGATGTTTGAATTCCCCTTGTCCTGTTCCTTCCTGGCCAAAGGTAAATTTCACTCTGCCTTTGCTGTCGAGAACTATTACCCTGCTGTTCACCCCATCCACCAGATAGACATAGCCGTTGGGACCAAGGGAAACGTCGCTGGGCTGATCTGCCTCGGTGGAGATGTCCGGGAGAGACTTACTGTTGATGCACTCTAAGGAGTGAGATTTGCTGGGAAAGAACGATAGGAAAAAAATCAGAATGAGATTAATAGAGGCTAATTTTAGCGCAGTCATAAGAAGGTCTTCGACGTTTGCGAAAAGAAATCACCTTTTATCCGATTCATCTATTTTTTAATGTTAATTTGATTTGGTTCTTTAAACAAGTCTGGAAGGTAGAATGCTTCGTATTTTGCTAACATGCCTGTAATATTTAACTGCTCTAAATCAGCAATCCTATCTTCAGAAAAGCCCAATCTTTTAAAATTGAGAATACTTTGCTTAGAATGGCAGGTCTTACACTCATGGCCTTTGGGCTTTATGTCCAAATGAAATTTATTTTTTACTCCCTCTCTTTGTTCTGGAGTAAGTTTATCCCTTACCTTCACGAAATCCAGGGCTAACGGTGCGTCCTGATGCTGAATGGCCAATTCTAGTCTAACACCCTTTCTAAAATATGCAGTAATTTTTGAGAACTTATCTTCCACTTCTACAAGGTTTCCTGTTTGGGGATCGTAACTTGTTCCCATAAATGGCCCTTTAGGATTTTCGTCAAAAGGACTATACCACTTGTAAAATATACCTGTTCCTTCTTTCTCCTTGATATGACATGATTCACAAACGAAATATTGTGTATGCATATTTAAGATAGATCTGATCTTTTTATTCTTGCTGTGAGGATAATCAGAATGGCAGATAAAACACACCGGACGCTCATTTTCAGGCAGAGTGGGGTATTCAACCGTATGGTGGAAATGTCTGTGTAACTCCAGCTCTTGCTGGTGCCTGGCCTCATCCATGATCAGCGACGTTTCTTTCTCAGAGAACATTGCCACTAGTGGCTTGAGAAGCTCGGGACCATGATGAGACAAAGTGAGATGGTACAAAGTACCTGCAAGCACGATGAGGGTAATCATCACAACGACAAAGCCGATTACATAGGCTATAAATGGGTGATTCTGTCTTTTTGGCTCTCCAACCAAGGCTTAGTTCTCCTCTCGCTCGGGTGCTGATTCTTCTGCAGTAACATTTTCTGATTCTAAAGATTGTTCCGCAGGGGAAGCTTCCATTCCACCTGACCTGTCGAACCCCTTTTCCTTTAGAAGGCTTCTCATATACTCTCTTTCTTCAGGTATCTCATTGAGGTTATTTATGTACTCCAAAAAGTGCTCTTCGATCTGATGTTCCCTGGTAATCCTCCCCGTTAAGAAAGTCCATTGGAAGGGAAATCTTCCTGGGACGATGTGGACATTCGCTAAGTGCCAGAAGGCCAAGACAATTAGGGCCATCACTGCCTCATCGGCGTGCATCAGCCTGGCAATGTCTTGAAATAAAGAAGGAAATCCACCCTCTGCCGCTGCCCGGGGGGATATTTTGAAGATCGCCTCGGGGATTGTTTTTGAAACTATGTCAGGAAATAACAAGGCTGTCCCTGCTACTGCCAAAACGGTGGTGCCCCAGATTATTGCCAAATAATGTAACTTTTGTTTGTAGGTGAATTTTTCCATCTTGGGCCGAAAGGACTCAAGGCCTAGGAAGAACTTGATGTCGTGGAGCATGTCAAAGAGATCTTTGGGCCTGGGGATCTGGGTTCTTTTGTAATCGAATTCGTTTTTGAGAATTTTCCTGATGGTTCCGCCTGCGACTGCGACCAAGTGATATGCAGCGGTTGCCATCATTATGTATGCCGCAATGCGGTGAACGAACCTTGCGGTGTCAACTCCCCCGAAAAGCCCTATTAAGTAAGGCGCCCAGAAGACATCGCTAAAATGCAAGGGAAGCCCTGTTGCCGCCAGGACAAGAAAGGTAGTAGAGACGAGAAAGTGCTGGATAACGATATGAACGGAGTAACGGGGCAGGTCACCAGCCGGATCAGATTTTACATGTTTATAGATGTCTCTTGGGATGTGTCCAACTCCATCAACATAGGTGAAATAATCATCTTTGGCTGCAGTTTGTTCAACATCTGCTGCTGCGGTCTCGGTAGATACGGGCATCTAACCCTCCATAAATCATTTCTTTTCTTTTTGTTTTGGCTTGCCTCGCCAGGAGGTACCGTTTCTTAATAAAAATCTGATACCTTCTTTCTTTCTGCCGTATATTTCAAGAAGCATGAGGCCCACCAAACTAAAAACAGTGCCATACAAGGCAAATCTGAGAGATAGATTCATAAAAAAGACTATGGGATTTTCCTCCCGTTCTGTGGTTGGATGGACGGCAACCTGGACAAACCAATTATTGGTTTCTGCGTGGCATTGGGCACAGGTTCTTCTGAGGTTCTTTTCCCCCACCGTGGCCCGCCTGTCATCCTTTTTGTAGATGTCATGGAGCTTGTTTGAGGCATGGCAACTTATGCAGTCTGCCGCATCGTCACCCCCCAGGGTAACTATCTTGCCATGGATTGATTGTTTATAAGTTTCAACCGCGGTTAAGCCCCTCTCCGAAACCTTGAATTTTTTCATCATCTCAACATCCTGATGACATTTGGCGCACAACTCAACAATCTCTTGTGGTGATCGGGAGGTTTTTCTTCCCAAGCGGTGGGTCATGTGTTGGTAGGCCTGGGTGACCCCTTTTTCTTCATGGCAGTTCAAGCATCTGCGCAGAGACGCTTCGAAATCAATCTTTTCTACCTCAACTTTGGTGTATATGGGGTTGAGATGGCAGAATTTGCATTCGGGTTTCGCTTCCTTTAGCTCGGCAGAATCTTCAGGTCTAGGTGCATGAGCGCTCCCATTATATGTTTCTATTATCCTTCCATGGGAAAATTTCTCCTTGGAAAAAGGAGTTGTAATGTGACATTGATTTCCACAGTTGACTTGTTCGGTCACAGGATCATGGGGAACTTTCTTGATATAGGTGTGGCACTCACGGCATGAGACATTCTTGTGAACCGTATTGGTAAAAATTACTTGGTCCACATTGTAGTTGACAGTTTTGCCGGTTTCATCGACTCTCCCAAGGAAGCGATATTTATGGCACATGAGACAATTGTCTTTGTCAGCTGCTTCAACATCAAAGCTTATCGACAGGAAAACGAATACCACCATGAGCAATGTAGCGCTTGTCCGGATGATTCTAAGTGAACTCAAATCTCAACCTCTGTTCTTTGTGTTAGGTGCATAGATCCTAGATGTTCGTTTCCTCCTGGCAAACGCTTCTTAGCCAGTAGAGAAGTTCCTCCATATCCAACGGTTTAGTTAAACAGGAAGAGATGTGGCTACTCATGGCCTCTTCTAGTTCTGGATGGAAGGGACGGCTTGACAGGCCGACGATGTGTACCCTGGGGTTTTTTCTCTTCAATTCCCGGAAAAAGCGGTTGTCTACAGGCAAGTTGTCCAGGTCCAGAATCACCACCCGGCAGACGGACTCCTGAACTTCTCCCTCCAGCGCCATGAGGGAATGCAATGCAGTGGTACGAAAATGCTCTTTTTCCAGGCCAGTGCACAGTTCCAGGCACGCTGCTTCATTGGCATTCACCACCACAATTGGCTCCTCCATGTCAGATGCTCCCGACTTACAATCAATCAATTTGGGAGGGTTTATCCCATTCGAGCGTCCAGGGACTCTTGCTTCTATAATGGCAAGTCCTATGCCAAGCTCAGGCTTTGGCAGCTTGGCGGTCAAAGCGATTTGCAGACCACTCAAATGTCTGCTTTTTAAGTGATTGAAATAATAATAAAATTGTTGATGAAACTTTCTGGACCCAAGTCGCCCATGGAAGCTGAGTAGACCGTTGTTCGGGTAAATAAGGGGGGCCATTTGTAGTGGTTCTCTGGGTGAATAGAGGACAGAGTTTTGGATAAATTCGATTTTATTCAAGGAAAATAATCTCTTACCCATGTCCCAAATCCGGACACTTGTCTTTGATTTAATGTGCTGTAGGCCTGGTGATCTGGTATTTCTTCAATTTGTCGTAGAGGGTGCTGCGACTGATCCCCAACCGTTTGGCCGCCTGTTTCTTATTCCAGCCACATTCCTCTAGGGTGTCCTCTAGAAGTTTTTTCTCGTGATCCACCATTGTCGGTAGGTTGGCGATTTGGGCACCGGATAAATCTGCCCGGATGGCGGCGGGCATATCTGCTGCCTCGATCCGTCCACCCTTAGTGAGAACTGTGGCGTGTTCAACGGTGTTCTCCAATTCGCGAACATTGCCCGGCCAATGATGATCCAAGAGCCTGCGCATGGCTTCAGGTCTGAAGCCCTGAATTTCCTTGCCCTGTTCCGTGGCAAAGCGTTGGAGAAAGTGGCTGGCCAAAAGAGGGATGTCATTTCGCCGCTCTCTGAGTGGTGGCAAGTAGATAGGAATCACGTTGAGACGATAGTAGAGATCCTCCCGGAAATTACCTTTTTTCACCTCCTGGAGAAGGTCCTTATTGGTGGCCGCCAGTATGCGCAGATTCACCGCTTGAGTTTTTTCCCCACCCAAGCGCTCAAATTTCTGGGTCTGGATCACCCGCAGCAGTTTTATCTGGGCCGAGGGATGGATCTCTCCAATCTCATCCAAGAATACGGTGCCCCCGTGGGCTTGCTCGAAGCGTCCAAACTTTTGCCGGATGGCACCGGTGAAAGCCCCCTTCTCGTGACCAAAGAGTTCGCTCTCCAAAAGGGTGGCAGGATAGGCTGAGCAATTAATCACCACGAAAGGCTTATCCTTGCGCGGGCTCTCGAGGTGTATGGCCCGGGCCACCAGTTCCTTGCCGGTGCCGCTCTCTCCCTGGATGAGAACAGTGGCGTCAGTGGGGGCAATATCCTCAATCATTTTGTAGATCAGTTGCATCTTGGAGTCTTTGCCGATGATACCACCGAACTCTGCCGAGGTTTCCATTCGGCTTTGGAGATCGCGTATTTCTTCCTCTTGCAGCACGGCCCTTTTGATGACCCCAGCAGCCTGGGCCAACATTACGGACACCACTTCAATTTCACTATCATTACAGCGGCAATCTTCTGGGCAACCGACTACCAAACAGCCAAAGGCTTGCATAGCACGTCTAATGGGAATTATGGTTTGCCGTGCTGCGGTCTGAAAATCATCAGGAACCAGTGGGGGCGAGAGAAGTTTCTTTCTGCTGGAGCTGACTTTTGCCTTCCCCTCCAGGACAGAAGCTGCGTTTCTTAGGTGCTTTGGTTCTTTGAAAGTCTTGACCTCGCCGGCCGTAAGGGCAAAGAGGATGTCCTGGTTGTCGTTAAAAATCAAAAATGCCATACGGCTGCATTTCAGAATGTTCTGAAATGTCTTTATCAGATATGATCCAATCTCATTAAGGGAACGCAAAGAACCAACTTCTTGAACTATGCCGCAGACGGTTCGGGTCTGGAAGTGAGCCCGTTCCAGTTCTAATGTTTGCTCTTCAAGCCTGCGGGTGTAGTCCTCTAAATGAGCAACCATCTGATTGAAGGACCCAGCCAATCTTCCAACCTCATCATCACTCTGAACTTGGAGCCTCACGTCCCACTCTCCCTTGTCGATTTTCTGGGTGGCATCAGCTAAGGCAATTAGGGGACGGGTTATTTTTCTGACAAAGAGAAGGGACAGGGTGAGGGCGAGGGAGAGAATGGCAAGGGTGAGTGCGCTCATCTGTAACCATAACCTCATCACTTGCTGCCGATAAGGTTTTTCAAAGAAGCCGGCTCTTAATTCCCCACCCATGCCAGCAAGAATCGGCCAGGAGATGTCAAGATAATGCTCGCCTTTGGTAGAGGTGATTTGTCGAAGGTTAAATTGTTGCCCAGGATTTGAGCTGTTAGCCTTGAGCAGTTGGGTAGGAACTGCGGTGGTAAAGGTGTGGGCTAGAATCTTGTCGCTTTTTAGGATGAATAGGTAGCCCAAAGAGGAGTTGCTGCTCATATGGTGGTCCAGCATCTTCTCCAGGGCCACCTGGTTGTCGGCAAGGATCTTGTCCACTGCCTCGAGTGAAACCACCTGAGCTGTATTTTTAGCCTGAGTAGTCAAAGCCTCGAATAGGCTCTTGCTGTAACGCTGGGTAACCATCAGCGAGATGAGCAACCCACTTCCGATAACCAGAGCTGAGACTGTAAAAAGCAATTTGCTCTTAAGGCTTCGCGGCAACATGAGGTTCTATCTCCCGGCTGACATATTTGTCGGATAAAGGAGTGATCGATCTTAGGACAGTTATCCTATGTGGTTAATAGGAAGCTTAACATAAATTTTTTCGGGGGCAAGGAATTTTCGGCAAGATCATGGGAGGATAGGGGAGGATAGTTTTTTTCGAAAGCTGGTGAGCAGAGCGGAAGATTTCGCTGGCTGGGGTGTGCGAAAGTAAGACATTTACCTCTCCACTACCTCAGCCTCCACGGTCATTTTCTTTTCACCCCGCAAAAAGGTAATGGGGATCCTGTCGCCTGGGTTTAATGACTTGAGGATATTGGAAAGATCCTTGAGGTTGTGAACTTCCCGGGAATCCATTCTGACAACTACATCGCCTTCCCTCAGCCCGCTCGACTCTGCCGGCGTACCCGGAACTAGGCCTGAAATCCGGCAGCCGTCACCGCTGTAAGTGAAGTCAGGAATTATGCCAAAACTAACTTTCCTCCCTCTTCGGCTGGTCGATTCAGACTTTTTGTCAGGCTTCAGGGTGGTGGTCATGGGCTCTTTACGGTTAGCCAAATACTCGATGACCTCTCTGGAGACGGAAGCAACCTTCAAAAGCCCCGCAGCGTCTATCTTATCTGCAGTGTCAGTGGGACGGTGGTAGTCCAAGTTAGGTCCAGAAAAAAGTTGCACCGCCGGAATTCCAACCTCCTGAAAGCTCTATCTGGTCGCTTGAATCAAGCTCTTCGGATACCATTCCCACTTCGACGCCGGTAACAAAACCGGCTCCTCTAAAAATGTGGGCCCACTCCCTGGCTGAACCAGCTCCCAGCACCAGAAGCTTCCCATCGCCTAACCGTCCGACGGTGTCCAGGTTAAGCATGCCAATGCACTTTTCGGCAGGATATTGTTTTTGCTTACCCAGGTAATAGCGTGATCCTCTTTTCCCCGTTTCTTCCCCAGTGAAGGCGACAAATACCGCACTGCGCTCGGGCTTTAGATTTTTGCCAAGCACCCTTGCAAGTTCAAGGAGCACCGCGACCCCACTAGCATTGTCATCAGCGCCGTAGTGGATTTTTCCTTGGTTCTCCTCTCTTGCATCCGGCCAGCCCAAGCCAAGATGGTCATAATGGGCTCCGATCACTACACTCTGCCCTTCAAACTCAGAATTTTTTCCAGGGATAACCCCCACTACATTTCTCAACCTCACCTTACGCTCGGGTACTCCACCACGATCTTCCCAGGTTTGGAAAAAGCTTCCTGGTGAATCTCCGCCAGGCTCTAAACCCGCTTCTCTTAATTTACCGGCAATAAATTCAGCAGCCTGGTCGAGGCCGTCGGCGCCAAAGCCCCGTCCAGCCAGTTTCTCACTGGCAAGAATGCTAACAGTCTCCATCATCCGCTTTTCGGAGAAAAGGGGGGAAGGGTTGCCAGGGGCTGCCTGGATGCCAATTTTCCTCTTTCAACCCTTAAAATGGTACCGTCCTCGCGGGCAAAAAAGGCTGTCATAGGAGAATCAAGGACTGGCCATCTCCCTTTGGCTATATTTGTGGGCTCTATTCCTTGAAATCCGAGATAACTGTACTTGTGATAATGAGGGAGTTTCCGCCCTAGACCGGGAAAGGCCTCGGGTGGATCAACTGCAATCCAGGTCAGGGATAGATCCTTATTCCCTGGTTGCCTGGCTGTAAGTACAATGGAGTGATTATCCCGCTCCAATTTTGTCCGGCCTAGGTGAACTTCAGCCTGGCTCATGTTTAGATCATATCTTGACAGGGCTGAGCTGATTTCACCCAGAAACTTGTTTTCCCATCCTAGGAGGGTAACTGCCCGGTCGGAGGGAAGTAGTTTCAGCTCAACATCAAGTTTAATTTCCACCTCATCGGGTCCTGACTGGCTCAGGGATTGGGCAAGCTGGCGGTAGGCTTGAAGAGCAGCTTTGTCGGCAGAGGAGGGCAGTAGTATAAGCATTTTTCTTGCACCAAAGGCTTGGGTCAAGGCTGGTGGGGTCTCAGCTCGGTCGAGCCGGCGAAAGAGGTCAAATTCCGGGTCTATATCTATTCTTAGCGGCTTTGCAGGCAAATGGAGTTTTAGTTCGTGCCGTTTCTCCCCCATGGTCACCACTGTCTGATAGGCAGGCTCATGACCTTCCATGGTGACTGCAAGCGGAACGGTCAACAGATAAGCATCCTGGGGCTGAACCTGCTCGAGAAGTCCTCTGAGAACATAACCATCCCCTTCAGGCCAAGCCTCGACACCACTTACCCTTAACTCAGGTCCACCGGCTCGAGTTAGCCATTGGTCAAAATAGATCTTCATGTCTTTGCCGGAGACTTTTTCGAAACTTCTACGGAGATCCTCAAAAGAGGCAAGCTTAAATTTGTTTTTCTGGAAGAAGTCTTGCAGAGCCAGAGCGTAAGTTTCATCGCCCAGGTCTTGGCGCAGCATGTGGAAAAACATGAGGGACTTGCCGTAGCCTACTGCCTCAGAGGAAGAGCTGTGACGGGAGCGGAACTGGGTAAGGGGGAAATCCCTCCCATGCAAGACATAGTCGAGATACTTCTGCAGGGTTTCTTGGCGATAAGCCACCCCATTGCCTCTCATCTCTTTTATGAGATGGTCGGAGAGGTAGGCAGTCAGTCCCTCTGCCCAGTTGCCCTCGGTGTAATTCGGAAAGACACCGTTACCCCACCAGTTATGCAAAATTTCATGAGGGTAAGAGGAATGCAGAATGAAGGGAAAGCGAATAATTTTGGGTCCGAGGAGGGTAAAGGAAGGCATGCCAAACCCTGTCTCCCAGAAGTTTTCCACCAGGGCAAATTTCTTATATGGATAAGGCCCAATGAGTTTTTCGTACATTGCCAGGTAGCTGACCGTAGCCTCGAGATACTTATTGGCCAACTCTTCGTCCGGGGTGCGGAGAAAGACCATTGATTCGACCCTACCTGCAGGTCTGGTATACTCCAGAAAAGGTGCGGCAACGATAAAGATTTCCTCCTGGGGTTCTGGAGATTCCCAGCGCACTGAGGTAGTACCTCCCCGGCGAACACGGAGCGTTCTTTCGCCCTGGCTCACTGCATCCCATTCCTGAGGCAGTTTCACTTGCAAGTTAAAAGTAACTAACCCCTCACCAAAGCTTGGATACCAGAGAGAGCTCCCTGCGAGATAGACCCCTTCAGAGGAAATCACCCCCCATGTCTGCCTGAAACCTCGCGCCTGTTCTTTGCCGTATGGCTCTAGGGGATGGTTTATGCTGCCACTGTATTCGAGGACGAATGTATTCTGCTCCGGTGGGAGAGTTAAAATGAAAGATTCCAGCGGTTCGCTCCCAGCTCTTCCCATTTCACGTTCGATTTGCACACCCGGAGTGGGTGAGGTGGGGTGCAGTCCTCTGTGCAAGAAAAACTGCAATTTCGGCAGGTATTCCGCCGGGACAGTTACAAGGTCTTTGGCGGTTAACCGGTGCTCTGTCGGCTGAAGAACGATCTCGAGGTCATGATGGATCGGTTCCACCGCCCGCAGAACGGCCGGCATGAGGACCAGGGTTAACAATGCCCCAATAGCTACAAATAAGCGTTTTATATTTTCTATCAATCCCACCATTCCACTAGTCCAGTAGTGAGAAAGGCAATCTAGCCTACTCAATCCAATCGGCGATGAAAATGTCGGTGGCTCTGGGTTTTTGCGCATTTCTGTTTGAAGCGAAGGCTAATTTTTTTCCGTCAGGGGAAAACATGGGGAAGCTGTCGAACACATTGTTGAAGGTGATTCTCTCTAAACCCGTGCCATCAATGTTGATTAGGTATAGTTCAAAATTATGGCCGAATTTTTTTATGTCATCGTGCCAGTCGTCCATATTACTGGCAAAGATAATCCGTTCTCCGTCAGGATGCCATGAAGGTGACCAGTTGGTGGCGCCGTTTTGTAATAGCCTTACCTTGCCGGTACCATCCGCGTTCATCACCCAGATATCCAGAGGCACGCCGATAATGTAATTCTTTTCCATACAGTCGCGCCAGAGGGCCAGTTCCTCTTCGGTCTCAGGATACCAGGCTCGCCAGGCTATTTTTTTGCCGTCCGGTGAAAACCAGGGCCCACCGTCATAGCCCACCTTCTGGGTCAAGCGTCGCAAGTTAGAGCCATCTGCATTCATAATGTAGATGTCGAAGTCTCCGTCCCTTTGAGAGCCGAAAACGATCTGGCTGCCATCGGAGGAGACAATTGGTTCAGCATCGTATTTGGGGTTGTCAGTAATCTTTATCATTCCTGAGCCGTCAGGATTGGCAATGAAGATGTCATAGGGAAAGAGAGGCCAGATAAAGTGGCCACCTGTTGCGCGCCTCTCTGGCCTCGGCGGACAATCGCCAGGAAGGTGACTGGTGGAGGCAAAGACTATTTTTTCACCGTCGGGAAAGAAGAATGAACAGGTGTGGGCTCCATGGTCGGGGCTGACTCTATGCTTGTCGGAACCATCAATGTTCATGAGCCAAATCTTGTCGCAGTCGTAGCCGCCGCGGCTGGACTGGTAAATGAGCCTGCGACCATCAGGGCTGAAATAGGCCTCACCGTTATCTCCTTCGAAGGTGAGCTGGGTGACGTTCTTCATATGGTGATCCACGAATGGATACTCTCCGGACTTTGGCAGCTCATTCTTTTCCACACACCCTGAAAGCAGGAAAAGCAACAACACAATGAAGGTGGTCCTTCTCATGATGATTCATCCGCTCCTGATGATCAAGTTGCCCTATTATAGCATTAAAAACCCAGGGTGACCGCAGCCACCCTGGGTTTTTGCCAGACCTTGTACTTCGGCTAAAAGGTGATTTGCATGGCCTCATAGGGACAGGCGGGGATACAGAGTTCACAGGCAATGCACTTATCGTGGTCAAAGGAAACCCGCATCTCTTTTCTTTCGACCGAGAGTGCTCCAGTGGGACAGACAGAGGAACAAGCGGTGCACTCGATGCATTTATCTTCGTGCCAGAGGACATCCTGGGCAAGTGGTTTGATATCTAATCCCAAGCCGGCAGCATACTGCAAGCCTGCATCGAGATCCTTCTTCTTGCCGCTGACTTCTACCACTAATCTGCCCCATTCTCTGGGAGTAATTCGGGCCCTTAAAATGTTAATTTTTAAGTTGTGTTCAGTTATGAGTTGATATGTGACCGGCTGGTCGATCAAATGTGGTGGAAAATTTAACACCAATCTTTTTGTTGCCATGGTAAACCTCCAATTCAATACGTTCTGCTTGCATTCCCTGGTGGTAGTTAGGCTAGGCCGTCTTGTTGGCAACCATCAGCCTGAGGAGTGTTGGAGAGTTGAAATCTTGAAATCTCAAACTCCAAGCACCAAATCTAATGTTTTAGGTGTCAGGTGTCAGAGAGTAAAAGCGAAACACTTAAGCCTGAACACTGAAACCTGACACTGAAACCTGAACACTGAAACCTCAGTCATTAATCCACCGCCACCCGGGCGTTGTTGAAGATTGGTCTCTCCTGAAGGGGTTTGAATTTGATTCCCGAATCCACCGACGGCATGGGAGCCACGGGTTCGCTAAGGAGGAAGGAGCCGTCTGCAATCCAATCCTTCAGGGTGTTGGCAACTTCCCTGGCCCTGGAATAAGAAGACAGCCCGGCAGTAGGTACTTTCTTGCTCTTTACCGTTATAGAGCCAGACTTGAGCTGAGCATAGGTGACTTCGCCTAGGCTGCCCGGAATGCAGTTGGGATATGCTTCGCTGTAATCAACAACCTGGGCAACTATGTCTTTGTCGGTTACTGCAGTATAGTTCAGCATCTCCTCATCCAGAATGGGAATGGGTATGCCAATTCCCACGGCCAGGGTGACACCATAGCCGGTAAAAGAGGCACCGCGCAGCCAGCGATGGCTCATCTGCTTCAAATCACCCATAACTGCCAGGGTCCCGGCTCCCATGCGAGGCACTCCCGCGTCGGTGCGAGGTACGTCCGGGTTGTGCTGGGTTCCCCGATCCACCACATAGCCAATACCACCACCAAGGAATATACGTGTTCCTATCCCAATAGTGCGGTAAAGTGGATCATTGAGCAGAGGACTCAGTTGCCCTGCGCTGCAGTAGGTGGCGTTACGTAGTTTGGGGTGGAGTACCCCCATGTAGGTATAGATCATACGGTCAGACAGGTTTACCGCCACGTTGTAGTTTTGGTAACCGTTTCGCATATTGAACAGCACTGCCTCGTTCATGTCCTCGAGCCTCACCCAGGTATCAAGCTTGCGACGAGGATAACAGTCGGTACCGTAGGCACGGCCAATGAGTTTGGCATCCTTGCCTGCAACCAAGTCTTCAATCAGGTGGCCGCCGCCGTAAGGAAATTTACCTGGATGGATCTTGTTTCGTGGGTCGTCGTCAGGTATGGCGGTGGCGCCTACGAAGAAATCCACCGCAGCAAATCCGGCATAGACTGGAATGTCATTCAAAGTGACACTGCCTCCGCCTAATTTAGTCCGCGGGTTGGAATGTCCAATATTGAAATAAGCCCCTGAGGAGCACATGGGCGCGAAGGTTCCGGTTGTGACTAAATCAACTTCTGCTGCTGCTTTCTTCGCGCCTTTACTCTTGACTACGGAGATGATTTCTTCGGCGGTGTAAACAACCGCCTTACCTCTTTTTATCTTCTCATTGATTTCCTGGATGGTCTTTGCCATGAAATTCTCCTCTCTTGTCGATATTCATTCTCTGCCGCTTTGACTTTCTATTTCTAAGACCCCTGCCGGGGCGAACCATTATCCATAACATGAGACCACCCCCTTCCGTTTCATCATTTCGCATGTATCATTTCACATTTATCATTGGGTCATTCGGCTGAGCCGTCATTTGCTACGCGTCATGTGGCTACGCCGTCATTAGGTGGTTTAGCTGCAATGTTTTTTGGTTGTCTGCAACAAATGACCATGAATGACAGCGTAGCGTAATGACAATAAGTGACCCAGAGCGTGGTGACTCAGGTTGACCGTACGCCTTGGACCTTACTCCTCGCGCCCAGCATCTACGGCCATGTACTTATGTACCGCTCTCCCGTGCTCGGGAGCAGAACTACGATAGTCTTACCTTTGTTTTCTTCTCGCCTGGCTGCTTGCAAGGCAGCCCAAGTGGCTGCGCCGCTTGAAATTCCGGCCAAGATGCCTTCTTCCCTTGCCAATCTTGCAGCCATTTCTTCAGCAAGGTCAGCATTGACCTGGATTATCTCGTCGATTAGATCTACTCGGAGTACCGCCGGCACAAAGCCGGCACCTATGCCTTGAATCCTGTGCGGACCGGGTTGCCCTCCAGAGAGAACCGGTGATTCAGACGGTTCAACTGCAATGGCTTTGAAAGAAGGCTTTTTGGCTTTGATCACCTCGGCCACGCCGGTGATGGTCCCCCCGGTACCAACCCCTGACACGAATAGGTCAACCTCGCCGTCGGTGTCGTTCCAGATCTCCAGTGCGGTGGTCTCCCGATGGATGGCAGGGTTGGCTGGATTGGAAAATTGGTCTGGCATAAAGGCATGGGGAGTTAGGGCTGCCAGTTCCTCAGCTCTGTTGATCGCACCCTTGATGCCTTCACTTCCAGGGGTAAGCACCAGTTCCGCCCCCAATCTCGTTAGTAATTTGCGCCTCTCGATGGTCATGGTCTCCGGCATGGTGAGAATTAGCCGATAGCCCTTGCTGGCAGCAATCATTGCCAGGGCGATGCCTGTATTGCCACTGGTGGGTTCTATGATCACGCTCTCAGGTTTCAGCTTGCCCTGGAGCTCTGCAGCCTCAATCATGCTCCGTCCGATACGGTCTTTGACGCTGCCCAATGGGTTGAAAAACTCCAACTTTGCCAAAATCTTTGTGCCTAATCCCTTGGCGATATTTTTGAGCTGAACCAGGGGGGTGAGACCAATGGTATGACCGATATCAGTATTGATTTTCATTGACCTTTACCTCTCATTGGCTCCAGAGTCTGCATTCTTATAAATCAGCTTAGGCGGGGCCAGAAAAACTTTGGTTCCTGAGGGAACTGAAGAGGTAATCCAGACACTGCCGCCTATTACAGAGCCTGCCCCGATTACTGTCTCCCCCCCTAGTATGGTAGCACCGGCATAGATAGTAACATCGTCCTCTATGGTCGGATGCCTCTTTTCGTGCCGCAGTTGTTCCACCTCTTCCTTGGGCAAAGAGAGGGCGCCGAGGGTCACGCCTTGATAGATCCGCACACGTTTGCCTATTTCTGTGGTCTCACCGATGACAACCCCGGTGCCGTGGTCAATAAAAAAACTCTCACCAATTGTTGCTCCCGGATGAATATCAATACCGGTGATGCTGTGCCCATGCTCTGACATCATTCTCGGCAAGAGAGGGATCTCCTGCAGCCAGAGTTGGTGAGCAATCCGGTGAATGGTTGTGGCCAGTAAGCCTGGGTAGCTTATTATCACTTCATCAATGGTCTTGGCGGCGGGATCACCATCGTAGGCAGCCTGCACATCGGTTGTCAGAATTCTTCTTATTTCCGGTAGATGCTCCAGAAAGCGGGCCGCTTCCCTTTGGCCTCGTTCTTGACAATGAGTGCACACCAACTGGTATCGTTGGCAATCATGTCGAATACTCAAAGCGATTGCTTCAGAAAGGGTCTCGAAAAGCCTGGTAACCTCAACCCCAATGGCGTATTCCAACTGGTTAGCATCCAATACCTGTCTGTTGAAGTAACCTGGGAATAGCAATCGTCTTGCTCGCTGAGTGATCTCGACGGTCAGTTCCGTGGATGGAATAAGTTCGGCGTCCACGTGGGCGAATAGGTCAGGATCAAGGCTGGAAGCAACGACCTCCGAGATAATTGGTGGCAGCTGGTCACGAATTTTAGTACTAACCTCGAAGGCCAGGCGGCAGGCTTCGGTATCTTTATCGTGAGACTGTTGTACTGGACTCATAATCTTCCTTCCCAAGGCACGTACGTCTAGGCCTAAAAACTTTGAAGCTGGTGTAGTCCTGGTTGCTTAATTGAGGTAAGGTGGCGGGAACCCGTTGCGTGGCGATCAGACTTGGGGGAGGCTTTGGGATGGTGCCATGCAGGATCTGGTCAGCCAAACCACCTGCGGGTAGAAGCCCCCAGCCCTACCGTTCAACAATACAGGGCAACAACAACACATGTCGTCATCACACATGACCATATCCACGTCACCACCCCCTTTCAATTATCATACCTTGCTGGTAGGGTAATGAAGTATATCACAACAAATACCTATGTCAAGAAAAGCCCAAAACATTCTGTCATTTTTTTATTTAACTATAGAAAACCTGTTTCTCAGGGTAAGGTCAGATCGCCTAGAGCATAGCACATGGCGTTATGTCAAATCGTGCAAACCGTTCAAATTGTTCCAGTCGTTGATTGTCTGAACTAGGTTTTCCTTTGAGCTGTGAGCTGTCAGCTATGAGCTCCTAATGTCCTCTGTCTTCTTGCTGCCAGTTGCCAGCTGCCAGCTGACTCCTGATTCCTCACTCCATGCTCTATGCCCTTATGACGATTGTAAGTATGTTGTAAGTACTATTAAATCTAATCAAACTCTGTTATGTTAAGCCTTCGCAGACTTGCAGCGAGGCAAAAGGCGCGGGAATCAAACAATGGCAGACTCTGATAAAAAGATTACTTTGCTTACAGAGCAAGACCTCTACCTTTTCAACGAGGGAAGTCACTTCCGCTTACACGAAAAATTGGGATCACACGTGATCTCAGAGGGGGGTCTGCAGGGAACTTACTTTGCAGTTTGGGCGCCCGATGCTGAGAAGGTTTTTGTCATGGGTGACTTCAACGGCTGGAGCAAGGATAATCACTCCCTCCAACCTAAAGGCCGCTCGGGAATCTGGGAAGGATTTATTCCTGGAGTGGACAAGGGTGCCCGTTACAAGTATCACGTTGTTTCTCGTTATCAAGGCTATCGGGTGGATAAGGCCGATCCCTTTGCCTTTTACAATGACCCGCCTCCGGAAACCGCTTCCGTAGTCTGGGACTTGGACTACACCTGGGGTGACCAGGAGTGGATGGCAAACCGCGGTAGCCGCATTTCGCCAGACTCCCCCATTTCCATCTACGAACTTCACCTAGGGTCGTGGATGAGGGCGGTTGAAGAGGACAATCGTTGGCTGACTTACAGGGAGCTTGCCCCCAGGCTAGCAGAGTATATAAAGAAGTTGGCCTTCACCCATGTGCAGTTCCTTCCGGTGATGGAGCACCCGTTTTATGGCTCTTGGGGTTATCAGGTCAGAGGATTCTTCGCTCCCACCAGTCGATACGGTACACCACAGGATTTCATGTATCTCATAGATTATCTGCATCAACATGACATTGGGGTGATTCTGGATTGGGTGCCCTCGCATTTCCCCACAGACGAGCACTCCATCGGGTTTTTTGACGGGACGCATCTTTATGAACATGCGGATCCGCAAAAAGGATTCCACCCGGATTGGAAGAGCTTCATCTTCAACTATGGCCGGGCTGAGGTCCGCAGTTTCCTCATAAGTAGTGCTCTTTACTGGCTGGATACCTATCACGCGGACGGCTTGCGGGTGGACGCTGTTGCTTCCATGCTCTATCTGGACTATTCTCGGGAAGAAGGCGAGTGGATTCCCAATGTCTACGGCGGCCGCGAAAACCTGGACGCCATTACCTTTCTCCGCCGCCTCAACGAGGAGGTTTATCGCGTCCATCCAGATGTGCAGACCATAGCTGAGGAATCAACCGCATGGCCCATGGTTTCTAGCCCTACCTATGTGGGTGGCCTTGGTTTCGGGATGAAATGGGATATGGGTTGGATGTACGACACCTTGACCTACATGTCCAAAGATCCCATTTTTAGAAAGTATCATCATAACCAACTTACCTTTCGAGTTCTGTACGCCTTCAGCGAAAACTTTGTCCTGCCGCTCTCACACGATGAGGTTGTGCACGGTAAAGGCTCGCTCATCGGCAAGATGCCGGGAGATATTTGGCGGAAGTTTGCCAATCTCAGGCTCTTATTTGGGTACATGTACGCCCAGCCGGCAAAAAAGCTGCTCTTTATGGGAGGAGAATTCGGTCAGTGGCGGGAGTGGTATCACGAAGAAGCTCTGGATTGGCGCTTGCTCGACTTCCCATCCCACGCCGGGCTACAACGCTGGGTGCAAAATCTGAATCAAAGCTATCGCAGCGAAAAGGCATTACATGAACTTGACTTTGAGCCGCAAGGGTTTGAATGGATCGATTGCAACGACACTGAGCAGAGTACTCTCAGCCTCATTCGCAAGGCCCGGTCCACCCGGGAGATGGTACTGGTAGTTCTCAACTTTACGCCCACACCCCGCTATAGCTACAAGGTGGGTGTTCCCCAAGGCGGATTTTGGCGGGAACTGCTCAACAGTGACGGTGAAGAGTTCGGCGGCAGCGGGCACGGCAATTTTGGCGGCATGGACGCTGTGCCCATTGAAGTCCACGGCAGACCTTACTCTCTGAACCTCACCCTTCCACCTCTGGGAGCATTGTTCTTTAAACACGAAGGATAGCCCGGATGTTCCATGAATCGCCTACTGCGACCACGGATATGGCCGTCCTTCCGTGCGTCCTCAGGTGTAGGCCCCTGCGACACACCATTCAGGTACGCCTCGGGACCAATCCCGCGGTACCGCGGGACGGTTGCCCGGTGGCACGCCCATCTTCGTGGTCTCGTGACACCATTTCATGAAACATCCGGGCTAGATGTAGGATGTGAGATTTCGGATTGCGGATTGCGGATTGATGAAAGGCACAAGGCACAAGGCAGCAGAAGACTAAATTTTTTCCTTGCGCCCTGAGCCTTGAGCCGTGCGCCTCTCTGGCTACTGGCTACTATCTACAAGCAAGTATATAACAACTGACAACGGATCCGCCTTCGGCGGAACAACGGACAATAGTAATATGGAACGATACGTCTGCATTCACGGCCACTTTTACCAGCCGCCAAGGGAAAATCCCTGGTTGGAAGTAATTGAACAACAGGATGAAGCCCGTCCATATCACGACTGGAACGAGAAAATTACCGCAGAGTGCTACGCAGCCAACTGCGCCTCTCGGATTTTGGATCAACAGGGGCGCATCGAGCGTATAGTAAATAATTACGCCAAGATGAGCTTCAATTTTGGCCCGACCTTGTTGACCTGGTTAGAGATAAATACCCCTGAAGTATATGAGGCCATTAAGGAAGCCGATCGCTTGAGCCAAAATAAGTTTTCTGGCCACGGTTCGGCCCTGGCTCAGGCTTACAATCACATGATTCTGCCCCTGGCCAATCAAAGGGATAAGTACACTCAGGTACATTGGGGCATAAGAGATTTTCAGCACCGTTTCGGCCGTGACCCTGAAGGGATGTGGCTGCCTGAAACCGCAATTGACCTGGAGAGCCTGGAAGTACTGGCAGAGCTAGGAATTCGGTTCACTATTCTTGCGCCAAGACAAGCCTACAGAGTACGGGAGATGACAGGTGGAGATTGGCTGGATGTGAGTGGCGAAAGAATCGATACCACCATGGCCTACACCTTACGACTACCTTCAGGAAGAACCATTGCCATATTCTTTTATCATGGGCCTTTGTCCCGTGCCGTGGCCTTTGAAACAGTATTGAAAGATGGAGAATCCTTTGCCAGGAGGTTGCTGGATGGCTTTTCAGTAGAAGATAACCGCCCACAGCTGGCTCATATAGCCACGGACGGGGAGACTTACGGACACCATCACCCTTTCGGAGACATGGCCCTCTCCTTTGCCCTCAATTACCTTGAGAGCAAAGAGCTAGCCCGTCTCACTAACTATGGTGAATTCCTGGCAAAACATCCTCCCACCCACGAAGTTGAAATCTTTGAAAACTCTTCCTGGAGCTGCTCCCACGGGATAGAGCGATGGCGAAGCGATTGTGGTTGTTATACTGGTGGGCACTCGGAGTGGAATCAGGCGTGGCGGGTTTCTTTAAGAGAGTCTTTTGACCGGTTGCGCGATAGTGTTGTTCCTTTTTTTGAAAACAAGGCAAGTGAGTTCCTACACGATCCCTGGTCGGCGAGAAACAGCTACATAGGAGTAGTCCTGGAGCGCTCGCCGGAAAGCATTTACAGGTTTATGCAAGAGCAGGTTTTCAGGCCGCTGACCGAGGAAGAAAGAGTTACGGTCTTGAAACTTATGGAGTTGCAGAGACATTCAATGCTCATGTATACAAGCTGCGGCTGGTTCTTCGATGATCTGGCGGGAATCGAGACAGTTCAGGTAATAAGTTACGGAGCCCGGGTAATTCAACTGGCCCAGGAACTTTTTGGCAATGCACTGGAGAGAGAATTTTTAGAAATACTGGGACAGGGGAAGAGCAATCGCGCTGATCTGGGTGATGGAAGGGAGATCTATGAAAAGCTTGTCCGTCCTTCCATCTTCAATCTGGCCAGGGTGGCCGCTCACTACGGAGTGGAAAGCCTGTTTAATGATTATCCTAAGCAGGCCAAGGTATACTGCTACACTGCAGAAAGCCAGGACAAACAATTCCACGAGGCCGGAAGGGCGAAGCTGGCTTTGGGGAAGGCCAGGGTCACCTCGGACATAACTCTGGAGTCAGCAGTACTTGGTTACGCAGTTCTACACATAGGTGACCATAACCTTAGTGGGGGCGTAAAGGAATTTCCAGAGGATAATTCATATGGAGAGATAGCAAAGGAGCTGTGTAGGGCTTTCAGTTCAGCTGATTTTACCAAGACAATTCGTGTTTTGGACAGAAATTTCGGTGATTCTACCTTTGACCTAAAGTCTCTCTTTGCCGACGAGCAGAGAAAGATATTGAAACTGATGTTGCAGACGACTCTAGAAGAGATCGAGGCAGATTACCGACAGCTTTACGAGTATCACACCCCTCTTCTAAGGTTTCTCAAGGATGCGGGCACCCCACCACCCAAGGCTTTGTATACAGTCGCTGAGTTCGTCTTAAATGTGGAATTACATCGAGCGTTCGAAAATGACGACCTTGAACTGAATCGCATTGAACATTTGTTGCGAGAGGCTCAATTGGAGGGTATCTCCTTGGAGGGCGAATCACTTGATTACAGGATTAGAAAGGCACTTGAGCGGCTAGCAAATAGACTCGAAGCAGATCCTGAAGATTTTTCAGTGCTCCATAAACTGGAGCAAGCCACCGCACTGGTCAGTGGGTTGCCATTCAAAGTAAATCTGTGGGAGGTTCAGAACATCTGCTTTGGGATGCTGGATACGGTTTACCAAGGATACCAGGCCAGAGCGGAACAAGGGGATGAGCGGGCAGGAGAATGGCTGCAAGCCTTCAGGAACATTGCCAAGAGTTTGGCGGTGCGGGTATAGTCGACCATGTTCTAAATTCCGGATGAACCTAAATTGTCACCAAGGTAATTGCAAGGTGGTAAGGTGGAATCTAGAGTTGAGGATCTTTTGTTTTACTTGGGTAAGGTAGCAGAAAGGCTGTGTTTCATCGAAGCAGCAGCGGGCACGGCCGGAAATATCTCTGTGAGTGCTGACGATTTTCCAGTTGAAGAATTTCCGCAAATAGGTGCCAGGGAAAAAATGCGTCACGAGATGGATAGAGATTTGCCCGAGCTTCATAATAAAAGATTTGTCATTACAGGCTCTGGCAAGAATCTGCGCTACATCGCCCATCGGCCGCACCTATGTCTTGCTTTGGTCGAAATAGCCAAAGGGGGATACAATATACTCTGGGGGCTGAAGGAAGGGGAAAAGATTACCTCTGAGCATCCTGCCCATTTTACTATTTACCAGCGGAGGCCCAAGATCTCAGCCGTGATCCATGGGCAACCAACCAGCGTCAACGTCCTGGTTAGACTTTTTCGCAGCGAGGCAAGCCTCAATAGTTTAATGTTTGTTCAGCACGAACAGCTGAAAATCTGCTGTCCAGATGGAATTGGCCTGGTTGAAAGGGTTAAACACGGCTCGTATGAGCTGGCAGACGCAGTGGCAACTTCCCTTGAGAGTAAGGATATCTGCGCTGTTGTCCGGCATGGAACTTTTTCAGCTGGTGAGGGTAATTCTATTGATGGACTGAATCGAGCCTGTGACTTGCAGGAATATTATCACGACGCAGCCAGAACTTTTCTCGACAATCCTTGGCTGAGGCTGCTGCCCTTCGATTTTATGATTAAGAATCTTGGAAGAGTCTCCCGCCTGCCCCTAGGGGATAAGATGGTTAATGCCTTCCTCCGACCGCCAAAGTAATCCAGAAAATGTTTCTGATCACAGTGAAGACTGCTTGAGGCTATCAAGTTCTTCTTCTGTGATCATGGGGTTAAACCATGCGTCTTTGCAGCCTTTACTGCAGAAGAAATAGACTCCTTCATCGCTGTGAAGCAGCATGGTCAAATCATCTTGCTCAAGGGTCTTCAAGGTTTTGTTACATTGGCTGCAGGCAAGCTTCATTTTGGGCAGGCCTCCCTAACCCGGATATTTCATGAATTCACGCCCTGGCGTGACTGCGACCACGGATATGGCTGTCCTTCCTGGCGTCCTCGGGTGTCGGCCCCTGCGACGTACCGTTGAGGTACGCCTCGGAACCAATCCCGCGGTACCGCGGGACGATTGCCAGGTGGTACAGCCATCTTGGTGGTCTCGCGACAGCAATTCATGCAACATCCGGGCTAAACGAGTTAAGGGCTACTCACCATCAACCGCTTTGTGGAAAGTCTTCGTCTCAAAGTGCTTTGCAATCAACTTGTGAAGAACCTGGCGGTCATCTGGTGACATTCTGGTAAACTGAACACCTATGCCAAAATAGGGGTCGCCTTCACTGTTCCTTAAAACAGTTGACCAGACCACTTTTGCGTTAAGATTCATTGCCTTATAATCGGGAGCCTGGATGACCATTAGAAAGCCTTCTTCAAGTGGAGGTAGTTCCTTGCAGGAGACAAAGGCACCTTTGGAGCTGAAATTTTCTATTTTGCCCTCCACCTGGAGTTGAGGGCTCAACATAGTGACAGGCCACTTGATTTCCGCTCTAGGGACTATGCGCTTTTCTTGCATACTCATCCGTGCCTCCCCCATAGCCCGGATATTTCATGAATCACCTGCTGCGACCACGGATATGGCCGTCCTTCCGGGCGTCCTCGGGTGTCGGTCCCTGCGACGTACCGTTCAGGTACGTCTCTGGACCAACACCCTGCGATTGCCCGGTTGCGTGACCATCTTCATGGTCTCGCGACAGCAATTCATGAAATATCCGGGCCAGAGAAAATGCTATAGCTAGCGCATTCCCGGCCCCGCTTTAGCGGGACTGCAGGGAGCTTCAGTTGTTTCCACGGATAAGTTAGAAATGCAGGAAATATGCCACAGATGTCAACAAGTTTGGGGGTTGAGCGAGAGTAGAGGTAGGATGTTGTGGGTTAACGGAACTTGGTCTTTTATGATGCTTCAAGTATTTTCTTTTCCACTAAGTAAACATTTTGCCCCAAGTCTTTGAGATGCCCCTTAAATTTTAATGTTTCGATGCTTTGTCTCAAGGTTTGTGCGGTAAAGTCGCTGGAAACGTAGATGTCTTTGAATTCAATCACACTTTTCGGATGAACCTCGGCCCAAGACTTAAGTAGGATTCTAAGTGATTCCTCCCTCTCAGTTTCGTCCACTTCAAGACCCAGCAAAGTTCTGAAGTTTGATGAGTTGAGTACTTGTCCATTATCACCTGAGAGAAAGTCAAGTGATTTGGCCTTGAGGTGGTGGCACAAAAACCTCACGAGAAGCCATTCCAGAGGAACACCTAGCTTATAAAAGGTGTAGTCTTCCGAGAACTCCCTGCTTACTCCCAGAAGAGTTCTCCATTTGTCATAAGGATCAGTGAAGCTGACACCCTGCACGGTGAAATCGAAAAGAAAACGGTCAAGAGCGCGTTTGCTTTCAGCTTTTTGAATGGAAAGGCTGTAGACATTGTCAGGCAATATCAGGATGTTAGGAAAATGTACCATCTAGGTAGCCTTTTGGATACAGAATTATTCTCGTCGAAGTCCTTATCCTATGTCGTAGCCTGACTCTTCTACTGGAAATAGATTTTTCTTTACGCAAATATAATGCCAAGAGGTAAAAAAGCAAATCGAAATTAGTGAGTGCATAACTGAAAAAAAATTTACCTCTGCCCCTTGTCTTTTCACTTCTTTGGAGTTACTTTTCCCACATGCGGTATGGTTCAGAGTCACAAGCTCGTTTTTCCCCATGCCGTTCTAAATCCCCCACCCTCGTAACAATCGGGGGTGGGGGTTTTTTATTGTTCTCTCTCTGGTTGACTCAATCCGAGGCTAGAGGATTGCCTGCTATACCCTTGTTATAAAGATGCTCGAAAAATAGTGCCATAGTCTGCTCCGGTGAATAGAGCGCATCCGCCAATTCCTCTATGGCAAGCGATTTAGCCTTTTCCTCTACAAACCTCTGAATTTCTATCCTCATGATCTCCCGGTCCGAGTCGGTGGTGAACCCATGTAAATCGAGCTGAGGCTCAACCATGCGCCAGATTTCTTCTTGAAGCTCCCTTATAATCATTACCCTGCTTGGTTTGCGCACTTACTCTACTTTTACACCTCAGGGGCTAACTGCTTGGCGAATGGATAGCTTGGTCTGCCGTTTTTTTGTTGCCATTACTCATCTCATTCCTGTAATTTTAAAACCATCCAAGAGTTTCACAAAATATCTGCTAAAAACCTCCAACAATTGGCGTTTGCGAGAGATTGGGCCATGTGTAGAGGAAGATGGTTTCTTTCATTCATTCTAATCTCTTTGGCTTTTTTGGGCTGTGAAAGCATCAAGGGATCTGGGATTAAAGAGTTAGAGGGGCAAACTGTTTTTAACAGAGTCAGTTTCAGGACTGATGGAGAAAACAAAATCAAAAATACGAACCCTTTCTCCAGTAAGGTTTTGATTCCCCCGGGAACTGCGTGCACTATTAAAGCTATTTCACCCGAAGAAATCAAGTTTATTGCCGCCGGGGAAAGGTATGTGCTCACTAGCTGGCGCATAGGCTACGGCGGAGTGAATACACGAGCATCATTTTACAAGTTTTTTGCAGAGAATAAGGAAGCAGTCGGCCTTGATAAAGTTAACCCAGACTTTCGTGAAAGCGTCTTAGCGGGAATAGCAGAAGTGGGCATGACCAAAGGAGAGGTTTTGCTCAGCCTTGGATATCCTGCTTATCTTGGTAAAGAAAATCCTACTACCGATGATAGCCGGGCATCGATTCTTGCCAATGACGATTGGTATTACTTGAAATCCGGAAAAGAAAAAGTCTCGTTGAAATTCGCGGCAGGGGTACTTACTCAGATAGTCGGGCAATGATTAAGGTCCAAACATTAGGAGTTCTGGATCTCGGGTCAAAGAAAGGTATCTTGTTCCAATGATTGTCAAGACAGACGCAATCTATCATTTGTCATTACTTTTTATTATCTCCATGTTTTTTTTCCCACTCAAACGGAGTCGTCTAGTCATTTTATTATTGGTAATTCCAGGGTTAACAGAAATTTTACAGTTTTTCGTGCCGGGCCGAGTACCTGACTTTATGGACGCATTCCATGGGTATCTCGGAATCCTTCTAGCCTACTGTCTGATTCAAATGTGGCGAGAGATATTGCCGGCAGTAAAGAAATTTCGGCTCCATCTTCAGAAGCAATAATATAATTACCCCTTTATTTCTATCTTGACAATACCACTCTCACTTGTGTTAAAGTGCAAATACTGCGCTGTTTTATTCTTTTGGCCGGGTCTTGGTACTGGCCCAGCCCCCATTTGTCTTTCCCATCTTAGAAAACCTCAACCCTTAGGCACTTCCGTTCGAGCACATCAGATTAGCTTTAGACTGGCGGCAATTTTCGACAAAAAGTGGGGGAGTCATGGCTACAGAAAAGCGTCAACACCCTAGAGTTGAAATCTCCTGGTCAGCAACTATCATAACTCCAGATGGCCTGGTGAGCTGTAGAACCGAGAACCTAAGTGCCGATGGTACTCTGATTCGCTGTTCTGCATTGCCCGATAAACTACATAGCTTCCGCCTAGTCTTCAGGCCCTCTGAGCGCCAACTAATTCTTGCCACTGCCGAAAGGGTATGGTCGAAGATTGTGGACACCGACCACAACACGCCCCATGCCATAGGAGTCCGTTTCACCTTTGTCCCTGACCACGATTACCAGCAGATTAGCGCGGCAATTTCAAACAACAGCTATGGCCAGAAGAGCCGAATGAGCGCGGCTTTGTAGCTCACAAGTTTCTATTTACAATCTCCATTTTAGCCATGCAGGGTGGCATAAACCCTGCACATTAGTGGGTCAAATTTCGAGGGGTGCCATATGTATCGGTTAGAGGTGAAGTTCCAAAACCTCACGATGAAAGAGTACATTCCACAGAGGGAACGTACACTGACGGTTGGTCGTCATCGTGAAAATGACATTGTGCTCAGAGATAACAGCGTCTCCCGCCATCACGCATGCTTCACTAAAGAAGGGGAAAATTTAGTTGTCACTGACAAGGGAAGCAAAAACGGAACGATTGTCAACGGACTGAGAGTGGAATCAGTTCGGTTAGAGGATGGTGACGTTATCAGAATTGGTGACAACCTGGTTATTGTAGTACATGTTTCTTCAGACTCTGAGGCAGAGGCAACCGTAACTGGAGAGCACGTAAAAAGAAGTATTGTGCCAAATACTTCT
>CAVQGX010000064.1:0-45055 GCA_963712115.1 uncultured delta proteobacterium | reverse complement strand
GTAGAGATTTTTTTGGTTCCAGAGTTTGTATTGTTTCAACACCCAGATTCAATAAAATCAAATACTTATAGTGATGGCGTACACATAGAAAAACCGACAACCCTGCATGGCATTCAAGAGGTCGTCGGTTCGATCCCGATCAGCTCCACCAATTTAATTAGCAACATAGCCGGTGGTAGCGGATTATTGGTAGACACTGCCAAATCCTCACCATCGGCTTTTTTTGTCAGTAACTCCACACCGCTTGAAAAAGCAACAGTGGAATGTTGGGAATCAAGCATTCCAGCAGACAGATTCACAATCTCACTATAAACTACTCCTAAAAATTATCCTCCATGCTATGAATCTTGAGATCAAGCAACCCCGTGATCAAATTATTTACCCGGGCCAGGCTACCTTCACCTCCGGCACCACCCCTGGAAACACCCCCTATTCTCTCCAACGGCTAACGAGCAAGATATTTTCTTCAAGCCGCGCAAAACTGCCTAAATAGCATTTTGGATTAGGCATGAATCTTGAAGGTCCGTGACCATGTTTTCGACTGACGGGCACGGTTTCTCTTCTCACCTTCCAAAGCGTCAGGCAAAAAAAATGTGTTTTCAAAAAACAATCGATCACCAACTTCAATCAAAACCGTTTTTTTAAGTTGCAGGCTTTGGTAATACCACCTAAAGCCAAGGAGAAAAAATGGCCACATTCTCCCTTTTAAAAAACAGATCTCTTTCCGTATTGGTCGTAGAGGACGATGCCGAACTCAGAGAAATCCTACAAGCCGAGTTCGAGCTCGAGGGATTGACTGCTCTCACCGCCACAAATGGCAGCGAAGCAGTTATCGCAGCACGGGAACTTAAACCTGATTTAATATTAATGGATTTAATGATGCCGGTCATGGATGGTATCGAAGCCACCAAAATAGTCAAAGGCAGTGAAGAAACTAGACATATTCCCATAATAATGCTCACTGCCGCAGGGAATAAAGAGGACATTGTCGCTGGACTTGAGGCGGGCGCAATTGATTATATAACCAAACCGTTCTTCATGCCTGAGCTCAAATCTCGTCTAAGGTCGGTGCTTCAGCATAAAATAATGTATGATGAACTAAAGAGAATTCAAGATACTTTGATAAGAAAAGAGCGACTGCAGACTGTAAAAGACCTTACTGAGGCATTTCAAGGCTCCATCAATGGACCACTTACCGTTATTCTTGGCAAGATACACCTTCTCAAGAAAAAACACAGCAACATACCTGAGGACGACCTAGAGACACTGGAGAAGGCGGCCCAAAAAATAAAAGAGATAGTAAATCATTTGGGCATTATGGAGTGGATCTATCCAGTACCCCTCTTGAATGATACCGATTTGGTTGACCTACCGTTTTTAAATTAAGTAATTTTAAACCAAAGAGAATGGTGCCATTGCTTGGAACCACCATTGTGGTGCGGAAGCGATGGGGTGTTGGAGCCGACTAAGTTACAGGCGAATCATCCGGCTCACCTGGGAATCAACGCATTTATATATCTCTTCGTCGGTACCGTAGATGTCCACAATTGTTCGGTGATTAATCAGCGTTTCGATGATAAAGGCGGTGAGGTAGAGACTAATGAAATTGGGACGACGCACGACCGTTCTTAATGGCGCGATTCGGTACTGAACGTCGAAATCCTCCGCTGATATCAGTGTCTTGATGCATCCAGACAGTTGGCGCTCGAGTTCCTTCTTGTTTTTTGTCTCTATGAGTCTTTCCTCAATCAGCTTCATGGCGATCCGATTCGCCAGATCCTCCCCTACCTCATACAGCTGACTAATGGCTCCTGCTCTTGCTGCTTCTTTAGCAGAGTCCAACCGAGATATGACATTACTTTCTCTTACATTTGGTCTGTAGTCTCTTGCCATCCCTGTACACCTCAATCCGGTTCTTCGCCAATACCTTTTGCGAAGATACCATTTTATTGACTATTGTCCAGTACTGCACTCTTCCAGAAAATTTGCGAGTGCTTTCAACACATCCTCCTTCATTGGTAAGAAATGCACGCCAACAATATAGCCTTCACCGTTTTCTTTTGGTCTCGACCACACTACTTCTCCCTTCAGAGGAATGGTCCCCTGGCGCGATGAATTCAGCTTTGTATGAAAGATACTGCCTACTCTCAGCTTAGTCAATGAGTGTAAACGCATGCCTCCCATGCTGAGATTTAGTATCCGAATGTTTTTTCCTTGAGAAACTTGGGCAACAAGTTCCTCACCCTCTAAAACACTCTGCCTCGGATGCTGGCGTCGCTCCGGCAGTTTTACTTGGATACTGGCGCTCTTGATGAGAGCATAAAGGTGGTCCACCAAACTGGTCAACCGAGTGTTGTCTTCAGTGGACCAGTCTCGTTCTAAATGATCCTCGATGTTTTCTTGGAGATTGGAAATCTCGAGGAGCAGATCATCTAGTTGGGTCTTTCGCTCCCTGTTTATTCCAGAGGTGTTGATGCTATTGATCAGGGGGCGGAGGGTGAATTTGATTTTTTGTTCGAGAAGGTCAAGATTTTCTTTGGTGGGACCTCCCATACGGCCAGCCTTTATGGGGAGTTGAAGCTTGGATATTCTGCCGATTTATCAACGACCTGATCTACAATCACCTCTTGTTTAGCACGATTCCTTGCCAATCGCAAGAGGAAGATCAAGTTAGATTAATTATGTCCCCATGAGCCAGCCCGGAAAGTCTGACTTACTTTCTACATTCTCCTGGAGTAGTGGAGCTTGGGCTATTTTAGATTTGAGATTGCAGATTTTGGATTGTATAAGGTTGCGAAATGGGACCATTAGGAAAAGATCGGATCATGTGGGTGCTGAATCGCAAGGATTTCTCTTGACGAAGATCTCGGCTTTATTATAGTTAACTTCGTCTGCTAAATGACTTGTGGGGCTACTGTTGTTATTGCGAATTTGTTTGATGGAGTGTTAAGCTGCTAGACTCCCTGAAAAAACTTTGACAGCAAAGGGAAACGACCCTTAAACTAGATATTTGACCAAACGGTGTGGCTAGGCCGCATCGCAGGACAACCGCAGAGTGTTGGGTTGCTCAAGAGTAGGTCCAACATGCGAGAACGTCCCAAGTTACCGTCATATCCGCGGTCGCAGCAGAATACTTTATGTGCCCGGGTTAGAAATAAGAAAGGAGTTTCCCCATGGATTTTGATCTTGAAGAGGGCCTTTATATTTTTGAAATCACACTCGGCTACATGGTGGGTGAGAGCGAGCACATGACAGTTCCTCTAATCATGAAAGCCGACGATGGTGATGACGCAGAAGAAGTCGTCCAGGAATATCTCGAGGTAAACAATCTCGCCGGGGATTTCTGGATTGCGGATATCACCGGTCCCTTTAATCCCGAAGAGTACCAGAACGAAGTAGACGAAGGAGAAAGGGAACGTTGGGATCGTATGGAAGATTACAGCGAGGAGGATTTTCTGGAAATTCTCCAGGCTGACGATTCGTGAGGAAAACGAGGTAGTAAGTATATTGAAAAAAGAGGATCCCGAACATATAGGGTCAATCCTAGAACAACTCTTCCGTAACCCCGAATGGAAGGACAAACTGCAAGCTTCCATACCCTTGCTTCGTTGGCAAGAGATAGTGGGGGACAAAATTGCCGGACAATCGCAGCCAGAATCCCTTAGCAACGGTGTGCTCCAGGTAAGGGTTGCAAACTCTGCCTGGCTACATCATCTCCGCTTTTTAGAAAGGGACTTGCGCCGCAAGCTCAACAAAGAACTGCCTGCTCTAGAGATCAAAGAGCTGCGCTTTCGGCAAGGTCCTCTGGACCAGGTTAAACCGCTGAAATCCTCAACCAGCCCTGAAGAGATTCCGGCCCCTCGAAACCACCAAGAGAAGCCCACACCTCTAGACCCGGAACAATCGAGACTTCTCCAGTCAGTAACTGACCCTGAACTGCGAAGAAACCTGGAGAGCCTACTCAGAAAACAGCTGGCCCGTCCCCGTACATAGCGTTCATCTCGTCTGTGTAGTTGCCATCGCTCCCGTATATGGCAAAGGGCTTGTTTACTCGAAGTTCTTCTCCTCCTCCTTTTACCGACTCCAAGTGCACTAGCCTAGCCTCCGAATCCAGGGTGGAATGGATGAGGGTGAGTCTTTTCGGAGCAAAACCTCTTGAACTTACCTCTACGAGAAGCTTGGAAAGACGCCGTGCCGGATAGATGATTGCTAACCGTCCTTTTTGACGTAAAAGCTGAGCGGCTGCCAGAACCACATCTTTCAAAGTGGCTAAAAGCTCGTGTCTAGCTATTGCTTTCCCCGAATTGGGGTTCAGCCGCCCACTGAGCAATTTCCCGTAGGGGGGGTTACTCAGCACCAGGTCCATGGGCCCACCTACCCCGGCAACCTCCAACCTTCTGAGATCAGCCTGGACAATGCTTATCAGGTGGTCGAATCCATTGATGAGCACATTCCGTTTTGCCATGGAGACCAGGGATTCTTGGAGCTCAATGCCGGTGATATGCTTCACTGATTGTTGGGAAGCTAATAGCAGCGGGATTACTCCGCAGCCAGTACCCAGGTCTACGATCCGATCTTGGGGACGAACTAGGGTAAGCCCGGCCAGCAACACCGCGTCAATGGAAAAACGGTAGCCTTTCTTGGGTTGGATAATCTTTAGACGTCCTTGGAAGATGGAGTCCAGAGTCTCCCCTCGCCGGGGTTTGCTGAGGTCAGATTGGCACATCTTCATGAGGGTCCAAAAGGTTTAGCACTGAACCGTCAATAACCTTTGGATAGAAATAAGTAGACTTGTGGGGCATGAACAATCCAGAGGTAGCGACTTTTTGGAGTTGTTCTATCTTGGTGTGATTCAGTAGAAAAGCCACCTGGAAACGGTTGCTGCTTACCTCTTCTATTGCATCCATGGCATCGTGTCGATACTTGATCCTGGTTTCATCGTTTAGCAAGGTCTCATCAACATTGAGAAGTCGCTTCAGGACCAACTCGGTGAGTAAGACTACATCGAGCTTCTGCAAGGGGACTGGCAACTGTGCTTGCCAAGTTCCGTGATTTACATCTTGCCGCAACTGCAAGAGGACAAATTCTTCGGACTTGGACACATAAAGACCTATGACCTGGTGATCTTTAACCGTATGCAAGGATTTGAGAAATTCCCCCTGCACTTTACTCCGGCTAGGCGGATTAAAGGGAAAAGATACCACTTCAAAGTAAGCAGCTGCCCGCGCCAGAAAAGTCTCCATCTCAAACTTTGGCAGGTGAACAAACAGCCGGTGGGTGGGGAGAATGGACAATCCCTCTTGGTGCATATTTGCCAAATACATTAGTACATAGTTGAATGAAGCCCGTCCTCCTCTAGCTGGATATTTCTGCTGCATAAGCCTCTGATAGTTGAGAGCTGTTTCATACCGATGATGTCCGTCGGCAATGAAAGTCACCTTGTCTCTCATGGACTCTACAACCCCGTGAATAACCTCTGTTTGGGAAACACGCCACATACGATGGTGAATACCCTTACTATCGGTGAAATCAAATACCGGTCTATCTTTACGTCCCTGGCGCAGACACTGGCTTACCTCCTGGGCCGGGTCGGGATAGAGAGCAAACACCTGGCTAAGGTTGGCATTACAGGCTCTCATTAGTTGCAATCGTTCAGACTTGGTTCCTTCATAAGTGCGTTCGTGAGGTAACACCGACCCATGGGAAAAATCTTGCAGCCTGACAAGACAGATGACCCCCTGCCTCATCCTCAACTGATGGGGAGACTCTTGATAGTCAATCTCATAGTCATAAAAGGCTGGCTTGGAATCTCGGATCAACACCCCCTCTTGTTGCCAGGCCCTGAGCGCTTCAGCCGCCCGGTTATACCAGTTGTTGTGCTCATTGTCGTTCGGTTGTCGCCGGCCCAATATTAACCTAATCATGTTGTAAGGGTGACGCTCATGGTACATTTCCTGCTCTTGAGGAGAGATTACATCAAAAGGTGGGGTAATCACCTCGTCCATATTGTCAATTAACTGTTGATTGTATAAGAGACCCTTCAGCGGGGCAATTTCGGGCATATTTCACTTTCTCCTTCGACGACAGGCCATCCGAAACAAATCATACAGCCTAGAGCACAGCCTCACACATAGCGTAATGGAGTATTGGAGCCGAAACCATTGCTGATTTTTGACTGCAGATTTCAGATTGACTCAAGTTGCAACCTGTAATTTTGGACTTCGAAACAACAATCTATTTCTTACCAAAAACGCAAATCGAAGGGAATAAATCACAGGATTCAACAATCTGCAACCTACAATCCGAAATCCCCAATCCGAAATCTCCAATCTCCAATCTACCTCTGTCCCCATTGCAGTTTGTTTCGGAGAATGGTGAAGTAGTCTTCCTGGCGAGACTTTATCAAAAAGAGGGGTCGATCAGCCTGTTCAACGTAGACTATATCGCCTGCCTGCAACTCGCATCCCACTTGTCCGTCACAGGTCAGGGTAACATCGTTTGCCTTGGCACCAACTTTGATTTCAACATGGGCGTCGCCTGGCAACACGATGGAACGATTATTCAAGGAGAATTCACAGATGGGTGTCAAGATGATACTTTCTGCCGTGGGATACACTATGGGCCCTCCGGCGGAGAGATTGTATGCCGTCGACCCCGTGGCAGTGGCGACGATAAGTCCGTCAGCCCGGTAGGTTGTCAAGGGCAGGCCATCAATGGTGACCTCTAAATCAACGATCCTGGCAAGAGCGGCCTTGTTGATCACCACGTCATTGAGAACAGTACTGTCCAAAACACTCGCACCCTTTCTCTGGAAGTTGGCGTAGAGACGCATACGCTTTTCCACTTCAAACCTCTGCGCTAGAATGTCTTCAAAAAAACGGTAACACTCCTCTACGCTCACTTCAGTTAGAAAACCCATTCCTCCGATGTTTACACCTAGAACCGGTATGTTTCGATCTGTAAGAAGCCTAGCAACGCTGAGCAATGTGCCGTCGCCCCCGAGGACCACAATAGCCAGACTGTCCGATGGTATTTTCCGGGCAAAATCGTGAAGGCTGTTCTTTTGGGCATGGGGGGCAATGTTTTCCAACAGAAACACCTGCGTAGCTCGTTTTTCGAACCACTGACCTATCTCCAACCCTAGCTGTGCCGCCAAAGCCTCATCTTTTTTGTATATTATTGTTACTTTCGCCATTAGCTCCCTTCTCCATCTCCATCCCCTACTCCCCAGTTCAACAGAAGAGAAGTCTTTACCTCTGGCCAATCAAGCAAGCAACCACTGAAATCTAGTGCCTGTGAATTCAATGGCAGCTGTACTTAATCCTTTAACAAAATAGTAAGGCGCCGGTCAACTGCTACTCGCTAAACCAGGATATTTTAAGAAAGGGCGTGGCGAGGCTGCAGCACGACGATTGCTTCAATTCCGGGCTGGGAATGAAACTGGTATTCCGTGCGAAAAAAAGTTGTAAAATCATTAATTCTGGACTATACGTAGATTTCGTCTTTTCTGAGGATTGCCGTTTTCAAAACTTATTTTTGCAGCGTGACCAGGGTGAATAAGAAAAGTAAAACTCCATACACCATTCTTTCTGTGGACGACGATACGGAGATGATTGGTTTACTTCACGAAGTAGTCAGCCAGCTGGGGCATACCAGTGTCACCGCGGTGGATGGTATAGATGCTCTGGAAAAGCTCGGAGAAAATCAGTTCGATATAGTCATAACCGATATCAGTATGCCGAGAATGAACGGAATCGACTTGACGAAGAGAATCAAGACAGATCTAGAGGACGTGGATGTAGTCGTTGTCACTGGATACCAGGACGAATACAAGTACACCGACGTCATCGAAATTGGCGCTAGTGACTTCATCTCCAAGCCATTTAACATCAATGAGCTCGAGGCAAAGATCAACCGAATCATCCGCGAGCGTGAACTGCGGGCGGAACTCAAAAGACTATCTATCCGTGATGGCCTCACTGGGCTTTTTAACCGTCGTTACTTCGATGAAAATTTGAAAAGGGAAGCAATCCGAGCTTTCAGACAGCACTATGGCCTCTTTCTCCTTCTGGTCGATGTTGATAATTTCAAAGACTACAATGACCAGTTCGGCCACCAAAAGGGGGACGATCTACTCAAGGAATTAGCCAGGTTAATGATGCTATACAGTCGGGACAACGTCGATTCGGTCTATAGATACGGAGGCGACGAGTTCGCTGTGATTATTCCCCATGCCGGACACGAGCAAGCAATGATGGTGGCTAGAAGGCTGAGAAGCAAGTTTAACTCGAGTAATCTCGGCCCCGCCTCTCTTAGCATGGGAATGGCCCAGTTGGATGGCAGACTGAAGTCTTTAGAACAAGACCTCGAGAACCTGCTGCGCACGGCAGATCAGTACCTGTATGTGGCCAAAAACAACGGGGGCGACCAGATTCGCCCGGCAGAGGAAAATTCCGACCCTAAAAACCCACCATTAGACGAAACTACTTACCAGCAAGGCTAACCTGCATGACGCATAGCGCTAATAGCGCAAAGCGTTTGGTAAACAGTGAACGGTGAACGGTAAACCGATCATGCGCTGGCTACATCACTGTTCACCGCTTACCATTTACCGTTTACTCTTTTTTTCGCTATGCTCTATGCGCTCTGAATGAAGGTTTGGGGCTGAAATTTGCTTCAACTGGCAATGGGCCAAATTGTCCCTAAATTTTTGAGCTAGAATGAAGCAAAAAGTTCTTGACAAAAAAATATCGAATCATTATAAAGGGTACTCTTTATTAAACTTTAAGTTTAGTGTCTGTAAACTATGGAAACGGTTTTGAATATAGGAGAAAAGATAAGAAGGCTTCGCAAAGCGAACAATCTAACCCAGGAGGAGCTGGCAAATCGCGTCTACTTGACTAAAGGATTTATCAGCCAGCTGGAGCGGGATTTGACTTCACCCTCCATTATTACTTTAAAGGGTATACTGGACGTGCTTGGCGAAGAATTAGCTGACTTTTTCCTAGACGTTAAACATGAAAAGATTCTATTCGACAAAAAGGCGAGAGTCTTGAGTTCCACCTCAACCGAGCAAATGATGGTGGAACTACTCGTGCCTAGCGCCCAGAGCAGGCTGATGGATCCGGTGCTAGTGAGTTTGGAGCCAGGGACATCCACCGAAACTCACCTGGGCCATGAAGGTGAGGAGTTCGGCTTTCTCCTCCAGGGCAGGGTCACTCTTTGGGTTGATAAAGAAGCCTATAGGATGCGAAAAGGAGACTCTTTCTATTTTGCCTCGGATAGGGAGCACCAACTACATAACACCGGCAAATCTACAGCAAGACTTCTGTGGATCGTTTCTCCTCCCGTTTTCTGATGAGCCAGATCTACCTAAAAAGCTGGGAGGAAGGCCCAGGGCAGCAATTAGCTCAACTGAGCAAGGAGGTGGCAAAATTGAAAAAGCCTGAATACGGTTTTGGCATGCATCTGATCTTGGATGGATATGGATGTGATCGCCAGCGCCTTGAGGACATCTCTCTCATTTACAATTTTTTGAGTGAGTATCCTGCCCAAATTAAAATGACCAAAATCATGCCTCCCTATGTTTTCCGATATGATGCTGAGAATCCACAGGATTGGGGCATTTCAGGTTTTGTGCTTATTGCCGAGAGTCATATCAGCATTCACACCTTCCCTGAAAAAAACTACTTTAGTCTAGACATATTTTCCTGCAAAAATTTCGACTCCGAACAAGCCATCTCTTACGTCAGTAATCTGTTTGCCACGCAGAAGAGTGAAATCAAGCTCCTGGACAGGGGTTTGGAATTCCCCAAGGATGTAAGAAGTTCTGCCCACATCGTGCAAGCAGAGCGTCAGCGGTTGGACCATTGATGCTGGCGGCAGGGATCTATGAGCTCAGATCAGCAATATGAAGGGGAATTTTTTCCAGCCCTTGCTGCAGCGTCGGCCTCTTTCGGTGGACGGGATGGTGCTACAGTAGATCTCGAGAAAGCAAAAGTTCTGATTCTTCCCGTACCCTACGATGGCACCACCACCTACACGCCCGGTACACGTCAGGGACCAAGTGCTATCCTCCAAGCCTCCCAGCACCTCGAACTTTTCGATGATGAAATGGGTCAAGAAGTCTTTCGGGTAGGCATTGCCACTCTCGAAGAAATGGAGGTGGACGTTAGCAGTCCACAAGCCATGGTGGCTAAGGTCAGATCACTTGGCGAAAAAATACTCGACGCTGGATTTTTTCCTCTCATGCTCGGCGGAGAACATTTGCTATCACTAGGTATGATCCAGGCTGTGGCCAGCCGCACGGAAAACCTTTCCATACTGCAACTTGACGCGCACACCGACCTTCGAGAGACCTACCAGGGTACAGGACACAGTAATGCTTGTGTCATGCGGCTTGCCAGTCGCCATGGGGCGCTGGTGCCAGTTGGTATACGGTCATTAAGTGCTGAAGAACATCGCTGGACTGAACAGCAAAGTCTGCAAGTCTTCTATGCGACAGATATCTACAACCGGTGGGACTGGCAAGAGAAAGTTGTGGCGCAACTGCGTCCCCACGTTTACATAACCATTGACTTGGATGTCTTCGATCCTGGAGTCATGCCAGCAGTGGGCACCCCAGAACCCGGGGGACTTCATTGGTATGAGGTGCTGAAGTTACTCCGTTCAGTCTGCCAAGCCAGAAAGGTTGTGGGAGCGGACATTATGGAGCTTTGCCCTCAGCCTGGCAATATTGCCCCAGATTTCTTTGCTGCCAAACTAGCCTATAAACTGATAGCCTATCGCTTCGAAAGTGAGCTGTCACCATCCTGACATTGTATTTGACAAAAAGAAAAAGAGGCTGTTAAGATTAAAACATTCAAACGCATAAGGGCCAAATCGCCTTTCAGTTCTAGGCCAGAGTACATTCCCTTGCGCAGAAGGAGATTCTGAGTCTCTTGGAAGAAGGATCTGACACAGGTATTTGGCGAAGGATTGCCTCCCTCCTTAGATTTAGGCCCCGGAAGAAACCTTCACAACCCGATCTGCAAAGAGAAATTAAACAGCTTATTGACGTCGGCGAGGAGGAAGGGCTGCTCAGTGAAGACGAAGGAGAGATGATCCAGAGTATCCTCTCTTTTCGCGACACGCTGGCCAGAGAAATAATGGTGCCCCGCACCGATGCAGTATTCATTAGTGCCGATACTCCGATTGAAAAGCTTCTCCAGTTAGTCATCCAAGAAGGCCATTCTCGCTTTCCTGTTCATAGTGGCAGTAGTGACAATATTATTGGCATCTTACATGTTAAAGATTTGCTCACTTTTTGGAGTGCCGAGCATTTAGATCTTAAGGACATCATACGCACCCCTTATTTTATCCCTGAAACAAAAAAGATTAGTCATCTCCTCCGAGAACTACGAGACAAGAAGTCGCACATGGCAATTGTCATTGACGAATATGGCGGCACTGCTGGATTAGTAACCATTGAAGACATAATTGAGGAGATTATCGGTGAGATTCATGACGAGCACGACAATGACGAAATCTTAATGGTTGCCACCGACGAAGGTGACCTTGTAGTAGACGCCCGACTTGAGATCGAAAAATTGGTGGAACATTTTAACCTCGAAGTCCCCAAGGGAAACTTTGAGTCGGTGGGTGGATTCATCATAAGTCTTTTGGGTAGAGTTCCTCAACCTCAGGAAACTATAACCCACGCCCCTTTGGAAATGACAATCGAATCGGCAGATGCGAGAAAAATTCGCAAGGTTAGAGTAAGAGTGCGGAAAGAAGAGGCAAACCCTGATATCACCCCTGCCGACATCTAACCTCTGTAGATGGAAGGACCAAGGTTACACCGGTAGCTACTCGTGAGGAGTTATCTTTGGGAAGAGAAAAGCGCCAGTTTCCTAGAGTTGAGGTGAGCTGGCCGGTGACGATGCTCACTGCCCAGGGACCAATTCAAGGGGAGGTCACCAATATTAGCCTCGGGGGGGCATTTGTCCATTGCCAAGAAGAACCCGACTCACATGAACCTTTTCGAATGGTAATCACGGTACCCGACTCTCGACAGTTCCTAAGGGCTACTGCCAGGGTGGCCAGGTCAAACATTTATAACCCAGATGACGCTGATGAGCTGCCAGGGATTGGTGTCCGGTTTGTGGATATTTCTGAAGACGACCGCCAATACATTCGCGAGGTAATAGCCAAGGCTCAGTGAGTAGACGGTTCATTGGCCCCAGTCAAAAACAACCATTTCTGTGGTCAGCCTCCCACCCCTCCTTCCTTCCCTAACCCGGATTTTTCATGAATCGTTTGCTGCGACCCTGGATATGGCCGTCCTTCCGGGCGTCCTCGGGTGTCGGCTCCTGCGACGTGCCAAATGCTGGTGCACATGCGGGAGCTTTCATGTTAGAATGCCTTCCGTTTTTAGCCCGGATATTTCATGAATTCGCGCCTTGGCGTGGCTGTGACCACGGATATGGCCGTCCTTCCTGGCGTCCTCGGGTGTCGGCCCCTGCGACGTACCGTTCAGGTACGGTTCGGAACCAATCCCGCGGTACCGCGGGACGGTTGCCTTTGGCACGCCCATCTTCGCGATCTCGCGACAGCAATTCATGAAATATCCGGGCTAGACCCGTATGTGAACATAACATGCTGAAATCCTAATGCATAAAATAGAAATACATTTGTTCTTTCATATTAGTCGGAAAGACTATTTCGTTGCAGTCTGTTCAGGCCTACTCCTGACCGTGTGTTTCCCCCGCATTGGTCTAGCTTTTTTTGCCTGGGGAGCTCTTATTCCCTTGTTATACCTTGCGGCACGTAACCAGCCTCCTGCTTGCTTTACTCTTGGCTGGCTTGCCGGGTTATTTCATGGTCTGAGCCTTCTCTACTGGATAACCTATGTGGTCAATCGGTACGGCAATCTCCCCCTTCCAGTAAGCCTGGGGGTTTGTTTTCTCTTGGTCGCCTACCTGGCCATATTTCCAGGTCTCTTCTGCGCCGGGTTGAGCTGGCTGCGGAATCGTGGTCTGCCTTGGCTCTCGGCTGCCCCTTTTCTCTGGGTTACCCTGGAGCTAGGTAAGAGTCGCCTACTAACTGGATTTCCCTGGGAGAACCTGGGCTATAGCCAGTATAGTTGGCTTCCAGTAATTCAAATGGCTGACATTACCGGTGTGTTTGGCATATCCTTTGTTTTGGCTCTCTCCAACGTCCTACTCTTTACCCTGATCTTCCCTACGAACCGCCAGAGAAAAGCTTTGACTAGGCTTTATCCTTTGCTCATCCTGGTATCTTTGCTTTCCATAGTAGTCGGTTACGGCAGTTGGAGACTAGCCAAGCTGGAAGGCCACCATGGTCCAACATTTAAAGTCGCCCTTGTACAGGGCAACATCGCTCAAGATACAAAATGGGACCCCGCCTTCCAGCAAACCACCTTGGAAAAATATGGGCGCTTAACCAAAGAGGTAGCAAAAAATCAGCCCCAATTGGTGATATGGCCTGAGACGGCCACACCCTTCTACTTTTTGGCTGATCGAAAAAATACCGAGACCCTATTTCGGCAGGTCAGAGAAATGCAAGTGCCTTTGCTCTTCGGCAGTCCCGCTTATCGTCGAAAGGGTGAGTTGTTGAAGTTCTATAATCGTGCTTATCTGCTTGATGGTTCTGGCATGCTTATTGGCTATTACGACAAAATGCATCTGGTTCCTTTCGGAGAGTATGTACCCTGGAAAAGGCTACTATTTTTCGTAGACAAACTAGTCCAAGCTGCCGGAGACTTTGCTTCGGGCGAGAAAGCCGTAGTTCTCGACATGTTGCCGGCAAAAGTAGGGGTGCTAATTTGTTACGAGGCTATCTTCCCTGAACTCAGTCGTGATCTGGTTAATGCTGGCGCCAATTTTTTGGTCAACATAACTAACGATGCCTGGTTCGGCCGAAGCAGCGCTCCATATCAGCACCTCTCTATGGCGGTGCTTCGCTCAGTAGAAAATCGTGTAGCCATGGCTCGTTGCGCCAATACCGGCATCAGTGGTTTTATCGATTCTCGAGGTCGTATACTTCAGGTTACCAGCCTGTTTGAGGATGCGACCATGCTTGGCAGTATCCAGCTGGGAGAAGGAAAGACCCTTTACACCCAGTATGGCGACTGGTTCGCCTGGACCTGCCTTGTTGTCACGGTGTTGGGATTTGGATATGCAATGATAGGGAGGAGCAAGAAAAAACAGGTCTAGTATCAATTTCCAAGCAGCAAATCTCAGGTGTCAGGGAAAAGAAACACAAAAGCTGAAACCTGAATACTGAAACCTTCTGTAGGTTAAACTTTTAAAGTTTTAACTTTACAAATGAACTGTACAAATTAAACAAATTATGCTTCACTGTAGTTGTAACATCACTCCCGTGAGCAAAGGAGAGAGATTCATGGGTTCTCCGTCAAAATTACAAATTGAAGAACTCCTCAGCCGCCTTGAAGACCTGCGAGGTCATCTTTGACATACCCGAAAAATCCCACCGTTTAAAAGAAATAGAAGCCATAATATCCAAAGAAGGTTTTTGGGACAACCCGGACCAACAGCGTGAAGTCTTGAAGGAGCGGGCTGTCCTCTCGGAAACACTTGAGAAATTTAAGCGGCTCAGCAGTGAATTGGAAGATGCGGCGATTCTCTTTGATTTAGCCCTCGAAGAGGACGATCAACAGGAGCTCGTCGAGATTGCCGGGAAACTCAAGGCAATTGATGCGGAAGTTTCGGCTCAAGAATTTCAACGGATGCTTGGGGGGACAGATGATCCTCTTGATGCGATAGTGAGCATAAACGCAGGTGCCGGAGGTACTGAAGCACAGGACTGGGCGGAGATGCTTCTGCGCATGTATTTGCGCTGGACTGAAAAACAGGACTTCAAGAACCAGATTATCGACCTGCAGCCCGGCGAAGAGGCTGGGATAAAAAGCGCGACCTTTACATCCAGCGGCCGCTATGCTTACGGCTTCCTAAAAGCCGAGAAGGGTATTCACAGATTGGTGCGTATATCTCCATTTGACGCCAGCGGTCGACGCCACACCTCTTTCGCTGCAGTCTTCGTTTACCCGCAGGTGGAAGATGAGATAGTCATTGATCTCAAGAGCGCAGATCTCAAGATTGATACTTTTAGGTCCAGTGGTTCTGGGGGGCAGCATGTTAACAAGACTGACTCTGCTGTCCGCATAACCCATCTGCCCACGGGTATAGTGGTTCAGTGTCAGAACGAAAAATCGCAGCACCGTAACAGAGAAATGGCCATGAAGGTCCTGCGCTCCCGTCTCTACGAGCGAGAACAGCAGCTGCAGTCAGATAAGTTGCAGGAGATCCATGACTCTCTTGAAAATATTTCCTGGGGTAGTCAAATCCGCTCTTATGTGCTCCACCCCTATCGCATGGTAAAGGATCACCGGACACATGTGGAAAAAGGAAATGTCGATGCAGTACTTGATGGTGATTTAGATGAACTTATAGAGGCATATCTTTTACAGGAGGGAGGCGCAGAAAAATAGCAGGCAGCTGACAGCTAGCAGAACACTAAGTCCGGTTTCACGGTTGAATTGTCCAGTGCCGGCTGCCTTATTGCAGCTTGTAACTTAGGCCATCCTCAACTTCAGAACTTCCTCTCTGGCATCTGCTTTCACTACTTCTACGCGAAAATGATCTCCAGGATTGAGTCCCCTGCCCTCTTCCAGAGGCATGCTGGCTTCCAGGAGATACTCTGGTATTAACAAGTTATAAGTTCTCCGGCCCTGATTCAACACCAGCGCATCCACAAACTTGATCTGTTGCCTTTCAAGATATTTGAGGACCCAGTATCTCGTCCATTCCTTTTTGATCTGTAAAGTTCGACTCTGCCCAATAGTTATCCTGGAAATAATAGGATCGAGGACCTCGGGTGTGTAGACCGGAGGCTTGCCCCGTAATACACTCTTGAGCTGACGCAGGATCACCAAGTCCATGTAGCGCCGAATGGGAGACGTCCAATTTGTATATGCGGCCATGCCCAGTCCGCTATGAGGTTTGGGATCAATGGACAATTCAGCGCGGCTCAGGTAACGCCGCTGCAAATAGTTTAGGTAGAGATCATCAGTGCCTTCACCAACCACTATCTCCTGAGGCTTCCTCTGACTTCGATAGATAGCAGGCACGCTCTTGGCAGCCAGCGTCTCGGCAGCCAAACCATTGGCAAGTATCATCAGTTCGGAGACTACCAGTTGGGCAGGCGTCTCTCGATCCAAGGTAGCAATTTTGATCTCGTTGTTGCTGTTGACCCAAACGCGCAGTTCTGGCAAGGGTAGCAAAAGGGCGCCTTGCTTAATTCTCCGGCGTCGGAGTCTGGTGCAGAGGCGATAGAGTCTCCCCAATTCCTCTTCTACTGTCACCAATTCGTTGGCCTCGGAATAGGTAAGTTGGCGTTGAACCCTAATTCGGCTCACGGCGAATCGATAATCTTGCAACTGATCATTCTCATCAAAGCGCACCAAAAGACTTGTAGCCAAACGCTTTTTACCTTGTCTGAGACTACAGACATCCTCGGAAAGCATAGTTGGCAGCATTGGAACCTTAGTGTCAGGCAAATAAAGGGAGTTGATCCGTTCCAATGCTTCTAGATCTACTGGCGTATCGGGGAAAACGAAAGCTGCCGCGTCTGCAATATGGATGCCCACCTCAACACCGCTTTCCACCGGACGAATGCTAATGGCGTCGTCGTAATCCCTGGTCATGGGGCCGTCAATGGTAAAAATGGACAAGGAACTCAAGTCCTCTCGGGTATCGCCCCTCCACTCACCACCATCACTTCCCAAATCCTCTGCAATTTTATTCGCACAATCGAGGACTTCCGCCGGAAAGTCTTCTTGTATGCCAAAGCGATGTAAATAGAGATTCTCATCTTCATTCCATACGCCCAATTTCACCAGAAGTGGGAAAATTCCCTGGGGTATAGGGACTTGTGCCATGGCAAGAATTTTCTTAATCTGCTGGTAGTCAGATGCCTCCGTACCAAAGAGACAAAAATCTGTGAGCATTCGCAAGTAGCGTTCCCCATTCTCGGGCTCTGTTACTGGTTCACCCTTCCACACAGCTCCGAGCCAGTAACTACCCTCAGCCAGTTCTTTCTCTTTTTGGGCCTGTCGCTCATGCTGAATCAGTATCTGCTTCAGTTTCTTAGGGCTGTTAGCATAGAAAAGGCCACTCTTGAGTTTAAAGTGTATGGAGTCCGTTAGAAGAGCTCTAAACACTGCAGAAGTATGATCTGAGGTAACCTCCTCACTAAAACATATTTCTGCCAAGTCATGACAATTGAACCCCTCTTCTTCCTGGTGCAGCAGATCCCATAACTCTTCTACAGAAATACGGCCCATTAGATTTTGGCGCCTCGCCGCCGCCTCCTGGAGAATGGCCACCAATTGTATTCGACTCTGGCTTATGTCTAGCAGCCCATCGTCAATGTGTAGAATTCTCTTCATCGAGACATTAGCCTCGCGATCCTGCTCAGTTAGGACAAGAAGGCGGCTGTTTTTCACCTCCAAACAGACCGCGCACAGGAGCCTCTTGCTCTCGAAGAACTCTATTTTAGCCCCTGGTTTAATTTCCATCCGAAATCCTCAATCTACAATCAAAGAATCCAGTTGCCAGTAGAACTGAGCATAGGGCATGGAGCATAGAGTAAGGAGCCAGAATTCAGGAGAAAGGCAATCAAAATTGGGTTCCTCTCAACTACTCGCTACTGAATACTTCTTTGTGGTGCCTAGTGTCTAGTGCTTAGTGCCTAGTTTAACGGCTGCAAGCTGCCTGCTGCCCGCTGCAAGCTGAAAAGTGCTTTAAGCCTTTTTAAATCCGCAATCGGAGTTGTTCCCCTACCCTCTCCCGGGAACAGCTTCTATTTGCCTGATGTATGACTGAATGCCCGCCAGAATTCCCTCAGCTACCGCTTCCTGGTAGGCAGCACTACCCAGCCGCTTCTCTTCCCAACTGTTGGTTATGAACGAAGTCTCCACCATGATCGATGGCATCCGCGCACCAATCAGGACATAGAAAGGAGCCTGCTTTACTCCGAGATCCTTGATTCTACTGTAGTTCCTCGGCAAACCCTTGATCAAACCTTGTTGGACCGCATCCGCCAGGCGACTTGATTCATTAATCTTCGAGTTCAGCATCAGATCGTTAAGAATCTTCTCCAAGTCACTAATACGTTTCGCTGAGACGGCATTTTCAAAGGCCGCCACCCGCGCCGCCTCTTCGTCGGTGGCAACGTTGAGTATATAGGTAGAGATGCCGTAGACACGTCTATTCTTATGGGCGTTGGTGTGGATGGAAACAAAAAGATCCGCCTTTTGGGTATTGGCCAGAGCTGTACGTTCCTCCAACGGCAGGAATCTGTCTGAACTTCTGGTGAGAATGGCATCCAAATTAAGTCTTGCCCTGATCTTCTCTTGCAGTCTCAAGGCAATCCCCAGTACGACATCTTTCTCCATAACACCAGATGGGCCCACAGCCCCCGGATCCTTGCCTCCATGGCCAGGGTCGATAACAACTTTCTTCACTCCCAGCCCCAGCTGCTGGGCCAAGGTAAGACTGGGAGTCTTGCCCTTTTCAGGAGGCGGCAGCCTTTTTCTACTCTCACCTGTAACGTCGATAACTATGCGGAATGGGTCGCTCAGAGAAAAAATCTTATGGTCTTCGATGGATTCAATATCCAGCACTACCCGCACCACCTTGGGCTTGTACTGGCCCGCTCGTACCTTCCGCAACAGACCATCCCCTATGGATATGTCTCCAGAGAAAGATGAATCCAGGGTCGAGTTTTCAAGATCGATATAAAGCCTGGGCGGTTTTCCCAGAGAAGGATCGCGCCTTAACAAATGGCTGGCGTAATCTACCTGTCCATTTACATCAATGACGATTCTGGTGTAGTCTTGAGCAGACCAGTGACGAATTTCATTAACCCTTGCCAGTCCACCCTTGGATGAAGGTTCTAAATCAGGCAAGCCCGGTAGGTCTGGTGGGGCTTTTCGGTTGCCCATTCTGGCTTCCAATTCAGCAAGCCGCTTTTCTGCCCGCGGCTTCATATCACCCTGAGGAAAATACATAACCACTTTGAAGTATTCGACGTAGGCCCGGTCGAGGTCTTGTGTGTAACTGCGATGGATTTCCCCTAATTGGTATTGGGCATCATCGGCGAACCTGCTCTTAGGAAAGCTCTTTACAACTTTCCTAAACCTACTGATGGACTCGTTCAAATCACTTGATTTTCGAGAGAACCCATAAAGACCTTTGTACAATTTTGCCGTTGCATAGAGAGCTTCATCTGCCTGACGTCCGCTGGGATACTTCTGGTAGTATTTTTCGTAGGCTTGAATACAGCGCAACCACTGGTCCCGATATTTCATCCGCTTTTTTGAACGGTAGAGCCCCCTGGAACAATCCTTGGCTTGCTTTAGATAATCACTGTTCGCCCCGTAGGCAGGAGCAAGGGATAGAACCGTCTCTCCTAGGAGAAACAGGAAGATAATCATCCAGACGAATCTCTGCGGTTTTGGTCTACGACAATGCATAGTCAGGGCCGGAACACCTCAAAGTTTTATTTAAGATTTATGATTTGAGATTTAAGATTCAAAAGCTCGCCATAATTCAGTCGGCAATCTGCAATCTGCAATGTGAAATCTAAGATGATTCTTCACCTACTATTTCCCGCAGCCTGGCAAGCTCGTTGAGAGCTTCAATAGGAGTTAGTTGCTCTATGTTCAACTTTTGAAGACGGCGGCGAAGCTTCTGGTCAGACTGTCGGAAAAGAGAGAGCTGAAGCGGTTCGTCCTGGTTACCGGAGGCAGAGCGGGCGAGGCGGGGCAAACCTTCCACGTCTGTAGTCTCTTCCTCCAGGTGTCGAAGCACTTGTTTGGCTCTTTCCACAACCTCCGGCGGTAATCCTGCAAGCCGTGCCACTTGAATGCCATAACTGCGATTAGTGCCGCCTTCCACCAGCTTTCGAAGAAAAATAATCTTCTCCCCCCACTCCTTAACCGCCACGTTCATATTCTTGACCCGCGGCCCAGTGGCAGCAAGATCTGTTAGTTCATGATAATGGGTAGCGAAAAGGGTTTTGACTCCCTTTCCCTGCCAGTTATGGAGAAATTCGGCCACTGCCCAGGCGATGCTCAAGCCATCAAAGGTACTCGTTCCTCGGCCAATTTCATCTAGAATCACCAAACTCCTGTCCGAAGCCTGATGAAGGATATGGGCAGTCTCTTGCATCTCAACCATAAAGGTGCTCCTTCCCCGGGTCAATTCGTCGGTGGCACCTACCCTGGTAAAAATGCGGTCTACAACTCCTATCCTAGCAGAGCTTGCAGGCACGGGTGCTCCCATCTGTGCAATGAGAACAATAAGCGCCACCTGTCTAAGAACGGTGGACTTCCCTGCCATATTGGGTCCCGTGATGATTATAATCTGTTGGCTAACATCATCCAGGGCCATATCATTTGGAACAAAACTGCCTTGGGGTTGGGCTGCCTCCACCATGGGATGGCGCCCCTCTTTGATATTGATTTCGGCTCCATCTTCTATTTGAGGCCGGCAGTAGTTTCTCTGATTGGCGACCTCGGCCAGAGCTGCAAATACGTCTAGTTCTGCTATCACAGAGGCTGTTGATTGAATGCGCTTGCCATGGCTGGCAACTTTAGCACGGAGTGCCAGAAAGAGTTCTTCTTCAAGGCGAATTCTCTTTTCGTCCGCATTTAGTACTTGGATCTCGTACTCCTTTAGCTCTTCCGTAATATAACGCTCTGCGTTGACCAGAGTTTGCTTGCGTATGTATCGGTCCGGCACTGAACCCTGGTTGGCCTTTGAAACTTCCAGGTAGTAGCCAAAGACCTTATTATAGCCCACCTTTAGCGTGCCAATGGATGTTTTCTGTCGCTCCTCTGCTTCTAGTTGAGCAATCCACTTCTTGGCGTCTCGACTAAGACTGAGTAGCCGATCCAGTTCCTCGTTGTAGCCCGGGCGGATTAAGCCGCCTTCTGCCAAAGTCGGCGGAGGGTTATCAATGAGGGCTTCCTGGAGCAACTCGGCGAGATCTTCCAAGGGGTCCAATCTATTTGTCAGTTCAGACAGGGTCCGATCTTCTAGATAGCTCAGTAGATGCTTAATTCGAGGTAGAGAGTGAAAAGACCGCCTCAAGGCGGCAAGATCCCGCGGGGTGGCTGACCCCATAGCGACCCTACTGTTAAGACGCTCCAAATCGTAAACTCTCTCCAGTTCTTGGCGCACCTGGGCACGAATAGCTTCATGCTCACGAAAGCAGCTAATAGCATCCTGGCGCGCTTCAATGGCCTCTACTTGGATCAGAGGATAATGCATCCAAGCCCTCAGCAACCGACCTCCCATGGAGGTGACCGTTCTGTCCAAAAGTTCCAGGAGGGTGCCTCTGCGGCTGCCATCGTACCAGGAACGGAAAAGTTCCAAATGGCGGGCAGTAACCTCGTCTAAGATCATATAATCGCTGCGGTGGTAGGGAACAACTCTTTGAATATGCTTGGCGGCCTGAAGTTGGGTTCGCTTCACATAGTCGAGAATTGCTCCGGCAGCGCTTACGGCCAATGGGAGATTCCTGATGCCAAAACCCTCCAGGGAGTGCACCTGAAACTGATCAAGAAGCCTCTGATGTGCTCTAGAGAATTCAAAAGACTCCGGCTCTAATACTTGCACAACACATTCTCCAACCTGAGCACGCCACCAGGTTGAATCGAACTCAGTGTCCTCAGCCACCAGGAGCTCCCGAGGTTCCACCCTTCCCAATTCTGCGAGAAGCCATGTGATGCTCTCAGTTTGGGTCATACGAAAGTCAGCAGTCGAAAGATCCAGGAATGCCAAGCCGCATTTGTCTCCAGAGGAAAGATGAACAGCGGCGAGATAATTGGGACTCTTGCCATCCAGACTGTCCAAAAGAGTTCCCGGTGTGATCACTCGAACCACCTCACGGCGGACTAATCCCTTTGCCTGACGAGGATCTTCAACCTGTTCACACAAGGCCACTTTGTAATCCCTCTCCAGAAGCTTGGCAATGTAAGCGTCCACTGCATGGTGAGGTACGCCACACATAGGGATTGGATCTTCCGCTTGTTTGTCCCGAGAGGTAAGGGTAATCTCAAGTTCTCGAGAGGCAACCACGGCATCCTCAAAAAACATTTCGTAGAAATCCCCCATGCGGTAGAAGAGTATGGCGTCTTTATAGTTCCCTTTGATTTCCAGGTATTGTTGGATCATGGGGGTGACTTTACTCATGTTGGAGCTACCTCAATAGAAAAAATCCACGTCCACAGGACGTGGCTCTAACTCATCCTCAAATTATATTTAAAGGGCTTATTACTTTAATTCGCCCCTTAAAATCCAAATCGATCCGAAATCCGCAATCTAAAAACCCTAAATATCATTCACTGGCGATCTTCCTGGGTTGAACCGTGTCCCAATTATGGCAACCGGGGCACTTCCAGGTAATGTTGTCACTTTCCAGCCCGCACTGTTGGCAGCGATAGCTCTTGGTAACCGGCCCGAGGTGGCCAAGAAGACTACGGTACTCAGATAGTGCACCCTGTTCATCGCCCTTTTCCAACAACACCTCACCCAATATCTTGCGCGCTTCTCCCAGATCAGGTTTTATCTCCAAGGCTCGCCTCAGAGATGCGAGGCCCTGCTCTCTCTTGTCACGTTTCATAAAGCAGCGGGCCAGAGCCAACCGAGCTAAAGCATCCAAATTCTCTTCTGCAATTTTTTCAATAAATTCCAACACCTTAGCCTCATCACCCACCATCCCGTCTTGCTCCTCTAGACGAATGAGAATAAGGTGAGCCCACCTGGGGTTGTTTTTAACTAGTTTTTTCCAAATGGCCAGTGCTTTCTTCTTTTTGTTCTTTAACCAGTAGAGAGACCCTAACTGCAAGCTGGCGTCCACACATGTGGAATCCAGAGATAATGCCTTTTTCAGATTGGCATTAGCACTATCCAGATTACCCTTCTCCATTTCAACCTTGGCTTGCTCTGTTTTCAAATGAGCCATAATGTGCTGATTATTCGTATTGCTCAATTTGCGAATCTCTTTTTGCAGTTCATAAGCCCGTTGCCAATCATGTGTGGCCTCGTAGAGACCTTCCAGTTCTTTGTAAGCGTCCAACCTTTTCGGAGCGCGGCGAATCACCTCTTCGAAAGTCGAGATCGCTCGCTGCAAAAAGCCACCTTGCTTGTAATCCATTCCCATATCGAAGAGGGCCTGTAGTTTCGTTTCCTGATCTACCTTTTCCCTCAAAAGAATGGATTGCCTTATGCGGATAGCTCTGTCTATTTCTCCCTTTACCCGGAAGAGATTCCCCAAGGTTACGTAGGTCTCAATGGTCTCAGAGTTTATCTGTACTGCCCTGCTAAAAGCCTCGATGGCCTGGTCGGTCTCATTGGCAAGAATGTACTGGATGCCTTTAAGAAAGACTGAGTAGTCTTCTGGTGGGCTTGACTGCTTTAGCGAAGAATCAGTGAATTGTTTGCGTCTACCGAGGAAATAGCCTATGACAAGGCCCAAGCTGGCTATAATACCCAAAAGGGCGAAAATATTAAATTCGATTCCCCCAATATGTAGGGTGTTCGCATCCATCCATCACGCCAGTTTACCCGGTTTTTGCCTATTCGGCTTCCTCCGCATAATTAGTGCCAGGAGTCTCTGCAGGCTGACTGGCCACCACCTCCCCCTCAGTGATCGGCAGGTTGCGCAGGGATTTGAGTTCTTCTTGGAGGCTGTTCTTCTGTTTTTGAAGGGATCGGAGGGAACTGCGTAAACGGAAGTTGCCCAAGCCAAGGTAAATGGCAGTCATTAAGCCACCCCCAAAAATAGAACCCAGAATCAGACCATAAAGGGGGATGGGCTTTGAGCTGACGTGCAGAAGTCCAAACAGTTTGAACTCGAAGGTGGTTGGGGCAAGAATCGCGTCGATGTTCTGAATGAGGAAAACAATCAGTAAGACTATCAAGAGCAACAAAACCACCCACTTAACTGGTTTCATTCAATTTCTCCTTTTCGAAATAGGGGAGTAGCCTTTCATAGGTCTGTTGGAGATGCTCTGGAACAACGCGCACCTCAGCCAAAACCGTCATGAAGCTCGTGTCACCATTCCACCTTGGCACAATGTGGAAATGGACATGGGCTTCCACGCCTGCTCCTGCCACCGTACCGAGGTTGAGTCCCACATTAAACGCGTCTGGACTCATGGTTTCGCGGAGTACGGCCACCGACCACCGGACCGTTCGAACTAAGTCAAACAGTTCCTCGTCTTTGAGGCCATCCAATGAAGATGTGTGTTTCCAAGGAGCCACGAGAAGATGGCCATTATTGTAAGGGAAACGGTTCATTACAACCATGGAACGGTCTCCTCTATACAGCAGGAGCCGTTCTTCATCACTTTTGCCGTTGCCCTCTGGACAAAAAATGCAGCCTTTCGGCCGGTCGCCCAAAATGTAGTCCATTCGCCACGGCGCCCATAGATTCTGCATGGTCTATCACCTTTCCCTCACAACAAAGGGCGAACTAGCCCCTCTTGTCTGCCGGAGGAAAATTTTTTGCGAGTATACCAACATCTGCCAAAAAAACAAGTACTGTGTAGATTGCAGATTGCAGGTTGAGGAATTAGAAAAGAATTAAGAATCCCTTAACCCTCTCCTTGTGCAGTCTGGGCTGTCGTTTGCTGAGTGAAATCTTAAATCTCAAATCTTAAATCGACACCAGCTCAACATCACCCCATGCACCTATCTGCTCTCCCACGATGACTACCACTCCCAAGACTCCCTCAATCTGTTGGGCAAAGGCTATGGCCTGACGGATATTGCTCTCGCTTTTCACCTGGTTGCAAGTCATAGTTGCAGCAGCATCGGCTAGCGCCGCAGAGGCTGATATTACAGTCACCGCATCAGCAACGCCAAAGCTCAGGGAGTGGCCAACAGTGCCTGAAGACGTACACACGCCCAAGGGCGTCTTATCCGGATAGATCTTCAGGGCCAGCGTATTGCTCAACTTTGACCGCCCAGCAAAGATAGATATTTGCAAGGGTGAATCCACCTTGACGAAACAATCACCGCCGTTCTCCACCACCACCTCACCACTCTCCCGCAGAAGGGCCAAGCCAACCTGCTCCGCCACAGCTCCGGCTACGGCAGCCATGGGACCAGTACCGCAAACCTGTGCCGCAGCTAACATTTCCTTTACTACCGGAGGTGCGAGTTTATCGTAAGGCATGGGGGTCAAAGTGCTGAGAAATTCGGGGTGACTAACAATGTATCCCTCCAGAGGCCCACGAACCTTGTAAATAATCTCCTCAGTTAGCTCAGTCAGGTCGGACTCAGCCAGAATCATCAGATCTGTTTCTTGTACAGCCACCTTAAAGGGAACCAATCGCTTGTGGTGGATTTGATGGCGATATCTCCGCTCACGGTATTCGCTCATATGTGTCAACTCCTCACTTGTATGGAGGCATCACAGAAGAGTTAATACGAAAAGCTGCTAGCTGCAGACTGCCTGCTCAACGTCTCGCATCCCCATTTCTCCGAGTTAGCTTCTTGTCTCGCCTTCCTCGCCGTAAATAATCTCTAGGGAGCTCTCGCCAAATCGTCTGGTTATTTCCCTAATCAAATCTCTAGCAGGGTAAACATTAAATGGAGGCGGTAGTCTCTGAATAACCTCTGTATGCTGGCCAATATTAAAGTGGAGGTAAACTGGACATGACCCTGGCTGGGATTTGAACAACTGCCGTAGATCGCTAAGCAACTCCCTTGAGAAACCTTCCACGGAGAGATGCAATCTAACAGAGGTGGCTAGTTTCTGGGCTGCCTCCTCCAAAAACATAACATCTTCAGCCACCAGCCTTACCTGATCGGGCTCTCTTGCTATCCTGCCGCGCACCAGCGCCAGGGCTCCCTTGAACAAGTATCTCTCGAATCTTGCATACACATCTGCAAAGACAATCACTTCCATAGAGCCTGTGTAATCTTCTATTCGTAAAAAGTGTAGGGGCTCGCCTTTGCGGCTCCTAATTGCTCTGATCTCCTCAATTACACCCCCTAGGAACCCCTGAGAATCTCCGGGAAGATCACCTAGCCGTGCCGCCCCACCCGGAGCGACTTTTTCCAGGAAGGAACGAAATTCAGCCAGCGGATGGCCGCTCAGGTAAAAGCCTAAGGCCTCTTTTTCTTTAGCCAGTTTGGTGGAGTAATCCCAGTCAGATGGAGTAGTAAAGCTTCGGTCTGAATGAGTCTCTAGGTCAGGGCCGTCAAAAAGTGCCATCTGACCTCGACGAGCCTGTTCCAATAATTCGGGAAGCATCCCGTACAGACTTTGCCTACCACCGCCAAAACTGTCCATAGCTCCCGCCTTAATCATTGCACCTAAAGCTCTCTTGTCCAGATCCTCCCGTTCTAAGCTATTGCAGAGTTCAAAAAGAGAATTAAATGGTCCTCTCTCACGCCGTGCCTGGACAATTGAACCAGCTGTTGCCTTACTCACATGCCTGATTGCCGCCAGTCCAACACGGACACCCTCAGTTTCTACGCGGAATTCCACCTCACTTTCATTTACATCTGGAGGCAGCAAAGTAAGACCCTCTTGGCGACAAGACTCGATATGCGCCGTCAGAAGGTCATGCTGGTGTAGTTCGCTGCTCAATAGGGCAGCTATGTAGTGCTGCGGAAAGCGAGCTTTGGAAAAGACAGCTTGCAGCACCGTAAATGCCTGGGCAACTGTTTGGTTCTTATTGGCAACCACGCCTGCCGAGCGTTCCACTTTAGACCAGGTTATCTCCGCCTCTTCACGGGCACAACCTCTATTCTCGGCTCCTTTGATGAACTCCAAACGTATGTTTTCCAGTTCTTCCTCGTCAGCTTTCATAAGCAGGCGACAAAGTTCATCTGCCTTTTCCAAAGACCAACCGGTGCTTTCAGCAATCAGTTCGATAAGATCCACATCAAAAAAAAGAAATTTAGTCCCAGGCAAAAGCCTTCCTTCATCAGACGGGGGAGATGTCCTCTGAGATCCTTCCTGCCGACGAGTGCTGAGGAGGCTTTCGGTCAATCCACTTTCTAACGGTGCTGGTCGAATTAAGGCCAAAAGTACAAGTAGATCCTGCCACCCCCTGGGTTGCCATTTGAGTAGCAGATCGCGTGCTCTTGGGGTTTCCAAGTAGGGAATGCCGCCCACCCTCCCCAGACATAGCAATTCGAAGGCAGCTTCATCATCCCAGGATATATGTTCCAGGGCTGCGGAAAGATCATACTCCTGGCCAACGAGATCTACTGCTTTACGAATCACTGTAAGGCTTTTTCTCGCAATCAGATCGATCTTTACTATGCCGACCCGCTTCAGGGCGCGCACATTGTACTGGCTTACCCACTCATCCTTGGGACCGCGGTAAAGTGGAACATTTTCAACCAATGGACCATCGCCGATAATCACACCAGTGGCATGGGTGCTTACCTGTCGCGGCAAACCCTCAAGCTCTGCTGCCAATTCCGTTACCCTTCTGGGGACTCGCGCGGATATCCCTTGCTCAGATGGCTGCCTCGAGGATGCGCTTTCTCCTGTTCTGGCCGACTTTGTGGACTCAACTGTGGCCTCCAGATCTTCCTGCGCCAGATTCAAGGCCTTGCTCAGATCCCGAATGGCCGTACGCAGTTGCATGGTAACCAGTGAGACGATTTGCGCTACCCGGTCCTGACCATATTTGGACCTGAGGTATTGGTGCACTTCTTCTCGCATCTCCATGCCAAAACCCAGCTCCATGTCCGGAAACTCTGGGCTCAGTGGATTTATCAAACGCTCAAACAAAAGGCCATGCTTTAACGGATCAATCTTAGTGATCCCCAGAGCGTGCGCAGTGAGACTAGAACCTGCCGATCCACTCCCTGGACCTACAGGAACCCCCTTTGTTCTGGCAAACTGAACGAAATCAGCTACCAAGAGAAAGTAATCCGCGAGACCAAGCTGCTCAATTTTTTTTAGTTCCATGTCTAATCTTTGGTTGTAGTCTGAATCGACCTCAAGTTGATTGGCCAAAAGTTGCTGTTGAAGCCCTTCCCTTGCCTTTTGTCCCAATACAGCCATTGCCTCCTGGCCTTTTTCCAGGGGAAACTGCGGTATGTGAATCTTACCTAAGTCCAAATCGAGATTGCAGCGCTCAGCAATGACTAGGGTGGCAGCTATGGCTTCAGGCAGATGGTTGAACTCAACTTTCATCTCTTCCGGAGAGAGAAAACCGTACTCCACCGAAGGGGGAATTTCCTCCACAGTGGTTCCCAGCCTGATGGCCTTCAGGATATTAATTAGTTCTACTTCACCTGGGTCAAGAGTATGGCTATTTGCCGTGGCCACTACTTGAACATCCAGCAGCCGGGCCAGAGCCAGAAGTCGTTCATTCAATATCCTGTTTGGCTCAGTGAGAACCGGCTGTAACTCGATGAAAAAGTCTTCCCTGCCAAAAACTTCTAAATATTCGGCGGCCCGTGCTTTTGCCCCCTGGTGGTCGTCCTTAGAGAGCAGGGAGGCTACCTCTCCCCTGTGGCACCCGCTTAGGATGGTGAGCCCTCGTTTATGCTCATACAGATGATTTGTACTTACTCGTGGTTCTTGCTGCCAGCCTTGAGAGTGGGCTTTGGTGATGAGCTGGAGAAGATTTTGGTAACCTCTTCTATTCCGCGCCAGGAGCACTATGTGATTGGTCGGCTCAGAGTTACCAGGCCGCTCTGGATCGACTCCCTCAAAGGAGTCCACCGCGAGTTCGCAGCCAATAATAGGTTTGATTCCACTACTGTAAGCCAGATCATAAAATTCTATGCAGCCAAATAGATTGCCATGGTCTGTTATGGCCAAGGCTGGCAGCCGGTATTCACGTGCTTTTTTTACTAGCTGAGGCAGCCTTATGGTGCTCTGCAAAAGGCTGTAGGCGGAATGAAGATGAAGATGAACGAAATCTGCTTGACGCATGGGTCGGAAGGATTGCGGCGGGTATTATTCCCACTCAATTGTACTCGGCGGTTTGGAGGAAATATCGTAAACCACCCGATTAACTCCCTTGACTTCATTTATTATACGGTTTGACATTTGTCCCAACACCTGGTAGTCCACTTTGGCCCAGTCTGCTGTCATTGCGTCAACGCTCTCCACAATGCGAATGGCAACCACTTGATCGTAGGTGCGTTCATCGCCCATGACCCCCACGGTGCGGATCGGTAAGAGCACACCGAATGCTTGCCACACCTGGTCATGGAGACCGCTGTTCTCCATCTCCTCCATAATGATAGCATCAGCCTGGCGCAGAATTTCCAATTTCTCGGGCGTCACTTCACCCAGAATGCGAATGGCCAGACCTGGTCCAGGGAAGGGGTGTCTTTGGATCAACTTTCTTGGCAACCCGAGTTCTGCACCTACTTTTCTTACCTCGTCCTTGAATAGTTCCCTTAGTGGCTCGATGAGTTCAAGATTCATCACTTCAGGAAGACCTCCCACATTATGGTGAGTTTTGATAGTGGCGGAGGGCCCCTTGAAGGAGACACTTTCTATAACATCAGGGTAGAGAGTTCCTTGAGCGAGATACTCAGCCCCCGGGATCTTGTTGGCTTCCTCCTCAAAAATCTCAATAAAAAGATTGCCGATAATTTTTCGTTTCTCCTCCGGATCCACTACACCTTTCAGCCGGCTCAAGAAGGCATCAGCTCCATCCACGTAATCTAAATTGATCTCGAAGGAATGGCGAAAAATATTTTGAACCTCTTCCGCCTCGCCTTGGCGTAACAAACCATTATTCACAAAGATGCAGGTGGACTGATGACCCACCGCTTTGTGAAGCAACACTGCCACCACGGAACTGTCCACGCCGCCGCTTAGAGCGCATATTACTTTCTTAGACCCAACAGTCTTCCGCAGGCTCTCCACAGTGCTGGCTACGAAAGACTTCATTGTCCAAGTAGGTCTACAGCCGCAAGAGCGAAAGAGAAAATTCTGCAGCATCTTGGTGCCGTTGGGAGTATGGATAACCTCCGGATGGAACTGAACCCCGTAAAGCTCCGCATCGGTGTGGCGCATTGCGGCCACAGGGGAGTTTCCACTGTGGGCTAGGGCAATGAAACCGGACGGCGGTTTCTTGATCTTGTCTCCGTGACTCATCCACACCTGCTCGCCCTGACTTTGTCCTGACCCGTCCAAACCAAAGAACAGGTCTTCGGCGGAATCTATTAAGAGTTGCGCTTTCCCATACTCCCGTTTGGCAGAGCGCTCAACCTCACCGCCCAACAAGTGGGTCATGAGCTGCATCCCATAACAGATACCTAAAACAGGTATACCTAGCTTCAGTACTTCTAGGTCACAAGTGGGTGAACCTTCATCGAGAACGCAGGCGGGGCCTCCTGAAAGGATTATGCCCTTAGCACCGAAGCTCTTGATTTTATCCAGACCCAGGTTGAACGGGTGAATTTCGCAGTACACCTGAGATTCACGTACTCGCCTGGCTATGAGTTGGGTTGTCTGAGAACCGAAGTCAAGAATCAGTATTTTGTCGTCATGAATATCCATGTTCTCTCGTTATCAAAAGCCAAATCTTTGACTGGAATCACAAGTCTTGCTTTAAAATTCCTCATTCTGCAATCTTAAATCTAAAATCTTAAATCTAAAAGGTGGATCCTTATTTCCAATCTATCTGGTAATTCGGCGCTTCCTTGGTGATGATTACATCGTGGACATGGCTTTCTTTGAGGCCTGCGGAAGTGATTCGGATGAACTTAACCTCTTTCCTGAGTTGATCCAGGCTTCCACAACCCACGTACCCCATTCCGGCTCGAAGACCCCCTATGAGTTGAAACACGCTCGAGGAAAGCGGACCCTTGTAGGGAACCCGTCCCTCGATCCCTTCAGGAACAAGCTTCACCTCCTCCACTATATCACCCTGGAAATAACGATCCCCTCTGCCCTCTTTCATTGCTCCCAAAGAACCCATACCACGGTAGACCTTATAAGAACGGCCCTGATAGAGAACGGTCTCCCCGGGGCTTTCATCCGTGCCTGCGAAGATGCTGCCGATCATAACTGAGTCCGCCCCAGCGGCCAGTGCCTTCACCACATCCCCAGAATACTTGATGCCACCGTCAGCGATGATCGGCACCTGGTGCTCTCTGGCAACCTTGGCACACTCCATCACCGCACTAATTTGAGGCACCCCCACACCTGCAACCACCCTGGTGGTGCAAATCGAGCCGGGTCCTACACCCACTTTAATGGCGTCGGCACCGGCCTCGATCAAGCTTCTGGTTCCATCTGCGGTGGCAACGTTACCGGCAATTAACTCTATATCCGGAAACTGCCGCTTGATTGCCGGAACACTATTAACCACCGCCTCCGCATGGCCATGAGCAGAATCCACAACTATCACGTCTACACCCGCTTTGACCAAGGCCTCTACTCGCCCATCGCGGTCAGGCCCCACTCCCACCGCAGCGCCGACCCTCAAACGGCCCAACTTGTCTTTGCAGGCACTGGGATACTTCTTGATTTTCATTATGTCTTTTATGGTAATCAGGCCCAGCAAATCTCCCTTATCATTTACCACCAGAAGTTTCTCGATCCGGTTTTGATGGAGAAGCACCTTGGACTCTTCCAGCGTAATGCCCTCGGAAGCGGTAACCAGATTCTCTTTGGTCATAACATTGGCAACTTTTTGGTCCAAATTGGTTTCAAAACGGAGATCCCGGTTGGTCACTATGCCAACCAGTTTTCTCCCGTCCTTCACAATTGGGACCCCGGAAATGCGGTAACGTTCCATTACTTCCAACACTTCGGAGATCTTTTGATCAGGGTGCATGGTAACTGGATCAACAATCATTCCGCTTTCCGATTTCTTGACCTTGTCTACCTCCGTAGCCTGCCGCTCGACGCTCATATTTCTGTGAATGATGCCGATGCCGCCCTCCCTCGCCATACTGATGGCAGTATTCGCCTCAGTAACCGTGTCCATAGCAGCACTCAACAGAGGGATGTTCATGGTGATATTCCGGCTCAGTCTGGTTCTGACATCCACCTCGTTAGGCAGGACTTTGCTGGCTGCCGGAAGCAACAAGACGTCATCGAAGGTAAGTGCCATGGGTATGTCGCTGTCTTTCTTAGTCATAAAGAACCCTCTTTTAGTATTAAGCTAAATTTATTAAAGCTATCAGGAAAAAGCCCTTTCTACAACTCCCACATCAAAAAAAATATCCACCCCCGGTTTTTAGCCATTTCCTTGGGAGTACGATGACGTCCGACAAAGATCAAGGAACAGTCCCTCGAGCAATCCGGCATCGCTGACGGTGAACCGGGAAAAACCAAAGGTATCCATTATCTCCAGAGTCACTAATCCACCAGCCAAGATAATATCCTCTCTACCTGGCTCCAATCCGGTGAGCTTTCTCCGTTCAGCAAGCCTCATACTGGCAAGTCTTGCACAGAGATCGGCAAGCCATGTCCTTTCCAAAACAGTACCATTTATTCTTTCCGGATCGTATTCTACCAATTCGTACCACATGCTTGCCAGGGTTGTAACGGTTCCGGCCGTACCAACCCAGAGAGTATCATGAAAATCCTTATATAAGGACAGTTCGGTCAGAACGCTAGAGACATGCCTCCGCAACTGCAAGCACGGTTCATGACCCGGAGGATCTGCCGACAAAAAAGTCTCAGTCAAGTGGACCACACCCAGAGGAAGGCTGCTGCTTTCTACAGTGCTATTAGCCCCTTCACCTTTCCAGACCAACTCGGTACTGCCCCCGCCGATGTCAAAGATGACCATGGAAGATTCTTTTTTCGAGATCACAGAAGCGACACCAAGGAGAGACAGCCTCGCCTCTTCAGAGCCGCTAAGCAAGCGGACACTTAGGCCAGTTTGTCGCTGAACTTGATCGAGAAAGTGTGCCCCATTGCTGGCCTCTCGCACAACGGCCGTGGCACCAGCCGAGTAGTCTGAGACACCCTTTAGGCCCATCAACTCAACGAATTCTTTCAGTGCAGCGATACTTCGGTCCATAGCCGGTGTTTGCAGGATTTTGTCCGGCAGGAAGCTCTCTCCCAAACGGGTGATACGTCGTTCAACTTGAATTGGTCGGATGGGTGCGGAAGCGGCCGGTTCTGCTACGAGCAGCCGAAGGGTGTTTGAGCCAACATCTATGGAAGCAAGACGCTCCATTTAGTCAGTGGGCAACTACTTTCTCTGCGATATTAAATTTTGATGAATACCAAATGCGACTGAATATATCAACTGAATAGAGGATTACCACTCTCTTAAAAGCCTTCAAAACATACAATCACTGTACAATTTAATATCATATTCAAACGAGTATGTTCCTTGAAAATCTTTAAGCAAGAGATGATTTCTGCAGTGGGGAAATGCGGGGGTGTGGGTCGGTGGGGATTCCAGGTGGTCTTGGGCTACTTTTGCTCGGGTGGCAGGGTTACCAGATCATTTGGATCGATTTTGCCTGAACCTTCAACCACGGTTGCCTCGGCTGCGTCCTGGCCAAAAAGGCTCACTACTTCCACCCTGCCCTTGTAAGGGCCCTGTTGAAATCCCATAGAAACCTTGGCAGTGGGATGAATGATTTCTCTCCCTGGTCCGTGGACCATGAAAATATCACCTTTTTTCAAGCCGGAAGCCTTGCCGGAACTGAGGTAGACCTTTTTCCCTTCAACCATGGCAACCCGGGAGGACCAGATATATCTGTCTGCCCTCTTCTCGAGGTCGGAGATCATCTCCTCCACCAACTTCGCCAAGAGCTTTCCGGTTCCAGATCCATCTCGACCAAGGGAGACAATCTCCTCTTCTTGCTCAATATTCCTGCCTGAAAAGCCATCAACCAGAGTGTAACTCAGGCGGCCATTCATTTCGCTGCCTTTGCTGCTCAGTGCCAACTTGTCCAGGAAAATAACCAACCGGGCAGCAGGATATATTCCCAGAGCCCTGGCATTCTCGGCCTTATTTTCTGGAATAACTGCCAATCCTTGCTTGAGCAAAATGTCTTCGGCTTCCTCCGGATCAACCAGAATGAACCTCGGGTTCCCGGCAAACTGACGAGCAGCGACCCCAAAGAGCGTTTCCTTTATATCTCGAGCTGAAAGGTACACTTCAGGCAAGACAAGCATGGCCACTTTGAACCTTAGACCCTGCTGAGAGTCGGTATTTGCAGCCCCGTAGCCGACCAACCCAGTCCCGGCCGCTTTTGCCTGTGCACTGGAGGTCTGCTCCTGACTGGCAACTGGTTGCTGTCCCTCGACCTCACTCTCCAGTTTGGCCAGCCGCTTCTCGGTCTCTTCCTGCTTGGCCTTAATTTCTTTCTTAGTTCTTAGCCATTCGCCCACGTCAATCCCACCGCTATCGCCTTTACCGCGGTGGTAGTCAGAACTCTCATACCAGGAACTTTCAAGAACCCGGGCTTCCATGTCCTTGCGGGCTTTCGCCTCTTGCGCAGTTTTTTGCCTGGTTTCTTCTTCTTTCCCAGCACCTTTATCGGTGGCGCAAGCAAAGATCAGGGATACAAACAAAATAAGCAAACTCAAGAGAAAATAAGGTAAACTTTTATTTTTCATGGATAAATCCACCAACGGGCTTGTGCCCATAAGGCACAAGCCCGTTTTTCAATTAACAAGGTTCCGGTCTTTTAAACGTCCCTATTCTACGACAGTTCCTCTCGACCGGCAACTATAATACTTTTAGAATCTCCATATGAGCGCCACAGCGTAACGCTGGGCAACTTTATCCGACCTGTTGCCCAGTGCTTCGGTGACGTCCTTCACAGCGTCACCGGGCCAGAACAAGGTGGCGTTACCGAAAATATGCACGTGCTTTGACAACGACACCCTCAAACTATTGCTCCACTGTTGGCCGGCGGTGCCTGCCTTGATTTCTATGTTCCTGGGTCCAAGCAAACCTCCAGCCAGAAATAAAGGATCACGGATATTTACTACTGAAAAATCTTCGTTCCATTCGAACCACATGAAGTTGGTGCGGTAGCTGATGTACTCCGCCGGCTCGATGGTAATCCCGCCGCCGATCATGGTCATGCCCGGGTTGTCACCCCTGCCGCCAAGGGAACCGTTGGTCAGGCCTCCGGTGGCAACGCCTCCTTGTTGGGTGCCCCCGAGGTTACCGTAAAACTCTGGAATATAACCATAGAGGATGGTTCCTAGAACAACATTTGTATCACCAATTATTGTATCCTCACCGCCAAAAGCGGGGGTGAAGCGCTGGGCGTTGGCCACCCCACAGTAGCCTTCCAGATTTTTGTCGTTGGGATCGTCGTCACCCGAGGTGTACATGAAGCCAACGTGGGGGATGAGCTTCCAGCCAACCATGTCGGTAAGGTTGACAGCCACGTCAGCAAAGGCAGCGTATGCCTCGATATCCTGATCAGGCAAGGTGCCCCCAAATTCGGTAACGATATTTTCCGCCTCGCCGCCCTGGTAGGCGAACTCCAACTGGGGCTCCACAATTCCCAGTTTTCCCTTGTACAGGATGCCCAGCCGGTAGGTCTGTACATCCGCACCTTTTTGATCGGTAAAAGGTGAGCCAGTGAGAGGACTATCAATTTCGCTCTCAGCTCTGGTTTTCATATAATCTAATGAAGCCATGAACCTTATTTCATTGTCGTCATTAACAAACCAGGTGAGCATTGCATCGAGAAGGTCGCGGTCGTTGTCAGCCTCTATGCCGGCTTCCTTTTCAAGGTAGTCCACCTCGTCCCTAGAGGCAAAGTTATTCTCCAATTTCTTGTGATAGCCAGCCTGGATTTTTATAGAATCGAAATCTCCGGTGAACCAGAACCCCGGATCGTCGTCGCCGTAAATAAATCCTGCGCCTGCGTCCACCGCGTCCATGTAGTAGATATCCCAGCCTGCGTGGAAGCGCACCTGTTCCAGGCCGGGAATGGCCACACTGCCGTGCACCCTCTCCAGGCCATAGTCGCGGCCACGATTGTCAATTTCAGTCTGATCAACTGCCGAGTCGAACTCCAGGGCGCTGTAGAGGTCCCATTTCCCGTCCTTGTCTTCCCCGGTGAAGTACAGGCGGGCTTCGGTGCGGATGTAGCCCTGGGAAACTTCCCCGGCTTCGTTGGTATGTCTTTTGAAATTCTTCTGTGCTACAGGGCCAGGAACACCTGGCGAAGTCACTGTGACAGTCCCAAGGCCGAAGTCCCAGTTATTCTCTGATGTTGGAATCATGCGTAACTGGGCGCCGACACGAAAAATGTTGCCATCTTCCGACTTGATCTTGAACTCCCCCTCAGAGGCACATACTAGGGGGGTTGCAATGAGCGCCACGGCCAGCAGGACCACCAGCCCCATCAGTCCTCTGGATGAGCAAAATGATTTCATCACCGATCCTCCTTTCTCCCTTTCATAATCGCCCATCATTCTAGAGCTCGAAGCTGATCAGACTTGCAGCCTCTGAAGCCCAAGCTCTTCCTTTCCAGCTTATAGAAATAACCACGGCTGGACTCAGACACAGTCCGCCTTTCGCCTCATCACCCCCTTTCTCCTCAAATGAGATTTTTTAATACTGAATGAATGACCCTGCAGCAAGCTGCAGGGTATCAAACCTTATTCGAACAGTTTGAGTTGTTTGAGATCGGCTTTGGGTCTACCCTGGCTCTTGATGTACTTTTCTACTGTATCCCAGTTGGCCCTTTCACCAACTGTTGCAACATAGTAGCCGTCTGTCCAAAACTCGCCACCCCAGAGCTCCTTTTTCACTGATGGCTTACGTCGAAATATTTCGCGTGCCGTGATACTTTTGAATATCTGAACAATCCTACCGGGTGCTATCTTTGGATGGGCACCACATAGCAGGTGTATATGTTCTTTGTCACAACCAATGGCTTCCATCTCAATGGCATACCTCTCAGCAATACCTTCAGCCGTCTCTACAATGATTTCCACCACTTCCAAGTCCAACAATGCTTTGCGGTATTTCACCGGAAATACGATGTGATAGTGAATTTGCCAAGCGCAATGGTAACCTTTGCTTACTGTATCATCTGACATACTCCCTGATTAGCACAGGGAGAGACCCCGCAGCAAGCTGCGGGGAATTTTCAAGTTAAAGAATCCAGGACCACAGGACCTGGCTATGAGTTGCCCCCGGAGGGGGCTTTTAGGGTCTTTCCTACATCCGGAAGTCTACTCGCTATCTTTACCAGCTAAGCCATTTAACTCTGACCTGTCCCATCGAAGATCCCTCTATGCGGGGAAAGGACCAGGCTTTTTAGATTCAAAGGAACTTAGATTCCAAAAAGAACCCCTTAAAACAGGGCGGAAAAGAGTCCAATAAGTTAGCTTTGAGTAAATCTCCCAGCGGCGACCCGCAGGGAATTGTCAAGTTAAATGAATTTAGAGTTTTTCTGTAATTTAGAATGATTTTGAAGGGATTCCGTCAATGGTGGCAAAATATCAGAGTAAAAGAGAGGGTGTCAAGAAGATACTCACTGGGGAGGGCAAAATTAATTTTAAGTCCGATCAGTTAGCCGTTGGTCCGCTCATCGATGATCTGAGCCAGACGGTCGCTGTAATCAGCCATGGTTCCAGGCTCGACCAAGCGTACCTTCACCGGAATTCCAAGGCTTTGTTCCAACTCCCCCCGTGCCAGTTGCACCAGATGCTCGAGCATTTTGATCTCGTCGGAAAAGCAGGCTTCGTCCACCTGCACCAAGATCTCCAGTATATCAAGGTCTTCCAGGCGACGAACAAAGCTGACGTAATCCGGGATCTTTCCCTGACAGGCACGAGACATGACGGCGTGAATCAGCTGCGGGTGCAGTTTTATGCCGCGAATTACCACCAAACGGTCGGCCCGGCCCTGAACAGGTTCCAGTCGGGCAAAAGAGCGAGTGCAAGAACACTCGTCGGTTGACAGGCTTGCCAGGTCTCCGGTTCTGAAACGAATCAGAGGAAATGCCTTGGCCGTGAGGCTGGTGAGAACCACCTCCCCGGTCGCGCCCGGGGATAAAACCTCTCCCCTTGCCGGATCGATTATCTCAGCGATAAAATGATCCTCATTGAGGTGCAATCCGATCCTTTCCCGGCATTCGTAGGCGATGCCCGGCCCGGGCACCTCGCTGAGACCGTAAGCGGTCTGGATCTGGATGCGGAGAGCCTTCTCTAGAGTGGTTCGACCACTTTGGCTGAGGAATTCTCCCAAGAGGAGTGCCCGTTTAATTGAAAGACTATGGGGATTGATGGAGAGTCTAGTCATCTCCCGGACCAACTGCCTGGCATAAGAAGGTGTGGTCACCAGGGCGGAGGTCTTGTAGTCGTTCATCACCATTAACTGCTTGGGAATTTCCAGGGGCGTCATGGGTATGACCGAGGCCCGAATAGCCTCTGCCCCCCTCATGAACTCCCTGGCCCAGTTGGCAAGCCCTGGGTCGAAGCAGACCTGAATAATGTCTTCGGCACTTACCCCGGCAGCGGTGAGAGCGCGGGCCACCATTTCTGTCCAGTTTCCCAGATCAGTGTTGGTGTAACCGCTAACAGTGGGGTTGCTTCCAGTACCGGTGGCGGTGTGGATGCGGACAATATCTTTGAGCGGCACGGCGAAGAGGCCATAGGGATAATTCTGGCTCAAATCCTCCCGGCTAGTAAGTGGCAAGCTGCTGAGATCTGCCAAGGACCTGACCGAAGAGGGATCCATGCAGGCTTCTCCCAGACAGTTACGATAAAATGGGACATTCTTGTAAGCCCTATTTAGGGTAGATTGCAGTCTCTCCAGCTGGAGCTGGGTCAACTCATCTCTATCCTGACATTCCATTTCTTCATTCCAAATCTGCATTTGTATAACCTCCCGTGAGTAGTGACGGGAATTTTAACCACAGAGACCGCAGAGATCGCAGAGCAATTAGAATAAAACCGCTGACGTTACCGTGGTAGCATCAATTATTCATTCACAGGTTGACCGCATTTACTGCTATTAGTGATTACAGCTTATTACATGACTATGGCTCCTAAAATCTCTGTGCCCTCCGTGCTCTCCGTGGTTTGATTGTTAGCCCCGTTAGCTGGTTATAACCTACCTTCAGTAAATTCACGATAATCTCGGCCCAGATAGGCTCGTTTAACATCGTGATCCTCCAAGAGTTCGGCTGCGCTTCCCTGGAGGATAATTTTACCTGTCTCGAGGACGTATCCTCTGTCGGCGATCTTCAAAGCAGCCCTGGCGTTTTGCTCCACAACAAGAATGGTCAAGCCCTCGCGGCGCAATCTCGATATGGTGTGAAAGATGTCGACCACCAATCTTGGAGCCAAGCCCATTGAGGGCTCATCCAATAAAAGAAGCTTGGGACGCGACATGAGCGCCCGACCGATGGCCAGCATCTGCTGCTCCCCACCGGAAAGAGTGCCGGATATTTGGTTCGACCTTTCTGAAAGAACCGGAAATAGGGAAAAAACCATGTTCAAATCTTGCTTAATGGAACTTCTCTCCCTCCTGCCGAACCGCAGGTAGGCACCCAACTCCAGATTTTCCAGTACCGTTAGAGGTTGGAAAATCTGTCTGCCCTCAGGAATCTGACAGATGCCCAGACGAACTATCGCTTCCGGTGGCTGGCCGTTTATCCTCTGACCCTGAAAGAGGATCTCTCCCTCCCGGGATGGGATTAAACTGGAGATGCAGTTGAGCATTGTACTCTTGCCGGCACCATTTGCGCCGATGAGAGTAACAATCTCACCTGGTTTCACCGAGAGAGAAACATTGTCCAGAACCCGGATCCTGCCGTAGAAGGTCTGTAGATTACGAATTTTAAGCAACCGGTTCTTCCCCTAAATAGGCGTCAATAACTGCTTGATTCTGCTGGATCTCCCTCGGACTGCCTTCCGCCAGGGTGCGCCCATAGTCCATTACTAGGATCTCGTCGCACACTTCCATGGTTAGGCTCATGTCGTGTTCTACCAAAACTACGGTAATTCCCCGATCCCGAATCCGGCAGATCAATTGTCCCAGCTCGCGGGTTTCTGCCGCGTTGAGCCCGGAAGCGGGCTCGTCCAGCAATAACAGAAGGGGGTCGGTGGCAAGGGCCCTACCGATCTCTAGTATCCTCTGAAGTCCGAAGGGCAAAACAGAACTGGGGCTGCCGGCCCGCTCCCCCAGGCCAATAAAGTTCAGCATCTCCAAACCATCTTGCCTGATGCACCCCTCCTCCTTCCGGTGGCGTGACAAGCGCAGTGCGGCGCCGATGAAGCCGGCACTGGTCCTTGGGTGTCGACCCACCATGATATTTTCCAGCACGGTCATCCGGTCAAAAAGCTCCACGTTTTGAAATGTCCGGGCAATGCCGAGTTCAGCCACCTGGTGTGGTCCCAGGCCATTTAGCTTGTGACCATTGAAGTATATAGCGCCGTCGTCAGTGGGATAAAAACCGGTGATAAGGTTAAACAAGGTGGTTTTGCCGGCACCGTTGGGACCTATAATGCCTTTTATCTGTCCCTTGCAAACCTCAAAACTGACCTGGCGGACAGCATGAATACCGCCAAAAGACTTGGAAACATTTTCTGCTTTCAGAAGAGGTATCGTCGTCGCCTCTGCCTTCACGGCTTTCTCCGATGACAACCAAACTTCCAGTGAAAAACAGCGAGTAAGACCACAGGTGTAACTCCCTCTTGCCTATCACCTGCCCTAAACAGATTCCCCAGCGACTCCGCGGCGGAACCGGTATTTTTCCAGGAGATCCAAAGCACCTCGCGTCAGTCCCTGGGGCAAAAAGATCATAACCACCATGAGAATGAGTCCAAAGATAACGATGTCGTAGTCGTGAAACACGGCCAGCACTTCCGGAAGTAAAGTAAGAGTAGCAGCGCCAAACACCGCCCCCCAAATGGATGCCATGCCGCCCACCACAACCATGGTAACCAACTTTATTGAGAACATGAAGTCAAAGGAACCAGGGCTGATGAAGGTGATGAAATGGGCATAGAGACTTCCTGCCACCGAGGCGTAGACAGCGCTTATGACAAATACCCAGATTTTCAGTCGTGAGGTATAAATACCCGAAGCACGGGCCGCTGATTCACTGTCGTGGATGGCGCGCAAGGCTCTTCCTACTCTAGAATCTACGATATTGAGGCTCAGAGCTAAAGCTGCAAGTGTAGTAAACCACACCAGGTAGTAATAGCTTGCCGGCTCATCAAGAATTATGGATCCTATGGCAAGTGCAGGGATGCCAACCAAACCTGAAGGACCGCCGGTAAGGTAGTTGAATTCCTTGAAACAAATGTGAACAATTATGCCGAAGCCGAGGGTGGCCATGGCAAGGTAATACCCGGTAAGCTTTAGGGCGGGAATGCCCACCACCAAGGCTACTACCGCTGTGAGGGCAACAGCCGCCACCATGGCCGGCCAGGGTGACACATGGTAAGTAGCAGTTAGAATGCCGGAAGTGTAAGCTCCAAGCCCAAAAAAAGCAGCGTGACCGAGACTGATCTGACCGGCATATCCCATCAATAGGTTTAGCCCTACAACCAACAGAGTGTGGATGCCGATAAAGATCATCACGTTAAGGTAGTAGCGGTTCGTCAGCACCAAAGGCAGAAGAGCCAAAACCAGCCCGAAGGTACCCACCTGAAACCATTTATATTTAAGTAACCGGATCAATGTTCTCACTCCAATATTGCAAAGAGCCAGTAGTCAGAATCCAGATATAGTGATTTCGAATTCGAATTTCGAAATGTTTTGACTCTATGCTCCATGCCCTATGCCCTGTGCCTTGTGCCCTTTTCATGATCAGAACTTCTTGACTTGCTTCGGCCCCAGCAGGCCGCTGGGTCGAAGGAAGAGCACCAGGAGCAGCACGAAAAATGCTATGGCATCCTTGAATCCAGAGCTGATCAGGCCGGCACCCAGAGCCTCCAATACCCCTAGCAGAAAACCGCCGAGGATGGACCCAGGGCTGCTTCCTAGGCCACCCAATACAGCGGCGCAAAAACCTTTAAGACCGAGCATAGTTCCCACGTCATAGCCGCACAAGGTGATGGGAACAATAACGATTCCTGCGGCCGCCCCAATAGCGGCGCTCAAAGCGAAGGAGACCGAAACCATACGGTTCACACTTATACCCACTAAACTTGCCGCCCGTCGATTGAAGGCACAAGCGCGCATAGCCTTCCCCGTTATTGTGCGTTTATAAAAGAACTGAAGGGACGCCGTCACCACCATGGTCACTCCCAATACCCAAAGGCTTTGCGGAACCAGGGTGGCACCACCAAGGTGGATTGGATCGGAACCGGTAAAGGGTTTAAGCCCCAGCGCATCTTTCCCCCACAGCATCATGGCCATGCCGCGAAGAAAAATTGAAGCGCCTACGGTAGTAATGATTAGGGTTATGGGATTAGAACTCCTGGCTGGACGGATGGTAAAGCGTTCCAATACGACCCCCACCAGGGTCACAGACAGAACTGCCAGGATAAAACTCAAACCGAGGGGCAAAAGACCAATACTGTTCAGGGCGATAACCGCCATGCCGCCCAGCATGACAAATTCACCCTGGGCAAAGTTGATCACCTCAGTGGAATTATAGATGATGGTAAAACCCAGAGCGATAACCGCGTAAATGGCACCGATGGTAATACCGGAAATTATATACTGGAGAATCTGGACGCTTAGATCCATAGTCGAATGCGAAATGTCTAAAATTTAGTAAAACTGGGCTCTTTCACCACAAAGAGCACGAAGACCACAAAGAAGCAAACAATTTTAGATTGCTTGAATCTTCGTGATCCTTCGTGCCCTTGGTGTCTTAAAATAACCCCTACTGAATAATCTGCCAGTCGCCTTCCGCTATTTTAACCATCACGAAGGCCTCATCTTTATCAAGGCCGTTATGATCTTGTGGGGAGAATCGAAATATGCCACTTATCCCCACATATCCATCGATTTTCTCGACTTCATCGCGAATTTTGGCCCGGTCATCCCCCGCTTTTTCGAGGGCTTGAGCAAGGATCTGCAAACCATCCCAGGCATAGCCACCGAAACCGGAGACCGCCACTTGGTATTTTGCCTCGTAGTCGGCAATGTACTTCTGCAGAATTTGCTTTTGGGGATCGGAATCAGCCAGATCTCCGGCCACGAGAATCTTGCCGGTGGGTAAAATGATGCCATCAGCTGCCTCGCCCGCGAGCTCGATGAATTTTTTGGATGCAACACCATGGCTCTGATAAAGGGGAATCTTGATACCTAGCTGCCGCATGTTCTTGGCAATTACCGCGGGACCGGGGTTAGTCCCCCAACAAATGATCGCCTGCGGTTTCAAAGCCCTAATCTTAGTGAGCTGAGGGGTCATGTCTGTGTCTTGTGGCCCGAAACTTTCATCAGCAACTATCTCATAGCCATAGTCTGCTGATTGTTCGAGCAACTGCTGCCTACCGCTATCGCCAAAAGCATTGCTCACCGTCAGGATGGCAATTTTCTTAACACCCTGGCCCTTGATATAGTCATAGATTTTGGCCACCGCCATCACATCGGTTTGCGGTGTTTTGAAGACCCAGCTTTTCACCGGAGTGGTGATTTTAACTGAAGCTGCACAAGAAATTAGTGGCACCTGCGCTTTTTCCACAATGGGCATCACCGCCAGGGTTGTGCCACTCCTGGAGGGACCCACAATGGCCAAGACATTATCCTTCTCGATTAGTTTGTTGGCATTGAGCACCGCCTTGGTGGCGTCCCCTTCGGTATCGTAGATCACCAGCTCGATGGGATGCCCGTTGATGCCTCCGCCAGCGTTTATCTGCTCAGCAAGAAGTTCCATGGAGTTGCGCTCCGGCTCGCCCAAAAACGATGCTGGCCCGGTGATCGCAAAAATACCGCCGATCTTGTAAGGAGCCTTGGGTTCTTCTTTTTTGGCGCAACTGCTAGATATCAGAAATATTGCCAGCAGCATCACTGCCAAAATCAGCAACCTTTTCCTCTTACCCTGTTTCATTCTCCACCCTCCTTTTTCCCTCACCACTGATTATCGAACTTAGAACTAACCATCAGACTGGAGTTTGAACCACAGAGAGTTAGAATTTCAGATTATTGATTGTAGATTGCACCCGCCCGCCTCGCCTTGCTCGCATGGCGGGCGGGGATTTCAGAACCTTCTCGTGCCTACTTAAGCCACTCTACAATCTAAAATCTCCAATCTCAAATATCCTTTGTGCCCTATGTGGTTGTGCAACCCTGATGAAATCTCATTTACATGGCGTATAGTTTCTCGCCCTCGATAACCGTAACTCCATTCCGTGTCAAAACCTCCACCGCACTGTCAGCATTGTCAAAGCGGAAAATAAGCACCGCATTTTGACCGCTTTGTTGAACAAATGCATACATGTACTCAACGTTAATCCCACCGTCGAAAAGAATTTGCAGAATGTTGTTCAGACCCCCGGGCCGGTCCTCCACTTCCACGGCTACGACCTCGGTTCTCCCCACGGTGAAGCCATGTTCTTTGAGCACTTTCTTGGCTTTCTCGTGGTCGTTAACAATGAGCCGCAGGATGCCGAAATCAGAGGTGTCAGCCAGAGATAAAGCGCGGATGTTGATTTCGGCCTTCCCCAGAATTCCGGTAACCTCAGCAAGTCTTCCAGCCTTGTTCTCCAAGAATATGGAGATTTGCTCAACCTTCATGGTATCCCTCCTCTGGCGTAACCCCTTTTCACCTGCCCTGTTGAATTTCCCCCTCCCCTTCGTCCCCTCCCGCCAGGGGAGGGGAAAGAATTTGCCGGACAGACGCAGGAAGTCCTATTTGGCAGGGCGAGGCAAGGGTTTAAGGTAGTATCATCGCTATGGGCTGAGCGGGCTAGATTTTTCTCTTGTCTATTACCCGGACAGCCTTGCCTTCAGTCCTTTGAATTGATTTAGGCTCTACCAGCCTGACCTTGGCAGCAACCCCCAGCAGTTCCTTGATATTCTTTTCTAAACTTCGTTCCATCGCCTGAAGGTTCTTGACTTCGTCAGAAAAAATCCTTTCATTTACCTCCACCATAACAGTGAGGG
>CAVQGX010000063.1:0-23898 GCA_963712115.1 uncultured delta proteobacterium | reverse complement strand
TGCTTTCCCATCCGGTAGTAAAGGGACTGGTCTACAGTTCCTTTCGTTTCGATAATCCAGGGCCAGTTTCAAGAGGCGATTGGCGGGCTTAGACAAGGGTGATAACTTGGCGATATCGTTGCTTCAAACTTCCATCATCCACTAATCACGAAGAAGTGTTGGGATTTCTGTTCCACCTTCAATTCTCTGTTGTCGCCTAGTACCTGCTGAAACCGTAACAGTCGCGCCTGAATTTCTTCGAGCGAAACTCCAGGGTAACGATGGCGCTGGAACTCAGGACGGTTGTGTGAACCAGGAATGTGTTCCTTGCATCGCTTTATAAGGGTGCGGATGGCTGACATGGACCGGCCTGCCAAACGATCACGCACCGGGGGCCTTGACAATTCGTAGCTGCCCTGCACGATTCCCTCGAGCACGTCGACCATGCGCTCACAGGCCAGAGGGCCGTCCAGTGCTACCAAATAGTGGTTTATAAGCACTTCGCGCTCATCGCCATCTGGAGGTCCGAGCCTGCCTGCAAGAATATCTCCAAGCGTACCCCGCAACTCCTCTAAATCGAAGCACTGGTAGCTAAGCAAATTTGGTAGACGATAAAAGCCCAAGTCATAATAATCATTTACTGTTGGCCTATAGGAAATGGCAGCCACCCCCAGAACATACGCCTCCACCCCAGTGGTACAGCCGTTGTGTATGACCGCCTGTGAGGCCAAAATCCATGGGACAACGTTGCCTTCGTTAGTTACCCGCACCCGCTCACACTGTGATGCAATATTACGATAAATTTCCTGGTCTTCTGTGGGATGAGGCCTGACAACAATGGTGTATTGCGGGAATGCTTTATCGAGAGCAGGGATGATTCGCTGGAAGTCTCGGAAAATGGCTTTCTTATGATTACGTAATCCTTCGGCGTAATTACGGCTCATGCCCTTGGCAGCTCGGCCGAACTTGGGCTCCTCTCCGGGTTTTTTAGCTGGGCTAAAGAGATTCAGGTCTGGAGAAAAGGCATTTACGTGATTGAAATTAGTATTTACCAGAATGAAATCGCCGTGGGTACTGCGGAGATGTTTGACATCCCCCTGGTAAATATGGCGCATTTCATGTCGCAGCAAGTCACCACGCGGATTACCGGTGACATGGATAGGTATCCCGGCGGGCAATTCTGGATACTGTTGCCACAACTGGGCGTTATCTTCACCCCAAGCAAAGAGATGTGACACATATTTTATCCCCAGAGGACAGACGCGACGCTTGTAGTAGGTCTCGGCTTGAGGGTGGACTAGTGCTTCTTCATCCCACGCCAGGATTTCATGGCCAAGCTTGCGCATAATCTTGAATATAATGTTGCGGTGGACTGGAATGCTTTTGGCAAGGTAGATGGACCTGGGAAAAGAGGTTATCTGAATATGCATTTCGCGGCGGGGTCCGATCACCGAGGAAAACCCTCGCCTTGCTGCTATACAGGCAAGCAGGAGCTTGGAATCGAGTTCTCGCACCTGATTCTCAACTGGCATGAGCAATGTAGCTTTGCCTGAGTTCATACTCTCCCGTGGTTTCCCATTAGCGTGCAGATCAAGTCTGATCTGTGCGCGCCTCGTGGGAGGTAATTGTTGATGGTTTAAGGTAAAATATAATCTCACTTTGTTGCGGGTAATTTTCCAATGAGCGAGTTGGAATACTAGCCTGAAGGAAGATTTTCTGTCAAGCAGCCATTACTTGAGTGTAGTTGGTACATAATGTGACCGCATATTTTAACAAATGAAATGTCCGCTTTTCGGCGGAAGGCTGTACAAAGGTAACCGAGGAGGGTTGCCTATGAAACTGTACGGGCCATCCGCGCTGGAGCGGGCAATGAAGATTCAAGAAGTGATCCTTAGAGCGATGAGCGGACAGTTGAAGTGGACACAAGCAGCTGACATTTTGGCGATAAGCCCACGTAGTTTGAGGCGTTGGAGAGGGCGCTACGAGCTCTATGGCTATGACGGTCTTTTGGACCGTCGTGCAGGAAAACCCTCGCCCCGTCGGGCACCGGTGGCAGAGGTTGAGAAGGTACTTCGCCTCTACCGCGAGCGATATCAGGGCTTTAATGTCCGCCATTTCCATGGGATTGCACGCAGAGAACATGAAGTAAGCCTTTCATACAGCTTTGTCAAAAAAGCACTCCAGGAAGCAGGCCTAGTCAAAAAAAGACGTAAACGCGACAGACACCGCAAAAGACGAGAGCGCCGGGCCCTGTTTGGAGAAATGCTCCATCTGGATGGCAGCCGTCATAGGTGGTTGGCCCGAAACGCAGAGCAATACCAAACGATGATTACCGTAGTCGATGACGCCACCAACGGTCTTCTGTATGCCCAGCTGTGGAAAAAAGAGTCCACCTGGGCGGTGATGACAGCCCTGGGCGAGGTCACAGAAACCTACGGGATCCCCATGGCACTGTATACCGATCGGGCCAGCTGGGCCTTCCATACTCCCAAGGCAGGAGGTCGGGTGGACAAGGAAAACCTCACCCAAGTTGGACGCTGTTTGGCTCGTCTCGGCGTAGAGCATATTCCCTCCTACTCGCCGCAAGCACGAGGACGAAGTGAGCGCATCAATCGCACCCTACAGGATCGGTTGGTTAATGAGTTGCGAATCGCTAGAATCTCCACCATCAAAGGGGCAAATCGGTATCTGCGTCAGCGCTTTTTGCCTCAGTACAATCAAGAATTCAAAAGAGAGCCAGCTCTCCCACAAAGTGCTTTTGTCACTGCTGGCAACGCTAACCTCAACCAAATTCTCTGTCTCGAAGAAGGTCGCACTGTCGCTAAAGACAATACTGTGGTCATGAACAAGGTGCGACTCCAAATAGACAAACAGCCAGGAAGAGCCTCCTGTGCAGGCTTACGTGTTATTGTGCGAAAACACCTCGATAATACACACACTGTCTGGTGGGGTACTAGATTGCTGGGTCGCTACAATGCCAAAGGAAAACCGGTACCAAAACAAGTAACTCACAGCACTGAACTCCAGGCATCCAACCGTATCCCCGTTGCTAAAGCCTCGTCATGGTAACAGGGGGAGGACTGAAAACTATGGAGCGGACATTTCATTTGTCAAAATGAACCGGACAAATCACTTGTCAATAACAGCAGCCATTACTTGAGGGTAATGTATCATTTCTTGTGTCAGAGAAAGAAAAGGGGTACCTCATAGGGGAATTTTGCCGAAACCCCAATAAAGGAGGTACCCCAATGCCGCAAGCAACTGCGACAATTACCAATGTAGCGCAAGCCTTCGAAGTTATCAAGGAAATGAATCTTCACGGATTCGAATGGAGTTCGGACTATCGATCTCATGGCAGAACGGCTTTGAAGATGATTCTTGAAGGCCAGATGAGAGGCCACATTGACACCTATCTTGAAGAGCTGGACATTAGTGCAGAGGCGGATCGGCGCAATGGCTCTTACAGTCGCCATTTGCTCACCGAGTTGGGAGACATTGAGCTTCAGGTGCCGCGCACTCGTCACTACAGTGGGCTCAAAGTGGTTCGAGCATATGCCAGACGAGCTCAACACATCGATAGGATGATTCTGGCCTGTTTTGTCTTGGGAGTTTCCACCCGCAAGGTGGCCAAAGCGTTGTTGCCTGTTTTAGGAGAGCCGGTCAGCGCCGCGACGGTTAGCCGCGTGGGCAAACAGCTTGATCAAGTGGTTGAAGCCTTTCATCGACGTCCTCTGGGCAATCACTACAAGGTGTTAGTGTTCGATGGTGTAGTCATGGCTCGCAAAACTGGTGCTGGAGCTATTCGTCGTCCGGTGCTGGTGGCCTTGGGCATTCGGCTGGACGGCAAGAAAGAGATAATCGACTTTCGCCTGGCGCCGGGAGAAAGCACTATTGCCTGGGAGTCTTTTGTCAACGATCTTTACCGTCGCGGCCTCACCGGCGAGGGTGTAAAACTGATCGTGGCAGACGGTGGAGCCGGACTTTTGGCCGCTCTGCCTCTGGTCTACCCACAAATAATGCTGCAGCGCTGCTGGGCCCATAAAATCAGAAATATCCTGAACAAGGCTAAAAAGAAAGATCAGCAACCGATTAAACTTGACCTTCATCGAATCATGTACGCTACCAACAAAAGGGCAGCTCGCAAAGCTGCTCGACTCTTCGCTGACAATTGGCAAAACATCTATCCCAAAGCCGTAAAGTGCCTAAGAGACGACCTGGATGACCTGATGAACTTTTTCAAGTTTCAAGATGAAGCCTGGAGAAGAGCCACCAGAACCACAAATGCCATCGAACGTAGGTTCCTAGAGGTGAGAAGAAGAACTCGCCCCATGGGCGTCTTCTCAGACAGAACCAGCGTGGAAAGAATACTATTTGCAGTGTTCACCTATGAGAACAAACAGCAGGGAATAGCTACCCCTTTTCTGCTGACACAAAACTCTTGACGTTACCTTACTTGAGGGGTTTGCATTGACAAAATGAAGGGGAGAAGTTAGGTTAGGCGCGAAATTGAGTGGGGTCAGCCGAATCTTATGCTGGGAACATTATGGGAATTTCTTACATAAAGAAGACAAATAAGGACTTTAGAGAAAGTAGGATCCATCTACCTACTCTCTACCAGGCCTGTGTAGAACATACTCGACCTGTTACTGCTCCCCTTGCCTTGATTTCTCAAGTCCAGCGCTCCGGGGGCACCTTACTGAGCCAACTCTTTGATGGCCATCCGGAACTCCATGCTCATCCCCATGAATTGAAGATTGGCTATCCAACCAAGTATACATGGCCCAAAATAGATCTCAGTGACAATCCAAATGGGTGGCTCGAAACCCTCTTCGAGTACAGTGTCCTCAGTCATTTTAAGAAGGGCTACAAGAAGGAAAAAAAGCGAGACGACGCTTTTCTCTTTCTATTTCTGCCCTCTGTGCAAAGGGAAATATTTTTGGATTACGTGGGTTCAATCGATTCGCTGACACCCAGAGATGTATTCGACGGTTACATGACCTCTTATTTTGGCGCCTGGCTCAATAATCAAAACACTTGCGGCCAAAAGAGATTCATTACAGCCTTCACCGCAAGACTGTCAATGGCCAAGGATAATATGGAGTCGTTTTTCGCAATATATCCCGACGGCAGATTGATTTCCATTATTAGGGATCCGAAAAACTGGTATCCCTCCGCGATCAGACACAAGCCTAGAATTTGCCGGGGTATTCGGGATGGAGTAGGCCTGTGGAAAAAGAGTGCCCAGGCAATGTTACGAAACAAAGATAGATATGAAGATCGTGTTTGTATCCTGACATTTGAAGATTTGATCAGCAAAACTGCATCAGTGATGCGTTATCTGGCTGGATTCTTAGAAATAGAATTTGAGGATATCTTGTTGGAACCCACTTTTAATAAATATCCAATAAGAGCTAATACCAGTTTTGAACCAGAAAAAAACGGTATTATCAATAGTACGCTCCAAAGATACAAGACTCTTGCGCATGAGGAACTCGAATTTATCGAGAATACTTCGAAGGAGCTTTATGGGCAAGTACTAAATTTGGCTATCCGCTTTTAAGGACACGGGTGATGTACTTGTTTTGCGTTAGACATTTCAATGATGTAGATCATATTACGCCCATAGTGTGGAAGATGAAGCAAGACAATTATGCAGTTGCCGTTTATTGCATAAATCCACGATACGATATTGAGAATGATTATCGTCTCAACTTTTTGAAAGAACAGGGGGTTACAGTAGCATCAATTTATGATGCTTTTGACCAGAAAATGAATGCCTTGCATCATACCATGCGTTGTCTTTTTCAGTGGTTTTCCACCGACCGCAAGAAATCTAATTCTCATGGTCAAGAAAAAAAGTCGCTTTTTGTAAGTCTGAGTCAAATAACAGCCAAGATAATAGGCCGCATATTATATGAGATAACGAGGATGGGATTTTACCAAACAAATTGGGCCCATTATCTACTTGAACAGAGTAAAGCACAAGCTTTGTGTTTTGACCATATAATACCAAACCGATATGTTGTAAACGTGCTTCTGACGGCAGCTAAAGAGAAATCTATACCGACTCTAGCCCTCCCTCATGGAGTATACTTGTATACCAATAAATTCAACAAAGTCGGTTCCTCGTCAAGACAAAGATTTTATAAGTTTAATCGATTTGACTATGTGATTGTTCAAAACCATTTACGCAAGGATGTTCTGGTAAGTTCCGGCATTGCCAGAGAAAAAATAGTTGTCTTGGGAAGTGCTAGATTTTGTGGTGAGTGGATAGCTCAGAACAAGAAAATATTGCCTAGAATAATTGAATCAACTGGCAGGGATCCAGAAAGATTAAGAGTAGTCTTCATGCCATCGAAACCGCGGTGCAAGATTGATGTAGAGAGGATGCATAATACAATTGACCTGTTGGCAAGTCTCAGAGAAATTGAAGCAGTGGTTAAGCCTCATACGCGTATTGGTAGGGAGGCCTACCTTTTTGATAACATGCAGCTACCCAATGTTTCCCATGTACTTACTCCAGAATTATGTGAGTGGGCGGACGTAGTACTTATTATCGGTTCCAGCGTCATCACAGAGGCGCTCATGCAAGGTAAACCTGTTCTTTACCTGAAATATCTCCATGCAAATACAATGTTATTCGAAGAGTGTGGGGCGTGTTGGACAATACATAACGAAGCTGAGCTAGAGCGGGCATTAGAGTCATTACGAAAAAAGAGTATGAGCGTGCCCTATGGGGATGGGAATGTGAACAGCTTTCTATTGGAAGTTGTTTACGGTGGTCAAAACAATAGGGACGTACTGGCAGAGTATGTGGAGTTCATTGTAAATTGCAGAGTGAATTAGAAGGACTGTTGGGTGAATTCTCAAAACTGGGAGAGAGAAAAAGATATAAAGCAAAGGCTTAGTGAGAGAGTCATAAGCTATTTTATAGGTAAATACGTCAAGATAAGATACAGAATATGGATGCTCAGAAAGGAATCAAATGAAAGCCTGTTGCATCCAGAGGACCTAAGTCGCATATGTTTAGAACATGTTTTTCCTGTGACTTCGCCACTTGCACTGATTTCTCAGATTCAAGGTTCGGGCGGATCTTTTCTAAACCAGCTTTTTGATGGGCATCCAGAGCTACATAATCATCCTCACGAGTTGATGATTGGCTACCCGGAAAAACACCATTGGCCTAGAATAGATCTCAATGACCGTCCGGAGAGCTGGTTCGGAATTCTTTTTGAAGATATAGTCAGCAAATACAACCAAGAAGGCTATGTGAAGGGGAAAGAAGACAAAGAAACTTTCCCCTTTGTCTTTATTGCTGCTTTGCAAAGAAAGATTTTTTTAGAATATGTGGATTTAGTTCAACCGATAACAGCACGCGATATATTTAATGGTTACCTGACTTCTTACTTCGGCGCCTGGCTTAACAATCAGAACTACAACGGACAAAAGAAGTTCATTACAGCTTTCAGCCCGAGGCTGGCAATAGTTAAAGAGAATATGGAGTTATTTTTTGAGACTTATCCAGACGGACGCTTGATTTCACTAATCAGGGACCCCAAAAATTGGCTTCCACTTGCTAGGATTCACTGGCCCGAGAGGTATGAAGATGTCAGCCTGGCACTACACCAGTGGAATGAGTGCGCCCAAGCCATGCTTTGGAATAAAGAGAAATACGGAGATAGGGTTTGTCTTATCAAGTTCGAAGACTTGCCAAGCAAGACTGAAGCAGTTATGCGCTATCTGGCAGATTTTCTGGGTATTGAGTTTGATGATATTCTATTAAGACCGACCTTCAATAAATTTTCGATTAAGCTAGACACGAGCTTCAATGCAGAAGATTATAGTATTGCGGATGGTCGTCTCTCTACCAAGAGAACATCAACCGGGCAGGAATTAGGGGCCATTGAGGAGATGACCAGTGAAAAATATTCACAGGTACTAAAGGAAGTGGTCAGGTTTGAATGAAAGTTAATCATTGTCCATCCGAAAACTAGGTTTCCGGATGGACACTAACGAGATTTTACAAAAGGCCTTAAGACAAAGTCTTTGATAGAACGGATAATATATTGAGTGTGCTTGCGGATTAGGCCCTTCATGTACATGGATGAGTACTCGGGCTCGATTACCGGGTTTGCACTAAGGCTCCAGTCGTTGCAGTCGTAGCCCATGGTCTTCATGTAAGGCAAGTAAGCAGGCCTGAAAAGATCTACGTCCTCCTCAGTATACCAGTGACGCCAATCACCGTACGCTTTTTTCCTAACCACTTTGGATTTCTTGGTTGTCGTCGGAATTTCAGCCTCATCTACTATTTCGAATCCGAGATATTCATTCAACCCGTCGTAGTTTTTCTCGATCATGTCTTCATACTTAAAAATGAACCAATCGCTTCCCAGGGATTCGGCAAAATCGCTCATTTGCTGGTAACGTACCCTTTCCATTTCTACCAATTCATCTGTAGTCAAGGGCCGGCCATCCTCCCCGATATAACTGAAGAGCACGTGGAAGGGGATGGATCTGGGATCCTGTTCTTTTTTCTGGACCAGCTCTAGATGTTTTCCGTAAAGCTTCCATTGCCCCCAGTTACCTTTGTGCCATCTGTAGAGCATTCGACTCACTGCTGCATCTCGGGGATCTCGGGCCATCCAGATCTTGCGATCGTAATTTGTTTTAGCAGCATGATCCCTGTAGGCGTCCAAAGTTCTGCCTTTTCGCTCACTGTAAGTCTGCTTGTAAACAGCATTCTCATAGTCACCCAGATCTTTAGCCAAATGTTTGCCCACATCTCCCCCGGAAAAAGCTTGGCAATTTGGTAACCCTCCCGCTATTTTGAACAAGATCGCCGTAGTTCCTGTCTTTCCGCGTCCTAATATTAAGATTTTCATGCTGATTCTCCAAAACAAGATAAAGGCTAAATCTTAACGGCTCGATCCGATCTGCAAAAAGGGCGAAATCTATCAGCCGACAAGCAGAAATGATGGTTATTTTCTGCTAGAATCGCGGACTATAGGATAAAGTAACCACCTGTGTCAAGGGTCAATCCCCCCCGGTGTAGTTGGTACATAATGTGACCGCATATTTTAACAAATGAAATGTCCGCTTTTCGGCGGAAGGCTGTACAAAGGTAACCGAGGAGGGTTGCCTATGAAACTGTACGGGCCATCCGCGCTGGAGCGGGCAATGAAGATTCAAGAAGTGATCCTTAGAGCGATGAGCGGACAGTTGAAGTGGACACAAGCAGCTGACATTTTGGCGATAAGCCCACGTAGTTTGAGGCGTTGGAGAGGGCGCTACGAGCTCTATGGCTATGACGGTCTTTTGGACCGTCGTACAGGAAAACCCTCGCCCCGTCGGGCACCGGTGGCGGAGGTTGAGAAGGTACTTCGCCTCTACCGCGAGCGATATCAGGGCTTTAATGTCCGCCATTTCCATGGGATTGCACGCAGAGAACATGAAGTAAGCCTTTCATACAGCTTTGTCAAAAAAGCACTCCAGGAAGCAGGCCTAGTCAAAAAAAGACGTAAACGCGACAGACACCGCAAAAGACGAGAGCGCCGGGCCCTGTTTGGAGAAATGCTCCATCTGGATGGCAGCCGTCATAGGTGGTTGGCCCGAAACGCAGAGCAATACCAAACGATGATTACCGTAGTCGATGACGCCACCAACGGTCTTCTGTATGCCCAGCTGTGGAAAAAAGAGTCCACCTGGGCGGTGATGACAGCCCTGGGCGAGGTCACAGAAACCTACGGGATCCCCATGGCACTGTATACCGATCGGGCCAGCTGGGCCTTCCATACTCCCAAGGCAGGAGGTCGGGTGGACAAGGAAAACCTCACCCAAGTTGGACGCTGTTTGGCTCGTCTCGGCGTAGAGCATATTCCCTCCTACTCGCCGCAAGCACGAGGACGAAGTGAGCGCATCAATCGCACCCTACAGGATCGGTTGGTTAATGAGTTGCGAATCGCTAGAATCTCCACCATCAAAGGGGCAAATCGGTATCTGCGTCAGCGCTTTTTGCCTCAGTACAATCAAGAATTCAAAAGAGAGCCAGCTCTCCCACAAAGTGCTTTTGTCACTGCTGGCAACGCTAACCTCAACCAAATTCTCTGTCTCGAAGAAGGTCGCACTGTCGCTAAAGACAATACTGTGGTCATGAACAAGGTGCGACTCCAAATAGACAAACAGCCAGGAAGAGCCTCCTGTGCAGGCTTACGTGTTATTGTGCGAAAACACCTCGATAATACACACACTGTCTGGTGGGGTACTAGATTGCTGGGTCGCTACAATGCCAAAGGAAAGCCGGTACCAAAACAAGTAACTCACAGCACTGAACTCCAGGCATCCAACCGTATCCCCGTTGCTAAAGCCTCGTCATGGTAACAGGGGGAGGACTGAAAACTATGGAGCGGACATTTCATTTGTCAAAATGAACCGGACAAATCACTTGTCAATAACAGGGTCAATCCCCCCCGGTCACTTCAGGGGCTGATCAGAAAAAACTGACCAATCATCTTTTCCACCTGCAGTTTCCCAGTGTCGCCCAGCACTTGCTGAAACCTTGATATTCGTTCACCCATCTCCTCGAGGGCAATTTCAGGATAGCGATGGCGGTGAAACTCCGGTTTATTGCGGGCCCTCGGAAGGCGCGCCTTGAATTTTCTTTTCAGTGTGCGGATCTTTGCCGTGCAATATCCCTTCAGCCAACGGTGTAATTGTGGTCTAGAGATTTCGGACGACCCATCTAACATTTTATTACAAATGTCCACTATGCGCTCACAGGCCAGTGGCCCATCTAGGGCCGCCAAATACTCATCGGCTAGCATCTTGCGCTCCTCTCCAGCAGCCGGCCCCAGCTTGCCGGCAAGAATTTCCCCCAAGGTGAGCCGCAACTCCTCGAAGTCAAAGCACTGGTGACTGAGCAGGTTGGGTAAGCGATAGAAACCGTAGTCGTAATACTCATTAACCACGGCCCTGTATGAAATAGCCGGCACGCCCATTGCGTATGCTTCGACACCGGTGGTACAGCCGTTATGGATAACCGTCTGTGTGGCCATGAGCCAGGGAACCACATTGCCCTCATTGGTTACCCGCACCCGACTGCAGCGTGCAGCGATGTTGCGATACACTTCTTGATTTTCTGTGGGGTGAGGGCGAACAACAATGGTGCATTCTGGGAACTCTTTCTCTAAAGCAGGGATAAGTTCTTGGAATTTCTCAAAGATGGTCTGTTTATGGTCTCGCAGTCCCTCTGCATACTCCTGGCTCATGCCCCTTGCTGCCCTTCCATACGTGGGTTGTTCCCCCGGTTTGTTCGAGGACACGATCAGATTTAGCCCCGGATAAAAGGCATTTACGTGATTGAAATTGGTGTTGATGAGAATGAAATCTCCGTATTTCTTTCGTAGCCCTTCCACCGTTTTGCCGTAATAAGGACGGATTTCGGGCCTTAGTAGATCGTTGCGAGGGTTTCCGGTAATATCGATTTCGGCCCCATTGGGCAATTGGGAATATCGGCGCCAGAGCTCAGCGTTGTCTAGCCCCCAGGCGAACATGTGGGATACCAAGGCCATAGCCACGGGGGATAAGCGGCGAGAGTAATAGATCTCGGGCGGCAGGTGCACCAGCGCTTCTTCATCCCAGGCTACAATTTCATGACCCAGATTTCGCATAATTCGGAACACAAGGTCACTGGCCGCCGTCATGCTCTTGGAGAGGTAGATGCTCGGGGGAAAAGAAGAAATGTGAAAGTGTATCTCCCGGCGAAAACCGATCACCGAGGAGAAACCATGTCTGGCGGCAACACAGGCGAGCAGGACTTTGGAATCAAGTTCGCGTACCTGATTCTCAACTGGCATGAGCAATGTTGCCTTAGTGGTTTTCATCCTATTGATTATCGCCGCGACAGTTCCTCAATCCACACTTATCAGTTCGCTCGGACTCTGCAAAGCCGTCATATCGTCGTGGCAGTCGCCGGCCTGCGAAACCGATAAAAACATCTTTTAAGCAAAGATGGATATTAGCCCGACTGATCAGCTTGAGTCAAGGGCGGCGAGCGCCGGCCGATTAGCCTCAGTTTTCTTGGTGGTTCAGTAGAGCTTTGGAGGTGTTCAGAGCTGTGAAGAGCTCTGAATGCTGAAGGTGGGAATAAATGACGATTTGCCATTAAAGTTCTTTTGGCACTAATCGTCTGACTGAAGATTTGAGGATCACGGCCGTTTGTAGAGAGGTTCGTTATTTTGGCAAAATGGTGTACGGGCTGTTTCGAGCAAGTGCTTTTCGTCAGGCTGGGGTTTTTCGTCGAGTATTGTTCCCCGATGTGGTCCTCCTTGTGGAGCTTTACTTACATGGTGATTTCAAACAAGTAGATGATGAGTTATGGTATCTGAGACGTGTTGCCGCTTCAATATTGACCGGGAAAAGAAATCGCTTCTTGTGAGAAAGCCCTGGTATATTTATTTGCCATGGCCACTTATGAATAGCCTTGTACCAGCGTGGAACACTGAGATTCGCCTTGGCGTTGGGGATTTTAGGCACCGTTACCTCGGACTCAAGTTAGCCTTAATGTATTTCCGATGGTGGGTAGACACGTGTGGAGATGGAAGTCGGTTGGGGGCATACCACAAGAATGGCGCAGGGGAAAAAACCATGGATGAAGAAGCTAAAGAAGCGGGTTAAAGAGTTAAAACAAAATGCTGGACGAGACCGAGAAAGCCTCGATTAGATCATGCTGTAAGAACAGAGGAACATTGACGCTTGACACACAAAGACTCCGGCTTATATTATCTTATATCTAAAGGAGAATCTTAAAGAACGAAATAATTTAAATAGGTAGAGAAACGAACCATTACGTGCCAACTTATAGAGTATGGATAGACTGGATATATTACAAGAGATTGTAAATCGCCAAAAAGCAAGAACCTATTTAGAAATAGGTGTCAAAAAGGGAAAAGTGTTTTTCAAAATTAAAGCGAGGAAAAAAATTGCGGTCGACACTCATTTTAAAATTGATATGAAACAAAAGATTAAATCTTATTTTAAAAATATAACAAACATATTCAATGAATATTATGAAATGACAAGTGACGATTTTTTTGAGAAACATCCAGATCTCTTTGCTAGATTAAACGGTCTGGATGTTGCTTTCATAGACGGTCTTCATACATATAAACAGTCGTTGAGGGACGTCCAAAATTGTTTAGATTTCTTGAACAAAGATGGCGTCATTGTTATGCATGATTGTAATCCCTTATCTGAGGTAGAGGCACAACCTGCGGACTCTCAAGATGATGCTGCAAAGTTAAACTTACCAGGATGGAGTGGTAGTTGGTCTGGTGATGTATGGAAAACAATTGCTCTTCTCAGATCGACCCGAACAGATCTGAATATCTTTGTATTAGATTGTGACCACGGAGTTGGTATCATTGTCAGGGGGAAACCAGAAGATATGTTAAATTACTCTGAAGAAATAATTGATAGTCTTTCCTACAAACATTTAGAAGAAGACAGAAGAAAGATTTTAAATTTAAAGAACACAGATTTTTTTAAACAATTTTTCATTAGTAGATAGTTTCGATCAGAAAGCACTTCGAAATTTTTCAATCACAGCATAGATCGCTGGCAACATGGCCATGTAGTTTGAGCCTCAGGAGCATATAATACGCGAGAGAAGTGTTTTACGATCTCAAATACAGGAAGAAAGATCGCATATAAGATATAGCTACTTCTCTTTCTCGATCATTGTTCTTAGGATTCTGTCTGAGCCCACTAAGCTCATAGAGTTAGAGGAACAGGTTCAATAGCAAAGTCGACGTAATCTCAGGAACTTTTCACTCCCGCCACTATTTGCTATGAGTGGGGAATACATTCTGAGGTGGAAAGTCTCAAAATTCTTCCTTGGTCCAGTTACGGCGCACGCCCCCTCTCTAGTCGACCTGTCAAGGTGCAATGACGCCAATGGATATTTTTTACCAAATCTGTTGGCAATCTCTCTAAATCACTTGAAGTTCTTTCTTGAACGCAAAGCAGGAACCACTTATAATCCCATGCGGTGATAGATATTAAGGCTTAATGAAGCCCTATTGCCGCGGTCAAAATCCACCATTTCTCGAAGCGCGGGAATTCAATTAGACATGAGTATCGTGTTCTAGGGTGGCGAGTTTGCTCCGGATACCAATCACTGCTGTCCGGTTCTCACTAATTGAAAATAAATGACACTAAAGGATTTGGCGTCATGGACGACTGTACCCCTGCAAAGGGGCGACCGAAGATCTCTCTTGGAATGCCGTTGTATAACCAGGTCAAATTTCTGCCTGAAGCATTAAACTCATTGCTAGCCCAGACTTATAGAAATTTTCAACTTATCATGGTCGATGACTCAACTGAGTCCGGTCCAGGTGAAATCGCTAAACAGTTTGCAGCCAAGGACAGTCGACTATGCTATATCAAGAATGAGTCACGGAAAGGCTTGGTGGGTAACTGGCGAGCCTGCTTCCAGCATGCCGGGGACGTCGACTACTTTGCCTGGGTCAGTGACCACGATGTGTGGGACCATGCCTGGCTGGCAGCGATGGTAGAGGTAATAAACGCCAAGCAAGATGTGGTACTCGTCTATCCGCGCACCGTACACATCTCGTCCGAAGGTGAAAGACTTATTAAGAGAGGCCTTGATTATCTTTCCACCGATGGCATGAGTGAGGTTGAAAGGATTAGAACCGTATATCGTGATGGCCCCGGTTTGTTTGGTGAGATGGTGTACGGGCTCTTCCGTGCAGAAGCCCTTCGTCAGTGTAACGCTTTTCGTCGGGTTTTGTTCCCAGACGCGATCTTGCTCCTCGAGCTCTGCTTCCACGGCGATTTCCATCAGGTGGACGCGGAATTGTGGTTCCGCAGGCATCTTGCTTCTTTCAGCATCTCCCGGCAAAAGAGATCTCTTTTCGTACGAAGACCCTGGTACCTTTATACTCCTTGGCCACTTGTGAACTCAGTTGCGCTGGCCTGGAATACGGCCATTCGCCCGAACGATAGAGACCTCAAGCTCCGCTTGCTTGCCTTGAGACAATCGATTGTGTACTTGGTGTGGTCGCTGGACAGATGGGGCGAGGGCAGCTGGCTCGGTTCTATTCGTGAGTGGCGTAAAAGGAAGAAACCCTGGATGAGAAGAATGAAAAACCGGCTAAAAAAGAAAGGCGAAACACCGGGGAAGACTTCGTGAGTCGTTTACCTGTTGGGCAGGTCCAGGAATTGGGATGGGGGAACTCTTAAAAATATAGGTTATCAAATAACATCAAAATATTAGAGTTTCCGGATGAACGCTGATTAATGATAGCAAGACAGACCCTTAGCTTCAACCCCGCTTCACCAACCGTTCCCTGTAGTGTCGGATCACATCCAAAGGTGCTCTGCGAGGTAGACTCTGCATATAGGCGGACGAGTACTCTGCCTCAATGACAGGATTCTTGCTCAGAGCCCAATCGTCGCAATCATAGCCGATCAACGCCATGTAGGACAGGTAAGCGGACTTGAAAAGTTCCACATCTTCTTCGGTGAACCAATGGCGCCAGTCTCCGGTGGTCTTCTTTCTGACCACCTTAGCCTTGCCCGTGGACGTGGGGATCTCTGCGTCTTCCTTTACCTGAAAGCCGACATATTCATTCAAGCCGTCAAAATTCTTGCTCACCATTGACTCGTAGGTGAAATGATACCAATCCTCACCGAGACTTCTCACGAAGTTACACATGTTTCGATAGCGGATCCGTTCTTCCTCCACCACTTCCTCCGCGCTGATAGGCCAGGCGTTTCGGTGACCAGCGTAGCGGCATATGACGTGAAAGGGAATGGCTCTCGGATCTCTTTCCTTTTTCATTACCAGATCCAGATGCGCTAGATATTGCTTCTTCTTCTCCGTATAGCCCCTGTGCCACCAGTAAAGCTTGTGCCATCTGTAGAGCATGCGGCTGACAGCGGCATCCCTAGGATCTCTGGCTATCCAGATTTTACGGTCGTAGTGCTCTTTCTGGAGATGTTCATTGAGGAGATTGAAACTTTTGCCTTTACGCTCTTCGTATGTATGCTTGTAGACAACGTTTTCGTAGTCGCCTGCGTATTTTCCAGGTTGACCTCCCGAAAAAACCTTGCAGTTTGTCAGCCCTTCGGCAATCTTATATAAGAGAGCGGTAGTTCCAGACTTTCCTGTCCCTAAAACAAAGATCTTCATGCTGGTCCTCCGTTTTGCCTCACGCGCTAATCCGAAAAATATGGGGAAATAGTTCTTCTAGACTCAGTTCTCTCTCGTCGTTCAATAGCTGCTGGAATTTTCCTATACGTGCACTCAGTTCCTCGAGTGAAATACCAGGATAACGATGTCGATGAAACTCGGGTGGGGCATGCGTACCAGGGAGATAAGCCTTGGCCCGTTTCAGCAGGCGACGGCCATTTGCCGTGCACCAGCCGCCAAATCGCTGGAGTGGAGAAGGCCTTGGCAATGTGGAACGGTTTTCCACCATCTCTTCTAGAACATTGATGATCCTTTCACTGGCTAGTTGGCCATCCTGTGCCGCCAAATAATGGTCGACTAATTTCTTTCGTACTTCTCCATCCGCAGCCCCAAGTTCGCCGGCCAGTATTTTCCCCAGGGTTATTTGCAGCTCTTCGAAGTCAAAACATTGGTGACTCAGCAGGTTGGGCAAGCGATAGAACCCGTAGTCGTAGTACTCATTGATTGTTGCCCTGTAGGATATGGCGGGGACACCCATCACGTAAGCCTCAACCCCAGTGGTACAGCCATTATGAATGAGAGCTCTGGTAGCCATGAGCCAGGGGACAACGTTACCCTCGTTGGTCACCTGCACCCGCTCGCATTGGGCAGCAATTTCTTTATAGACTTCTTGACTCTCGGTCGGATGAGGCCGGACAACGATCTTATAATTTGGAAAGGCCTGTTCAAGCTGCGGGACGAGGCGTTGAAAGTCCTCGAAAATAGCCCGCTTGTGATCTCTAAACCCTTCAGCGAATTCTCGGGTCATCCCTCTCCCAGCTTTACCGAACTCCGGCTCCTCTCCAGGACTTTTTACCGGCTGAAACAGATTCTGTGCTGGGAAAAAGGCATTTACGTGATTGAAATTAGTGTTGATGAGGATGAACTCACCGTAAAGGCTTCGAATTTCTTTAACCTCATTTTCGTAGAAAGCACACATCTCAGGCCGCATCATGTCGCTGCGAGGATTGCCGGTTATATGAATCGGCAATCCGGCTGGGAATTCGGGATATTGTCGCCAAAGTTCGGCGTTATCCGCTCCCCATGCAAATAGATGGGATATATATTTCATTGTTAAGGGAGAAAGACGGCGTGAGTAATACATTTCGGGCGGCAAGTGGACAAGCGCTTCCTCGTCCCAAGAAACGATTTCATGTCCGAGCTTGTGCATAATGCGGAACATCTTAAGGTTACGAACCGTAAAGCTTTTGCAGAGATATAGACTTCTAGGAAATGAAGCAATGCGGAAGTCTATCTCCCGGTGTGAGCCGATCACCGCTGAAAAGCCACGCCTCGCTGCAATGCAGGCGAGCAGAAGCTTGGGATCAAGTTCGCGCACCTGATTTTCCACGGGAATTAGCAGTGGTGCCTTCTCAAATGTCATGTTCTCGGTTGACCTCCGCTCAGTCCCTCAACCCGCAGCCAAAAATTGACCCGGAACATGTGTTATTTTTTCCTCGGCGCCGCGTAGGCAGTCGCAGTCGCAGCAGACTAGCAATAATCTGATTTTAGCACGAGCGGATACTAGCCTGAAGGAGAATTGTGTGTCAAGTGACAAATATCGCTCGTTTGGCGTTACCTCCTCCAAATGTCTCATATACACCAGAAGAAAACCCGTCCGCTGACTTTGGACTACCTGTAAAGCAGGTCTCTTTCCCCTGCAATAAAATCACCATGATAGACTAGCGTCGGCAATGTGGTTAGTGCTGGAGGATAAATCTAGTCGAAAAACTGGACTTGTCATTAAAAATCAAGTTGGAAATGGCCCTTTGTTAGGTTTTAAATTTATGACGCAACCAGTGAACTAGACGCTCTGAGAAAGAGGGCCTGCCCATTTTAAATGGTGGTAACCGCGGGTATCCAGTCCTTAAGTGGTAAGGCTTTTCTATAGGCCTTTTTTCAATTACAAGGACACTATTGTAGTAGTGTAATCCGCACACTGATCTCGTGAATTCTGATACGTTCAATTTTTTTGGCTGCCGGGAATGCCAGGCATGAATAGAATCAATGAAGTTCTTGCTATACTCAATATAAGTACCACTTTTTCGATAACCCCCTCCAAATTTTTTCCAGTAGGACGTATGTAGATCTTCACACAGATATATTCCCTCTTTATCAATATGGGAGAAAAGCACCTCAAAAGTATTTATTTGTTGTGCCATCGTATGACCACCATCATCAATCAGGATATCGATTCTGGGGATGGCTTCAAGGAGAGATCTCAAGAATCCCCTATCAGCTTGATCACCGATAAATATATAAATCTGTTCTTCTTCTAATTGTTTGCAATCTGGATTTATATCCACTCCGTATATTTTAGCTCTGGGACCAAAGTAGCTTTTCCACATCTGCAGTGAACCGCCTTGGGATACTCCGATTTCCAATACGTGAACATCAGTTCCCCTGAATCTTGAGAAATGTCGATCATAGATATCAAAATAGTGTTTATACTTGTGAATAAGATTCCCATTGTTCTCGGTAAAATACTTCTCCAGGTCGTTCATATAAATACAACCTCGTTTGGAGGCTAACGGGCGTCATCAGGCGACCGTTTTGCAGCGCCGCTCTAAATGGTATGATTCGGATCAGTCAGATTTTTGTTTAATGTTGATGCCAGGTCTAATATCACGGAAGCTTAGTCCATGAAATATAAGTTGCATAGTGATCTGCCTTACCTATGAGATTAATTGAATAATCATTAATTCGTATTAACTCTCTGGATTCAAACTCCTTAAGCATAGGCCAAAGGTTTGTATTGTGATTCTTTTTTTCACATCTTCGCCGATGGTTCCTTGTTAAAGAATCTTGCTTGATTGGCTTGATAATCTGCCAACCAACAGGTTCAAAGTGAACACACGTAAGTTGTTCAGATATTAATAAGAGCTCTGTGAAGAAGGTCTTTTGAAGTTTAGGGATCTGCTCAATACTGCCATGAGTGAAAACGAAAATTCTTTTGTATTTATCGCGTAATGCGGAAAAATCTGGTTTCTGATAGTCGAAGAACAAAGAGTTAAAGGATATGCTAGGCTCAAGGCAAGCGAAAATGTTCGCACAGAGCCTAGCGGTCTGGGTGATTTCGAGCGCATAATAGGTAGCATCGACAGGCCCATTTGAAAGCCAGAATTTAAATAAGATCAGTGCTGGACCAGATCCAACTTCAATTACACATTCTGTATCTTGGTTGCAGTTTTTAGCCAAAAATGCCAATGCAAGAGCATCACGCCATGGGGTGATCACCTCTGGAGGGACTTTTTTTAGTTCACCAAGGAAAACAGCCTCGTTGGTGATCCTGGAGCGTTTAAGCGGAAAAGAATCTTGAACTTTTTTGGCCACTCGAGATAGATTCTCTTCGCCGGACAAAATAATATCTTTTAGAATTGTGACATAAGTAAGCCAGTGTTTTTCATATTTTGGATATCTTTGATATAAATTTCTATCGGAAAGGGAAGTAGATAAAGTAATCTCATTATCCAATTGTTCTTCTATAAGTTTAATGTCAAGACTCTTGAGGAAGCCTCTTAAGTCGTTAATGTCATGGAGTTTGCTGGAATCGTTCAGTAACTTGGAAATGTAATTGTTCTCTTCATATGTCATACAAAACCTCCACATTCATTGTTATCAAGGTTCTATTCTTAATGCTCTATTGGCGGTAATTAGGTCTTTAGTTTTGTGTTGTCATGAGCAATAAATCGCTAAGAGATTCTAAAATTTTTGTCGATGAAGACACTGGCTGCTCAAACAATATTACCAATTTTTTCTTCGCTATTGCGACGAAGCTTTTTCTAAATATTCATAACTAACGTCATTAATATTAGGAAGTGGTTTTGTCTATATATAAAATAAAACATTTGTAAGGTGTGAAAATTCTAAAAATATTTATAGTACTTCGAAATAAACAATTGCATGAATAATCTTATACAGTTGTCGTGTTAGAATATCCTGATGTTTTGATTGATTTTTAGTACGTCACAACCTGCCGGGTAATCTCGAGACACCTTTAGATAAAGAATCTCGAGAAGTTTCTTGAGAAGATTCAGTAGGGCTCTGGGCAGCTGAAAACAATTCGCTCATTAGGTCTAAACGCATGACCGATTTTATATCTCCGCGTGCTCAAAGTATCTACAAGCATATCATAAAGTTTTGGGTCCTTGAAAATACAAGGGCCATTTGGCTAAGTAAATGAACACTCCATACCAGCATTGCTAATCTGTAAGACATGGTTTGTATGTGAGTAAAACCTGTGTCAGGCCCTAGCCCTGTAATAAGCTTTAGGAAAAGGTTGTTCTGGCTCTTCCTATACCAGATAGTATAACCTGATAACGCTAACTTTATCTTTTCTCATCATTATCATTGCGACCTAACGTCGGAGCTAAGGCGCCCAGTCAAGTGACGTCCACTATAGCGATTTACGAGATGCTTATTAACTTTTTCTCCAATAGTACGCAGTCCAATCGATTTCTTTCATCTCTTCAGTAATTTTGTGTCTTGCTCGATAATCATCAACGGCTTGCTTACAACCTTTCATCTCGTAATCATCAATTATACAGAATCCTCTTTTTGACAGTTTTGGATAGAGATTCTCTAACGCATCCATTGTGGAACCATACATGTCACCATCTAACCGGAGAATGGAAAGTCTTTCAATCGGTGCGTCTGGAAGGGTATCCTTAAACCATCCTTTAAGGAATACAACTTGATTGTCTAATAAACCATACTTTTCAAAATTTCTTTCAACCTCTTCTTTAGATACTGACAGGAAGTCAAATGTGTGATGCTTGTCACCTTTGTCGCTAGGATAGGTTGTCTCATTAGGTTCTGGGAGTCCTTCAAAAGAATCTGCAACAAAAACTCGACGGTCTTCTATACCATAAGCAGCAAGAACTCCTCGCATAAAGATACATGCCCCACCCCTCCAAACACCCGTTTCGATAAGATCGCCATCAACTCCTTCCTCTATCACTTTTTCGATACAGAACTTTAGATTATCCAGACGTTTCAAGCCAATCATGGTATGAGCCAAGCCAGGCCATATTCGACCTTCAACTCTTTCATTTTCTGAAAATTTCCTATCTTGAACAACTTGGAGCCCCATTGTTTGGAAAACTCTTGAAATGGCAGAGGCTAGCGCGCGCATAATAAAAGTTCTTTTATGATTATAAGTAGCAATTGGAGTTGGCGGTTCTTGCCATAAAGTAAATGTTAGAGTTTTCTTCAGCAACTCGATATACATTGTTTCAGGTTTAGTTTTCATGTTGCCTTCTTCCTTTTCATTCAATACTAACGCCCTAGCTCGGTCGCGGGCGAATAGCGAATGTGTGAATCCATCGACTGCAAATACTGCTTTGATAAAGCTAGACGCATTGCAAAGGAGCCATACCTCTACCATTAATCATGACCAGGCAACCTTAGGCAGGGTTGCGGGAGGCCTTAAACAACTCCTCAGAAGGATAACGCCAAATGAGGCTTGCAAGACGATCAAGCTCTAGCATCAATAATTACCCGAGTTCTTGCCAGTGTCGTCAACCGAGATGCGATTAACCTCCGCTGGTTGGAGGCACGTACGAATCTTCGCAACAAAAAACCGATCCTCCGACGCCCGTTGCTTAGCTTTAGAGGGGCCGGAGGATACCGAAAAAACCGCTCCATATTCTTGAAGCATCTAATATGATTTCATCTCCGGAATGTTGGAAAGCAGCAGTGAGAACTAATAATATTGAGCACTCACTGTCTTCTGCATTGGATGATTCTAAATCACGATCAAAAGATTTTTTCCCAGCAGCATGCTAAGATTTCATGTATCATCTTTCTGAAAATCTATTGAATCGAACCTTAACGTGAATAGTGATAATTCTCTTGACTGCTACCTCAGAGTTGTCTATTTGATGACTAGGTCTGAGTGGCACTTATTGCGTTTAAAACTCTCGTAACCAAGCTTTCACCATCTAATTGGTGAAAACGAAGAGCTTCTGGAGGGGTGCCACAAGCGGGATGTTCCTCAACTGCAAATTTGATCAGCTTTTTGTCACGCAAACTATCTGATGACATTAGTGCATTCAACAATAGGTCTCCAAGACCTCCGTATTCGGAATGATTATCTAAGGAAAAAATTGTATGATAGTCCCCAATAGTTTCTGCCAGCCACGTATCATCTACTCGGTTCAGCCAGGGTAGATTCACTACTTTCAAGGAGAATTCCTGCGCCGTAAGCATTTCGGCAGCCGTTAGGGCTTCATGTAACATTACTGGACCATAGGAAAATAGCACAGCATCTTTTCCATCCTTCAATACGGTTCCTTTGCCGAATGAAAAGTCATAGTCCTCTGGCAAAGTTATTGTCCGTGGAGAGGGGGAAATTACTAAGCGCATCATACAGTTAGCTTCTGCTTCTTCAACGCACCACTGTAAAGCGCGTTTTGTCTCCGCGCCGTTGCAGGGCTCCAGAATTACACAATTCGGCAAGGCGCCAAAAAGTGAGATGTCCCGCAGACTCTGGTGTGATTTTCCTGGACCGGCAGGGATAAGGCCGGCGTAGTGGCACACATAAATTATCTTGGTGTTTTCCGTGGCGTTGTTATAGATCTGCTCATTTGCCCTGGAGGCCAGGAATACTCCAAAGGAATTTACTATGGGCAACAGACCTTGGAGTGCTAATCCCCCCGCCATGGAAACCATGTCCTGCTCTGCGATACCATTCTCGACAAAGCGCTCGGGGAAAGCATTCTCAAAAGGGCGCAGTCCACAGTCGGCAGAAAGATCAGCATCCAGAACCACGATATCTTTTCTTTTGGCTCCCAGCTCCACCAGAGCCTCACCGAAGGCGTTCACCACCTTTTCAGCGGTGTCCTTGAGCTTTATCCTGTGCTTCTCCCTTGCCTCCAGAAGCTCGGTGTGCAGTGACTCCAGACCCAGATCCTTGAGTTGGCCATTTATCCGCTCAACTATCTCTTCGTAGCCTGCTATGAAGGAATCATCGTCGGGAGCACCTGCGTGCCATTTGTAGAGTCCCTTGCCGTTCCGCAGCGCGGTGGGTCCTTCCATGAAAGAGACGCCTTTTCCTTTTATGGTGTCTGCTATTACAACCTTTGGCTTGTCGGTTATTAGACTGAAATTTTGGAAGACCTTTTCCAGTTGGTTAAAATCGTGCCCATCGCAGCGCTCAACGTGCCAGCCGAATATTTGGAATTTCTTCTCCAGATCACCTAAGTCGATAATCTCATTTAATGTCTTGTCTGTCTGTATCTTGTTAAAATCAACAATGACTTGAATATTAGTAACATCCTGGTGGGCTGAAGTCTGCAAAGACTCCCAGATTTGACCCTCCTGCAGTTCCCCATCCCCGGTCATTACAAATACGCGTCCGCCCCAGCCATTCATTTTCTTGGCCACGGCCATTCCTTTTGCCTTGGAAATACCCATGCCAAGGGAGCCCGAATTCGCTTCGATGCCAGGGACATTGACATCCGGGTGACCATGGGTGCCGCCAAGACGTCTCAAATTGATAGCCTTATCTTTTGGGATAATCCCCAAGGAATAAAGGACGGCGTAGTGCCCAGGAGCATCGTGCCCCTTCGAGGAAAAATAAATATCCCGGTCGGGGTGGTCTATGCCGAGTTTGGCGGTGTTCATCTCATAGTAGTAGAGAAAAGTTACTATATCCAGCGAACTGAAGC
>CAVQGX010000062.1:0-32426 GCA_963712115.1 uncultured delta proteobacterium | reverse complement strand
GCACTCTCACCACTGAGTTACCCGCCCACGTCTTACCCCTCGTGGGTGAAATTTCTATACACCACCGTGCCGAATCATGCAACTCAAATCAACAGGTAACACCGACAGGACCGAAGTCAATTTCTCATCGCTGATTCCTTCACTGGGAAATCCGAAATCCGAATATCTAAATCCGAAACAAATTCAAATGTTCAAAATTCCAATTTACAAAACACTAGATTATTCTTCTGAGTAACTACCTTTTGAACATTGGGGAATTCGGATTTGGGATTTGTTTCGTGCTTCGGATTTAGGATTTTGGATTTAGAGATCGTTGGTGCTGGCTATCCTCGTCCGAATATGGTGTTACGGTCAATGATCGCTCGGAGGTTGCAACTCTTCTACTGCTTTCCTATCTCTCGCATTTTCAAACGTAGATAGCTATCCTGAGCTTCGGGGTTTTCAGGATCTACCTCGAGCACTCTCTTATATGTCTTTAACGCTTTTTCGCTCTTGCCGATCTGCTCATAAAGCCCAGCCAAATGCATTAGATAAGTGGTATTTTTTGGTGCCAGTTTTACCAGAGCCTCAAACTGATGAATTGCCTCCACCAAAAGATTCCTCTTTTCGTAGGAAATGGCGAGAAAATATCTCAATTCGGGTTGCTCAGGCAGCTTGCCGACGGCGCGGGCAAGAGTCTTGGTCATCTCCTCGTAAGCCTCGAGTTGATTGTAAAGTTCAAATGCTTTTGCATAGTAGGGCCAGTAGTCAGGGCGCATTTCGATAAGTTTTTCTAGAACCGACAATGCTTGGCGGGTTTTCTTCTCCTGACGATAAACCTCCACTAAATATTCTCTAGCGTCAATATCCTTATTGTCCAATTTCAGAACCATGGCGAATGCTTTAGCAGCCTGGTCGTATTGTTTCATTTCATAGTAAAGTACTCCTTTGTTGTAATGCACTACCTTGTTATCGGGAGCCAATTTAGCTATGGCTTCGTAAGTAGCCGCGGCCTCTTTGTCCATTTTCAATTTCTCGTAGATATCTACCAGCGCCAGATGTGCCTTGAGCGATCTGGGGTTGTCCTTGATAACCTCCTCAAGGGTTTTTATGGCTTCTTTATTCTTTTTTCTTTTTTGGTATACCGTTGCCAGCCGCAATCTTGCATCCACATCCTTAGGCTTTTCTTTGAGGTAGGACAGTATGCTCTTTTCAGCCTGGCGATAATTTCCAACCCTACTATAGGCCTCCCCCACATTTAGTTGGATGAGAGGGTTGTCAAAGCCGCCGGCCAAAGCTCGTTTGTAAAACTCGATGGCCTTCTGCCATTCTCCCTGCTGGCCATACAGCGTCCCAAGATAAGCGTAGACCTCCGGCTGGTAGGACTTTGGAAAATCATTCAAGTTGGTGGCTAGGAAAGAGGCCGCTTGCTCCGGGCTTTTTTTCGCGTTGAGATATGAAATGAAGCCATAAAATGGTACTTTGTCATTACCGCTTACTTCGATGAGTCTGATATAGGAAGTAAGGGCTTTCTCGGTCTTGCCGGCTTTCTGGTAAGCCTCAACCAATTTTTGCAGAATAGGTGAGGTCTTGCTAGTGGCCGCCACCTTCTCGTAGGTAGAGGCTGCCTTTGCCCATTCGTCTTGCTCAGCATAAAGCTGGGCGAGATTTGTCAAAATCAAGGCATTGTGCGAGGCTAGACGCGCAGCACGTTCATAGTAGCGTACCTTCTCTTGAGGACTTGTTGCTTCTTGCGCCTTCTTTACCCAGTCCCTCGCTCGAAGTCGCACAACCATGTGAAAGCGACCAATGGTCCGAGACCCAGATATTACCTCCACTACAACTTTTAAGGGTTCTTCATGCTCGAACTCTGGCCAGAACTTCCTTATATCCCGCCGACCTTCCAACAGTTCATTAGCCGGAAACTGCCCTGAACTCAGTCTTAAACCCCAGTTAAATCTTCCATCGGTATGAATATCATCAACTTCAACCACATCTGCCGGGTGTACTACTAAGGTGCCTTCAGCAGGCACCGTGTGTGAGACGCCGTTTACAATAAAATCAACTGCAATCAGCTTGCTTGGCATGGGTAACATATCTCTTAGGGCTGTATAGGGCGCAAAGATAACGCCATAAACAACCCCGGCAATAACTGCCGCAAGCAACAAGAGAAGAACAGACCATTTAAGTTTGCGAGAAATTGTCCGTCGCCTCTCTCTCGCCTGAAGGGCCGCAAGCCGCTCCTGCTCCAGCCGCCTAATAGGAATCCTTCTTCGCGTCGCTCTATTCTGCATTTGTTTATTTATCCCAAGATTTAGTGCCAAAGAGATTAAGATTAATGCCAAACACGAAATCCGAATATCGAAATCCGAAACAAATTCAAATTTTCAAAATCCAAATGTCCGAAACCTTAAATAAGTCTTGTGGGCTAGTCGTGTTTTGAACATTGAAGTATTTGAATTTCGGATTTGTTTCGTGCTTAGTGCTTTGGATTTCGGATTTTTTGCTTCTGTACTAATCGGACCAGCGGTCGCGAGATAATGGTTGCCCTTGGAGATGGTTACTTTTCCAGCCCAACAGCCTCTCGCAGAGCTCGCACTTCTCTAGCGTTAAGTCTTCGACTTCTACCTGGCCGCAAGTTACCAAGATCTATTGGGCCTATTTGGGTCCTCCGTAATTTCAACACCGGACATCCGACAGCTGCACACATGCGTTTCACTTGATGATTGCGCCCTTCCCTCAGGGTAAGGCTAAGCCAGGTTGCCTTGTGGTCATCTTCCAGCACATGCAACTCTGCAGGCGCAGTTATGCCGTCTTCCAGGCTAATTCCTTGCTGCAACTGGGCCAAGGCTTCTTCAAGTGGATGACCGCGAATCTTTACTAGGTAAGTTTTAGGTACCTTGTATCTGGGGTGCTGGAGCCGATGAGCTAACTCTCCGTCATTGGTCATTAGCAGCAATCCTTCTGCGTCAAAGTCCAGTCGCCCCACCGGATACACCCTCACAGAAATACTTTTCACCAACTCTGCCACCGTGGGCCTGCCTTGGGGGTCATGGAGCGTTGTTACACAATTCCTGGGTTTGAAAAGCGCCACAACCACCTTCTCTGTTTCGGGTTTGATTGCCTTCCCGTCCACGCAAATTTCATCTTTACCCAAAACAGCTTTAGTGCCCAGTTCACTTACAACTCTACCATTGACAGACACCCGGCCCTGAAGTATTAGCTTCTCGGCCTTGCGCCGGGAAGTAATCCCGGCTTCAGAAAGGATTTTTTGCAATCTCTCAGCTTGCATTTGATTCATGCGGTCTCAGGTGGCTTTTCTATTGGATTTACTTGTTCTATCAGCTCTCCCATTTCCTCCAAAGTAGGCAGTGACGATATGTCTTTAAGACTGAAAAACTCCAGAAACTTTTGAGTGGTACCGTAGATAATGGGACGACCAGGAACATTCTTGCGGCCCAATATTTTAATGAGATTTTTCTCTAGAAGCAGGCGGAGTATACCACCCACATCCACTCCTCTAACATTCTCGATCTCCGATCTGAGTATTGGCTGCTTATAAGCAATTATAGCCAGAGTTTCTAAAGACGGTTGGCTTAATCTGGTGGGAATTATTTTCTTCAGTTTGCGGATCCAATCTCCGTATTCCGGCTTACTGCGGAACTGATAACCCTGTGCCACCTCGGCCAGGAAAAACCCGTGCCTATCATCAGCATACTCTTGGCGCAACTCTTCCAGTGCCTGGATTATTTCCCCGTGAGTGTGCATGGAGAGGATGGCCTTAATCTTGACTAGGCTCAACGGAACTTCAGAGACGAATAGAAGGCTTTCAATAATGGCACGCAACTCTGCCATGGGGTATGTCTCCACTACGATAAATTTCGCCCGAGTATTGGAAAGCTCAGGGTATCATCTGCCATTCGGGTAAGCGGGTCATTACGCTCCGCTGTCAATATGCCTTCGGCGTCATTTATGGTCATTAGGTCAATACGCTACGCTGTCATTCATAGTTACCTGTCATTGTGGTGCTGAAACAACTTAATGACGGCCGTAAGGCCTTATGACGAGCGCCAGCCCAAGTGACGCGTAGCAAATGACAGCGTAGCGCAATGACGGCGTGAGCCAAATGACTTAAAGATCCCCCATACAGTTTTCTGCTAACTGGCCATGATGTCACCATCAACCGCAAGGTAGAGCCGAATAATGCCACTGGGTTGATGCTGAAAAGCTCGGACCATCTGCAACCGCACCAGTTCAAGGATAGCTAGAAAAGTGAGGATCATCTCCATCTTCCTGGCTTTTCCCTGAAAGAGTTCGTGGAAGGTTATACTACTAACACCTGACAGAATTTCCATAAGTTGGGAGATTCTGTCCTTGAGCCGCATAGTATCTGCGCTCACCTCCATGAAATCTCCAGGCTCAGCCCTTTTCAAGACCTCGTGGAGAGCATTAACCAGGGCAAAGAGACCCACCTCGGCAATTTCCTCACTTCCTTCCATGCCCCACAACTCTTCGGTTGGGATGTTTCGCACGTAGACATCCCGATCCAACTGCAAATTGCCTGCTAGAGTCTGAGCGGCCTCTTTTATCTTCACGTACTCCAGCAACGGCCTCACTAATTCCAGGCGTGGGTCTTCCTCCTCGTCCTCCTCCTCGGAACCGACCCTCGGCACCAACATGCGGGACTTGATATATGCCAGCGTGGCCGCCATTTCCAAAAAATCCCCGGCAACATCTATGTTAAGGCTTCTCATCATGTCAAGGTACTTTAGGTACTGGTCCATAATGAGGGCTATGGGAATGTCGTAGATGTCCACTTTGTTCTTTCTTATTAGGTGGAGTAACAAATCCATGGGGCCTTCAAAGATTTCTAGTTTGATCTCATAATCTTGCAGCATTGTTATCTAGTTTTATCCCCCTCGGGGTCTAAATGGATGTGTGATCTGAGATGTGGGATGTGGGATGAATACTCCGAACAAATTGGTTTGGCAACCCCGTCTCATCTCACATCTTCGCTGCCTCTAAAAAGTGCTGCCGAACAAATTCCATCTCCTCTTCTCTGCTCGACAACTCCCCATTTAGTCGGCCGGCGAGAAGTTGATCGAGGATCCGGCGATAAACCGGCCCAGGTGTAATTCCCATGTCTTTCAAGTCTCTGCCGCGCAACTTCGGCCGCACATCTTTCAGATCGCGGAAATAGCGACTTATAGCACGTCGCGTGTCTTCCTGCTGGGTTTTTGCCATTATGAACAGTAGCCACTCTGTACCAAGACCTTCCAATAGGTGATAGATCTCACTCGGCTTCAGGTCAGGTTTGCGATAAAACCCTCTCCCAACAGAAATAGCCTTTTCCCTGCCCTCCACCAGCAAGCTTGCGAGACGCGGCGGGAACTCCATTTTGATGCAGAAATCCTCTAGCCCTATGGGGCTCAAAGGATCAATGAGAGCCAAAAGGTAAACCAGCCATCTGTCACAGCCGTTTTTGATAAAGCTAAGATCGTACCAAGCCAGCACTGAGCCGATCTCTCTCAAGAGCCGCTCCACCGAAGATCCGTATTGGATATCAGGATGAAGGAAAGGTAAAAGGTTGTACTCGTTCATTCTGTTGATGGCAGGAATGGGATTCTCCTCACTTAGTATCAATTTGAGCTCGTTTGTAAGTCGCCTGCCACTCAACTCCACAAGCAGTTTCATCTTCACTGCATTCTCAATGAGGTTGGAGGTATGTTTCATAATGCGAAAACCCAAGCGCTGCTCATACCGAATAGCCCGAAGAACTCGCGTGGGATCCTCCACAAAGCTATAATTGTGAAGAACCCTGATGGCCTTGTCTTTGAAATCCCTCTGGGCTCCGAAATAATCTATCAACTTGCCGAATCTGCCTGGGTTCAACTCCACCGCCAGGGTGTTTATAGTGAAATCACGTCTGTAAAGATCCAGTTTAAGAGAGCTCAGTTCAACTGTGGGCAAAGCTGCTGGGTACTCGTAATACTCCAGCCGGGCAGTGGCCACATCAATCTTGAAGCCGTCAGGAAAAATCACTACCGCCGTGCCAAACTTCTTATAAGATCTCACCCGAGCATCATAGCTTTGAGCAAAATCCTTGGCAAAGACGATGCCGTCGCCCTCCACCACAATATCAATGTCCAGGTTCGGCCGTCGCAACACTAGATCGCGGATAAAACCTCCTACTGCGTAAGCCTTGTAATCATGCTCTGCAGCAGCCCTTCCCGCTTCCTCTAATATTTCGTTGATCCGGCGGGGCAACTGTTCTCTCATTACATTCGAGACATTCTTGCGGCGCTTGTTCTCTGCTTGGTGGACGGGTTCGTAAAGGTAGGTGGGAATCCGGCTCGGGTCGTGTAACAGTGTATTGAGTAGGTCCTTGCGGGTAATAACTCCAACCACCTTGTTCCCCTCCACCACAGGAAGTAATCGCTGCTGCAGATCCACCAGATGCTCCTGAATTTCAATCAAGGAAGCATCAGGGGATACGCTACTGAATTCTGTCCCCATGAAGTCACTTATAGGTACGTCCTTAAGACCGTGATATATGCCTTTGTCTATCATTTGACGCGAAAGAATGCCCACCAGAAGTTCTCCATCTAACACCGGAGCAGCGTTGATGTTATAGCGCGTTAGAAGGTCAGCGGCCTCTTGCAGGCTAAGTTTAGGTGGAACCGATATGACCGGGGACGACATCAGGTGTTTTGCCCTCTGTTTGGGATTAATCCAGCTCTGGAGAATTCGGAAAAGTTCTTCTTCAACTTGGATCAAAGTAAGGGCCTTTATGGTTGCCGAGGCAGCACTGGAGTGACCACCTCCGCCAAAGACCGCAGCAATTTCTCCCACGTTAATTTCAGGCAAACGGCTACGCGCCACCATGTAGATACGGTCTTCCATTCGGGCCAGGGCGAATAACACATTAAGGTTTTCCATGTCCATAAGTTTATGAACCAGCAAAGCGAAATCCCCTATGTACTTATCCACTGAAGCCCGGGCAATGCAAATTGGGATGGTATTGATCGTGTGAGTGGTGGCCGAGTGGATCAGATCATTCAGGAGCGAAATTTGTTCTGCTGTCAGCTCCCGCGTGAGCATATCGGACACCATATTGAGATTTGCTCCCTGGGTGAGAAGAAAGCGGGCGGCTTCGTAGTCCGCTGGAGTGGTGGATGAAAATGTAAATGAGCCGGTATCTTCGTAGATACCTAAAGTGAGGATGGTGGCCTCATCAGGCGTGAGTTGGATGCCACGCTCCCTGATAAGTTCGGTGAGGATGGTGACGGTGGCCCCAACTGGTTTTACCACCTCTATGGATCCAGAAACATCATCTTCAGAATCGGGGTGATGATCGTATATGTGGATGTCAACTTTTTTCTCTTTTACCAAGTTCTCGAATTTCCCTATACGTCCCGCCTGCCTGGTATCGACCAGAATGAGACGGCTAATTCTAGTAAATTCCAGATCTCTTATTTTGGCGAAATTAAAGAAGTAGAAGGTGGACTCTACCAGAAACTCTCTAAGGTTATGCTCCTGCGAGCCTGGAAACACCATGACCGCCTCTGGGTATAGCTTGCTTGCGGCAATCATGGACGCCATGGCGTCAAAATCAGCATTTATGTGAGTGGTGATGATTTCCACAGGTCTACCCAATTAGTAACCTAGCACCCTTAGCCAGTTCTACCTCAAAAATTCTACCACTCGTTTCTGAGCGGAAAGAAACGGTGAGACGGTGACACGGAGACGCGGAGAAGAAAATAACTCAGTACAGTCGCCGTCTCTCCGGGTCTCCCTATCGCCGCGTCAGTCTTTAGGCCCGCGGGTGGTACTTCTTATGAACCTCTCTCAGTCTCTCCCTGGCCACATGAGTATAAATCTGAGTGGTGCTAATGTCAGCATGCCCAAGCATCATCTGTACTGAACGCAAGTCGGCCCCGCGCTCAAGGAGGTGGGTGGCAAAGGAGTGCCGCAGGCTATGCGGGGTTAGCTCTTGCTTGAGTCCAGCTTCACGCCCATATTTTTTGATTAATTTCCAAAAGCCCTGCCTGGTCATTGCCGCTCCTCGATTAGTGACAAAGAGGGTCTCGGTCATCCTCCCTTTTAACAAGCGAGGGCGGGACTCCAACAGATAGCGTCGCACCGCTTCCGTAGCAGCCTCCCCTACTGGCACAATGCGCTCTTTGGATCCTTTTCCCAGTACAACTAGAAAACCTACCTCAAGGTTGACTCGCCCCAAAGTAAGGGTGACCAACTCTGAAACTCGTAGTCCGGTTCCATAGAGAAGCTCTAACATGGCAGCGTCTCTTTGGCCCAGCGTCAGCTTAGGATTAGGTCGGGCCAAAAGTCGCTCTACTTCTGCGACACTCAACACAGAAGGAAGCTGGCGCCGGAGGCGAGGGGAGGTTAAGTTTGCCACCGGACTTTCCCTGAGGTGGCTCTCTCGCACCATAAATTTAAAAAAGCCACGGAGCGCCGAAAGCAGTCTTGCCCTACTTCTAGGCGCCAAGCCCTGTTCCTGAGACTGAGAGAGGAAACCCATGACCTCGGAGTAACCAACCTGACTCCAGTCACTTATCTCACGATCTTTAAGGTAAGTCAGAAATTTTAGCAAATCAGCACTGTAAGAGGCTCTAGTATTAGGGGCAAGCCCTCTTTCAACTGTGAGATAGTCTAAATAAAGATCAAGATGGGTCTCCATGGTCATTTGTTATTTCTTCGCGCTCGCTTCGCTCCGCTCAGGCCCGCAAGCGGGTTCCCAGTGACTTCGCGCTCACTTCGCTCCGCCCTCCGGGGCGTAGGCCCTACGGGCCGGAGGCTCAGTCCCCGACCTGTTGGTCGGGGCCCAAGTTCCGTATTTCACATTTTTCATTCGAAGAGAATTTCTGTTTAACCTCACATAATTCTATTTTTCCTAAAATCGTCGAGAACATAGCAAATGGGCATTGCAGAGTCAACATGTAACGGTCCCTGCAGCAGGCCTCGGCTTCAACTAGACACTAGGGACTAGGCACCGGGCACCAGCGCTTCGCTCCTGTAAAGCTTCGCGTCATTAGGCTTCGCCGTCATTAGGTCAATACGCTTCGCTGTCATTTGTTGTAATAGGTAGGTCGGAGGTCAGGGGTAAAGCTGATCTCTGATCTCCGACTTCTGACCTCTGTGATGGACGACTTTAACGGTTTCAACGATTTGAACGATTTGCACCATCTGACGCCATGCTCCATGCTCTATGCTCCGTGCTCCATGCTAATAAATGAAAAATGAGCTTGACCTGGGCCGTAGCTTGTGGCACTGTTGAACAGTTGTTGACAAAATAGCCAAACTGTGGATATCTTTAGCAAAAAAAAGTAAAGAGACTACGACATGGCCTCTAGCAGCTCGCGACTCCGCTCCGCAAGACCTCGATCTATCAGCGAAAACCTCAACAAGCTCTTCAGCCTCTTCGAGTCAAAAGACCGTGTCCTGATCACCATTGATGCCGATCCGGACGCCATGGCATCGGCCATTGCCCTCAAGCGGCTACTCTGGCACAAAGTCCAATCAGTTACCATTGCTCACTTCAATGAAATTGTTCGCTTCGACAACTCCACCATGGTCCGCCTATTAAAAATCCCCCTGGTTAAACTTCAACAGGTTGATTCCAAGGATTTTTCCAAAACCCTCCTCGTTGATGGTCAACCTCACCACCACGAGGCCTTCGGCGATTTTAATTACCATGCTGTCATAGATCATCATCCCATTACCATGGCAGTAGAAGCGGACTTTGTGGACATTCGACCCAACTACGGCGCAACCGCGACTATGATGACCGAATATTTGCGCTCAGCTAAAATTCGCCCTTCCAAGAGTCTAGCCACCGCTCTTCTCTACGCCATCCGTGTGGACACGCACAATTTTGAGCTACAAGCATTGGAAGAGGATGTGAAAGCCTTTCGATACCTCTTCCCCCTCGCCAATATGAACTTGCTGCGGAAAATAGAGATGGCCGATATGGGGGTCAGAGATCTCAGATACTTCCAGCAGGCTTTGGAAAGCAAGCGGATCATAAAAGGCAAGGTCTTCTCCCACCTCGACAATGTTCAATCGGCAGATATCCTCGTCCTGGTTGCAGATTTTTTCATGAGATGTCACGAAGTGGGCTGGACAATAGTCTCGGGTGTTTACAACAAAAACCTGGTGGTGGTTATCCGCAACGATGGGTTCAGAAAAAACGCTGGGACCTGGGCGATTAAAGCCTTTGGCAAACTGGGAAGTGCCGGTGGTCACCGGGCCATGGCCCGCGCTGAGATTCCCCTGGGCAATCTAGATGCTCACCTCACTAAGGCGGAGGTTTCTAATCTCGGTCGCTTTGTAGTTCGGCAGTTTAATAAGAGCGTTGAGAGCTAAGGAGAAGGGGAAGGATGAGTTTAATCTTTCTTCCTGTCTGCTTGATCAGCCAGACCCGCGGCGATTTTTTCGGTATGATACATCATCTCTTGGATATGCTTGTCCTTTTTCTCTAACCGTTGTTTTAGTGTTCGATTTTCTTGCCGCAATTTAGCAACTTCCGATTTAGCAAAAAAGCCTCGAATTTTTCCATAGATCAATGTTCCTACTATCCCGGCAACGATTCCTAGAGCCAAACCTATCCAAAAATAAAAGCTCGGATTTTCCACTAGATATCACCCTCATCCATTCAAATTAAATTCCAGACTCCAAGCACCACATCTCAGGGTTTCAGGTGTCAGGAAAGAGAAAAATAGAGTGTAAAACCTGACACCTGAACACTGAAACCTTAATGTTCTTCCCGTCCTCTGTAACCTCCGTGGTTCAACAAGCCTATTCTTCAATTGCTGGGCCAGCTACTCTTTCTCCAGAATGACCACCTCGATCTTGCCAGCCAGTTGATCTCGGAAATGTGCTGCATCGCTTTTATCCCCCACGATGGCACCATAGTGCATGGGTATTGCGACCTTGGGATTTATTGCCTCTGCCGCTTGAATCGCCTCGTCAGCGGTCATCACATAGGTGCCGGATACCGGCAGCAGAGCAATATCCGTGTCGACCTCTTTCATCTCCGGGATGAAATCGGTATCACCTGCATGATAGAGCCTTACCCCACCTATGTTTACAACAAACCCGAGCATATCTGCGTTTTTTGGATGGAATTGCTTGTTTAAGTTGTAGGCCGGGACTGCCTGTATCTCAACACCCTTCACATTCAAGTGGTCTCCGGGCCTCATAGTCTTGATGTCACCCTTGAGCTTTTTAGCTGAGGCCACATCTGTGACAATGACCGTGTCATCTTTCTTGATCTTGGTCACATCGGCCGGTGAGCAATGATCGAAATGCTCATGAGTTATAAAAATGAGGTCAGCGGGCTTTCCCCCTTCTATTTCGTAAGGATCAAAGTAAATCACTAGATCCCCTTCGATACGGTAACCGTCGTGACCGAGCCAGGTCAAATTTTTAACTAACTTATTGATCATGGTGATCTCCTCATTCAAGGTCCGTTGCTCAAATCGTTCAAGTCGTCCATCACAGAGGTCAGAAGTCGGAGATCAGAGATCAGCTTTACCCCTGACCTCCGACCTACCTATTACAACAAATGACAGCGAAGCGTATTGACCTAATGACGGCGAAGCCTAATGACGCGAAGCTTTACAGGAGCGAAGCGCTGGTGCCCGATGCCTCTCGCCTGTTTAGACTGTTGAGCCAGTTTTGGCGGTTTAGCCCGTTGGCCATCAGCGCACCAAAGAATTCCACGTTCCGCGTTCCGACTTCCGCGTTTCAATCCCCGTCTCGCCCGACATCTCGTCTCGCAGCGGAGAGCGCTATGCTCCCTGCGCTTAGCCTCCTTCGTGCCTTTTGGTTTAACCCTTTTTTGCGTTACCGGCTTCCATCGGTAAACGTTTACGCAAAAGCAAATACATAGCCCCGGCGCCGCCGTCACAGGGTTGCGCCGTGGCAAATGCGAGAACCAAACGCTTCAAGCGACCACGCTTGAGCCAGCTTGACATGCGTTCTTTGAGAACCGGCATCTGATCCTGCGAATTGAGTCCCCGGCCGTGGATGATCAGAACGCATCTGAGCCCTTTGACCACACTGGAAAGGATGAACCGTTCCACAGCCTCCCTGGCCTCGGCTGCCGTCATACCGTGGAGATCATAATGAGTCTGAATGGAGAAATCGCCGCATCGCAACTTAGTCAGTAGTTCAGGGTCAGCCCCTACAATCGCGCCCTCGATATATTCGTCCGTATATTGAATATCAAAACTGCCATCACCGCTAACTAGGTCAACCAGCTGAGCATAGGCCTCCAACTCTTCCTCCAACATTGGCCGTCGGCTGGGTTTGGCCAGGGGGCCAGGCTCTCTCGGTTCCACTCTGTTGCAGTCAAGAGTCTCTACACCAGCCATAGCCTCTCGAAACAAATTATCTTCTTCTCCAGCCCTTACTCTCTCTGGTTCAGCTTCTTCACTTACTGCTAACGGTTGAACTTCTGTCTGCTTAAGCATTTCATCCAGTCCAGCAAAGGGAGCATTGAAGCTCTCATTGGATACCGGGCTCGAGGCTGCAGAACTTTTCTTTTTACGTCTTTTTTTCATTGTGAACTCGCACAAATATAGTTCTTTTATAGCATAGGAGAATGTGTTATGAAAGCGTCCATGAATCCTCCGAAACTGATTGCGACTCAGCGTGACTTTGGCAGGTTTATCGAACAGATCAGCCACGCAAAGCATTTGGCTGTGGACTCAGAGTCAAATAGCTATTTTGCCTACAGGCCGCGTATCTGCCTCATCCAGATTTCCGCAAACAACAAAGATTTCATCCTTGATCCTCTGACTTTGAAAGACCTTACTGGCCTTGGTCGCATTCTCTCAGACTCTTCTGTAGAGAAGATTATCCATGCTGCTGAAAACGACCTTATTGGTTTCAAAAGGGACTATCGCTTCCAGGTAATGAATATATTCGACACCTCCGTAGCCTGTCGGATTCTTGGCCGCAGAAGATTGGGACTTGCTAGGATTCTCTCAGAGGATTTTGGCATTACCATGAACAAGAAATATCAGCGCTGCAACTGGGAAAAGCGTCCTTTGAACCCAGAGCAACTCTATTACGCTCAGCAGGACACGCGTTTTCTAATAAAGCTCAGGAACCAACTCCACAGCCAGCTAATAGAGAGTAATCTTTGGCACCAGGCAAAGCAGGATTTTGCTCGACTGGAAAGGATTCGGGTTAAACCTCCAAGAGAGTGGGATCCAGATGGTTACCTTCGGTTAAGAGGTGCCCAGAAATTGTCTCAAAGTTCCTCACGAGTTCTTAAAGAGCTGTCTACCTATCGGGAGCATTTAGCCCGCAAGACTAATAAAGCTCCCTTTCGAATAATGAACAACGAATTCATGGTGCGGCTGGCGAGCGAGATACCGGAAAACAAGCACGATCTGTTAAGGGTTAAAGGATTGCCCTCTCGTTTCAGGGGAAAAGGGGCAACTAGCCTTCTTCGAGTCATCAAGAGAGCAAAATCATAGGGTTTACCAGACAGCGTCGTTGATTAGTTGATTAGAGAATTAGTTGATTCGTTGAAGTCGTCGAAGTCGTAGGGTCCAGAAGTCAGAGGTCAGAGATCAGAGGTCAGAAGCCAAATCGCAAGCAAAGCTCGCTCTTACAGGAATCATGTTAATTGATACATGTCATATAGGAGTAACCTCCCAGTTGCGATCACATAAGTTATGATCTAACTCGCCCCCCTCTGCTTGACATCATGCCGGTGTTGCCCTATAAACCAATAATCCTACGCTTCCACTATGAAAGGAATATGAAAGGAAATTGATGGGTGGCTGTTTTCAACTAAAAGATGCGCTCAAATCCTATACTTACGATCAGGACAAAGTGCGAACCCCAGAAGAAACGGTGGCCCATGTGCGGCAGAGGTTCGCCAGCGTGGATATGGACATTTTGCACCAAACAATGCGCATCGACACCGGTCGATTGGATATCCCCGTTTACATAAGCCTCTGCGGCACAGACGTGGTTCCTCTCACGGGCACCAAGAAGCAGATGGGCAAAGGAGGTACGCTGATCCAAGCGGAAGCTAGTGCTTTAATGGAGCTTGCTGAGCGCTTCAGCTTCTTTTCCTTTATCAAAAACACGGTTTTTCCCACAGCAACCTACGCAGAACTAGACGGCAACACCCTGCCAATGGAAATGCTCTGGCAGTCCCTCTACGACAGCGAAACCGATCCTAAGTTGGGCACTTATGCCCTCAGAGAACTGCCTTTTCGCTGGACTCGGGCCTGCAACCTCACCCGTAATACAGAGGTATTGATTCCTATCGATTGGTTCTACACTATCAACGAGTACAACGGCCCTGCTGCAGGCAACGTGCTGGAGGAAGCTATCCTGCAGAGCCTCTGTGAGGTAGTTGAGCGCCACGTCTCTTCGGTGATCAGCAACGAACGGCTGATTACCCCCAGTATCGATCCATCTAGTGTCCAAGATCCAGCAGCGAGGGAACTCCTTGACAAATTTGCAGCACAGTCCATCCAAGTTTTTATAAAAGACTTCTCTTTGGACACTGGCATTCCCACAGTGGGTGCGCTGGCCTGGGATCCCAGCACTTTTCCCGAAAGAAGTGAGATCGTCTTTACAGCTGGTACTGCACCCAATGCAGAAAAATCTCTTGTTCGTGCCCTCACAGAAATAGCTCAACTGGCAGGAGATTTTGAGCTTCGCACCAGTTATCGGCCGACCCTACCCAAATACAAGAGCCTGGAAGAAGCCGAGTATTTAATGGCCTCGGCCCCTGTGGTTTCCATCAAAAGTCTGCCCGATCTCAGCGACAACAACTTCAAGACTGAAATTGAGCGGTGTGTCTCTAAACTCTCCCGTCTTGGCATGGAAGTTCTGGTCGTAGACGTAACTCACCCACAGTTGGATATCCCGTCTGTCTATACCATAATACCGGGTGCCCATTTTCGAGATCGTACCAGAGAAACCAGTGTCGTCTTTCATGCTGCCAAGATAATCAGCCAGACTATTGACGGTCCCCAGGCGCTCGCTGCAATACAAAGGTTGCTTGAATTGTTTCCCAGCCGTTACGACCTGCACTTCTTCCTGGGATTGGTTCTTGAGTACCGAGGAAAAGCCAGGGAAGCACTGGAAGAATTTAAGAGAGCTTTGGACTTAAGTCCCCGTCACCTAGATATAGCCAGTGTGCACACCCATATAGGGGTCTGTTTCAAAGATATGGGGGATTATGAGGGTGCCATCAAAGCTCTGGAACGAGCGAGTGAGTTTGATCCTAACCTTAAGGAAATTTACAATGTCTTGGGCTTTTGCTATTTCAAACTCAAAAAGCATGAGCAATCTATCGAACAGTTCGAAAAAGCTCTAGAGATAGACCCAGGTTCTGCCATTGACTATGCCAATATCGGTTCTAATCTGAGAGAGATGGGCCACAAAAAAGAAGCAATCCGCCTTTATCGGATAGCCCTCGAGATGGATCCCACAATAGACTTTGCTCGGGAAAACCTTGCCAAACTGGAGGGAGAGTTAGGGATTGGTCATTCGTAGTCAATTGGCCACTCACGTGGCCGTCACTAGGCTTCGCTGTCATTTATTGTCACCAAACAATGAGTGAACATGAATGACTCCGAAGGCAAAGGCAGATGATTACAGATGACCATAAGTGACGGCCGTAAGGCCTAATGACGGGCGCCAGCCCTATTGACGGCGAAGCCAAATGACCACATATGACGGGCGGAAGCCTTATGGCGTTAGGCCTTTTGGGCGAAGAATATCGCCCAGACATCCAAACCAATCATTGTCACCACCGCCGCCCCTTTAAAAACCATAGCAAAAACCCGTCCCAGCAAGCCGCCCCACCCCACTCGCATCGCCTCGTTCATTTTTCTTTGTTCTAGATAGGTAACCACAAATCCGCCGGCAAAAGCACCAAAGAAAGCTCCCACTAAAGCGCCAAATCCGAAAAGCATGGGTGTCAAAATAATTGCACCAGCTAATCCGCCTATCAACGTCCCCAGCATTGCTTTTTTTGAACCGCCATAACGTCGGGCTCCCCAGAGACCGGACCAAAACTCCAGAACTTCCGCAGCAACCGCAAGCACAAGGAGACCTAAGAGCATTTGATAGGTGATTACAGAAAAATCGGTTAGCCAACTATAAAGGACGGAAGTGACCAATATTAGCCATGTTCCTGGAAGACCGAGGACAACCGCAATCAAGGCAGCAGGCATGGCCAAGACCAGCATGATCAGGGTCACGACTTTAAGGATTTCCATGCTCATTTTTCATTCTTCAGGTTTCAGTGTTCAGGTCTATCATTTCTGAAACCTGAACACTGAAACCTGAATCAAAAGCGGCTGGGCATTCTCTGAGGCAAAAGCCGCAGGTTGCACTGCCTCATGAAGAACTCATCAGTCATCCCCGCAATGAAATCACGAACCACTTCCGCTGGTGAGTGGGAGTCTATGTACTCCCGGGACATGCCGTCAAGAAAACCACTGAAAAGGTCGAACTCGCGGTTCTCTTTGGCAAAATCTTCCAAGTAGAGTTCAAAGAGAGTCTCGAACATACGACCAATCTTTCTCACTTCACCTTTAATTTTGGGGTTTTGATAGATTCTATCGTAGTTAAAAGACTTGAGCTCCCGAAGGGCTTCGGAGACCTCAGGACTGAACCCCACCCCGTCTTTGTCCATGCTATTTTTAATCACATCTTCTACTAGATTGTAAACAATTGCACCATTGGTGGTCCCCAAGAGAGTGCCGCAGTTTGGGGGGATCTCTTCTCGACTTATGAGATTGAGCCTAATGGCATCTTCTATATCGCGGCCGATGTAGCTAATTGTGTCGGCAAGGCGCACCACACAACCTTCAAGGGTCATAGGCGTGAGATTTGCGCTCGGGTCGTCACTTTTCAGTTCCATTTCTCGGTCGAGATCAGCAAAAGTCTTGCCCGGTTGTGGCCTCAGGCTCTGCTCGTGGATCTCCCCATCATGGCAAATAATACCATCCAACACCTGGAGGGAAAGGTTCCAACCCTTGCCCTTCTTTTCTATGCGGTCTAGGAAGCGGACACTCTGAACGTTGTGTTGAAATCCACCAATCCCATGACCACGACAGATATTGGAAAGGTACCGCTCACCATCGTGCCCGAAGGGGGCGTGTCCAATATCGTGACCAAGGGCAATGGCCTCGATGAGGTCTTCATTCAACCGGAGAAAACGGCCAACATCCCTAGCTATCTTGGAAAGAAATTGGACGTGCAGAACCCTGTGAGTAATGTGGTCATTGTCAACCAGGTAGAAAACCTGGGTCTTGTCGATGTAGCGGGTGTAGGCCAGCGAATGGAGTATTCTGTCCCCATCCAGGGAGAAGTGTTGCCTGTGCCCTCTTTCAACCTTTTCTTCTGGTCGCCTCCGGATGGCTGCTGTGCTAAGGGTAGCGTATGGGGAAAGCACACTTGCTTCCCGTTTGGTAAGTTCCTCTTTAGCCCCCAGCAAGGGTGAAATTCTCTTTTTCATGGCTCAAAACTTCCTCTGTCGTCTAACTGAGATGGTGTTACTCGTCCGTTTCGGACTTCACTCAGTGCTCCGGGAACTATATCCGAATTTCTTCTAGGGCAGTGATGAGGTTCAGATCTGCCTCCACAAAATTGTATTGATTCATCTCCTGGACAGTCACCCAACGCACCTGTTCATGTTCTGCCAATTTCAGTTTGCCGCCTACAATCGAGCACCAGAAGGCGATCAGCTCGATGTTGAAGTCAGGATATTGGTGATGTGTTGTGCAAAAGTGCTTTTCGACCTGGATCTCTAGGTTGAGTTCCTCTTTGATCTCGCGCTGCAAGCAGTCCTCAGGAGTCTCATCCACTCTTACCTTACCCCCAGGGAATTCCCACTTCCAGCCAAAGCGCATGTTCCTACCCCTCTGGGCGATTAAGATCTTATCTTCGTCTCTGATCAGCGCTGCGGTCACCAAACCCATATTCATGTCCTTTCAGATTGACCAGGACCAAGCCCTAGAGAGCGAACCCTCTGACGCAGGTCAGGCGGCAACTCCTTCCGCCAAAGACCAAATTCGGGATGGTAGCCGAGATAATTTGCCAACCTGTACAGGCCTATCTCTGTCTTGGCGTCCTCTATCTCGCCACTGCGACACCAGGAAATCGCCTGGGAAAGTTCATGAAACTGAAAATCGCCTACCTCTTCCAGGGGATGGCCGTCACCTCCCGGCTCCATTCCCTCAAGAGGATCCACCTTTACCGCCCGATAATATATTTTCTCCATGCCGAAACCTGGAGATGAAAAAGTGCCCCCACCGAGGCTGACCAGTTCTTCAGCCTTTACCTCATATCCGGCCTCTTCCATGACTTCAAGTGCGGCCCTGCCGTTGATGCCAATGCTGTCCAGATCATCATACTCGATTCCCCCTGCCACCAACTCCAGGTAAGTTAGACGTGGCAGAGCGTCCAGAAAAGCCTTAGCCGGATTGTCCTTCCTTAGGTATATTGAAGGCCTAACCCCACGCCGAAGGCCAACCCATACCTTCCCTCTACTGTCGATGTGGTAGAGAGCAATTGCCACTGCATCAGCAAAAGGACCCTCAACAATATCGAAGGTATAGGATTGAGAATAGAGATCGTCTTTGTAACGATGTCTTAGCTGTAACCTGCGAAGCCGCACAAAAGGTGACACCGGTTCACCAGTTTCCTCTCCTACGACCTCGATATCCTGTAACAGATCGGGGCTAATCACTTGCGCTCCTTATTGCTGCGAGGAGAGATATGGATTTACAGATGCTAACCAGAGATGCTTGGACTATGCCCCATTGCTATGGGCAAGTCAAGGGAGTGGCGCTCTTCTAGATGCTGGAATTAGAGGATTGTTGGATTGGCGCTGAAGTTTCACCGGGTCATTTGGCGTCGCCGCCACTCGTAGTCATTTGGCCACTGAAAGTGGTCGTCAGTACGCTACGCTGTCAATATGCCTGCGGCGTCATTTATGGTCATTAAGGCTACGCTGTCTAGTCAACTCTCATTGTGGCTTTGGAACAACTTAATGACGGCCGTGAGGCCTAATGACGGGCGGCAGCCTGAATGACGCCGAAGGCAAGTGACCGTAGATGGACGAACCTGACCCTAGTGATAAAGAAAGGCACTGAGGCTAAATGTAATGACTTGAGGGTGCCTAGTGGCCATGAGGGCATACTTCACCCTCGCCGGACTAAATGGAGGCCAGCCTAAGCACTTTAGTCACCCATTGGTTGAAGACCAGTTGTCTGGCTTACCTGCGAGAACGTTTGGAAGCCTTCAAGGGATTCAGCTTCACAACCTTCTCGGTACCGAGCTTCACGTGGGTGGCGAGATTGCAGGAGCCGTTTTTCCACTTGATTTGAGGCTCTGGGCAGGATTGGCAATAAACGCCTTGCGATAAGGTCATAGACTTGCCACAACCTTGGCAGGATTCGACGATGGGGTAACAGACGCCACCATTGTAGGTGCATCCTTGCTTGCCCATGAAAAAGCATTCTGTGCCTTCTTTGATCGTTTGACAGAGCATTGTCCGTCCCTCCTCTGATAAATAGGTTTTGTTGTTGTATTTCCGCCTATGAATCTCCCCGCAACGAATTGTAGGATACGCTTGGGAAGGCGAATAAAAAGCCGGGGTTTGACTTATACCGAAGGAAATCCCGGCAAAAAACCGTAGATATATAACAAAAGTCAGCTTATATTCCAACCCCAAAAATGTTACAAAATTTTAAATATTAGAATGAAAAGTTAAAATAAGTCCTCTCTGTACTCTTTTCAACCATATTTCTTTCGATAACGAAAATTTTCTTTAACTATCACCAAACAGTCCAGGCCCGTCGAAGATCCCGCTCTGCGGGGGAGGATCTGACTTTGGGCTGCCCCCAAGGGAGCTTTAGGAGTCTTTCCTTCGCTCGGAAGTCAGCTGGAGCAATTATCACTTATGATTTCAGATTGCTGATTGCAGATTGGGGCTACATCCATTCCTTCCCGCGAGGTTCTTAGTTCTTAAATCCGAAATCTGCATTCTAAAATCTAAAATCGCTGGGCTCCAATACTCCAACCTCATCTTTTTGGCGCGCCACCACTTCAATAGGAAACCTAAAAATGCTAAGATTGAATCCTTATGAGATTCAGTAAAAAGTGAAACCATTGGAGCTAAAATATGGAAGTTATTAAAGCGGTTGTGGAAGATCCCACTCTGAGCCCGGCGGAGAAGGTCCTCTTTGCCATTATCTATTGCCACAGACAAGGAAAGGAATGCAACCTGTCCGTTCAAGACCTTATAGATTATGTGGGCGTAGAATTGGAAACAGTGAGGAAATCCCTGCAGCACCTGGAGCAGGGAGGATTTATAAGGGTCAAGAAAGATTGTCAAATAACTGACGCCAGCAGTTTTCTTGATTGTGCGGTTTTAGCAGAGGACCTAAAACACAAAGACCCGAATGTTCCGCGCCCATGAGTCCCAAGGCAACCCTCAAAGCCCCCTATAATTCCGCCCCAACTGCGGGTGCTCTTTTGATGCTGGCTGCCGCCTTCCTTTTCGCGGTCCTCGACGGGCTAATCAAGCTTCTAGGGCCATCTTTCCGAGTGTGGGATATAGCCTTTTATCGATTTGCCTGTGGCCTAGCCATTTTACTACCTATTTTGGGCTGGAAGGGTAATCCCTTCTCTGCTCAAAATCGAAAGCTTTTGGTAATCAGAGGAATAACCGGGTGTTGTGCTTTCCTGGCACTCGTTGCTGCCATTCGTTTGATCCCAATTTCCACTGCCTTAGTCCTTTTCTTTTCTTTTCCGGCTTTCTCTGCCTTTTTCTCGCCCCTGATATTCAAGGAGACTATTACCCGGGACGAAATTTTGTTTGTCATTGCTGCTCTAAGTGGAGTAGCTATTCTCTTTGATTTTAGTCTGCACACTGCTCTTTTGGGTCAGGCTCTAGCTGTTTTGGGCGGCGGTTTTGCTGGTCTAACCGTCTCCATAATCAAGAAGTTAAGGGAGACAAACGGTCCCGTAGTCATCTATCTTTACTTCTGTCTCCTCGGTTCCATAATCTCATTACCCCCCTTTGTGGCCAATCCTCAGATCCCCAGCGTTCCAGTTGAATGGCTCATGTTAGGGGGTATTGTCTGCTCGTCCTTGGCCGCCCAACTCCTGATGAATCAGGGATTTCGCTACTGCAAAAGCTGGGAAGGGGGCCTTTTCTTAATGGCTGAAGTGGTTTTCACCTCAATTCTCGGCATATTTTTTCTCGGTGAACCGGTGACTTGGCGCTTTTGGCTGGGAGGGGCTATGGTTCTCGGCAGTGCTGTGGCTCTCAACCGAGGCAATGCCAGAAGAATCTCCTACCGAGGCATTCCGGGGGAGGAGTAAGTAGTTATTGGGCTGAGAGCATAGGGCATGGAGCATGGGGAAGTGATTTCGAATTGCGAATCTCGAATTGCGGATTTTGGATTATTTTTCGGAGTTCATTTTTTCATAGAGGGCAATCTGCTCTTTAAAGGATAGCTTATCTTGAGATTTTCGGCCAGTTCCTCTGCAAACCTGGCAGCGCGAGGGCGAGCACTCCTGACAGAAATGGCAATCAGGGCAAGGATGTTTTTTCGAACCTTTTTCGCAGCAAGGGGCGTAGAAAAGGCCCTGATACTGGGGTAAGCGCTGGAATGTCTTTTCGGAGTTAGACACCCTTTTCTCTCCAAAAATAATCTATTTAAGAATTATCCTAAGTCTATCTCAGAGTCATGCAAGGGGCAACAGTAAGAGTGCAAAGAAAAGAGTCATAATTCAGGAGTCAGTAGAACTGAGCATGGAGCATAGGGCAAATTCAAAGTCCTTCACTCTATGCCCTTTGCTCTATGCTCTATGCCTCTTAATATCCGCAATCTACAATCCGAAATCCAAAATCCTTAGCTGGCTTCTTGTAGGTAAAATTGTGCAGGTTGGAGTCCAAGCTTGGACGGATGGTGACACTCCAAAACGTTCCTCAAGAATGAACCGGTTTTCTCATCCCGCTCCTCGAGACTTACGGTTTTACCACCTTTAAAGCCACCCTCACCGTCATCTTCCAGCAATAGCACCTCGGGTCGCGTTCTTTCATCATCACTGGGATAATCCACCACAAGGCCCATCTCGCCAGTATCTAGTTTCAGTATTGTCCCCACAGGATAAAGTCCCACCATGTGGACAAAAATTTTCAACAGGATGGGGTCATAATCTTCTCCCACTTTACTCCACATCAATCTCAATGCTTCATCCGGGCTGAAGGCTCTAGGTCGATATTTGCGTTCTGAGGTAAGAGCATCGTAGGTGTCCGCTATGCGCAGGATCTTGCCGAATAGAGTCACCTTATTGACGAAATGGGTCTTGGGGTAACCGGTTAGATTGTAGTTGAGGTGATGTTCAAAAGGTCCGAGGGCAGCCCTTGATTTCATCTCACGGGATGCATGCAGTTGGAGCACTCTGTGTACACCTATCAACGGATGCTTCCGCATCTGATCCCACTCGCCAGTATTCAGCATATCAGGTTTGAGGAGAATCTCCTTGGGCACCTCTACCTTGCCTAAATCGTGGAACATCCCACAGATGCCAAGCTGCTCGAGAAAGATCTGAGACATACCGATCCGTTTGCCCAAGGCCATGGCTAGCAATGCCACATTTACCGAGTGGGTATAGGTATAATCGTCGTAGTCGCGGATTGTGGTTAAGCCCAGCATGAGAGACTCATCGTCAAGGACCAGATCCACCATGGTTTGGGCCAGACGTCTCGCCTTGCGAATTCCAGCAACGCTTCGCTGGGAAACTTTCTGAGCCACCTCTTTGACTGCAACCATGGAGTGCATGTAGCTTTGTCGAGCCTGTTCCTTCTTTTTTAATTCAAGTTCCGGAGGATCCTCGTCCATTTCCTTGAGAATCTCTACCCACATGAGTTCGTGAGCTTTAAATTGTTTATCAAGCCAATTTGGGGGATCATCGCGCCCAGCCGACTCATTAAGCAGCCGAGCAAAAATGACGAACTCCTTAAGTGTGCCCTCCTTGAAGGTTGGATGGAAAATTAACCCACGGAGGCCGCGCTGGGGAAAGTAGTCCATCATCTCGTTGATCAAGGCGAAACTTTCCTTACGGTAATAGAGCTTTTCGCCTTGGATGAAAAACCTTCCCCGCCAAAGAAGGACTTCCAGCTCCATACCACCAGAAATCTCCGAGAGGGCCTTGGCAAAATGCTTGATGGAGTCCTTTATTAACTGGTTGTTATCTTGATGTATTTTGACTGTACTGATCATGTGATGGAAGGCCTTGATAAACCTTGCTCCCAACACGCTCAGTTCTGCCTGTTGATCCGACAAGTTTTACCCCTTTCTTTGCTTTCTCTGCTCCTCAATTATCTTTCGGGCAATACCCCTCACACCTGGGAAAAGGCTCTTACTGGCCTCTTCCAGCACCTTCTGAGCCTCCTCCATCCCCATGGACTGCAAGGCAAAGGCTGCACCCTGTCTATATGACAGCTTCCGGAAACCTGGCAGCCAAGCACGACCGAGAAGGGTTTTTCTCAGAAAGGGAATCGAACGTGGTGATCCGCACCTTCCAAGGGTCCTGAAGCACGCAATGATGTGCTCGTCATCGGACCGATTTAGCTTACCCTCCTCGAGGTACTCCAGTAGGAGAGTCTCTGTGACTGTGTTTCTATCCTGAGACATGTGGCGTAAAATTAAGCGGCGAATAGCATCGTTCTTGTCCTCAATGAGATGGAAGAGCCCTTTGATCTCTGTGAACCCCTTAGTCAACAGGGGCTTTAGGGCCTCATGGCGAACTTTTGCCGAAGGATGGCGAACCATCCTTTCTAGAATTTGTGTGGACCTTTCACCATCTATGCGGCCCAGCACATACACAAGTTTTTGTACCAACTCTTCCTCCGGCCTACCCAGCATGGCCTCCAGGGGCTTAAGATCTCGGTGGGCAAGAACAAGGATTACTTCCAGAAGCATTTTTTGCAGCCCCAAAGAACTAGTTTCGAGCAGCATTCCACCTAGAGTTTGGATGGCTTCAGGTTGAAGAAGAACTAGGATCTGCTTGATTTGACCTATCTCCTCTGTATCCATGTCCAGCCAGGCTGTTTGTAGAGGCCGGAGGGATTTAGCACTTGAGGCAGTTAGAAAGAAATTGTCAATTAGCGGCAGAGCCCAAGTTGTTTCGGTCGCACAGGTTTTGCGAACGTAGTTTAGGCTTTTGAGAATCTTCAGGGCGGTCTCGAAGTGTTTTCGAGCAAGAAGATCGTGGAATACCTCCTCCAGTGATTCGAGAATCGGGACAAAATTCTCTTTTTCTCTCAGCTCCAGAAGGCTGTCCAAGAGGATATCCAAATATTCGGATACTGGATCGCGCTTCTCCTCCGTGCGAACCATCTCCCGAAGTTCAGCCTCTTCCTCCGGCGTCATCTTAAGTGCGGCCGGCTCTATTGGAGGAAAGCACTCTGACTTCGGACCCTTTTCCTTTTCTTCCTCCAACAACTCTGCATCTTCGGCAGCAGGAGAAGCCGTGAGGTCAAGCTCCGGTTCAGCCCCCCAGAACATGTCTGCAACGTAATACTGAATGTGGGGAAATCTCGCCTCCCAAAGAGCTGTTACTAGGTCACCCTCAGGCTCATCTGATAGAATACGGTACTTGTTGAGAAGCCGCAGGAACTGTTCTACCTCTTCTGAGTCAATCCCTTTCTGCAGTTCCAGCCACTGGATTCCATCCCGGAACAGGGTAAAAGGCAGGTTGCCTTCCTCCGGGGGCTCTGAGAGGATCACCTCCCCCTGGAAGAGAAGTTTGTCTTTTGCCAGATCGAACCGCAGATTACCATAGGATCTTAGGTAGTTATCAAGCTGCAACCAAAATTGCTCTTGAGCCCTCTCACAATTGACATGGTTTTCGGGATAGAGGGAATAGTTCTTCCGGGCGAGTTGCAAACTGGTGAGAACCTTTTCTGCAGCCTGCCATTCCTCTTCATTTGGGCTGGATTTCAAGGTATCCGACTTTTTTTCCTCAACCGATGCCAAGAGAATATCCCCTTAAAATCAATCAGTGTCCATTTGCAGACCTGTCCACTCCCTGCCCTACTCCCGAGCTAAGAATATGGGAGCAAGGAAATGGCTATAAAATTCTCTGCAAATTCCAGACCAAAAAATCTACCTAAATTCGGTGGGTGGCTAGCCGCGGGTCCGAGACCATACGCATAGTAATTTGATCATTAATTTGGTGCCTAGTGATTAGTGCCTAGTTACTAATTCTCTTGTGCGACGCCATTGTAACTGGGACTTATTACAGGGAGTGGATCAGGCCCAAGACCACCATCCAGGTCAGCATCAAGGCCACCGCTGGCTTATATATATGCCGATAACTGGCCGCCAGGCTGGCCTTGAAATAGTCCTTGGTGACTAGCAGGCAGAGGTGAACAGGCGACAGCATCATGCCCACGTAGCCTGAAACATAGGCGAGTGAGGCATGCAGTAGAAAGTCAAGGGGTGAAAGTCCCGCAAAGAGGGGTACCAGAAGAGGGAATGTTGCACCCACAAAACCAACGGCAATACCGGTGATAAGACCGGAAACAAAGGGCATGCCCATGACGACCATGAGAAATGGAATCTGGTATTGGACCATTTCCTCTCTGATCTGCAAAACGGCCTGGCTGTCTATTAGGGCTCCCTTGAAGGCCATAATGCCAAAAATGAGGAGAAGCATGGGCAGGGTGTTACGATTCATTACAGCTTTCCATAGATCCTGCAGGCGGAGCCTATTTGTCCACATGACCCAAATCGAGCAAGTCAGCAGTCCGAGGAGGAGGGGCAAGGAGGTAGGAAGATTGACCCTTACCCCAGCCCATAGGAGGCAGTTCCGTAACAAGGCCAGGAACACGATACAACCGACCACCAGCAAAATCGGCATAACCTCCCACAAAAATGGAGCTAAAACCTGTACTCCCCTGTTTCCATGGTTATCTCTATTGCCATTCCCACGGAGAGGTCGTAGGAGGAAGATACTCCCCGCCCCTACGGAGATGAGGGTGAGCGGGGCCTGGATCAGAATGAAGCGCCACATTTCCACCTGCAGTAGACTTACCGCCAAAACCACGCCAGGATAAAGTGGCCACCAGAATTCCCAGATATGACGAAACCAGTAATTAACCGCCGTTTTTCGATCCTGTGACAGGGAGCATCCAGTTACAGCCGTTTCTACCATAGGGGCTGAAAAGAGAGCACCGCCGGGCATGGGCAAAAGCCCAATAAGAGCGGGCATGACTACACTTACAGTGGAGGCATTTTTAACCATGGCAACGAAGTTCTTAACAATGCGGTCCAGTTGGCCAGAGACCTTCATCAATTGACTTACCACGAGAATGAGACAAATTATCGCCACCAGTTGCAAGGTCTCCATGCTGGTAAAACTTACTGCCAAACCGTGACCGATCTGTACCGGCGACTGCCCCATCCAAAATCCCACTGCTACAGTCCCAATTAATAGACAGATGCTGAGGTGCAGTCGCAAGCGATTCAAGGCCAGGATTAGACCAAAGCAGCAAAGAACTTTTATTAGAGCTGGGATGTGCATAGAAATGATTACCGCAGAACGGGGAACGGGGAAGGCGGAATGCAAAAGACGAGATCCGCGTTCCCCGCACCGAATTCCGAGTTTGTTAGAACTTGTAGCGTTCTGCTACCATCCGTTCCACTACCTCCTCAGTAGGCATAGTGTCACGGTATCCAGCCTGATACTGATTTCTGAGCCACCTAAATAGGCTCACTGTCTCATTGACCAGGACTATTTCAGGAATATCTTCACCTTCATGGGTCTTTATGTGGCGGTTGTACTGCCCCAACATACTAACCACATCGTAAAAGGTTGCCGGCTCCCGTTTGATCTTTTTCTTAAAAGATCGCCCTTCGCTTGGATAAATGGCCTCTGGCTCTGGGTTAGCCGAAATGTCCAACCGCTGAAATGGCCTTCGCACTGCCACCTGCCATTTTCTCGATTCCACCATCATCCTTGATAGTAAGGGACCGGCCCAGTCATTGGTCTGGTGGCCCTGCGGACACACTGAGAAAAATTCCACCACTGATGGTCCACTATAGGCAATAGCCTCCTTTAAGATTTTGATGGCGTAAAAAGGATTATCAATGCTCAGTTTGGCAGCATAGACATGGGAAATTCCCATGGCCTGGCTGATAATCCTCCGATGCAGAGTGTTCTTGCCGCCGTACTTTTGGCCTATGGGAGAGGTGGAACGGTCACAGCCGTAACGCGTGGCGCCGGATTTCTGAGCCCCCGTGTTCATATAGCCTTCATTGTTATAGATTATCCAGGTGATGTCATAATTTTCGCCAAGAGCATAGTTGAAGGGCCCATTGCCTATATCATAAATGGCACCATCGCCGGCAAAGACGATTATCTTGCTCAGCACATTACTAAAACCACTGATATAAGCCTGGTCCAGACTGAATTTGGCCCCAAGCGCTGCAGCTGAAGCTGTGCCGAAGCCGTAGTGGCCTGCCTGATAAATGCGGTCATTGAAAGGATTTGCCAGTTCCGAGACTTCACTGCAACCGGTGGCGGTAATAGTGTAAATGTTGAAGCCGTAATCCAGCATGTGATCGATGGCTCGTCGGCTCTGTTCGGATAGAACCTTTATTCCCTGATAGAATGTTGCGATCCCTTGGGGGTTGTTACGGAGGGATTCGGCCGCAAAGAAAGTCAACAGGCCAATGGTCCCCTCACTGCAACCAGGACACAGGGTATGTCTGCCCGGGTACAGTTTCGAGAAAACGAAAAGCACCTGCTGGTTGATAGCCATCTGGTTCACATAAGGAGCTGCCTCAAGAGTCTTGTCTAAATCCCTGTATTTGTCAGGGAGAAAATCAACTTCGCTAGCATGAAGCTTGTCCACCATTTTCATGGCATCGACTGGGCACACCTGGGCACAGATGGCGCAGCCTTTACAGGCTCCGGGAATAACGTTTATGTTCATGGCGAACCTTTCCCAGGGGATTCCCTTGGGCGGTTTTTTGAATACCCGGAAATAAGGTTTGGCACCATCTGGAATGGGGTGATCAGTAATTGTCGCATAGAGTGCCGAGTCTGGGCATGAAGCAGCGCACAGACCACAGGCGGTGCATTTTGCTGAATCGTAGACCGGAAGCTGGCTTCCTATGTGACTCATATCCCTGTATCTGCTTGTGGCAGCAGGTACCACAGAGAGAAACCTATCCCAGGGGACCTTTTTCCCTTCAACGATGGGCTGGACTATATTGTCATAGAAGATCTGCTGGTAGTTCTTCGAGAGGGTTACCGGCTTGATGGTACCCATTTCGTCCTTTTCGGTGAGTGAAACAGGAAGTCCAGCTGCCCTGCGCTTCTGTCCAAAGTTTTCCGGCTCAGCCACATCATAGGGAACGCAAGTTGTATCAAGAGCAACTTCGGAGGAAGAACCGGTGGCTACAAGGGATGCTCCATGCCTGAGAAGAGCAATGTTGGACTCAATTACTTCTTTTCCCTTTTTTACTCCCATTTTTTCTTCAAAAACGCTTTTCAAGCGGCTCTCAAACTCGTCCTCCGGCAGAATGTTTCTTTCTTTATTGATTAGGCCCAGCATGGCAGCGCCCGGCAGATTGCGATTCAAATGCTGGAGGGCTGCCCTGGTTGCATCTATGGCTACAAGTTTGACTTTTCGATCTTCGATTAGTTTCTGTACCTGGGGAGGAAAAGAGGCCAAGATCTCCTCGGTGCTTCTGGGGCTATTGATTACAAACAGCCCTTGTGGCTTTAAACCTGCCGCATTCTCCTGCAGGATGTGTCCAGAGGCAAACTTCTCGTTGAAAAAAGCCAATACATCGTGCTCGCTAAGTTGCGAGCTGTTGCGAATGGGGTGGTTGCTTATCCGCATGTTCATGAAAACAGCAGCCCCTTTACGTGCTGCACCATACCGTGCCCCTGACTGGATATATTTGCAGCCCTCTCCTTTGTCTTGCGAGTAGACCAAGGCGGCTGTCTCTAAGGCTGTTTTCACTCCTTCGGCGCCAATGCCAATAAAGGTCATACCCAGTTCCCGTTCCTGATAATCAGGGAGTTCAACCGGTTTCAGAGTATAAGGGCCTTCAATGCCGGCAAAGAAATCCCGGTGGAACCGGCCCCGCTTTCCAGCAAGACACGCTTTCATATTCTCTATTACTGCAGCCGCATCATATTTGTTGAAGTCCTTACTTCCCAGACCGTAAACTCCGTGCAGGAGTGTGGGCATATCATGGCGACCATAAGTTCGGTGTTCTTTCTTGCCTTCGCGGCCGGCCCTATTGGAAACTTGCAGAGCGGCCTGGATGTCGGCCATGAGTAGCTGATTGTGGGCCGTTCCACTGCGTTCAAGTACAGTAACAATCTTGGCATTGCGCACACCGTAGGCAAGCTCTTCATAGCAGGGAGGAGTAAAGAGAACAGGTCGCACCAAACCTACTTTCCAGCCCTTGGTGTTTCGATAGTGATCCACCACGTCTTTGACCACACCGGCCGCCGAACCCATGATCAGAACGACCATGTCGGCATCTTCGGTGCGGTAACATTCCACTACCTTGTGGTTGGTATCCAAAATCTGGTTCATCATTTCCATGGCCGCAACAAAACACCTCTTGATGAACCTGTAAGCCAGGTCCTGTGCCACCTGCCCTTCCATGGTTAGGTCCATGTCGGTAAAAGTGCCAGAAAGGTATCTTTGCTCAAAGTCGGGCTGATACAAACGGTTTGCCGAGCCCACAAAATACTTGAGAAAAGAATCAGAGAGCAGTTTGATGTTTTCCAGGGCATGGCTCTTGATAAAACCGTCCCCAATGACCATACAGGGGAGCATCACCTGTCTGGTCTCTGCTACTTTGAAAGCCACGGCCATAAGATCGTGCAGTTCTTGATTGTCAGCCGATACAAGTTGTGCCCATCCGGCATTACGCACACCGTAGAAATCTGTGTGACCACAGTGTATGCTCAGGGAGCCTTTATTTACCTCGCGGGCCATGACGGTCATAACCACCGGCAGTCGCTTTCCCGCCACAGAGAATAGATTTTTCGTCTTGAGCACCAATCCTTGGGACGACGTATTGTCAGAGTAGCGGCCCCCTTGGCAAGCCATGGCCTCTACTGCCGCAATAGCTGACAGCTCGTCACTTGGCTGGAAATACATCAGTTCTCGGCCGAAAAGGTTCTTCTTGCCATCGGCGGCAGCCTTGGCAAAATCCTCGGCAATGGCCGTTGAAGGCGTTATGGGATAGCCGCAAAGTCCATCTACAACCCTTTCAAACACAGAAAGCGCTGCATGATTGCCGTCTAACAAAACCTCCTCGCGACTCTGCATTTGCTCGAGGTTTCTTTTTGAGATAGAGGAGATGTCAAAGTTGAAAATGTTCTTGGCATCAAACCTGTCCCATTCTCTCTTCCAATTAAATTCTCTCTTCTTGGACTGCTCTAGCCTGATCTTGTAAAAAGGCAACTCTTTCTGCAAAGTCTCAATATCAAACCTTTGCTCCATCTTAGTTCTCTCCTTGGCCAGTAAAACCCCTGCTCTGCTGCACTGCTCCGACTAGAGATATAATAATTCATTGTGCCACCCAAACTGCAGGTTTTATTTTACCAACCTGGACAGTTTGAGGTCGCCGTTTTTGTGCCATGCCCTTGAGCAGGTAAATTGGTGGATTGCCCTCTTTGGAGTGGGGTAGAAGAGGGATAGCTCACATCTTGGAAAACGCCCTTGGTAAGGGAGAGCAGAATTTTAGATTAATAACTTAGATTTGTCAACGTTTCTGCCAGTGCAGTGTAGTTGGTACATAATGTGACCGCATATTTTAACAAATGAAATGTCCGCTTTTCGGCGGAAGGCTGTACAAAGGTAACCGAGGAGGGTTGCCTATGAAACTGTACGGGCCATCCGCGCTGGAGCGGGCAATGAAGATTCAAGAAGTGATCCTTAGAGCGATGAGCGGACAGTTGAAGTGGACACAAGCAGCTGACATTTTGGCGATAAGCCCACGTAGTTTGAGGCGTTGGAGAGGGCGCTACGAGCTCTATGGCTATGACGGTCTTTTGGACCGTCGTGCAGGAAAACCCTCGCCCCGTCGGGCACCGGTGGCAGAGGTTGAGAAGGTACTTCGCCTCTACCGCGAGCGATATCAGGGCTTTAATGTCCGCCATTTCCATGGGATTGCACGCAGAGAACATGAAGTAAGCCTTTCATACAGCTTTGTCAAAAAAGCACTCCAGGAAGCAGGCCTAGTCAAAAAAAGACGTAAACGCGGCAGACACCGCAAAAGACGAGAGCGCCGGGCCCTGTTTGGAGAAATGCTCCATCTGGATGGCAGCCGTCATAGGTGGTTGGCCCGAAACGCAGAGCAATACCAAACGATGATTACCGTAGTCGATGACGCCACCAACGGTCTTCTGTATGCCCAGCTGTGGAAAAAAGAGTCCACCTGGGCGGTGATGACAGCCCTGGGCGAGGTCACAGAAACCTACGGGATCCCCATGGCACTGTATACCGATCGGGCCAGCTGGGCCTTCCATACTCCCAAGGCAGGAGGTCGGGTGGACAAGGAAAACCTCACCCAAGTTGGACGCTGTTTGGCTCGTCTCGGCGTAGAGCATATTCCCTCCTACTCGCCGCAAGCACGAGGACGAAGTGAGCGCATCAATCGCACCCTACAGGATCGGTTGGTTAATGAGTTGCGAATCGCTAGAATCTCCACCATCAAAGGGGCAAATCGGTATCTGCGTCAGCGCTTTTTGCCTCAGTACAATCAAGAATTCAAAAGAGAGCCAGCTCTCCCACAAAGTGCTTTTGTCACTGCTGGCAACGCTAACCTCAACCAAATTCTCTGTCTCGAAGAAGGTCGCACTGTCGCTAAAGACAATACTGTGGTCATGAACAAGGTGCGACTCCAAATAGACAAACAGCCAGGAAGAGCCTCCTGTGCAGGCTTACGTGTTATTGTGCGAAAACACCTCGATAATACACACACTGTCTGGTGGGGTACTAGATTGCTGGGTCGCTACAATGCCAAAGGAAAGCCGGTACCAAAACAAGTAACTCACAGCACTGAACTCCAGGCATCCAACCGTATCCCCGTTGCTAAAGCCTCGTCATGGTAACAGGGGGAGGACTGAAAACTATGGAGCGGACATTTCATTTGTCAAAATGAACCGGACAAATCACTTGTCAACAACATGTATATGATGAGGTATGAACGTAAAATACTGAACCGGGGTCGGGCCAAATTATCCTTCTTTTTTGCCGGTTAGCCAGTTGGTCGGTTTAGTCAGTTGGCCACTAGCACAAAAGAATTCCACGTTCCGCGTTCCGACTTCCGCGTTTAAATCCTCGTCTCGCCGGAGCCTTCCGCTTACCGCTCACT
>CAVQGX010000061.1:0-16368 GCA_963712115.1 uncultured delta proteobacterium | reverse complement strand
ACTCCCGCCCCAGGCACCAGTAATCTCGATTCCCCCATAACTTCCGCCTACTCTTTCACCCAGCGTCTCCCCGCACCTTCAATCCTTTCGCTGAAATACCTGTGGCATATTTCCTGCATTTTTACTCAACCCTAAGGGGTGACCTCAAGGGGGGAGGCAGAAAATGCTTAAAGACGAGCAACGAATAGCTCCCAGAGCGAAAATTAAATGGCCGGTAATCGTTCAGAAGTCTACGGGTGTAATAGAGGGCGTGACCCTAAATATCAGCTCCACTGGTGTTTTCATAGGGTGTAGAAGACCACTCAGATTAAACGAGGTCTTTGAGATGGTCATCACTGCCCCGGATCAGGATATTGGAGTCAAGGCTGAAGTGGTCTGGTCAAACAAATACGGACCTGATGATCACATCACACCCAGAGGAATGGGGGTCCGTTTTCTGGACATCTCTGAAGATAACCAGAGATTTATCGCCAAGGCAGTCAACCAACACAACTCTGAATACCAAAAAAATGAGCATATATTGCTTAACCTGGATGACAACTAAATCCGTCCAGGTTTCCGGCAAAGGCCATTTGAGAAAAAACTAACTAATATGTTATGGAGCCAGTTATGAAAAGACTTATGCTGCTTTTCTCTATCCTGGTGGCAACCGCTTGCGCCCACGGACCAGAACATCCCCTTCCCGCCCCACCTCAGTTCTCAACTATCTCAGGACAACGCTGCGCAATCGAATGTCGCCAGAAAGACTATGACTGTAAAATGGCTTGCCAAGGAACCAAAAGTGAACAGATTGCCTGCGTCTCTGAGTGCAACAAAGCACTTGGCAAATGCTACAGCCTCTGCATAGAGCTGTTTGAGTAGTGTGGAAGATCGGTGCCACTTCTGCACCAGTGGTTGGGGGACCCCTCTGGCCACCCTTTTTCTTCATTACAAATAGGCCGCAAACTTGGCTAAGTTCCCAGTTCACAGAGATCAAGCATCCTTTCTTGGGGAAGCTCCTGAAGTATATAAGATGGCTAATTTTTTGCATATTCGATCACCATAGCCGATGTAGAGAGGAGGATTTGGCAGCCGGGCGATATTCATGAACAAGGAGAAATTATTGGGATCACTTATAAAATTAATTTCATTTTACAGGCAACCTCGCAGCAACATTTGGCTCAATATTGGCATTCCTTTACGGCACTAACTGACGTATATGCGTCACCTACCAATCAAAAGAAAAGTGAGAGGAGATTTGAGGTGGAAGCATTTCGAATTGGCGAGCAGAGACGTTTATCTTTTAGAATAAAAGTTGAATGGCCTGTGAGATTAAAGACGACAAGAGGATTGGTGGAGGGGAAAACCAGAGATATAAGCGCTGGCGGTGCTCATATCCGCTGTGAGAAGTATTTAGAGCTTAACGAACCTCTTCACATGATTATCGAACCCCCTGACCGGGAGCCCATGGAAGTGGCAGCAGTCGTAATATGGTCAGATAGTAAAGACAAGGCCAACCGGCCACGTATCATTGGGGTTAAATTCACAGAAATATCAGACCTAGACAACCATTATCTGGAGCAGGTCGCCTTGGAGGAGTTTAAAGCTAGATTACCTGCAGCTTGAGTCCTTCTTCTCTTCACTTGACAGAAACTAGCTCTTCCCCCCTTGGTGATTTAAAGATCATTTATCTGCCACGCAATCCTCGTAGTGCAAAAGGAAGCAGCGAAGAATGTCTGTTTCGGTCACCATTCCGACCAGACGGTCATCCTCCACAACGGGCAGACAGCCAAACTTTCTATCCAACATCATCCTTCCCGCCTTTACGATGTCCGTGTCCGGTGTGACGGTGATCACTTTTTTTACCATAGCATCTCTTATAGAAACGGTCTTGAGATGGTCTCGAGTTTCAGCATAGTCGAAACCCATTACTGAGGCCAAAGAGGCCCTGAATAGATCGCGCTGGCTGATAATTCCCACCAACTTTTCTCCTTCTACAATGGGAAGATGGCGAATTCGGGCCAAATTCATGATGTCGCTCGCCAAGGATAGCTCTTCGTCAACGTGCAGGGTTACTACTTCCGTCACCATAATGTCTCGAACCTTCATCTAAACCCCCTTGCAATTCTCATTACTCTAAGCTGGAAGAATCTGGAAAAAATGAATTATCTACCATAAGTACTGCAATAGCTGTTCCACTGTCAATTCAGTTTTCACGCAGAGCACAGAGCGCCAAGCGCAGAGCGTCAATTAGTCAATTGGTCGATTAGGTAATTAGTCAGGTTGTTCAAGTCGTTCAAATCGTTCCAGTCGTAAACGGTGAACGGTAAACCGTTCAAATCGCAAAGACTCAAGGAGCCAGGTGCTAGTAGTCAGAATGGAAGAACACTCTTGGTGTTTTTTTCTCCTGGATTCTGGATTCTAACTCCTGAATTCTTAAATAATTTGGTGCCTAGTGCCTACTGCTTAGTGCCTAGTAATATGCTGCCTGCTGCAAGCTGTCCGCTGCCAGCCGTATTTCCCTATGCTCTATGCCTTTGCCTTATTGTTTACTTACGCCAAGTGAGAGGATATATTAGGTAGAATAAAGGAGAGCTTGGTTATGGAAAACGGAAAATATCGACATACGGTAAGGCAACTCTACGACTTTATCCAATCGCACCTTTACTTCACCCGTCCAGATGTTCAGATAGGGGGAGAGCAGTTTAATTCCACCCTGCTCTTCACCCTGCTCACTGCTTTGACTGGCGGTAAGGCCCTGATCATGGGGGAACCCGGCCTCGGGAAAACCACTGCGGCGGAATATGTTAGCTCCCTGGTGTATCAACTCCCTGTAGGCACCGTTTGGGCCAGCGAGGTCTCAGGACATCCAGAGCAAACGGAGGAAAAAATAATCGGCAGACCCGATCTTGGCAAACTTAATAAGGGGCAGGAAGAGGTAGTCTGGTCCTACTTTGTTCAACTTCCGGTCAAAATTGTTGACGAAATTAACCGGCTGCCCGAGACCAAACAGAGTATGATACTAGATGGGGTTGACCGGGGGAATTGGGAATATCTCAACGAGATGGTTCTCAATGCCGAGTACTGTCTGTTTGCCACCGCCAATTACCAGGATCAGGGAACCAACACCATCATTGCACCATTGTTGGACCGCTTTGATGTCTTGGTTGAGTCGAGATATCCCGGTCCCAGTTATGCTTTTATGATCAGCCAGAAACAGGAAAAGGAAAGACTGCTGCGTCATCCGGATCTGGAACGGAAACTCCAAGAGGGATTAAAAAAGCGGCAAGCAACTAATGAGAAAGAGTCCCATATCGCCGCCATTTCTGCAGAATTTGCTGCCCACCTGAAAGAATCTCTCCAACTTGATACTCTGGACCGCTCCAGTAGGAAAAAGGTGCGGAAAGAAATTTCTGCCATAGAGTTGGACCAGGACGCCAATGCTTATACCAGGATGCTTCTTGCTGAACTCTCTTTTTGCGATCGTCACGGACAAAAACGTTCAAACGAAGTGTGTGAAGAGGGCTGCCACTACACTGGCTATCTATGCCACCGGCTGCGAAACTGCGCCTCCAACCGCTTGCCCGTCTCCCTAGCAAACTACGCCAAGGCCCTGGCCTGGTTTACTGAAGCCTCTCTAGTGGGAGTCGAACAAATGCGTGCCGTTGGTCCTTACTGTTTGGCCCATAGGGCTCAATGGACGGATGCGCACCTCTCTTTGTTGGAGAAAGACCGTCGCAATGACCCTTTGCAAATTCATCTGGCCCGCCAAGCCATCAACGAGGTCTTTCAGCGATACAGCGAGCAGGCTGAACACATAAAAGCTGCTCTGGCCACCGGATACCGCATCTTCCAGGGTGAATCATTGGAAGCTGTTGCCGGTGACCACCCGATTTATGCTGAAATTCGCAAAGACCTTAACCTGGAGGGGTAAGTGTTTAACCCATTTGAAGACTTCAAAGATTTTCTTTCAAAAGCCAGGGGCTTACCTCTGGACCGACTGGCAGCCGCCCATGATCAAGTCATCGGAGAACTTGCGAGCGGCTATGGGAAGTTAGTCGAACAGGAACTCAAGAGCCTTGTCTGGTTCGTAGAACATAACAGAGTGATCGAGGCATATAAGACAGCCACCGAAGTAATTCAGGATATAGACTACGATGCCCACAGCATTGAGGATTTCTGTTACGTACTGGACAGCGGGTCTGACATTCCCTATCTGATTTCCGGGCCAGCTGGAATATATGTTGCTGCTTTGTGCAATCACACCCCCGAAGATCAGATCGTCCTCCGATTGGGAGAAATGCAGCGAACTTTACATTTTCTCGGCTATCGGTTGCCTTATGGAAAATCTCTGCGCATTGAGGGTGATGCCGGCAACTTCACCGGTTCCGCCCTGCAAGGCGGCGATATCAGCGTAACCGGCTCTACGGGAGATTGGACCGGTGCGGGCATGACAGACGGCAAGATCACCATTCACCAGCATTGCGGCCGCAATACTGGTGAGTGGATGCAGGGCGGAGAGATTTGGGTCGGCAGCCGCATCCGGGGTCTGGGACGCATGACTGCCGGCCGTATCTATCAAGGCGGTGAACCGGTGGCAGGGGACGCACTGCCCTAGGCACTAAACAGTAGGCACTACCACCTCAAATAGAATTCTAATAAATGGCCCTTGGGGAAGAGCAAGAATCAATGCCAGAAGAGCTGGAAGAGTTGCAGGAGCTGCTGAAACAGCTTTGGCCTGAAGTCCGCCGTCGACATTTCTTTCCAGAAATCCCCATGCCCCGGTTCGACAGCAATCACTCTCCCGTGGCCATGGAGATGCGCAACAAACAGATTATCCTCAACCTTGAATATATCAGGGCTATGTCGAGTATTCTTCCAGCGGCAACGGTTCTGGAGGCGCTGCTCGACCACGGTATTAGCCATTACACCTGCTGTCCCTGGGACCTATCCACCCATCTAAGATTTTACGCCCGCGCCAAAGAAATTCTTGGCGAAGGCGACTTGGCCCGCAAAGCCACTGACCTTTTCATGGACATAGTAGCCGACACCCACGCGGTCAAAGAGAGGCAGAGTTCCCTGCCTCTGCTCTACAAAAGCGGCGTACGCACAGGACTTGAAGAGCTAATTTGCTCTCTCTATCAGATAATCTGGGGAGTAGACCTGGGTTGCCCAAGGGAGGACGAAACAGTAGGCCGGCTCGCAACTATTCCCTATCTTGACAAGCGTCGATGGATGGCGAGTCTGAGCCGATTCATCCGCGGAATCCGTCCGCTCCTCGAGGAATCTGATTCCACTATTCCGGATGAACATACTCGAATGGGGAAGCATGGATTCCAACAATATGCACCAGAGGAAATAGAACAAGCCCTGCGAGAGTTTGCCTTGGAGGCCGAGTCACCCGAACAATTCGCCGATGTATTAGAGGATCTGCAAACCGAGCTTGAAGTGGTGAATCAGGATGTAGACGAGGGCATGGGGCACGGTGCGGGCAGCCCAGTGGATGCCAATCGGCTGTATTACATGAAATTGGCTGAAAACTATGCCCTGCCTCTGCGCAAGAAGGACATGAAAGGCTCAGGGCACCTCCACCCCCACTCCCATCGACCCTGGGAGGTGTGCCAGCCCTTCCAGGATTTGGACCCATGGTGCAGTTTCGGTAAGTACCTTCCCGGAATTACCCAAATCTGGCAAAGAAGGGAGGGACAAATATACGGTAAAAAGGAAAAAACGCCCAACTGCTTAGTGATAATCGACTCTTCCGGTAGTATGGTTGATCCCCGCACCCACCTGTCATACGCTGTGTTAGGAGGAGGTTGTGCGGCAGATACCTACCTGCGTCATGATGCCGAGGTGGCAGTTTACAACTTTAGCGACGCTCTCGCCGGAGGCAGGGAATATCTTTCTTTCACTCGCAGCCGCTCGCTGATTTACAGGGTGCTGTGCCGATATTTCGGTGGTGGAACAGCTCTGGATCTCGACGAAGTCACAGGCGTGGCCGAGGCGAGTGAAGCTGATATTTTTCTGATTACCGATATGCAAATTACCAACTTGGATCAAACCATCTCCAGGTTTTCTTGCCTGCACAACCGGGTGACTGCGGTCCACGTTGGCAAAAAGAGCGGCGCCCTGCGATTTATCAAGGCCTCAGTGAAAAACCAAAATATCTCAGTATTTGGGGTAAACAGCAGCAACGATATCCCAAGGATCGTATTGGGCAGCGTCCGCAACTATCTTGCACCCGAATAGCTATTTGAGGGATTTCGGATTGTGGAATGAAGAGATACCACATCCAATGAGCTCTTCTCCAGAATCTAGTATCAAGTATCTAGTATCCAATCCAGTATCTAGAATCGAGTTCCCATGAGAGTTGCGATCATTTCCGACGTACATTCAAACCTCGAGGCACTTAAGGCCGTACTTGACGAAATAGAGAAAGACAATATTTCGCTGATTGTAAATCTCGGTGATTTGGTTGGCTACAACGCCAATCCAAAAGAATGCGTGGACTTGGTGCAGGAGAGAAAAATCATAAGCATTCTGGGTAATCATGACCGGGCTGCCACCGAACTGAAATTTGCCGAGTATTTCAATATCTTGGCTTATCAAGCCCTAGTGTGGTCGGCCAAAAGCTTGTCTAACGGGCACAAGCAGTTCCTAGACAGGCTGCAGCACACCCAGGTGCTGTGGGACCGCTACCTTCTCTTTCACGGTGCTCCGGAAAACCCGGACGCCTATATCTTTTATCTTTTTCAGGCCAAAAAGGTTTTCAACTATATGCGCAAGAAAACACCCGGGGTGCGGATCGCCTTTTTTGGTCATACCCATCATCGTGCCGTGTGGCAGAGGGATGTGCGGGGGAAGGTCTCAAAACTTGAACTCTCCGAAGAACATCTGCTACTGGATGCAGAACAGATGTATCTAATCAATCCGGGGAGCGTGGGCCAGCCTCGACAGAAACAATGGAAGGCATCCTATCTCGTTTTTACTAATGAGCCGGAAACCATTCACTTTAGGTCAGTTGCTTACGATGTGCACTCGGCCCAAAACAAGATCCGTGAAGCCCACCTGCCGGAGTACCTAGCGCAAAGGCTGGAAACTGGTGATTGAATTAACTTCTCAATTTAACGGTTACGAGTTCAGGGGGGGACGCTACGGTGAAAGATTACAAAAAAGAATGCAAGCTCAAGGAAGGCACTATTGTACTTCTTCGGCCATTGGTAGCAGAGGACCGCAAGGGGCTGATTGCTTTTTTTCAATCACTTCCCGAAGAACTACGACTCTACCTGCGCCACGATGTCACTGACGAAGCAGTCATCAAATCATGGACCGAAAACATCGACTATAGCCACGTTTTCCCGATCCTCGCTTTAGATGGCGAGCGGATTGTGGGTGATGTCTCCCTGCACCGTATTCCCTTCGGCTGGAAACATCACATCGGCACCATACGTGTAGTAGTAGATCCAGAATATCAAGACAAGGGGTTAGGAACTCTGCTCATACATGAGATTGTAGAATTGGCCGCCGAATTCGGCTTGGAGAAGCTCTGGGCTGAACTTCCCCTTAGCGTTCCGGCCGCCATCGCCGTATTTCGCAAGGCAGGGTTTTCGAGTAAGGCGGTGGTAGAGGGCTTGGTCAAAGATCTTCGAGGCCGCAATACGGATGTGGTCATAATGGTGTGCGACATCGGCACCCAGTATGGCTTTTGAAGGATTTTAGCTCTCCTCCATTTCCGCCTGAGCGCTATCCAAGATGGGTGGAATCAGTGCTGCCTTTTTTTCTGGGAGCTCGCAAAGAAAGCTGGAAGATACCCACAAACAGTAGGGCAATAATCCCGAAAAGCCCCATTCGGCGGACGGATTCCAGGCTGGCAGTGCTGGCTAAATAGCGATACAGAACGTATCTGGGGTCCAGCTCAACAGACTTATTGAAGTCAGCCTCGGAAAGAGTCTCATACCCCAACTGCTGGTAAGCTTTTGCCCTGGTGGCATAAGCATTGGCGGTCGTTCTCTCATTGCCCCGTGAGTGGATTGCTGTTGTGGCGTCGCGGATTGCCTCCTCCGCCATTCCTTTAAGGTGATATGCCTCCGCCCTCGCTGCATAGGCGCTGGCCATCTTGGGATCCAACTCAATGGCCCTGCTGAGGCTGTCAGTGGCCCCCTCCAAGTCTCCCTTCTTCAGATAGGCCAAGCCTCGCATTTGGTAGGCAACCGAATCGTCAGGGTTCAGCTCAATGGCTCTGGTGTAATCTTGAATGGCATTGTCGAAGCGCCGCTGGTAGTAGTAATGGAAGCCCCGCTTCTCGTAAGCCTCACTCAGATTCGGATCTAACCGCAGCGCCTTGGTGAAGTAGTCGATCTTTCTATTGGCAAGGGAGCTCTGTACCCCTTGATTATAGAAATACATTGCATCATGCCCCCAGGCCACCGCAGTCAGCATCATATATGTAAGTAAAGTAAATAGTAGCTTTTTCATCATCTGAATCTCCTTCCGCCACCACAAGTGAGAGGTTTGTTATGTCCTCACCTCTCCCGTGATCTAGACAGATAATGTCGCTGGGTGCCAATGTCAACATAAGCAATTTTCCTGCCAACCATTCTTACCTTCCGGTTGCAAACCTTGATCGTACGAGATTTCCACTTTCTTGATGAAATACCAACCAACAAAGTCGGGTGCTCTGGAATAATGATCCAACGGAGTGTTGGAGTGATGGGTGATGGATTTAACAGGTTTTGCCGAATTGGGGAAAAGCTTGCAGGATGACCCTCTTAAGAATGCTCGCATCAGCAAATCTTTCTTTCGGGTCTTTTTTGAGGCACTTGAGCATGATCTCCTCTAGTTCCACTGAAATATCAGGCTCGATCTTTCTTGGAGGCTTTGGTTCAATGGTAAGGATCAAATCCATCAGGACCTTTTCGTTATCGTGGTAGAAAGGCAAGTATTCCGTGTAGATGGCGTACATGACTACCCCCAGCGCCCAGACGTCACTGGCAATTTGGCTCTCACCCATGATCTGCTCAGGAGCCATGAACGGTCTGGATCCCACCATGGTGCTGCTAATGTCCTTATCTTTCAACTCCTTGGCCGCACCATAGTCGAGGAGTTTGACAATGCCGTCTCTTCTCACAATAACGTTTTCCGGTTTGATATCTCGATGCACAATCCTTTGTTTATGTGCATGGGCAACAATGTCCACCAGTTGAAGCAGGATTTTTTCCTTGTCCTTCCCGTCCAGTGAACCTTCCAGAAGCTCTCTCAGGCTGGGCCCCTCTACGAACTCCTGTATGAGTACAACACGACCACGCTCTTCCACCACATCTATTATCTTAATAGCGTTGGGATGATCCTCCAGCAGCTTACAGATGGCCGCTTCTTTGCGGAAACGGTTGTTGAGCTTTTTGCTTGTGGGTATCTTGGCCACATAATAAGGGGCACGGCCTTCCCTTTCAATATCTCGCACCTTCCAGACTTCTCCAAAACTCCCCAACCCCAACCGCTCAACTTTCTCGTAGCGTTCGGCAATCAGCTCGGTCATCTTCATCAGAGAGAAGTATTCACCGACAAAAGGCAGAACCTTGGGGATCAAGTGCTTCAACAGTCTGCCCAGAAATCGCTGCTCCTCAGGTCGCTGCGGCTGAGCTTCCGCTGTTTCCGGCAGGTCCGAGAACTCAATGTTGTAGCCTTCATAACCTATGATCGCACCTTTCTCGTCCCTTACCACCCGGCCATTTAGCAGCATGGTGATCTTCTGTCCATCTTTACGCTTGAAGTTGACCTTAAAATTTTGGATATATCCTTTACTCTCAATAATCTCCTGAAAGCGCTGGCGATCCTGGGGATCACTGTAAAGATCGTTTTTGATGTCTATTGCCAGGAGTTCATCTCTGCTCTGATAACCCAACAACTTGGCCAGGTTCTGATTCACGTCCAGAAATCGTCCCTCCCGGCTGCTCAGAAACAGGCCGTGCTGTTCGCCTTCGAAAAACTCTTGGTATCTCGAAATGACCTCGCGCTTCTCCCTAGCCTGCTGGCGAATCCGGGCCAACACCCCTACCCTGCGCGCCAAAAGTTCCTTCTTAGCACTCTTCAATAGATAATCTGCCGCACCCATCTGCAGCCCTTGGGCCGCGTATTCCTCGTCAAATTTGTCCAGAATTATTAGCACTGGTAGATCTTTTGTTGTCCCCCGTTTTTTTAAACGCTGGAGTATCTGCAGCCCATTGAGATGTGGGCTCTGGATTGCCAGAATCACTACCTCCGGAAAGAGTTCTTGGGCCAGCCTTAACCCTTCTTCACCATTGAGGGCCACAGCCACTCGATAGCCAGCATCTTCCAGTATTTGCTTCAAACTCTGGAGGTCCTGCTCCTGGGAGTCGATAATTAAGACACGGCGGTTTGTCATTTGATCTGTTCCACCACTAATTGAAACTGCTCTAGATCGAGGCTCTGTCAGGAAGACAACCCTACTATTACGCAGCGATTTATTCCAGCGATTGACACTGGAGTTATTTTAGCATAAATTTCCAAGAAATAGCGCAGAAACAGGTTCGTATTCATCTGGTTATGCTGGCTACGGTCACTCTGTCATAGATCTCATAGCAGCTCTAACTGGTGTCCGTCCGGAAACTAGCTAACAGAAAGCGGGGAGTGGATTGAAAGTAATAATTGATTATAAGCGGAAAGGTGACAAGCTGATAGTGAACCATACCCAACTAAGTGAATATATGGAACAGAAACTTCATGACCTCAGCAATTTTATGAGTAACCTTGTAACTGCCTTGGTCATTCTGAGCGTGATGGTTGTTATTCAGACCTTCAAGGCTTCCGACGTCTATCTTTACGGTCTAATCCTGCTTCCCTTGGTAGCTCGCGGGTTTGTCTATACACGCGTCTCAAACAGCCTGCACAAAAGGTTTGGGGAACTACTCAACCTTTGAGTGGATGGACCCTTTTTGACCTGACAACACAGAGCTGACAATCTTTTTCTGATTTCTATCGACCCCGAAGGAGTTACCTTGCCTCTAACTCAGTTTACCGCAGAAGAAATACTCTACTACTGCGTGTCCATCCTTGTCATTGTTACCTTTGGCGCTGGTTTTACCCGGTTTTTCGCCCATAGTTTTGCCGACCCGCCTCCCGAGGATGAAGTAGGTTTCGATTTCAACCCTCCAGCCGTCTTGGACATCGTGGGCACCATCGTCTTCTTCCTCGCAGGTTTCGGCTGGGGCAAGCAGGTGGATGATCAAAAGATCAGGTTCAAAAAACAGAAGCTGGGATGGCTCATCATATCACTCATTGCTCCCTTCGCAAGCTTGGTGGTAGCCCTCACTGCTGCATACATAAAGTACTTTCTCTGGACAGACCGTGTCATCGAGGTTCTTTTGAGCCTGAGCGTGACAGCCACAGCCTACCACATCATGCCTATTCCTCCCATGGCCGCCTCCAGGTTGATCTATTTGGCGATTCCCCGATCCCAAGAAGTTATCTGGAGAATATTTTTCAAGGCAGGGCCCTTCATAATCCTAGCCATGGTTCTATTTGACCGTTTCTCCGGCATACCATTCTTGCGCCAGACTTTAGCCCCGGTGGTTGACGCCGTGGCCAGGTTTGCAGCGTATCATTAGGCTAGGCGCAAGGCTCTGGGCGCAAGGCGCAAGAAAACCAATACTCCAGCACGCCAAAAAAAAGAGCGGGAAAGGAAAACCCTTCCCGCTCTTTGGTTCAATGGTTAATGGTTAACCGGTCGTGCTAACGCGCCTCACCAACCTTGTGTGGTCTCTTGGTGACCAGGGCAATGAGGATAGCTAAGATCAGCAGTCCGCCCCCAGTATAGAAGGCCATGTCGTAGCTTCCGGTATGGTCCTTAATGTAACCTGCCAGCTTGGGCATGAACGCTCCCAGACCCCAGCCGATGAACACCAGACCGTAGTTAAAGCCCAGGTTCTTGGGGCCGTAAAAGTCGAGCGTGTAGGAGGGCAGCAGGGAAAGGCCGCCGCCGTACACCCAGTAGGCCAGGATACAGGCGAGAAAAGCCAGGAAGAGGGACTTGGCCGCAAGTATGCTCGGCAGTGCGAAAAAGCAGCAAGCAGCGATTGCGGCATTGAGGATGTAGGCCCTGTCCCTGCCGATGATATCCGAGTACTTGCCGGTACCGATACGGCCGAGAGCGTTGAACAAACCGCCAGCGGACACCAGGATGAATCCTGACGCCATCAACGGTGCGATGAACTTGGCCGCGTGACCGATAATCAAAAGACCGGCCTGAGTGTTCAAGCAGAAGAGCAAAATCAGCGCGTAAAACTGCCAGGTCTTGACCATCTCTCCTGCGGTCCAGTCTTCCAGGGTCTTCGGCGGCGCCGATGCCCCAGCTACGGCAGTCGGCTGTGGTCCCACATACCCCGGTTCAGGCCATTTCAAGCACAGCCCGGCCAAGAAGATGATGATCAAGTAGGCTATACCGAGCGTGGTGAAGGAGGCTGAGAGGGAGTAATCCACGATAATCCACTTGATCAGCGGAGCCACGTAAAACGCCGCGCCTCCGTAGCCCGAGACGGTAATGCCTATCAGGAGTCCCCTCTGGTGAGGGCCGACCCACTTACCGGTAGCGGGCACCGGAGCAGCATAGGCTACACCCATGGCGATACCGCCGCCAACGCCGAAGCCCCAGAGAACGGCTGCGTAACTCTTGCCTGCACCAGCGATGAGCAGACCAATGCCCATGGCGATAGCGCCGATGGTAGCGGCGGCTGTGGGTCCGTATTTATCCTGGATCTTACCTCCGGGGATCATCAGCAAGGCGAAGATAAGAATACACAGGGACTTGGGGTTCGAGGCCTGCTCAGCGGTGAGTGCTCCGGCCCAGCCGTGGGCCAGCATATAGGCCTCGTCGGTGAGGTATTTGAGCCACACAGACCAGGCGTACAAACAACCTAGACAGAGATTGATGACCGTACCACTAAGAATAGTAAGCCACGCTCGTCCGGGAAGCTTGTCTACCGGCTGATTGTATCCTATGGCATATTTTCCAAAACCTATGGTCATAATGTTTCCTCCTAGTTCCTATTTCCTATTAGTCCACTTTCATCTCTGGCACAATCCCCTCATGCCATTTCCTGGTGATCGGTCCATCTCTCGCCCTATGTCTGGTATTAACTTCCTGGTACCTCACAGATAAATGAATTGAAGCCAGGAATGAAACCATTTTGGGGTAAGGAGGAATAGGCCTATGGAAGATCGGGTTGTGATTCACAGAGCATCCGGGAGACCACATAAGCCGATCAGGCTTACTGCCTCGAGGTGCCTTCTTCCATGGCCTAGCGAACCTAGCCTGAGGCTAAGTCCGCTGCTAACAATATCTCATGATGATTGTAAAAGACCAGTTTAAGATGCGAGATCGGATTCCACCACCCCTCAAGGAAATAATCTGAAACATTGCAGAGGAGACAGCACCAGCCGACCGGCAGCCCAAAAAGAGCTGCCTGCTCTTAAAGGACCTGCTTATCACCTCCTCTCGCTGCAATTATATTAACGCCGATTAGCGCTTGCGCCCTATTAGCTGTAAAATATCCCGACTGAACTGGTATGTCATATCTTTTGAACTCGCCGAACAGAAAAAACCCGATATAGGTTGATTAGGAAGTTGTATAGAACTCTGAGAAAAGAATTTTCTAAAAGGGCGCGTATTGATTCTGTATTTCACATACACCCGACAAAGTCAAGGAGAAAAACCTTTATTTTCAGCTTGTTAATATTTTAACAAAGGTTATCTTCTCCCGCCCAGCTTCCACTTGGCCAGGGTAATTTATTTGGGATTTCGGATTTCGGATTGGCCTACTTTTGTTCCAAATGAAGATGCTCTATACCTGGCTTGAGAAAGAAAGTGGACTCCTTGACCTTCTTGTCCAAAGTACTAAAGGTGATAACCCACTTCTCCTCCACATCCAAGGCTTCCAGGCTTTTGACTGCTTTGAGTTCCACTACCGGGCCAATGGCAAAAGCACATTTTACCTTATCACCAGAGTCAACTCCGATTAGGTCGAGAAATCCATCGCTCATCCTGGGGGGCTTAAAATCAGGGACTGGCCAGAGGTCGGCCTCTTTGACCATAGTGTACAGAAAACATTTTATTGTTTGATGTATCACTGGCCCATATCGAAATGGCTTGGGAATACTGGTCAGTTCCGTTTCCAGCGCTTTTTTTAGACTGCTTTTCAAGGAATCCATTGTATGTATCCCCCTTGAATATCTAGCAAATACTCACACGAGACTGCTCAGTGTTCATCGGTAAACCAGCTCATTTCCACCTCATTCACCGGAAGGGAGTAACGAAGGATGACAGTGAATCATTTATGGACGAACACTAATTGTCCTCCAGTTTAAGCCATTTGCTGGCTGAGCGCCCCTTGATCCAGGCTTGATCCTCTTCGCTCAACCCGGCAGCGGCCATCTCCTCAAAATAGCGTTCGGGCAGAATAAGCGGATAGTCGCTTCCAAAGAGTACTCTTTGGGCACCAACGATCTTCACAGCAACGTCGTAAACTGCGGGATCGTAGAGGAATGGGGAGGCAGCAGTATCGTATGCAACTTGTGACAGAACCTCACGCGCTTCTTTCTTCAGTAGCTCGTAAAAAAAGAGGCCTCCGCCCCAGTGACAGAGAATGAAACGATTTTGAGGAAAGGCTCGGATTATCTCGTAGATGACCTTTAAAGATGCTTCTGACTTTCCAGGGTACCAATGCCCCACCCTCTCGTTGGTGTGAATCATAAGAGGAACCCCGTGGTGGCGACAGCTAGAGGCAATGGGCTCCAAAACTCCCACCACACTGGAGTCCAAAACCTCCGTGTAAAAAGCCAACTCGCCTACGCCTCGCATCCCGGTGGCCAAACACCGCTCCACTTCCTCTGCGGCCTGGGCAACTTTGGGATCAACGCATACGAAGGGCAGCAGCCTGTCAGGAAAACGGCTTGCGGCCTCTCCGACGTAATCGTTATGGCGTCGCATGAGTTCCGGATCATTCCAGGGGAAACCAAATACAACAGTCTTGTCCACTCTGGAGCGATCCATCTGCTCAATCAATGCAGCAGCGCCTACCAACTTTGCCTTAGCAGAATTATAGAGTAATCGAAATGCTGGATCTGCCTTGATCAGAGGTCCGCGATTATCGCGAACGGAAGGTGGAAAAATATGGGTATGACAGTCGATGATCATTGTGCGAGTTACGCCACCCCCTCAGGCCGAATGGTAAAAGAGATAATTGCGCCACAAATCGGGCGTATTGGGGATTCTTAGTGTTATCATCAGCATGGGATGCCAGCTGGGTCTCTTCGCCTCACCAATTAAACTCATCCTTGCCTGGGCCGGCGTACGCCCCCCCTTTTTCTTGTTGCATGGCAGACAGCAAGTCACGATGTTCTCCCAAGCTGTTTTGCCACCCATCGCCTTGGGTATAACGTGGTCGTAAGTCAGGTCACAACCGTCCATTCTTCCACCACAATATTGGCATTTATATTTGTCCCGAATGTATATGTTTTCCCGAGAGAAGCGAATGGTGTGTTTACGGAACCGAACAAGGTTCAAGAGTCTAACCACAGCAGGCAGTCTGATCGCCAAGGTGACGGACCTCACCGTACGATCATAAGTTTCCAGAACTTCCACTTTGTCCAAGGTGAGGAGAGTAATCGCCCTTTTCCAGGAGATTACTCGAAGTGGCTCATAGGTAGCATTGAGCAGGAGAACTCTCTCCATAAATCAGCCCGTCCGATTCCAATCTAACAAGGTAAGTGAAAACTTCTGTAGTCTTCCTGCAATTAGAACATGAAAGCGACAACCAAAAAATCCAGCAGATGAACATGCAGCCATCAAGAGTCCAGTAAGCGATGGTAGTGGCCAGAGGCTCGTGATGACCCCTATCAGCTGTCCATTTCTTGGGGCATGGGAATTTTTACGAAAGGAACACCCTCCTTTTTGAGCATGTCTTCCTCTAGTTCCGTGGTGACTCCCCTGATGTTACGCTCTACTGTCTGGCCATAATGAACTTTTAAGGCTTCCTTGGCGAAATTGTGGCCCACATCTTCGAAGTTGTCTTGGACATAGCGACACAAATTCCGCCAGGTTTTATAAGCGCCCTTCAAGTCGTCGGGCGGAGATGTTTTTTTCTTGATCGACACCGGGGAAAGAACTCGCTCGATACTAATATCTCCGCAGTAAGGGCAGTCAATCTGTCCCTGCGCCAACTGACTCTGTAGATCATCAATGTTGTCAAACCAACCTTCGAATCGATGATCTTTGGTGCATCGCAGATCAAATACTATCATGGCAGATTAAATCCCTCCACCTAGTGGCAGAACTCTACCACATTACTTGGGAAAAGATCAAGATCATTGAACATT
>CAVQGX010000060.1:0-20225 GCA_963712115.1 uncultured delta proteobacterium | reverse complement strand
TGTCATTTAAGGTTTTGCCGTTGAGCAAGGCCGTTTTTTCCAGATCATCCTCGGGTACCCCGAGTGCAAGAAGGACTCCTCGCACTGACCCTCCTTGAGGAACAGAGCGCATTCGAACTTGGTGGGGTTTGACTCCAAGTTTTTTCGGGTCGGTGAGCTCTCTAAACTTCTCCATGGTAATGCCAAAAGTGGGAGAGTATTGATCGAAGCGGACCGGAGAGGTGAGACCATGGAACATATAGACCTTACCTTCCTTCTCAATAAAGTAAGACTTTATGGTCAAAACTCCTTGCGACGATCTTACCTCTGAGATCAACCGGTGAGCGGGCAGACCATTTACCTCAGTTGGACTCGATTCAATCACCTCAGCCTTATTTTTCTGGGCGAATTGCAGAGCTGCCTGCTTCGGGGGCCCCTCTGGGGAGATGGTGAAAATAATCATTGCATCTTTTTTAGGACTGACCAGGCGAATGAAAGCGGGAGTGTTCTGCAATATCCAGCCCTGAGGTACAGGAAACTCGAAACGCAGATTAGGATGATAAAAGATGTTGTTTTCAACGAAACCCTGGCGGGGATTTTCTCCAAAGACTAAGCCGTCGATCCTCCTGAGGTATTCGTCGCGGTTAATCTTGGGTTTTCTGAGGTTCAGCTTATCCTGCCACTCTCTTGCCCTAAGGCTAACCGTCTGGTTTCGTTCCGCCGGGTTCGGGTGGGTGGAAAACCAGTCAGGTAATGGACTTCCCTCTGAACTCGGGCGCATCCGATCCAAGGTGTCAAAGAAGTTCGCCATTTGTTCTCCGTCATAGCCAAGCCTGCTGGCATATTCCACGCCCAAGTCATCCGATTGCCGCTCATTATCCCGGCTGAACTTTAAAAACAGCATCTGCACACCAAGTTGGGCCACCTCTCCCGCAATAGCTGGGAGATAATCCAAAAAGATCATGCCTACCCCCAGCCCCACCTGGGCCAGTTGGGCCCTGCTGTACTGCTGAGCGGAATGTCTCGCCGTAACGTGTCCAAGTTCGTGCCCCATTACGCCGATCATCTCCGCCTCGCTGTTTAGGTAAGCCAAAATCCCCCGGGTGAAGTAGATGTAACCGCCCGGCACTGCAAAAGCGTTAACCACAGGTGAGTCCATAACCTTACAATCATAGGGCAGATTGGGTCGATGGGAGATCTTAGCCAACTTCTGGCAGAAATCATTGACATAGGTGCTCAACTCTGGATCGTCGTAGATCCCGAACTCTTGCACCACCTGGATGTTGACCTGCCGGCCCAGCTCGATCTCTTCCTGTTCGTCGAGGAGCATCAGCTCTCGTTGACCGGTCACGGGATTTATAGCGCACGACGCTATCCAGAAAACCAGAAGTATAATCAGAGAGAATATTCCGAGGTTTTTTTGGAGCATAACCATTAGCTCTCTCCCTTATTAGATTTGGCCCCAATCTTTTGACCATATCTACTTTGTAAACGTCGAAAGGACTAAGCGGCCTCTTGAAGTAATTCGGCCTGTCCTCCTTTGCCCAGAATTTGTATCCTGTCTAAGATTTGCGGCTTGATTCTGCCGCCCAGATATTCGATGTATTCAATCAGGACGTCTCTTTGAAACATCGAGCTATCATAAGCATCGATGGCCTTCAGAAAGATCCTGTATCCATCTCCACCAGCCGCCAAATAGGAGTTGGTGGCAATCTTATAGTTTCTGCTCTTATCAAGGGGTTTGCCGTTTATCATAACTTGTGTACATTTCTTTTTGCTCATGTCGATTGTCATTGACACTCCTTCCGACACCTGTGGAAATCCTCCTTGGCCGCTTGAGATCTTGGCCATGTATTCAAAGAGAGATTGGACACTCTTGCCGTCCAGGGTCAACACAACCACCGTACTGTCAAAGGGAAGTGCCTCGTAGATCATCCTCTCTGTAAGCTGACCTTCAGGAAGATCGGCCCGTATACCTCCGCCGTTTTGCAGGGCAAAATCCGCCCCTAGATATTTAGTGTACCAAAGCATAGAATCAGCAACCAGGTTGCCCAAGGGATTTTCCTCTTCTCTTACACCATCATAAAAAAAAGTTGCCTCCGCCTGCCCTATAACCTTGAAAAGGACCGATTCCGCTTTGGCAACGTATGGCTCCAGCAGATCTAAGAGTTTTGGATCCTCGGGGATCTCTTCGCCGATGAAATGATACACCTTGGCTCCATCCGGTCTTTTCTCCACCTCCTTAAGATTAATGGGAATTGCTTCAAACCTGTAATCAATTACTCTCTTGTTCTGAACAAATAGATCGACCTTGCCCAGAATCAGGCCCCACTTCCATGCCTGGACTATTGGTGTGTTATGGCCCGTTAAGGGATGCGTAACAACTATGGGAGCGTCAAGTTTTGTGTGGCTGTGTCCGTCAACAATGAGATCGATACCACTTACCTCATAAGCCAATCTTTTAGAGCCTTTGCTGGAGGAGTCGTATATACCCAGGTGCACAAGTGCGATTACGAGGTCCGCTTTCCTTCGCAACTCCGGGACCAGAGCGTTTGCAATTTCAATCTCATCCTCAAACAGCAGATCTCTAGTGTTTTCAGGGTTTCCTATGACTTCAGTCTCTTTAGTAGTGAGACCAAAGATGGCTACTTTAAGGCCATCTAATTCTTTAATGATGTAAGGTTCAGCCAGGTAATCGCTCCCTTTAGTCCTCACATTGGCAGAGATAAGGGGAAAGGTTGCCAGCTCCATTTGTTCTTTCAGCACTCCCATTGGATTATCAAATTCATGATTGCCTATCGCCATTGCATCGTAGCCAATGTAGTTGTAACCCTCTAGGTCTGGTCTGGCCTTGAAAAGATTGGACTCCAGCCTCCCAGTGTTCAAATCACCTGCATCTAAAACTAGAACATTTCTGTGCTGTTCTCTAATCCTATTGACAACCGTTGCCCGAGCAGGAAGTCCGCCAACATCTGGCGCAGGATACTGGAAAAACTTAACCGGGTGTCCGTGGGTGTCATTGGTGTGGAGAACCACCAGATGATGGATTTGAGAGTCGCTCTGGCTATCGTGGTGCCTGCTCGGGGTGCAGGAGAGCAAAAGTCCGGCGAGAAAAACAGCGGCAGCCTGCACAAGTATCTTCAGTCTTGTCTTCATTTTTCAGGGAGAGCAATGTTCTCGATCTCATCTTGCAGGACTTTTAGGTCTGCCAGGAACTGCTTTCTCTGGTCCTCGATGAACTGCCCGGCTAACCCATGGTAGTATTCGATCCCGGCAAGAAGGTTTTCCTTGAACTTGTGAAAATACCCTGGTGTGCGGAAGGAGAGTTTCAAGCTGAAATTTTTGGTCTCTTTGCGGAGGTGGTCTATGTAGAGCACAAGTTCCCTGATGAACATGTGCGGACGCTCGTTATTGCTAATGATGGAAAGCCGCCCGTAGATGTGCGCCACCATCTCCTCCAAAGTGGAGATCTTGTTGAAATCCAGAATGCCGGGACCGCAGCAGATAGAGGGGGTGGCTGCCGGGTCGATGCCGTACTTCAGAGCCGCACCACCGCCCAAATCATGGCAGATGCAGGATTTGCTGAGCACGCTCTCTTTAACAGCAGCAAGCTGTTCTGCTGAGAGACCTTCCTCCGGGAGGTGCTGGAGCTTGCGCTTGATGTAGGCGCGCGAGGCCGGACAGATAGGGATGTCGGTAAATTCAGTATTCAACCTCGCGGCCCCTTTCACACAGGGGCTGCCAGGCTTGCCTTCACGGATATACTGGCGCCGGGTTTCTTCACTTGCAGAAGTGCGCAGGTTCCAGAAAGGAACCCCTAAAGGTGAGCTGTCGCTCAAGTAAACATCTCCATCCGTGGCGGCAAGAAGTTTCTCCAGATGACCGTTGTCGACATTCGCCACTTCAGGGACGAGCAGGAAAGGTGTTCCCCAGCCGGTTCTATCGACCAGGTAATGTCGCAGCAAAAACTCATTCTCAACTGCTGTTCCAATGCCGCCTTGCACGGTTATAAGCACTTCGTGGGGCTCATCGTTCACCGACCAGCCGCGGTCTGCCAGGGCTTTGGTGTAGGATGCATGAAGAGTTTCTATGAGTTCCTGTTTTTTTTCCTTGAACTCCTCCAGGACCGGCCCCAACAAATAGCCGTCAGTGGCAAAGGCGTGCCCACCGCAGTTGAGGCCGGATTCTATGCGATACTCGGACACCCATAGCCCACGCTTGGCGAGGAATCTGCCCTGCACCGAGGCAGAACGGTAATCGCTTACCTTCAAGATTATCTTTTTTTTGAGTTCGCCGTTTTTGTCAGGCAAAAAGTCGTCGAAAGTGGCCGCGTAAGTATAAAGCCTTTGATTTATTCCTGCCGAAAAAATGACTGACGAGTTCAGGGTGCTGTTAGCAAAGCCGCGGAGGGCCGCCATGGCATCAGAGAACTCGGCAGGGAGTTTATTGCCATCCAAGTAGATGTCGCGGTCCAGCTTGGTCATGATGTTGACGTCGCTGCTGCCTGGGACTGCTTGCCGGCGAAGGTCTGCCTGCATCCGGGCCTTTGCAGCCTCGTCGGTGGTTGCGAGCATTTCGTCATAGGCTTGCTTGAGCGGGGTATCCGGCAGCATTTCGAAATAGCGCGTTATGTCGCTGCCTTCCTCAAAGGGCGAGGCTTGCAAGGCCACGACCTGCTGTTTGACTAGACGGTCCACCAGACTCAAGTAGGCCGCGATCCTAAGGGCGCGAGCATCCTGGTTGCTGTTGCTGATTTCCTCGTACGGTTCGCCATGCTTCTCACAATGGTACTTTCTCACCTGCTCAACAAGAACGTCGTCCACCAAGGGTATCACCGAAGAGATACCGTACTTTGCCACCCGCAGCGGGGTGTCAATGGTGAAACCTGTTCCCATAACCGGTATGTGAAATGAATGGATAGAATCCTTCATTGATGATTCTCCTGTGTGTTGAATCTTATCCCTGCAGAACGTCTCTCTCGCCTCTTCGAGCATTGTTAGCTGTGACTAAAGAGTAATGGTCACATTACCAAATTGAGAATGTCTTGCCCAGAAAATTCAGAAGAAATGAATAAGATTCATTCTCACTTTTCCCATACTCAGCGACTGTAACGGCAGCATATTTCTTCCTCTATACCTGACGTTCTTCGATGTTTTTCCAAGGCTTCCCAGCGGGCTTGATGTCGAAGTTGCGGGGATTTGAATATTCTCTTGGCAAGTGTAAAGCGGAGTAAAGATATCATTATTAGCTCCAATATACCACTCTGTCACTATGAATTAAAGTCAGAAATTCCCATTTCTTTCCTTAGGGATTTAATCAATGGCTGTGGTGACTAGGTGGTATGGAAAGGGCAAGCTACTCTGCCTAAAGCTGCAAGGATTGGTCTTTAAGGGAGCCTGCTTTTTCGTACTTTTGAATGAGATCTTTGAGGGCTTCTTCTAGCAATTCTTTAAATGAGCGTCCGCTGTCCATGGAAAGTTTCTCCACAGTCATGAGCAGGCTGTTGTCGATTCTATTGGATTTCTTTGTACCTTCCTTTTTATCGATGGGAGTTGAGCGTTCTGTTCTGAAGGCACGGTCAATAGCCTCGTGGAAAACTTTACTGTCATCTTCAGACATATCCATGAAACGGACTGCCAGTTCATAGGAGGGCGATTCATTACTATCTTCACTGTCATAAATGTTCAGCCTGACTTTCTTTACTTTTGCCGCCACTGGGAAGAAATAATGGGGGATCTCAATGGTCAAATTGAACGTTTCATCTGGGTCGGGCAGACTCTTACAGTTAATCAGAGCTCCCCCAATGCTGATGTTTTTTATGTGCCCGTCTATTAATCCCGCAGAAGTAAAGATACTGACAGGCCAAGACACATCAATTCTAGAGTACTCTCGTCTGCAGTGTTCCACAACCTATAAACCCTTAGCCTGAAGATGGAGTGATCGCTCGCTGCGACGGCAATTGGTGAAATGCCCAGGTCGGTGCAATTTTATTATCAATGCAAAGCCAATGCCAATCCAGCGAGCAGCCCTTCGACTCCGCTCAGGACAGGCCGGCGGCCAACAGCGGGCAGCTTCGAGTGAATTTTAGAGAATAATAGTGATATATCAGCGAAGGAGGCGGAGGTACGCTGAAACTAGTGAGCAGCTGGCAGTTATGATGAATGGTAAACGGTAAGAGCCATTTATCCGCTGATGGCGCAGAGGTTCAGCAGATGCGGGCTAGGCAAATCAGGCTTTGGTCAGAAAATCTGTTGCCGGCTTGATGTACAAGCTGTTTGACACTAGAAATACCGTATCCCATTCTTTGAGGTCGTGGTCGCCTCGGGGAATGCAAAAGCTATCACTCTCCTTATGGTAGATCCCCACGAACACACATTCTTTGGGGAATTTATTCTGTTGGGTTATCTCTCGGACGGTCATACCTATGCTTCTCGCGCCTGGTGGTATCTCCACAGCATATATTTCTGCTTTACCGGCCCCCAAGGGCATAATCGTCTTAACCTTGGGCTGTTCTATTTCCATCATTAATTGATGGAGCAACAGGTCGGTTATACTAATGAGAGTGGTGACTCCAGCCGACCGGTAGGCTGGTTCGTAATCTGGCTTTCTTAAAAGGGCAATAATGTTCTTGACGCCCAGACTCTTGGCCATTATCGCTATGGCAATATTGTCAGCATCACTTCTCACCAGGCAAAGAATTACATCCGATTTTCTCGTGCCTGCCTTTTCCAGTACTCTGATATCGGTCGCACTTCCATGGATGGTCATGGCTCCCGTTTCAGTATAAACTTCTTCGCAAACCTCATGGTCTACGTCGATGACAACAACATCGTGTTTGTTGGCCACAAGCATCCTTATCAGCTGATATCCTGTCACTCCTGCACCAGCCACGACAATACGCATCTTTCACTCCTTCAATGAAGTGTTATCACACCTTGTCTACTAGGCACTAGGGACTAGGCAGTAAGCACCATATTCCCCATTTTCATCCCTGGTGCCTAGTGCTTAGTGTGTAGTGCCTGGTTGGTTTTCATGATCTCCACGCTTTCAGGCTGAAAAGCAGAAGAACGGGTAGAATCTCCAACCGTCCGGCCAGCATTCCCAGAATATACACCATTTTGATTATGGGATGGAGCTGACTCATTTCTGCCACCGGTATATAACAAGGGCCAATATTGCCCAGGGCGCTAAACATCCCAGACAGAGCCACGTAACCATTATGGTGCGACAGATACTCTGTTACCCCGCCACCAAAAATAAGCAGTACCATCCACATAAAAAACAGCCCACCGACTCGCTGAATTTCGTCGAGCTGAATAAGCTCGCCATCAATGACAACGGAATTGATGGCCCGTGGAGGTACCCGTAACCGGTAGAGCTCTCGCCGAATCAATTTCCCCATTATGGCAATACGGAGAACCTTGATTCCCCCGCCGGTTGAACCCACGCAACCGCCGATGACCATCATAACCAGGAAAAACTGTCGAGCAGCTTCTCCAAAATATGGGGTGTTGATATCCCTGGTGCCGAAGCCGGTAGTGGTGAGAATGGAAACTACCTGAAACAGCACGATCCTGATGTCTTCTTCCATTCTGTGAAAAAAACCAGGGTAATCAACGAGGCTTGCCGAGAGAGGTTCGATTCGCACTATCCTTTCAATTATAATCAATACCACGAAAATACCGATCAAGCTCCACCAGTATCTTGCCTCAATGTTATCGAATAGGGCTCGCCAACTTCCCTTGAGCACCCGATAGTGAATTACAAAGCTGGTACCTCCCAGCAACATTCCCAAAATGATGACGTATTCCATCCAAACATAATTGGAGTATCCCTGCAAACGATAGTATTCAATACTGGCATCGTGCGGCGAGAACCCGCCGGTAGATAGAGCCGTAAAGCTGTGACAAATGCTATCAAAAAACCCCATTCCCAGAGCGAACAAGGCCAAGGCAATGAAACAAGTGAATCCGGCATACATGCTGAACAACACCTTAATGGTGTTTGCCAGGCCCGGCACCGGACGATCCACGTTGATCTTATGTCCCTCCGCACCGAAGAGCTTGTGCGGACTGCCGCCCCTGAAAACCACTAGCATAAACATGGTTAGTATACCCAACCCACCAACCCACTGGGTCAAAGCACGCCAAAAGAGAATGCTTTTGGGCATTTCATCAAGGCCGGTGAACATGGTAATGCCTGTGGTGGTAAAGCCACTCATTGCCTCAAAAAAGCCGTCTAGGTAAGTACTACCGATGCCGATCATGAAGGGAAGTGCCCCAATTGCTGAAAACCCGAGCCATCCCACACTGCAGATTAAGGCAGATTGGAGCCTGGTTGGATGCTCGACAGCAAAGAGCCTTTGCAACAGAATTCCAAGAAAAAGGGAAAGGGCTGCCGGCAATAGGAATGCTTCTAGAGTAAGTAAATCTTTATGGAATTCACCATAGATTAGAACAAGTAGCAGCGGAATGGTAAGGGCGCAGGCAAGGGCAATCAATAAAGGCCCGCAGTAATATAAGACAACCTGTAAGGTTCTTGCTATCCGGCGCATGGATGTTGGTCGCAAAGCGCAAAGCGCTTGGCCAAAGGTTAGTTGCAGAGTGAATAAAAGAATTTGGTTACGGTGTCATTATGACTCAATGAGCTTAACGACCGAGATTAAAGCCCTCCCCCGAACTTGTGGGAGAGTCTTCGGCAAAGGAAGCTTTTCCTCCAGCAGAAAGGCCAAACGAAGAGACATTTGAAGGTTCTGATGCGATGAGATTCTCGTTTTCGTCAGTGAAATTGACCAGGACCATTCCCGAAAATTTATCGTCCTTGTAGACTTCCACTCGAAAGATATTTCCGCTCTTATCCACAGAGAATCGCTTCATGACATCTTCTTGTCCGATCATGACACCTGATTCATCTGAGATACCCGTTTTTTTGAAGCCGATTACATTTACCCGGCAGCCTTTTTTCGGCATGACCATAAATGATTCTTGAACTCCCAACATGTCGCCGAAAGTTGCTTTTCTCTCTTCGCCGTCAATTTGGATGTTAATGCCTTCGGTACTGAAGTCGTATTCGAAGTATTCGGGACAAATGCGAGTGATCCTGCGGTTACCATGAAAAACTCTGTAGCCTTGATCCGATTCCACCAGGGCTATAAGAGGGTTGCTGGGCCTGTAAACAATCTCTGCAGATTTTCTAAAGGGAATGTAGCCGAGTCGCTTCCTCGCATTGGTCACATCCAGAAAGATCCTATTGTCGTAAAATGCCAATTTCACGTTATTGTAGATAGCCCCTTTAACTCCATTTGCCGATAGGCTGAAGGATCTTTCATACTCAATTCCCAAAAGGTCCATATAGGTTTCTAAAACTTTAAGGTGATAATAAGCTCGCTTGTGAGTCGGAAAATTTTTACTCACTTCAATGCCGAAGGCGGGTTTAAGGTTTTTCACTGCATAGTAGGTGAGCGTCTTTGCCACTTCCCGTCTCTTAACTCCGTCGGTGATATTCTTTACTGGCTTGTTGCCAAAAAAGCCGTAATGCGAAGCATCGAAATAAAATATCATTTCGAGAAAATCCATCTCTGCTCGTGTAAACTCGCCCACTCGGGAATAGCTGCGGGCAATGCTTATAGCTTCGTCAAGGCTAAGCAGGTAAAAATTACCATGACCCACGGTCAGTTGAACCCGCTCGAACCTCCTGGCGCAGGATTTCAGCAAATCGAATTCTCTGCGCTCAAGACGGATATCTCCATCGTGATGGACGTTGAAATTGCGCATTTTGTGGAGATAGTCTTTAATGTGAGCGTCGTAATCCTCTGACCTGTTGGTAGGAGGGATTTTGGCGACTTCCGCCAACACTTCCGGGGCGAATCCAGCTCCAACGACAACCCCAACAACCGCCTTCAGAAAGTCCCTTCGTCTCATCGTCTTCCAAGTGCACAGTGGTTCAAGGCGAGTCTCTTCAGTCCTGATTCATTGGCGCTGCCCTTTGGCAGAAATTGGAAGGGTAGCCCGGATATTTCATGAATCCGGGCTGAATATTATAAAACATTTTGACTGCGTCGGGTCAAGCAAGAAATGAGCAAGGTCATTGGTAATGGGTAATAGGTGATTGGTACTAGGAGTGATGGAGGTACCAGGTGTCGGTGTTCAGGTAACAGGAAGAAAAAAACAAAGGCTGAAACCCGAAATCTGAACAATGAAACCTTTTAAATCCCCCCTCTGAAAATTTCCGGAATGGTATACTTTATAATCTCAGAGAGTTGTAAAAAAAATGATTTTGTGAAACTTATTTCCTTGACCCGAATGGACCAGTGACGATAGATTGTAGGTGACCCCAAGAAGTATCACTGAAGATTCTTTCACCATGTAAACTGTTGGGGGTGCTGAAGGGGAGCTTAAAAACAACCCGGAAGCTGAGAGTCGCCACAAGCGGCAACCCATTGAACCTGACCTGGTTAGCACCAGCGAAGGGAAAAACAGGAAGAAGTGAAGAGAGAGTCGGAAAGTGACGGCTACTTGGGGTCACTTTTTTTCGCACAGCGCCTGGCGGCAATTGGTCAATCAGTTGATTAGTCAAATAGTTTAAATCTCAATCCGAAATCCCCAATCCGTCATTCCAATGACTAAGGTTTCAGTGTTCAGGGTTCGGGTTTCAGCCTTTCTTTTTCTTCTTCCTGTTACCTGAAACCTGAAACCTTTCCCATCCCTTGAAGCCTCACCACCTTTTGCGCAAGATATTTACGATACGGCCAAAAAATGCGGTGAATATTACCACTGCAGCAATAAGCCCTATGGGGAGGACAACCAGCACACTCAATTTCAACACGAACACCAGCAAAGGTATCAGGATGAACAGGATTATGCCAATCAAGACAAGAGCAAGGCATCCTGTCAGGAAATCTTTGCTAAATTTATACTCCTCGGGGCCCTCAATTTTCTCCATGACTACTCTTTCCGAGTCAGTTATCGGTTCAAGGCGAGACCATACAACAATTCTCTTGTTAAAGCAAACTTGTGCGCGTTGGGTAAAAAGCGGCAATTCGACCTGATGAAGCGTCCTCAATATTAGACACTATAAGATCCAAGAATAAATTCCAGCCTTCCGTTCCTCCCTTTCGATCTGCATGAAGTCCCAAGAAACATTTCCTGACTGTGGGAGCTGTTTCTTTAAACACAGACTCTGTTATAAATGTTTTCGGATTCTTACCATTTGGCTATCTTTTGGTGTCCTATCTTCTGGATAATAAACGTTTGCAAAAGATAAATGCCGTTGCTGTGACAGTGCTAGTCGGAATTAGCATCAGCCTGAGCTTGGAGATGATCCAATATCTCATACCAGGGAGGACCTCTTCTTTATCCGACTGGATCCTAAACAGCATAGGCACATTTTTGGGCGTTTGCTTCTACTTACTTACCGCCCGGTGAAATGCTGCTATTACCCTCCTTTTCAGCATGAGTAAAGAACATCGTCGTTACAAGCCTGCACATCAAAACTCGGCCTAAAGACTCAAAATCCGTATTGGTCCCCCGGAAGTAGTCATCTCATCCCTTAATTCACACTTCACCCCTAGAAAACATAGCACAAAATGTGGTGGATATTTAAAAATAGCAAGAGTGCGAAGTATGATGCCTGGACTTTCAGGAGATTAGTTCTGACTTTAGCTTTTAACGATATATTAACTCCTTCTATTCATTCAATTTTCTTATAGCATCTGTCTTGACTAAGATTTCCAGTGGCATGTTGTCTTTAGTAATGATGATGAAGTTATTTGGATCCACAACCTCACCGTTGACCTCAATTTGGTAGTGTAGATGAGGATTAGTTGAACGTCCTGTGCTACCCATAAAAGCAATGACTTCTCCTCGCTCGACCTCTTGACCAAGTGACACATTGAAGTTAAGGAGATGCGCAAACGTCGTTACGCATCCCCAGCCATGGTCGATCTGTAGGTAGTTGCCTTGATAGTCGTCGTATCCTCTTCCAATTACTCTCCCTTTGGCAGGGGCAACTATGGGTGCACCTTTCCGGCCACTAATGTCCAAACCTTTATGAAACTCTCTGGCTCTAGTGAATGGACTACGTCGCCAGCCGAATCTAGAGGAGAACCAGAAGTTTTTCGCATTGACCGGCAATATACTTGGGGTTCTATCCATGAGATCTTGCTGCTGGATTATGATCTCTGCAAGTTCTTGTACTCTTTCTTGAAGTGATTTGGCCTGTTCTAGGACTGAGGCGAGATGTGTTCTAGTAGGCGATCGAATCTCACCACGTGCGGAAAGATTTTTGGAGGCACCTCCTTGACCAAGACTGGCTAATACCTCTGCGGACTCTGTGAATCCGAGAAAACCTCTAAAAACAATCTCATTTTTTTGAATGCTTTTCAATGCCAATTGCAGTTCTTCTAATTCCATCTTCTTCTGCTGCAAATAGACATTTTCATCTCTTAGTCGCAAATAATTTTTCCAATGTAAGATGCCTAAGCATGAACCAATGGCCAATATAACTAAACATAGCCATAATGCACCTATGTGAAGATACATCGGCAGTGCCGAACTAAAGTAACTAAAAGATTTTGAGTTCACAGGTCTCTTTCGTAATGATATTTTGCTGCTTTTCTTCTTCAGTGTTACTGCTGTCTTCATTTAAAGCAATAGATCACCAACGATGGCTAAACCTATGCACCTGATCAGAAATGACTTGCTAATTTTGGTAGGTGTGAGCGGTTGTCAGTATATCTATAGTTAAAAGTTTATCTGACTTCAGACTACATGAATGTGAGCAGAAAGAAAAAATTGTCTCTCGTGGACGATTGGTAGCAGGAAACTGAATTATTTTAGATTACGACAGTATTAATGACCTTGTAAATAGGAAGGATGCATCATTCTGGAAATAGTACTCCTATGAAACTAGTGAGAAAGTTGGGCGAGCAGCATAGATGGATGGAAGCAGACTTTGTATTACATCCCTTAATTCACACTTCTGCTCCCAGTGAATCTAGCACAAAATGAGGTAGCATGTTCTTCGGGGGAAAAGTGTGGAGTATGTAATGTTCACTCAGTACCAAAAAACCAACGAAGCTGTTTGCCGCTTCCGACTGCAGCAATCGGTAATGATCAAGCGTGCTAATTGCCGCCTCTATCTGAACCTTTTGAGAAATGAATCTTTTTCATCAATATCCTGCCGGTGCTGAAGTAACAATATAGACCACGTCACCGCCCTCATAGCCGCGTGAATACCAGGTCGAACTGCAATGGTAGCAAGTTGAACCGCCTATAACCACGGTGGTCGAGCATGGAGCATAGGTCACATAGGCTACACCGCCATAATGATGATGGTGATCATAGTAATCATCCCTTTCATCATCAATGAAGTCCTGACGATCTTCGCGTGCATCTTCACGGTGTTCCTGGCGGTCTTCCCGGATTTCATCACGACGTTCCTGCCGATCATCACGATCTCTATCTCGGTCACGAGGTTGTTCCCGTCGGGTTTCCTGTCGTGGTGCTTGGCTCGCTGGACTTTTTCCTGCTGGACGCGAGGAGAATCCACCTCTTGCTGCTGGACCGCCGCGTGAGAAACCACCGCCGCCTCTGCCGCCGCCCCTGCCGCCGCGGGCTTCAACCATGCTGGCCATAAAGGTTGTCATGCAAAAAACAAATATGACTGCTATCAGTATAAATGGATATCTGCTTTTCATTTTGCACCTTCTTTCTGGGCGGGGATGCCCGCTTCTGCACGGTTACGGACAATAAACGGGATCTGTTCGGCATTTTTAGGCGGGGTGAAGGTGAATGGCCCTTTGACACCTTTGGCGGAAAGATTCCAGTTTGAAAAATCGGCCCGGAACTGCGGCTCGCCCTTGTAGTTCTTGTATATTATGACGATCCGCCTTGGTAGCGGCTCTTTACCCTGGGCAATCCATATCTGGAAATCAACATCCCTGGTGCGAACGGCAAGGTGGTCGGTTGGCACATCGGTCAGCATGTTCAGTTCGACATAATCAATTTCTTCAACCAACTGCTCCAGTTCGGCAGAGAAGTTTGTCTGGAACATCTTGGCCAACGGCAGTGTGATCTTCAGGACACCGACAAGGTACTTGACAGCATCATCAACGCTGCCGACTTTTTCGGCCTTGGCATAGACGTTTTCAGTGACATTGTAGACGAGGATCTGTTTACCATCGAAAACCAGGATACGTTGGTCTCCGTCACTTTGCTCCAGATCGACTCGCAGGTTATCGGGCCGCTTGACCTGGATTTCGCGCACCGCCCCGAACTCAATCATCTGCCCGTTTTCCTGGGTCGCGTCATAACTGATGCGCAGGGTAACGCTGAACTGTTTTGCCTCAGCAAGGGTCCTGGCCATGTTCTGCAGGATGTCCATGGCCTGCCGGTCGTCCATTTCAGCACTCTTGACCGGCTGGGCTGTAGACCAGAGAAATGCGCTAAGGATACCTATGACAATTAAAGAAGTTACTCTTTTCATGTTTTCTCCTTATCCTCTCAATTAAGTCTGTTATTTGCGATTAATCTTTACCTTTGCTTTTGACCGCTCGATGGAACCATCGTTGTCCTTCATGACCTTTTCCCGAAAGGAAGATGGGAACTTCACGCCGAACGTTTGCTCGGTTTGCAGGTTAGTGCTGGTGCAAAAACCGATGTCTTTACAAGTTAAAGCGGAAGACACTTATGTCAATAGAAGTTGGTACCCTCTCGGGTGCATTGTTGTCAATATTGGAGGGAATAAAAAAAAGGTGGCGAAGTGTGGATTACATACATTCACACTTTTGCCCTTTCTGACCCGCCTCTACATATGGTAGTATCCTTCCCAGAGCCAAAACTGTGAATTAAGGGAATCTCCAATTTTACCGTGGTCAAGATGGGTTTGTACATCAATAGCCAAATCCATACTCCTCACCTATTTGCAAAGTCCACCTGGTTGTCTCATACTGAGAGCAGTAACTAGTCACACATCTTGCGTATATTCAGAACTGTCCAGATCTCCGGAAAAAGAAGAACGATTCCAATTAGGTGTACAAGCTTCCTTTTTTTTGAAAATTTATTTCTAAAGCTATTTCAGAACTGTGGTTTTCTTTCTTTGCATTTCATTCCCCAGTTCCTGCGCTAGAAGGAGGTGATAAAAAATAGGTTGTGTTTTGAATCCAATAAGCAACTTTACGTTGAATCTATGTGGGAGGTATAAAGATGAAAAGATTAGAAGCAGGTGACCAGATCATACATGTCATAACCCTCACGCTGATTGCCATTACTCTAATCATCGGGATACCTGCACAGGTAAACGCCCAGCAGGTGGAAATCGACACTTTGACCGTCTGGTTAGATCCGTAGGACGATACCGGCTGGTCTAATAAGGACAACGTCACAAGCGAGGACGAAGCACGAATCTTCATCCAAGCCGATTTGAAAGATGAAGCCGATATGGGCATTGATATACTCACCCCGTCTGAGATCGCCGCCGGAGAGCCGGGAGCTGCGGTTGTGGTATCTGTCAATGGCTCTGTCGTCGGCATTGCCACGGGCATCGCTGGCACAAGTACCACGCTCTTTCAGTACACATTCGGTCCAGGTGAATTGGCGACGACTTTCATTCCCAGCGGGGGTGGCGGAGGTCTGAACGCCATCAGCGGCGTCGTGCAATACTACGACGGAACCGATTTCCAGGACCGCTTCGGCGATCCCTTGCCGCTGTTGCTCACCCTTGATCAGACTCCACCTGTCGCGTCCACGCCGGACTTGCTGCCGTCCAGCGATTCAGGGACTTACGACGATGATAACGAGACTAGCATAGAGCAGCCCACCTTCGCCGGCGTTGGCGAACCGGGTGCCAAGGTGCAACTGCGAGCCAACAACGCCATAGTGGGCTGCACGTTCGTGGACAGTCAGGGTGAATGGGTAATCACCTCCGCTCCGCTGGTGATAGGCGATTACTCCATCACAGTTCGCTTAGAAGACTTGGCTGGGAATATCAGTACGGACAGCCCGTCCTTAGATATAACTATCACTGAAGATCCGCTGGTGGAACGCGTAGAAAACCTTGAAGAAGGACTCACGGATCTAACGGAGCTAGTTGGAAGCCATACTCACGAATACCTCACAGGTCAAGGGAAGGGACACAACAACACGGTAGCAGATACGACCCCCCCTACTGGTTCTTCTGGATAGGAGGTATATATAGGACGGGAGTTTCCCTAGTGATAAGATATTGGTATGAGCGGTGACCTTCAGTTTGAGGGTCGCCGTTCTTATTTCGGAAAATGTATATTACATACTTTAATCCACACTTTTGCCTTTCAGATAGGGCCACTATATCTAGGTGCGTTCCGAATATCTTGGTCATTTTCAAAGAACGTGCAGAGCTTAGGCTCCGTTTTTTTGTTGGCATAGGCTTTGCATTTTTACCGAAGAAAAAACTGAAGGTACGCCATGTTCTTTTTTTGGGCCTACACTGTGGGTGCAACATTTGGCTTTCTGGTCGTAGCAAACATGATTCTCAAAAGCCAAGGCAAATCATACTGGGCAGATGAGCAAAAGCAGGAAAGATATAGAATGAGACGCATGACTTTTTTGCTTTTTCAGCTTTTCTTAGCAATTTTTTCTGCGTACGCAGTAATGTATAGTTTTCCTAACGAGAAACTCTTGGTGCCGTTGACCTGCCTAATAACTATGTTTTTACTTGGAAAGCACCCGCAGACCCGAACAGAGATTATAATCGGGCGGATGGAAAGGCTTTTGCTTTCATCAATGACCCGCATCTAATACAAAACTATTCTTCCTCGCCTTGCCTTTCACTATTCATTTTTCAAAGAACATCAGCGGAGCTATTGCGGCTCCACTTTATTTAGTGTAACAACCCCCATTTACGAAAGAGCCTGCGTAACTTCTCTCCTAACCGTACTAGTGCATGGCTAATCCCCTGGCATGTTTTCTGCTAGTAAATTTAGCTAGAAAATTGATGTCAACTAACTGAACTTGGAGTTACTAATGAAAAAAGTCCTATTAGTCCTCTGCATCCTTTTTGTAACTGCCTGCTCCCACGCTCCAGAACATTCCCTTCCCGATCCACCCTATTTCGCAACTATCTCAGGGCAACGCTGCGCAATCCAATGTCGGCAAGCGGATTATGACTGCAAAATGGCTTGCCAAGGGACCAAAACCGAACAGATTGAATGTGTTTCTCAATGCAACCAGGGGCTTGACAAGTGCTACCAGTTCTGCACGGAGATATTAGAGGATTAACTGTGGTACTGAGGAGAGAGGTACAATGGTCTCATGAAAGATAGACGGCAATTCGCACGAGCAGAAGTTGAGTGGCCTGTGACTATTCTATCCCCTGAGCAACACACTCTTGGTGAAATAAAAAACATCAGTCAAGTGGGTGCATCCATCTACTGTCAAAAACTTCCTTCATCAGGACCAGAACTCTCATTGGAGATTCAACCTCCCGATCGCAAGTCATTCTTAGTCTTTGCCAAAACAATTTGGGCTCTTGACGCTGACTCCTCGGAAAGCCCACACCGCTTTGTCTTTGGTGTGCAGTTTAAGTACATCTCAGAAGATGACATTCAGTTTCTTGGTGAGATTGTTTCCAAACAGTCGCATTAATAGAGTGCAACCTAGGAGTGTGTCGGACTAGCTAGCTCTCAATGGAAAAATAGGGACGCAAGGTTCAGTCGCACTGGCATTCTGACTAACGTTGACCACTCCATTCGCCGTTTTAGGGTCCCATTAGGGCCACGATGACCACCGAGTGTCCAATAAAGAGGTACTCCGACAGACTCCTAGCCTCTGGACTGTGCATTACATACTTTAATGCACACTTCATAATTCGCATTCCTGCCACAATATGTTGTGATAGACTTGCCGTACTTTTCTACTAGATATTCCGCTGAAGACGCAAAATGATTTCCATCGTGCCTAGTTGAAACTACTGTCTGCTGCCCGCCTGTCCTGAGCGGAGTCGAAGGGCTGCCTGCTGTTTACCACTGGCATGGGTCGTGCAACATGGATGACCTTCGCGAAGGCCCATTGATGGCACAAAACCAATCACCACAGGAAGGTCTCTAATGAACTGTCCAACTTGTGAGGTAAATGAATTAAGAACGGTTCTAACCAAGCAGGGGGTGGAGGTAGACTACTGTGACAAGTGCGGCGGGATCTGGTTGGACAAAGGGGAGATTTTTCACTTCACCAAGCGTCGAAAAGAACTGGCAGAGACTTTGAAGGCTGCATTGCAGCAAGGTCGAACAACTAAGCGCAAATGCCCAAAGACCGGCGAAGTGATGCAGGAAATTCCACTATTGGACGGCGAACTGATCATCGACTTCTGTCCGAACACAGGAGGGATGTGGTTCGACAAAGGGGAGCTCAAAAAGACCCTCACTGCAGACCCCAAAAAACTCCCAATCAAAATAGAGCCATTGATGGAGGAGGATATTGAGAGAGGCTTTGACACTGATGAATCGATCCAGCCAAAAGAACCGGTCTTGCTAACTTCCCTGCCGAATTTGGGGCTTCGCGCCACCATGACGATTATTTCCCTCTATGGACTCCTTACCCTGGTTCTCATCCTCTGCGTAGAACTTGCCAAGCTGCCTCCTTCCTGGGCCCTGATCATAGGGGTATCTATTGCTCTTATCCAGTTTCTCCTGGGCCCGTGGTTGATGGACCTCTCGTTGAACTGGTTTTACAAAATGGATTGGGTACCTCTCCATCAACTCTCACCACATCTGGAGAGATTTATACGTAGGACCTGCAGCGAGAAAGGCATGAAGACCCCCAGATTTGGGATTATCGACGACGGCGGCCCCAACGCCTTTACCTACGGGCACACTCCCAATAATGCTCGTATTGTGGTGACCAGGGGGCTTTTCAATCTCCTTGACGAACCTGAAGTGGAAGGTGTTGTTGCCCATGAAATAGGCCATGCTAAGAATTGGGACATGTTTCTCATGACTGTGGTGCAGTTGGTGCCCCTCATCCTCTATTACATATACCGCACACTCATTCAGGTTAAGTCTGGATCGAGAAACAATAACAAGGGTTCAGGATACGTAGCTCTCGTGGCTATAGTTAGCTACGTTCTTTACATCGTTTGTGAATATATCGTCCTCTGGTTTTCCCGCACTCGGGAGTATTATGCTGACAGGTTCGCCGGGGAAGTAACAAAGTCACCTAACAGCCTGGCCTCGGCTCTGGTTAAGATCGCCTACGGATTAGCCGGTCAGGAGGGCAAGAAAGACACTGAAGAGGCAAAACGATCTTCCCAGCTAGATGCGGTTGGAGCCATGGGAATATTCGACAGCAAAATGGCAAGCTCTTTCGCCCTATCCGCTTACGCTGTCGACAAGCCTTCAGCAGAGGTCAGAGATTTGAGTCAACGATCCAATATTTTGGGGGCGATGAAATGGGACCTGTGGAACCCTTGGGCTAAATATTATGAACTTCACTCCACTCACCCACTGGTGGCAAACCGGATGAATCACTTGGGCAGTCAAGCCCAAACAATGGGCCAGGAACCTTTCATCCGCTTCTCTCTGAGAAAGCCTGAAAGTTATTGGGATGAGTTTTTCGTGGATATCATGATAATGATTTTGCCATTTGTGGCTCTTGCAGTGCTCGCAGCCCTGGCATTTTTCACGCAAATCAACTGGCTCTACGGCGTGGCATTTGCTGTTGGTGGGTTTTTAATGCTTTTCAAGTTGGGATTTTCCTATCCCACCGAGGTTTTTCCGGAGATGAGTGTCTCGAGTCTGCTGAAAAAGGTGAAAGTATCAACGGTTCGGGGAGTTCCCTGCAGGTTGAAAGGAAAGATTGTTGGCAGGGGAGTGCCGGGCCTTATCTGGTCAGAGGACTTTGTCCTGCAAGATGAAACAGGAATCATCTTTCTTGATTACAGGCAACCGCTCCGCATCTGGGAGTTTTTCTTTGGTCTCATGCGTTCGCAAGAGCTCCAGGACGCTTATGTTCAAATCAAGGGTTGGTACAGGCGCTCACCCGTGCCATATATTGAATTGAAGACTCTGCGAACTGCAGGCAAATCGAGGGAGTGTTACGTTTATACCATCAAAGCCATAACCGCCTATCTCATGCTCATGGGCGGCCTCCCTTCGACAGTATGGCTCTTCATCACTTGAAATTTTCGTTGCTCCAAGCTGGCAGCCGACAGCTGACAGCTCGCAGTGTCAAAAAAACCAAGCTATCTATCAGTTTTCAGACTTCTGCTGCCCG
>CAVQGX010000059.1:0-28383 GCA_963712115.1 uncultured delta proteobacterium | reverse complement strand
GAGCCTTTCGCTTCTCTTCACTCCGCAATTCGCAATTCCAAATTCGAAATGTGCCTTTCACTCTATGCCCCATGCTCCATGCCCTATGCCTTCCCAACTCTGCAATCTTCAATCAAAAGTCCTCAGCCTTCCACCACTCCATTACTCCAATACTCCAGTACTCCATCTTGCTTCCTCATTGACAAAAGGTGGCGTCGCAATTAGACTCAACCAAATCTTCAGGCATGCAGTAGGGGACCTTGGTACCAAAGTTCCCACATGTCGCTAGCCGCTGATAGCTAGCCCGGATATTTCATGAATTGCTGTCGCGAGACCGCGAAGATGGGCGTGCCTGCCCGCCATCGCAAGCCTGCTCGCTCAGGCGAGGCGGGCGGGCACGGCAATACCCGTGGTCGCAGTCACGCCAAGGCGTGAATTGATGAAATATCCGGGCTAAGGAGGGTTGGATTGAGACCGCAGAATAGATGGCGAATGGTAGGCTTGACATTAGTTGTAGCTTTGTTTGTTACTGGTTGCGCCACTGATAAAGCTTTTAGGCAGAGACAGGCGCGAGCAGCCCGTGATTTGGGGGATAGGTACCTGGCAAGGAATGATACTAGTAAAGCGCTGGAGCAGTATCTCAAAGCTCTGGAAATGAACCCGGATGATCCATACCTGCACTACGTTCTGGCGTTGACCTACGACAGGAAGGAGGTGCTTGATAAGGCGGAACACCATCTTAAAGAAGCCATTGCACTGAAGCCGGACTATTCAGACGCGTACAATTATCTCGGTGTTATTTATTTTCGTCAAGGCAAGGTGAACCAAGCCATTGAAGCCTACAACAAAGCCCTAGAAAATCTCCTCGACCAAACCGCAAGACGCTCATTATCACCTTGGCATCGCCTATATGAGCCTCAAAGAGTACCAGAAGGCAAAAGCACATCTGGAAGAAGCCATACAGCTCGTCCCTGACTTTGTGGCTGCTTACAATATTTTGGGGCAGGTGTACGAGGGGCTGGGGCAGTACGTCTAAGGCCAGAAGACGCCTATGAAAAAGCATTGGAGGTCAACCCGGAGTACGTTGATGCATATCTGAACCTGGGAAAACTTCTTTACAAGAGTGGCGAAAGGCAGAAGGCCATCGAATCTTTCGACAAGGTGATAAGGCTAGATCCTGGCTCGGACAGAGCCCAGGAGGCACTGCGCTACCTGAGAGCCCTAGGGAAGTGAGCTGGAAGCATTTCAGATTGTAGATTGCATATTTTAGATTTAATAAAGGCATTGAGCATAGAGCATAGAGCATAGAGTCACAGGTCAGAGATCGGAGATCGGAAGTCAGCTAGAATTAAGGAGCCGGACATCCAGAATGCAGGAGAAAGGCAATCACAATAGAGTTTTTCTCGACTACTGACTACAAGGTTTTTGCCTTGGCCTTCGCCATGAGCCTTTGGCCTCTCTGCAATCTTCAATCTAGAATCTAAAATCTTCATCACTCCATCACTCCAAACAAAAAAAACCCCGACGGGCGATGCCCGGCCGGGGTTTTTTCGTGCTTTTAAAATTATCAGCGCAGGGTCATTTTCTGATCCTCCACAATGGTAGGACTCAGGAAGATGAGGAGCTCGCTTTTCTCATCGCTTATCTGACGGTTTTTGAACAGCCAACCCAAGATTGGTATTCGCCACAAAAATGGAACCCGAGCCTCAGACCATTCAGTATCTCTTATGACGATACCGCCTATGACGATGGTATCGCCGTCGTTTACCAGGAGTTCGGTCTGGGCCTCCTGGGTACGGATGGCGGGAACGTCTTGCACCGTTCTGCTGAAGTCAGCCTGGTCCCTCTTAGCTAGCACCTCCATCCGGACCTTGCCGTCAGGGGTTATGTGCGGTGTCACGGTCAAGGAGAGGGTGGCCGGGGCAAAGGCAGTACTGATTGTGCCCTCTTCAGTCCTTTGGGGGTAGGGGATCTGATCACCCTGTTGGATCATGGCTTGCACATGGTCCAGGGTAAAGATCCTCGGACTGGAGATTACTCTTCCCTCACCGGCCTGTTCCAAGGCATCCAGCTGCATGTCCAGATCTAGGATATTGTTGGCTAACCGGGTGAAATTGAGACCAAAAGTTCCAATAGCGGCAGTTGGTGCAGCAACGGCGAAATCGAACTCAGGCGAACCTCCGAGTCTACCGGCCAAACTGTTGGCAGTATAGGAGGCGTTCCAGCTGATACCTAAGTTTCGGCTGAAGTTGGTATTGGCTGAAACAATACGGGACTCAACCATCACTTGCTTGGTTGCCCTATCGAGTCTGGCAAGGATTTGCTTGGCTACCTGAATCCGTTTGGGAAAGTCGCTGTAGATAATTAAATTGGTTCGATTGTCAACCGATATTGTTCCCTTCTCACTCTTGATATTTTCTATCTGGGCGCTTATATCTCCCACGTCAGCGTAGTTGACCTGAAGGTATTCAGTAGTAATCTCACCCAGATCTCTGGCCGCTGCCATGAGTTCTTTTTTGGCTTCGACCTCTTCTCTTCTTCGATCCAATTCCGATTTTATTTTTGCTGCCGTGGCAATGCGGATGACGTTCCCTTCCATGACGGTATCCAGATCGTTGATCTTGAGGATCAGTTCCAGCACCTGATCCCAGGGCACATTGTCCACTTTAAGGGTCACTTTGCCTTTGACATTGGGCTCCACCACTATGTTCTTGCCGGTAACATCGGCCAGAAGCCTAAGGACGTTGCGAATGTCTACTTCTTGAAGGTCAAGGGAAATCTTCTGACCTAAGTACCTCCCTCCGACAACAAGCGGCGGGGGCATGGCCTCGGCCGGTGCTAACCCAACCACCTTTTCCGGGGGTGGACCTGCTGCCAGGGCTTGCTCATCCGCAGTCGCCACCTCTTCGAGCGCCACCTCTTCCATTGGTGGGGGAGGAGCTGCTGCAGCCATTTCTTCCGGAGCAGGTGGTGGTTGAACCTCGCCCGGAATGGGGGCTACTGGGGCTCGTTCATCTACCACCGTAGTTGGCTTGCCAAGCTTGATGGGCTCGGTTGGCGGCATCGTCGAGGTATCGAAGTCCAGATAGACCTTGTTGTCTTCTTGCGCTATGTGGTAGGGGACCATTTCACGCATCTCTATGTAAAACTCCACCGTCCCGGGAAGTCCTTTCATGGGACGGGGATCAATCACGTTAACAGCGCTGGAGAATTGCCCTGTGTCAATATGTCTCTCCAGATGCTTGGGGAGCCTTGTATTTGGGAAAATCATGGAGATAGAGTTTGCTCCCGTGATTTGAATCTCAGGCGCGAGGGGGCGGTTAGCGCTAACAATCAAACGAGACTTGTTTGTCTCCAGAAGGTTAAAATCTATAGAGGTAATTCTTGCTGGTTCAGTTGGAGGTGGGGTTCTCTTGACTCTTGCAGCTTCTTTGCGCGGCGCAACAGCGGGCGCGGCCACCACTATTGGCGGGCTGGCAGAGAAGCCCGAGCCCGGTTTAAAAGAAACAACCAGCCGGTCGTCTACGGATGTAACTTGATATGGCAGGCCAGCAGCGGGAATTAAGTCGAAAACCACCCTAACCTTGTCTGGGTGTTCGCCTACCCTGATATCCTTGAGCATCTTGTCGGAAGGGGGAACTCCACCTTTGGAAGCAACCAACTTTACTCCCATCAGATCCAACACTACCCTGGCTGGATCAGTAAGGGTAAAAACGTTGTAGTTGCTAATGCTACCGTCACCAATTATGTATACTTTGACTTCTTCGTCTGAGCGTATTGGTTGAATTGCGGTTATTTTTTTTGCCGGTGCCGACGCCACCTTAGCTGAAGGCTGAGTTGCAGCAACTACCACAGTTGATTCGCCCTCAGTCTTGGAGGTAGCCACTTCGGTCTCGGCAGCTGGCTCAGATCTGGCCTCTCCAAATGCAGTGGGTTTCTCAAACTGCACCCGGATCTGATTCTCTTCCTGAAATATTTCGTAAGGAGTTTCCTGGTTCAGGGCGATCTCAACGCGAGTAAGGGGTTGAGGCTCCTGGGTGAGGGTCATGGTTTCTATCTTGCCGATGATTTCGTTTTCCACGGCAAAGGGGGAGGAGACGATTTCGCTCTCTGTGTTGGGCAGATCCAACACCAACCGCAAGGGATCAATCGCCTTGAAGGCGGTGTAGGTCATGGCGTCTGAGCCAACCAAAAGAACGTCCAAGGAGGTATCCTGATCCACAACTTGAACATCCCTGAGTTGTTGGGTTTCACCAGATGTTGACTCCCCAACAGCAGTCTGGGAGGTTGGCGGAGCAGAAGACTTGGTAGCGCAGCCAAAAGCATAGAAAATCAAGACCAGGAGGCCTATGTACATTATCCATCTTTGTTTCGGGCACCTTCGACTATGCCTCATTCCAGTCCTCCTTCTACGGGAAAGGTTGTCGGCGGGCTCTTTCCCCGGTTTTCCCGCAACTCCAAGCCCGGATATCAAGATGGTCTCATCATGACCGCTTGATTCCCCAAGTATTGTCGCTATCTATTTTTTCTTTCGTGGCCTTTTCTTGCCCTTTTTCGGCTCTTCTTTAGCTTCAATGAATTTATAAGTTGTGGCGGTGCAGGCGGTTTTAAGAATGACTACATCCGCTTGTGTTTTGGCGGCTTTCATCTCTGTCATTGTTACGTCGCCGATGTTGACGATACGACTTAATCTGCTCACTTGATCAAAGAAGGTAGCAACATTGTGATAAGGGCCAGTCACTTCCAGTTTTAGTGGGATTTCAGCGTAGAAGTTTCGAGGCACATCTTTCTGTGGTTGAAACAGAATAAATTCCAGGCCGGACTCGGCCCCAAGATTTGAAATACTGGTCAGAAGGGTGGGAATCTCTTCGTTGTCCGGCAGGAGTTTCAGTGCCTCCTTGAATTTTAGTTCTGTCTCTTTGAATTGTTTTTTGAAAGCCCGAAGATTTTGCTCAACATTTTTGAGACGGGCCAGCTTGTCTTGGGCAGACTTGAGGTCTTGATTCAGCTTGGATATTTTCTCCGTTTGGGGCATATAGAAAAACCAGACGAAACATCCCCAAAGGGTACCCAATATTGCCACGGAAATAATTATTTTGTGCGCTCTGCTGAGCTTGCTCAGCTTGTGCCATGGTATAGTTGGTACTTTTACGTCTCCAAGACCTTTTTTAACATCCAAAGCCATAGGGTTCCTTCCTCAAGTTAAAGGGGAAACTGTATTAAATAAGGTCTCCCCGGAAAGACTATGTCTTCTTGTCTGGCTTTTTCTCTGTCTCTGCTTCCTTGACCTCAGGTGGAACAATAATCCTGGCGGTTAAGTTAAAGTTTTTCAGTTTATACCCCTGAACATTTACCTGACGAGACTGTTTCAGGTCTACACCGTTAGGGTCAATGTATGGTGACTTGGCCAAGGCTTCCATAAACTGGGCTATGGTCTCGTTACCCCTGGCCACCCCTGTCAGAGTCAATATGCCTCCTTTTTGAGTCAAGTTCTTAATCCACATCTTGTCTGAAGGTATGTTCACTGCAAGTTCGTCAAGGACTCGTACTGGGAGGTCGCGATTCTTCATTAGTGTATCGATGACAGCAAGCTTTTGCTTAATCACTTTTTCCTGTTTTTTCAAATCATCGAGCTGTTTTTGCCTATCTTGATAGCGCCGAATATCCTTATCTAAGCTTATTTTTTCGTTGGTGATCCTCTTGATCTCACGGGTGTGGCCAACATGAAAGTAGGCCATCACAACCAGAGAGAAGAATACCAGGAGAAAAAAGACAGAAATCTCCTTGCGGATTTTTTCCTCAACCGGGCGTCGGCCAATGGGCAGTAAGTTTATTCTTATCATTTGTCTCCTACCCTCCGCAGGGCGAGTCCCACGGCAACAGCTATCTGGGGAGCAATATAGTCCAGGTACTGCTGATCGAACACTTTAGTGTCGAAATCAATTTTGGCCAAAGGGTTAAAATAAGCCACAGGAATATTGGTATCCTTGTTGAACAAAGCATCCAATCCGGGCAAACGCGAGGAACCACCGCTTAACAGAATTTGTCCTATGGTCTCTTCCGGGTAAGTGGCATAGAAGAAGTCGATAGCGCGTTTGACCTCGGTTGACCAGCCGGTGGCGGCTGAGACAAATATCGCTTCTAAATCCTGAACAGGGACTTTCTCTGAAGACATACCGAGCTTGACCTTCTCAGCTTCCTCATATTCGAGGCCGAAGCGTTGCTGGATGTCCTCAGTGATTTGGAAGCCGCCGATGGAGGCATCCCGGTTAAACATGGAAACTCCATTTTTCAGGACATTGATGTTCATTTTGGTGGCACCAATATCTACTAGGGCGACCCCCCCACTTTCGGTAGCTTCATAATTGGCCTCGAAGGCATTTTCCAAAGCAAAGAAATCAACGTCAACAACTTGTGGCTGTAATCCGGCTTTCCTTATTAGGTTTACGTAATCCTCAATGACTTCCTTCTTGGCGGCTACCAGCATAACTTCCATGCGATCTGCTTTTTCTGCAGAAGAACCAAGAATCTGGAAGTCAATATTGACGTCTTCCACGTTAAAGGGGATATATTGTTCCGCCTCTAGTTGTATATTGTCGGCGAGCTCATCTTCGCTCATCTGTGGTAGATCCACTTTTTTGATAATCACCGACCAGCCAGCTATCGAAGTAGCAACGCCTTTCATCTTGGTTTTCAAATTGGTGACGAGTTTCTTAATTGCCGTTTGGACCGCGTCAGGGTCTTTGATTGCACCTTCTACGATAACGTTGGGTGGTAACTGACTTATCCCCATATCTCTTAGTCGATAAGTGCCTTTGATTTCTTGCAGATGAACGATCTTGACCGCGTAGGAACCAATGTCAAGACCTAAGAGGGAGGATTTTTTTCCGAACATTGTCTCTTCTCGATATTTGGTGGACGTCAGGTCTTGTGAATTCTATGGCGAGTTTGGCGCCATACTATCGATATATCACTAAAATGTCAAATATTTTTCTGATAATTCCACAGCACAGTTGTCAATAATAGCTTGTGAGCCAATGTTTATTTCTTTTCAACTTCATAAAAACATTATAAAAAAGAACAACTTATTAATTTTGTCCAAAAAACAATAACATAGATAATTCAACTGGTGATCTTCTTTCTTCAATCTTGTCTCAGACGGATGAGGTGTTTGGGGAATTTGTGATATGCAAAACCTAAGCCAATCTCATGGACATTGCAGATTGTAGATTGTAGATTGAAGAGAGGCGAAAGGCGCAGGGCGCAAGGCTCAAGGCAAAAGCCTAGTAGTCAATAGCCGGTAGTTGAGAAAAACTCTATTTTAATTGCTTTTCTCCTGAATTCTGGCTCCTGCATTCTAGCTGACCTCTGATCTCCGATCTCTGACCTCTGAGTCTCTGCCCTATGCCCCATGCTCTATGCTCCATGCCCTCTGCTAACTTATAAGTTGCCATTTGATGAAATCGTGCTAGACTCTTGAGGCGCTCCGCAAGGTGCCTTTGATCCTAATTGAGTTAAAATTCAGTTGGGTAGTGACAAAGGCCAGCATGCGTCATATGCAACAAGATTTTTTTAGAAAAGAGAGGTAAATATTAGATTATGAGTCAGACCGTTAGCCACGGTGATGACACCAGGAAAGAAGACGTTCTCACAGAGGCAAAGACGAGACGAAAAAGTGTTCTCCGTGAATATGCAGAGGCCATTGCCATCGCAGTTGTTCTGGCCCTGTTTATTCGAACCTTCGTGGTGCAAGCTTTTAAGATTCCATCTGGCTCCATGAAGCCCACCCTGCTCGTGGGGGACCATATCCTGGTAAACAAATTCATCTACGGCATCAAGATTCCTTTTACTGATAAAACCATAATCAATCTAGGGAAGCCGAACCGGGGAGATGTGGTGGTTTTCAAGTATCCCCTTGATACAAAAAAGGACTACATCAAGCGAGTTGTTGGTTTACCTGGGGATAAGGTTGAACTGGTGAACAAGCAGTTATTTATAAATGATAGGGTTACGGATGATCCCCATGCCAGTTATTCAATCTATGGCAATTTGCGTAATTTTGGACCTGTTAGTGTTCCAGCCCACCACCTCTTTGTAATGGGAGACAACCGGGACGAGAGCTCAGACAGCCGGGTGTGGGGATTCGTACCCGATGCCTACCTTAAGGGCAAGGCCTTCCTCATTTATTGGTCCTGGGATCGCACAAACTTTGGGGTACGGTGGAGTCGCCTGGGAGACATCGTGCGTTAGTCATTCTTCATTAAGCATTTCGCATTTCTCATTGGGCATTGAGAATCCGGTCAAATAAAATTTTAGGCACTTTAGACATTTTGGTACACTTTAGTTCACTTTAAACGTTCTGCTTAATTTCTGTCATTTTAGGCATTTTAGACACTTTAGACATTTTAGCTCACTTTTATCTCTGCCATGGATATTAGCTCATATGAAAAAACTATCGAGGCCTTGACTCTGATCAGCCGGGCCATCACCTCTGACCAGTATATCGAAGACATACTCAGGCTCATTGTCATTGTTACTGCCAAGGTGATGAATTCAGAGGTTTGCTCCCTCTGGCTCTTGGACGAAAAGGCCAAGACCTTGAGAATCAGGGCGACCCAGAGTATTGACAGTGACTACATTAAAGAACGGTCCGTAAAACTGGGCGAAGGGGTAGTGGGTTATGTGGCCCAACACAACAAGCCCTACGAGGTTAGAAACGTACTTGAAGAGCCGCGTTTCAAAGAAAAAGAGCTGGCCAGAAAGATGGGACTTGTTTCCATGCTAAGTGTGCCCATGGCTGTAAAGGACCGAGTGATTGGCGTGATCAACTGCTATACTTCAGTGGACCACGAATTTACCGAGACGGAAAATAACCTCTTCACCGCGGTGGCCAACCAAGCTGCGGTGGCGATTTTCAACACCGAACTCATGGTAAAAACCAAGGTGATTCAAGAGGAGTTGGAGTCCCGCAAGCTGGTGGGTAAGGCCAAAGACGTTCTCATGCGGCGAAGAAATATGTCGGGCGAGGAGGCTCACCGATGGATCCAAAAGCGCAGCATGGACTCGCGCAAGTCCATGCGCGAAGTGGCTGAAGCTATCCTTTTATCGGAAGAATTGTAGCCAGTATCCAGTAGTAATTTCGCAATCCACAATTCAAAATCTTTGCCCTCCGTCCTCTGATCTCCGACCTCTGACTTCTGACCTCTGTCTTCTGGCTTTCCCGCTTTAGGCCTTTCTCGCTCTGCGCTCTGCGATAATGCATCCCAAATCCGCAATCTTCTGGCCCTCTACCTCTTACAATAAATGACAGCGTAGCGTAATGACCTAATGACGGCGAAGCCTAATGACTCAAAAGGCCCTGCGCCTTGAGCCCCTGAAGCTATGCGCTCTGCGCTTAGCGTCAAGGGGCAGCTCAACGTTGGGGCCTCTATTTTTTACTCTTGCCGACAGAAATATCTTGACATGATCAGTTAGTACAGCTAAAAAATAAGGCTGCACAAATAAGTAAAGATAAATGACCGCACAAGGGCGTGCGGTTTTTCAACTTCGACAAAGGCGTCAGTTCCATGGGAGATCCTCATGAGCTTGACGCCTTTTGAATTTATGGCCCAGGAGTCTTGTGCTTCGGGTAAGGACTAAATCTTTATAAATTCTGTAAGAGAGGAGTATCAAGATGAACTTGCAACGTCCAAATGCCAATGACGCAACCAGAACATTCAACAGGTCCAAATCAGTGGTACCCATGTCTGGCCTCTGCTCCCGCTGTACTGACGGCTGCCGCGGGAACTGCGAGGTGTTTAAATCCACCTTTAGAGGCCGCGAGGTGATCTACCCCGGTCCCTTCGGCAAGGTAACGGCGGGAGCTGACAAGGACTATCCCGTCGATTACTCCCATCTCAACATCCAGGGATACGCCATGGGTGCCAGGGGCATGCCGGAAGGCGTTGTCGGCGACCCGGACACCGCCACTTTCCCCTCGGTGAGCACAGAAACCGAGTATGGCTGGGACACCAAGGTTAAAATGAAGGTTCCGGTATTCACCGGTGCCCTGGGTTCCACAGAGATAGCCCGCGCCAACTGGGAGCATTTCGCCGTGGGCGCGGCTATTAGCGGCGTCACTCTCATCTGCGGTGAGAACGTCTGCGGTATCGACCCGGCACTGGAGCTTAACAAGAACGGCAAGATAAAAAATGCACCTGATATGGACCGGCGTATTGAGCAGTATCGTCGCTACCATCAAGGCTACGGCGAAATGCTGGTGCAGATGAATGTTGAGGATACCAGGCTCGGTGTCGCCGAGTACATCATTGACAAGCACGGCCTGGACAACATAGAGCTCAAGTGGGGTCAAGGGGCCAAGTGCATCGGTGGCGAGATTAAAGTTGACAGCCTGGAAAGGGCTCAGGAACTCCAGAGGCGTGGCTACATTGTAACTCCGGACCCCTCCTCACCTACGCACCAGAAAGCGTTCGCTAGTGGCGCCATCAAGGAATTCGAGCGTCATAGTAGACTGGGGTTCATCGGCGAGGAAGATTTCTACGCCGAGGTCGATCGCCTCAGGAAACTCGGATTTAAGCGCATCACCCTCAAGACAGGCGCTTACCCTTTGCGGGAATTGGCAATGGCCATCAAGTGGGGATCCAGAGCGAAAATAGACCTGCTTACCATTGATGGGGCACCCGGCGGCACGGGCATGTCTCCCTGGCGAATGATGGAAGAGTGGGGCATCCCCAGTCTCTACATTCACTCCATGGCTTACAAGTTCAGCAAGATTTTGGCTGACAAGGGCGAGAGGGTTCCTGACCTGGCTTTCGCAGGAGGATTTTCCAGTGAAGACGGTATATTCAAGGCCCTGGCGCTGGGCGCGCCATTTGCGAAAGCGGTTTGTATGGGCCGGGCCTTGATGATTCCCGGCATGGTGGGCAAGAACATCACCAAATGGATTGAGAAAGGCGATCTTCCCAAGACGGTGAGTGAATTTGGGAGTACCCCGGCGGAGATTTTCGTATGCTGGGAGCAGGTTGCTGATATCGTGGGCAAGGATGAGATGAAGAACATCCCCCTTGGGGCCGTGGGTATTTTCAGCTACGCTGACAGGCTCAGGGTGGGTCTCCAACAACTTCTGGCTGGTGCCCGGTGCTTCTCACTGCCAGCCATCACCCGAAGAGAACTCATGTCGCTTACCGAGGAGTGCGCCAAGGTCACGGGTATACCTTTCCTCACCGAGTGCTACCTTGAGGAAGCCATGGAAGTGTTGAACAGCTAATTGGGTTCTAATAGAGAAAAGAAAGAGGCCCAGCGCAGCTGGGCCTCTTTTTATTTATCCGCTAAGGTCGCGCAGAGCACGAACAGGTGAAAAGATAGAGATTGGACAGGATTAACAAGATGTACAGGATGTGAGAAAAGATTGAGTCGAGGAAAGGATCGCTTAAAGATCACCCGCACCGCGGGTGGTCCCGATGGGATCATCGGGACCAATGAGGGAACCTAGAGCACAAAAATATGCTAGCTTATCTTTGTGCTCTAGGTTCTCTCATGCATCCTTTAAGCGATCTTCTCTTCGTGTCCTTCGTGTTCTTCGTGGTTAATAAACGGTCTGTCTGCGCTCGTCCGCGTTCATCTGCGTTCGTCTGCGGTTAATTATTTCCTGCCTTTCTCGCTGTCCCCTTGCTCCATGCTCTATGCCCCATGCCTCATCACTCCGGAATATTCGGCAATGTGGTTATCTCACCTTTGTAATTCCTCAAGGTGTACTCTTTCTCGTTTTTATCCACTAGGTAATAGTCAGGCATTAAAGGAATCTTGCCGATATTTGTGGCTATGACGTACATGGGTTGGGCCAGGCCGGTGGTATGGCCTCGAAGGGCGTCTCGAATGAGTTCGGCTCCTTTCTCGACTGGGGTGCGGAAATGGTCAATTCCCGGAGCCGGTTCGCAATAAAAGACATAATAAGGCCGAATCCGAACAGTGAGCAGTTTTTGGTGCAGCTTCCTGAAAGACTCCACGTCGTCATTGATTCCCTTTAGCAGCACAGCCTGATTGCCCACATTAACCCCGCAAGAGAGAAGGTCGTAAACTGCTTGGGCTGTTTTTTCGGTGATTTCATTGGGATGATTGCACTGGGTGTTCACCCACAAGGGAACCCTGTGGTATTTACTCAGCACCTTCATCAGACTTTGGGTAATTCTGTGGGGCAGCACGATGGGTGTGCGGGTACCGAAACGAATCATTTCGATATGGGGAATCTCACGCAACTTACGGATGAGGTATTCGATCCTTTCGTCTGAGAGGATAAAAGGATCCCCACCAGTGACGAGGACGTCGCGAATCTCTTCATGTTCTCGGATCCAATCGAGACCTTCTTCTACGTCCATTCTCAGCTTGAGATCTCGGTCCACAACCAGTTCTTTGCGGAAACAGTGCCGGCAGTAGTTGGCACAGACGTCAGTGACAGTAAAGGCTATGCGGTCAAAGTACTGTCTGGCAATGGAGTCCGGTCTAATCTCATCTGTGGCGCGATTTTCTTTCCAGATCAAATAGTTTGGAATACCGTAGCGGTTTTCTTTCTCCTTTACTGAGGGGACAACCTGCTTTCTGATCGGACAGTTGGGATCATCGCGGATCATCAAAGAGGCAAAGTAAGGCGTCGTACCCCACTGAGTATTGAGAGTGGTAATACCCTCCTCTTCCTGCGGGGTAACGTTGATATATTCCTTGAGTTTCTCCAGTGTGTTTACACTGTTCTGTAATTGTTCAATCCACTCTTCCATTCTGAGTTTCTCCTTTGTTTTAGCATAGAGCATAGAGCATGGAGCATAGAGTTCAATTTTTTCGCAATCCGCAATCTTCTGGCCCTCTACCTCTTACAATAAATGACAGCGTAGCGTAGTGACCTAATGACGGCGAAGCCTCATGACCTAAGTCGCCCTGCGCCTTGAGCCCTTAACGCTATGCGATAATTCATCTCACATCGGTGAAATCACATACTCAGATACTTACTGTGCTCTCTCGGCGTAACATGGGTTCTGTGATCTTCCCAGTCTGCTATCTTGATAGCCATGTAATTGCTGTATACCCGCTCTCCCAGTAACTCTCTGAGAAATTTACTCTTTTCCGCTTCCGCCAGAGCCTCGAACATGGACTTGGGAAGATATCTCTTGTCCCAGACGCGGTATTTTCTTCTTGCTTTGTATGTGCTGCCCATATCTGGCTGGCCACAGTCAAGGTTCTCTTTTATACCGTGAAGGCCCATACCAATCAGTACTGCCATTTGCAGGTAAGGATTACCGGTGGGATCAGGGTTTCTCAGCTCTATTCTGGTACTCTCCGTACTGCTGGCGTAAGGGACTCTAACCATGGAGCTTCTGTTTTTCAGGCCCCAACCACGCACCACGGGAGCCTCCCTCTCGACCACGTAGGCCTTATAGGAATTGAAAGTAGATGCCATTACAATGGAGGTCTCCCTGGCATATTTAATGATACCACCCATGAACTGGCGGGCGGTCTTACTTAAATTATGCTTTGCCTTTGCCTGGTAGAACAAATTCTTCCCCCTCTTATCCATCATGGAAAGATGGATATGAAAGGCATTTCTGTTTTGTCCATCAAAAGGCTTGGGCATGAAAGTGGCGTGCAGGCCGTTTTCCGCTGCCACTTTTTGAGTTACGTAATTGAAGAGCACGGTTCTATCGGCAGCTCCCAAAGGATCCAGACACTCCAGGTTTATCTCATGCTGTGAGGCAGTAACCTCATGGTGTGCTTTCTCGAACTTGATGCCGCACTTGTCCAAAACTTCAACAATCCTCTTCCTTACCACCTCTCCCTTGTCGTGGGGGTCGCAATGAAAATAGCCGGCGCTGTCAGAGTGAATATTCTCACCGAAACAGTCAGAGGTTAGCAAGAAAAACTCGTGTTCTGGACCCAGAAGGAATCTGCAGCCGAACTCTGATTCAGCCTGGGCTACAATATTCTCCAGTACGGCCCGGGGATCAGATTTTGATCTTTCTCCCTGAGCATTTTGAATCTTACCTATGAAAAAACCAAGTTTCTCGTCTTTAAATTCAACCACTCGGAAGCTTTCCTGAAGGGGGACAAGCAGTCGGTCACTGTCAGCAACTGTGGCAATCCCGGCAATGGAGCTGCCATCGAAACCGATCCCTTTCTTGATTATGGAGTCCATGTTTGCTGGATTCACCGGCAAGCTCCGGTTTCTACCGTTGAGATCGGTAAAGAAAATCTTAGTAGAATCCAAACCTTTGAGTTTTTCTTTTATTTGTTTCAGACTCGCCATTGCGACAACAAACTCCTTTCGCTATAAAGATCCTATCCTAGATGAACCACAAAGAATCCAGTAGTCAGTATACAGCAGGCGCAGGGCTCAAGGCGCAAGGTTCAGGGCAAGGGACCAGGGGTCGGGGGTCAGGGATCAGGAGCTGATCTATCGACTTCTACGACTTATACGGTTTTTACGACTTCCCCTTTGAGCTTTCCTCTTGCTGCCTGCTGCAAGCTGTCAGCTGCCAGCTGTATTTCTCTATGCTCTTTGCCTACTGGATTCTGACTTCTGGATTCTATCTCCTGGATTTATTTTTAGTTTGACTTGAATACTAGTAAATTGTTAAGTAGAAATGCAAGATATTTTTTTAATGAAGGATTTTCTTCATGCCATTCCAAGAACTCCTAGTAGATAATAAAGTTCGTCTCACTCCAGCCCAACGGCGGATCATGCACTACATCATAGAACACTACGAGGAGGCCATCTTCCTCACGGCCTCGCAGCTCGCTCAAAACGTGGGTGTGAGCGAAGCCACTGTGGTGCGATTGGCTCAAGCCCTGGGTTTTGATGGGTATCCGGGCATGCAGAGAAAGTTCCGCCAGGGCTTACAAGATCGCCTTTCCACTGTGACCCGCCTGGAACATACTGTTGACCACGTGCGGCAGACGGGCGACGTGGTTGTAAAGGTCCTCCAAGAGGACATTCACAACCTGTCTCAGACCCTGAGGAATCTCTCACTTGATATCTTCGAACGAGCGGTGGCGGACCTGCAGTCAGCCGAGAGGATTTTTGTGGTGGGACTTCGTGGAGCTCATGCGCCTGCTCTGACATTGGCAACATATCTCCGTTTTCTGGGCAAACAGGCTCAACTTCTCGTACCGGGCCACGGAGAGATGTGGGATATATTGCAGGGGTTGGGAAGATCCGACCTAGTTGTGGGTATCAGCTTTCCCCGATATACGCAGATTACCTTGGAGGTTCTCCAACATTCACGAAATAAAAGGGCTAGGGTGGGAGCGATAACCGATTCCCCCCTCTCGCCTTTAGCCAGTTACGCCCACTGGGTGCTAACAGCAAGCTGTCAGCTGGACTCATTCATAGAATCATTTACAGCTGCTACCAGCCTGATTAACGCATTGCTCACGGCAATGAGCATCCAGGACCCTGGGAAGACTCTACGTATTTTGCGCCAGCGAGAGGCTCTCTGGGAGGAAAAAGGGGTTTACTCAACTAATCCCAGGGACAGGAAAACCAAGTAGCGACTCTCTCACCACACAAAGGTCACAAAGAGATTATTTTTTAGGCACGGGTCCCGCCGAAGCGGGACACACGGATTTCACGGATAAAAAATTCAACCACGAAAACACGAAAGTACGAAGTACACGAAAAAGGACAAGAAATCATAAAATTTAAGGATCGCTCAAGAGCTTCCCCATTTGTCCCGATGGGATCCATCGGGACAACCCGCTCCGCGGGTTGCCTTTAAGCGATTGTTTTCTTCGTGATCTTCGTGCCCTTCGTGGTTCTGAATTAGATCTTCTCTGCGACCTCTGCGTACTCTGCGGTTAGATAGCTTTTTCTGCCAGCTGTATTTCTCTATGCCCTATGCTCTATGCCCTTTGCCTCATTTCACCTTGATCCAAAGAAGCTTGGCCACACCTGGGCCGGGATTCTCCCACTGGGTAGGCATTTCCGAGGTGAGGTAGATTACATCCCCCGCACGAAGGCTGTAAGCCGACTTTTCTAATTTCACCTGCAATCTGCCAGAGAGCAGGTATCCCAACTCTTCACCTTTGTGAATGAAAAAATGAGAAGGAAGCTTTTCCTTGGGCGAAATCTCAATTAAATAAGGTTCGGCCTTGGGATCAAAATCAACCGGTAACAACAGTCTTGCCAGGACTGCCCCTTCAGGCAGATCGGGGAACTTTACTTCCACTGCTTCGGCTGCAGTAAAGATAAGACGCTTCTTAGGTTCCGCTTGTTCTTGAAAAAAAGAGCTTATTTCCACAGAGAGCACTTCCGCCATTTTCATAAGAGCCGGCAAAGAAGGGTAAATCAAGTTGCTCTCAACCTGGGAAATAGTACTGGGTGTGACTCCAACTAGCTTGGCGAGCTCGGTCTGCGACAACCCTCTTTTGCTGCGAAGCTCCTTGAGACGCAAGCCAAAATCAACACGGCGCGAGGTGCGCCTTTCATCATCAAAAGTTACAGTCAGATCTTTGGTCCAATAATTGTGCGGCTTGTGCTGATTTTCCAGGCTTCGCTTCTCAGCTTTCAAAATGGTCAGTGATGTAGTCCCTCTTTTGATTGCCAGATCTATTGCCACCTGAGCAATCTGATTGATCTGGGCTCTCAGTCGAGGCGAATGGGCACTCTTCTCTAATATCCAGTAAGCAATGGTATTCAGTTCGTAGAGTCTCGGACAGGAATGGGAGTAGAAATTAACTATATGTTCTTCTCCACCCCAGAGCTCTTGCATGCCAGTTATACTTTCGAAGACAAAGCGAACGTCTCCTTCCATTGTGGCATGAACACCATAGAGGGTGTCCATGAAGTGTTCCATATCGCGCGGCTCTTCTACTTGTATGATCTGGCATTCGGACTCGACTTCCTCATAAAATTTGAGGAAAATCGGAGAACCGGCACCCTTACCGTAGGTAAAACAATCCAAGATGGTAAGATTGGGATTTTCACCTAAAGGTCCTAGCTTGTCTAAGAGATTCTTAGGTGAGCGGTCAAAGGTCACATAGATTAGGGGCTTGTTTTGGGCCTGCGATGCCTGAATAAAATTGAGACAAAAAACGGAGGCAAGGCTACCGGCATCATCATGCCAAACCACGTTGTCGCCGATGTAAAGGCCCCCCAAAAGCCGATCTAACTGGCTCACACCCGAGGCCACACGCTGTGTTTCCAGTGATTTTGACACCATCGGTCTTTCCTTTGTTTAACAGGTCCTAAGACTGAGATTCCATCGAACCTACTGGATTTAGATGACTCCGTCAAGCACTGTCAGTTATAGGGCTCAGGGCGCAAGGCCAAGGCCGAAAATTTCGAATTGCAGAATTTTAAATCCAAAATCCCCAACAATCTAACTCCTTAATTCTGGATTCTGACTCCTTGCTCCTAAATCCATACCCTATGCTCCATGCTCTATGCTCTATGCTGCGAACGGAGTGAGCTTAGTGAAACATATCCTCCAAGTAAATTTACTTTTTGAAATATATATTACATCTTTTTTGTTGAAATTGGTGAACTATTTCTGATATAGTACCCACAACTTGTCAACGAAGACAGATCGGATGACGGCCCGAGTTTCAACGGCGAGATTCTGAACCTCAATCCAGGCCAGATCATAGAAGCGGACCAAGGAAGTTCCTGCCTCAATCAGTTCCCAGATATTAACTAGACATAGTCTGAAGCTGTGATGACCCATGAGTTTCATCAGAGCGAACGTTTTATTACAAGGGCAATGATTTAGGGATTGAGGTATTAAGGAATTGAGGAATTACTAAAAGGTCAATGAGGCTCCATGTGCAGAGCAGTCCAATCCCTGAATTCCCTAATTCCTGAATTCCTAAATTGGTTTCGGATTTATTCATTTATAGGGAGGAACAAAAAACATGTGCCGTTTATTTGCAATCACTAGCGATGAACCCCAGTCTCCCATGATGGCCATCCAAGCACTGGATGTGATGAGGGAGGGGCATGATGGTTCCGGGGTGGGCCTCTTTTTTTCTGATCTTGGAGGGCCCTTTGAAGAGTTGGATGGTGCTCCCATCCTCTCTGGCATCTTCAGCAATGAAGGCTTGAAGAAGCTGGATCGGTTCATGATGGATGTTGGTTTCATGACCAAGTACAAGATCTCCATCAAGATTCCCAAGAGGCCACCTTACGGAGTTCCCAAACGGGACATCTATCTCGTCCGGGCTTATGAGTTACCCGAGGACTGGGAAGGGCTGAGCGATGCTGAAATAAAGCATCGGTTGCTGATGATCCGCCTTCAACTTCGGCGCATGGGAGAAGAAGCTGAGGACATGATTGTTTACAGCTTTTGGCCCGACGTGATCATGATCAAGGAAATTGGCGATCCCATGACCGTGGCTGAATATCTACAACTCGATCGCAAAGAACTCCAGGCCAGGGTCATGCTGGCCCAGGGACGGCAGAATACCAACTACGCCATAAATCTCTATGCCTGCCACCCTTTCTTTATCCAAGGGATTGCCACCATGACCAACGGCGAAAACACCGCCTTTATCCCAATTAGGGAGTTTCTTACCTCGCGGGGATTCCCAGGTTACATGGGCTATCAATCAGATTCGGAAGTCTTCACCCACATCCTCCACTTTCTCCACTACAGGTTGGGACTGGGAATCGAGATGTACAAGCATTTAATAACCCCCCTTCAGGATCAGGATTTGGAAAACCATCCCAATGCAGCTTTCCTCAAGCAGTTAAAGCACACTTGCAGAAGAATGATCATAGATGGGCCCAACTGTGTGATGGGATGCCTGCCGGACAAAACTTTATTTATTGTTCAGGACCGGAAGAAACTGCGGCCGGGTGTGGTGGGGGGTAAACCAGGTCTTTACGCCATCTCATCGGAAATGTGTGGTCTGGATGCGGCAATTCCCGATCGGGATAAAAGCCAAGACTTTCAGCCAATGCATTTAGACACTGCCATAATTCGCCCTGATCGGCGGGAGGTTGAAACATGTCGGCAAACGGAACTATTACCCCTTCAACACTAAGCCCCAAAGATTTGCCTTGGCAGATCCTTTGGCAAAAGGATAAATGCAGCTTGTGCGGGCGCTGCACCGCCGTCTGCCCGGTTCATGCCATTGACCTGGGGGTCCATCGCCAGAGGCTGGTGCAAACCCCCATGGGGTTGGATAGAGAGCCCTCCAATGTCTACAAGGTCTTCTATGGCATCAGGCAGAAGACCGACCCTGCTTATGCTTGTGTCGGCTGCGGCATGTGCTCCATGGTCTGCCCCAACGAATGCATAATGGTTTACCGAAACGACGAAGCGGACAAGCTCAAATACCACATCGACCGGGGAGGTCAACCGCGCCGGCGTGGGGGTCGCAGGAATGTGGTGGGCGGCATTCTGGATCAAATCAAGTTTACCAGAATCTCCATGCTCACTGACCCCGCTCTCGACGCAGGGCGCCATGAATTTGAGCTGCGGACACTTCTGGGGCGCATTCTTCCAGCCGAGGAAAACATTCGGCTGCAGAGGGAACAAGGTTGGATCCCGCCGGTGCGAGAGATTTATCCCCTGATGATTGGCTCCATGTCCTTCGGGGCCCTTTCTCCCAACATGTGGGAAGGATTGCAAATGGGCGTGGCCTACCTCAATGAGGAGCTGGGGATGCCGGTCCGTATGTGCACTGGCGAAGGGGGATGCCCCCCGAGACTGTTGCGCTCCCGCTTTTTGAAGTACACAATTTTGCAGATTGCCAGCGGTTATTTCGGCTGGGATGAGATCATCCATGCCTTGCCGGATATGAAGGAAGACCCCTGTGCGGTGGAAATCAAATACGGCCAGGGGGCCAAGCCCGGCGATGGCGGCCTGTTAATGTGGTACAAGGTGAACAACCTTATCGCTGCTATACGGGGGGTTCCCGCTGGCGTGAGTCTTCCCAGTCCGCCCACGCACCAGACCAAGTACTCCATCGAAGAATCAGTGGCTAAGATGATCCAGTCAATGTATATGGCCTGGGGTTTTCGGGTGCCTGTCTATCCAAAGATTTCTGGTACCTCCACTGCACTTGCGGTTCTCAATAATTTGACCCGGAATCCCTATGCTGCCGCCCTCTGCATTGATGGTGAAGATGGTGGTACCGGAGCAGCCTACAACGTTTCCATGAATCACATGGGATACCCCATTGCCAGCAATATTCGCGACTGTTATCTGAACCTGGTCAAGGTGGGAATGCAGAACGAGATTCCGCTGATTGCCGCAGGTGGTGTGGGAAAACAAGGTAACCTGGCAGCCAATGCCGCCGCCCTCATTATGCTGGGAGCAAGTGCGGTGCAGATTGGCAAATACATTATGCAGGCCGCTGCTGGCTGCATTGGCTCGGAATCCGACCGCTGTAATCTCTGTAATGTTGGCCTCTGCCCCAAGGGCATCACCTCCCAGGACCCACGGTTATATCGCCGTCTGGATCCGGAAAAGGTGGCGGAAAGAGTGGTGGATGTGTTTCTCTCCTTTGACACCGAGCTGAGGAAGATTCTGGCGCCCCTGGGCCGCTCGACCTCCCTGCCCATTGGCATGTCCGATGCCATTGGAATCAACGATAAACCAGCGGCCGAGCGGTTAAGCATAAGTTTCGTCGTCTAGTCAAGCTTGTGGCGATTAGGCATAGAGCATAGGGCAAAGAGCATAGGGCATAGGGCATAGAGCATTGGGCATAGGGACAAAACTTAAAGGCGCATAGTTAAACTCTCTAGCAGACGAAAGGGGCACAGAACCATGGCAAAATTTAGATTTCAAGATCTACGAATCTGGCAGTTGGCAATCGAAATAGCTAATGAACTCTTTGATATTGCAGATGAGCTTGAAAGGAAATGATTATACCGTTTTGCCGACCAGCTTAGGGGCTCCGGAATGTCCATGTCAAATAACATATCTGAAGGCTCAGGTTCTTCTTCAAGTAAAGAGTTCAGACGTTTCCTGGACATTGCACGAAGGTCCACATACGAGAACGCTAATATTGTCATTTTATTGGAGACGAGAGAGCTTATAAACAACGAGACTATGGATTCTTTATTAGATCGGCTCGATAGCTTATGCCGACAAATTACTAGTTTCCAATACACTTTATGACACACCAAACAGTTCTGTTTTTTTTCTCTATGCTCTATGCCCTATGCTGTTTGGTTACTAACTATTAAGTATTTGTTTCGGAGATAATGCTATGAACCAGAAAGACCGGTCTTATGTGATTTCCGGCATGGAAAACGGCCACCGGATTGAATCGCGGGTGTTGGAGGAGATAATCCAATCTGCCGTTTCTGGTGGGCACTGCGACATAGAAGTTGAGGCCTTTGGTCAGCATGGAATCGGCGGCCGTTTGTGGCGGGCGGGAGATGAGCCGCTAAATATCAGAATTGTCGGCTCACCCGGCCAAAGAACTGGATCCATGGGTTTTTCCAACACTCGCATCGAGATTCTGGGGCCAGCCTCAGATGATGTGGGTTGGCTCAATGCGGGGGCGGAAATTACCGTCCACGGGCATGCCACCAATGGAACCGCCAATGCCATGGCCCAGGGCAAGATCTATGTTGCCGGCAACATTGGTGCCAGGGGTATGACCATGACCAAGTACAACCCCCGCTTTGATCCGCCGGAGCTCTGGGTCTTGGGTTCGGTGGGGGATTATTTTGCTGAATTCATGGCTGGTGGCATTGCGGTGGTCTGTGGCCATGAAGGCCAAAACCCCGAGAATATTCTGGGATACCGCCCCTGCGTCGGGATGGTGGCGGGCAAGATATTCTTCCGGGGTCCGCATGGAGGGTTCAGTCAGAACGACGCCAAGCTAGTGCCCATAGCTGACGAGGACTGGGAGTGGTTAAAAGAAAATCTCAAGGTTTTCTTGGAAAGAATAAATCAAAGCAAACTTTATAAAAAACTTGCTAACCTGGAGCAGTGGCAACTGCTGGAAGCCAGGAGTCCCATGGAAAGGGGTTTTGCAGCCCGGCGCTCCATGACTGAGTTCTGCCAGGAGGTGTGGGACCAAGAGCTTGGAAAGGGCGGACTAATTGGTGACCTCACCGATCTTGACCGCAGTGCTATTCCAGTGATCACCAACGGCGAGCTCAGACGCTATGTTCCGGTGTGGGAAAACCAGGCATACATGCCCCCATGCGAGGCCAGCTGTCCCACCGGTATCCCGGTCCATGACCGCTGGCGGTTGATCAGGGAGGGTCGTGTGGATGAGGCCGTGGACATGGCCCTGGCCTATACGCCTTTTCCCGCAACAGTCTGCGGCTACCTTTGCCCCAACCTCTGCATGCAGGGCTGCACCCGTCAGTGGGCCGGCATGACGCCGGTGGACGTGAGTAGTCTGGGCAAGGCAAGTCTGAAGGCCAAACTGCCTGAACTTCCACCCCTGTCAGGGAGTAAGATAGCGATTATCGGCGGTGGCCCTGGCGGCCTGTCTGTGGCCTGGCAACTGCGACAACATGGCCACGAGGCAATTATCTTTGATCTGGAGAAAAAGTTGGGGGGCAAGATAAGCTCCCTTATTCCCAGAAGTCGAATTCCCGATGAAATTGTAGATGCTGAACTGGCGCGGGCCCGTGAGGCTCTTCCCCACATACATCTGCAACAGAAGTTGGAGAGCGAAGAGGTTGAAAGGCTAAAAGAGGACTACGATTTCGTAGTTATTGCTGTGGGAGCGCAAAAACCTCGTATCCTCCCCGTTCCTGGCAAAGAGAGGATGATTCCGGCTCTCCAGTTTCTCCGGCAGAGCAAGGCTGGCGAGGCCAAGGTCGGAAAAAGGGTAGTAGTAATCGGGGCGGGAAATGTGGGTTGTGACGCGGCTACAGAGGCACACAGGCTGGGCGCAGAGGACATCACCCTCATTGATATTCAGACACCTTTATCTTTCGGTGCTGAACGAGAGGCAGCGGAAGAAATTGGCGCCAAGTTTCGCTGGCCATGCTTTACCAAGGAAATCACCGCAGATGGCGTAGAACTAACAAGCGGTGAAGTTATTCCAGCCGACACCGTGATCATATCCATTGGAGATCAGCCTGATGTGGATTTTCTTCCAAAAACGGTGAGAACCCAGAACGGCTTTATTGAGGTTAATGACATCTTTCAGACCACGGATCCCCAGATATTTGCCCTGGGCGATGCGGTAAAGCTTGGGCTTCTCACCGATGCCATCGGCGCCGGGCGCACCGCGGCCCAGGCCATAAACGACATCCTGGGAGGAAAGCGACCTCGGGGAGACACCCGACAAATCATTGATCGCTCCCGGATCAAGCTGGAATACTTCGACCCCCGCTTGCAGAGCTTCGAGTCCATTGAACATTGTGCCACGGAGTGCTCTTCCTGCGGATCATGCCGTGATTGCGGCGTCTGCATAACCATCTGTCCCAAGGGGGCCATCTCCAAGAAAGAGGAAGAGGAAAACGGTTTGGAAATGCTAGTAGATCCCGATCTTTGTATTGGCTGTGGTTTTTGCGCTGCAGCCTGCCCTTGCGGAATCTGGGATCTGGTGGAGAATGATCCGTTAGGCTGATCTCTTGGGAGTTGCTATCACTGAATTCTCAACTGAGGTTGTGGCGCCTGTGAGAGGTTGTAGGCTTCGAAGAGGAGATCAGAAATTCGAAATCCCAAATCCGAAGCACGAAACAAATCCTAAATCCTAATTCTCAAATGTTCGAAACATAATTACTTAGGAAGAGTTATCTGAAGTTTCGTTCATTACCAACCAAATCATGTAGGGGCGGGGTTTACCCCCGCCCGTGAGTCGAAGAACTATAAGAAGGCGGGCCTCTGTGCCCGCCATAAGACGTCTTCTCGGAATCCGTCGTCGGCCGATTCCGGGATCCAGACTAACAGAATCTCGATAGCGTTCACTAGCTAGTCTTCGTAACTGCCTGGTCTCCCGCTGACAGCTGTATTTCCCTATGCCCTCTGCCCTATGCCTCCTCAGATTTCTATTCTTTTTAATCCAAATCCCGGTATAATAAAAACTTTGACTGCGTGGTAACGTGTTAGCAAGACTAAACCGGTTTAATATTTAGGAGCACAGAGCGCATAGGGGACAGTAGGCCAGTAGCCAGTAGGCATATTGAGAATGCTGAATAACAGACCTTGGATTTCACTACTGCCCAATGCTCCATGCTCCATGCCAACAGTCCATTAGTCCTTGAGCGCAATTTGAAAAAAATCTATGCAAAACAGCTAAATCTCGACCCCGAGACATAAGGAAGAATGGCCTAATGGAACAAATAGTAACCCATCTCAGCAACCAGAGAAAAAAACTGAAAGAAGTCGAGCAACTGGAGGATCCGGGGAGAATATCTGCCATGGTCGACGTGGCTCTTATTTCCCTCTACAATAGGTTGACCAACCGCAGTGATCTGCATGCCCTGGAAATCCGCCGCTATGGAGCAGTCTTAGCCATTGGAGAATACGGGCGACGTCAGCTCGGTCCCTTTTCGCCAATAAATCTGCTCTTCCTCCAAGACTCTGAAGCCCCCTTCGAAGAAGATGTTTGGAAGACAGGTATCGTCCAGCCTCTAGAACACGCCGGTTGGGAGGTCCAGTCTCAAGCACTCAAAGTAGAGGAGGCTGTGGAGCTGTGCTTGAGTGACTTCGGCTGGTTGAGCAGTCTTCTCGACAGTCGATTTATTAGTGGCTCTCGCCAATTGATGGATGACCTGCGGCTATCGTTAATGGAACAAATCGAGTCAGACAGGGACCGGCAATCGATTCGGGCTTTCTTACAGGACTGGCTGGAGAGGAAAGACGGGCAGCCAGACCCATCATTTATCCTCGAACCAGACTTAGAGTACAGCAGTGGCGGCTTGGGTGAGCTCAATCGCATCCGTTGGGCTCGCTATTTGCTCAACGGCACCGAAAGTTGGCTTGAAACAAACAATCTGGATTCAGGCAGTTATTCAGCCCTGCAGAAAGCCGAACGCTTTTTCTTGCAAGTAAGAAATCATCTCCAGCTTTTCAAAAGGGGCCAGGAGACCCAGTTGCAGTACGAGGCACAACGGGAAGTGGCCCACAGCTTGGGTTATGAAGATGAAGGGGATTTCCTCGCCGTTGAAGTCATGATGAAGGAGTTGGAGGGACATTTCTATGAGATTGGCTTGATAGCCAATCGTTTCATGGAATTGCTGCGAGCCTGGATTGCCTCTGGTGTTGAGGAAGAGGTTGAGCCTCCCAGGGAAGAAGTTGCGCCTGGAATGTGGGTGGAGCGCGGCCTGCTAATGGTGGACAGCGACAAGTTGAACCATGAAGGACAGGGGCTGCTGGAGCTGTTCAAACAGGCGGTCCATTTGGGTGTGGACCTGAGTGTGGAAGCTTACCAATGGGCCAAAGGCCAGGCTGTCCAGCTAACGGGCCGCTTAGAAGGTCAGACAGAACTGCGTGATTGGCTTTTCGAGATTATCAGGGCAGAGGACTCGGGGATCAAGACAATAAGAGCCCTCTATGAAACAGAAGTGCTTCCAACCCTCATCCCAGAACTTCGCCAGGTCCATGCTTTGGTTCAGCATGACGCTTTTCATCTATACCCGGTTCATGAACACCATCTTCGGACTTTTGCGGAGCTGAAAAAGCTGCTCAACGGTGAACATGATTCTGACTTTCCGCTGACTCCTGAATGGCTTGACGGTATTAGGGATCAGGAAGTGCTCTTGCTGGCAGGGCTAATCCACGACGTTGGTAAAAGTGGAGGCCATGGCCATGCCCGGAGGGGAGGGGAGATGTCACTGCTCATTGGGGATCGTCTCGGTCTTGCCGATGAGGAAAAGCAGCTCCTGAGCTTCCTGGTGGCCAACCATGTGCTACTCACAGACAGTGCAGCCCGTCGAGATATAGATGACGAGCAGATGCTTCAGCATTGCGCTGGTGAAATTGGTTCGGTAGAGCTGCTGAAAATGCTCTTACTCCACTCCCTCGCCGACCTTCGTGCCACTGGGCCGCAGGCCTGGGAATTTTGGCAGAGCCTGCCTATGCTCGAACTATATCAGTGCCTCCTCCATCGCTTGGAAAGGGGTGATCCTGATGTAAGGGCGGTGGCGGCTAGGCTCCTATCTCTGAAGCGACAAGTGGCAGAGTTGCTCGGCGACGAAATGACCAAAGAAGAGTTAAATTTGCACTTTGAGCAGATGCCACCGCGATATCTACTTACGGCAACACCCGAAGAGGTGGTTAATCAATACAGATTGGAGCGTCAGCTGGAGAATGAGGTTCTGTCCTGGCAAGTGGAAGAAAAACAAGGAATGTGGGAACTCATGCTGATGAGCCGGCTGCCTCTTGGTCTTTTCGCCAGGGCGGCAGGAATACTGACTTTGAATCAACTCGATATCCGCAAAGCCAGAACCCATACCAAGCAGAATGGTGTTGCCTTTCAGACCTTCGAGGTGTCCGCATTGAAGCCCAAGATGGAAATCTCCTGGGAAAAGGTGATGGATGACCTCAAGAAAGCACTACAAGGGAGACTTGCTCTGGATTACAGACTGGCACTGCACGCTGCCGACCAGAGAAAAAAAAGAAGGCGGGCACCTGCAAAGCCTGATGAAGTTGTGGTGGACAATCAGTCCTCGGATCAGTACACCATAATCGAGGTCTATACTACGGACCGCCCGGGCCTCCTCTATGCCATTACCCGCACTATGCTGGACCTGCAATTACAGGTGTTCTTGGCCAAAATTTCAACCAGGATAGATCAGGTGGCCGACATCTTTTATGTGCTGACCCAGGAAGGCAAACGGGTGGAGGACCCTGAACAAGTAGAGGAGATCAAGCAAGCCCTGCTGTTCAGTTTGCAATAAGTAACAGGCACAAGGCATAAGGTGCAAGGCCCAAGGCAAAAGTCCAGTAGTCAGTAGACAGTAGCCAGTAGTCGAGAAAAACTCTATTTTTATTGCTTTTCTCCTGAATTCTGGCTCCTGACTCCTGGATTCTCACTGACCTCTGATCTCCGCTCTCTGACCTCTGACTCTATGCCCCATGCCCCATGCTCCACGCGGCGAACAAAGTGAGCCTAATATGAACCTCGCCCGTCTTCTTTACAACGCCGCCACCTTCCCTGTGGCGGTTGCTACTGAACCTCTCGCCTACCTTATTTCCCGGCTGCTGTCGGATGAAAAGGCTAACCGCTGGAGACAGCGATTAGGCTTTCATTCTCAAGAAACTATTCACTCCCTCCACAGAAGACCTCTGATTTGGATCCACGCCGTCTCAGTAGGTGAGGTGGGGGTTGCTTCCACCCTGATCCAAGCCCTTGAACAGGTGAGACCGGGCTTGGGCATAGTTGTTTCCACAACCACTCCCCACGGACAGGAGTTGGCCAAAGAAAAACTTGCTCCCAGGGCAACCTGTATATATTTTCCTCTGGATTTCATTACTTCAGTTCGACGTGCTCTGCGCCACATCCAGCCAGATATCATTGTCTGCCTGGAGACGGAGCTCTGGCCTAATTTTTTGGGCGAAGCCAATCGTCTGGGAATTCCCGCTCTGCTCTTGAATGGGCGCATTTCACCGACGTCGTTTAGACGCTATAGAAAGATCTCGTCGCTGATGAAACCCTTGCTCAATTATTTTGCTGCCCTGGCAATGTCTTCTAAAGATGACGCCAAGAGGGTGATTGACCTAGGTGCTCCAGCCAATAAGGTTTTGGTAACGGGGAACATGAAGGGCGCTGGATTGGTGGAGCAGACAGACTCGAACAAAATTGAAGATCTCAGGCAGAGATTGAAGCTGCAATCCGGTGAGCCCGTATTTGTGGCCGGAAGCATCCGCCAGCGAGAGCTTTTCTGGTTGCCGGAGATTTTTTCCCGGCTGTTGGGGCAAAGACCTGATTTGGTTGGGATATTCGCGCCCCGTCACCTCAATCGGATTGGGCGGTTGGCCTCGTGGTTCGAACAGCAAGGTCTGGAATTTCAGCGCTTGAGTTTCCTGATGAATGGATCGGAAGCAAGGAAAGCCAATGTTATTTTGGTGGACGGGGTTGGGATGCTCTTTGATCTCTATGGGTTGGGGGATTTGATTTTTTGCGGGGGTAGCCTGGTACCCCTCGGGGGTCAGAACATTCTGGAACCGGTTGCCTGGGGAAAACCTGTTTTTTACGGCCCCCACATGGATAATTTCCTGGAAGCTAGCCAAGCGTTGGAGGGGGCAGGTTGCGGAGTCAGGGTGCGAGACCGAGATGAGCTCTTGGCGCAACTGCGACATTTTCTGGTCAACCCAGAAGAGCTGAACGGCATGGGAAGCAAAGGCCAGGCTGTCTTACGGGACCGCAATCAAATAGCTATCAAACAAGCCGAAATAGTCCGCGACGTACTCAACTCAATGGATGCTGTTCCTCCCTGCCCCCCAAGAGTTTTTATCTCTCACAGAGTCCACATAGGTCACGGGAGAACTCTGC
>CAVQGX010000058.1:0-12835 GCA_963712115.1 uncultured delta proteobacterium | reverse complement strand
TGGAGGTCGATGCCTATGATCTACATTTCCTTATTGCTCTCCCTTTGGTGTTCAAATAAGGTTCTTCTCCCAATTAGTTGAAGAAAGCTTGATAGATTTTCAGCGTAAAGTAGCGCAAGTCATGAAATCCGTAGGCTTTACGTTTGATGACTTTGATTTTGTTATTCACCCCTTCCAGCTTTCCGGTGTGAATAGGATAATCACAGTGATTGAGGATGCCGTATCGATATCGCTCTAACATCCGGGCAAAGCCTGTCACCGATGGGTGATTTAAGGACCGGGCCAGTTCGCACCAGTGATCGATAGCCTTGCTAGCCCATGTCTTTGATCGATAGGTCCATATGTGTTTGAGCTTTTCCTTAAGAATCATCACCGTATTGATTACTTGGTTTAACTCCAGCAGCTCTTTGAGTTGTTGTCGATGAGTTCTGCGTCGCACGTTTTTGCGGTTTTTGAGCAGCAGGTACCTTGCACCTTTGTAGACAGCCTTGTCCTGTTCGGAGGCCTTGCGATATTCGCTGTTTCTGACCTTATCTATGATCAGATTAAAATTGGCCACGACGTGGAACAGATCGAAGACGATTTTAGCCTGAGGCAGTTTTTTTTAACGGCTTTGATATACGGGTCCCACATATCCATGACAATTGCCTCAATGGCTTTACGCTGCTTGCCATTCAACTTATTGAAAAACCTCTCCAGAGTTTTGGCCTTGCGCTCTTTGCCGACAAAGACCACGCGGCCACTGAGATAGTCCAATACAATGGTCAAGTAGCGCTGACCTTTTCGGATGGAGATTTCGTCCACAGCTAAAATGTGCAGGCCCTGGTAGTCGAGTTGACCATAATCGCGTTCCAAACAAAACTTGTCGATGGCTTTAACCGTTTTCCAATTCAGGCCTAGGTGTCGAGCCACCTCGGATACGGTCATAAACTGGCACAGCTGATAAACATAAAGGGCCAATCGAGTTGTCATCCGAAGATAAGGGTGAAACAGCTCTAAATCCTCGATATGGATGCCTTGACAGTGAGCACAAAACACCTTGCGATACTGACAGCTGAGCCACAGCCGGGCACTGGCAAGGTGCAGATCCCGAACTTTGCGCCGGCTCCAGCTGTGAACACCGCAAGCCCTCTGGCCGCATCCGTGGCAGATGGGCTGAAAGCGCTTGTCCGGCTGTACCTGGATGTGAGCTTCGCTAGCCTCTGGTGTAACTGCCTGATTGACAATTTTGATTCGACGAAAAGGGAAATAAGCTGCTATAGTGGGCAAGGACATCGCAGGCCTCCTTTGTATAGGGTTTGTCTTGGTCGTTAAACCATATACTTCTAGGAGTTACCGGATGTCCATTCTGTTTTGATGAACCAGCCCACTTTTACCTATTTATATACAACTAATTGGGAGAAGAACCTCAAATAACAACTTCCTATCAACCTAGTACGCTAATATTTGTATACTACATATGGTGCCATATCCATTTTGTGGGGAAGTTTACATCCCTGCTATGTTTACTCCTGACCATGCGTCAAAGTTTAAGATATGCTAATCATACCTGTATAAATTCCATTGCTCAGTGTAAAGTGTGTTCAACCGAAGTCCAAACTGGACCACCTGGAATGTGGATTACATACTCCACACTTTCGCTTTTCAGCACCAGCTACCATATCTAGTACTAACTTAACCATTAAAAATCCCGACCACTCTACCCAGGTGTAATTGAGGGTGCTATGAAAAAATCTGTACCACCTAAAAACCCTAGCCATCGTCCCTGTGGGCACACTCACCTTTTATGGTCTCCAGACAAGGATGAGGTTTACTGCTGGGACTGTAACAAGAAGTATTCCCTGACAGAGTGTTTTAGCCCGGGAGTCGAAGAACCTCTAAATAGTTTGGAGAAGTGAGTTCAGAGATGAAGGTGTTTTCCATTTTATTACTTTTAGTATTTTCGATTGGCGCTAGAGATGTATCTTGGGCAGACTCTAATAAGTCAAAACATCCTGCTCGTAAAGGTTATTTGCAGCAAGACTTCTTATTCAAGGATAGAACTAATCTCCATAATCAGAATGGTCGCAAGAAAGGCTATCTTGAGCAAGACTGGTTATTCAAGCAGAGATCGAATGTCTATGACAAAAATGGGGCTAAAAAAGGATATGTACAGCAGGACTTCTTGTTCAAAGATACAAAGATCATCTACGATCGAAAAGGTCGTAAAAAGGGCTACTTGAAGCAAGACTACCTATTCAAAGATAGGATCAATATCTTTGACAAGCGTGGTCGCAAAAAGGGGTATTTGCAAAAAGATCCGGTCTTCGTGGACAGAACTAATATCTATAAACGTTAGGTATTTTACTTAGCTCACCGGCTTGGCTCAGTTTTAGTAAAGCAAATAGCCCTTCCGCAGTTCACGCCATCGTGCTTCATCGACAAGCCAGCTCTCCGCCACGCGTGCCGGCTCCTCTCCTACCTGGATGCGAGCAAAAACCTTTTCGGATCCTAGCAGACTCTTAGCCGCCTTGAGGCGATACTCCTCCGGGTAAAGACGATAAAGGGTTGCGGCAATTTCCAACCCAAGCCGGACAGGCTGCAATGCCTGCCGGTTGTTGACCAGCAGGAACACTCCCTGACATGCTTCTACAGCATATTTGCTCGTTGTCGGCACGAATGACACCGGATAAAAGCTAACTCCTGGTATCGTTCGAGCATTCAGTTCTGCAGCCAATCGGACGCCATCGATCCAGGGAGCACCGATCTGATCGAATGGGGTGTCAGTTCCTCGGCCTACCGAAATATTGGTCTCCTCGATGGCCCCTATTCCCGGGTACAAAATGGCCTGGATCAGATTGCGAATATTAGGCGATGGGTTCACCCAGGGCAGGCCGGTATGGTCGAACCAGTCTTTTCGTTGCCATCCTTTCATTTTTACCACGTCAAGGTCTACGTCGATGCCATTTTCGCCCTTGAAAAGCAGCGCCAGCTCGCCTATGGTCATGCCGTGGCGAATCGGCATTGGAAAATACCCTGTGAATCCTGTACGGGAGCGCTCGAGCATGGGGCCTTCAATCTGAAGGCCATTGATAGGATTGGGGCGATCTAAAACCAGTACGGATATATTCCGCTTGGCCGCCTCCTCCATCACATATGCCATCGTGGTTACATAGGTGTAGAAGCGCGTGCCTATATCTTGTAAATCAACCACTATAATATCGATACCTTCAAGCATCTTTGCCGTCGGACGCCGGTACTTGTCATAAAGCGAATGGGTTAGCAATCCGGTGTTGTCATCACGCGACGAAGGCACAGGCCCCTCGAGTATTCCATGAATGCCATGTTCCGGGCTAAAAAGGGAAACAAGCTGCACATTCCTGGCTTTATGTAACAGATCGATCGTTCTGGAACCATTTCGCGCGAGTCCGGTTTGGTTAGTGAGCAGGGCTACCCTCTTGCCATGCAATCGTGAGAAGTCTTCAGCTTGCAATACGTCAATGCCGGTGAGAACCAATGGGTGGCGCTCCGATAAAGTTCCTTGCAACGGCTTGCCTATTTGAAAGTCGGAGGGGTGGTTTCCCTCGGACCAGAGCGATGAAGCCGGCTTGTTCCTTAGCGCAGAAACGGCAATCGTAACTACCTCAGCGCGAAGATCTGTCACATCTCCATTGCCATCGGGATGAAGGCGATTCGAGAGAAACACCACATAAAGTCCAGATGCGGGATCAAGCCAAAGCAGGGTCCCAGTGAAACCGGTATGACCGAAGGGACGAAGATTCCGAACTGTGCCGCCGTCAGTTGCTTCCGCAACGTCCAAATCCCAACCAAGTCCGCGCACGCCGGGCTCATCCGGTGGCGTCCACGGAGTGGTCATGGCCTTAACGGTCAGCGGCGACAAAATTCTCTTTTTACCATAGACACCACCCCTGAGTAACATCTGGCAAAAAACCGCAAGGTCATCAGCCGTGCTGAATAGGCCTGCGTGCCCAGCCACGCCACCCATTCGTCTGGCAGTCGGATCGTGGACCAGCCCTCGGATAATTTCCCCGTTTGGTTCTTGGCAAGGCATAAGATGCGCCTCGCAGCGTGTAGTGGGAGCGATGCGGCCTCGCAGTTCCACTGGAGGGTTGAACCCTGTATCAAGCATGCCGAGCGGTCCATAGAGGTGAACAAAAGCAAACTGGTCCAGTGACATGCCGCTTACACGGCGGACTATTTCTCCCAATAGCAAGAAGTTGACATCGCTATAGATAATGCGCTCGCCCGGTTTGGCCACCGGCACCTCATTCGTTGCCAGCAAAATCGCTTTGTCATATCCCTCCCAGGGGTCAGCTAGATCGAGTCCAGGTCTTAGACCCGACATGTGGGTCAGTAAATGACGAACTGTTATATCCGTTTTGCCGTTACGGTCGAAATCCGGAATATAATCTGAAACTAAAGCGTTCAAGCGAATTCGACCCTGCTCGACCAAGAGCATCACACTGGGTGTCGTCGCCACAACCTTGGTGAGCGAGCCGAGATCGAAAACCGTATCGACCGTCATAGGCTCGATCGATGGCATTACAGCACGATTACCCAAAGCCTTCCGATAATGGATTTGCTCGTGTCGACCCACAAGTACAACTGCCCCTGGCAACATTCCCTCTCTGATGGCACTCTGAACAAGCTCATCGATCCGGCCAAGTTGACTCGTGTCGAAGGATTCGGCTTCGGCTGCTAAAGAAGCGGTTGTGTGAATAGGCGCAGTTGCGATCATAAACAGGCCAACAGCGATTGCCAGAATGGTAACAAGCATAGGCTTGCAGTCACTCGCCCTGCTGAATGGACTTCTTAGTACGCAGGCTGATTGGACAGCTGAGGGATGCCGCTTAGATAAGCATTCTCCTGATACTATGTGGATCTTATGTGATTTCACTTTTGATTATGCTTTTATTTGAATGATTAAAACAGCCCACCGGCTTACATTTGATATCTGCGAAATCTATCAAGAAATTGCTCTAGGGATTTGGGAAGTCGGATTCCACGCAGGGAACTCTATTACCATCCTCATCAGTGACGGTGCCGATGGTAGTGGCGATAAGGATACCACGGACGGTACCAGGGATCGTACCAGGGATCGTACCACGGGTCATAAAAGTAAGTAAGGCCTGACGTATTTATATTTTTCGGGCCAGAGATAGACTTCTTCGGTCTCAATGACCGGATACACATAGCTACGATTGCCCAGTGATCCTTGACGAGTGCCAGCAACCTTGCCTCCAACAGTAAGTGCGCGGTCCTTGCTATAAATCTCAGGGTCGAGAAACTTCCTGGTCAATAATAGAAAACGCCCCTTGGTCAGGTCGGGTGACTTGGGTTTATTTCGGGAGTCCAGTGGCGCCTGTAAAATGGTCAGAAGTGAGCCATCCGGATCGTTTGCAGTCTCCAAAATATAGCCGCCCAGTATTACAACTCGGCCCTTATACGTATCCGGTGATTGCAGGAGTTCTTGAAAGGGAATCTGGGGCTCAGCCTCATCTCTCAGTTGTTTAGATAAGACAGGGGCACAACCGGTAACACCCCCCGCAGTAACAAGCAGGAAAAAAAGTGAGATGAGTTTAAACCAGCAATTGATGTTGAAAGATATCATTCCAGGAATCCGTCTAAAAGCTCTTAAGGACGCCAAAACCAAAATGCACGCTCGGACCTCCATATTTGTCTTCCGACCAAAGTTTGACTTCAATAGGTTCTATGACGGGATAGTTATATTTAAATTCATCAATAGTCCGAGTCTCATTGCCAACAAGCTTACCCACCACGGTAATAGCCATTCCTTTTCTATACAAAGCGGGATCGAGAAGTTGTTTGGACCGGATCAAAAAACGACCCGTGGATTGGTCGCCAACCTGTGGTCGGTTACCTCCACCTAGAGGCAGCTGAAGAACTATAATTTCTGATGAGGTGGCATTTACTTTGGTATCTATGATTTTTCCGCCGAGTAGGACGACCTCATCTTTGTAATCGCCAGGACTTCTTTGGAGCTCTGAAAAGCCACCGGAGTAAGTGACTTGCGATCGCGTTTGCTTGGAAATTCCTTTTGTGCAAGCAGCCATGAAGAGGACGAAGATAATACCAACAACATAAGAAGTTTTTCGTAAGATCATCTTTGGTCTTCTCAATGCAGCGTGAAAAAGGTTAACTTGATTATATCACCATACCAGCACGTTGGAATTGGCACTAGGGGTAGGAGGTATTTCATTGATCTGCTGGCCTTGTTCTTGCGGAAATCTTGGTGCATATTTTTTCAGAGAAACAAGGACCGGGCTGTGCTAATTAAGGATCTGAGGAAGTGGGGTGACAGTACTATCTTGATTGTTGGAGCTGGTCATCTTGTTGGTGACCAAAAAGTTGCTCACACGTTGCATATCCAAGGAGATCAGACCAGCCTGTATCTGAGATAGGTGTAACGCTTTTGGGTCTTATCATTCTTAACTCCAATGGCTAAAGCCTTTTTTGTTCCGATAATAACAACCAGCTCTCTGCCTCTTGTTACTGCAGTATAGATAAGATTTCTTTGCAAAAGAACATAATGCTGAGTCAAGATAGGGACAATAACCGCCGGATACTCTGAGCCTTGAGACTTGTGCACTGACACTGCGTAGGCCAGAACAATTTCGTCAAGATCAGGATAGTCGTACATCACTTCCCGATCATCAAAGGTTATGATCACCTCCTGATTTTCAGTGTCAATCCAGCTGATGCGCCCAATATCACCATTGAAGACTTCTTTGTCATAGTTGTTTCTGATTTGCATGACCTTATCGTTGACCCGAAAATTCCTGCCACCCCTGGTGACCACATCTTCTCCCGGATTCAAGACCTTTTGAAGTTCCACGTTCAGATTCCCAGCACCAACAACACCTCTGTGCATAGGAGTAAGCACCTGGATGTCGTTGACGGAATCAAACCCGAACCGTTTCGGAATGCGCTCTTTGGATAGCTCAAGTATGATTCTCAAGACCTCTTCGGGATCTTCCTGCTCGATAAAGTAGAAATCGTCCAGTTCTTGTTTCGAAGATTTCAGGGCAGGGAGTAGCCCGTTGTTTATCTTGTGAGCATTCACAATTATTGAGCTTTCCTGGGCTTGGCGGAAAATCTCATTTAACACAACGACCTTTACAGCGCCTGAGTAGATGATGTCCTTAAGCACGTTTCCGGCACCTACAGAGGGAAGTTGGTTTACGTCTCCCACCAAGATGAATGTTGCTGTGGGTGGAATGGCCTTCAAAAGATGGTGCATGAGGATATTGTCTATCATCGATGCCTCGTCGACGATCAGAAGGTCACACTCGAGGGGGGTTTCATCATTTCTCTGAAAGCCACCCTTCTGGATGCTGTACTCCAGCATTCGGTGAATCGTCTTCGCCTCATGGCCAGTTGCTTCGCTCATTCGCTTGGCCGCCCTGCCAGTAGGGGCAGCCAGCATAATGTCTACCCCAAGCCTTCGAAAGATCTTGAGAACGGTATTGACAACAGTGGTTTTTCCGGTACCAGGTCCACCTGTTATAATTAACATTTTGTCTTGGCAGGCGCACTTCACCGCCTCCACCTGTCTTTCAGCGAGGGTGATATCTAGTTGCTGTTGGACCCATTTTATGGCTTTTTCTGAATCAATCTTTCTGACTGATTTAGGTGCGTTGATTAGAGTTTTAAGGCGAGTTGCAATACTATTTTCAGAGAAATGAAACTTTGCCAGATAAACGGCCTTATTATTTTCCCGAAACTCTAGGATATTCTCATTCAGATCCTCGATGACAATTTTGCCCTCAACAGCAATTGTGCCAAAAGCCCTAACGATTATCTCCCGATCCACCTGGAGGATCTCCCGACATTTTTCTATAAGCAGTTTGTAGGGGTAATAGACGTGTCCATCATCGGCAAGCTGATTGAGAACGTAAAGTATCCCTGCCTCCGCCCTCAGCTCTGAATCCTTAGCAAATCCCAGCTTTTCAGCTATGCGGTCTGCAGTGATAAAGCCTATGCCAAAAATGTCTGTTGCCAGGCGATAAGGATTCTCCTTGACTACCTTTATGGACTCGCTCCCATAGTGCTTGAATATCTTGGTGGCGTACCCCGAGCTGACCCCGTGGGCTTGCAGGAAGACCATTACCTCCCTGATCTCCTTCTGGTCTTCCCACGCACTTTTGATCATCTCGATTCGCTTCTTGCCAATGCCCTCAACCTCAACCAGCTTTTCTATGTTGGCTTCGATGACATCGAGCGTCTGCTTCCCGAATACTTTGACGATCCTCTTTGCCATGATGGGGCCAATCCCCTTGATAAGACCGGAACCCAGGTATTTTTCAATACCGTAGATTGAGGCGGGGACCTGAGTTTTATAGTGAACAATCTTGAACTGTTCACCATATCGGGGATGATTGGCCCACTCGCCCTTCATCTTGATGATTTCACCAGCCATAGGGGACATCAGATTTCCCACTACGGTTACAAGATCTCTACGGCCATATACTTTCACCTTGGCAATGGTGAAGCCATTTTCCTCATTAGTGTAGGTGATTCTTTCTATTTGGCCTTGCAGGTCGGCGAGCATGGTTAAAAACCTATTAGCTTAATGAATGGGATTCCTTATAGCATATCTTCCTTGGAGATCTAACGGGAATAGGATGAATTTATTCGGGAGAAGATAAAATGTGCAGTAGGCTGGCCCCCTGCCGAAAGTCAAATCAAAGCCAACTGCTAACATTTCTTAAACCTCTACAATCAGCCAAGCTTCTACTTAACCTTTACCTGCGAGAGTAGGCCCGGGACTTGCATGTGTGCTATGAGTCGGCTGAAAATTTAGAATTCTCCCGAGTGATTCAAACAAGAAAAATGGCCTGGTACTAATGTCATTTGAGTTAAGACAGCAGCTAAAGCTGGCGCAGAAGTTGATCCTCACACCGCAGTTGCAGCAAGCTATCAAGCTGCTTCAACTTTCCCGCCTAGAGTTGCTTGATACCGTTGCTCAAGAAATGGAAAGTAACCCGGCCTTAGAAGAAAGCCCTGACTTTACGCAGGACCATGAAGACCCAGTGGAAAACGGGTCATCTTCCACCCAAGAAGACAACTACCCCGAGGTTACAATTGGTGAAAGTCCAAAGGAAGACTTTGATTGGGAAGCCTATCTCGGCGACTACAGCACCAATAGGAAAGTTCGCCCTGAGCGCGGGGGTAGTCGGGAATTAACGTCATTTGAAAACCGTCTCACCAAAAAGCCATCTTTGGAATCACATCTAAGGTGGCAACTATATCTGTCACGTTTAAGTGACGATGAGATAGAGGTTGGAAATCTAATCATTGGAAACCTTGACAAATATGGCTATCTAAAAGCTACCCTCGATGAGATAGCCGAAATGACCGAGCGCGATGAGATGTTTGTAGAGAGAGTTCTTATGCAGATTCAGAAATTTGATCCCCCTGGAATAGCTGCAAGAGATCTCAAGGAGTGTCTATTAAACCAGGCTATAATCCTGTCCTTGGAAGACGACCTTTTGGTCACTATCATCAAGAACCACCTCCATGAATTAGGGACCAAGAATTACCGGGCCATCGTAAAGGGCACACGCAGGAGTCGGGAAGAAATACAGGCTGCCATTGAGATCATAACTCGCCTCGATCCGAAACCAGGTCTAGCCTACGAGGAAGAAGAAATCCAGTACATTAGCCCCGATGTTTATGTCTACAAGGTTGATGGCGACTACGCCATTGTTCTCAATGAGGACGGTCTGCCAAAATTGCGAGTTAGCCAGTATTTTAAGGAGATATTGAGTAAGGATGGAGACGTTTCGGAAAAAGAGCGGGAATACATCAAAGACAAAATGTCGTCGGCAGCCTTTCTCATAAAGAGCATCCATCAAAGACAGCGAACGCTCTATAAGGTAGCTGAGAGTATTGTTAAGCTGCAGCGGGAATTCTTCGATAGAGGAATCAATTATCTCAGGCCACTAGTCCTACGCCATGTGGCAGAAGATGTTGGTATGCACGAGGCTACGATTAGTCGGGTTACTACAAACAAGTACATGCACACAACCCGAGGTATCTTTGAACTCAAGTACTTTTTCAACTCGGGTGTGAGCAGTTTGTCCGGTGGTGCGGTGGCATCGGAAAGTGTTAAAGAACGCATCCGTCAGATCATTAAGAATGAAGATCCAAAGAAACCTTACAGCGACCAGGCTATCGTTGAGAAGTTAAGAGAGGAGAACATTGATATAGCTCGCCGGACTGTCACAAAGTATAGAGAGTCACTAGGTATCCTTTCATCCAATCAGCGCAAGAAGCCTGTATGGAGACCTAAAAAACAAAAAGAGCCCGCTGATCTTCATGTGGATTGAATGTCATCTTCGTCAGATTTCACATGCCCTCAGATATACTTGTCGTATCCATAAATCTTTCAATGTCCACATAATGGCAAAATATGTTTAACCCACATCCGAAAGTTTTTGGCCCAGCATTTTGTACCTCTACTTTTCTCTTACATTTTCATTGTCTCATCTGGTAAGGTTCATCCCTTTGCTATTGCTCGCGGTCAAATCAGGTTTTGGACTACTTAATACTGACTCTAATTGAATTATCTAATATCTGAGGTAGGATATGCCGCATGAGCCTAAAATACTGATAGTTGACGATGACCCTACACTATGCAAAAGTCTGAAGGTATTTCTTAGCGACAAATATTGTGATATACACACGGCCTTCAGTGGAAAGGAGGCTATAGAACTGCTTGCATCAGATACATTCGAACTTATTCTGCTAGACGTAATCATGCCAGACATGAGTGGCTATCAACTGATTGATTACATAAATAAAAACGGCTTGAAAACCTCAGTCATTCTAATAACGGCATATGCTCCTACCGAACTAGAAAAGGAAACTCCGTCAAAGGGTGTCTACGATTCTATGATGAAGCCATTCGACCTTGAAAAACTGTTGTCAACAGTGCAGAATGCCCTTAACAGAGGATGATTCCTGATCTCAGACGAGTATAAATCACCCGAATCGTCTGCCTCAAGTGCAAGGCCACTGATGTAAGGCTGAACGGTCTGATAAAGTGTTGCGTGTATGTGCGAGGTCGCCGTCGAAGTGATAAAACACATCCGAAAAACGCTGAATGCTAGTGGATTTTCTCGAATGGAACTGATCATACTGATCACTGCCATTGCGGCAATCACTGAATTACGCTCTTACCAGATTAGAACTAATCATCCACCCATCCAACACACCGATTCCAATCTTTCTAGATAAATCATTTTCTCCTTTGTTGCTGCTTGCAACCTGCTAAATTGTGGTTTTTGGGATACAAAATATTCCCTTCATTTGTTATTGAAAATTGTGAAGTTCCCATAGGCTTTTCTGCGATTAACCTTGATGGCTGTAAGCGGATGGTCCGTGGGGACCTCACTAGCCCCTCGATTCTGGCGAGGCAGACTGTCGAGGTGCTTGCTATTTCCATCTCCCTTCGGGTAAGGTGCTCTGCAGGTAGGGCCATGCCTCAACCTATCCGCTCCAGGTTTTGCCCCGCTGGCAATCTACTGCCCGATCAGTGGGGGCTTTTTTCTTGGCACTGGGTTTGCATCACTGCATTCGTGGGGTGAGCATAGGGTTCATCCCGTTGGTGTGCGGATGCTCCCATCGGTTTAGCAACTGGCTGATGGGGGCTTTCTTTTTCTACCGCATTGACTTGACCACCCACAGCATTTTGTGCAAGAGCGAAATTCAGCCCAGTGTGAATTAAGGGATGTTATATGAACTTTTGCTGTGGTTTGAGGTGAGGTTCACATTTCTCATCAATATGAAACTTACCACTCTAGCACCCCTCCCTTCGAAAGTAGTGATTACTTGCCACTGTTTTCTAGTTTAATTTTCAATGTTCCATTTTTTAGGGTCTTGTGTCAGAGTTATAAATCATCTGCTGTATTCTCCACAGTTATTCTCGACCTGACCTTATTATTAAGACGCTCCCTCTGGCTAGGAAATATAACCACGATGACCGCCTCAAATCCATCGGAATTATCTAAAGAGAGAAAACTACCAGGTAATTCATCCATGGTGGATTATTCCAAGAAAGCAAAATTCTACAAGGTCAAATGTTCCAAGTGTAATGCCCGTCTACTAATTAAACCCAGCGTTAAAGTCTGCCCCATCTGTGAGGGTTCCCTCCGATTCCCAGAGGTGTTGAAAGAAAAACAATATATTATGCGTGATTGAAACCTAGTGCAGTGTACATTAAGGGATGTAATTCACAGTTTCACACCCGTTCTGATGGGCCTTTGGTTTCTGCTCAGAATAATAACCAATTCCGTTTCACATCTCCCTCTCATACCTTTAATTCTGGCTAAGTTCAGGTATTGGCAAGAGATCGGAGAAACTTTTGCTCACCATTGATCTACCCAAGCATTTTGTGCTAAGTGTCCTAGATGGTAAGATTCACAGATGGAATGTAAATTTTCGCAGCGATCAAGGTGAGCTTACATTTCTCATCATATTGCTGGAGATCCTACTGGGAGGATCTGCTTATGGAATGCCCATTTTGCGGAAAGATTGAAACTGGGGTTATCGACTCAAGACTAACCAAGGAAAAGACTACCATTAGGCGTCGCCGACAATGTTCGGGTTGTGCGGGCAGGTTCACCACCTATGAATCGACTCCAGAGCATTTTCTGTTTCTTCTGATGAAAAAACATACGCCCAAAGGCTCGAGCATGAAAAACCCTGAGGCGGTGCTCGCATTCATGTCAAATGCTCTCAAAGTGATATCTGAAGGGATTGAAAAGCTAGTCTTGAAGGCAGATAAACCTGGGGTGGTAAAGAAAACCTG
>CAVQGX010000057.1:0-34042 GCA_963712115.1 uncultured delta proteobacterium | reverse complement strand
GCTCGTTAGCCCGGATGTTTGATGAATCGCTTACTACGACCACTAATATAGCCGTCCTTCCGTGCGTCCTCGGGTGTCGATCCCTGCGACGTACCGTTCAGGTACGCCTCGGGACCCACACCCTGCGGTTTCCCGGTGGCACGCCCATCTTCGTGGTCTCGCGACAGCAATTCATCAAACATCCGGGCTAGTCCATAGGGGGTGTTTCCAGGGGTGGTGCCGGAGGTGAAGGTAGCCTGGCCCGGGTAAATAATTTGATCACGGGGTTGCTTGATCTCAAGATTCATAGCACGGAGGATAATTTTTAGGAGTAGTTTATAGTGAGATTGTGAATCTGTCTGCTGGAATGCTTGATTCCCAACATTCCACTGTTGCTTTTTCAAGCGGTGTGGAGTTACTGACAAAAAAAGCCGATGGTGAGGATTTGGCAGTGTCTACCAATAATCCGCTACCACCGGCTATGTTGCTAATTAAATTGGTGGAGCTGATCGGGATCGAACCGACGACCTCTTGAATGCCATTCAAGCGCTCTCCCAAACTGAGCTACAGCCCCACCCGGTGTAAAGTTTACTTATATCAAGTAGATGAAGAAGTGTCAACGTAATTATTGTTGACCCAGGGCCGAGCAATCTGCTAGTAAAAGAAGTTGATCGATTTTTCCTTGAGCCCAATATTTCACCCTCCCGCCAAACTGATTGGTGAAATATTGGGGCTACATAACGCGACGAGTGATGGTGTAAGAGCATGTAACCCCAGATGCGTATAGCATACCCATGCAAAAACACAACGTCTTTCTCGTTGATGACCACACTATTTTTGCCGAGTCCCTGAAACTTCTCCTAGAAGCCAGACCCGAGTTTTGTGTGATCGGCAGTACCGACAGCTGCCACTCCGCTATTGACCAGGTCAAGAAGTGTCGACCTGATCTCGTTCTCATGGACATTTCTATGCCCGACCTGAGCGGAATCGAGGCGACTCGTCTAATCATTAAAGCACTACCTGACACCAAAGTGGTTGCCCTCACCATGCACAAAGACGAGGGATTTGTTGCCCAGTTTTTTGAAGCTGGTGGCTCAGGCTATCTAGTGAAAGACGCCGACGCCCAATGCCTATTCGGCGCTCTCAAAGCCATCTGCAGAGGAGAACGATTTCTGAGTCCGTCCATATCGGGCCACCAGATCAAGGGATACGACGAAATCGGCGAAGAAAAGGAGCGACCAAAGCTCTCTCCGCGCGAGAGGGAGGTGCTTAAGCTCATAGCAGAAGGGAAAAGCAGGAAGGAGATCGGCAAGAGGCTCAACATAAGCGTCCGAACTCTGGACACTCACCGCACCAATATTCTCTTGAAGCTTGGCTGCAAGAGCACAGCCGAGCTGGTGCATTATGCAGTACGCAGAAACCTTGTTGAACTAATCTGACCGCCTATAGCAAGCCAACCGAAGCAGTTTCAAACGCCACTGTTTTTACACCACGAAGAACACGAAGGATATTTGAGATTTAAGATTTCAGATTGAAGATTTACACAAATGGGAACTAAAAGATTTCGCAATCTGCATTCTGCAATCCGCAATCTGAAATTGCATCTCTTTGTGGTTCAGAACTTAGCGAATTTTCAAATCAGAAGAGGGCAATAGTAAGAGCCACAGCTCCCAGCACAAAGCAATAAGGGGCAAAATAGAATAGCTTTCCCTTACCTACCAAAGATCGCAATAGGCGCAAGGCGATCCAACCGACAAGAAAAGCCGAGAGAAAACCTGCGGCCACCACATGCCATTCAGGATAGTTGCCACCTCCGTGAAACGCTTCGAGGGCCAGAGCTCCCAGAATGGCTGGAATGGACAGGAGAAAAGAAAAGCGGAATGCCAGGTCTGGTTCAAGGCCGAGTAGCATCCCCAGGGTGATAGTGACTCCCGAGCGCGACAGGCCAGGGGTGATTGCCGCGCCCTGAACCAAGCCAATCATCAGGGAGTCAAATACTCCGGGATTTTCCAGATGCTTGCGGCGCGGCTTGGACCAACGACTCCAGATGAGAAAAAAACCGGTGGTCCACAAACCTAGAGCGACAATGGCAGGTGAGGCAAAGAGGCGATCGAAGAGGTCCCTTAAAAGTAAACCGATGAAAGCTGTGGGTACGGAACCCACCAGAATCATTAAAGCCATCTTTACGCCACTATCCAAACCGTTGGAAGTGGGAGTGGCTTGGGAGGAGGTTGCCTGGCCTATGGCCCTGAAGCAGCCCCTAAGCATCAGGCTCAAATCGCCCCGAAAGACCAAGAATACGGCCATGAGGGTACCTACATGTACCGCAATATCAAAAAACAGTTGTGATTCCTGGAATCCTAACAAATGTTGGGCCAGTACCAGATGTCCTGAGCTGCTAATTGGGAGAAATTCAGTGATACCTTGCAGAGCGCCGAGACACAAGGCCTCCAGGACATTCATAGGTTAAAGCTCTCGTTCTGCGGGGACCAAAACTGAGCCGACATAGTGAGATCGTCCAGCAACGCTCACGAGCCAGCCGCTTGGCGAAGAGGTGAGAGTAGGGAGATCATCCCTCCACGGATTATTTTGCCTTCTACCGGTCCAAGGAGCTTAGTAATCTTCCGCACCCAGTGGACGGGTAAAAGTGTACTTGGCAGGTGCCACAACCAGTTTCTGTGCAGCTTCACCGGTATTGCCCCCAAGTAGACTGAATGGCAGAGAAACGATGAAGAAGGCTGTGCCTACGGCGAAACCAACCAGACCTAGAGGTCTGAGGAGCACCATATCAAAGATCATGGCAGGCGCATTCCTGTCTTCTCCGATTACATACTTCTTTTCCGAAGCCAGGGCGGGGGTGGCCGCCCAGGTAAAGGCGAGCACAGCTGCAAGCAGAAAAATAAGTGATTGCTTCCTGAAAGTACCCATGGAGACACCCTCCTTGTAAAAGATCAGACTCTAATTCTGGGTGAAAATAGCTGAATGAGTGAAGAGAATTAATCCATAGTAAGGCAATTTACCACAAATACAACACATTATGCTATGCAAATGTTGTACCTCTTGCAAGAAACCTGGACAACAATCAGCCTAATTTGACCCACTATCATTGGGAGTCAAACACATTACTTGTCTCAGTGCTGTACATGCTGCAATGCTTTAGGGTCTTTTTCCTGGACTTTTGGCAGATGGGTGACTAAACTTCGAGACTGAGAGAATGGGATGTAAGCGTAAAGCTATGGCACGTGGAAGATCTGATTTAGATGTCGGAGGAGGAGATTTATCATGACTACAACACCACAGCATTGCCCAGGATACGAATCTTTTAAGGATCTCAAATCTTTCGTTTGCAAGTGTAACAGCTGCGGAGAAGAGAAAGAGATCTTTTCTGACGAGTTCAACAAGACTCACACATGTGCGAAATGTGGCACCACTATAGATTTTACCACCTGTTCATACGAGGCAGGCGGTGGTACCAGCACTCCTCGTTAATCTCCATCTGCCAACTTCTTTGGCTCTAGAGCTCGGATGGCAGATTTGCGAATGGTTCTTAAGGTGCCTGCCACCAGACGCTCCGTATCGTAGCCGGCGTGGAAGGTATTGATGTTGGGTGCGTTAACCCGGCCGATTGCATAGGTCAGCCATTGCACGGTAAGGATGAAATCGAGAAACTGCTGCAGGGGCTGGTTCGAGGCTGGCGTGTTTACCACCTCAATATTGTGCCCATATTCGGCGGGCGTGAAATTTTTGCCACAAGAGTCGGGTTGAAGCCAGATGATCCTGGCATCGAAGAATTCGCAGAGCACGGGGACAACTTCCCTTGCTCTGGCAGCAGTATCCTCGTCAAAGATAAGAAAAATAATAGTGTCTTTAGGCCGGGTTATAAAGTAGAGGGTGTGGCAGTATTCCTCGATGCCAGTGAAGCGTCCCAAGCGATTGAACTCGTGCATTTTGTAACTGGCAAAGCGAGCCACAATTTTTGTCCAACCACTTCCGAGGAAAAAGGTCTCCCCACTTTCGGCCCAGAATTTGGCTTTGTTGAATAAGGGCTCATAAAAGGTGGGTGAGAGCAAGGTGCGAGTGTGGTCGAAGAGGACTTGCCAGTCTGGTTCTATTTCTGCCGCCCGCATAAGGGTAAGCAGGACCGCCCAGAATGTTTTGGTCTGAGCGACATCGTGATGATAACCAATGTACTGCTTGGCGTGCTGGTCTGTATAGTTGGTATCCCCTAGTTCTTCCGAGGGTGATGCATAGATAGGCCAGACCGAAAAGGCCAGTTCAGCTAACGGGCTTTGCAGATTGTCGGTTACCGCTACTACCTGGGCGCCTGCGGCCAAAGCTCTCTTTGCTGCCTCTAAAACCCTTACAGTGCGGCCGGAAACGCTGATGCCAATGAGGGTATCGCCAGGTTGGAAGTTCTGAGCGGCCTGGCTGGCTTCAAGGGCTGGCAAACCAAATACTTGGCCACGTTCTTTCATCACCCACTGGCCAAAAAGGGCAGCGCAGTAAGAATCCCCCGATCCTGTGAGAAACACCCTATCCGAAGAAACAGGCCACTCCAGTGGAGGAAGTGTCCGCTGCAAAGAAACAATTCTCTCCTGCTCGAGCATTTCTTGATAAATGTATTCATCTCTGAGCATGAAGCTTCCCACCTCCTAGCCCAGCAAGACTATCCCCCGACGGATCTAACTGTCAATTAGTTACTTCAGACATTTAGTCGATTCGTTCAAATCGTTCAAGTCGTCAATTCGTCGATTAGTCAACTCGTCAAATCGTCAATTTGTAGACGGTTATGGTAAACGCTGAACCGAAAACGGTTTCACCATTTGACCAATTTCCTAATTTTCCAATTAACCTTTTTTGTCTGCTGTCCGCTGCCTCCTGCCTGCTGCCATCTATCCTCTGTCCTCTGACTTCTACCTATTACAACAAATGACAGCGAAGCGTAGTGACCCAATGACGCCGAAGGCAAGTGACTTATGGCCTGCCAGCTGTCTGCTGACAAGCTGCCTAGTAATATCACCTCGGCACGCTGATTGCATCGCCTTAGACCAGTCCTTGGTCTGAAAATTACCTACAATCTGATTGACGAGGTAGTGGCCACTTGGTTGATGAAAGGAGTTTAGCGAGTTGAATTCAGTGGTTGTGAGAACACTGTTCTCCCTTATCGTACCCGGTGGACTGGTGGTTTTTTCTACGGCCATTCTTCTTTACCTTGGTATTTTGGATAAATCTCTGTCTGCTCTGGTGCACATTTATCCATATTTGGTGGCAGTAGCCGGAATGTTGCTTCGGCTGGCGCTTCAACCGCAGTCGCTTGATTTTCGCCATTCTTGTACTGGCTCTGGCAGACAGGGGACTACTTTTGTTTTCCTCTGCCGCTACTAGCTCCGGTGCTGCTTCTGCAGATGTCGGCCGAACCGTCTACAATGCCATTGGCTTTCTCTTGCCTCTGAATCTGGTGTTTGTCTCACGGGTGAAAGAACGGGGTATTTTAACCGTTCACGGCATAGTCCGATTGAGTCTCATCTTACTGCAGGTTCTGGGCGTATTTCTCATATGTCGATATCAGAAGTGGGGCCTGGCTGCTTTTCTAGACTATTCGTTGGCTGAAGGACACCTGCTCTCACGGCTACCCCTTTCACTGCCTTGTCTTTTCTCCTTTGGCGTAGCATTTCTTTCCCTAACCCTTGGCTTTATTCGACACGAGTCGGTAATTGAAAACGGGTTCTTTTGGGCCCTATTGGCTGTTTTCTTGGCTTTCGCCGCAGGCAAGATTGGTCCAATCTCAACAATTTATTTTGCTACCGCAGGGCTTGTCCTTGTTGTTTCTGTAATTGAAACTTCCCATACCATGGCATTTCGAGATGAATTGACTGGCATTCCTGGCAGGCGCGCTTTGGAGGAAAAGCTTCTCCAACTAAGTGGTAACTTCACTGTGGCCATGCTCGATATTGACTTCTTCAAGAAGTTTAACGACCGTTACGGCCACGAGGTTGGCGACCAAGTTTTGCGTTTGGTGGCGTCGAAACTTACTACGATATCCGGCGGCGGCAAACCTTTTCGCTATGGTGGCGAGGAGTTTACCATTATTTTCCCTGGGCTGAATAGCAAAGCGGCCATTTCTCACCTGGAGAAATTGAGAAAAAGCGTGGAACGGACGCGCTTTGTAGTTCGCGGTAGCCGTCGATCAGGTAAGAGATTAGAAAAATCGAAGGGGGTTAGAGGATTTCGAAAAAGAGTCAAAGTAACCATAAGTATTGGTGTGGCGGAGAGAAACGGAAAATACAACTCTCCGGAGCAAGTGCTTATGGCGGCAGACAAAGCTTTGTACCGAGCAAAAAAAGCTGGACGCAATCAGACCAGCACCTAACCCTTAATTCCAAATCTACATTCCCCAATCCGAAATCCACAGTCCTAAATGCTAAAATGCTAAGTGTCTAAAATGCCTAAAGTTATTTCTTGACCAGCACAGAGCGAATAGCGTCAATAGCTCCTGACCCCAAGCATGGGGCATAGAGCATGAAGATAAATCCGAAAAGCCCATTCTACCCTCTGCCTGTTTAGCCGGTTAGCCAGTTTGGCCGGTCTTATCGGCAGGCAGCAGCCAGAAGCCAGAGATCGGAGGTCGGAAGTCAGAGGTCAGTGAACAGGGTTAAAGCTGATCTCTGACATCCGACTTCTGACTTCTGAGATAGACGACTTCCCCTGCACCTTGTGCCCTGTGCCTTGCGCCTCTACGCAATCCGCAATCTACAATCTCAAATCCAACTAGCGGTCATCCTTCTCTTTCTCTTTCCCAGCTTGCTTGGCGGCTTCTTCCTCTTCGGCTAGAGCAAGGGCTGCAGCCGCAGCTGCCTCAAGCTTTCTTTTATCGGTGGGGGTAGTAGGCTCGTCCTTGCTTTCACTCTCCTCCTTAGATTCTCCTCCGGTTGTCTCCGGCGGCATATACACCGTAACGTTTCGGTGGGCGAACTGTATGCCCTCTTTACGAAAGGCCTCTTGAATTCGTTGGAATACTTCTCGCCGGATAATGAACTGCTGGCCTGGAACTGTCTTGAATTTGACCCGCATTATCATGGCGGAATCATCCATTGCTTTCACACCCTGGGACTTGATCTTGTCAAGCAAACCCGCTGCGAGTTCCGGATTCTCCTGAATTTCCTTGTCAATTTTTTTGATGATCTTTTTTACTTTATTGACGTTGGTGTCGTAACGAACCCGAATATCTAGCTTCATGATTTGGTAGTCACGGCTGTAGTTTGTAACCGTCTTCATATCACCAAATGGAATTGTGATTACCGGACCGCGAGCGTTGCGAAGCCTCATGGAGCGCAAAGAGATTTTTTCAACTGTACCCTTCATGCCGGCGGTTTCCACAAAGTCACTTATGCGGAAGGCATCGTCAACGAGGAAGAATACCCCTGAAATGATATCCTTCACCAGGGTCTGGGCGCCAAAGCCGAGGGCCAGCCCAATGATACCGGCACCGGCAATCATGGGCGCGATGTTTACACCTATTGCCGACAATACAATCATCGCTACTATAACCACCAGGACAGTAAGGACAAATTTTCTAAAGAGCAATAGCAAGGTGCCCTTCCGGGTGCCGCCACGGCCACCACCCTCCTCTATCTCCTCGCCCTCTCCGGGGAATTCTTCCTCGAGTTTTTTGTCAATCAAAGTTTTCGTGTATTCCCAGACGAAAAGTCCAAGCAATACCGCAACGATGATACTGAGGAGGGTGGAGGAGAATATTCTGGTGACGGAGAGGTCAATTTCCCATAACCTGAGAAAGAGGAAGAGCAGGGCCAACACCAGCACAATACGGAATATTCGTTTGACCAAGGGGATATAATCCCGCGTAACCCCTTTCTCATCCCATGGGGGTTCATAGCCGGCAGGAAGTTCGCCAGCTGCATCCGGATCAGCCCCAGCTTCAACCTTCGGGTCTTCGCTTAGGTCAAAGGTTTTAGGCAGCTCACCGGAGGCGACTTTCAACATCCGTTGTCCCCACTGATCGATTCCGATGAATATAGGAATGAGGAAAAGGCTGGCAATGAGTTTCAAGACGGTTCCCCTTCCTTCAATCAAGGCGCTGATTTGCCAGAACATTCCCATAATAATTACATATAGAATCGCAAAAATATGCCAACTCTTGGCCAACCCAGCACGCAGTGGGGAGTGGTCACAGGTCCCTTCAGCAGCATCCTGGCACATGGCTTGCGCCACTCTCTGTCGGCTTTGCCAGATCATTACGACGATTAATAAAATAACGCTAAGACCGGAGGCACTGTACAACAATAGGTAGAGCTCTTCGCTGAGTCCGATATTGCGGACAATCCCACTCGCTCCTACAATCACCGCCGCCACAGCGGTAATTCGGAAAAACCAGCGGTAGAGGAAGGTTGCATCTGCATCCGCCATGGGCACCAACCGTAAGGCCGGGGCTCCGGGTGAGAACACGATTCTGGCAAGGAAGATGATGGCCAGTAAATAGTAGCTAACGATCAAGTAGGTACCAACAATAATGTATGAGGCGTTTCCTTTATCATAGAAAACAACAAAGAGGATGAAGGTGATGAGTATGTAAGCTGTCACTCCCAAAGCATTGAGGAGCAGGCGGAAAAGTATGCGGCCTAGCTTCTCTAGGCTCCCTAGAGGCACGGTGGAAAGCAGCTGATCGCGAAAATCTTCCGTGAGACGCAAAAGCAGCCACACCCCTAATAGACCTGTTCCAATCAAGGCAATCAGCCCTACAAAGGTCATGAGTAAGGAAGCGGTTCCCTTGCCGTCGGATAATAGCCCGATGAGAGCGCGTCTTTGCGACAAGACCGAAGCCGACTCACGAAAAATTCCTCTGATTCTCTTAAAAATCGCCGAAGCTCCGGCATCCGTTTCATCGAAGATCTGTCGCAGACCGCTCCCTCTCTCAGTTTGCTGTCCAGTCTGTGCGGTTACGGCTTCTTCCTCTGCCTTTTTCTTGAGTTCCTCAATGAGAAGGCGTCTGACCTGCTGGTCGCTGAGGGTGGCCATGAAAGACATCGATCTGGTCGCCGGTGAGTTGTTTTGGTAGTTGGACCTCTTCCTTGGCCTCAGACTTTTTCTTGCCTTTTGAAGCCTTTACTGCTAGCGGGTTAGCTGCCCAGCCCACCTGCGCACAGTATAGAAGCCCGAAGAAAAAAAGAATCGACAAAAGAATGAATCTCATATGGCTTACGCATTTTGTAATCCTTCCATTACCGAATTAAGAGACGATGTTCTCTGAACGTCGATTCTTGCCTAACTTAATGTTTCTGTCAAGAATTCTCCTTCTCTTTGTTGACTCGCACAATTAGCTGTCTTAACATCACTGAAAGCTTAGATGTCTTGCATATTTCTCTGCTAACCTCCCTAACTCTCTTGAACACCGTTATTAAAGGAGAAGTAGAATGAAGAAAAAAGTAACAGTCTTTGTCCTGATTTTGTCACTCTTTCTTTTATTCGGATGTACCAAACAAATCATCAAGCCCACACCCACACCTGTGCTCGATAACATTTTGCAGAAGGGAGAGTTAGTAGTTGGTACGGCTGCTGGCATGCCCGCCTTGAATATCAAAGCAAAAGACGGCGAAATTATCGGTTTTGAGGCTGACTTGGCCAAATTAATTGCTGATGGCATGGGCGTGAAACTTAGATTTAAAGAATTGAAATTTGACAAGTTGCTCTCCAGCCTGCAGGCGGGAGAGGTGGACATGATTTTGTCCTACATGACTATGACCCCCAAGCGAAATTTGAAGGTAGCTTTTGTCGGCCCATACTTTATATCTGGCAAGGCCTTTCTCACCAAGATTGAAACCATAGCCAAAGCAGAAGAGGCCACGGAAGTAAACAGCGCCGAATGTCAGGTTGACCGCCCTCAAAGGCTCCACCAGTCAATATTTCGTTGAGGCAGTATTACCTAAGGTCCAGTTAATTCCGGCGGAGGACTACGATGAGGCTGTGGATCTCGTGCTCAAGGACAAGGTGCACGCCATGGTTGCCGACTATCCCATCTGTGTGGTATCCGTCCTTCGTTATCCAGATCAAGGATTACTCTCAGTGGTTACGCCCTTGACCTATGAGCCCTATGGTATTGCAGTGCCCTCATATGACCCACATCTGGTCAACTGGTTGGAAAATTTTCTCTCCATCCTGGAAGAAAGCGGTGCACTGGACGAGTTAACCGAACGCTGGTTTGGGGATGCTTCGTGGTTGACAAGACTACCTTAGGAGGGTTGGATTCGTGGAATACTGGAGTATTGGAGTACTGGAGTGACTGAAAATTCCAAATAACGAATCACCATCAATAAGGTGTCAGGTGTCAGGTGTCAGGAGTAGAAACGCAAAGGGTAAAACCTGAAACCTGAACACTGAAACCTGAAACCCTGAAATTTGGCGAAATGTTCTGCTGTATTCTGGCTCCTGACTCCTGACTCCTGTCTACTTCTTTTCCAATGCCTCTGGCAACGTCCAGATTTCTTGGGTTGCATTCTTTGATTTTATCTTGATTTTGCCGGAGTCGTCATTTTCGACAATGTAGACTTCCACTCCTGCCCTTGACAGCCAGGCCCTACCTTCTTGCCTGAGTTTCAAAAACACGGCAGCATCATCATTGAGTATACTTTGATGAAACATATCCAGGTCTTCTTTGGTAAGGGCCATGGGATAATCTTTTTTTGTTATGTAGACAGTATTGTCACCAGGGATGGCAGTATTAGCCAGAAGCAAGAAAACAGTACAAGTCATTACCATGATCTTTTTCATCTCTTTATCACCTCAATATAATTGCTCGACTTTCTTGGCAGCTTGTTAGTAAGTCAACCTAGCATTGATAATGGTCGTATCGAAGGCTCAGAATATCACCAAGGGAACATATTATACAGATAGTTCCAGCTATTAGCGAAGTAAATCTCAGGGTGTCATTTAGGCGGTTCGACATCTTGAGATTGCCCATCTATTTGAGGTTAACACCCGCAGGGAAGTTCTGTACGCTTCCCGCGCTAGGGATGAGGTTGCCAATGAGTGAAAAGACCAATATAATTCGATATTATCTTTAACCCAGACAAAGATAAGGGACATCATCTTTAGCACGACCAAATTGATGATTTAAGAAGACAAAAACCCTTCACTAGAACCATTATTCAATATAATACATTGCAGTGATTATCTCGGGCCCTCTGATTGTCCAATCTGCTATTAGCTGGTGTCTATCCGGAAATATAACAATCTCCTCCTCTCAGCGGTGAAGTCCCCTACGGGACGAAGTCGAGCCAGAGGACGCGCAGGGGAGGGTGAGTAGTTGTCGCACAGGTGATTAAGTGGAATTTAACATTAACTGATAAATATTTAATTTTATAATATAAAAAGATAATTGTTTTATATTTTACTTTAACTAATGCATGAACTTCTCAGGAGCCCAACTATGAAAACCGCGAAGGTACTAACGACTCCCAGGATGGAAAGATGTATTGGCTGCCATTCCTGCTCACTCGCTTGTGCCCGCCTGGTGCATAAAAGATTGTCCTGGGATACGGCGGGTATTCGAATTATATCCTCAGGCGGGTTATCAACGGGCTTTGAGGCAAAGTCCTGCCTGGCCTGCCATCCTGCCCCCTGCGCTTTAGCCTGTCCAACAGGTGCATTCTCTCAACGCAAAGGCGGGGGAGTGATTTTCAAGAGTAAGCAGTGTATCCAATGTGGCGACTGTGCCGAAGCCTGTCCGGTTGACGCCATTTATCTCGACGCCACCAGCGAACCCTTTGTCTGCATCCACTGCGGCCAGTGTGTGGTTTACTGCCCCCATGATTGCTTGGAGATGGCGGAGGTGGTGGTTGAGCCCTCGACTGAAAAAGAGGCAGAGGAGGTGGCGTCATGATCAGGGATCATTTCAGGATACTCACCGTGGACCTTACCTCTGGTAAGGGTAAAATTGTTAGCATTGACGGTCGTGATACAGAGGCTGGTGGTAGTGGGCTGGCAGCATTGCTATTTGACAGATATGGTCACCTGAACAAACCTTGGGACGATCCGGAGCAGCCTCTCATTTTCACTATCGGACCGCTTACAGGATATTTTCCCCTCATGAGTAAGACCGTATGTGGTTTCAAGTCGCCCTATCATGATCAGTACGGAGAGAGTCACGCTGGGGGGCGCTCAGCCCTGTCCTTACGTTTTGCTGACCTGGACGGGTTGGTGATTACCGGCAAGGCTGATAGACCAAGCTACGTCTCCATTGGCTCGCGCCATCTCGAGGTCAAGGATGTTCACTACATGTGGGGAATTGACTTGCAGAGATCGGGCAAGATGCTTCGCAAGATGATTGGCGGCGCAGGCCACCGGTCGATCTTTCGTATAGGCCCTGCAGGGGAAAACCTCTCAGCCTATGCTTGTATTACTGTGGATACCTACCGTCACTTCGGCAGGCTCGGCGGTGGTGCGGTTATGGGGAGCAAAAATCTCAAGGCCATTGCGATTCAGGGCGATGGTGTATTCCAACTGCCTGAGGGGAAAGAGTACGCAGAGCTCTTTGAGGAAGTGCACAAGCAGCTTACCACCACCGACATGATGGATAAATATCACAATCTGGGCACCCCCGTTAACGTGGCTGTATTGAATGAGCTTAAGGCTTTACCTTGCAGGAATCTTCAAGCTACAAACGATCCGGAGATCGCAGGAATTACCGGTGAAACCTTTGCCGACGATACCCTTTTGCGCAACACCGCCTGTGCCGGCTGCCCTGTGGGCTGCATCCATATCGGTTTTGTCCGAGAGAAATTTATGGAACCCAACCAGTATCTCTATCGCCAGGTCTCCTATGACCACGAACCAATCTTCGCCACCGGCTCCATGCTGGGTATGACCAATGCTTTCAGTGTCCTGGGAATCATTGACATGGTGGAAAAAATGGGTCTGGACGTGATGTCAGCGGGGGTGGCACTGGCCTGGGCAACGGAAGCGCTGAAAAAGGGCGTGATCTCGGAGAAAGAAACCCTGGTGCCGCTGAAATTTGATGATGCTGCAGGATACAAGGAGGCCATACAGCATTTAGGATTGGGCTCCAATGATTTCTATCGACTGCTGGCGCAAGGAACCATGAAAGCAGCGGAGCACTACGGCGGGGAAGATTTTGCCTGCGTTCTCGGTCAGGAAATGGCCGGCTATGCTACCGGGGAGGTCTTTTTCACCTCCCAGGCTTTGGGATTCAGACATTCCCACTTGGACAGCGGCGGCTACTCTTACGATCAGAAACACACGACAGAAAGGAAGGTAAAGGAGGCGGTCGATTTTCTGGTGAAGGATGAACAGGGCAGGGTGCTTTTGACCTCCATGGTTGCCTGCCTTTTTGCTCGCGAAGTTTACAAGGATGAGTTGCTGGCAGACTGCCTGAGTTCTCTGGGATACATAACTCTGGCCGACAACATGCAGAAGGTGGCCCAGCATATCCAAAAGCTGCGCTGGCGACTTCGGCTGGCCACCGGTTTTGATCCGGCAGCGGTGAAGATTCCCAAGCGCTTTACCGAAGTGACCAACTGGAAGGGACCAGTGGATGAGGCATTCCTCAGTGAGTTGAAAAAGGAGTACGCGAAACGAATCCTCCAACTGGGCAAGGCCGAACAGGACTAGATCGTACTTTTTAAACCACAAAGATCACAAAGTGCACAAAGACAATACATATATTTGATAATGAACTTCGTGTTCTTTGTGCCCTTCGTGGTAGAAACTCCAACCTATACCTTGGCTTAAGCACCGTATTTCATCAATCGTCCCCCATGGGCCAGAAGCAGTGGCATCACATCTGTGCTGTGAATACGGCCCAGCCCTCCGGTTAGAAAGGACGTCTCCCCGAAAGTTTGGCAACTGTCAGTCCTTACAGTTTCTGCGGCAATACAGATGGGCACCGGATGCCAGGAGTGGCTTTTGAGACTGCAAGGGGTGCAGTGGTCGCCGGTGATACAGAGAACATCAGGTTTTAGATCCACAAGGCGGGGCAGTAACCGGTCGAAATGTTCTATCACCTCCACTTTTCCGTCAAAGTTGCCGTCTTCCCCCATGGAATCTGCTTTCTTAATATGGAGAAAGAGGAAGTCAGTGTTGGGAAGTTCACGCTCCACCAGCTCAATTTCTTCCTCAATGGTAGACTGTCCTTCCTCGATCACCCGCATGCCGGCCAGCTTAGACACTCCCTTGTACATGGGGTAGGCGGCTACCGCGCAAGCCCGCCACTTGTAAAGTTCGCAGAAGTTAGGCAGGGGCTCATAAATATCAAAACCGCGCATCATGACGAAGTTAGCCTTCTGTTCATCTGCTAGTATTTCTTTTGCCTGGGCGATAAACTTGTTGGCGAGACCTGCAGCTTCCTTGGCCTCGGCAGTGGGGTTTTTCTCGGTGGGTTCAACTTGTAGTGGCTTGTGGCCAACCTGTTGGGGATCGCTGTCGCATAGGCGGCCGTCCAGTTTCTTTCCCCGGAAAATCGCCGCAGCCCGGTATTCTTTGACATGCTGCATCAAGACCTGGACTCCATCTATTTCTTTTATGTTTTGGGCAAGCAACTCGGTCACCCGTTTGCCTTCCTCGTCGGGTATTCTTCCTGCCCGCCGGTCGGCAATGGTGCCGTCGGCTGCCAAAGTGGCGAAGTTTAGGCGACTGGCCATGTCACCCGGTTCGAACACGAAGGGTGTACCGGCCGTATCCAGCACGCCCCGCCCGATCAAATAGCGAAATGGGTCGTAGCCGAAAAGCCCGATATGTGCAGGTCCGGAGCCAGGGGTAAGTCCCGGACCTAGAGGATCATGAAAACCGCAAATGGAGGACCGCGCGAGCCCGTCCAGATTCGGGGTTTCGGCTGCCTCCAAAGAGGTCTTGCCATTAGGTCCCGCCAGACCTCCCACCCCGTCCAGGACTACCAAAACGACTTTAGTATCGTTCTCAATAGCCAACGAAGAAAGCAAATCCAGATCCATAACGATTCCCCTATTAATTTGTGGTCAATTAAATCGTAGCTTGAACCTCAATGTGTCATTATAAGACCCTATTGTGCAATTGCCAACCAGGGCGGTTTGGATATTCTCTGTATTTGACGTGGCGGCAGGGATGATCTAAGCTGTCTCGGGCTATGGCACCCATTTGAAGCTCCGCTTGATTTCATACGGTTGACTTAGCTTGATTTGTCGGAAAAAATTATTACAATTTATTTTTTATCGCGACGAAAGATTTAACCCTAATTAATCCCAATATCCAATAAGCTAGATGAATTGAACAAACCAGTATATTTGTACTTATTTCCAATTTTCAAGAAAGGATGGTGAAAAATGTCTTGGCAAATAGGTTCTGAGATTCTTAGTGTTGAGGGTCGTGAGATTTTGGACAGTCGCGGTAACCCTACTGTCGAGGTTGAGGTGGGCTTGGCCAGTGGAGCTTTTGGGCGAGCCGCTGTGCCATCCGGTGCTTCCACAGGCGAGTTGGAGGCGGTCGAGCTTCGCGATGGAGATCCAAAGCGCTATCAGGGCAAGGGCGTAAGCAAGGCCGTCGAGCACGTCAACGGAGAGATAGCCCAAGCACTAATGGGGAAGGACCCCATTGATCAAATCGAGATCGACAGGACGCTGATTGAGTTGGACGGGACAAAAAATAAATCTCGTCTAGGGGCGAATGCCATTCTGGGAGCCTCTCTAGCAGTGGCAAAGGCGGCTGCAGCGGAGTGCGGCTTGCCCCTCTATTCCTATATCGGCGGTACCAATGCAAAAGAGTTGCCTGTGCCCATGATGAATGTGCTCAACGGGGGCGCCCATGCAGACAACAATGTGGATATTCAGGAATTTATGATTCTTCCGGTTCGAGCCGCTAGCTTTGCAGAAGCGCTACGCATGGGAGCGGAGGTCTTCCACAGCCTGAAATCGGTGCTTAAGAAGCATGGGTACAACACGGCAGTTGGAGACGAAGGGGGTTTCGCCCCGGATCTTAAATCCAACGAGGAAGCTTTGGACGTGCTGCTGCAGGGAATTGAAGGTGCAGGATATAGACCTGGCGAGGACATTTATCTGGCCCTGGATGTGGCTGCCAGTGAATTGTACAAAGATGGAGTTTACAGGTTGGAAGCAGAAAAGAAACCTGAACGCAACTCTGATGAGATGATTGCTTGGTATGGGAAGTTGATGGGCAAATATCCCATTCTTTCTATAGAGGACGGTCTAGCGGAAAATGATTGGGCTGGCTGGGCCAAGCTAACAGCCAAACTGGGAAAGAAAATCCAACTTGTGGGAGACGATATTTTCGTAACTAATACCGAAATCCTTGCCCGGGGCATACGTGAGAATGTAGCAAACTCAATTCTCATCAAATTGAACCAGATCGGGACACTCACTGAGACTCTAGATGCCATAGAGATGGCCAAGCGAGCCGGCTACACTGCCGTAATATCACACAGGTCGGGTGAAACTGAGGATACTACCCTTGCTGATGTGGCTGTGGCGTGCAACACCGGGCAGATCAAAACCGGCTCTCTTTCAAGGACCGACCGAACCGCCAAGTACAACCAACTTTTGCGCATCGAGAGTGAGTTAGGCGGGAATGCGATTTATCCAGGCCCGAATGCTTTCTACAATCTAAGAGGAGTCAAGATTTAGACGAGGCAATCGCTCCAGTACTCCATTGCTCCATCAAGCGTTTTTGTCCACGTGAAGTTTGCCTCTGCTTCGATCCAAGTTTAGAGGCTGGAGGTTGAAAGGAAGGCTCTCTATTATGCCAGTTGCTGACTATAAGACCTATTGCAAAATGTTGGATAGGGCGCGAGATAAAAAGTTCGCCTACCCCGCCATTAATGTCACCTCTCTTACTACAGCAAACGCTGTCTTGAAAGGTCTGGCCGAGAGCAGGAGCGACGGCTTCATTCAGGTTTCCACCGGGGGTGGTGCTTTCGCTTCGGGTTCAGTCGGTCAAGGACATGGCCCTAGGGGCCATTTCAATTGCCGAGCACGTCCACCGTGCTGCCGAAAGATACGATATCTACGTTGCTTTGCACACGGACCACTGTCCGGCGGATAAGCTCGATAGCTTCATGATCCCTTTAATAGAAGAGACAGAAAGACGCAGGGCGGCTAGTCAGGGTAATTTGTTCAACAGTCACATGTTTGATGGCAGTGCACTTCCCTTAAAGGAAAACCTGGATATCTCTGTTCCTCTTCTGGAGCGTTGCCACAAGAATGAGCTGATTCTCGAAATCGAGGTGGGAGTTGTTGGGGGTGAGGAGGATGGCGTCACGGCAGAGGGGCCGGCAGAAAAGCTCTATACAACACCTGAAGATATGCTCGAAGCAGCTCGCAGGATGAATGAGGTAAAAGGTGCACGTTATTTGGTGGCTGCAACGTTCGGTAATGTCCACGGGGTTTACAAGCCGGGTCATGTCCGACTCAAGCCCTCAATCCTGAAGGATGGCCAGGATGCTCTGTTAGAGGAATATGGTAAGGAAGGATTATTTTATCTGGTATTCCATGGAGGGTCGGGTTCCTCCCTTGATGAGATTAGAGAGGCAGTTGATTACGGTGTGGTGAAGATGAATATCGACACAGATACCCAATATGCTTTCACTCGTCCAATAGCAGACCACATGCTGAAGAACTACGATGGTGTTCTCAAGGTTGATGGGGAAGTGGGCAACAAGAAGACATATGACCCTCGCGTCTATATGAAAATGGCGGAAGAAGCCATGGCTGAGCGGGTAAAGCAGGCGGTGAAAGACTTGAGAGCAACTGGTATGACGCTATTTGATGCTTAAAGTTTTAACGATTTTAGATTTAAGATTGAGGATTAGGAAAATTGAAAACACGAAATTCCGCAATCCGCAATCCGAAATCATAAAATCGTATGGAGGTTAAAATGCAAGATCAAGGTCTAGTGAGGAGTCTACATGGTTTAGAGGACTTTGGAATAACCAATGCCAATACCATATGGTGGAACTTATCGAGTCCCGCCCTATATGAACACGCCCTTCAACGGCATGAAGGACTCATGTCCCATCTCGGACCACTTGTGGTTCGGACCGGTCAGTACACGGGCCGTTCCCCCAACGACAAGTACCTCGTTCGAGAGCCATCTAGCCAGGACAAGATTTACTGGGGTGAGGTCAATCGGCCTTTCAGCCCCGAGCGTTATGAAGCATTACGGGCTCGCATCCTGGCCTATCTCGAGGGAAAAGATCTTTATGTCCAGGACTGTTACGTAGGTACAGACCCGAAGTATAGGCTTCCCATTAGAGTGATTACCGAGAAGGCCTGGCACAATCTTTTTGCCCGCAACATGTTTGTGCGGGAACTGGATCCACTCGAGCTGGCCCAACACCAACCTAAATTCACTATTCTCGATGCTGCGGGCTTCAATGCCAACCCCGAGGAAGACGGCACGAATTCTGAGGTCGTGGTCCTGCTCAATCTGGGGCGAATGGAAGCGTTCGTCGCAGGTAGTCACTATGCTGGTGAGATGAAAAAGACCATGCTGACAGTGATGACATACATACTGCCGGAACAGAAAGTTTTGCCCATGCACTGCTCAGCCAACTACGGTAAAAGCCAAGATGATGTTGCCCTGTTTTTCGGCCTTTCGGGTACGGGCAAGACCACCCTTTCGGCTGATCCGGATCGAACTCTTATCGGCGACGATGAGCATGGCTGGAGCGAAGAAGGAGTGTTTAACTTCGAAGGGGGCTGTTACGCAAAGGTAATCAGGTTATCCCCCGAGGCTGAGCCTGAGATTTACGAAACCACCCGGCGGTTCGGCACAATTCTGGAGAATGTCGCCATAAATTCGGCTAGCAGGCGTCTCGACCTGGACAGCGATGCCTTCACAGAGAATACCCGGGCATCATACCCGATCTCTCACATCCCCAATGCCGCACGGGATGGGCAGGCCGGTCATCCTAAACAAATACTGTTTCTTACAGCAGATGCCTTCGGGGTGTTGCCGCCTGTAGCAAAACTGACACCGGAACAGGCAATGTATCACTTTCTTTCCGGTTACACCGCTAAAGTGGCCGGGACTGAAAGGGGTATAAAAGAGCCGCAGGCTACGTTTAGTGCCTGCTTTGGTGCTCCATTCATGGCCCTAAATCCAGTGGTATATGCGGATCTCTTGGGTGAGAAGATAGCAAAGCACAACGCCTCAGTGTGGCTTATCAACACCGGCTGGAGCGGCGGTCCCTACGGAACCGGGAAACGAATCAAACTACCTTACACTCGCGCTATGGTGAGCGCGGTGTTGAATGGCACCCTGGAAGAAATTCCGAGGACCAAGGATCCTTTCTTTGGGATCGAGGTGCCCGAGACCTGCCCTGATGTACCCTCCGAGGTACTTCAACCACGGAACACCTGGAAGGACAAGGCGGGTTACGACGAACAGGCGAAAAAACTGGCCTCCATGTTTGCGGAGAACTTCAAGCAGTTTGCTGAAGACGTCTCCGAAGAAATCCGCGGTGCAGGACCGTCGTAGAACGCTCCGCTGTCATTGGGGCTTTCAGCCCGTCATTTATGGTCATTTGCCTTCGGCGTCAGTTACGGCATAGGGCATGGGGCAAAGGGCATAGGGCATAGAGCATAGAGTAAGAGGTCAGAAGACAGACAACAGAGGGCAGCTGGCAGGAGGCAGAGATCAGAGGTCGGAGATCAGAGATCAGCGGGTATATTTCGAATTGCGGATTTCGATTTCGAATTTGGGATGTGAGATGTGGGATGTGAGATCAGAAATAAGAAATACCGTTTACCGCTTACCGTTCACCATTTACTATTTGACGGCTTCAACGAATTGACTAATCAACCAATTAACGAATTGACGATTTCTACGTCTTCAACGATTTGAACGTCTTGAACGCTTTGACTTAACGCTCTGCGTTTCTTGAGAGGATAAGAATAGTGGTGCACGAACTTGCTGGTAAACCGGCTCCCAGATCTCTGCTCGAAAATATTCCCAGGCTGGTTTCAGCCTACTACACGCATAAGCCTGATGTCTCGGAGCCCGAGCAGCGAGTTTCCTTCGGCACCTCGGGCCACCGGGGCTCTGCTTTACGAAACAGCTTCAACGAAAACCACGTGCTGGCAATCAGCCAGGCCATCTGTGAACACCGGAAAGGGAAAGGCATCACCGGTCCCCTTTTTATGGGAATGGACACCCATGCTCTTTCCGAGCCGGCATTGGCTAGCGGACTCGAGGTCTTTGCTGCGAACGGGGTGAGAGTGATGATCCAGAAGGATTTTGGCTATACGCCAACCCCGGTTATTTCCCACGCCATCTTGGCTTACAACCGCAGCAAAGAAGAGGGACTCGCCGATGGTGTTGTCATCACCCCTTCCCACAACCCGCCTGCGGACGGCGGCTTCAAGTACAACCCCCCCGAGGGTGGACCTGCGGATACTCAAACCACCACGGTTATCGAGAAGAGAGCTAACGAAATTCTGGCTAGCGGACTTAAGGAAGTCAAACGGCTGCCTTTTGAAAGAGCGCTAAAGGCTGACACCACCAAGGAGTATGACTTCATCTCTCCCTACGTTGAGGATCTTATAAATATCATCGATATGGAGGTTATCGCCAAAGCGGGGATCAGGATAGGTGTGGACCCCTTGGGTGGGTCGGCCGTCAACTTCTGGGATCCCATTGCCGAGAAGTACAACCTTTCCATCGAGGTGGTGAATCGTAGTGTTGATCCGACCTTTGCCTTCATGACCGTGGATAAGGACGGCAAGATCAGGATGGACTGCTCCTCAAAGTATGCCATGGCAAGTTTGATCCAACTGAAAGACAACTTCGACATCGCTTTCGGTAATGACGCGGATTGCGATCGCCATGGAATCGTCACCAGGGGTGCTGGGCTGATGAATCCCAACCACTATCTTGCGGTGGCGGTATGGTACCTGTTTCAAAATCGGCCTGGCTGGAAAACAGACGCAGCTGTAGGTAAGACCCTGGTTTCCAGTTCCATGATAGATCGGGTGAGTTCAAGACTGGGACGGAAGCTCTCCGAAGTACCGGTAGGCTTCAAATGGTTTGTGGATGGACTGCTCCATGGCACTTACGGTTTTGGCGGCGAGGAAAGCGCCGGAGCCTCATTTTTGAGAAAAGACGGCACCGTCTGGACAACTGACAAAGATGGAATCATCATGGACCTCCTTGCTTGCGAGATCACGGCAGCAAGAGGCAGAGATCCGGCGGAGATCTACAAAGATCTCGAAGATGAATTAGGCAGCCCGCTGTATGAACGTATTGACGCACCAGCGACGGCTCAGCAAAAGGAAGTTCTCAAGAACCTGTCTCCCCAGATGGTTAAAGCAGAAGAACTCGCCGGTGAAACCATAACTGCTAAGCTCACCAGGGCGCCCGGCAACGACGCTCCCATTGGCGGGCTTAAAGTTGTAACTGAGAATGGTTGGTTTGCCGCCCGTCCATCTGGTACCGAGGATATTTACAAACTTTATGCTGAGAGCTTTAAAGGACATGATCATTTGCGGAGGATTCAGGCAGAGGCACAAGCGATTATAGATGAGGCTCTTGCCGCAGGTAGCTTTAAGCAAATGGAGTGTTGGAGCACTGAAGTACTAGAGTGTGCAGCATGGCGAACTTATGAAGTCCCAAACTCCAAGCACCACATTACAATCAGATCCCAAATGTCCAATATCCAATGACCGAAACATGTTTGGAATCTTGAATTTTGGTCATTGTTATTTGTTTGATATTTGTGATCTTGTGATTTGGAATTTCTATTCCTCTAAGACTCCATACTCCAATGACAAGAAAACCTAGGAGACCCAAATGGACATAAATGATATGGACCTAACAATCTCGAGACTGGGGCAGTGCCGTATACCATCACCCATGTCGTATGTACAGTTTGTAAACGATAATAAACATGTACTTTATCATGCAGATTGCAGCGTAATTACGGACTTTCTCGAGAAGGATGAGCAGCCGCCATGTTTTGAGATGGCTGGGCCGAGAGAGAAGATCTACTTCGATCCTTCGAAAGTCAAGGCCGGCATTGTGACCTGTGGGGGCCTTTGTCCGGGTTTGAACGACGTCATTCGGGCAGTCGTATTGAGCCTATTCCACCACTATGGGGTGCGGACGGTCTTTGGTTTCCGCTATGGGTTTGAAGGGCTCTCGTACAAGTATGGCCACACACCGTTGGAACTGACCCCAGAGCTGGTCCAGGATATCCATCAGCAGGGAGGAACAATACTGGGATCGTCCCGAGGGCCTCAGGATGTCTCTGAGATGGTGGATACCCTGGAGAGGATGAATGTCAATATGCTCTTCACCATCGGTGGGGACGGAACCCTGCGTGGAGCGCAAGCCGTCTCCGAGGAGATTGGCAGACGAAACCTTAAGATCGGCGTCATCGGTATACCCAAGACCATAGATAATGATATTTCCTATGTGCAGCGTTCTTTTGGATTCCTGACCGCTGTGTCCGAGGCGACCGAAACCATCTATTCAGCCCACTCAGAAGCCCAAGGGGCAAGAAATGGTATAGGGTTGGTGAAGTTGATGGGGCGTCATGCAGGGTTTATCGCCGCTTACGCCACCCTCGCCAACAGCGACGTCAATTTCTGTCTAGTGCCCGAGGTGGGCTTCACTTTGGACGGTTTCCTCCAAGCGCTGAGGGAGAGGCTGGAAAAGAGACGCCATGCCGTAGTGGTGGTTGCTGAAGGAGCTGGTCAGGATCTGATGGGTGGGACTGGTGAGCGGGACGCTTCAGGCAATATTCGCCTAGGTGACATAGGTGTTTTTCTCAAAGAGCAGATCAAGGAATACTTCAGTAGAGCTGGGATTGATATGGAACTCAAATATATAGACCCCAGTTACACAATTAGGAGTAAGCCCGCATCGCCACCAGATTCGGCTTTTGGTTTGATGCTAGGTCACAACGCGGTGCATGCAGCCATGGCAGGTAGAACCAATATGGTTGTGGGTTATTGGAGAGATGAGTTTACCCACGTGCCAATTTCTGTTGCGGTTTCCAAGGGTAAGCGGATCGATCCAAAGGACAAGATATGGACCGGTGTGCTGTCGTCCACCGGTCAGCCGAGGGAGATGCGGTGAGCAGGGCAAGCAGCTAATCATTCATTAGTGAGCTATAGATGTAGGGGCGGGCTTTAGGCCCGCCCGTATCGCTTCATGATTCACAGCCTGACAGAATCGATGGAGATCTGAATATGGATGATATGGGTAGAGCTCATCAGGGAAGAGTTGCAATCAGAAGCTTTCAAATCATTGCCCATGCCCTCTTACTGAGGGGGCACTACAGCATGGCTGGCCAATCCGGCCAGGCCCTGGAGGCGGCCTTAAGAACGCTCAGCCCTGAAATTTACGGCAGCATGAATGACCCCAAGAGAATAGAGTTGAAGGGCTTGGAATACATCATGGACAGGCTTCCAAGGGGGATTGAGCAGTGCAACCGTTTCGTCATGACCGTAAAGGACGATCTCGAGGGTACTTCATTTGAAAAACTTCGTCCGCCAAAAAGAAGGAGAGTGTCTTTTCGCGTGAGTGAGAATGAGATGGGTTTTGTAATCAGCACGGGAATGAGTGAAATCTATGACATTTTGACCCATCTCACTTTTCTCTATATAGAAGCGAAACACATACACAGCAAGACCAGGGACGAGGATGGTAAGCCAATCAGAGAATGGTTACGGTTCGAGAAAGACGTTCACCGGGAAGAGGAGCTTAAAGAAGAGGATCTAGAGCAGGCGATCTGGAACCTGAGCATCCTTTTGGGCAGAAGCTACCACGAAACCAAAGATACTTACGATTATTTAGACAAAGCAAAGGATGAATTAAAGAGCAATAACGGCCTTTTTCAAATAATCTACAGTCTTCGCAATCTTATAGAAAAGGAAATTCAAGAAAACGATCGCCTGGTTGTCTATTTCAGGCCCTCTCTGATCGACCAAATCGTGCATCAGCTCTACGGAAAAAAATGGGCGGCTGCCATAAAAAGCAAATTGGCTGCTCTCGGGCTGCAGGATCGTCCTCTACATATAATCAGTGCGAACCTCCACAGCGTGCTCAATCTAATCTACGGATACGCAGCGGTGAAAGACAAGAAAGAAAAAGAGCCCAGTAAAGATCTTTACACTTTTATCCAGCACTTAAGTGACAAGGAAGAACGGGTTAAGACCTTTGCCAGTAAACACGGTTTTTACGAGATGGTGGATGAAAGTGGGGCACAAACAAACTGCCAAATAATAGACACATCAAAACTCAAGTCTGTTGGCCTCCACCCAGCAATCAAGCTCAAAACTGATAAAGTAGTAAAACAGAGGCCGGTACTTCTGGTCATGGATTATGCTTTCGGCTATCAGGCGTTCGAGTTGATGGATGAACTGCTGCAACCTTGGGACAGGGATGGCTCAAGCAGAACGCTCAATGTTCAATCCATATCTATTATGGGTAAAGCAGGCATACTCCCTGGGACAAAGGGCGACATAATGCTCGCTACAGCTCACGTCATTGAGGGCCCAGCTCACAACTATATGGTGGATAACGATCTGAGGAGGGAGGATTTTGATGATTCTGTAGACATTTTTGTGGGGCCGATTGTAACGGTATTGGGTACCTCCTTACAGAATCGGGACATCCTGGAGAAGTTTCAGACCACGAGCTGGAAAGCAATAGGCTTGGAAATGGAAGGCGGCCACTACCAACGCGCCATAGGCGCTGCAATTATTCGAGGTCACATTTCAAAGGACGTCAAAGTCAGGTATGCCTACTATGCCTCGGATAACCCTTTGAAGAGCGGGCAGACGCTGGCCGCCGGTCCTATGGGGCTCGAGGGAATACGACCGACCTATCTCATAACCAAAGCCATTATCCAAAAGATATTAAATACCTAGGGGAAACTTAATGACAGGTGAAATCCTGTTTGTTTTTGGCCTGTTGCTGATCACCATAATCCTATTTGTTAGCGGCTTGTTTCGGCTGGATGTGGTGGCCATCATGGTCATAATAACTCTGATACTCAGTGGCTTGCTCTCACCGACCGCTGCCCTGGCTGGTTTTGGTGACCCCGTGGTATTGTTGATTGCAGGTCTCTTTGTGGTGGGGGAGGCGCTTTTTCGAACAGGCGTGGCATACGCCATTGGCGACTGGCTGATGAGCGTTGCCGGAACCAATGAAAGCCGTCTGTTGATCCTGTTGATGCTGGTGGTGGCTGGTCTTTCCGCATTTATGAGCTCCACTGGGGCTGTTGCCATATTTATCCCGGTAGCTCTTAATTTGGCAGCCAAGGTCGGCTCAAGTCCTTCACGGCTGATGATGCCCCTGGCCTTTGCCTCGCTCATTGGCGGGATGTTGACCCTGATCGGCACCCCGCCCAACCTGGTGGTGAGCACCCAGTTGGCCAGGGAGGGTTTAGAATCCTTCGGATTTTTCGACTTTACCCCCATTGGTCTGCTGGTTCTGCTTGTTGGAATTGCATACATAATGCTGTTCGGGCGTCGCTCACTTCCCCGGGGGGAAGGGGTGGAGGGCGCAGCAAAAGACCGTCTCTCCCTGATAGACCTTGCCGAGATTTATAACGTTACTAATCAGTTACACCGCTTGCGCCTATGGGCCGGTTCAGCTTTGGAAGGCAAGACTGTGGGCCAAGCCCTGCTGCGAACCAGATATGGCGTAACCGTGCTCGGGGTAGAACGGCAGCAGCGCCGCACTAAGACGGTGAAGCCCGCCCTTATCGGTACGCAGTTCAGGGCAGGGGACATCATCTACGTGGTTGGCACCGATGAGGAGGTGGACAGGCTGGTAAAGGCTGAAGAGTTGGAGAGGTTGGAGATCGGGGAGGGGCAGAGCAAAGTTGCGGCTCAAGAACTTGGGCTAGTGGAGGTGCTGTTGGCACCAAGGTCCGAAGTCGTCGGCAAGACTCTTAGCGAAGCTCGCTTTCGCGAGCGATACGGTTTGTCTGTTCTTGCCGTTTTACGCCAGGGTGAGCCGTTGAAGAAAGAGTTGATTGAAACTGCTCTTGCTTTCGGAGATTCACTTCTAATGGGTGGAGGCTGGACTCAAATCGATCTTTTGCAAGGCAGGCAAAAGGACTTCCTGGTTTTGAATCTGCCCAAAGAAATGAGCGAGGTTGCCCCAAATCGAAGTAAAGCCCCCTGGGCCCTGACGGTCACCTTGGGCATGATGCTGCTGATGACCTTCAAGCTTGTGGATGCAGTTACCGCGGTCTTGCTGGCAGCATTGGCCATGGTCCTTGTCGGCTGTGTGAGCATGAAAGATGCCTACAGGTCGGTGAACTGGGAAAGCTTGGTGCTTATTGCTGGAATGCTACCCATGGCCACAGTTCTGGAAAAGACCGGAGGAGTAGAGTTAATCGTCAACACCCTTACGGAAAGCCTGGGCGAATTTGGTCCCATAGCTCTGATGGCGGGTTTGTTTGTCATTACTTCTATTTTTAGTCAGTTTATTTCCAATACCGCTACTACCGTATTGGTTGCCCCCATTGCCGTTGGCACTGCCATGGAGGCGGGGGTTTCGCTTTATCCTTTCCTGATGACTGTGGCCCTGGCCGCCTCGACAGCTTTCTCAACCCCGGTGGCATCGCCGGTGAATACTCTGGTTCTTGGGCCAGGCGGATATAAATTTAATGATTTTATTAAGGTAGGCGTGCCGCTACAGGTTCTGGCCATGGTGGTTACCTTGCTGGTTGTGCCGCTACTTTTTCCTCTTAAATGAGGGTTCTGTGCATGACACTTCCGCCCAACAAGACCAAGATTGTCTGTACTATCGGGCCGGCGTCAGAATCTCCTGAGGTTCTGGAGAAGATGATTCTAGCCGGTATGAATGTGGCCCGTCTAAACCTCTCACATGGGGACTTTGCCAGTCATAAGAAGGTAATTGAGAATATCCGCGCTGCTGCCCAGGCGGTGGGGCGACGGGTCGCCATCATGGCCGATTTGCCTGGCCCGAAGATGCGTATTGGGGAGCTTGCTGAGGAGCCCATCGAGCTGAAAGCAGGTGAGCCTTTCACTCTCACAGTAGGCGCAGGGGTTGGCGATAGTAAAGGGGTATCAGTTTCATTTGATCGACTCCCTCGAGCTGTAGAGCCCGGAAACACACTGTTTCTCAATGATGGACTTATTCAGCTGGAAGTTGTGTCCGTTGAAGACAACCATGTCTTTTGTCGGGTCTTGGTGGGCGGTGAATTGTGGTCTCGAAAAGGGCTGAATTTGCCTGGTATAGATCTCGGTATGAGCGCTTTTACCGAGCGAGACCATGAATGTCTAAAGTTCTCCCTGGAACAAGGAGTAGACGCGGTTAGCCAGTCTTTCGTGGAGTCGGCAGCAGACATTATGGCTGTCAGACAAGCTGCTGCCGCCTTGGGACACAACCCCTTCATTATCGCCAAGCTCGAGCGCTCAAGGGCGCGGGATCACTTGGAGGATATCCTAGAAGCTGCAGATGGAATTATGGTAGCCCGTGGGGATTTGGGAGTGGAAATACCAATAGAGCAAATAGCCATAGCCCAGAAGGAGATAATAAGGAGAGCGAACCTCCTGGGGAAACCTGTAATCACCGCCACCCAGATGCTGGAGTCGATGACGGTGAACCGCCGTCCTACCCGGGCGGAGTCTACGGATGTGGCCAATGCCATTCTGGACGGTACTGACTGTGTAATGCTCTCCGAGGAGTCGGCCATGGGAAGTTATCCTGTGGAGGCTACAGCCATGCTGGTAAAAATAGCCGCTGCCACCGAGCCACACCGTCCCGCATATAGGGCTCGTGAGGAGCTCAAACAGTGCGGCCTCGATTGCAATGTCAGACTGACAGATCTTCTTGCTTTGAGTGTTGAGACTGCGGTGGAAACCGTCTCCCCGGCAGCTGTGATCGTTCCTAGCCTAACGGGCGCGTCCGCTCGTAGTATAGCCCGTTTCAGGCTTCCCATTTGGATAGCCGCCGTTAGCTCGGACGAGAAGACCTGCCAGAAACTGCAATTTTCCTATGGCGTTCATCCTCTGCATGTCCCTGAGACGGTGGAGAACTGGAACCTTTTTGCCAGGGACTGGGTGCAAGCGCACGGATTGGAAGGAGATCTGGTAATCCTATCCGCTGGACCGTCACCCGAGCATCCGGAAGCAAATAATCGAATGGAGATCATCGACCTGAGACGGAAATAGGAGATTTTGGATTGCGGATTTCAGAATGAAGTCTAGGCTCTTTCGAGTTACCGGATTTTAATGTCAAGAACGCCCAACCGACCGGTCGATGCGTGAATACTGCGAGGACATCTGGAAGGTGAAACCTTTTCCCATCAATCTAGAATAGTCTACAGTGTGAAGGATTGACTTGTGAAAAAATACAACATTCGACCCGGGTCGCGCTATCCCCCTGGGGCAACAGTGGATTCCGAAGGGGTTAACTTCTCTACCTTGAGCGGCCATGCTACGACCGTGGAATTGCTGCTCTATGAGCATGCAGACAGTCCCGCGCCTTTCCAGGTAATCCAGCTGGATCCTGAACTGAATCGGACGTTTTATTCCTGGCATGTTTTTGTGGAAGATCTACCGGTGGGAACTCACTACAGCTGGCGAGTTGACGGGCCAGACGACACCCGCAAATCAGGTTTTAGGTTCAACAAACACAGGGAGTTATTGGATCCCTGGGCTCGCGCCGTCACCCAGGAATTCTGGGATCGTAAACGCATCAGCCAAGCAGAAGGTGACTGCAGTGCATCCATGCGGTGTGTTGTGGTTGAGCGGACTTACAGTTGGGAGGGGGATGAAGCGCTAAACCACTCATTGGAAAACACCATTATCTATGAACTGCATGTTGGTGGATTTACCCGGCACCCTTCGTCGAATGTTGCCAATCCAGGTACATTCGCCGGGGTGATAGAGAAAATTCCCTACCTCAAGGAGCTCGGAGTCACCGATGTCGAGTTGATGCCCATTATGGCCTTTGACGAGCAAGATGTGCCTGAGGGAGTTGCCAGAAGAGGATTAAAGAATTACTGGGGTTACAGCACACACAGCTTCTTCAGTCCCCATCCAGGCTACTGCATTACACCAAAGGAGGGATCACATCTTAAAGAATTCCGGGACATGGTCAAGGCTCTGCACAAAGCGGGTATCGGGGTTATCCTGGATGTGGTTTTCAATCACACCGCCGAAGGAGGTGCGGGTGGCCCCACCATCAACTTCAAAGGTTTCGGCAACCAAACATTCTACCATCTCGACCCCAGAGACCGTAGTGTCTATCGCGACTACACCGGATGCGGCAATACAGTCAACTGCAACCATCCACTGGTAGCCACATTTATTGTCGAGTGTCTGGAATACTGGGTTCGTGAGATGCACGTAGATGGCTTCCGCTTTGATCTGGCCAGTGTCCTGGCCCGCGGTGAGGACGGCAGTCCCATGCAGCATCCGCCTGTTCTCTGGAGCATCGAGCTCTCGGATGTGCTAGCGCACACCAGAATCATCGCGGAAGCCTGGGATGCCGCTGGGCTCTATCAGGTTGGAGCTTTTCCCGGTTTCCGCTGGGCAGAGTGGAACGGTAGATACCGCGATGTGATCCGGAGGTTCGTCCGTGGCGAAAAAGGGCTGGTGGGAGAGATCGCAACCAGACTCAGCGGCAGTAGCGATTTATATCAGCCCCATGGAAGATTGCCGATCAATAGTATCAACTTTGTGGCCTGTCATGACGGCTTCACCCTCTACGACCTTGTCAGCTACAACGAAAAGCACAATAAGGCCAACGGCGAAGACAATCGCGATGGGACCAGTGACAATTTGAGCTGGAACTGTGGGCAGGAGGGAAAAACAAAGGATCCCCGAATTCTTTCACTCCGCAGACGGCAGGCGAAGAATTTCATGGCCATCCTCCTGCTCAGTCAGGGTGTGCCCATGCTCCTTGCAGGCGATGAGGTGCTCAGAAGTCAGCGCGGCAACAACAATGCATACTGCCAGGACAACGAGTTAGGCTGGTTCGACTGGACCTTGACCGAACAAAACAAGGATATGTTCCGCTTTGTCAAGCAGATGATTGCCTTTCGCAAACGTCACGCCTGTCTCAGGCGGAATCGATTTCTGAGAGGCGAAAAACAGAAAGGCCACCATTTTCCCGACGTGACCTGGCATGGCGCCAAAGTCAATGAGCCCCCGTGGGATGATCCCAACGCTCAACTTCTTGCCTTCGCTCTCAGCGCAGTTTCAGAGAGCGAGGAAGACATTCATGTAGTACTCAATATGTCGGAAAGTTCCGAGCAGACGGAGTTGCCTCCAATCCCCAACTCCGCCTGGTTTAGAGCAGTGGACACCTACCAAGACCCACCAGCAGATATCTTGGAACCACCTGAGCAGCCTGCAGTGAGAAACTGTTTATACACTGTGCAGCCGCGGAGCGTTGTGGTTTTTGAGAGAAGAAAGGGATAAATACCATGCCACCCGTGACCCAAGTACCAGCTTGGAAGGATCTAGAAGAACACTATCAGGAGATCTCCGGCCTACATATGCGGGATCTATTTACCAGTAATCCCGGACGCTTTGAGAAGTTCTCACTACGTCTCGATGATATCCTATTCGACTACTCCAAGAACCGGATTACCCAAAAGACCATTGATCTGCTTATAGAATTGGCGCGACAAGCAGGCCTTGCTGAGATGATCGAGGCCATGTTCTCCGGGGAGAAGATCAATAAAACCGAGGGTCGGGCTGTCCTCCATGTTGCTCTGCGTAATCGCTCAGATAGGCCGATTTTGGTTGACGGCAAGAATGTTATGCCCGAGGTCAATAGTGTTCTCGAAAAGATGAGGCTTTTCAGTGACTATGTTCGATCGGGAGAGTGGCAGGGGTATACGGGCAAGGCCATGACCGATGTGGTAAATATTGGTATTGGCGGCTCTGATTTGGGGCCGCAAATGGTAACCGCGGCACTGGCCCACTATTCTCATCCTAAGATGCGCTCACATTTTGTTTCTAATATCGACGGTACGCATCTGGCAGAAACGCTTAAGCGAGTCAGTCCTCAGACCACCCTAGTCATTATTGCCTCCAAGACCTTCACTACCCAGGAGACCATGACCAACGCCATCTCCGCCAGGGAGTGGTTTCTTGCTGAAGCCAAGAATGAAGGGGCAGTTGCCAAGCATTTCGTCGCCGTTTCCACTAACACTACTGAAGTGTCCAATTTTGGGATCGATCCGAATAATATGTTTGAGTTTTGGGACTGGGTAGGTGGTCGCTATTCCTTGTGGTCTGCCATTGGCCTGCCGATTGTGCTCTCAGTTGGCATGGCCCGCTTCGAAGAACTTCTGAGTGGGGCCCACAAGGTTGACGAGCACTTTCGCACCACACCCTTTGAGGAGAACATCCCGGTGCTTATGGGATTACTGGGAATCTGGTACAACAATTTTTTTGGCGCTGAGACCCATGCCATTTTGCCCTACGACCAGTACATGTACCGCTTTCCAGCCTATTTTCAGCAAGGTGATATGGAAAGCAATGGAAAAGGTGTGACCAAAGAAGGGGAGAAGGTGAACTACTCAACCGGTCCCATCATCTGGGGTGAGCCGGGAACCAACGGACAACACGCCTTCTATCAACTAATCCATCAGGGTACCAAGCTGATCCCCTGCGATTTTTTGGCCCCGGCTCTAAGCCACAACCCCATGGGCAACCACCACACCATTCTCATCGCCAACTTCCTGGCCCAGACTGAGGCACTGATGAAAGGAAAGACTGAGGAAGAAGTGAGAGCCGAACTCACAGCTTCAGGCCTGTCTGGGCATGAGTTAGAGCGGCTCGTACCGGCCAAGACTTTCGAGGGGAACAGACCTACTAACTCATTTCTTTTCAAGGAACTCACGCCAGAAACATTGGGTTCGCTCATTGCCCTCTATGAACACAAGATCTTTACCCAGGGTGTCATCTGGAAGATAAACTCATTTGACCAGATGGGTGTGGAGCTGGGCAAGCAGTTGGCTAGAGTAATTGAGCCGGAACTCGAAGGAGACGGATCTATATCTTCCCATGATTCTTCCACCAATGGCCTGATCAACTACTTTAAGAGAATGCGAACCGAGTAAGGAGGACAAGATGGAATATGGCATGTGGGGCAGGAGCAGGGTAAAAAGAGTTGGCATCTTGTCCACCCGGTTGGCGGGGACAGACGGGGTTTCCCTGGAGTCTGAAAAATGGGTGCAGGTTATGGAGGAGCGAGGTCTTACCTGTTACTATTTCGCCGGGGAGTTGGACCGTCCCCCAGCGCGATCATATCTAGCCGAACAAGCCCATTTCAACCATCCCGAGATCCAAGACATTCAGCAAGCCTGCTTCGGTGTATCCACCCGTTCTCGTTCACTAACCAGTAAGATTCAAGAGATTAAAAGGAGACTCAAGGATGATCTCTATTCCTTTATAGAGCAATTCAAGATAGATCTGTTGATGCCGGAAAATTCTCTTACCATCCCGATGAATATTCCTCTGGGCCTTGCCATCACCGAGGTGATTGCGGAAACAGGGATGCCCGCCGTGGCCCACCACCACGATTTTTACTGGGAGCGTGACCGGTTCAGCATAAACGCTGTTGCCGATTACTTGAATATGGCCTTTCCGCCGAATTTGCCCACCCTCAATCACTTGGTGATAAATTCTTTTGCTAATGAACAGTTAAGTCTCAGGACTGGCATTTCAGGACGGGTCGTTCCCAATATTATGGATTTTGAAAATCCACCGCCACCTCCCGATGATTACACTTTTGATGTTAGACAGGCCATAGGAATTGCAGATGATGAGTTATTTGTCCTTCAGCCTACTCGAGTTGTTAAGCGAAAGGGGATTGAGCATGCCATAGAATTGGTTTGTAGGCTGGGGATGAAAGCCAAGCTGGTTATTTCCCACGATGCGGGTGACGAGGGCTTCGATTATCAGGAAAGGCTCAAGGAATATGCACATTTCCTCAAGGTAGATCTGCTCTTTGCCTCGGATATAATCAATGAAAAAAGGGGGCGTACTGATGATGGAAGGAAGATTTACACCCTCGACGATGTCTATCCCTATGCCGACCTGGTAACATATCCTTCCACCTTTGAGGGTTTCGGCAATGCATTTTTGGAAGCCATCTATTTCAGTAAACCGGTAGCTGTAAATACCTATTCAATTTACACAAAAGATATAAAGCCCAAAGGATTCTCTGTAATAGAACTCGATGGTTATGTGACGAAAGATGCGGTGGAACAGACAAAACAGGTTCTTGCAGATCCGAAGCTCTGTCGGGAGATGGTGGATCATAACTATGAGTTGGGCAAACGTTTCTTCTCTTACGACGTCTTACGCAGGCGACTCGACATCGCCGCCATCAAACATCCTGAACTGTTTGGATAAGCGGAGGTCTAATCCAGTTATCGAAGTGGTCTTGATTCGGAAAACCTGAGAGGTAAAGGAGAGTCTTGGACATTGGAGTAGTGGAGTAGTGGAGTGTTGGAAAAAGCTTAAACCGGGATTTCAACTTTAATAAGTCTTCATCATTACTCCGGTACTCCATCGCTCCATTACTCGAGCAAAAGGTCACAATTGCGGAGCGGGGACTGGTAATAAAGGGAGACTGACAATGGCTGACTTCGATAGGGTGAAACGTATTCTGACAAGGATCTACGGCGAGAGGGAAGGGGAGTCGGCCTTAAAAAGAATTGTTCCTTTGATAGAAAAAACCATGGTCCAAAAAAGTAAGGGACAAGGTTATTTTTCTCAAGAAGACGTAGTCTTGATTACCTATGGTGACTCCTTGTTAAGAGAGGGAGAAGTGCCGCTGGTTACGTTACACAACTTTGCCAGTAATTATATAAAGGATGCGATTTCAACCATACATTTCTTGCCATTCTTCCCCTACTCCTCCGATGACGGATTTTCCGTCATGGACTTCCTCGCTATCAACCCCGAGCTTGGATCCTGGGACGATGTAGTTATCATCGGCCAGGATTTCAGCTCATGTTTGATTATGTGGTCAACCATTTCTCTTCCAAGGGTGAATGGTTCCAAAATTACCTTGCCGGCAAAGAGGGGTACGTGGA
>CAVQGX010000056.1:0-8362 GCA_963712115.1 uncultured delta proteobacterium | reverse complement strand
TTGAGTCATTTGGCTTCGCCGTCACTACGCTACGCTGTCATTATGCCTTCGGCGTCATTTATGGTCATTAGGTCAATACGCTCCGCTGTCATTCATAGTTAACTGTTGGCGTTGAAACAACTTAATGACGGCCGTAAGGCCTAATGACGGGCGCCAGCCCTATTGACAACGAAGCGCACATGCGCGAAGTGTAATGACTTGTGGGTGCCCAGTGTCTAGTGCTTAGTAGTTTCAAAACCCACCTGCTGTGCAGGTGGTATAGTTTAGCTTTGCTTGTAAAAAGAAAATGGTGTACCTCCGTAGGCGGTTCTGTGATCCGCCAACCCGAAATGGGTGGAATGGAGGCACACCATGGATACATACAAACAACTAGCACACACGACCTATCATTGCAATTATCACGTTGTGTTCTGTCCGAAGTATCGATTTCGGATTATGCGTGGCAAAATTGGTCAAAAGGTACGGGACTGGATACGCAGGATCTGTGAATGGAAAGGCATAGAGATACTTGAGGGGCATGTATCGAGAGATCATGTGCATCTAGTCCTTTCAATTCCGCCCAAGTACGCAGTAAGCGAGATCATCGGGACAATAAAGGGTCGAGTAGCGATTCGAATGTTTAAGGAGATCCCGGAGTTTCGCAAGAAGTACTGGGGCAAAAGATTCTGGGCCAAAGGATACTTCGTAAGCACAATTGGAGTTGATGAGAGGATCATAAGACAATACGTCCAAAAGCAAGAGATGAAAGAGCGAGAAGCCAAGCAACTGGACATCGGTTGGTGAATCGCCCCCTATGGGGGCGCCACCCTTTCGGGTCGGCTCATGGACCAAAGCCCCCGGCTATGCCGGGGGATGCTTTACTTAATACCAAGGTCTAACGTTTACCTGATATTTCGGCGTTAGATTCAGAGGACTTGAAGATGATCCTGGGTTACAGCACCAACGCCTTCGTGAAATTCTCCCTACTGGAAGCAGTAGAAAAAATAGCCCACCTGGGCTTCCGTGGCGTAGAGATCATGTGCGACAGGCCACACCTTTATCCACCAGATTACGGAGAGGAAAAATTGGCCCACCTCAAATTCTTGATCAACCAAAGTGGTCTCAAGGTCACAAATCTGAACAGCTTTACCTTATTTGCGGTTGGGGATACCTACCTGCCCTCTTGGATCGAACCGCAGGAGGAAAGGCGAGAGATCAGAATTCAACACACCCTGCAATGCTTAGGGCTCGCCGATTTTTTCAGCTGTATGAATATTTCCGTTCCGCCGGGCGGACCTCTGGCCAACATGGCGAGAAAAGAGGCCATGTCCTTGTTTCATCAAGGACTAGCACGGGTCGCTCCACTGGCCGAGGAATTGGGCATAAAGATCTTGGTTGAGCCGGAGCCCGAACTCTTGTTGGAAAATACCGGGGAATTCAAGGAGTTCATCAAAGATGTCGAGTCACCTGCCATTGGAATTAATTTCGATATTGGACACTTCTTTTGTGCTGGCGAGGACCCAAGTGCTGCCTTTGAAGAGCTTTTCGAGTGGATTGGACACGTTCACCTCGAAGACATTGCTGCAACACGGGTCCACAATCACCTCATACTCGGACACGGAGCCATCAAGTTGTCGGAAGTTTTCAAAACTATGACCAGGCTGGGATACCAGGGCGACGTCAGCCTTGAACTTTACCCGTATGTGGATACGCCCGAGGAAGCAGGCCGTGAAAGCTTTCATTATCTCCGTTCTCTTCTCGAAAAGAGTGATATTGAGTTGGTACTCTAGCAGCCTCGAAAAAAGCCTGTTCAAAACAATTCTTTATCTATTACCCTTTTAATTATTGGACATTTTAGTTCACCTCAGGTCACTTTATCCATTTGCCCTCAGGAGGAGGACGTAGTGAAAACGGATCTAGCTAAATTTCAAGATGCACTGGTTAGACATGTGCGGTTGGGGAGCTTCCCGGTGGCAGTGCGAATGGTGAAACCGGGCGAGACTTTACCGGAAATGGTTAAACGCCCCGCACACGATCTGCAGATTACGGTCGCAACCTGCCAGGCCATTGCCATGGCAAGACGCTACGGCTGGGTTTTGGCCATAGGGGAAGAGGATATCTCATGTCCGTTGACCGCAGTTGCTTTTGGTTTTCGGCGACCGAGCGAGTTCTATGTAAAAGGCCAGGCCTGCGCTGGGATGTACACTGAAACTGAAGAGGCCGGAATGCTCTCAGAGGAACAGGTAGAGAAATTCTCCTTCGGGGAATATCAATACATACTGGTGGCCCCACTTCACAGGACCGTTTTCGACCCCGAAGTGATAATAGTGTATGCAAACCCCGCCCAGGTTCTTAGACTGCTGACGGCAGCCCTGTGGAAATCTGGTGGACGTCTGACCTCTAGTTTCGGGGGTCGAATTGACTGTGCAGAAGAGATTATTGTGCCCCGCCAATCGGAAAAATGTGAACTTATTCTCCCCTGTTATGGTGACCGCATCTTTGCCCAAACCCAAGACCACGAGATGGCTTTTTCCATTCCCATATCTCGGGTTGAAGAAATCATAGACGGTTTGGAGGGGACGCATAAAGGGGGAGTGCGATATCCCATTCCCTCCTTTTTGCGTTATACCGGCGAGTTTCCAGAACATTACAAGAAGGCGGTGGAATAGCATAGCGCATAGCGCATGGAGCATGGAATCAGAGGTCAGAGAACGGAGATCAGAGGTCAGTTAGGAGCCAGAATGCAGAATCCAGAATTCAGGAGAAAAGCAATCAAAATTGACTTCCTCCCAACTACTGGCTACAGATTACTTGTCTGTGGTGCCTAGTTCTTAGTGCATAGTGCCTAGTTTTCCATGCGCTATGCGTGTTGGGAACCAACAATGTCCGACCGAGAAACTCTTGATCTGCAAAATTTCTATTTTCGTGGCCTTCACCCCCGCCTGTTCTTGGGAACGGCCAGCGACCGATATGCGGGTTGGCTAGGTCAAATCTACTCAGAAGAACGCTACACCGATAGAATCACCCGCAGGAAAAAAACCTTGGGCAAAATGTCATTCGTGGAGGAGGTTCTCCCAGTGGATAGTGTTGAGGAGTACTTCCAACATTTCCGAGTCCTCGAGCTGGATTTTACCTTTTATCGCCTTTTGTTGGAAGAGGATGGACAGCCCACTCCAAATTACCACGTACTCCAGAAGTACCGGCAGTACCTGAAAGAAGACGACAATGTCATAGTCAAGGTCCCCCAGGAAGTTTGCGCGCAAAAGATGTGGCGTGGGGGTAAGTTCGTCGAAAACAATAGCTATTTAAATCAAGATATCTTCACCCGGCAATTTTATGATCCGGCAGTGACCATCTTGGGTCCTTTCCTCACCGGGTTCATTTTTGAGCAAGAATACCAACGTAAAAAGGATCGCTCCTCTCCAAAGGACCTGGCAGCAGACCTCGAGCTGTTTTTCGAGGAGATCCCGAAAGATAACCGCTACCACTTAGAATTGAGAACTGAGCCTTACCTTACTGATCCGGTGTTCAAGGTCATGGAAAAACATGGGGTTGGGCAGGTGCTGTCGCACTGGACCTGGCTTCCCTCCATTGGCAAGCAGTTCGCCAAATCAGGACGGAGATTTTTCAACTCCGGCGGCCAAAGCATAATCCGTTTGATGACCCCCCGTGGGGCACGTTACGAAGAGGCCTACGGTCAAGCACATCCCTTCAACACCTTGGTGCCCTCCATGTTACACCCATCAATGGTAGAGGAGACAGCTGAGCTGATATGGGAAGCAATTGATAACAATATTCGCATAAACATAATTGTGAACAACCGGGCCGGAGGAAACGCGCCTCTGGTGGCACAGCAAATTGGACTGCGGTTTCTGGAAATGGGTGAAAGGCACTAGCTAGCAGCTTGCAGCAGGCAGCAGACAGCAATAATCTTGATGATCACAAATAAAATCCAATACTCCAGTACTCCACCACTCCATTACTCCAGCAGACTGACGTATTGAGGAAAGACCCTAAAACCCCCCTCTGGTGACAGCTCAAAGCCAGGTACTCCCTCGGGGCCGTAGGCTGGGCCTGGATTCTTTATTTCTTCCAGAGAGTGTCAGGGAGCCCGTGGATCTTGTTGCAAAGCCGAGCAACCACGAAAAGGTAATCGGAGAGGCGATTTAGATAAACAATCACATTCCTGAGCTGTTCAGAGTCCTCAATTCCAGTTTGGGTTGTCGAAAGCCTCACAACATGTCTCTCGGCTCTGCGGCACACAGTTCTTGCCACGTGAGCCCAGGCAGCCGATATGTGCCCCCCGGGGAGAAGAAAATCCTGCAGGGAGGGAAGACTCTCATCTATTCGATCAATGGCATCTTCCAGACCCTTGCTTTGCTCTTCGGTAATTTCCTCGAGTTCTGCTGAAACCGGCGAACCAGGGGTGACAGCGAGGCGGGCTCCAATGTGCAAGAGAACCGATTGAATCTGCTTTAATTCTTCTACTAGTTCAGCTTCCGTGGGCGGCAGTGCGGCAATTAAGCCTCCCAAAAAGCTGTTCAGTTCATCCACGTCCCCGTAAGCTTCGACCCGGAGGTCTGATTTACTCACGCGCTCACCGCTGAAAAGGCTGGTTTTACCGCGATCACCACTACCTGTGTAGATTTTCATCTTTTACCCCCTCGCTGAAGGCGGCATAATTGTTATTAGTGTCATACTAGGAAGAAACTCCGGTTAGTCAAGCTGTCGACACATTGAGACTGTTCAATATTTTTTTAAGCAGAGATCTCAAATAGTTATAACATCATGTTTTGGATGGTTACCCCTAGGAATTCTCGGTAAAAGTCTGTTTATGCCCTGGATTCCCGCTTTCGCGGGAATGACGACAGTATGCGATCGCCCGTCATCCTGGTCCCGCATCAAGTGCGGGATAGACTGCGGCGGGGATCCAGCTAGGTCAAAGCTTCAAGAAATTCAAAGACTGAATTATTGAAAAGTCTCAAATTACAGGTGCTAAAGACCTTGCCGATCGTTGGTTGCCCTTACCCAGGTGGGTGGCTGTTTTAATGCTATTGCATTTCAATCATCCTTCTTATAACCTTAAAAATTAACAAAAAATAATAGAGAGGTGAAAGGCAATGTCTTTATTTCTAAAAAAGGGTTCGAAGAAGGCCGGTCTTCCACCGGGAACTGTTGTTTTTGTGGGAGAGAAAAAAGTAGAGGAGATTAGGATCACAATTATTGATTACGATGAGCATCAATATGCGGAAAGAGAAGTCAAGAACATTGAAGAGTGTTTTTCCTTCAAGGATACTCCATCTATCTCGTGGATCAATATAGATGGTGTTCATCAAGTTGACGTTATCGAAAAACTCGGGGCTCATTTTGTTCTTCACCCTTTGCTTCAAGAAGATGTAGTGAATACTCATCAAAGGCCAAAATTTGATGAGTATGACGATCATCTGTTTATTGTCTTGAGGATGTTTTTTTTAAATGCAGAGGAGAATGAGCTGCAGGGAGAACAAATCAGTTTAATTGTTGGAGCCAATTTCGTCATCTCCTTTCAGGAAAGACAAGGAGATGTTTTCGAGCAAGCCAGAGAAAGGTTGAGAAACGGTAAAGGCCGCATTAGAAAGAAGGGTAGCGATTATCTCGCCTATTCTCTGATTGATGCCATCGTGGATAGCTATTACAAGATCCTCGAGGGACTTGGGGAAAACATAGAGTCGTTGCAAGAACAGATGGTGTCCGAGCCCAAGCAAGAAGACCTGCAAATCATCCAGCACCTAAAGAGGGACATGCTCTTTTTCCGCAAGTCGGTTTGGCCTTTACGTGAAGTAATAGGCGGTTTGGCAAAGAGTGAGTCGACTTTGATTAAAGAAGACGTTCTAGTTTACGTAAGAGATGTATATGATCACGTAATCCAGGCAATTGATACCATAGAAACCTTTAGAGACATGCTATCTGCTATGCTGGAGATCTATTTATCAAGTGTAGGAAATAGAATGAATCAAGTTATGAAGGTACTAACTATTATTGCAACTATATTTATTCCAATGACTTTTCTGGCCGGCATATACGGAATGAACTTTAAATATATGCCAGAACTTGAATGGAGATATGCTTACCTTGTGTTTTGGTTTGTGGTGGTTACAGTATTCATAATAATGATAGCCTTGTTTAAGAAAAAGAAATGGTTATGAAAAGAAGATCTTGGGGGTTCTATTGAACCTTTGATCAGGGTTCTCAATACTATTTTTGTCCTTTTGAAGGAGGTAATCTCCTATGAGCAGATGGCAAACTTTTTTTGACAAAATAAATACCCACATTCATGAAGTGGCAGTGGGAAATGAGGTTTGGCGTTTCATTGCCAGCATTGGAATTCTCGTCCTTGGCTTCCTGATCCTGGAAACCATTTGGCGCTCAGCCAACCGTAAAATCAAGGCTTCTGTTGAGAAGAAAGGCTTGGATCCAGAAGTTTGGAACCTGTCCTTCTTGCTGCCGCCACTCCGACTGGCTTTTGCGGCCTTGCTTCTGCGACTGGCGGAAGTTCCTCTTGTCCTTCCTGGTCAGTTGCTCCAGATCCTGCACGGGGTGGAGGCATTGATTGTGGCCCTTGCGATCATCATTCTCCTCTTCCAGGTTGTAGGACTTCTGGACCGGCTCCGCAAAGCGCTGCCTGCCCAGGCGCAAGAGGCATTACCGGAAAGGACTTTGGCAAAGTTCAAGAGCGTTTTACGGATAGTAGCACTCATAGGAGTGGCTACTGTCTACATGCAGACCCAGAAAGCTTTTTTCCCAGAGTGGTTGTGGAAATCTTCCTGGTGGCGCTATCTACTTATAGTTATCGTAATTTTCGCCGTCTACCAGGTGTCCAGACTGAGTGGTAAATTCCTATCCGGCATGACGACCGCCCTTCAAGAGTCAGAGGAACAGATACGCCTTCGCCTCACACTCAAGGCGGCTATCTGGCCCATAAGGCTGCTCCTGGCCACTGTTGCTGTCTATGCCGCCAAAACAATCATCCACTTACCAGCTGCGGTCACCCGGATTGCGGATGGAGCTATAGGTGTACTTGGCACCCTAGCGGTAGTTCTGTTCGTTTACGCTCTTCTCGACGTGGTGGAACACGAGTTAACAAGATATGCCCAGCGGGAAGACACTGGGGTGGACCAAACATTTGTGCAGATGGTCCGGATATTTAGTCGGGTCATTGTAATTGCGGTTGGCACTATCTACCTGCTAAAAGCTATCTCCGGCAAACCCATGACTACCCTGCTCGCCGGGTTGGGCATCGGCGGTTTAGCACTAGCACTGGCTTCGCAGGATACACTTAAAAACTTTTTTGGAAGCATAGTAATCATGCTGGACAAACCATTCAACGTGGGTCAGCGCGTCGTGGTGGATGGTTACGATGGCGTGGTGGAAGGCATTGGCTTTCGCTCCAGTAGAGTGCGCACCCTCACTGGCCACCTGGTTACCGTTCCAAACGAGAAGATGGCCAGCGCCAACATTGAGAACATCGGCCGCCGCCCTTCCATTCGCCGGCTCAGCAACATTACCATCACCTACGATACACCCCTGGAAAAGGTTGAGAAGGCCGTCAAAATTATACGTGAGATTCTCGAGAACCACGAGGGTATGCATCCCGACTTTCCTCCCAGGGTCTATTTCAACGAATTTAACGACGCATCTCTAAATATCTTGATGATCTACTGGTACCATCCGCCTGACTACTGGGCCTTCGTCGCCTTTAGTGAGAGAGTCAATTTACAAATTATGCATGAATTTGAGAAAGAAGGGATCGAATTCGCTTTCCCCACTACCACTACTTATCTCGCCCACGATGAGCGCAGGCCACTCAGCATAAGTTTTTCAGATGAGTCATACTCAGTGGGATAGAGGGGTTCGAGGGAGTGAGTAAGAGAGGATGAGCATGGGCATTAAACGTATTGCCACGATTGTTCTTGGTTTGCTCTACGCCGTTTTCGTTATTCAGAACACCCAGGTGCTGGAGGTGCGCTTTTTGTTCTGGAGCACCCAGGTGTCCAGAGCACTGATTTTGGCGGGTACATTTGTCTTGGGATTTATTTTCGGGCAACTGTGGAGCTGGATAAGAAGAAAGAAGACCGAGACAACGAACAGGGATACGCCACAACTATCGGAAGGATCATAACCTGCACCAAGGAGTCGGCCATGACTCACCTGACCAAGCTAATTGTCGCGGGCATAGATGGTTCCGAGGATGCACTTAACGCACTGGATTATCTGGGGTTGATCTACGGGGCCAAGCACAATCTTGAGGTGGAAGTTCTCTATGTTCTGCCCGCTTTGCCGCAGATACTTGTAGCTGACCGAGATCGGACGACCAAAATGAGACTGCTGGATGTTGAGAGGAAAA
>CAVQGX010000055.1:0-64718 GCA_963712115.1 uncultured delta proteobacterium | reverse complement strand
CAAGGAAATAAGTGATTTCATCAGTAATGAACTTCGGCTGAAGACCTTTCCTGTGGCGGTGAAGTTTCTAAAAGATAAGACTGATTTTCCGGAAAAAACACGTCAGCCGTCAGTGGTTCTACAGAAAAGAGTGACGATTTGTCAGGCAGTTACTATGACCAGAGTTTACGGCTGGACTGTAGGTCTCACCAGGGAAGACTTGATCTGCGTACCGGCAATGATTGCTTTTGGCTTCAGTGGGTCTGATGACCCGCCGGCTACTTTGGCCAGGTTGTTTTGTGAGGTTAATTTCCACGATGATGAGAAGCAAGCCCGCAAAGGGATTGATTCGATGAATCTTTTGGATAATGACAGATTTGAGGCCCTGGTTCTCGCTCCCTTGGCCAAGGGCTTGTATGAGCCAGATACGGTTGCCATTTATGGCAATCCAGCCCAGATTATGCGCATGGTTCAGGCCCGAGTCTACCAAAGTGGGGAGAGGTTAAATGGGACTTTTGGGGGCAAGGTGGAATGCAGTGAGTACTTGATTGGGCCTTTCAATTCACAGGCTCCCCGGATCGCTATCCCAGGTATGGGTGATCGCATCTTCTCCATGACCCAGGACGATGAGATGGTCTTAGGCCTGCCAGGCAAAGATTTGGCTGGACTCAAAAGGGGCTTGCAGGAGGCCGGAAACAAGATTGGTGCCAGGTATCCCGTTACCTTTTACCAAAACTTCCAGCCCGATTTCCCCAAACCTTACAAAATATTAGGAGATGAGTTGGGTATTCTGTGAGGACAGAGCTTGAGAGGATGGGTCTGCCTTTATTGGTAGAAATTGAGAATAAGCAGACAAACTCTTTTTTAATGATCGGCTTTGTTTTCCCTGGAGATCATTTGCTCTGGGTTGGCAAGAAAGGCACCGAGGATAAAACCTAGCAGCCCAAGATATCCGAAGACAACCTGCCAACTGCCTGAGAGCTGCCAGACCAGACCTGCGCCAACGATGGCTGGAACGCCGAAGACTATAGTGATTCCCGCTTTTCTTTCTGGTTGCATTTGATCACTCCCTGAACGATACTTTATTCCGATGTGCAGATTTTCACTATATATCGTAAAGCGGGCAGCATGTAAAGAGTTTTGGATTGTAGATTGCAGAATTACTTCGTCCTCGTTCTGGAAATCCACAGACGCAGATTGATAGAAATTCCAAATTACAAATCACAAATAACAAACAACTCACAATGACCGAAATTCAAAATTCCAAACATGTTTTGGTCATTGAATATTGGAATTTGGAATTTATTTGTAATTTGGCGCTTGGGATTTGGGATTTCAGGTTTCAGCCTCTGTGTTTCTTCTCCTGACACCTGAAACCCGACACCTGAAAGCTTTTTGTGATGTGACGCTTTGCTAATGTCCCAGGAATCCTTCAGTGTAGAGTTGGAAAATATACCAATCCAGACCTTTGCTCACAACGATGTGATCTGATTCCACTTGACAGTCCAGATCGAAAAAATTGTCCACGTAAATACTAAAATCTCCCCGGGACTTGTCATAGTAAAAATGCTTGATGCAAGTCCACTTTCTTGCCAGAACGCAAAAACAGAAAAGGATTGAAATTGGGTTCTCGCTCAGGCTGTCAGAGTAACTTCTCAGTGAACCGGTAAGTTTTGAGAAAATAGATTTGAGGGTCTCGGAGTCGATATCCTCCAGGATGTGGAACCAATTTCCGCTTATGTTGTCCCGGACCAATTTGCGGATGTCCTGCCAAATTATGTCCTTGCCTGGATTGTGGGCCTTGAATTCAACTCCGGCAACTTTTTTAAAAGTGTCGTTTCTGACTTCATACAGATTCAAGTCGGATGTGGCAGTCATCTCGCTGGGATTCTCGATCAAGTAATAATAGTTTAAACCATTCAGCAAGCCGCAATAGAGAATCATCGGTTCATACTCGCCGATGCGGACGTCCCCATTGACCTGAGTAGGCAGCAGCATCCTGGGCGACAACCCACTGGCTCTCTCATTAATGGGTGTTATGTGCCATAGTTCAAAGGACAGCCTGCGATTTATTTCCAGAAGGTCGTGGATAAGTCTATTCATCTTTCTGCTCCGGCCTATTTCACCCCTAATGGGAAGCTAATCTGGTGACAGCATAATCTACAAGCAAAAATCATGCTTATTCTAGTGACAGTATATCCAAAACCACATCCTCCCGTGATATTCTATAAAAAATTGTTCGAGGGGTCCTGGTGGGCAGTGGTGAGTCGCGGTGCTTGACAAAAGATCTTGGCGAAACGATATTTTACCCAAGAAGTGATTACAGAGAATAATACTGAGATAAGGAAGCGGGCATGGTAGAGAACAAGTGTGAAGATAGGAAACCTTGTGAAAGCTGCGAAATTTCACCCAAGTGTTCTACGGTTGAGAAGAAGGAGCACGATCAAAAGAGATTGAAGGAGAAGCTCCACCACATTCGATGCAAGGTAATGGTAATGAGTGGCAAAGGTGGAGTGGGAAAAAGTACCGTAGCCACTAACATAGCTGCCTCTCTTGCTCTGCGTGGCTATCAAGTGGGAATCCTCGACGCTGATCTACACGGTCCGGATGTCCCCAGAATGTTGGGCATAGAGGGGCAACATCTGATCAGCAAAGGAGATGGGGTTGAGCCGGTTGAGGTATTTGCGGGTTTTAAGGCAGTATCAATGGCGCTATTAGCGCAGGAGCCCGACAAAGCCATTGTCTGGAGGGGGCCCCTCAAGCACAGTGCCATCAGACAGTTCCTTAGAGATGTGAATTGGGGTGATCTGGACTTTCTCTTCATCGACCTACCCCCGGGAACTGGAGATGAACCTTTAAGTGTGTCCAAGTTAATAAAGGAAGTTGATGGGGCCGTAATTGTGACCACCCCTCAGGATGTGGCCCTTTTGGACTCACGCAAAGCGGTAAGTTTCAGCAAACAGATAAACATTCCGGTCCTTGGAATCGTGGAGAACATGAGTGGTCTGGCCTGCCCCCACTGCGGTGAAAGCATCGATCTCTTCAAGATTGGTGGAGGTGAAAAGGCAGCCAAGGAACTGGGGGTTCCATTTCTTGGCCGCATACCCATAGATCCGCGTGTGGTGATTAGTTGTGACTCAGGAGAGCCATTTGTCGCTGGGCCCGATGAGTCGCTGGCGAAAACTGCATTTACCCAGGTCATTCAGAACCTTCTGGAGCAATTGAAATGGTCAGCAAAAGAATTAGCTCGGCCTTAGCTTGAATAACTATACAGCCGCTGTTGTCAGCAGGGTGAAATAGTGAAAAATCGTACTTGAATCCTTTGCCATGATCACGTAATATACCTAAAACTTCTTTCAAGCCGAAAAGATCCACTATATAAATTGAATGCTATGGAGGAAAACTATGAGCGATTTCGAAGAGGTATGTTATACCAGAGAAGGAGCAATTGAAAAGGCAATCGAGATGGAGAAAGAAAGCTTCGACGTTTACCGGAAAGCTTATGAGATGGTGGAAGATAAAAGGGCCAGAGATTTGGTCAAAGAGCTGGCTCTTGAAGAACTAGAGCACAAATACACTCTGGAAAAAGCCTTTCTCGAAGAAGAAATCGCCTTGCACGAGGCAGGTGTGGAAGAAGGCCCCAGCATGGAGTTGACCGTGCTACTTCAACTCAAGCCTCTTGACAATGATTCCTCTTCGCAGGATGTTATGATTTATGCCATCCACGAAGAGAAACGTTCGGTGGATTTCTACGGCAAAATGGCAAACGCCTGTGTAGGCGCACCAATGGAGAGCATGTTTCGACGACTGCAACATGACGAGGCGAAACACCTCGCCAGCCTAGAAGAATTGTACGAAAGCATTTACATGCCAGAAATGTAAGAAAAGATAGTTGCCAGTTGCCCGTTGTAAATAGGGACAACTGGCACTATCGAATCTAACCCTCCAGATTTTGGCGAAAATTGTTTTTACTCCCTTTAGCTTCACTGCTTCCAAAATCTATCTGTCCACTGATTCAGAAGTACACAAGTCTGTTCAGATTCAGTATAGTCCTGGAAAACTGATCCTTTGCCGCATAGCGGGATCTTCGATGGGCCAGCTCAGGCCCGCCGCTGGCGGGATTACCGATAAAGATGGAGAACTGTTTTGGAACACTGGAGTATTGGAGTGTTAGAATGAATATAATTCCAAATAACAAATCATAACGACTGAGGTTTTAGTGTTCCGTCTTGAGGTTTCAGCTTCTATGTTTCTTTTTCCTGATACCCGACACCTGAAACCTGAAGTCTGACACCTGAAACCCTTTGATTTGGTGCTTGACTACTGACAAAGGACCACTGACATCTTCCGGCGGTTGATTCCCCCCCGAAAAAGTCTTACTTTAGTCGGAGCACACGACGAAATACAACAATGGAGATTTCTACAATGACATACAGCCGCACAATTAATCTTGTTTTGCTCTGCCTCCTGATGATAACCGCTTCATTGGGATTACCTTCAGCTGGAATGGCCGATACCCTTGCTGAACACCGCATAAACATCTCCTTCGATCTCGCAGAACACAAAATTTTTGGAACAGTGGATGCTACTTTTTCCGACAGTGTGAGAGCGATAGCGGTCGGTAGGGGTCTGCGGATAACCAGATTTGTAATCAATGGAAAAAGTGCTACGCCAAAAGTGAAAGACAATCGCATCGCCCTCCCCCTCCACGGAGGGTCAATGCACATAGAGATGGAATACGAAGGAGTCTTTTCCAACAAAAAGGGCGAGAACCTGGCAAACACCATTGGTGACGAAGGTGTTTTTCTCCTTTCAGATTGGTACCCTGCTGCAGAGGCCGAACTCGCCCGCTTTTCACTGCAAGCAATGGTTCCCAAAAGCTTTCAGGCCGTTTCTGAAGCCGAGGATATAACTGTTAAGGATATGGGAAACCGAAAGCTGATAAGTTTTGATTTCCCCCACCCGGTAACGCATATCCATTTCGTCATGGCTTCATATTTGGTCGAAACAGACCACCACGGCAGGGTGCAGGTGGAGACCTATTTGCTTCCCGAGGATCAGAACTTTGCACGCCGCTATCTGGATGCCAGCAAGAAATATTTGGCAATGTATGAAAACATGCTGGGCCCCTACCCTTTCAAACGGTTTGCTGTGGTAGAAAATATTTTGCCCACTGGCTACGGAATGCCCACCTTCACCCTTTTGGGCCGTGAGGTACTCAAGCTGCCCTTCATCCCAGAGACTTCATTGGGGCATGAAATCCTCCACTCCTGGTTTGGCAATTCGGTTTACGTAGACTACCCCAAGGGGAATTGGTCGGAAGGTTTAACCACCTATCTGGCAGATCATTACTATGAACAAATGCAAGGAACGGGCTGGCAATATCGCAAGGGGATAATCGAGGATTACGAGAGTTACGTTCATGGGGAAAATGAGATCGCCATTCAGGACTTTGTCAGCGGGGACGATCGCGCTTCGCGTGCCGTCGGATATGGCAAGACCGCTATGGTCTTCCATATGCTCAACGACCGTGTGGGAGATAAAACATTCAGAGAGGCACTTAGGCAGTTGGTGGTAAAAAAGCGCTTTCGCTTAACCTCCTGGCAGGATCTCGAAGCGATATTTTCAAGCACGGCGGCAGAGGATCTAAGGGTTTTTTTTGAATTCTGGCTCCAGGACAAAGGGGCAATGGCAATAAATCTCGATAAGATCAGGCTGAATCAGTCGACGGATGGTTACACCCTGGAATTCAACCTTCAGGTTAGGAACAGCCCAATGCCTGTGTTGATTCCCCTTGTTATCCGCACGGAAGACAAGGAAGAGAAAAAGGTTTTGTCTCTATCGAAGGATAGACAAGCTTTCGCCTTGTCCACCACAGGCAGGGCAAAGGAGATCATTGTAGATCCGGACTACGACCTCTTTCGTACCTTGAAACCAATTGAGAGAAGGGCTGTCTTGAGTCGCCTGTTGGGGGATCCAGCTCGAACAGTGGTATTGCCTGAAACCAACCTGGATATCTACCAGCCTTTGATTCAAGCCTTGGAGAGCCGTGGTTTTGAAAAGTTGGCTGCCGACAAGGTGGATCACTCCACTTTAGGTCATAAATCTTTGTTATTTCTAGGAGATCATAGTAAGCATGAGTTCCTCTTTCCGAGGTCAGCAGAGACAAAAAGCGGATTCAGTATTGAAATTAGGAAAAATGGCTTCAATCCCAATCTGGTGGTTGGCCTGGCTCTGGGTGAAAGTTCCGAAGAAGTGAAAGAAGTAATAAACAAGGTTTTTCACTACGGGAAATACAGTAAACTTACCTTTTCTGGGGGAAGAAACGTGGAGAAGGAGACCGAGAGCAGCGACCGGGGAATTCAGTACGAAGTGGATGCACCGGTTAGGGGAATCGCTACCAAAAGTGTACTTCCTTTAGCTGAAATTGTTTCTCAGGTGGCGGATAGAACAATTGTTTATGTGGGAGAAAAGCATGACCGCTATGGTGATCACCTGCTACAGCTCGAGATTATTCGCGATCTGCACCAGCGGTATCCAAAATTGGCCATTGGCATGGAGATGTTTCAACGTCGTTACCAAGAGGCTTTGGACGAATACATCTCCGGCAAATCGGATACGCAAACTTTTCTTAAGAGGTCCGACTACTTAAACACTTGGAGGTTCAACTATCACCTTTATGAGGACATCTTGCAGTATGCCAGAGAGCACAATATTCCTGTAGTTGCTCTCAACCAGGAGCACGAGTTGGTCAGCAAAGTTGCCAACCAAGGACTAGACCAATTGACCCAGGAAGAGAAAGGGAGAATACCCGCTGAGATGGCTTTAGACGATGAGCCTTACAGGGAAAGGTTGAGGCGTGTCTTCGAGATGCATCAGACTGAACTGGCCGGCAAAAAGGCACCCCAGGTTTTTGAACACTTTCACCAGGCCCAGATCCTTTGGGACGAAACCATGGCCGAGACCCTTGCCTCCTTTCTCACAGATCGGCCTGACTTTCACCTGGTAGTGCTGGCTGGAAGCGGCCACCTTGCCTACGGCTCAGGTATCCCCAAGAGGGCTCACAGACGGATTGCCAAAGATTACGCCATTATCCTTCCCGATCCCGGAGAATTACCGGAGCCCGGTATAGCAGATTTCATTGTATTTCCCAGTAATCTTGAGGCTCCAGAGGAGGCAAAGCTCGGGGTAGTGTTAGATACATCGGGCGAGCAGTTCATTGTTGCCGACCTAGTCAAGGGTGGTGGTGCTCTAAAGGCAGGGGTGGAAAAGGGAGACATTCTCCTGGCGGTGGATGATATTAAGGTGAAGGATTTGGATGACATTAGGGCCAATCTTGCCACCAAATATGTGGGCAATACCGTTAAGGTTCAAGTGCAGCGAGATGAAGCTGAGTTGGAGTTAATGGTGGAGCTCGGAGCCCCTGGACGATAGGGCCTATACAGTTAAAGTTTAATTCTTGTCCAAGATCTTACGAACTAGTTCTAATAACTGCTTGGTATCATAAGGTTTATTTATAAAACCTGCTGCTCCGGTCTCGAGCGCTCCTTTGGTGGAAGCGTCCGGCGAATAGCCGCTAGCTATAAGTACCCGCGCCTGTGAACCTATCTTGAGAAGCTCCTCAAGGCACTTGCTGCCCCCCATACCCGGCATGATCAGATCTAAAATGATCAAATCAATCTGAGCCTGCTCTCTCCTGTAGACCTCGAGCGCTTGTTCCCCGTTTCTGGCAGTGAGGATCTTGTAGCCAGCTTGTCCAAGTACATCTACCCCAAGTTCCCTGATGAATTCCTCGTCATCCACCAGTAGAATAGTCTCATCGCCTCCCATGGCAAGGGGTTTTGCTTCCAGCGATTCCACTACCTCTGCACATTCTGTCACCGCTTCTGAGGCTGGGAGGTAGACTCTAAAACTGGTCCCCGACTCCGGACGGCTGTAGCACATGACGTAGCCCTCGTGATTCTTGACGATGCCGTAAACTATGGCCAGGCCGAGGCCCGTTCCTTTTCCCACTTCCTTGGTGGTATAGAAGGGATCGAAGATATGCTCAAGGGTTTCTTTGTCCATTCCATGGCCGGTGTCTGCCATGGACAGTAGTACGTAATCACCAGGCTTGATTTCGGCATATCTTTTACAGAATTCCTGATCTAGGGTTACGTTTTGCGTCTCAATTACTAACTTGCCTCCCTCAGGCATTGCATCTTTCGCATTTAGAGCTAAATTCATCAGAACTTGCTTCAGCTGTGTCGAGTCTGCTTTAATCATTTGCAGATCAGGATCTAGATTGAACTCCACCTCTATCATTTTGGGAAGTGCTCGTTCGAGCAGTTGCCGCAACTCTCCCACCTCCTGATTGAGATCAAGGGGCTTTCTTTTGCTCTCCACCTTGCGACTGAAAGTTAGCAGTTGCTTAGTGAGTTCTGCTCCTCTTTTGGATGCACGGATAACCTCCTGCAGTTCTCGGAATCCAAGCTCTCCATCCTTTTTGCGCATTAGCAAAAGTTCCGTATATCCCTGTATAGCCTGGAGGAGGTTGTTGAAGTCATGAGCGATTCCGCCAGCCAGAGTGCCAACGGCCTCCATTTTCTGAGCGTGCTGGAGTTGGCTTTCCAGATTCTTTTGTTCGCTAATATCTCTTAAATTAATCACACTCCCCACAGGGTTACCGTCCATATCTCGAAGCACGGCTCCGCTTATACTTACAGGAATAATCTTACTTTTTTTGGTGTATCGACTGCTTTCGATGCCGGAGAAACTCTCGCCGGCCAAAACTCTGTCGATCATCATTTTGGTTTCTGGCCAGTTTTCCTCGGGCACGAATAAGTCCATCTTTTTGCCTAAACGTTCACCCAGGGACCAGCCGAAAACTCGGGTGAAGGCGGGGTTGAAATAAACAACCTTACCCTCGATGTCGTAGACGACCACAGGGTCGGGGTTGGTTTCCAAGGCGGTGCGATATTTCTCTTCACTGGCCCTCAATGCCTCCATGGCCTGATAACGCTCTGTTATGTCCTCAGCTATGCCTGCAATACGTTGCACCTGGCCATCTTCACCCTGGATAGCGAAACCCCTGTCCGATATCCAGCGAACAGTTCCATCTGGTCGAACAATTCTGTACTCTCTAGGCTCCCCGCCACCTGTTTCAACAATTTTGGCAAAGGACTCTCGGGCGTATTCGGTGTCATCGGGATGTATGCTCTTGCTCCACTCTTCATAACTCTTGTAAAGGTCCTGGATTGATCGCCCCCAAATCTCTTTGTAAGCCGGACTTACATAAATTACTTTCTGCTTTAACCAGTCAAACATCCAAAAGACTTCTCGCAGATTTTCGGCCATCTCCCTGAAGCGTTCTTCGCTCTCCCTGAGTGCCTCCTCTGCCCGTTTGCGCTCAGTTACGTCACGGACAACACCCCTAAAACCGATGGGTTCGCCAGTGGAATCCTTCATCAAGGAGGCAGACATTTCCAATATTCTCGGGCTGCCATCTTTTCTGAAAATTTCGTAGTCTACCATTTTAGCGGACTTGCCCGTGCTATAGGTTCTATTGAAGATTTGATACATATTTTTGGCGGTTGCGGCTGAGGTGTAGTCTCGGTTATTCATGTCCATAAGTTCTTCCCGAGGATATCCTGCAATTCTGCACAGCGAGTCGTTGAAATAGGTGAAATTCCCGGCCAGATCCACCTCAAAGTAGCCATCCTCGATGCTTTCGAGGATGGTCCTGTACTTTTCCTCGCTCTTCCGCAATTCCTCCTCTGCTCGTTTTCGATCTTCAATTTCCCGCCTCAGTTGCTCGTTAGTGCTGGTCAAGTTAACGGTCCTCTCTTCGACGTGGTTTTCCAACTCTGCCTGCATTTTATGGAGCTCTCTCTCCTGCTGCCATTTTGCACTGAGGGCTAGGGCAAACTGCCTAATCTCTTCTGGCGAAAAAGGTTTCTTGAGGTAAAGCAGCTTTGCGGCAGGCGGAGCGGTTGAGACGATTTCTTCTGGGTCCACATCACCGAAAGCTGTCACCATGACGATCTCGATTTTTGGATCCAGCTTGCGGATTTCCCCTGCCGCCCATACACCATCCTTTCCTGAATCCATACGGATATCAATGAAGGCTAGGGAAAAGGGGGTTCCAGCCTCAGTGGCCGCACGCACCGCCTCAACCGCCTCTTTACTTTGGCGGCAGAGGGTCAAATCAAATTTGTAGTTGGATGTTGGGTAAGAGAGGAATTCCTCATAGAGCTCACGAACGTGTTGCTCGTCGTCAACCGCTAAAACTCTTACGGTGTTGGGTCGGTGCTCTGGCATAATAGGAATTCCTCTTTCTCTGCGAGGAAAGTAATGCTCCTGAGGGAAAAACTAATTTTTATGCAAAAAGCTTGCCCGACCCGACTAATATGTCGCTGGAGTGTTGGAGTTTTGGAGTGTTGGAGTAAATGGGTGCAATAGAAGATAATAAAAGGTTTTTGGGCCTTCACAATACTCCAGTACTCCACTACTCCATTACTCCAGGTGGGGAAACCGTATTTTTTAAGAGTGGACATTGTAGTAGGGATCAATCCCATTTACCTCGTTCCCACCTGTGCCAACTCATCTCCGATGAGTAGTCACACGCCTCATGTTCCCCCATAGCCGATTTCTACTTTTTCACCTTCCACGATAACCGGCACTTTCCGCACTCCCTTTGAGAACTGCAGCATTTCCTTTAGTTTGTCCGGTTCCCTGACAACGTCCACATAGGTGGCATCTTCACCGTAAGCCGACCTGGCTTGGTTGGTGTAAGGTCAAGTCGATTTGCCGAAGATAATAACCTTGTCTGCCATCTCTTATACTCCTTGTATTTGGCGTTTAGAGTTTCTTAATGGAGTGATGGAGCATTGCAAATCGCAGGGTTTCAGGTGTCAGGTTTCAGGTGTCAGCAAAAAGAAAAATAAATGGTAAAACACTGAAACCTGAACACTGAACACTGAAACCTTACTCAGTGCTCCCCTACTCCATTCATTCTAGCTTGAAGCTTTCTTGGAATTTGGGAACCACGACATTCCATCCTAATCTGTCGGTGATTTTTTCTGCCAGTGATGCCGACGCATCAGGCTCACCGTGAACAATAAAGGTCTTTTTTGGAGCGCGGTTAAATCCGATCAGCCAGGCCAATATTTCGTTGTAATCTGCGTGGGCTGAGAACCCGGATATGTTTTCAACCTGAGCTTTGATGGGAACATCTTCGCCATGGATTCTTACCGTGGAGTTTCCATTCAAGATAGTCCTACCCCTGGTTCCTTCAGCCTGGTAGCCTATGAACAACATGGTGTCTTGTCTCCGGGGTAACCGGTGCCTCATGTGGTGCAAGATGCGGCCGCCGGTGGCCATGCCGCTGGCGGAAATAATAATAGCGTTCTTCTTTATTTGGTTGAGCGCTTTTGACTGGTCTCGATGCCGACAGAAACTAATCTGTTGCGGCTTGAGAATGGAGGTTCCTTTGATTTCCAGTACCTTCGCTACTAGACCATAATATCCCTTGTTTTTCTCGAAAACAGCTGTTGTATCTATCGCCATGGGGGAGTCCACGTACACCGGCAGCGAGGGAATCTCCTTATCTTCCTCCAGCTCTCGCAGAGTGTAGAGTAACTGTTGCGTCCGGCCCACGGCAAATGAGGGAATGACAAGCACTCCTCCCCTGTCAACGCTGGCGTTGATTACGGCCGCAAGATCCCTTTCTGGTGTTTCGTTATGGTGCAACCTGTTGCCGTAGGTTGATTCCAGGATAAGATAGTCTACCTCGAATGGTTGAACAGGATCGCGGAGGATAGGTCTCGACGGTCTACCCAGGTCACCGCTAAAGACGATCCTCTTTGGGCTTCCCTCTTGCATTGACTTTACGTCCACAAAGGAAGAGCCCAGTATATGACCTGCGTCTTTGAACTTTACCCGCAGACTTTCGCTCAAAAATATATCCTCTCCGTAATGATATGGCTCAAAGTGTGACAGGGCATTTTCTGCGTCCTCTACGGTGTAGAGTGGCAGGGCCGGCCTGTGTTTGGAAAATCCCCTTTTATTGGCCCAATTGGCATCTTCTTCCTGGAGATGACCAGAGTCGCGCAACATGATCTCACACAGGTCGTGGGTGGCATGGGTGCAATGGATTTTTCCCATGAAACCCTGATTAATCAACCGGGGCAGATAGCCGGAGTGGTCAATGTGAGCGTGGGTGAGAAAAACCTGATCTATCTCAGCAGGAGAAATGGGAAAGGGCTCCCAATTTCTCAACCGATTTTTCTTTAATCCTTGAAAGAGGCCGCAATCTATCAGAAGCCGATTGCCGTCGACCTCCAGAAGAAAACGAGATCCTGTAACCGTGCCCGTTGCACCGAAGAATGTCAGTTTTGTCATCTCAGCTCCTGAAGTTAAGACACTAAGCACTAGGGTGCTTAGAAGTCAGAGGTCAGAGGTCAGAAGTCGGAGGTCAGAGGACGGATGATTTTGAATTTCGAAATTTGGACCCTATGCTCTATGCCCTATGCCGGCTGGATTCTGACTCCTAACTCCTGGCTCCTTACTCTATGCCTTGAGGTATTCCGAATACTCCTCGCACAATTGCGCAAGTCCATCTTTTTTGTCTAGGAGAATTCTTTTTAGCTTTTGGCAAATCAACAGATCTGTGGGGAAAGCCATTTTTCCCGGCAATCTATCAAGGGCAAAGAACTTAGCCTCTCTGGCATCGGAACCTGGTTGTAGTTCACCGCCACTCAACTTTCCCATGAACCAAACGCCAACTGTCTGGTGATCTGGATCATGGAAGTTGGAATGGACATCGAAAACCGGGCCTAACTCCACTTCGAGTCCTGTTTCCTCTTTCAATTCACGGCGAGCACAAAGCCGTACGTCCTCGTCCCACTCAACGTGCCCGCAGGGTATGCACCACATGCCATCGTATGAACCCCGCCGCCTTATAAGGAGTAATTGGTCCCCTCGTAAGAGAATCACCGCAACGCCGACGGTTGGGTTTTTGTAATGGATGAAGGCGCACTCGGGGCAATAGCTGCGGAGCCGCTTGCTTTCTGGGTTTACACTCAAAGAACCGCCGCACAATGGGCAGTAGTGGTAATCCATAGCAACAAATACCCGTTTAAAGGCTGTAGGGCAAGCCCAGAATCCCCTCCCCCCAGGGGAGGGGAAAGGAGTTGTCGGACAGACTCCTCAATTTTACTCACAAGGTGACAACTAATAACCCTCCAGTGCGTTGGAGGGTTATCTATATGGCAGGCATGAGAGAAAAGATTGGTTTATAGACGATTCTGAAAAATGTGAATGCTTGTCTTTCTATAAATCAACAAGCATATCCGCCTCATTGCCGCAACTTGTGCAAGTGAAGGACTTCTTCTCCTGCTGCTCTACCCCGGCAGCTTTTTTCTGGAGGTCTTCTACAGGTACAAGCTCGCAGGTCACTATCATTTCCGCTTCGTTGCCACAGTTTTCGCACTTGCAGACTTCCATCATCTGTCTTTTTTCCGTCATGTATCTCTCCTTTGATCAACAAAGTCACTCTATCTAAATTCCTAGAATTATAGTATCTGGTATGAGCGAAATCAACGTCTACATTTGATATAGCGACTGGGTGTCGCTCATGTGTTGGAGTATTTGCTATTTGAGATTGTAGATTGAAGATTATAGATTGTGGAATTTGAATTGAGTTTTTGATTTGTATTTTGTTATTTTCAAGCGGAAATCTCATATCATCATGAAACAGAAGGAATGGTGGGATGGCTGATCCAGAACACTTGGCCAAGCTGAAGCAAGGAGTGAAAGCCTGGAACACATGGAGGGAAGAAAATCCGAATATTCTTCCTAACCTAAAAAAAGCAGACCTCTCCAAAACCAACCTGAAAGGCGCATTCCTCGCAAGGGCTGATTTAGAGCAAGCCTCTTTGGAGAGAGTCAACCTGGAGATGGCAATACTCTGGAAAGCAAATCTAGGCAAGGCTAATTTGTGGAGAGCCAGCCTAAAAGGGGCTGATTTCCTGGAAGCCAAGCTAGGTGGTACAGAGCTCATCAGAGCCAACTTGAGGAGAGCGGGGTTTTTGGGGGCTGATCTGGAGGGAGCTTCTCTGGCAGGTTCCAACCTAGAAGGGGCTGACTTCTGGAAGGCCAACTTGGTGGGAGCGAATCTTTACAAGGCTAACTTGGCAAGAACTATGCTTTGGCGAGCCAACCTGGAGAAGGCGAATTTCGCCGAGGCCAAAATGGAAGGGGCAGTCCTCTGGAAGGCAAGACTGCTAGGCGCGCTGAATCTTACCGTTGAGCAGCTTTCCACGGTTAAGACTATCCAAGGAGCGGAATTAGATGCAAGGCTCAGGATGGAGATTGAACGGGATTGTCCCAATATTTTGCAGGAACAGCAGAGGTGATATTTGGTTTTCAGGAAAATTTGTTATATAAAGGAATCATGAGGAAATAGTTTAACCCAGTACAGAACTAGTTCATGCCAAGGTTCTACATTTCTAGTTAAACCTGAAGCAAAGAATTCGATAATTTACCCTGGGCATTTGGTCCCAGAACGGTTGCAGCTGGCACCGGACAGACAAAGACCGGGAGTGATTTATGAAGAAAGCGTCATCAGAAGAAAAAGTCACTATTAAAGTGGCGGCCAGGACCCTGCGAGTATCAAAGGGGACCGTAGTCCACTATTTAAACAATGGCAAGCTGTCACGTATAAAAGAAGGGGCGACGGTTTATATTTTAACCGACGAGATTAATCGACTGCTCGAGGCAAGGAAAGATCCGGCAGTCATCACCCCGAAAGCGAGGGTTGCTGAGAGAAAGGATGTGGTTGCCACTGAAGCTGGATCTAGAGAAAGTGGTGGGACTACTGTCATTGTTGATAGAGATCATTACGAGGAAATGCTGACTCGACTGGGACGACTCGAGCTAGAAAACCGGAATCTTCTTGTTTATAAAGATAGTATGGTGAAGATTAAAAGCGTGCTGAACGACAGAGAAAAGGAGTTGCAGAAGGTCACGGCCAAATTGCACATGATGGAAGAAGAACTTAGGCGGCTGAAAAAAATGGGCTGGTGGAACAGGGTTTTTGGCAGAAAATGGCGAATGATCGGCGGATAGATAATCGTTGCACCTTCAAGCTTCGGTTCAACCCATGAACATAACTATGTTGGATATCAATCATTTACCCTAGACCACACCCAATCCAAGGTTTTTTCAGATAATATTGATTTTTCCTCTCTGTTTAACCTTACGCTCCCACATCTCCAAGAACTTCTTTCCTTTCAGCAATTAACTATCTGATAATATGATAAAAGATTGGTTTGCACACCCTCTGCCTCTCCTCCTCTTAGTTGCTGCCTTGAGTTTGGCACATATTCTGCTGTAACCGGTGGGAATATACTCAAGGTGGTCTGATGGCAGATGAATTTGAAACCTACGGCGATCGGCGTAAGGGAAAGGACAGGAGGAGCGATACTGATAGGCGCTCTCGAAGGGACAGGCGTAGTGGTGCTGAGAGAAGAAGTATTAAGGATAGACGGGGTGGCTGGGGAAAGGTCGAAGAGGAGAGACTGCAAGGGGCCCTAACCGCAGCAGCCACGGTGGCACATCTCTTCAGTCAACCACTAACAATAGTAATTGGACACGTCGATCTATTGTTGTCCAGGGCAGAAGATCAGACCACCAGGAAAAAACTGGAAATAATCAAGGAACAATTGCAATCCCTGAGCATGACATTACAGGACTTGAGAAGCCTTCGCCATTATAAGACAGTGGATTTAGATGGCCTTGTTTTGCTAGACATAGGACTGCGAAAGGTTAAGAAGCTTGACTAAGCCCGGAACGCATCAGGAAGAGATACTACTTTGCGAGATGCCAAAAAAACAGAAATATTGTTATGGGACAAACACACAACTGAAAGAGAACTAGTCGAAGAGATGCTCACAAACCTCGGCTTTGAGGTCACAGCCGTTAGTAACGAGCATGACTGTCTCACAGAATTTTCTAACCGCAAGTATGACCTGGTAATTTTCGATCAGAATCTGCCGGACCTTGATGTTAGAAAATTCGTCGATGAGCTGGCAGAGATAGATCAAATGACACCAATAGCAATGATGGCAACTTTAGCTATTGAGTTCTATGAGAAAAGATTTGGAGATTCCAATATTGATTTTCTCATAGTTAAGCCCTTCGAGTTGGTTCAGCTTCAAAAGTTGGTTGAGGAAGCTGTGGAACTTGCTGAGCGACTGAAATGAAATGGTTAAGTCAATGGCGTCAACGATTACCGTCTAACGGTAAAAACCCAGGAGGTGAAAAAATGGCTGGTAATGGTGGAGTATATGACAAGGTGGAGACCATTTTGGCAAAACTCTTTGTATTGAGGGATTCTTGTACAGGTGTTATACATAAGGGAGATTCAACTTCCAACCTGATCTGGTTTCACGGTGCTGAGACTATTTTGAAAGAGGCGGTGGATGAGCTGCAAACGGCACTCCGCTCTCTAGAGGAGGGTAGTTAATGAGCAACCATGGTGAAGTATATGACAAGGTGGAAAGTATCCTGGCAAAACTCTACGTCTTAAAAGATTCCTGCGCAGGCGTAATCCATAAGGAAGGGCCTAATCCCAATTTGATCTGGTTTCAGGGCGCCGAGGCCATGTTGAAGGAAGGAGTGGATGAACTCCAAAAGGCTCTTCTAGCTCTGGAGGAGGGTAGTTGATGGCCAGCCATGGTGAAGTCTACGACAGGGTGGAAGGCATAGTGGCCAAACTGTACGTGTTGAGGGATTCCTGTACTGGAATAATTCACACTGAGAGGTCCAACCCCAACCTGATCTGGTTTCAGGGCGCCGAGACTCTATTGCAAGAAGCCGTGGATGAGCTTCAGGGAGTACTTGGTGTTCTGGAAACCGGCGAGGAGGGTGAACCTGCCGTCGTAGAGGAGAAAGAGGTGGAAGCCCCGAGGGAAGGGGATGAAGAGGAAGAAGAAGCTCCAGCCGAAGAAGACGAGTGAGGAAGATCTGCGCGGGGCCGGGATGAAACTGCCAGATCAAAAGGTTTAGGCTTCAGGTGAGGACATCTAGGACTTCGGTGACCGTTAGGCCTCCTATGCTTTGAAGTCTTTTCCCTTTCAATTCGTCCTGACTAAGCAGCTCTGCCACCGGCGAGTAGAGGCCGGGGCTGACAAATCCTTCCTCATAAAGCCTAAGCCTAATGCCAAATTCCACTCGCTCTCGGTTGGAGGGCGAGAGATTTTCAATCACTTCTTTACTGGCCCAGATAGCCCCCCCTTGAGAAAATTCACTGAGCTTTACTGCTTCAACCAAGGTGTCTCCCACCACAGTGAACTCAAATGCCGACGGCGACGGCACCATTCCCAACCAGTCACGTCCACAGTGGATACCTATGTTGACCCTCAGGGTGTTGTTCCATGGTTGTTTGCTTTTCCACTCCCGGTCGATCCTCCTTACCATACTGTTCAAAGCCTTGGCACACAACAAGGACTGAAATAGATGGTCATCTTCCCTGCCTGGCTCTTCGAGAAAAAAACAAACAGCACCTTCTTGGTAGGATCGGCCGGGTGTTGCGCCGTGGTCTCTAAAGCACCGGTGCCAACCAAGGATGATCTGATTGATCAAATCGAGGTATGCGGACGGGGGAAGAGCTGTGCGCAAATGAAGCTCAGAGTCAAGACGGGCGGCAAGAATACACAAGGGTTTAGCAGAGGGAGCTTCTCGCAAAAGCGCAGGTATTGATATCTTCGCCCTTCCTGTGAGTAAATCGATCATCTGATCCAATTGCATGCTAGCCGGTGCATAAAGCAAGAGTGTCCCTTCTGGCAGCGCCCACGAAAGGAGCGTATATTGCTCAGCTCCCCCATGGTGATATTTCAGTGACAGTGTTTGATGGCCAAATGGCAGATATTGCGGCAACTCTGCTTCATTCCACAACTGTCTGAGCTGGTTTAGCAGCTGGGAGTCTTCCTCGCGGTGTAAAGGTTGAAGAATCTCTGCTCCCAGATCTTTTTTGGCCAAGCGAATATGGGGTATGAGAATTTCTCTCCAGTTGGCAAAACGATCTTTCAATTCCCTGATCAAAGTGGGGTCCAGAAATCCTTGTTTTACAAAAGATTGGAGCCCTCTCCTCCTCTCTCCAAGAAGGAGTTTCTCAGCCATGTTGTTCAGGCCGATGATCTCCCAACTCCGACTGACAAGAATGGCGGGAAATATGATCTGGTCAATCCATTGATACATCAGTGGTTGAGCTGCGGCTTCCGTGGGCTCTTTTTTCTCATCCATAAAGTGCATGGCAATTTGGGACATTCGCATACCTTGACCTTTGAGCTGGTGAATTTTCTCTATTCTTTCCACAACCCACTCAGGGAAGTAGCCGATTTTGGTGGGCCCCCCCGGCTCCTCTGGCGGCCTAACTGATGGGGGCGGAATGAGATCTAAACCGATATAATTATTGAGTGTGGCCCTGGAGATGCCCGTACGTGCCATCACTTCTTTGCTCGAGATCATTCCTGGTTGTATGGGGGAGGTCAAAATGTGCCTTCCTGCTCAGGTCATCACCACAGGTGAGTCAACCTTCACCAGTAGAGGTGGAAAAAAGTCCGGAAAAGAATACTCTTTCAATTTACCAAACTGGAGCCACCTGCAGCAAGCTTCCTTGAGCTTCAATAGGGTTTTTGCTATTTTCTTGACCTAGGTCAATGGATAAACATTTCACTCAGGTTAAATAGAAAGAACATTGACGAGGAAAATTTGACCAATCACTGGAAATAGGGAGGTTAGATGCACATGAAGAAGGTAAGCATGTACAAGGAAAACAGTTTCAAAGAAAGCGGACTGAGTCGTCTGCTCGTCCATGATTCTCCTTACTTCAAGATCTTAAACTTTAACTTCAAAGCCGGCCAGGAGTTACCCCTTCACTCCCACGACATTGAAGGAGAAGTGAGCATTACTGTGCTCGAAGGAAAAGGAGAGTTTTTGGCTGGAGACGATGAAACCCTTCCGGCTGAGCCTGGGGATATTTTGATCTCTGAAATCGCCGAGCCGCACGGCTTGAAAGCTAAAACCAATATGCGTGTTCTGGTGACCATTGCCCCTCCCATATAGGCATAAAAATGCGGCCGGTCACTTGAAGAAAGGTGATAATGTATCAGGACAAAGGACAGTTTCATCAGCCCATCCATCAGGTGAAATCACTCATCGCTGCAGGACAAGGGGCACCTCAATCTGCAGAAGAAAAAAAAGAGCAAAAACAGGTTTCGAGGTCCATTAGAAAACTAGACCACAAAACAAGACCCTATTCGTGGGGTTTACGGAACTACGTCCAACTGGCTGTGTTTCTGCTTACGGTTGGAATAGGAATCCACTTTTTCATTTATGTTCACCAAGCAGCGGGCCAGGGTGCCATCACCATATCAAGGCCAGCCGGTGTGGAGGGATTTCTTCCCATTGGAGCACTCATGGGCTGGAAGTTATTTCTGCTGACTGGCAAATGGGATCCCGTCCATCCTGCGGCTATGGTTATTCTCGGCTTTGCAGCAGCAATCTCCCTTGGACTGAGGAAGTCATTTTGTGGATGGTTTTGTCCAGTTGGAACTTTATCTGAATGGTTGTGGAAGTCAGGCAGAAAACTTTTCGGGAGAAATTACAAATTGCCGCCGTGGCTGGACTTTCCCTTGCGTACTTTGAAATATTTACTTCTGGCATTCTTTGTGTGGACGATTTTTTCAATGAGTCGCCTTGCCATTCTCGCATTTCTCCAGGGTCCTTATTACAAAATGTCCGATGTAAAGATGCTATTTTTCTTCACCCAGATGTCTACTATCACGGCTGTGGTTCTGATTACTTTGGCTCTTGTCTCCCTTGTGGTTCGCAATTTTTGGTGCAGGTACCTTTGTCCTTACGGGGCATTGATGGGGTTGTTTTCCCTTTTCAGTCCCACGCGAGTCCAGCGGAATCCCGAGACCTGCATTGATTGCAAGCTCTGTTCGGAGGTGTGCCCTTACCATTTGACTGTTGATCGAAAGCTCCGAATAATAAGTCCTGAATGCAACGGCTGCATGGATTGCACCCTGGTCTGTCCAGTTAGGAATACCCTGGAGCTAAGAACCGTAGGTATGTCGAAGAAGGGTTGGTCTGTTGCCAGATTAGGCGCTGTCATAGTCGTGTTGTATCTGGGGTTGGTTTACGCTGCCAGCATTACAGGACACTGGAATAGTAGTGTGTCGGAGCAGGAATTCCGGTTAAGATTGCAGGAGATTCATTTGAGCGAATATACTCACCCATGAACCTTTAATCGCTGAAATTGTTTTATGGTCTTTAAGGGAAAGGATCTACGTGGTAGATAGCCCTGTTAAGCAAGAGTGGATAAAGTCCAATGAGGAATCACTCATAAATCAATCCCGCAGTTTTTCTATCCCCATTCTGAACCTTGATGAACGCTTTAGAACCCCCATAATGGTTGAATATAACCTGAACAAGACGATTGATACTATTGAAGACGCAACAGGTCTAGAAGCAGACGAAAAAATTCATTTAATTGCCACTTTTAGCCACTACTTGGAGCGAGATGGTTTCTCCCCCGAAGTGCAAGAGCGTATGCTCGAGGTTACCCCACTAGAGGAGGCCTTTGTTTTCAAGAATTACCAGGCCACCATAAGTCTTTACAGCACCTTGTCCAGCGAAGAGAAGGGGCTGGCACGGAAATGGACCGGCGAGATGGCCCAAGGCATGTGCGCTTTTTTGAAAAAACCCATTAACACTAGCGCTGACCTCAATGAGTACTGCTACTATGTGGCCGGTACCGTAGGTCTATATCTGACCCACCTCCTGAAGTTGAAGGGCAGCAATATTACGGACAAAATCTTCGAAAAACTTGCAACTAATAGTGTTTCTTTCGGTCTGTTCCAACAGAAACTCAATATAATAAGAGATTACGAAGAAGATAAGATCACCAAGAAAAGATCCTTCTGGCCCCAGAGCTATTTCGAAAAAGAAAAAGACAAGGTAAAGATATTGAACAGGATGTGCTTAGATGTTCTGAAAAACGATATACCGCGAGCAATTGAATACTTCAAACTCCTGCCTCCTGGGAATGACTCATACGATTACTTTATTCGCTTTATCCTTTGCTCGGGGATAGAGTACTGGAAAATTCTTAAGAACCAAGAATCGGTGTTTTCAGAGACAAAGGTAAAATTGCCGAGAAAATTCGTGCAGAATTTGTACGCTTACGTTTCCTCTCGAGGCCGCAAGGAATTCATCCATTACTGCCAACAATTCTATGACGAGGAAATCTCGAACTGGTCCGAGCATTAGCATGGGGCATGGTGCTGGTAATTTATCATTTGTCATTTGGCTTCGCCGTCATTAAGTCACTACGCTGCGCTGTCATTTGTTGTAATAGGTAAGAGCATAGGGTCTCAGGTTTCAGGTGTCAGGAAGAAGAAACACAATAGCTGAAACCTGAAACTGAACACTGAACACTGACACCTGAACACTAAAAAAACCCGACAGGGTCCCTACCCTGCCGGGTTTTTTATTGAATCACTTTAACTATTTTAGGATTCTTACTCTTCGCCCGCTTCAACTTCCAGAGCCTGACGATCCGCCATATCCATAAGCACGCGCTCGCGCTCACCCATAATGCCCAGAGCCTCACGCTTCTTATCAATGTGGTCGATTATCATGGCGGCCATCTCGTAGGGATCTTTGGCAAAACCCCACTTGCCCAGACCCTGCTTCTCCAAACCGTCAAAGAGCAACTTGTGGAACTTGGTCTCGGCTATGGTGGGGAAAGTAACGCCAAAGACGGTAAATATCCCCGAGGCCACAACATACTGACCAATGGCTATGGCCTTCTCACTGTACCACTCGGGGGCAACTCCAGCCACCGGCAGATCTGCTATGGAGTCACCCAAACCACCGGTCTTCACCATCTCAGCACAAGCAATCAGGATCCGGCTGTTGTCCACACAGCTACCCAGACCCAGTACCGGCGGCATACCAACGGTCTCGCAAACTTCTTGCAAACCATCACCTGCCAGCACCGAGGCATCAGGCTTCATCAACCCGGCCTTGGCCAAAGCTATCTGGGAACAACCCGTCTGTACCACCAAAATATCGTTTTTGATCAGCTCTTTAACCAACTCAACATGCACATAGTCCTGCCGCACCCTGGGGTTGGTGCAACCTACCACACCGGCAACTCCCCGAATCCGGCCGTTGATGATGTTGTCATTCAGGGGCACATAAGAAGCCCTGAAGGTGCCACCAAGCATGTAGTTGATGTACTCGTGGCTGAAACCGTGAATACCCATAGACTTGTTCTGAGGGATCACTATCTTGGCCTTGCGATTCTTAAACCGCTTGATCGCCTCCTTAACCACCTTGTCCGTGCACTTTCGAGGTTTGTGCTCCTCAAACTCGATGTGCTCGGCTCCCTCCATCTTGGCCCGGGGGTTGGTGGTGAAAAACCTGGTGCCGTAACAATCCGCCAAAGGAGCCAGAGCAGGCATGATACACTGCACATCCACTGCCATGGCATCCACCGCACCGGTGATCAAAACCGCCTCGGTGCTCATGAAATTGCCCGCATGGGGAACCCCGTGACGACCCAATACCTCAGCACCAGAACAACACATACCCAAAATATTTATACCCTCGGCTCCCACTGCCTTGGCTTCTTCCAACAGCTTGGGATCATTTACCGAAGCAATCATGGACTCAAACATGTTGGGCTCATGACCATTGACGATGATGTTCACCTGCTTCTCATCCAAACACCCCATGTCAACACCAGCCAGTACCGGAGAGGGTGTGCCAAACAAAATGTCAGAAATCTCTGTGGCCACCATGGATCCACCCCAACCATCTGAAAGGGCAGTACGGGAACACTGCTTTACCATGTTCTCGTAGTCCTGATCCACTCCCATATGGGTCCGGTGCATGATCTCCATAATCTCACGCATGGATCCCCGGGGAACTATGCCCAACTCGCGCCACTTGGCCAAAGTCTTGGGCGGTACCCGGTTGGCAAAGGGAATCTCGCCCTCAACCTGGGTGTAGGTCCGCTCCAACTCCTTATAGAGATCCATGGCTATCTCTTTGACCTCACGACCAGCAGTCTCGATCCCAAGTCCTTCCGCGACATCGAAAAGCTTCTGCTCGTCTTTGATCTGATAGTCCTTGATCTCGCCCTTTACCACACCACGAAATACATCCAGCATGGTCATGCCGTGATCAGTGTGGGCCGCAGTACCCGTAGCCACCATCCGGGCAAAATTCCTCGAGGCAATTACATCTATGCTCGCACCGCATATGCCCGTCTTTGCATAAGGATCCTTGCTCGATAGACGGCAAGGTCCCATGGAGCAGTTCTTACAACAGGCAGAGTCCGCCCCAATGGGACAGGCCTTCATCTCTGCCGCCCGGTGAAAGGCAGTCTCTACACCGTCTTCCGCTGCCTTGCGCAACATCTGCTGGGTTGACTTGCAGGTGGTTACCTCCATGATCGGTAATTCTTTTTTCTTCTTCTCCTTTACCTCTTCTGCCATAAGTTTTTCTCCTTAAAAGATTTAGATAACTTTGATCCCTGGATCTTGCTAACGAGAAGTTAAAACCACTTGTTGTGATTGGAGAGAGCATAATTTGAGAGCAGTAATCGTGCCAGAAGAATGTATTTAAAAAGTCATTTAATATTAGATAGTTGTGATTCAGGGTTAAGTGATTTTCTATGGGGATTATGCTATTATGGAACATCGCTATTCCATTCTGGAGTTGTCCTCGTTCCAGCCTAAAGAGAATTCCGAGGTTATCGTCGATAACATGATTTCTGATCTTGTTTACGATTTTCTTCTCCCTTGACTTAAGTCAATGCCGGTGACGATGTGATTTATTACGGTTACAATCAATAAACCTAAAATAGAAAAAAAACTGTTGGGTGAAATTAGTTCAGCTTTAGAAAAGGAGGATGTTGATGTTTTGTTACCAATGTGAGCAAACGGCAAAAGGCGAAGGGTGCACAAAACTGGGGGTTTGCGGAAAGGAACCCGAGGTTGCTGCCCTTCAAGATCTACTGATTTATGCCCTCATGGGATTATCCCAATATGCCACCGAGGGACGCAGGGTGGGTGTTAATGACCGGGATTTAAATGTTTTTACGGTTAAATCCATGTTTTCCACCCTGACCAATGTAAATTTTGACTCTGATCGCTTTGTAGGGTTGATCAACCAAACCGTAGAAAAGCGCGAGCAACTCAAAGGCAAGGTCAAGTCAGCAGGAGGAAAAGTGGATTTTGCCGAAGGACCTGCCACTTTCAGGCCGGCAACCAATTTTGATGAATTGGTTCAGCAGGGGGAGGCAGTGGGCCTCAAGTCTTATCCTGGCGACGACCCCAATATTCTTTCTCTGAAACACACGCTGCTATTTGGCCTCAAGGGCGTCTGTGCTTATGCGGATCATGCCGCCATCCTAGGGCAGGAGGATGATGCTGTCTACAGTTTCATTCACGAGGGTTTGGCAGCCATTCAGAGGGATGATTTGAGCCTCAACGATTGGGTTGGCCTGGCTTTGAAATGTGGAGAAATCAACCTGAGGGCCATGGAGCTACTGGACGCTGGAAACACAGGTACATACGGCCATCCGGTACCAACCAAGGTACCCTTGGGCCACAAGAAAGGCAAAGCCATATTGGTCTCGGGTCATGACCTGAAGGATATAGAAGAGCTCTTGAAGCAGAGCCAGGGAAAGGGAATTTACGTCTACACTCATGGGGAGATGCTTCCCACCCACGCCTACCCGGAGCTCAAGAAATATGAGCATTTCTACGGCCACTATGGTACGGCCTGGCAGAACCAGATAAGAGAGTTTGTCAACTTCCCCGGCGCTATCCTTATGACCACAAACTGCATTCAGAGACCCAAGGAGGACTACAGGAATAACCTTTTTACCTGTGGTCTGGTGGGCTGGCCGGGAATTTCCCATATCTCGGATCGGAACTTCAAGCCGGTCATCGACAGAGCACTGGCAATGCCAGGCTTTCAAGAGGATCAAAACGGCCGCGAAGTAATGGCAGGTTTCGGCAGAAATACCGTTTTGGGTGTTGCTGACAAGGTCGTCGAGGCAGTAAAGGGCAAAGCCATCCGACATTTCTTTGTGGTGGCAGGCTGTGATGGGGCCAAGCCCGGTCGCAACTATTACACCGAGTTTGTCGAGAAGGTTCCCCAGGACTGCATGGTGTTGACTTTTGCTTGTGGCAAGTTTCGCTTTTTCGACAAGGATCTGGGGGATATCGGCGGAATCCCAAGGTTGCTGGACATTGGTCAGTGCAACGACGCCCATTCGGCAATCCAGATCGCCGTGGCCCTAGCAAATGTCTTCAATGTGGGAGTAAACGACCTGCCGCTCTCAATAATCTGCTCCTGGTATGAGCAAAAAGCAGCGGCCATCCTCTTGAGCCTCCTGCATTTGGGAATCAAGAACATTCGCCTTGGTCCATCACTGCCGGCTTTTCTGTCGCCTGCTGTGCTCGATACTCTGGTGAAGACCTTTGATATCAAGCCCATTACCACGCCGGACCAGGACCTCAAGGCGATATTAGGGTAAACTAGTTGGCTTAGTCATGGTGGGAGGGGCTGGCCCCCTCCCCTTATCTGAAATGACAGCATAAGCTGATAAATCCTAAATTCGAAGCACCAAGCACTAAACAAATTCAAATGACGGAAATTCAAAATCCAAAACGACTAATTAATTGCGCGACCAACTGAGGACACTGCTTCAAATGGCTTTTGACGGTTGTTTTCCCAGGCCTTTCCTGTTTTGAACATTTGATATTTGAATTTCGGATTTGTTTAGGGTTTCGAATTTAGAGATTCGGATTTTATGGCTTCATAGCTGGCAAAGTGGATGCAGGATCATGATTTGGTTAACAAGGAGGACATAAGGAAAGTGGCGCTGAAGGTTTACATAGATGAAGACAGTTGCATCGGCTGTGGAACCTGCGAGGGAATTTGTCCTGAGGTTTTCCGGCTCAATGAGGAAGAAGGCAAGTCAGAAGTAATCAAACCGGAAGGAGGTCCCGAAGGATCTCATTCAAGAGGCGATCGACTCTTGTCCGATGCAAGCTATCCACTGGCAAGAGTAAGCCCTTTACAAAACCTACCCCGCTAGCCAGCATAGCCCATTTGCTTCTAACTCATTAGTAAAGGGTCTTTTCCAAAAGCACACTATGACCAATCGAAAAACGGAGACAAAGTAACAGCAAAATAAACCCCTTCTATTTGCTAGGCATGCAAGCCAGACTCAAAGAGTTGAACCACTGAAAACTAGTATCTACTAAACGTCTCAAGACTTCATCAATATTCTCATACATGGAGGAAACCCATGGCAAAGAGAAACCTTCTGTCCTCTCTTCGCTTCCTTCGACCTCGTGAGAGCTGCGAAAAGGAAGCCCTTGCAGGGGGTTGGGCTGAGGTTCGCTGTGGCGAGCGGGATTGGGAGAATTTCTACCGAAAAAGATGGCAGTATGACAAGAAGGTCCGTTCTACCCACGGGGTCAACTGCACAGGCTCATGTTCCTGGGATGTTTACGTCAAGGATGGCATCATAGTTTGGGAGACCCAAAGAGGCGACTATCCAAGCTGCGGACCCAATCTGCCCGACCACGAGCCTCGGGGCTGCCCTCGGGGAGCCACTTTCTCCTGGTACACTTACAGCCCGGTTCGACTGAAATACCCATACATTCGCTCGGTGCTATTGGAAATGTGGCGAGATCAAGTCAATTCCGAGGGTGATCCGGTGGCTGCCTGGCAGACCATTGTGGAGGATGAAGAAAAAAGGAAAATGTACCAGCGGGCCAGGGGCAAAGGTGGATTTGTCCGTGTTTCCTGGGATGAAGCTGCCACTCTCATAGCGGCATCCACAATTTATACGATAAAGAAATACGGACCAGAAAGAATATTCGGCTTTACCCCCATCCCCGCCATGTCCATGGTCTGCTACGCTTCGGGCGCACGCTTTCTCTCTCTCATAGGCGGTTCTTTAATTAGTTTCTACGACTGGTACTGCGATCTGCCCCCTGCCTCTCCCCAAATCTGGGGCGAACAGACGGATGTTCCAGAAAGCGCTGACTGGTATGAGTCCAGTTACATGATAGTCTGGGGGAGCAACCTGCCCATGACCCGAACCCCCGACGCCCATTTCTTTACCGAGGCACGCTACCGGGGGGCGAGGGTTACAGCAGTAGCACCGGACTACGCTGAATATGTGAAATTTGCCGACACTTGGCTACCGGCGAAGGCGGGGACCGACACCGCCCTGGCCATGGCAATGACCTTTGTCATCTTCAAGGAATTCTATCTCGGGCGGCCGTCCGAGTATTTCACTTCCTATGCGAAGGCTTATACCGACCTTCCCTTTGCCGTGGTTTTAAAAGCAAAAGATGACCATTACGTTTCTGAGCGGTTTTTAAGAGCCTCAGATCTCGGTTTTGACCAGAACAACGGAGATTGGAAAACTCTCTACTACGACATCAACAGCAAGAGTTTTGTAGTGCCCAACGGCAGCATAGGTTTCCGCTGGAACGAGGAAGGACGGTGGAATCTTCACCAGCTTGATTCGGTGAGCGGGGAATCGGTGGACCCGCTCTTGAGCTTTGCTGAGGAAAATGATGGCTGGATTGCCGTTGCCTTTCCCTTTTTTGATTTCCAGGGTGCAAGGGTAAGGATCGGCAAAGTCCCGGTGAAAAAAATAAGGCGGGACGGCGAGGAGATCACGGTTACCACGGTCTTTGATCTCATGGCTGCCAACCTTGGGGTCGACAGGCAGCAGGGAGGAGAGGTTGCCAAGGACTATGACGAGTTGAAACCATACACCCCCGCTTGGCAGGAATCGATAACCGGAGTTCCCAAAGCTGACGTTATCCGGGTGGCTCGAGAATTTGCCCAGAATGCCGACAAGACCAAGGGAAAGTCCCTGATCTTCCTGGGTGCCGGCACCAATCACTGGTACCACAACGATATGACCTATCGAGCTATTCTGAACCTCACAACCCTCTGTGGCTGCCAGGGGGTGAACGGTGGCGGTTGGGCCCACTACGTTGGTCAGGAAAAGCTTCGTCCCCAGGCATCCTGGGCTGCCATCGCCTTTGGCTTGGATTGGCGCAGGCCGCCGAGACAGCAGAATGGCACCTCCTTTTACTATTTTGCCACTGACCAATACCGCTACGAGACCTTTGACGCTAGCCACATAGCCTCACCCTTGGCCGATAACTGGGTAGACAAACACTTGGCTGACTATAACGTAATTGCCGCCAGGCTCGGCTGGCTGCCCTCCTATCCACAGTTCAATCGGAATCCACTGCAACTGTGCAAAGAAGCCGTGGAAAATGGAGCAAGCTCGGATGAAGAGATAATCTCTTACGTGGTGGAGAAACTTAAGAAAGGAGAAGTCAAATTTGCCCTGGAAGACCCGGACAGTCCGGAAAATTGGCCTCGCCTTCTTTTCCTTTGGCGGGCAAATCTGCTGGGTGCGAGCGGCAAGGGGCATGAGTACTTCCTCAAGCACCTTCTGGGAACGGACCACGCGGTGCTAAATCGAGAGGGTGACAAAAAGACAGAGGAGGTTCTGTGGAGGGATCCTGCCCCCGAAGGCAAGCTCGATCTCCTGGTCACCTTAGAGCTCCGGATGTCCACCAGTGCCCTGTACGCAGATGTTGCCCTACCCGCAGCCTCTTGGTACGAGATGCACGATCTAAGTACCACGGATCTACATTCATTTATCCATCCCTTTAATCCTGCCATAGATCCTCCCTGGGAGAGCAGGACAAACTGGGATCAGTTCAAAGCCATTGCTGAGAAATTCTCGGAGCTCGCGGCGAAACATCTAGGTGAAGAGAAAGATTTGGTTGCCACTCCCCTACTCCACGACTCACCTGGTGAGATTGCCCAACCGACAGTTAGAGACTGGAAGAAAGGCGAGGTAGAGCCAATACCTGGAAAGACTTTGCCAAATCTCACAGTGGTAACCCGAGATTACCCAAATACCTACAAAATGATGACAGCCCTGGGGCCGTTAGTCGCCAGTGCGGGAATTGGCTCCAAGGGTATTTTCTGGAAAGCAGACGTAGAATACGAGGAACTAAGGGAAAAGCTTGGAACGGTCTCAAACCCTGGAGTTACCCAGGGGATGCCGGAACTGCTGACAGGCAAGCAAGTGGCCGAAGCCATTCTTGCCTTGGCGCCGGAGACCAATGGAAACACAGCAGTAAAGGCATGGGAGAGCCTGGAGAAGAAGACCGGACTGCAGCTGGCGCATTTGAGTATCGATAGAAAAGGGGAAAAGATGAGTTTCGCCGATCTTGATGGACAACCGCGCAAGATCATTACCAGCCCGATCTGGAGTGGTATCGAGTCCGAAGACCGGATGTATTCTGCCTTCGTGATCAACATAGAGGAGAAGGTTCCCTTCCGCACCCTCACCGGCCGGGCTCAATTCTACCAGGACCACGAGTGGATGCTGGCTTTTGGCGAGGGACTGCCGGTGTTCCGGCCACCTCTGGACATGCAGGCCCTGGGTTCCACCGACATTACTCGCAGTGAGGCCAAGGAAATTGTCTTGAACTACCTCACCCCCCATTCTAAGTGGTCCATTCATAGCACCTATTCCGATACCCTCATAATGCTGACCCTCTTCCGCGGAGGTGAGGCTATCTGGATTAATGACGAGGATGCCTCCTCCATTGGAGTCAAAGACAACGATTGGCTCGAGTGCTTCAATGTAAATGGGGTAGTAATGGCAAAGGCTGTTGTAAGTCACCGAATCCCCAGAGGAAAGGCTTTTATGTACCACGCCCAAGAGAGAATGATCAACACTCCCGGATCGCAGCTTTCCGGCAAGAGAGGCGGCACTCACAACAGTGTTACCCGTATCTTGGTGAAACCAACCCAAATGATCGGCGGATATGCTCAACTGAGTTACGGCTTCAACTATTACGGTCCAACAGGCGCTCAACGGGATGAAGTTATCGTGGTCCGAAAGGCAGGAAGGGTGGATTGGTATGAAGATTAAAGCCCAGATTGGTATGGTTTTGAATTTGGACAAGTGTATCGGGTGCCATACCTGCAGCATTCCCTGTAAGAACGTCTGGACCAATAGGTCTGGAGCCGAATACATCTGGTTTAACAATGTGGAGACCAAACCGGGAATCGGCTACCCGAAGAAGTGGGAGAACCAGGCGATCCACAAAGGTGGGTGGGAGATTGATGGAAAACTTCGCCTCCGTGCCGGCGGTCCGCCGAGCAAGCTGTTGAAAATTTTCCACAACCCTGACCTCCCGTCCATTGACGAGTATTACGAGCCCTGGACCTACGACTATGACAAGTTAATTTCCACTCCGCAGAAGAAGCATCAGCCCTCGACCCAACCGAAATCCCTGATCACCGGCAAGCCCATAAGGCTCAAATGGGGACCAAACTGGGAGGATGATCTGGCCGGGGTTAGTGAAACGGGCTCGGGTGATGTCAATTTCAACAACCTGGACTACCAGATTTACCTGCAGTTCAAAAAAGTGTTCATGTTTTACCTCCCCCGTCTTTGCGAACATTGTCTTAATCCCGCCTGTGTGGCCTCCTGTCCATCGGGTGCTCTCTACAAACGGGAGGAGGATGGAATTGTCTTGGTGGATCAGGAGAGATGCCGGGGGTGGCGATATTGTGTCTCAGGTTGTCCATACAAAAAGGTCTATTTCAACTGGGAGACCGGCAGATCCGAAAAATGTATTTTCTGCTATCCAAGAATTGAAGCAGGAATGACCAGTCTCTGTGCTGAGACCTGTGTAGGTAAGATACGCTATGTCGGTGTGATTCTCTACGATGCAGATCAGATTGCCACGGCAGCCTCCACCAAGGACGAGAAAGAACTTTACCCAGTACAAACTGGTATTTTCCTCAATCCCAAGGACCCGGCAGTTGTTGCCGAAGCAATTTCTCAGGGAATACCTCAGAGCTATATTGAAGCAGCCCAGCATTCTCCGGTCTACAAGCTGGCGGTGGACTGGCAATTGGCCTTTCCTCTCCATCCTGAATTCAGAACCCTGCCCATGGTCTGGTACATTCCTCCCTTGAGCCCCCTGGTGCAGTTTTTCGAGGAATCTGATGATGATGTCCATGACCCTGAGGTGATGAGAATTCCCTTGACCTACCTTGCCAATCTTCTCACTGCTGGGGATAAAGAGCCGGTCCGCATGGCCTTGCGTCGACTTATGGCCCTTCGCAGCTACATGCGCTCCAAGCGACTGGAAGGCAAAGCAGATGCTACCGTTCTTGAGAAGGTGGGAATGACCGAAGAGATGGCAGAGGGGATTTACCGATTGCTTGCCATCGCCAAATACAAAGATCGTTTTGTCATTCCTACGGTTAAGAAGGAAAAGGAAAAAAATCTCTATCGCGAGCAGGGCGCTGCGGGATTCAACCCGCATAGCGCAATTTCCAGCAGGCAGCGGGCAGATTGCAGCAGGCAGAAGAGGCTAGGCACTAGGGACTAAGCACTAAGCACCGAGGAAAAGAACTGGGAACTTGTAGATAATTCCGAAACGCGGGTAGTCGATGGATGTGTGATCTGAGATTTGGGTGGGCAGTGCCAACCGAAAGATCCAATGTTAAGCCCAGCTATTGCTTGTGTGGCAGGAGGAGTTAGTGGTGGTTATGAACGAGGAAAAACGATCTCTTCTGAAGGTGCTATCGATACTACTTCAATATCCGGACGATGAATTTATTCTCTCCCTTGAGGAGTTGAAGGAAGCAGTGGAAAAGATTCCTCAAGTGGAGCAACGAGACAAGTGTATGATTTTTTTTAACTTCCTGAGCAATAACCCGCTGATCCGTTTACAGGAAGAGTACACCGCCACTTTCGACCTTAACCCCGCCACCAGCCTCAACCTCACTTACCACAAGTGGGGCGATGCCAGGGAAAGGGGAAATGCTCTCGCCGAGTTAAACTACCTTTACCGCAAAGCTGGCTACGAAAGCTGCAATGACGATCTGCCTGACTATCTCCCGTTAGTGTTGGAGTTTCTGTCCATAAATAGACTTACGAACAGTTTTTCATTTATTGGACAGTATTACGACCAAGTAAAAGCCGTCGGTTTACGCCTTGGAGAAAAAGACAGTTCCTATTCGGGTATATTCTCGATCGTTCTGGATATTTTCAGGGAGTTAAAAAATAACGGAGCCTAAGAAAATGAACACCTTGAACACGCTAGCATTTCTGGTTTTCCCCTACTTGGCGCTCTCTACCTCTGTGGTTGGCCATCTATACCGTTACATCAGTGATCCCTACGGCTGGAATACGAGGTCGAGCGAGCTTCTCGAAAAAAAGGGGTTGAAGTTCGCGGTTACAATTTTTCACTGGGGTATTATTTTCACCCTGCTTGGGCACGGGGTTGGGCTTCTCATTCCCCAGAGGTACTTGGATGTGGTGGGTATCGATAGCCAGACCCACACAGTGTTTGCTATCTATAGCGGGGTTCTTGTTGGAGCAGCGGCTCTTTTGGGTCTCACTCTGTTGATCTATCGCCGAATCACCAAAGAGCGAATACTTGCTACCACAACTCTAAACGATTTTGTCACCCTGGGTTTACTTTTATTTGTGGTCGCCACAGGATTTACCAATGTTGTCGGTGGATTGTACGAACACTTTGACATTCTTGCCACTGTTGCCCCATGGCTCCGCGGAATCGTCACCCTGACTCCAGATCCGAATCTGATGCTAGAAGTGCCTTTACGATTCAAGATTCACATTCTCGCAGTGCTGACCCTAATAGGATTTTGGCCCTTCAGCCGCTTGGTCCACATTTGGAGTGTGCCGCTCACTTATCTTTTCCGCAGATGGATCGTATTTCGCCGCAGAGAAGTAAATGTTTGACATGGAAAGAAGTAAAGAATTCGGCCCAGAAGAGCCGCTTTCGCAAACGAGTCAGCTGGAGTAATGGAGTGGTGGAGTAATGGAGTAATGCAAAAACTTTTTAGAATTGAATCTTGGGGTTTTAGCTTTTTCCAACACTCCAATACTCCAAAACTCCAGTACTCCAAAACCGATGGACATATCTTATGGGAAGGAGGTGATGGTTATGAATGAAGGAGCTGTCTGTTATGCTAAGTCCAGTCGAGGTGCAGCTTTGACTTGGACTACTTTAGCATTCTTTGCTGGTTTTGCCGGCGTATCTGCCTTCGGCCCCATCGTCACCAAGCTGAAACAGACTATGGCCCTGAGTCCTTTGCTGATGGGTCTACTGGCGGCAAGCCCGGCGCTCTCCGGCTCGTTGTTACGGATACCCTTTGGTGCCATGGTAGATCGCATGGGGGGAAAGAAACCCATTTTGATCCTTCTGGGCCTTGCCGTGGCGGGTATTACAGCTATTACGGTGTTGTTCAGCCTTTTTTCCCCACCCCAGCCATCTCACTACCCTCTGTTCCTCATGGCGGGAATCCTTTGCGGCTGTGGTATTGCCGTCTTTTCTGTGGGCATTCCCACGGTATCCTACTGGTACCCACAGAAAAAGCAGGGCACCGCCCTCGCCATCTATGCCGGGTTGGGGAACATGGCCCCGGGAATGTTTGCTATGGCCCTGCCCTTTCTGGTGGTTTCTCTGGGATTTGCCATTTCTTATGTTCTCTGGCTCGGTATGCTCCTCTGTCTTCTTGTTGTTTTCTTGCTGTACATGAAAGATGCGCCCTATTTTCAATACAAAGAGATGGGAATCGAGATTGACGAAGATGCTCTGTTCATTGCCTGTGGCGAGGAATTGATGCCATCGGGAAAAGTCGTCGACTCTCTCAAAAAGGCCGGCTCCAGTTGGCGAACCTGGATATTGACTTCCTTCTATTTTGTAACATTCGGTGGATTTATCGCCCTCACTGTCTGGTTCCCCACTTATTGGCGGGAGTATTTCGGCACCAGCCTGGTTCTGGCCGGTTCACTTACCGCTCTCTATTCTTTATCTGCCTCCATACTCAGGGTCTTTGGCGGCTTCACTGCAGACCGGATTGGTGGGGAGAAGACGGTGTTCTTCTCCTTTGTAGTTGTTACTGGTGGAGCAATCACCATGATGTTGGCCTCGGGGTCCCTAGCTCTTGCAGTTACAGGTGAGATGCTCCTTGCGCTTGGCATGGGGTTTGCCAATGCCGGCGTGTTCAAGTTGGTACCAAAGTACACACCCGAGACGGTTGGCGGGTCTGCAGGGATTGTGGGAGGCCTGGGGGCCTTTGGTGGTTTTGTCATACCGCCTGTAATGGGTTTATTTGTCAAAGTGTCTGGCGTAGAAGGCTATTCGCAGGGCTTTGCGGTATTCCTGGGTCTTTCCCTGCTATCAATAGCACTCTTTGCCATTTTGAACCGCTATGCACCTAAAAGTGCGGCCGAGGCTGTTGCCTGAGAGGAATACCCCAATGACTGCATATACCCAAGAATGGTTGAGCCGACAGATAGTCGACAAGGCAGCAGATGCGATAATATTCGCTGATGAAGAGGGCATCATTAGACTCTGGAACGATGGTGCTGAGGCTATCTTTGGTTACCCGGCGGAAGAGGCCTTAGGTCAGAGCCTCGATCTCATTGTGCCGGAGAAGTTACGGAAGAGGCACTGGGAGGGCTACCGCAAGGTGATGGCAACCGCGAAGACAAAATACGGTAAGGAAACCCTGGCGGTACCCGCAATTACCAAGGACGACAACCGCATTTCCATTGAATTTACCATAGTCTTGGTGACCAATGACTCAGGTGAACCCCTGGGCACAGCCGCCATTATCCGCGATGTCACTGAACGCTTTCTGAAACAGAAGGAACTCAAGAAGCGTTTGGCCGAACTGGAGGAGAGAGAAAAGAAGAAGTGAAATTTCGGATTTCGGATTGAGGGTCGCAGAGCGCAAAGCGCATAGCGCATAGCGAAAAAGCATAGAGTAGATGATTGCGGATGTGGGATTGAGGAATTAAGGGATTGGATGCTTTATAACGATTTACCGTTTACCATTGACTCCTGCCTCCTGGCTCCTGAATTTGAGATATGAATTCTGATAGAGGATGAACTATGCCTATCCCAGGAAACCTGCTAACTACGGCCATGGCCGTAATGCCCCACAGGGATGTAGATCGAGCCCTGGAGGTGGCTCTTTCCTTGGATGTACCCTTCTGGCCGCAACTACCCCATGTCAACTATTACGAGGACATGTATGTTCAGGCCTCGGAGCACTTTCCCGGAATCCTTCTGGATATGGAAAAACGTACTTTGCGCTTTTCCATGGAAAAATTCATCGCCGAATTCGAAGATACTATGGCTCATTTTGACAAGCCGGAATATTTTGATATCAGTGAGCAGTACTCCGTGGTGTACCACAGGTTCTTGCAGATGGATTTCTCCCATCGGCCGGCGATAAGGGGGCAAATCGAGGGGCCCATCAGTTTCGGTTTTAACGTGGTGGACCAGGACGATCGGCCTATCCTTTTTAATGATACCGTCCGGCCGTTTCTCATGGAGTTTATGGCTAAAAGGGTGAATGTGCAATTGCAGCGCCTAAAGCAATTAAATCCCAACGCCTTCATGTTTGTCGACGAGCCTGGTCTTCAATTCCTTTTCAGTGCTATGGCAGGTTACGGGGACCTGGCGGCACGGGGTGACATGGAGAACTTCTTCGCCATGATAGAAAGACCCCGGGGAGTGCACCTTTGCGGTAATCCTGATTGGGACTTTCTCCTCGGGCTGGATATGGACGTTCTTTCTTTGGATGTCTACAGCAATGGTGAGGTCTTCGCCCAATACGCAGGATCGATCCGGAAGTTTCTGGATCGAGGGGGAAGGCTGGTGTGGGGAATAATCCCCAGCAATTTTGAACCATTTGAGCAAGAGAATCTCGACAGCCTGGAGAAGCGGCTTGAGGAGATCTGGACTACCCTGGCGAATAAAGGGATTGATCGTCAATTTCTTCTGTCTCGGAGTATGCTCTCCCCCGCCACCTGCTGTCTGGTAAATCCTGACGGCGAGAAAACCGTGGAGAAGGCTTTTCAGACAACCATAAAGCTTTCCCAGCGGCTACGGGAAAAAATGAACCTGTCGGGGACATAGCCCGGATGTTCCACGAATCGCTTACTGCGACCACGGATATGGCCCTCCTTCCGTGCCTCCTCGGGTGTAGACCCTTGCGACGTACCATTCAGGTACGCCTCGGCTTCGATTTCGGATCTCGGATTTTGCCATTTGTTCTCTGATTCTCACGAGCTTTTGAGTAAATTTTTATTCCGCATTCCGCAATCCGCGTTCCGCAATCGTCGGCCGGGTGGTATGGTGAAGCTGCGAAGGAAAATTTGATAATTTTTTTCACACTGACATCTTGACAATTACGCGTCATTCGGTTTGAGTTAATAGATACTAGCGATTCCATATCTATTCATAAACAACTACTCTCTTATATACAGTAACTATTCTGAAAAATGTGCCGCGAGTTTACAGGGCGCGATCTATGAGCTTAACTTAATTGGTGGTAGACAAAACTCAAAGGACCTAACCTAAAATCCTATTGAGGGACGGAACCATGAAAAAGTTCATCAAGCCCACCATGTTCATCTTCATCGGTATGATTATCGCTTTTCCATTATTCAGTCTCACCTATTACACCATGGTACGCACAACCACGCCCCAATTTTGTGCCACCTGCCACGAGATTCAATTTGCCTACAACACCTGGAAGACCTCCACTCATGTGAACAATGAACAGGGATTTGTGGCCGACTGCATGGATTGCCATCTGCCGGCTCCGCACGACACCTTTGACTTTTTCTATGCCAAAACCTTTCACGGTGCCAAGGACGTCCTCGTCCATTTTTTCCAGAGCGAATATGACCACGCAGAGCAGCGGCAGAAGGCCTATGCCTCTTTTAGGAATGACCAGTGCCAGAAATGCCATCGTAATCTCCTTTTCATTCCAAACAAACGTGGTGCTATGCTTGCTCACCGTGACGTGGTCTATGCCAGGCCGGGTTATGAGAAGAAATGCGTAGATTGTCATAAGAACCTGGTTCACAACCCCAGAGAGTTTTACGATTACAAACAATACGGAGACACTTACCGTGGTTTAGGCTCGTAAGCAGTGGTTAAAATATCCGAATTTGCCTGGAGTGCGCATTAATGCTCTAGGTTACGCTAGAAAGGGGGTGAAGAAGTGAGAAGGTACCTGATTGCTTCAGCTTTGGTTGCAGGGATAATGGGCCCTCTTGTTTTGGGCAGTGTCGTAGCCCAGGCCCAGAATGTTCCTAAGGTCAAGGAATTCAGGCTAGAGCGCAGTATGCCCAAGGAGGCGGTAGCGTGCATCGAATGCCACAAGGCCGAACATCCCGGCATCTTTGGTGATTGGGCCAACAGCCGACATGCCAGCGCCAACGTTACTTGCTACGACTGCCACAAAGCGGAGTCTTTCGATCCAGATGTGAGCAAGGAACATTACAAGCAGTACGAGCGGCGTGATATGAAGTACGGCAGTAAAGATTACCGGGTTCCGGTGGCTGCGGTGGTCACACCTAAAGATTGTTCCCGTTGCCACCCTGATGAGGCCAAGCAGTATGCCAGGAGCAAGCACGCCAACACTCAGTACATAATTTGGCAGATTGATCCCTGGCTAAAATTGGGCATGAACAGTGATTTTGAGCGTGCCACTGGCTGTTTCCACTGCCATGGCACAGTGGTCAAGCATACGAAAGACGGCAAGCTGGATCCCGAGACCTGGCCCAATGTGGGTGTAGGACGGGTAAATATGGATGGCAGCTTGGGGAGCTGCACCAGTTGCCATACCCGGCACCGGTTTTCAGTGATGGAAGCCAGGAAGCCGGAGGCCTGTGGTCAATGTCACCTGGGGCCGGATCATCCCCAGATCGAGATTTACATGGAATCGAAACATGGTGATATTTATACGGCCTTCGGTGATGAGTATAACTGGAATGCTGCACCGGGAACCTGGTCTGCTGGTGTTGACTTTCGAGGACCGACCTGCGCCGCCTGTCACATGTCTGGTGCCGGAACGGTGCTCACCAGTCACGATGTGACCGAGAGGCTGGCCTGGGAGTCTCAAGCCCCATTGTCGATTAGGCCGGAAGACTTCAAGCCCTTCCCCGCCAAGGTCAACCATGAGGTTGAACGGGAGAAGATGAAAGAGGTCTGCAAGCAGTGTCACGGCAAGGTCTGGGTGGATGACCATTTCGTCAAGTACGATAAGATTAACGTCGAGTATAACGAGGTCTATTTCAAACCAGCAAAGAAGATGCTCGATGAACTTTACGAGAAAGGTCTCCTTGACAAGACCAAGTTCTTCGATGAAGAACTTGAAGTGGAGTACTACGAGCTGTGGCACCACGAGGGCCGTAGAGCTCGATTTGGCGCGGCCATGATGGCACCGGACTATGCCTGGTGGCATGGTTTTTATGAGTGCAAAAAACGGTTCAGCAGATTCATGGAAAAATCCCGTGATCTGATCGAGCACAACACGAAGGCTTACGTGGCTACCGACTTTCCCAATGCCACAGGCAATACCACTAGGCCTGCCGAGGTCTTTGACAAGTACAAATAAGTTCCCATAACTAACTGGCAACATCTCGTTAACCAGAAGACCCCGTTCTCCGACTTGGAGGATGGGGTCTTTGTTTTTTTGGAGTACTGGAGTAATGGAGTAATGGAGTATTGGGAAAGAATAGAAGTTCACAACTAGCAATACTCCAACACTCCACCGCTCCATTACTCCAATAAGAATCCGCATCTCTGGTGCGCGGATTCTTTACCGTAGGTAAGTATCCTCTTTGGCATGATTTGTGCTCGCCTCAATGGTAAGTCTCTCCTTGAGATATCAAAATTTACTGCCACAAGCTAAGTGATCCCACGATCATTACTGGGGTTACGAAGAGATACCCTTGGCCTCATTGCAGGGGTGAAAGTTTGCGATGAAACTCAGGACGGTTTTGTTAGTTTTAACTTTATTGGCCTTACTCACCGCTTCAGCTGGCGGCTATCTCTCCTACTCCCTCATGGGCTCAACCTCAAGCTTGAGTGTGATCTTCCTGATCATGGCCTTGGTCATCCTCCTTTACAGAGAATGGGAAAAAGCCATCATTCGTGACGTCAGCGAACGCAATAAATCCGATGAGGAAATAAGAAAACTCAACGAAGAACTGGAGGAACGGGTTATTGAGCGCTCTGCCGAATTGTTTGAAAGCGAGCAGCGCCATCGTTCCCTCCTGCAAGCATCGTCTGACCCCCTTGTGGTCTATGATATGGAAGGAAAGGTATCTTATGTAAATCCAGCCTTTAGCCAAACATTTGGCTGGTCCTTTGATGAACTTAAAGGCAAGCGTATAGATTTTGTCCCCGAAGAAAATTGGAAAGAGACAAAGGAATCAATAGACCGAATGCTTCGGGGGGAGAATGTACAATTGTTCGAGACTAGGCGGTTAACGAAAGGAGGCAGGTTGCTGGACATTCAACTGAGCACCTCTCTCTTTCTGGATCGTGACGGACATCCCGCCGGTAACATAGTTATTCTCCGTGACGTTACTGAGAGCAAGCAGGCGGAGGAATCACTACGGAAAACTCACTGCGAGCTCGAGAGAAGCGTAGCAGACCGTACCTCTGAATTAGTGCGGGCAAACGAACAACTCAAGCTGGAAATTGAAGAGCGCAAACGCGCTGAGGGGGAGCTGAGTCTCCAAAAGACATATTTTCAACATCTCTTCGAGAACTCTCCGGAAGCGAGCGTAATCCTGGATAAAGAGGATAGGATTGTTGACGTAAACACAGAGTTCGAAAAGCTATTCGACTATTCTATTGAGGAGATTAAAGGAAAATACATCAATGACTTAGTAGTTGGCGAAGATCTTCGTGATGAAGCCAGAGCTCTGACCCAGAGAACTCTAGAGTGTCAGGTTGTGACAAGGGACACTGTGCGAAGACGCAAGGACGGCACCTTAGTTGATGTTTCCATATTGGGGTACCCCATAACTTTCAATGGCGAGCAGGTTGGCGTGTATGCAATTTACAAAGATATTACTGAGCGCAGGCGTAGGGAAGAGGCGCTGAGAGAATCGGAGAAACAATACAGAAATCTTGTGGATAATGCCCTTGTCGGCATCTATAAAACCGACCTGGAAGGCAATGTTCTCTATGCCAATGAAGCTCTAATTAAGATGATGGGATTCGAGTCTTACGAGGACATGAAATCAGTTGGTGTCCTTGCCAGGTACAGTAACCTGGATGAACGCGACATTTTTATCAAAACCCTCAAGAGAACAGGTAAAATCAATCACTTTGAGGTGGACCTGCTAACCAAGAGCGGCGCTGTGAAGAATGTGATCTTGACCGGGGTGCTGGAAGGAGATGTCATATCTGGAATGATTCTGGACATAACCGAAGGCAAGCAGGCGGTGGAAGAACGCATTCGTCTGGCAACAGCGGTGGAGCAGGCGGCTGAAAGCGTCATCATCTCGGACAGAAGAGGAACCATCCACTACGTCAACCCTGCTTTCGAACGGCTTAGCGGCTATAGCAGTGAGGATATAGTAGGCAAGAATTTCCGCATTCTCAAAAGTGACAGACACGACGAGGTTTTTTATCGAGAAATGTGGAAGACGATCAAAAGTGGCACGGCGTGGGCCGGCAGGATAAGCAACAGGATGAAGGATGGGTCACTGCGCCAATTTGAGACAACAATTTCTCCTATAAGAGACAAGAGCGGAGTCATTGCTAACTTTGTATCGGTGAATCGCGATGTGACCCAGGAAGTCGCCCTCGAGGCCCAACTATTTCAAGCCCAGAAGATGGAAGCCGTAGGTACCTTGGCTGGGGGGATTGCTCACGATTTCAATAATTTGCTTCAGGTTATTCAGGGCTATACCGAAGTATTGCAGAACGAAGTAGGTCGAAATAAGTCCAGTTTTGAAGCTTTGCAAAAAATCCACCGCTCTTCCAAGAGAGGGGCTGAGCTGACCAGGCAGTTGCTTACCTTCAGTCGCAAGGTACAAAGCGAAAGGAGGCCTCTAGACCTTAACCGGGAGGTAGAGCAGGTAAAGAAGCTCTTGGAGCGCACTATTCCCAAAATGATAGAGATTGAACTCTACTTGAGTGAATGCCCGGCAGTAGTGAGTGCCGATCCCATTCAGGTGGAACAGGCGATTATGAATTTGGCGGTAAATGCCAAGGACGCCATGCCCGAGGGAGGAAAAATCGTCATTGAGACCGAAAGAGTTAGGCTCGATGAGCAATTCTGCAAAACCCACTTGGGAGCAAGACCCGGCGAGTATGTTCTGTTGAGCATTTCGGACACCGGGCATGGCATGGACCGAGAAATCCTGGAGCATGTTTTCGAGCCTTTCTATACAACCAAAGATGTGGGGAAAGGTACAGGATTGGGATTGGCCATGGTCTATGGCATCATCAAGAACCATGAAGGTTATATTCTTTGCTATAGCGAACTCAGTACGGGGACCACATTCAAAATCTATCTCCCTGCCATGGAGCAAAGTGGACAAAGGCAAAAGCCAGATGAGATGGAAGATCTTTTCAAGGGAGGAGACGAGACCATTTTGCTGGTGGACGACGAAGAGTATATCAGGGAATTGGGGGTAGAGCTGCTCACAGACGCGGGCTACAAGGTCCTTACAGCAACTGATGGAGAAGGGGGTCTGGAGCTCTATCGCAAGGAGCAAGAAAAGATTGATTTGATCATTTTGGATCTGGTGATACCTGGTATGGGCGGTAAGAAATGTTACGAAGAGATACTCAAAATAAACCCAAAGGCGAAGATCCTTATAGTCAGCGGTTATTCTGCTAACGGGCCCGGTAAAGCAGCCATAGAAGCCGGGGCCAAGGGTTTTGTTGGCAAGCCATTTGATGTAAGTCACCTGCTCGAGACGATCCGAGAGATTCTTGATGAGGATTCAGAGATGAGTGACATGAGATGTGTCATGTGAAAGATATCAGGTGTCAGCAGATGAAACGCAAGGGCTGAAACCTGCAATCTCAAATCTCATATCGAGTAGCAAGTAGTTGAGAGGGAATCGCTCTTGATTGCTTTTCTCCTGAATTCTGACTCCTGACTCCTGGCTCCTTCCTCTATGCTCTATGCCTCCTCAAATCTGCAATCTGAAATCTAAAATCTCAGATCACCTATTCCCACGTTGCAAATAGGAATTATCTGTTATAATAACGTATCATTATGAAAAGGCTGGCAGTACCTGGTTTCTTTAACGGTTCTAGTGGGTATAGGACATGGAGTAAAAGACCATGCAACCGAATGACTTATTGAACAAACAGTGCAGCATTTCCACGGTTGAGGGCAAGGCAGCGGAGCCCTGCTGAGGGCCAAAGACCGTCCCCGGTGGGGAAGTGGTGGATGAAAAGGCTACCTGGTTCAGGGGTTGGATGGAGACCCCTATAGGCAGAGTGGCACGCATTTCAACTCATATGGGCTTCAGGGACAAGCTGGGAGGTTGCAGGGTGAGATGGGGAATCCGGAGGATGCATTACAATGTTCCCGCCGGACTCTATGCTGTTGGCCACCCCACGCCTGAATCTCCGGTTTTGGTTACTGCAAACTTCAAGCTGAGCTTCGATTTGCTCAGACGTGAGCTATCGGGTAAGGACCTCTGGTTACTGGTCCTAGAAACCTTTGGCATAAACGTCTGGTGTGCTGCCGGAAAGGGGACTTTTGGCACCGCTGAACTCATAAGCCGTGTCCAAAAAGTGCAGTTGGACAAACTGGTTAAACACAGGACCATAATCCTGCCCCAACTGGGAGCCAGCGGTGTGGCCGCACACCAAGTAAAAAAGGCAACCGGATTCAGGGTTAAATACGGCCCTATTCGGGCTCATGATTTACCCTTATTTCTTGTTAATGGTCTGAAAGCCAGCGAGGAAAACAGGCGGATTCATTTTACCCTTCGGGATAGATTGATTTTAACCCCTGTGGAGTTGGTAGGTGCCTGGAAGCCGTCTTTAGTCATCCTGCTCCTCCTCTTCGTTATAGGAGGATTGAGCGGGCAAGACTTTAGTTTGCAGGGGGCACTTTCACGCAGCCTATCTCCTGCGTTGATATACCTGGGCGCACTCCTCATGGGATCCTTCGTGACCCCTATTCTTCTACCCTGGATTCCCGGGAGAGCCTTCTCCTTGAAAGGAGCCCAGGTTGGTTTCTTGTGGGCGCTTTGCAGTTAGTCTTACTTTGGCTTCTACCTGGAGCGTGGGCAGTATCATTGCCCTTTTTCTCATAGCTCCTGCCATAGCTGCATATTTTGCCATGAACTTCACCGGCTGCAGTACCTTTACTTCACTCTCTGGTGTCCAAAAAGAGATGCGCATTGCAGTGCCAGTGATTATCTTATTTATTGTGTCAGGCGGAGTCGCACTAATGCTTGACAAGTTCTTGTGAGGAGTAAGATGGGTTTTCAATATTTAAGAGATGTTGTCACTCTGGAGTTAGATATTGACAAGTGCACCCTCTGTGGGATGTGCACTAAGGTATGCGTTCACGGGGTTTTTGCCCTCGACGGTAGTTCTATTCGAATCCTGGACAAGAATGATTGCATGGAATGCGGTGCCTGCACCATGAACTGTCCGGCGGAGGCAGTAACCGTGCGGGCTGGAGTCGGCTGTGCCTGGGCGATTTTCAACGATTGGTTTAAGAAAACTGGAGTCAGCGAGCACCAGACAGCATGCGGTGAGAACTAAGCACTAGGCACCACGCACTAGGCACTCGAAACATTGTTGAAACGGCGAAGAGTTAATAGGCAGATTTTAGAATTTTGGAGCATGCGGAATAAGGCCTAAGACACAGGTAATGAGGAGCGAAAAAATCCTCTTTTGTGCCCTGAGCCTTAAGCCTTGCGCCCTATGCCTGCTCCGAAGGAGTTAAAATGAAAACAAAGACACTATCCATACCAAATATCTCTTGCGGCCACTGTGTTATGACCATCAAGAAGGAACTTGGAGAGGTTGCAGGAGTTAGCAAAGTTGAAGGAGATCCCGCCGGCAAAAGCATTACTTTAGAGTGGGATGTACCGGCTACCCTGGAGAAAATTAAAGAGACCCTGAGGGAGATAAACTACCCAGCAGTGGACTAGCGGGCAGTTCTGCCCGCGTCAGTTGGATGATTGGCATGGGGCATAGGGCACTATTGCGGATTGCGGATTGCGGATTGCGAATTTGGAAAGGGATAGAGCCCACTGACTTCCGACCTCTGACTTCTGTCTGCTGCTTGTTGTCTACTGCCAGCTAAGACAGGCCTTGCGCCCTAAGCCTTTAAAGTTATGCGCTCTGCGACGAACGTAGTGAGTGACGATGGCCAGCGAAAACGTAACATTACCCATAACCGGAATGACCTGTGCCAATTGCGCCCTGAACATTGAAAGGAATCTGAAAAAACTTCAGGGGGTGGAGGACACAAGTGTCAATTTCGCCTCAGAGCAGGCATCGGTGTCATTTGATCCTGAACAGGTCCAAGTAAATGACCTCATAAAAAAGATTAAAGACGCTGGTTATGGGATTGCCTCTGCCAAGGTTGAACTTCCCATAACCGGAATGACCTGCGCCAACTGCGCCATGAACATAGAGAGAACCTTGAACAAAAAGGTTCCGGGGGTGGTGCAGGCTTCAGTCAATTTTGCCAGCGAGAGAGCTGCGGTCCAATATCTTCCCAATCTTACAAGTGTTGAAGAGATAATTGCGGCAATTAGGCAGGCGGGTTTTGACGCTATCCTTCCAGATGAGACCGGAGAAGATGAGGACGTTGAACAGAGGGCGCGGCGGGCTGAAATTGCTGAGCAAACCAGAAAATTCATTATCGGTCTTGTCTTCACACTGCCTCTTTTCCTCTGGAGCATGGGAAGGGACTTCGGCCTCTTGGGTGCGTGGAGTCACGCTCTTTGGGTTAACTGGGCTTTCTGGGCCCTGGCAACGCCTGTCCAGTTTTATACTGGTTGGGATTACTACACTGGCGGCTGGAAAAGCCTGAAAAACCGCAGCGCCAACATGGACGTGTTGGTGGCTATGGGTTCTTCGGTTGCCTACTTCTATTCCCTTGCGGTTCTCCTCTACCCTGCCCTAGGCAGCCACGTCTATTTCGAGACTTCGGCAGTGATCATCACCTTGATCAAACTGGGTAAGATGTTGGAGGCGCGAGCCAAGGGGAAGACGGGGAACGCCATCCGTAAGCTCATGGGTTTGCGCCCAAAGACCGCAACTATAATAAAGGACGGCAAGGAAGTGGAGGTCTCCCTCAAAGAGGTGAAGGTGGGTGATGTGCTAGTCGTCCGTCCCGGTGAAAAGATCCCAGTTGATGGTGTGGTCCTGGAGGGAAACTCGGCTGTTGACGAGTCCATGCTAACTGGTGAGCCGATTCCGGTGGACAAGAGCACTGGAGACACAGTTGTAGGTGCCACCATCAACTCAGAGGGTCTCCTCAAGTTTCGGGCAACCAAGGTGGGAAAGGATACCGCCCTGGCCCAGATTATAAAGCTAGTTCAGGAGGCTCAGGGGAGCAAAGCCCCTATCCAGGCTCTTGCCGATCGGGTGGCAGCTGTTTTCGTTCCCGGTGTTATTGGGATTGCCACGATTACCTTTATCCTCTGGTGGACCCTTGGCGGTGAGTTCGTACCTGCCATGATCAGGCTGGTGGCGGTTCTCATCATTGCCTGTCCCTGTGCTCTTGGCCTGGCCACACCTACTGCTATCATGGCTGGGACCGGCAAAGGTGCAGAGAAAGGTATCCTGTTCAAGGACAGTGAGGCCCTCGAAAAAGCCACCAAGCTGCAAACTATTGTTCTCGACAAGACTGGAACGCTTACCCTTGGCAAACCGACAGTGGCTGAGGTGATCGCTTTCAACACTTCATCTCCAGTTCAGAATAAAAAGGAACTCCTGCGAATTGCCGCATCCGTAGAAAAGGGATCCGAACATCCTGTGGGACGGGCAATACTGAAGGAGGCGGAAAAACAAGGCTTGGAACTGTTCGAGCCTGAGGAATTCAAGGCATCCGGTGGACTCGGGGTTCAAGCCAGGATAAATGGGAAGTTGGTCTACGTGGGCAAGCCGGGCTGGTTCATTGAGATGGGTGTGGATATGGTGGGTGGAAGCGACTATGTCAGAACCCTTCAGAGTCAGGGTAAAACCTTGATGGCAGTTGTAGTGGAAAAAGAACTGGCGGGCTTGATTGCGGTTGCCGATTCCCTCAAACCTGAGTCAAAGGCGGCTGTTGCCGAGCTTCGTGGTCAAGGTCTAAAAGTGGTAATGCTCACCGGAGATAACATTCAGACGGCCAGATCCATTGGAGAACAAGTGCAGGTGGATGAGATTGTCGCTGAAGTCCGTCCTGAAGAAAAATCAATGAAGGTTAAAGAACTCCAGAGCAGAGGTCGAATGGTTGGCATGGTAGGAGACGGCATCAATGACGCCCCTGCCCTAGCCCAAGCAGATGTGGGTATTGCCATCGGGACCGGCACTGATGTTGCCATGGAGACCGCTGACGTCATTTTAGCCAGTGGCAACCTCTTGGGAGTTTCCCGGGCCATCCAGTTGAGTCGAGCCACTATGAGAACGGTTAAACAAAATCTCTTCTGGGCCTTTGTTTACAATATAATTCTCATTCCGGTCGCTGCTGGTCTGCTTTATCCTCTCGTTTTCTTACCTTCCGCTCTTAGACAGCTACATCCCATCCTGGCAGCCCTTGCTATGGCACTGAGCAGCATCACCGTTGTCTCAAACAGCTTGCGACTTTACCGCGCCAAAATCGAATAATCTTATACTAGCCTATCTCAGCTAAATAAGCTTCGCAAGAATCCCTTCTGGGCTTGGAAACTATGGCACATTTCGCCGACCCCGTCATTCCGGACGAGCTCCGCCTTCGGCGGGCGAGATCCGAAGATAATAATAAAATGTACAACTAGCCAATTCCTAATCTTAGTCTAAAATGCATAAGTTCTTAGTTTCATACACTGTAACAGAACTCTTTTTTCATATTTTACTCAATAATATAAACGCGTACGTAACTTGTACCAGTAAGCTGCATACAATAGCGCATTTCTTCTCAGAGACGCACAATCACAAATCTTCACTCTTAATTAGATTACTCTCTCTCCTTTGTCTCTTCACTTAAATATATTTTTCATCAGAGCCTGCCAATCCATTTTAAATTTTAATCCGAGATCCGCAATCCTTACTCTGTCATTTCCCTGAACTTGCGTCCTGCATAGCGCGCCGCGAAGATCCAGACGATGATAATGGGAATGGTGAAACCCGAGAGCCAGCGGATGCTGGAAAAGTCTGTAAACACGGTTGTGATCCCAAGGCTCACTCCCACTGCCACCGCTTTGGCAAAGCGCTGCACAAACATGTCAATGAAAGCCTTGGCTTTGTACTTTTCGTCCTTGGTGGTTGGGACGTACAGGGACTCCTTGGCCGACTGATTGATGGAGTAGCTGAAGGCATTGTCCACCGTGTTCAGGGAGCTGCCCACCCAAAGGATGGGAAGAACCGTAAAACCCATTGATCCGGCGAGAACAGCAATAGGCAGAAACAAGAGCGCCACCCCCACGCCGAGTCGGGACATGACAAAGCTGGTGAGGAGGAGCTGCACCAACATAGAGACGACGTTGGTAATGGCAAAGACTGTGGAGAATTGCTCTCCGATGGCAGGACCGTCCAGGTAATGAGCGATGGTACTGGTGAATTGAAAATCCATCACCGTGGAGACTATTTCATAGAGACCCACAATCGCCACAATGGACAATAGATAGGGTGAGCTGAATACCAACCGTGCCCCCTCTATGGCAGGATTGCCCTTCCCTTTCTCCTCCATCTCAGCTGGAGCGGGCTCGGGCTCAGGGGGCGGGTTTCGATCTACCATACGTCCAGCGGCAAAAGCCACGGCGAGGATCACCAGGCCCAGACCAAAGGCGATCCAAAGCCAGCCCACCGTATTGATTCTCGCGATCAGCACTCTCACGGTTGAGGTACCGAAGACCCCGCCAACGACTCCTCCCAACCCCACCAGACCGTAGAGGCGTTTGGCAGCGTCAGGGGTCACGCTGTCGTTGAGAAAGGCGAAAAAGGTTGCCACCATCAGGGTAGAGAAAAGATCCCCGAAGAGATAGAAGCTCCAGACCGTAATACTCTGGGGTTTCTCTATTACAAAGCTATAGGCAACGTAGCTGGCCAGGAAAAAGGTGGTGAAAATGAAGGTAAGCTGCTGCCGCCGGAAACGACGGGCCAGCCAGGTAAACACAACCACGGCGGCAAAGGCCACCACCATGTTCATCACTTTGGCGAGCAGCTCCGCCTGGGGGCCGGACATGTGCCAGGCAAAGAGATCGAAGCCGCCTTTATCGTAGAACTCGATGAAAAGCGACTTCTTAATGGGCTTGAGAATCCAAAAACTGGTGATGACCAGGAAGAAATAGCTGAACATCAAAAGCGCGAGGGGCAGCTCGGACTTCCTGATGTCGAATATGGCTTTGAAGGGGCTCTCCGTTTCATTTCCGATCTCCGGCTTAGAAAACCTGGATGTTGCCGGCGTCCACCTCGGCAATTACATTCTGGATACGATCCCAAACGATCAGTCGATCTCCGATGTTGGAGAGACCGTATTGCAGTGTGCCATCTTTGTACTTCGCACCTGTTTCGGGGTCTAAATTTTTCCCTACCGGAACATGTTTTAAAACGAGGTCCTCATCTAATTCAAACTGGGCTATGACGGCCAGGAAATCCAGATCCTGCCGCTTTATCTTGCGCAGCCGGTCGATGGAATCCTGGCGCAGCGCCGGCAGATGAATTTCATCGTACTGAGTTATGAAAAAATTGTAGGGCCAAAAGCCAAAGGAAATACCGTTGTCAATGGAGAATACCTGTCTCCGCTTGTCGTCCTTGGCAACCAGGAATTGTCCCACCCGGCCATCGCGGTGTTGGATCAGGTAGGTGAGAAGATTAAAGTTAGACATAAAGTAGGCGTAGGTGGGATCCTCCATAAAGCGCGACTCATCGTACAAGGTGTCGGGAATGGTGACGTCCACCATCCAGATGGAAGCAAGGCCCAGAATGCAATCCGTTCCCTCTGGGGTTGCAGCAGCGTAACCAGCCCTCTTCATATACCTATCACGGGGTATGCAGATCGGTAGAGCAGTGGGCACCACGTAGTCCTCGGGATCCAGAAAAAACTTCTGAACCTCTTACGCAGCAAGCTCTTTGCGGGGAGAGGTGTTGAAGCTGTCGACCCAGCCCGGGACGTTTTTCTTGAATTTCCACTTTATGTCCTTGCCAGTTACTTCATCCTCGGTGACGAGATAAAATGCGCCGGTCGTACCATGTGCCGTCCTCTTCACTTCCTCCCCGTGTAACTTCCCTGCCAGCGCTCTCTTGTATATAGTGGTCTCCAACTCATGGGGTGGCAATTGCCAGTTGGGAAACTGACCTTTCACACTGGGCGAGGGGGCTTCCTTGAACTGCAAGGAGGCCCGATGGCTTGGAGCAGTGGAACAGCTCACGAGATAACTGGCGGCAAGACAGAGTAACACCAGAAATGTAAGATGTAATCGTCTCATCATTTTTCACCTCCCAAGATGTTGGAAGCTAATTCCTTCTAACAGGCTACTGAGAAACTACGGAAATGGATAAAACGTCATACCGGACGAGTCCGCCTCAGGCGGACGAGATCCGTGGTTCGACAGGCTCACCACCCTGAGCGAAGTCGAAGGGGTATCCAGACAACTACAATGACGTTACTTGGTATCTGGTTCCCCGCCTTCGCGGAGACGGCGTCTGGATTACGGATATCCGCCGCCGGCGGATTCCGGAATGACGGACTTGGCACTAGAACTCAAAATAGTGAGTTTGTCAGCAACCTGCAAGTGACTTTTCTTATTTAAAGACAAATAGACCCTTGAGAATTATCTAAAAATCAGTCAATTTTTACTGACCCCAAAACCTTACCTCGATAATGCTTATGTCGTCCTGGAGCCGGATATCGTTTGAGAATTTCAGGAGTTCTTGTTGTAACACATTTATGTTGAGTTGATTCCGCGGGTAATCAAGGCTTGTGAGAATTCTTGCCAAACCATCGACACCCAGCAGTTCATCCCTGGCATTGCGAATTTCAAAGGCCCCGTCGCTGAATAAGAGCAGCGAGTCGCCGGGCTCCAGCTCTATAGTCTGCTTCTCGTAAGGAACACCTTCCATTACCCCAAAGGGGGGACCTGGACATTTTATTTTCTCAGTCGTCCGATTTGCCCGGATGATTAGAGGTGGCGGACCGCCGGCCCCGGTTAAGCTCACCTTTCCTGTAAGAGCATCGATGACCCCGCAAACTGCCGTAGCAAAGGTTACGACACTACCGAAAATCCGCACCAGTTCTTTGTTGACCTCGGCAGCGAACCCTCCTGGATTTGTCAGGAGTTGGAAATGCTGGTTCCACACAGAACCCAGCTGCATGGTGTATAGAGCTGCAGCCAGACCATGCCCTTCCATATCCGCCAGCAGAAAACCGTATCGGTCCCCATCGAGCTGTCTGACCGCATAATAGTCCCCGCCCACAATGTCATGGGGCAGATAAAAGGTGGAGAACCGCAAGCGCTGGTCAGCGGGGAGATCTTGCTCAAGAGTCTGGGCCTGAATCTTCTTGGCCCGCTCGAGGTCTTGGAGCATGGGCGCGACATCGCGAAATGTTTCCACTCCACCCACCACCTCGCCGGACTCATTGCGGATCGGTGCGGCGGTGACCTGCATGGGAATTTTACGGCCATCCTTGCCGCGGGCAAAAACTATCACCGGCACGGTGGTGGTGACTCCAGTGACCATGGAACGGTGCAGCGGGCAGTGCTCTTCGCCGCACAGCCGGTGCCCGTCCTTATCCTCATGGCAAAGGACGTCTTCCAAACAGAGACGACCCACCACATCCCCAGGCTCCCATCCGGTTATCCTTTGTGCAGATGTGCTCCAGTACACAATCCTACGCTCACGGTCACACACGTAAACGCCGTCGCTTAAGGAATCTAAAATTACTTCAGATGAGGTGAGCTGCTCTTGCATCGAAAACCTCACAATCTCTCAGCGACTTTCTGTTCTTCCATCCTGAATACTTGTCGCAAATCGCGCGGTAGTAATCAAAATTTCTTGAGAGCTTCTTCAACTGTCTCTGCTATGGGCAAGAATGAATCAAATTGGGTTACTTCGAACACTTCCTTGATATAGTCTTTTAAGGAGCAAAGAACCATTTTTCCTTCAATCTGCCAGATTTTTTTTGCTCCTTCCAAGACTACTCGCAAGCCTCCACTTGATATGTAGTCCAGACTATGGCAATCAAGAATAATATTCTTTGTTCCATCTGCGATAATTTGCAGTAGGTGTTCTCTGAATGATTCGGAGGTGTTTACATCCAGACGACCAACTGGTGTTAAAATATAAATGTCGTTCTCTCTCTTTTCGACAATCTTCATTACGTCTCCATTAAGAAAAAGGAGTCACGCCTGGGCAAAGGAGAACTCTTCAGATCTAGCTGAAGAACTTTCCGCCGAACTCCTTCATCTTAAAGCAAAGAATCCAAGTTCTGAGGACTTGGCCATGCCCAAAGGGGGCTACAATGGTCGCGCCTTGATATATGAGATTCTTCGTCGCGTGCCGCTCCTCAGAATGACGGATTGGGTGAGTTTGTCAGCAGCCTGCTAGCCTAGCCCGGCATCTTACTTGGGGGTGTATTTAAATTTCTGACCACCAACACTGGCCTCTGCCATGGCACCCTTTTTTGGCATGGTGAAAACGGCCACTCCACGGTCGTAACTTGAGTCCTTGGACGCTCCTTGCTTAACGATAATTGCCGATGCCTGAGCGCTAAGTTCCAAATTCCCCTTCTTAAAAGCATCTAACGTTTCTTTATCTTTAAAAAAGATGATTTCTCTATAAGACTGACCACCTATCTGAGCGCCAACTGTTAGTTGGGTCACCGTGGCAAGGCCGACGTGTGTACCCTGTTCGTACACCCAGCCAGTCCCGTGACCACCACCTATGATAAAGCCTCCTTTACCGATGCCCGGAAAAACAACGTAACCGTAAGCCTTATCAAAAAATACTTGCATACTGGAATCGGCCTCCTTGAACTTGGCGATGGTTTCCTCTACCATCGCCTTTTCCCTTTGCTCCTGAGTCGGATCCCATGCAGCCCATGCCGATACACCCTGGACAAATATAAGCCAAATTGCAACGAGCGCTAATACACCTGCTTTTCTCATAAGAAATCCTCCTTTTTCTACCATTGGATCGAGTCTTGTCTTACCAATGAGTTTATTGATAGAGACGGCCTAGACTATGAATTACTCGCAAAATTAAGAATGCTAAAAGTATTGTCAATACGCAACCAGCTATTGTCCACCAGGATTTTCTGGATGGACACTAGCTAGAATTGGAACGGTTGAGCGACCATCATCTGAACGCCGAACCCCTCATCGGAGACAGCCGAATCGATTCGGACTACGATTCCCTTAGCCCACAAACGCAGGCCTAAACCCGCGTCCCACTTCATGTCTTCATGGAGCCTACTGACGCCCCATTCGGGGGCCACACGCCCGACCTCCACGAAAGGGACAAATTGCAACCACTGGACCCCAACATATTTCTGCAACCAGGGCCAGCCTTCAAAGGGATTCCACCGTGGAATAGCCCGAAATTCCGCGCCGTAGTAAATTGCCGCCTTGTCGCTGAATCGCTGTGACGGGTATCCCCGCAGACGGAAGAGCCCACCCAAAGTGGCCCCAGCAAAGGTCGGCGGACGATGTTCGATATCTCCGTTGTCTTTCTCGTTCCAGGTCGGTGAATACGATGTCCAGAAATCAAAGGCGAGCACACGCTGGCGGAACCAATCCGACTCCCCCAGTGAGAAGTACTTGTCAATCTCGGTATCGAGGGCAGTCCAGGATTCCGAGCTGTTGAACCAGCCGAAATCCCGGTTATACTTGAGCCGAATGGCGCTTCCCCTCGAAGGGTTAAATCTAAAGTCCCGGTTATCGCGGAACAGGGAAACCTCGAGACCGTTGGTCTTCACATCCTCCCGCACGTCGTCGCTCTCGACTTGCTGCAGCCGGTAGAAAGGCTTCACCTCCAGGTAGGTTAGCCCGCTCTCAAAGGGGTTCCAGGACTCTCCGCCGGTCGCCCCGTGAACGAGCATGCCCCGGTCAATAACCTGAGTATTGATAATGGTGTCGCGGCCGTGGCCCATGGGGAGAAGATATTTGAACCGGAGCCGGAAGAAGTTGTCCCAGCCGCCGTCGCTTGTAACGTAGTCGTCTTTGTCGGAGTCGTTGCTTCCGGCACGTTCATCGGGAAAATCAGGATTACCGTCCACGTAGATGTCATTGTCCTGGAAGTAGCCGGCCTGGAAAACCGCATCCAGAAACAGTCGATCGAAGAATGGCATCTGCAGGTCTCTGCCCATGAGGAACCCCATTCCCGACCCTTTGCTGCCGGCCATAGCAGTGGAGATCAGTGCCGCCTGCTTCTGGGGATATCCGGTCACAGCGTACACGTAGGCAGCGGCAAAACCAAAATTTTCATTGTAGAAGGCGTAGGGAAGGCTGAGGACTTGCTTATCAAATTTTCCATCGGGTCCGACCATGATACTCTGGCCGAAAGCCAGATGGCAGGGAGAAAAAACAAAAGAAGCAGAATCATCCAGATCAGGTCGATTCACTCCGTCACTCCTTCGTTGGAATATCCTACATGCCATTTTTCGCTGCAGAAATCCACTTAAACTATTTCTTGAGTTGAATTCATCAGTTGCCTCGGTGCTACCTCATGCCTTTTTACTTCCGAACCTCCTTTGCCCATACACAACATGATGAGGTAGATCGGACCCAGAGGAAATGGTGAAGGGTATGCGAAGGCGTAAATTGCTGTCGGGTACAATTTATGACCGATCAACGTCCCTGATAATCGCTGACGCTGCAGTTTGCTTATAAAGTTTAATGAAGCATAGGTCACTTCGATAGTCCTTCGCGATCTGAATGGGCGGGATGTCCGGGATAATCACTCTTGGTCTCTTCCGTCTTTTCCCTTTCGTCGCTGCCCGGTTCCGCTTGTTCGCCGTCTACAGGCTTTATCTGAGATTTTGTTGTCCTCGCTGCCCGTCTGTGGCTCCTCTGCCTTTCTCAAGATTACGAACTCGCCCTCTGATCCGGTAAACAGGCCCTTCTCTGGTCCCTCTTCCCGGTTGTTCCGGGGCTCGTAAGGCTTGATTCCGGCGCAGCCGGCAAGGACCAGCAACGCCACCAACAATGCCACGATCCACAACACTTTTCCTCTAGATGTACTAATGATAGCCATTAGAACTTCACCCTCGCCCCGATTGTTCCCACGTTGATGTCCTGGACATTGGGCTCAACATCCCGATCGAGGGAGTAAAGGCGATACTGTATGTAAAGCTCAGTGCCGTAGTCCTCGAACTGCTGGACCGCCGCCGCACCGACCGAATACCCGTCGTCCCTGCCCGTGGGAAGATTAACCGATCGGTCGTAGTCGACGCCAAAAGCGGTCTCGCCCAAGGAAAAGAATCTCGTCAGCCAGCCAATCTTGGCGTAAAAGTTGTTGGCGTCTCCCTGGTTGTCACGCTCCTTCAAACCGGCGGAAAGGGTGAGATTCAAGCCGGTGGCTTCGTGCAATAGTGAAAAGGAGCCGTCGTATTGATGGTCGGTGTCGTCCGTATTGGGAAAAGCGACAGCCACAGCACCGGCGGCCTTGAAAGCCAAAGCCTTGTCCCCCCCACCACAAAGTGCCATCGTAGCGCTGGTCGCTGATCAGCGAGCCGGCGAGGCGGAAACCATATAATGTGGGCGTGTCATAGCGCACCCTGCTTTTCCGGCTCAAGCCGCTGAAGCTGTTGAACGCATCAGAGACGCTGACGTCCGTGAGGGTGTCATCAGCATCTTTTTGCCGGAACAAGAGCCCCGCGGCAATGTCCGCGACGCTGGCGTATTGCACCACGTCGGTTCGGGACAGATCGACCCAGGGGCTGCCATACGAAGCGGTGGCACCCTTGCCGAGGGAAAGCTTGCCGAAGCGCTTGCTGTCAAGTGACACCTGCGCCCAGCGCTCGTCGAAAAAGTCGCCGCTTTCTTCGTTGCCCTGGCTGACGTCTGCAGATTCATTCGGAGCAATTGCCACTTCAATTAGCGAGCCGAGGGTCAAATCGTCGGTTGCCTTGGCCGTGCCGATAAAGCGGATACGACTGTTGCTGGCGTCGTTGTCCACGTAGTAGGCCTTGGTGTTTTTGCCGTCATCGGCCATATTCAGCGCCCGGTTGACCTGCCCTGAGATGGCGAGTTTAACCCGCTCCTGACCCGAGGTAACAACCTTTTCAACAGGCGCCTGCACAGTTGTTTTCGCTTCTTCGGCCACAGACTTGGCTTCTTTGGCCTGGGTTTGCGCATCTGTAGCTGTTTTCTTCAATTGCTTCACTTGTTGCTGCAAGGATTCCAACTGCTGCTGTTGTTCTTTGATGAGGCGTTCCAGTCTTTCAACGTCTTTGGAGTCTACCGTTCCCTCCTGAGCCGCAACCGTGCTTACAAAAAATACCTGTACTGCCAGCAACAGCCCAACTAAAATAATGAATGCTTTGCGGTTCGTCATCACCTTATCCTCCTTATTTATTCTTCACTGCGACATATAAGGAATCGAAACTCAACTGTGTTGCGCCTGGGCTTTCTTGGAGTGACCGGGGCGCCGGTGCAGCTTGGCGCCTATGGGGAGTATGGCAGTCGACTCGTCTGCCATAGAGTCGCGTCCTGGGCAGGACTATATCTGAATTAATAAATAATAGAGGAAAAGAGGTTGTCCGACAACCCTATTCTCCGCGAAGAATCTCATAATATTTCGCCGAGTTTGTCCTCATATGAAAGAGAATCCAACAAATCTTAGCCTGTCCTACAATTTGACGATGAAACCTTCTCGACGGTGGAAGTCGGCCTGCGGTCCGCCATGGGTCAATGCCCAGTAGGTCAATTCGCCGTCTTTGAGTTCGATCACTGCGCTGAGGGCAACCTCGAGTGGTTGCTTTTCCTTAACGATCTTATCCAAATTGAGTTCTAGATCCAGACGCAAAGACTGCGGTTGCCTCCGGACGCTAAAGTCCATTGAGGTAAAAACCTTTTCTTCCTCCATCCCTTGCCGATAACCGGCAAAGCGATAGACGTTCCAGTGCCCGGCTGGAGAGAGATTGAATTCCCAATACGGTTGCGAATCCCTGACTGCGACAAAGAACTCGAAGCAGGTTTCTTTCCAAAGTTCGTTCTTCCGGGCTGGTATGTCTGCCGGTGTGGGAATAACAAGCTCCCCCAGATGGCCGAGGAGGGCATATTGTAGAGCAAGTGTGTTGGAGCGCCGGAAGATCTTGCCCTTGACCTTCAAAGAAAGCAGTGGTTGTGCTGGGGTAAATGGCTGAAGGGAAAAGTTGTATTCGTTCATCTCACCTCTCTGATGATGGACCGGATGGCTGTTTCCTGCGATTCGATGCTCTCGGTGAGCTTGAATTGGACGAGTGCCCTGGCAAGATTGTGTTCCTGGTGGTTGGCCTTGAAGTAAACATTACCTTCCAAATAATCGGTAAAGAATCTCAGTCCCAGCTCGAAAGAGATTAGACGAATGGCGTCGTACAGATACTCATAGTCGTTCTGGGTGAGGAAGTTTCTTGCCAATGAGAGATAGCCTTGCAGAATGGCCTGGCAGAGTTCGGGATCGAAGCGAACCATCTCCCACTGCTCGGTTTCTTCTCCCAGGGGATTGCAGCCCGAGCGTATGCAGTCGCCGATATCGTAATGAACCAGTCCGGGCTTGACTGTGTCCAGGTCAACAATGCTGATTGCCTGACCAGTGGCGTTGTCAATCATTACGTTATTGACCTTTGGATCGCCGTGAATGGGTCGAAGACGTAACCTGCCCTGCCCTTTGGCATCTTCGAGGACGTTTGCCCATCCCCTTCGCTCCTTAATGAACTGCAAACCATAATCCACTTCCGGAGATTTCCTCGGGCGGTTGTGTGCCAGGACTTCATCGTAATGGTGAAGGTAACGGGGCGTGATGTGAAACCCTTCCAGGGTGTCTGCCAGTCTCTCGCTGGGCAGGTCGCTGAGGAGGTTGTGGAACATGCCGAGAGCAAGGCCCACTTCTTGGGCGTGCTCAATATCTTCGATGGTTTCGAAGGACTGCGATCCGTCAATAAAGCTAATACCGCGCCAGAATGACCCTTCGGGGTCAATCCAGTGGTCCTGACCGTCCTCTGCCGAAAGCACCCGCACCACTTCCCATCGGCGGCCTGGACTGAGGCGGGCGCGCTGGAGGCGCTGGCGAACATGCTCGCTGAAGGTACGCATGTTCAGCATGACAAGTTCCGGCTGGCGAAACACCTGGGCGTTGATCCGTTGAAGGATAAAGTGTTTCTCTTTTTTGGAATCCAGGGTTACCAGAAAGGTGTCATTGACATTGCCATTTCCATATTCCTCGACGGCAACGACCTTGCCCTGCGGTTTAAATTGGTCTGCGACGGCGACGAGATTATCCAAGGTTTTGCCTCTGACTCGGTTGATGCGGGAGCATCAAAGTTCTCCGACTTCGGCGGCCAGGTAGGCTGCGCCTAAAGCTCCAGCATAGTATCCTAGTGTAGTTCTAACCACTTTCACCTCACTTGGCCGAACCAGGGTAAGTCGCCTTTCTAACTCCTCCTGGAGAGGACCTATGAAAAGATCCCAACTATTTGACAAGCCCCCGGCAATAAGAACGCTTCGAATACCAAGCAATTGGACCACATTGGCGATGGCTATCGCAAGGCTAGTACCAACTAAGGATAATAGTTCTTGAGCCAATGAGTCACCTTCTTGTGCTGCTTGCTGAATGGACTCAGCATCCAAGCTTCCTATTTTTTCGAGACTATCTTTCAAGGTGCTTGAAAACCCTTGCCGTAACCGTTTCTCAGCCCTTCGAACAAGCCAACCTGCCGAGGCAAGCGTTTCCAGGCATCCCCTGTTACCGCAAAGGCATTGTTCCCCGTCAGGCTGAATGGTCATGTGGCCTATTTCGCCAGCGGTAGTGCTTCCTTCGGTCCAGACTCCACCTCCGATAATAAGGGATCCACCAACTCCGGTCCCAAGTGCTATACATAAGAAATCTCCCAATTCACCACCTCCACCTAGGTGGTATTCAGCATAGCCGATACAATCAACATCGTTGTAGACGCGGACTGGTATCTGCAATATCTGGATTAACTTTTCCTGTAAAGGAAATTCCTCCCAACCGGGAAGATTAGGTGAGACTGTGACCGCTCCCTTCTGTAAATCAATAACCCCTGCACACCCTACTCCCACTACTCCAACTCGGATACGATCATCTTTTGCTTTATGGATCATCGTGGCTAGAGTTGTGCCAAGTTCTGTGACTATGGCATCAGCTCCTGATTCGGCGGAAGTCTTGAGATCGACCTGATCAATCACACTTCCACCCCGCGGATCAACCAGGACAACTTTTATGTTAGTTCCGCCAATATCAGTGCCTATAACGGCCTCAACCCTTGGCTCCAAAGTCGACATTCTCCTTTCCCCTCAGGTTTCAGGTTTCGGGTGTCAGGTGTCAGTAAAAAGACAAATAACGGCTAAAATCTGAAACCTGAACACTGAAACCTAAATTAGCACAATATATTGAGAGTTTTGAAGCAAAATGGGCAGGAAGGTTAGTCTGAATTTGGTCAGCGGTTGGTTCTAAGTATTCTTGGAAGCCATGCGGTGAGTCTGTTACTGTGGTGACTGGCGATCACCTCCCGAAGAAATCTACGGTCTCCACTAAATATTTGTCTAAACCGCACCCCTATTCCGCGCAATGTGGTCTTGTTATTGATCTTGTTGACGTCTTGCCACACCACCTCTCCAATGATTGACATTAGCCGTCCCTTGGCGCTTATAACCATGTGGAATTTTTCCTTGGTGTTCACCATCTCTGAGCAGCGGATAAATGCGCCTCCGAGACTAAGATCTTGAATTTCGCCGTTTACCAGACCGTTTCCAGCCATCTTCACAACAGGCAACTTGATCTTCGCCCTGGGGTAGTTCCGTCTTTCTTTTGGATTAACCATATTTTAATCCTTGTTTGTGGTAAGAAAGTGCCAACAGAGAAAATCAACTAGGAGCAAAGGTTGTGCCAGAATTATTGATACGACGATTTATCAATATTTCAAGCATTTAAGTAGAGAGGAGAAAAAAACAAGCCTGGTTGAAAGGGGTAATATATTCCATAAATGGGAAAAAGACTTCATTCGAAGCTAGGGCTCTAGGTCTCAGGTTTCAGGTTTCAGGAAAAACAAATACTGAACACTGAAACCTTAAATCTCAAATTCGAAATCCGGAATCCGCAATCGGAAATATCCACTCTTTGTTGACCACCACCTTACAGCCGTTGTATGATTTTAGATTAGTTTATTCCAAGGGGCTGTGCGGATGAAACTCCTTCTTTTCTACGCTCCCTCTTTCTGGTTCAAAACCTACCAAAAGGTTCTGGAACACGTGGACGACCAGGAATTGGAGGCCAATTGTCAAGAAGCTGTGGTAGTTTTCTATCACGTTGAGACTAATGACCTTGAGAGACGGGGAAAGGTAATAACCAAGCTTGTAAAAAACATCAAATGGCTCGCTGGAAAATTTGACTCCAAAAAAGTAATTTTACATTCCTTTAATCATCTTTCAAACAGCAAGGCCTCTGCTGATTTTGCCGAGGAATTGGTTCAAGACGCCCGTGATCGACTGGAGAGAGCAGGATATTCCGTTACAGTGACGCCCTTTGGCTATCTCAACGAATGGAAGCTCCACGTGGCCGGCGAGTCACTGGCCAAGGTCTTTAAGGAAATATGATTAGCGCTAAGCGTAATGCGCTCAGCGCAACGAGACGAGAGGTCGGGTCCTTCGACAAGCTCAGGATAAACTCGAAGAGAGGTCGCGCAGTATAGAGGTTTGAGAATCTTTCTTCTCACGTCTCGCTCGTCTCGCCAGTCTCGCCCGTCTCGCTCCACAATCGGTGGCGATATGGCCATTAAGAAGGTTATACTTAGGGTCCTGCGAATCGGGGCTCTACTGCTGGGGGTCTTACTCTTGGGTTTTCTTAGCGGTTGCTGGAATTGGTTTGTGGAAAGCCAGGTTTTTTTCCCTGACACCACCATAGAACAGACGCCAGTGGACTTGGACCTCCCATTTGAGGATATCTGGTTTACCAGCAGTGACTCTGTGCGCTTGCACGGCTGGTTGATTCCGGCATCTTCTGCCAAATACCTGCTCCTTTTCTGTCATGGCAACGCCGGCAATATTTCACACCGCCTAGACAATGTGCGCTTACTCCACAACAGGGGTATCAGCGTCTTTATCTTTGATTATCGTGGTTACGGGCGCAGCCAAGGCCGCATCAGTGAGAAGGGTTTCTATCTTGATTCAGAGGCGGCCTACGAGGTGGCCAGAGAATGGGCTGAACAAAATGGCTCCAAACTTGTTGTTTTTGGAAGATCCCTGGGAGGCATTGCAGCTACTCATTTGGGAGCTACGAAAAGCTGCGATGGTCTTATTTTGGAGTCGACTTTTACCAGCATGGGCGCTATGGCCAGGGCCCACTATCCTCTTCCTTTCGCTGAGACTTTGCTAGAACATCGGTTGAATGCTTTGGGTCAGATTGCCAAGGTGCTGGTACCCATCCTCTTTTTCCACGGTGACAAAGATAGGATAGTACCAATTAAGCTTGGTCGTAAGCTTTTCGACGCAGCGCCAAACCCCAAAGAATTTGTAATTTTACCAGGCGCCGGACATAACGATACATATTTTGTCGGAGGTAACAATTACTTCAAAAAAATTGAAAGCTTTTTTGCTAGCCTATAGGACTAAAGGAAATCCAGGGTTCAGGCTTAAAATCTATGAATTATGACACCTGCAACCTGACACTTGAAGCCCTATGCTCAGTTCCACTTGTTCCTGGATTCTTCGATTTCTTAGACCTCACATCTGCAATCTTATACGGTTAAGTTTAACCACATGGGAGGAAAAACCTCATGCTTCACAACGTACTCATTGCCGTAGATGGCAGTCGAAATTCACGGCGAGCGGTTGAATACGCGGGGAGATTATTTGCACCAAACCCAGAAGCTCGACTGGTGCTCTTTCAGATTCTCCCGGCAATTTCCCGCATGAACCTCGATAAAGAGGAAATCAAAACTATTGATTCTCGCAAGGTGGAGCGTCCCGACCTGGCCGGCCTGTATTGGCGAGTGGAGGATGAGGAGGAGATGAATGAGTTCTTTGGCGAGGCCAAAGATCTCCTCGTTAAGGCGGGACTGGAGCCAGAACAGATCAAGACTAAGTTTGGGGTAAAAAAGGGTGAAATTCCCGATGCAATTCTCGAGGAAGCAGAGCTCGGCAAATACCACACCCTGATCTTGGGTAGACGTGGACTCTCCCGCGTCCGTGAGGTTTTACAGGGGAGCGTTTCTACAAAAGTGGTTCGGGAAGCACGAGGTTGCGCCGTCGTTGTGGTGGAGTAGGTTTCAGGTTTCGGGTTTCAGATTTTACCCGTTAGTTGTCTTTTTCCTAATGGCTGAAGCCTTGACACCTGAAACCTTGATAGAAGGTTGAGTGGCGGAGATGCAGATAATCGACAGCCATATTCACTGCGGCATTCAGAACGTGGACCTGCCCTTTGAAGCGATCTCACCCCTTCTCCAAGATGCTGGCATCGACGGGGTCTGTCTGTACGCCCCGGTGGAAGATATCTACGATCGATACAATCCTAATTTCCAGGACAACCAAAAGTGGATGCAAACCAGACAAGCTGCCAATCGTTATCTGCTGGATTTGGCAACCGAAACCAAGTCGATTTTCCCCTACCTTTTTGTTTGGAACGACTTCGCCATTGATGAGCTCCAGCAGAAATACTGTGGGATCAAATGGCATCGCCACAGTAACGAGCCCGTCTATCACTACCAAGATCCCCGCTGTGGGGAAATTATTCAGGAAATAACCAAACGGCGAATGCCTGTGGTTTTGGAAGAGAGCTTTACCAATACCTGCTGGTTTGTTGAACATCTCGCTCCCGAAGCTGTGATTATCATACCCCACCTAGGAGCCTTAAACGGCTCCTACCCTGCCCTGGAAAGGGCAGGAATCTGGCAACGCCCCAACACCTATGCCGACACAGCTTTGGCACCCATAGAACACATGCGCCACTTTATCCAGCACTACGGCCCAGAAAGACTATTGTTTGGGAGTGATTTTCCCTTCGGCGCACCGGGACATGAGCTGCGCAAGGTTGAGGCTCTGAATTTACCTGGGGCCGATCTCGATAAAATCCTGGGTGGGAATATTTTAAATTTGATAGGCAAGATCAAAAGTAAATAATAGGAGAACCCGACTTTGGGTTTTAGGTGTCAGGTGTCAGGAGAAAGAACACAAATGCTGAAACCTGAACACTGAACACTGAAACCTCTATTCTATGAAGAATTCCTTTTTTTGAGTGACCTCTTTCTTGATCCTCTCCACTGTCTCTTCCAGCACTGGAAAGACGTGCTCCCGTATATCGCCGGCTACAGCGACAAACATCACATCTTCACCCACCTTCCGATAGCCCTCGATCAAATGGACCGCCACTTCGATTATTCCCTCACGGCCATTCATTTCTAGGAGAATCGTCTCGAGGCGGTCACGGTCTACCTCAATCTCTAAACCCCTGACATTACGACCATCCCTGGAAGTTGCCCTGACAACACCGTTATGACAGGCAACCATACCTACCCTGTCAAAGTCAGGACGTTTTTTGATAGCATCCACAATCTCCTGCAAAGTCATTTCAGTCAACTCCTTATTAGCATAGGGCATGGGGTATAGAGCCAAGCGTTATTGGTCAGATCGTTAAAACCGTTGAAATCGTTCAAGTCGTAAATGGTAAACGGTGAACGGTAAACGGTTTAGCCCGTTGATTCTGAGCACAGGAAATATTTCCGCGTTCCGCGTTCCGACTTCCACATTTACATCCTCGTCTCGCCCGACCTCCCGTCTCGCCCGTCTCGCTTCTTACCCTATGCTCTATGCCGCTTCCGTGATTCCATTGACACCCACGCAGCACTGTTGTAAAGTCCTTAGCACAAAAGAGGAGGGTCAGCAAAGGTTTTCGGTGCTCGGAATGCGGGCTCCCGCTCAGGAAATTTCTAAGGAAGAACTTCTAAAATCTACTTCTAAATGATATTTGACCCAAATCTGCATCCCCACTTACGCAGTCTAATTAGTTTCCATCCGGAAACTACCCAGTGTCATTCTGAGCGAAGCGAAGAATCTGTGCCGAACCATTTGACCATGAGATTATTCGTCGCCTTGCTCCTCAGAATGACATCCGAAAACGCGGTTTCCGGATGCATACTAATTAGTTTATCAATCGGTGTTTTGAGGATCAGGCTATGCGACTGGGCATCATCGGACTTCCTGGCTGTGGGAAGACCACTGTTTTTAATGCTCTAACCAGTAGTTCCGCGCAGGTCTCAGATTTTTCCACGGTTGAACGGGGTCCCAATCTGGCTGTGGTAAAGGTGCCGGAGCCTCGACTACCATTTCTTGCAAAGCTATACAATCCCAAGAAAGTTACAGAAGCCACGGTGGACTATGTGGATGTGGGTGGTTTGACCGGCGCCGCACAAAGAGGTGAAGAACTGGGAGAGGCTTTTCTTAATCACATAAGACCAGTGGATGCACTGGTACATGTTGTCCGCAACTTCCAGCACCCTCTGCACGGGCCTCCGGATTCACTGGGCGATATATCACGGGTAGAAACAGAACTTATTCTGGCCGACTTGCTGGTTGCAGAGAAGCGACTTGAACGCATTGCCACTGAGAGAAAGAAGGGGAAGAAGGAGAGTACCGAAGAAGTGCGCTTGTTGGAACAATGTCTGGCAACCCTCGAGGCCAGCAATTCTCTTCGTCCCCTGGCGGATATACTGGATGTGCCCATTATGCGGGGATTTAGTTTCCTCTCAGCGAAACCTATGCTTATACTGGTCAATCAACCTGAGGAAGATGTGCAACCCCTCCCGAAAGAAATCACTGATAGCACCATGGGGCCTTACTTGGAAATAGTAGGCAAGCTGGAGATGGAACTGGCGCAGCTCTCTCCAGAGGAGGCCGGTGAATTTATGGGGGAGCTCGGGCTCGAGGCCCTCGCCAGGGAGCAGGTCATTCAAGCCTCTTCACGACTTCTCGGCCTGATTTCCTTTTTCACCGCAAATGAACAAGAAGCACGGGCTTGGACCATAAAAGAGGGTAGCTCTGCCCTGAGAGCAGCTGGCGTTGTACATACGGACATGGAGCGTGGTTTCATTCGAGCCGAGGTGGTCGCCTATGATGATCTAGAAAAGGCCGGCAACTATGCTGGAGCGCAAAAACAGGGGGTTGTGCGCTTGGAAGGAAAAGACTATATCGTCCAGGACGGTGATGTCATCTTTTTTCGCTTCAAAGTTTGAACTCGATGCTGGATACTGGATGCTCGATGCTGCATTCGGGACTGAATATATGTTGTTGAATTGATATTGACGATTTGATAAAAATACATCTTTTGCTGAGCCAGCACGATGATTCAGAGAGGAGGAAGCATGTTTGACAAGGAAAAACTAGAGTCTGTCAAATCCAAAAAAGAAGA
>CAVQGX010000054.1:0-20925 GCA_963712115.1 uncultured delta proteobacterium | reverse complement strand
ATCTAAAGTTTCGGCAAAGCAGGCCAAAAAAGGAGCTAATGACTCCGCGGTGTTCTTTAAAAAAAACGGATAGACCCACTTGGCAAGGATGTTATTAGACCATGATGCTACTCATTTATGGCAACCATTTCAACTTCATAACCAGGTCTCACTAAGTGAATAGTCCTCCTTATGACCCTGAACCCGAGTTCTCCCAACTGGTAGCAGTTAGCCAAAACCGCCGAAAATCGCTCGTAGCCATACCTTCCGACCTGTCCTTCAATGACTTTGAATCCGTTCGCCTTTACAAGGTTACCTAGCGTCTGAACATTCCAAGAGTAAAGACGATGATAGCGATAATTAGTTTCATACCGACGAGTTCTTTTTCCTTTTTCGTAGGGAACAAATAATAGCAGTTTCCCATTGGGACGAAGTATGCGTTTGATAGCACCGAGAACTTCAGCTGGAGCTAGTGCGTGTTCGAGCTGGTGGTGGCAAATAATTACATCTATGGCATCGTCAGAAATAGCGGCTAAATCATTAATAAACTCTATCCCATGCTCGCGAACAATAGGGGCCAACGAATCAGACAGATCGAAACCTAGTCTCTTTTTGCATCCAACAAAAGCAAGGTTCCATCCAAACCTAACACCGTATTCCAAAACCGTATCATCCTCTTTTACATGCGGGGTTATTTTTCTCATCCGTAGCTTAGCAACCCAAGGGTATGCTTTGTCAGGAACAAAACCCATGGCTGTTTGATAATCGGTTTCTTTCTCGCCACTCGAAACTCGCTTAACAATATCTTCAATCCTCATTCTAATCACCAATAAGCACGCCATAAAAAACAGCGCAATAATCAGAATAATCCATTTTCTGTTTCTCATCTAAATACCGATAATTGAGAGCCGATTTCAGACCTAACAGTCTGTTCTATCCACTTAAAAGTTTGCCAACTTTATCACAGACGAAGCTGTCGCTGTCAATTGAGAAACTATCATTTTTAAAGCCAAAAAAAGCGGAGCCGCAATAGCCCCGCTAATGCTCTTTGAAAAATGAATATCCCCACAGCCCTAGATGTTGTGGTGGGTTCTCAAGGGGGAAAGTGTGCAGTATGTAATCTTTACTTTCCAAATAAAAAGGCAGACCCATTTCTAAGTCTACCTTCTAGACCCTACAGATCGAATTAGAAAAGTTACGATTTGGACCTTCTTCTATACCCCACAAGTCCAGCTACAACTAGGCCGGTTCCAAGCAGAAGCATGCTGGCGGGTTCGGGTGTCATGGCTGTTGAGGTGCCACCGCTTGGATTTCCAAATGGTCCGAGCGAGACGTTATTATTGGTTGCGCTGACTGACTGTTGCCAACGGCCACCCTCATTCCAGGCCCATCCCGACCCAGAGGCCTGGCTAAACTGGTCCGCGGAGAACAATGTGTAGTCAACAGAGAAGGAAACAGGTGGTGTTTCTCCCGGCTCAAGCACATCAGATCCGCCATAAGCGACCTCGAGCATATGTTCACTGTACATATTAGGGGCAGGATAATAGTATAAAGTCCAGCCGCCCGGGGATATCAGGTCACCATTCGTTAGTGATGCAAAAATGTCATTTTCAAAAGTGACAGTGAATACATTGGCACCATAAGCACTGGTGGAATCAACGTAAAGACTGTAGAGGGCGGTCCCCGTTAAAGTAACATCATTCCAGCTATCGTTCCAATTTGGGTTTACAGTCGCCGAAATATCAATCCCCAGTGCGCTCGCATTTCCGGCCAATAACAAGACTCCCAGCGCGATAACCACCAGAATTGATAAGATCCTTTTCATTGTCTATACCTCTTCCTTGTGGCTTGAGTTATGCTTATCAGCAAACAGTTGGCATACAATAGTTTCTTCCAAACATCTGATATTAAACACAATATTTTTATAGGCATAGATATAATCAGAGGTATGGATGACTTTTTAATGAGAATACAACAAGTTAACTGACTCTGTAAATAGGGCAGATGCATGATTTTGGTTTTATATATAGCGTCTTAAATGATTGCGCATAATCGACGTAAGGTTTCGTTGGGTTCGCGCAGGACTCGAACTGATCGAATACGGTCTGCACCAGATCATCCAAGAGGGGGAAGTAACGATTATGGGTGCGGAGCCGGCGCGTCAGCTTCCACACTCGTTCAATAGCGTTCAGTTCCGGGCTGTAGGGAGGCAGAAAGTCCAGTCGGAGATGTTTACGATGTTTCTTCAACCACGGCTGCAGAAGTTTGGCACGATGCCAGCGGGCATTATCCAAAACGACAACCATCTTGCGGCCCTTGCGGCGACGGCGCACCAGTTGTTGTAAGAAAGAAAGGAATGTCTCCGCATTGAACTTCTCAGCGCGATCGGTGGTCAGACGTCCGTCTGCCGTACAAACTGCACCAAATACTCCAACGTTTTTCCTTGTAGGTGCATGCAAAACCACAGGATCTACATCCTCTGGAGGTACCCACATTGTACAGCGCGAACCGTGTTGCTGGAAATGGCATTCGTCTTCGAACCACAGGTCAACGTCGTCTCTTCTGGCCAGGAGGCTGAGTTTTTTTATAATTTCGTTGCGCATGCGGATCGGCTTTGGCAATGAGGGGACGCGGCTTGCGCCGGCGAAATCCCAACTGGTGGAACAGGCGCTGGCATTGACGTAGCTTGAGCTCCACCCCGTAGATCTGAGCTAAGTGATGACTGAGAAGCTTTCCGTCCCACAGGTTCTGAGTATAACCAAACTCAAAAGGCGAACGGCGAAGATCTTTGCCAACGTCTTGAAACAGAGCTTCGCTCAGCACTGGTGGACGTCCACAACGGGGAACCTCCTCCAGTCCTGCAAAACCGCTCTGCTCAAAACGGCGCACCCAGTACTGAATCGTGCGTCGACTGCGCCCGAAGAGCTCTGCCACCTCGGAACAACTGAAGCCGCTGCAGACCAAAAGTATGCCATGCAGGCGATGGTCATATCGCGACTCCTCGGATCGCAGAATTTCATCTTGCACTGCCAATCGAATGATCTCTGCATCTTTGATCTCAAGCTTGCGCATGGCTCCCTCCTTCCGATATCTACTATACCAGAAGGCAGTATTATGCGCAATTCTTTATGACGCTGTATATAGTACTTGCATACCTATCCGCTACTCTCCAGACTTTGGCCTTTCCAAAAGATGAGGATAACCTTCTTGCAGCCTCCCCATTAAGGCTTCTTCCAACTCAGATTTGTGTAATGTCATGGCTTGGGAAATTTGTCTAACAGATAGATTTAAAGCACCTTTGAGCTTTGTTTCTAAAAGAATTGCTCTAGTGAAGTTAGTCTCCAGAAGGTCAGCACCCTCTAAATTTGCACCGTAAAGATTGGCTTTCTTTAGGTTAGCTTTGTATAAATCCGCTTCTTTCAAATTAGCCTGCCAGAGCCTCACCCAGGCAAGATCAGCCTTAGCAAGTAGTGCCTCTTGCAGATTCGCTTTTGTCAGGTCAGCTTTTTGCATTTTGGCTCTCAAAAGATTCACACTCTTGAGATTAGCTTCAAAAAAGTCTGTTTCCTCAAGATTGGCCGTTTGAAGGTTTGCCTTCTGTAGATTAGCCCCCCAGATAATCGCCTTCTCCAAGTCGGCTGAAACGAGAGAAGCACCCTCCAAGTTAGCACTAGCAAGAAATGCTCCCCTCAGGCTGATTTGAGAAAGGTCAGCCCCACTAAAGTCAGGACGTGTATTCGGATTCTCGCTCCTCCAAGAGTTCCAGAATTGCACACCTCTTTTGAGGATAACCAAGTGTTCAGGATTGGCCATAAGATTCTACCACTGTAAAATTGATGCGCCGCTGGTCAAATTACGAAAAGGCGTGGCGAGTTGCAAGGAGGAAGTGCGAATATTTGCAATTGAGAAAGTAAATTTTATGAGATGTGAAATGAAGGCAATAGAAAAATCCCCACCTCAGAGGAATTTGGGACAGTTTGGGTGTTGCTAAATGGTATCGAAAAATGAAATGCGGAGTTCCGGCTCCGCATAGTTCTTGGAAAATAAATAGCTCTGCAGGGCGGGGATAATACTCCTCCTTGGTTCGACCCAATATGTTGTGGCTTTTTCAAAATAACAAAAGTTGTATGTAATTCACAGTCCAGAGCATCAACAAAGCTGTTAGCCGCATCCGACTGCAGCGAATGGTTAGAAGCCTGTGACTTCTTGGTTCGAAGATTATTGTCGTCCGATTCATTGATTGCGAGGCATTAAATAAATCAGCCCGCTTTACCATTTAGACTCCGGAGTAAATTATCTCGATCCAGCGATCGCTCTTGAAGATCCCATCGCCCCAAGTTGCATCAAGATCGGCTAGGGGTCTGGTGGCGGACGCCTCCTGGGCGGTTTTTCCTTCCGCTTTAAGCTTACTCAAGCGTTCATAAGCGATCCCGAGCATCTGACGGTAACGTGTTAACTGTGCCTTATCTCCCAAGGGGCCGTGCCCTGCGATAATTTTTGTATTGTCATCAGCCAGCGCTAAAACTTTGTCGACAGCTTTGATCATCCCCTTGAGGGAACCCCCATGGGTAACATCGATAAACGGATAGAAACCATTGAAAAATATGTCGCCGGCGTGAATAACATTGGCTTTCTTAAAATGGATGAAGCTGTCACCATCGGTGTGGGCGTGGGGCACATGGGTGGCACGGATACTGTCGCCGTTAAGGTGGAAACTAATATCCTCTGAGAAAGTCACGACCGGTAAGCCTTCCCGGGAAACAGCTTCCCGCTTCGTATTGAACGCCTCGATAAAGGAACCAGTGCTCAAACGCTCCCGTACATTATCGTGAGAAAAAATCAAGGTTCCTCCTTGACCCAGGTTCTCGTTTCCGCCAGTGTGATCGCCGTGGTAATGGGTATTGATCAGAAATTTGGGGAAATCACCACCAACCGATTTGATGGCCGCTACAATTTTCTCCGTTAGAGGAGCATACTGGTCGTCAATTAAAAATGTCCCATCCGCACCGATGAACAAGCCGATATTACCGCCTTCTCCCGTAATCATGTATATCTGCTCAGTGACCGGGATAGTCATAATTTTCACTTCGGCAGATTGTACGGTAGGTGCAAGTGACATGAACCCTGTCATCAAAACAAAGAATACCGATTTAATTTTACCACTCATTTTCAACCTCCTTGTGAAGCTAAATCCTGTTTAATACGAGGATAGAATGTTTTCTTATACTTTTACGTGTGAAGTCTTGTTAATGAATATTGATGCCGAATTATGAATACACGTCCAAAATATCCCTAAAATCCATATTTTTAGAATGCCTAAACCGAGTTACCTATAACCGTGTTAGTAGTAAAAACATTCGGTCAAAAGGATAGGAATGAGTCGAGCTAGAGTCAATAGAAAAACTACCATTTTAGTAGGGGTTTGGACTTAATTTGTGGATTTCTTCAACAGGCGGGCAATCGGGGAGAGAATGTGTGTGTAGCATGGAGGGGCTGGGAGCGGACTTTGTATTACATCCCTTAATTCACACTTTTGGCTCTGGAAAGAATACTACTACACGTGGGGGGTCGAATTAAAAAAAGGGTTCGGCGTACAATCCAAAGAGCACTTCGTCGACAAGCTTTTCTAAGAAGTTCTTGACTGATCACTCTACCCCCTTCACCTCTTCAAGATCAAGGCCAAGGATATCCCACCTGTCTTTCCATTTCCAAATACGATCTAGTGCAATACTGTGATGGCCAGCTTCTAAGGGAAGTTTGACTTTCCTACCTTTTTTCTTTTCATAAGCCAAATGAGCCTCGTACATGTCATTTTTTATCCACCACTCAGGCACAATATAGTAGTCTGGTTGCAGCTTGTTCTTCAGAAGGTCCACAAAAATCCAGAAACGATCCTCTTCGGGGTTTTTCTTGCGTGGCTCGCCATCTTGGTTATTCAACTGCCATGTGCCAGATCTCCGTGTCTTAACCTGTATGCTCACTACCCTTGTCTGATCGATATTGGTGGCAGAAAGGTCAATTCGTGGCATATTGCCAAGGTAAACTGCGGTATGAGCACCTCGGCGGGAAAGTTCTGCGGCAACAAAGAAGTCCCCCGCTGCAGCTATTTGCTGGGATCTGCCTCTTTTCGACTTTGGCTTAATCGTAGCAGTTTTCCGTTTTTTCTTAGGTTTTACTGAGCTAGTAGATTTAGTAGGCTTACCAGCCAAAATGCCCTCATCCAACACTCCTGCCTTTACATAGTGACCCCAGAGATTCTTAATCTCATCTGGCTCGAATCCAAGCTTTTTCAACTCAGAGCGAAATTTTAACCAATTCTTCATACCCTTGGGCATCAAGGAATCTATGTCAAAATTTTTGGGAATCCTTTTAGTTGTTTTAACTACTGGCTTGGACTTGGTATTCATAGAGTCTCCCTCCCCTTTTTCTGTCCTTTCCCAAGCTCCTTCACAGTAACATATGGGTTCCAAATGCTACCGACAGGAAGCGTTTGGCTATCTGGGTACTTGTAATAAGTCTCTGAAACTTATTTTCCGTCCTTGCCATATAAAAATACCTCCGTTATCTCCTACACCTTTTCTGGGGACAAAATACTGCTAAGACCCCATTTTAGGTTGGATACTTGTGATGTAATATGAGCGCTCTTAGTAAGTCAAAGATAAGGGCTCGAGCAGCAAGGAGTGTTTAAATGGAAACATACCTGGGTGAACTGGGCACAGTAATAAGAGGCCAAGTAGAACTATATGAAGAGCAAATGTCCAGCGCCATGGCTGAGGGCAATGAGAAAGATATGCGAAAAATCAACGACGACTTCGAAAAGGAAGTGGGTAAAAACGTAAGCGCATTCGCCGAAATGGCAGGCGAGCCTCTCAGAAGCGTTCTGCTCTCGCTTTTCAACAACCCTTGCGCTAAACTCTAAAGACCCACGGGGGGAGCGCAGCCAAGGTTTTCTCCATCGTATGCTTGCTAATGATTAGAGGTAAACGCTCGAGACCACTATGGTTGTGAAATCCGACAGCAGACAACATAAATTCTGAATCCTGGCTCCTTAATCTATGCTTCATGCCCCATGCTCTTTTTGCAACCGGCCACGGACGCTAGCTCAAGAGTTTGGCTTCCAGCTTGATATCCGTACCGGCCAGGGCTTGGGAAACGGGGCATCCTTCCTTAGCAGCCTCTGCCTTTTCCTGGAAAGTCTCTTCGTTAATCCCGGGGACCTTAGCTTCCACCTGCAACTCAATAGTGGTGATTTTGAAACCCTCATCCACTTTATCAATATGGACCTTGGCCTTGGTGTGGACCACGTCCGGTATATGGCCAGCCTCGGACAGCATATGGGACAGCGCCATTGAGAAGCAGCCGGCGTGCGCTGCGCCTATTAGTTCCTCCGGATTGCTGCCCGGTCCATCCTTAAATCGAGATGGGAAGCTAAAAGATCCTTCAAAAGCTCCGCTGCCCAACTTCATTTGTCCAGAGCCACGACTCAAATTCCCTTTCCATTCGGCTTCTGCAGTTCTTACAGGCATCTTACACCTCCGGAAAATAAAAAAGTTGGCAAAACCACCAATGTCAGTCCATATCTTTCCTCGGCCATCACCTCACCTCCCTGGTTGCTGAGTAATAAACGACCAGTAATGGAGAAACCAATGCAACTGACAAGAAATGCCTTACTTATTTAGGTAGGCCTGTGCGGTTCTGAATATATCTAGAGAAAGAAACTTGCCTTGTGAATGCTTTACGAAAAGAATGTCACTCGCAGATGAGCAATATAAGGAGCGTGAACTGCTTTTAAGATATGACAACTAGGTGGACTGTGTCAAATGAGATCAAGTATTGGAGGCAACTGAGGAGAAACTGTAGATTACATCCCTTAATTCACACTTTACTGGGATTTGCTCAGGCACAAAATGTTGAGAAGAAAAAAAGCGGAGCCAGTGACTCCGCATTTTCTAATTTTAAATCAAGATATTGTAGCTTGGTCTTAAATGGAAAAGTGTGGATTAAAGTAATTTTCAGTCAGTACCGAAAATCAAAAGAAACTGTTTGCCCCGTCCGACTGCAGCGAGTTGATACTTATTAAGGCCTCCTCCAATGGCATAGTAAGATGTGGTTTGTCCCTTAACCATAATCTTCAACCAAAGGAGGAAGCCCAATGAGATTCTACACCAAACAACACAACTATTACTGCGGAATCGACCTTCACGCCCGCTCCATGTACATCTGCATTGTGGACGAGCAAGGCAAAACAGTGTTCCACCGTAACAGGAAAGCCTCAGCAGAGGCATTGCTCAAAGCCATCGAGCCCTTTCGGGAGGATATCGTTGTCGCCGTCGAATGCATGTTCGTCTGGTACTGGTTGGCTGATCTCTGCGCCAAAGAGAAGATCCCTTTCGTCCTCGGCCACGCCCTCTACATGAAGGCTATCCATGGGGGCAAAAGTAAAAACGACAAAATCGACTCCAAGAAGATCGCTACCCTGCTTCGCGGAGGCAACATCCCCATGGCCTACGTCTACCCCAGAAAGATGCGCTCAACCCGGGATCTGCTGCGCCGCAGAAACCACCTCATGCGTAAACGCTCTGAGCTCCTCGCCCATATCCAAAACACCAACAGCCAATACAATCTACCAGAGTTTGGCAAAAAACTCGCCTACAAGGCAAACCGTGAAGGTGTTGCCGAACACTTCCCCGACCCTTCCGTTAGCAAAAGCATCGAGGTCGATCTTCAACTACTCGATTTCTACGACCAGCTCCTCAATGACCTCGAACTCTATATCGTCAAAAAGGCCAAAGTGGACGATGCCTACAGCTGGTATCGTTTGCGAAGTATCCCCGGAGTCGGCAAAATCCTCGGTCTCATTCTCCTCTATGAAATCCACGATATCAAACGGTTTCCCAGAGTCCAGGACTTCGTCTCCTATTGCCGCTTGGTCAAATGCCCCAGAGAATCAGCTGGAAAAAAGTTCGGTACCAAAAATAGCAAGATCGGAAACGCTCACCTCAAGTGGGCTTTCTCTGAAGCGGCTTGTCTCTTCCTGAGAGGAAACGAGCAAGCGCAACACTACCACGCCCGGCTGGTCAGCAAATACGGCAAAGGAAAGGCTCTCTCAATCCTGGCTCACAAAATCGGCCGCGCCGCCTACTTCATGCTCAAACGAAAGGAACCATTCAGTATGAAAGTCTTTTTCAACGAAACATAACAGCTCGGGGCAGGGTGTGTGAGCCCATTCGTCTAACTGGAACGCCAAGGGACAACCTCGTCAAGGAACCTGAAAAAGTCCAACCGACTGCACCAGAGAGTGCAAACGGTACCGTAGGAGATAACCCTGAGTCCCTACGAGTTGATTGGATCCACATCCTGGCCCCTATCTTTCTATACCGATGATGTCAGAACAACGGCTTCCGTGTTCTGCCCCGTCCCCGAGCCCCGCTCTAACTGGGACTGGTAATTACCATGATCCCGTCGATTTGATCGGGCCGGTATGCGGGTACGGATATATTTCTAGGTCCGGGCCTTTATCCAGCAGGCCCAACGCCGCTTGCCTCACATAGAGCGGCATGAGCGTCGATAGGTGTTTGGTGCAGACACGGCTTCTGTAAACCTGAACTTTTGAAACCAAGTCAGAACGCTGAACCTTGTTACGGCAGCATCAGGCGTTCTAACGAAAAAACATTTTTTCGTTACCAGGATACCTTTATCCCTTGACAAGGGGAGGCCTTATAAGGGTTATGCATTTGCCGCATCAATCTGTTCGATGGGTTTTCCATTGAACTCATCTCTAATTGAATTTCGCGTTAATATGGTTATGAAAATAAGGCTGATGATCCCGGTAATGTAGGACGGCCACATGCTGATGGTCCCAACGATTACGGCATCTTTTGGAATGGGCGGGGGTTCCGGATGGCGCAGTGAGTAAGTCGACACATTTATGGCGCCGTACAATCGCAAGAGGAAGTCGAGACCCAATACAGCGATGGCTAACTTTCTACCCCACTGCCATAAATGGAAGAGACCATATGAGGAAACAACTCCTGCGAAGAGTAGCAAGATCGTCAGCAGTGTCAATGGGATTGCAAACCACGGTTCGATGTCTGGTGAAACAGGCCCTCGAAAGAAGTCTGCAAAGAAATATACTATCGCTCGCCAGGTTGATAACAATTTATATAAACAATATCCTCCTATCACAAATGCTATTGATCTGATGAGGAATTTCATAATCTCTTATGCATAACGTTGCGCCTGAGGGGCCGGGTGCAAGTAAGAAAATCGCCACTTGCGGTCGGTCCCCTCGATGCGCTTGTTATGCATTCTTAATTCTTCAGAAACGACTTCACTTCGCGTGAAACAACAAGGTGAAGACCGAGTATGAATAGAAACACCATTATCCCGAAGGCGATCATTAATTCTGCGATGTTCGAGGGAGCCCTTGGAGGCAAATGCTCTGATATCTGCGACGCCAATAACATCGCCCACCCAACCGCTAGCAGCGCGCTCATGTGACGTGACCACCGCTGTCGTAACAGCAGTCCCACAAAACACGCTGCGTGAACAAGCTTTATGACCAGCATGAGCGCCCAAAGATTAGCATAGTGATATGGATACAACCTGCCCAGGTAACCTGTCACTAGAATTTGAAACACTCCTACCGATGTGAGAACGCCTGTACCAATTACAGCGAGCCTGAGGCCAACTGGCCAAGATCTGCCTTCACTTCGGGTTCCGCTAGCAACACGCCGACCCTTGACAACCAGCCACGCGACGCCCCAGATAGCAAGGTGCCCCACAACCCAGACGAGAATAACCAGCGGAAGGAAGACTATAAAAGGAGGATGCCCCTTGTTTATTGTGAATATCATGAGAAGGGACACGGCGACGGCAGTCACTGCCCACGCTGCGTGCGCTGCGTACCCCCTTCGATCTTTAGGGCTGTCATTCATTGCCATGTCTGCCGAATCTCTCTGAATGCATGACGGCCAAGCTAGGCGGCGGGGCTGTAAGCCATCCGCCGCAGAGTTTTGTCAAGCATTCTCGCCGTCTATTTCTCTTTTTTAACCCCACACCCTATTTTAATTTCCACATTCCCCCTGCATTTCGATAGAAATCAGGATAGCTCTTCTTCAGATACCGCTGATGGTTTTCTAACCCGAGAATCGGATTAAGATCGACGGTTAAGACAGTACTGTAACCGGAGCCCCATTTCCCAGTGATACCGGTTTTGAGGTGCAAAATGTAGCGTAGACCGGTTTCGGCGTTGGTCCACTGCAGCGTTGCCTCGCGGGGAAAATCACCGTTCTTTTCCAACCATTGCTGTATCCGTTTGTGGTCTGAATCATTCATCATCTCTCGGTAGACATAATCGGCCTTATGGAAATGAACCATCCAGTCGTGCATCGGCGCCCGCTTGCTCTGTTCCAGTGCCAACCATGCTTTGATCTCCTTGAGCCGCTGATCCAACTCCCTCCGATATCGTTCCACGGTTATTTTCAGGGATTCAACATATTTCTCTTGGGTCGTGCCAGAGAGTCGGTCCAAGGTGGCTTTGCTGTTTTCGTAGGCTTGTTCGCTGTGAGCAAAGGCAGCCATTTCATGCAGAAGTGGCAAGTATTGACACAAGTCCTCCTTGATGCCGGCGCGATCAAAGGCTGGCAGGTATTGGTGCAAGATTAAATGGAAGTGGTCGTTGACGTTACTGGGGGTGATGCCAACACCGCCTTTCCTAATCGGCGCCCCGCTGTCCAAAAAGTACCGCCAACTAGGTGGGCGCAGGGTCGGCAGGACTACGGTACGCAGTGCAAACGGTACCTTATAGGATTTAGTGCTATCGCCATAAAAGCCGGGATGAACAGCGTCGGCGGAGACACGATCATAGAAAAACGGCTTGACCGCCAGTAAGGTGATATCTTTCCTCTCGCCTGAGGTCAAAAAGCAACTGTCGAGTCGCTCTGTAAAGAAACCATCAAACCCGCGGTTGAAGATCGTAGTGGTCACCAGGAAGTGCCGCCCCGGTTCGAGGCCGTCGGCCATGGCGATCCGCACTCCGGCGTTGGCCTGCAGGGCGGATGTAAACACGGACAGGGTGGCTACCAAGAAGCAGATAAATCTGATAGGTGAGGAAGCTTGGGTCATTTCATCTTTGCTGCCTAATCTTAGATTATACGGCGTATTATCCGCTTTATAATGCGGAAAGTCTCATGTCTGTATCGTAAACTATGAGAAATTACAGTTATTTATTCGATAACATCTGCAATATTAAAAACGGAAAACACCGAAACCTATATCCGCTCTGATCACAACCTGAAATACGCAGACAAACTTTTGCAAGAAAAGGGCCAGTGCAAAACTGCGGATTACATCCCTTAATCACCACTTTCCGCCTTGGAGAGCATAATACTGCATGGAGAGGTGGTCAAAAAAGGGCGTTACTGTGCATTAAAGTATGTAATGCAAAATTTACAAACAAAAGGGCAGAGCCAAGATGACCCTGCCCGAAACTGCGGAAGTGTTAGTAATACTGTGTTTGTTAAAGCATTAATTCATATACACGGAGGCAGATCATCACAGCTTGCATAATCTAAGGTATCTCCATCCACGTAAATTGTCAGGCTCCCATCGCTATGACATTCAATTGTGGCCTCTCCGTCCCCAGAAATCCTTACCTCCCCAGAGGTTGGGCAATGACCGCCATCTGGCCAAAATACGGGTACCAAAGTCTCAATAGTGGTCCAACCACCCAGACAGCCTATTGCGTAGTCGCCGTTCACAGTAAATTCCTCGCCACTATCAACTCCCTGAACAGTCTGTTCGTAATGAACAACTAGATTGCGGTATCTCTCACTGAATTGATCCCCATCAATGTTGCCAGACATAGAACCATTTATCGTAAAAGTCGCTTCCACTATGTCATCAAATGCATCATATGCCATTCCGGCCATAGCGAAATTCAAAGCGTCAAAAGTAACATTCATTGAAGTCCCTTCCAAAGAACCGCTCATAGATCCGTTAAATAAGACTGTACCTCCCACCAAGTAGTCATTCGTGTCGTATTGCGGGCCATTAAAAACCATTGTGAAGTTAACAGTGAAATCAGAGCCTTCCGGCGGATTCTGGTATCTGAAGCTAGTAAACGAGATGTCAAAAGCTGAGGGTGTATCTGTGCAAGAGTCACCTGGCACATAGAGCCCCATGGTTCCGTTCAAAGTGTCCATACCCTCTTGGCAGTCGGAATAAACAAACTCCATGTTTACATTGTTCATTTCACTACAATCTATTGGGTTGTCTGGACCATCCCACGTGACATTTATGGTAACCTCGCCTCCATCTGCACAAGGGAAAGTGGCAGAATCATATCCAAGTGGTTGTACGGTCCCGGGGATGGCCACGTCCTGTCTAGTCCAAAGACGATCCACGTGACGCAATAACGTCTTAGGAGAATACAAACCACTTCCGGTGTTCAAACCAATAGTAGTAATGGTTAATTGAGTACTCGCTGCTATATTCCCTAAGCCGGTGGCAATCTGAGGGGCTGTAGTGGAGTCTATTGTGGCTGGAGCGGTTCCTCCATCCCCACCGCCTCCACCGCCTCCGCATCCAGTTGCAGCTTGCATTAAAGCGAAAAGAGCAATGAGCAATATTGATACGATGACTTCGGTTCTTTGCTTCATTTTCATGACAGGAACCTCCGATTTTTAGCCTGATTCGAAGTGCAAAGCCTATGCCACGCTACTTCAGTAAGTAGGCAGCATGGGGGGTGGGAGCGGACTGTGGTTTCCCTTAATTTACGCTCGCTTGAAATATAATCTGGTACCAAATGCTGTGGATGATCAAGTCAATGCGAGTCACAAAGTTACCCCCATCAGACAGTTACCAAACCGATGGGGGCATCTGCACACCAGCAGGATGAACCCCACGCTCACCCCACGGACTCACAAATGCAAACCCAATGCAAATTAAAAAGCGGAGCCAGTGACTCCGCAGTGTTCTCTCAAAAACGAATAGGTCTTTAACGGCGAGGGTAGGATTCACTTTATGGAATAGGAGAACATAAGAGCAAGAGAGGGAGTCAAAGAAAAACCTCAGTTAGTCATCGCCCACTTCCAGGGTAAGAGTTTCTAATTTTTCAAATTCTGGTGCGTCATCACTCTGCTGGCTCACCTCTTTAGCAATGAATTTTCGGTCTTGAGATGAAATCTTTAGGAAGCGGACACCCATACCACGAGGGTTAATTTCGTCATCAGGGCCGTATTTATTCGACCAGACAACTTCGGCTTTGACATGAAGGGATTTTTCGGGGGCATTTATGGACATATGAAAAACTTCATTTAGTCTCAGCGGTCTAGCGCAACATACATAAGCTCCTCTTGTACCAATATCTTTTGTTACTCCCTCTAATGGACCTTTAGGAGTTACTGCGTTCACTTGCCATCTAAGGTCAGCTCTAGGAGATATTTGTTGTTTTCTTTTCACAAGCATTTTGCACCTCCCTCGCCAATGATTGCTTAAATGGTTTTTCCGAAGACGGTATCTACAAGCTTGACTCTAGGATATTGTCGTCTTTCAATCACTTTTGCGGTATGTAAATTCATACTTTTGTGTACACAGTCCAATGGCCTAACCCTAGCCTTCGTAGAGCAAAAAGGGCTGCTATTGCCTTAATAGCAACCCTTTTCGTGATATGTGGTAAAGGAGAAGCTTTAGCCTACAAGTGTGGGTAGCGCAAGGTCTATGCCAATCAATTTATGGCAGGGTTCTTTTCCATAATTCTTTAGATTCCCGTTTTTGTCTAAGCCAACAAAAAAGCGGAGCCGCAATAGCTCCGCATTGCTCTTTGAAAAATGAATAGCTCAACAATCCCAGATGTTGTGGTCGGGTCTCAAAAGGGAAAGTGTGGATTAAAGTATGAAATGCAAACTTTCAGAGGGCTGATGCGGAGTTCGGTGTTAAAGATCAAATTCTGATAAGATCATACCTCATAGAAAACCTCATTGATTATCCCTCAATTGGTAAGATTGCCCCACCATATATGGTCTTTTTAAAGTAGGCTTATATAAAAGCAGAATCTCAACGTTGAACTTGGCATTGCTTTTGCTTAGATTCATTGGTTGTTTCATCACAATAGTCCTGTTTTGCCAAGAGTGACGCTATCTTTGTTCAATAGGAAATACTCCTCCCACTGGAGGCGATAATGAAATGCAGCAAAATGATTTTTTTGGTGATGATCTTAAGTTTCGCTAGTACCCCAACTGCATGGGCAAATAGATATATAAAAGATGCAGTGGTAAAAATATACACTGTGACTAATAAATATGACTACTATGAGCCCTGGCAAAAGATGGGGCAAAATTCGCGAAACGGCTCTGGATGTATTATTAGAGGGAAAAGAATCCTAACGAATGCCCACGTGGTAGCAAATCAGACATTTATTCAGGTGAGGAGAGCAGGAGAGGCGAAGAAGTATACAGCAGAAGTAGAAGTTGTAGCTCACGAGTGTGACCTTGCTATCCTCAAAGTAAATGATGATTCATTCTTCTCTGGTGTCAAACCCATCGACATCGGATCTCTGGCAGAAATTCGGGATAAGGTTGCAGTTTACGGCTTTCCAGAAGGTGGCGATAAATTGTCCATTACCGAAGGGGTTGTTTCTAGAGTTGAGAATCGTAAATATACCCACAGCATGGCCGATTTATTAGCTTGCCAAATTGATGCTGCAATTAACTCTGGTAATAGTGGTGGCCCTGTAATCAGGGGTGACAAACTAGTTGGAGTAGCCTTTCAGTCTAGATCAGGGAACGATGCTGAGAATATTGGCTATATGGTTCCAACTCCTATCGTTGACCATTTTTTGACTGACATAAGAGACGGCAACTATGACGGAATACCAAATCTTGGGATAGCCTGGCAAGATATGGAGAATCCAGACATAAAGCGCAAATATGATATGACCGCCCAACAGACTGGGGTGTTGGTATACAATATATATCCCGATTCCCCAGCCAAGGGGATACTTGAAACAGAAGATATTATTCTTTCAATTGACGGAAAAACTGTCGAAAACGATGGGACAATAGAGTTTAGGGAGGGGGAAAGGACATCTTTTAATTATCTAATTCAAAATAAATATATCAATGATACAGTAGAGTTTGAGGTATTAAGAAAGAATAAAGTAATAACCCTTAGGGTGAAACTATCCAAGCCTTCGAATCCTCTCCAATTAGTTCCGTATGAACAATATGACGTGGCCCCCACATATTTTATTCTGGGGGGGTTGGTATTTCAGCCATTGACGGTAAACTTCCTAAAGTTGTGGGGCGATAAGTGGCATCATGAGGCTTCAAAAAATTTGTTAAATCAATACTATTATGGACAACCCACCGAAGACAAGAGAGAAATGGTTATCTTGTCAAAAGTTCTTGCTGACGAGATTAACGTGGGCTACCATAACGTACATGACAAAATTGTATATTATGTTAATGGTAAAAGAATTGCCAACATGAATGATTTAGTAAATGCGTTTGAGAGTTATGGAGGGAAATACCACGTTATATTGGACGAAATGGGTTATCGAATAGTATTGGAAAAGAATAAAGTAGATCAAAATGGTCAGAGTATCATCCAGAAATATGGAATAAACTCTGATAGATCAAGAAACTTGAGGCATTAGTGAACAGGCTCTTAAGGTATGTGAACTTTCGGGATACCGATGCGGACTTAATATGCTAACGGAAGGGTGAAATCTTGCGGTACAATTTACCGCGTCCGCTGCATTAAGTGGTTAGAAGCAGTCTTTACCTTCGAGTCATCTGAGGACGATGATCTTCAGGAGTTTTGAGTTCTTGAAAGAGGCTCCATATGAAAAAAATGTCGCCCATAAAACAATAATTTCTATGGGCGACACCACGATTTCTCTATAACCTTTGACACAAGATACTTAGACAAAAAGGAATTACTCTCAGTATCCACTTCCGACTATTAAACCATCCTTGGTTTTTCTTACATAAGTGTTTTTTTGCTTCCCTTGCCACTCATATTCAACCCATGTACCATCGGTAGTCGCTTTACTACACTCATTATAAACAGGCTCTGCTTTATCCTTAAGGCTTTGCCCAACTAATGACGGATGCACCAACATCTGTCCACCTTCTTCCATTATAAATACATAGTTGGGCTTATTTTGTGCTGCATCCTTAAAGTCATCAGCTTTTTTTCCGCTATCGATGGATACAACAATTTCATCTACTTGTTTCTGAATAGCATCTTTATCTGCAGCAAAAGCACCTGCTACCAGACAAAAACCCAGAATCAAAGCTAAAGAAATGATAGTCGCTCTTTTCATGTTCCTCTCCCTCTTTGCTTGCTTTGTTTACAATCACAAACTCATAAGATCTCTATGCAGCAATGAATTGCCCTTTATCACCCCCCTTTATGATAAATTCTGAGCCAGCTATATCCGCCCTCGGAATTGGCACCACACGAAAAGATAATTTTGAAAGATAAGCCAATATTCTAAATCCTTCAAATGCAGTTTGCGCCAAAAAATAAATTTTATCTACAGAAGCTATGCACAGAGAGTAACCCTTGGGGAATCAAGGAGAATTTTTTTGACAGCCCTGTAACATACCAAGATATTTATATTTTTTATAATGTTTAAGAAATGGAGAAATATCTATATGATACCCATAATACATGCAATTTAGCGGTTCAACGATATCTTGGTTTTGCTGCTATTTTCTTTCGATTTCGTATAAAATTACATTTCCACATTATTTCTTCTGTCAATATGTGCGAGATTTTGGTGACTTGACTGATCCTTTGCAGTGGTGCAGGCAGATTACCTTGGGTTGGAGAGTATAGACTAAGCCATGGGCTGATGAAAATATTTCGCAACGATTAAGGGCATCGTATAGGGGCAAGATCGATTACATATATTGATGAGCAATATAAACTCGCCTTGATAGCTCTAAAAGTTTAAATTACATCCTTTAATTCACACTCTTCTGGGATTTATATTGGCACAAGATGTTGAGAAAAAAAGCGGAGCCAGGGACTCCGCATTTTCTTAGTCTAAGCCAAGATATTGTAGCTTGGTCTCAAAGGCAGCAGTGCAGATTAAAGTATATAAACTTTGAGTGAATTCATCCTTTAAGGTTTCTTCGCCGCGGCAGGGCTGACCGAAATGGATTAGCGTCGGATTGACTGGGCAACGTCATTGAGACGTTCGCGAACGGAGATCAGGTACCGGGCCATCTTGCCACGGTGGTCCGCCATAATCGAGTCATGGGAGCCCCTTAGCACGATCAGGGGGTCAAAGGTGCATATTTGATGCAGATCCCGCATGGCGATGCGAATATTTTCAGCCCCGCCTTTCTCTCCAATCTCAGGATAAAGGTGAAAGAGGACCGTCAAGAAGTCGCGCAGAACCAGCGCGACCCCCTGGGTGTAGTAGATCCGGTCGTCCAATTCGAAGTAGGGAACCTCGGCGTTAGTCTGTACCAGCAATCCTAGGGGCTGATCGAGAAATTGTTTGCCGGTGATGTACACCAGCAGGTCGTACATGTCGTCCGAGCGCATATTGAACACCGCCTTATTTTCGAGAAGATCGGCTTCATACTTTTTCAGTGACGCGATGCCTTTACGGTATTCTTTTTCCGTTGACGGAAACCACCAGCTGTCTTCTGTGAACGCAAACCGTTTTTCCCTGGCTTCCTTCAGTTGTGGGTTTTCCGCATCTGCCGAGCCGTATTTGGCCAGGTGGGTGGGGTAAAAGTTCACCAGCATTCGGGTGGCAAAAATGGTGCCGCGCTGGCGGTTGGCGCGATTGTCCAGCCAGCGAGTGGGTGAGATCAACAAGTCGTTGACCGACCAGCCGAGAGGCGAAGACATTTCCTCCTGGAGGCGATTCCTAATGGCTGCGGACAAAGCAGCCCCTTTGTGTGGCTCACCGGATTCCGGCGTCGTTTCGTTGAGGACGCTTTGAACAGCACTGTCGAGTTCCGGGAACCGCGCAGGATCGATCAGAGTATATCCGCGGTAAATCAGCCAGTAAATACCGACTGTGAGTGGCCAAATAAGCAAAAAGCCAAGAAGTATCAGGATGATCCGTTTGCCCAAGGATGTCAGTTTTGAACTCTTTTTTGGAGATCCATTCGAATTCGTCGTTTCCATTTTGTCCAAACCCTTATTTCGAACCGCAGTAATAAGTTACCTGTAGGAGTCAGCTACCCATAGTTGTCCTCAGAGTCAAAATACAGCGCAAAGGATGTGATAGATTAGAATTCATAAAAAGCATAAGCACGCTGACGCAGATGGTCAATGCAACCAATCCAATTCGAGAAATACCTGTTCTGCTCCATTTATCTTGGCAGAAAACCAAATATCAAAGCAAAACAAATACATGTAACTGACTATGTTCAGGACAAAGTTGTGAAATCATACCAATCATAATCAAATATTTTGTGATTAAGAAGTTGGAATCTTCCGCCTAGGCTTAATATCGGCCAGGATTGAAGGTATGAAAAGGAGATGTGACTTTTCGGTTAATGAATTAAGCAGACGCTCTTCGATCACTATAGAAATTTAGATAACATCCCTTAATTCACACTCCCCTGGAATTTACTCTGGCACAAGATGTTGGGAGTATAAACAAGCGGAGCCAGTGAATTTACCACCGTAATCTATGCCAAGACGTAACATGGGATAGTTCCTCTATCTCACATATATTGCTTCTAGTTCATAGGGGAAAGATTGCCACGCTCCTAAATCAGAGGTTCCGTAAAAGCGGTAGTGATAAATGGTTCCTTCATATTTCTTCCCACTCTTATTTGTTAACTCCATGACTATATAACCACTACCTTTCTTTTCTTCGGCAAAAAATTTTAGTATTTTACAGTCGTTAAATTTAACTTTGGTCTTACCCCCTCCTTTTCTATTAAAAGTAAAATAATCTCTTCCTTTGACATCCCAACTCAGTTCAGTCAGTAGAGTTTGAGCACCGCTCTTATTAACAGCAAGGTAATTAAATCCCTCAGGTATTACCTCTTCGGTCTGTTCAGTTACCTTCGGGGTCTCTGTGACAGCAAGGGAAGGTTCTTTCTTCTTGATCTTTTGCCCCATCAATGCAGCAACTACTACATTTTTTTGAATCTCTGACGATGCTACAGCGAAAACTTCTCCTGTTCCCGTAGAAATCAGTCTGGCATTTACGTCTATACTATCAACCAAATCTGTAATAGTACCTATAACCAGCGAATCAACTCCTAGTACTTTCCCAACTTCTTGAGCAGTCTTCTGGTCCACAACCCCTGTTTGTCCCAGCCCTATTTCCTGTAAGGCTTGGTCAAGTTGACTTCTCTCTATTACTTTAAATTTATTGGTTTGAAACAGCTTGGTAATAAGCGTCTCTGAAAGATACATACCTAATTCACTAACTGAGTGGTCTATATTCCTGAAATCCATAATCGCCACTCTCTTTTTCTGCTCCGACTCCATCGAATCAACTATCTGCTTCACAATATCATCGATGCCAGAGCGGAAATCAGCCGTGGCAAACAAAGACGCACTAAAGCCCAAAATTAGAGTGAGAGATAAGAATATCAGAGTAATATTTCGTCTGTACATAATCTCCCCTTCATTCACCATAGGTTAGATTGGATGTGACTGCCTCAATTAATAGGCGTCCAAAAAATTTTTTGGTCAGACCCATGTTTTGAATGTCTCATTTAGTCGGGTCAAACCAGCAAGAAATCAGATGAGATTTGCGAAAATTCTCTACTGCAGGAAATTAAGCAGCGGTCAGGTTACAAAATGAGGGAAGAAATTGCAAGTAAAAGCCCCCCACTGACAGAGCCAGGAAAGGCCAGTGGGGGCGACAAGTAGAGAGCGGGTAGGGCATGTCCAGTCTACGTTATATTAAGTGGTTGATATTGTTATACTTAATGGCGGAAGTGCATGGGA
>CAVQGX010000053.1:0-20864 GCA_963712115.1 uncultured delta proteobacterium | reverse complement strand
TGTAGTTGGTACATAATGTGACCGCATATTTTAACAAATGAAATGTCCGCTTTTCGGCGGAAGGCTGTACAAAGGTAACCGAGGAGGGTTGCCTATGAAACTGTACGGGCCATCCGCGCTGGAGCGGGCAATGAAGATTCAAGAAGTGATCCTTAGAGCGATGAGCGGACAGTTGAAGTGGACACAAGCAGCTGACATTTTGGCGATAAGCCCACGTAGTTTGAGGCGTTGGAGAGGGCGCTACGAGCTCTATGGCTATGACGGTCTTTTGGACCGTCGTGCAGGAAAACCCTCGCCCCGTCGGGCACCGGTGGCAGAGGTTGAGAAGGTACTTCGCCTCTACCGCGAGCGATATCAGGGCTTTAATGTCCGCCATTTCCATGGGATTGCACGCAGAGAACATGAAGTAAGCCTTTCATACAGCTTTGTCAAAAAAGCACTCCAGGAAGCAGGCCTAGTCAAAAAAAGACGTAAACGCGGCAGACACCGCAAAAGACGAGAGCGCCGGGCCCTGTTTGGAGAAATGCTCCATCTGGATGGCAGCCGTCATAGGTGGTTGGCCCGAAACGCAGAGCAATACCAAACGATGATTACCGTAGTCGATGACGCCACCAACGGTCTTCTGTATGCCCAGCTGTGGAAAAAAGAGTCCACCTGGGCGGTGATGACAGCCCTGGGCGAGGTCACAGAAACCTACGGGATCCCCATGGCACTGCATACCGATCGGGCCAGCTGGGCCTTCCATACTCCCAAGGCAGGAGGTCGGGTGGACAAGGAAAACCTCACCCAAGTTGGACGCTGTTTGGCTCGTCTCGGCGTAGAGCATATTCCCTCCTACTCGCCGCAAGCACGAGGACGAAGTGAGCGCATCAATCGCACCCTACAGGATCGGTTGGTTAATGAGTTGCGAATCGCTAGAATCTCCACCATCAAAGGGGCAAATCGGTATCTGCGTCAGCGCTTTTTGCCTCAGTACAATCAAGAATTCAAAAGAGAGCCAGCTCTCCCACAAAGTGCTTTTGTCACTGCTGGCAACGCTAACCTCAACCAAATTCTCTGTCTCGAAGAAGGTCGCACTGTCGCTAAAGACAATACTGTGGTCATGAACAAGGTGCGACTCCAAATAGACAAACAGCCAGGAAGAGCCTCCTGTGCAGGCTTACGTGTTATTGTGCGAAAACACCTCGATAATACACACACTGTCTGGTGGGGTACTAGATTGCTGGGTCGCTACAATGCCAAAGGAAAGCCGGTACCAAAACAAGTAACTCACAGCACTGAACTCCAGGCATCCAACCGTATCCCCGTTGCTAAAGCCTCGTCATGGTAACAGGGGGAGGACTGAAAACTATGGAGCGGACATTTCATTTGTCAAAATGAACCGGACAAATCACTTGTCAACAACAGGAGGGGAGCATCGCCAAAGTTGCTGATTAAGAATTAAGGATTCTCAAAAGGTTATGGTAGTATGAAATATTGGCAATAATACCATTGAGACGAGCGGCTATGAACAAAGAGGGGGGAGCTAGAGTATGAAAAACGTACAGATGGAAGTCAAGGGCAACAACCTCATCATCACCGTGGACCTAACACAAGATCACGGTCCTAGCAAATCAGGTAAGACCATTGTAGTTGCCAGCACCCTTGGCAATGTGAACGTGCCTGGCGAGGAATTTAGCCACATTAAAATGGGCTTGAATGTATACAAGTACAAGTAGAAACTAGTTTTGTTAGCTCTGAAGTTCCGTTTAAGCACGATCAGCACAGAGGTTACGGCGATGAGAGAGTTGGTTGAATTCATGGCGAAGGCGATGGTGGACAATCCTCAACACGTGGAAGTAACCGAGATCGCTGGAGGACACACTTTAGTGATTGAATTGAAAGTAGCGAAAGAGGACATGGGCAAGATAATCGGCAAGAAAGGGCGCAATGTCCAGGCCATGCGGACCATCTTGAACGGTGCCTCTGGCAAGTTCAGGAAGAATGTGGTTCTGGAGATTATTGACCAGTGATGGCTACTATACTCGTTCAACATTTGATGAATTATATAAACGCCTACCCATATCACCCTGAAAGTTTATATTACATCCCTTAATTCACACTTGGCTGGAATTTAATCTGGCACAAGATATGGTTTTCTATCAACGTGGAGAAAAGGAAAATCTCCACCGACCAGACGTAAAATTACCGATAGGGACGACAAAGACGTCATGCAGGGCTAGCTACTATTTGCGACTGAGTCTTCTATCTCCCGAGGTAGCCTGTTCCACCATCCTTGACCGGGCAAGCAACGGTATTCCTCTCCACCCTCGCATACGCAAAATATTACCAGACCCTGACATTTAGGACATTGCTCATTACGGCAACCGGGATGATGAAATCCACCTATTCCAACACCGCAGTCATGGCAAGGGGCATTTGGAATGTCGAGATGCTTCTCATCTCCGAAGGGGACTTGCCCTTCCATCCTCTTCATACATGAATAAACCCGTTCCCTAGCCTGGTCACACAGCTCGCACACAACCATACTCAACCTCCCTTACCTTTGTTTTCGTTGAGATGGCTTATCGCTACTATCTATGTAAAGTGGCTGCATTACAAGCATCCACGTAAATGCTGTCGGAATGGTGCCCTGGAGGGTTTATCAGCATCAACCTTGTTGGCAACTATCGGGCCAGCGTTGCACAAAGCCAAAGGAGATGTGCGAACAGGTGCTCGTAAGAGAAAATGTACTTTTAGATTAACACGAGATGAGAGGAAGTGGCAAGAAAGCTAGGGACTATTAGACCATTCAGCGCTAGTAAAGATGCAGACAACAAAAAAACCCCCACTGACCAGTCCAGTTAGGGCCAATGGGGGCTAAAAATGGGCCAAGCAACGGCGCTACTGTTACTTGACCCAGGGGCACCAGCAGGAAGGAGATTTCCTGTCACCAGGAATTTATCACAAGCAGCACGGCCTACACAACAAGAAAGGGGAACCGAAGCTTAACACTGTTTTTGGAAGAATGAATAACAGAAGGTTGGAAATTTGCACAACCTATCTCAGATTATTATTTATTGCCATACCAGTAACGGTAGTTAGTATTCCAGTAGTCATGCTTCCTTCTATCTTGCCCTTTTCTTCGGTCAATCCCACTTCTTCGATCAACAGAGTATTTTGTGGAGTCCACACCTATTCTGCGTTCTATGCCGCTTCTTTTGTCTCGTCCGCTTCTGCGGCAAAAAGGATTTTTCAGAGTTGGAATTTCCAAAACTGGCATAAATCTCACCTCACTGTCTCTGCGTCCCTCCGCAGTGCTCTTTGAAAAATGAATATGCACCTATTCTATTTTCACTGCTGCGCCATTTAGAGGACTATCCCCACTAACAATAACCACCAGGCAAAAAACCACCAGGCAAAAGCGAGGAAGATCATAAAGGTTAAATCTTTTGGAGTAGGCGAAGGTATCATTCTTCGAAAAGTTCTTCCTCGTTTTCAATTCTGCGCTGTTCTAGCGCATGCTTCAGGAATTTCCTTTCTGCAGCTCTGTAGTCTTTCTCTGAGTAGTGATTAAGGTTCTCTGGAATGCGAAATATATTCTTGTAAATCTTTATTAATGCCCGAATGCCTCGGTTTACTCTCAAATTATTTCCCATCTCACAGGTGATTCTGATTTGGCTACCGGTTATCTGAAATGCCCAGTAACCACTTATCTCTGCACATCTGACCACAGAAATAATAAGGTTCTGTATAGAACCAAAATTCAACAGGTGATTTTCCCTGCCCGAGTGTCCTTTTGCACCCCTCACAAGTGCAGTCAGAGTCATACTCTGGAGCTACTCTTGAGTCCCAATTATCCTTGCACTCTTTGCTGCAGAACGCAGAGAATCCCTCAGCAGAGTAGTCAATCTCATGGAAGTCATCTAGAAAACATATCTTCCTACATTGTGAGCAGGGGAGCATCATTCAATATTTTCCTTGTTTGGTGGAGGCGATGGGAGTCGAACCCACGACCCCCGCACCGCAAACTTTCTCTGTCCCAACTGCTGAGTCTCGCCTCCACATTGCATCTTGACTAAACAATAATTGTGCCAGGCAGGAGTCTAGTTGGTTTTTCGTTTTTTTATAATAGCTTAGCCGGTATTATGCTGAAAATCAGGTATGGAATCCTAGGCATTTTGGGTCATAGTTTGAGAAATAAAATTCCACTTGTGGGCAACCAAGGAGAAAGTGAGATGGGTACTACGGGCGGGTTTAAGAGGATATAAGATCGAGAAATCCAAAGTCATCCCGATCAGAGCAAAAGTGTAGATGACATCCCTTAATTCACATTCGGCTGGGATGTAGTCTGGCACAATATGGTGTGGTTTACCGAAGCAAGAACACTTCTCAGCTGTTGTTTGGAAAACTCCTCGAGGTGAAGCCCGTAACAACAGACCACTAAAGACGACAACGTCCCCCTCTTCTACAGCCTGACCCCGCGTTCGACTTCGGCGTATTTACTCAGCTCACTCACAAGAAATTCATAAGCATCATCCACCGAATCGGTGCGGTGCAACAACATCACATCCTCAGAATTGATTGTGCCATAGCGGATCAGAGTATCGAAATTGATCACTTCGCTCCAATATTTCGTGCCGAACAGTACCACAGGGAGGTGCTTGCGCATCTTGCGGGTCTGCAGCAGGGTCAAAAGTTCGAACAGCTCGTCCAGGGTACCGAATCCGCCGGGGAAGACAATGACGGCCTTGGCCAGATAGGCGAACCAGAACTTGCGCATGAAGAAATAGTGAAAGTGAAATGCTAGCTCGCGGGTCACATAAGGGTTGACGAATTCTTCAACGGGGATGGAGATCGTCAGTCCCACGTTCAGTCCTTTTGCCTCAGAGGCACCGCGGTTGGCCGCTTCCATAATGCCTGGCCCGCCTCCGGTGCAGACCACGAAGCGGCGTTCCTCTTCGCTCAAGCTCTTGGACCACTGCGTAAGTCGTCGAGCGAGTTCTCGAGAAGCCTCGTAATAAAGCGACATCTCCACTCCCACCCTGGCGCGCTCGATGTCGCCCTCCCCCTCCTCGGCCGCCATTAGAGCCTCATGGGCCTGTTCGCTGGAGACGATGCGGGCTGACCCCATGAACACGATAGTGTCGTTGACCTTATAGTGGCCAAGACGGCTCTCTGGTTCCAGGTACTCGGAAAGGATGCGCAGGGCCCTGGCGTCCTTGCTGTTAAGAAATTTCTCGCTGAGATACGCCTTGATGTTATGACGGTTTTTCTTGCTCATAGAATAGGGTCCTTCATTTAATTTAGGGTCGGATAAAGATATCTAATTGGTGCTCATCCGAAAACAACGGTTTTCGGACTCTCGCCATCAGCGATCAGCCTTCAGCTTTCAGCTAAATATACATAAATCCAATAACTTAAGCTGAATGCTGACTGCTGAAAACTGACAGCTCCAGCCGGAAATCTTTGGTTTCCGGCTGGACACTAATTAATGGCTTTGAATAAACGTCTCTATAACACTCCATATCAACGCTTGTATTGCCGTTTTTGGGTTCAAAAAGTCTGCCTGAGAATCACCGGGATAGATTTAAACCGCCCTTTTTGACCCCAAAAATACCAGTTCAAGCCTAAAATCATACCATTTTTGATGCCCTTACCTATTACAAAAAATGACAGCGCAGCGTAGTGACCAGAAGCCTTATTGGAGCTAAGATCTGGTGCCTACTGCATAGTCCCTAGTGCCTAGTTGCAATGGCTGCCTCCTGCCCTTCCAACCATGACTGCACATTCGACCGTAATGCCGATTTCTCGGCCGGACTGATACCCCTTGGATCGAAACGGTAGCGGTAGTGAAGCTTCAGGATAGATGGCAGAGTCTCAATGGAAGTCAATCTTGGCTGACCCTCCTCGATTCTCTCAATGAAGTTTGAGAACGTCTCCCCCGGATGTCGGACAAAACCTAACTTGTTTAGTCTTTCCACTATCAAATAGAATTCCGAGTCCGCTCCGGAGCGAGCCTCAGCCTCGCTGTACTTTTCGTGCATCTCCACCCGGCTCACCCGTTTCTTGCGGTAAACCCTCCAGGCCAAAAATATTACCAGCGGTATGAGCATCCAACCGATGTAACTTGCTGCGCTGCCCTTTCTCTCGCTCCACCGCCACTTCGACAAATTGTAAACGCACCACGACCAGAGATCGGGCAGTCCTCCCCACTTTCTGGCAGTCCTCGCTTCAAGCTCCATCCAGGCGGCGGGGGTGGTATCAAAATCGTGCCAGGCACCATCCATGTAAACCAGCGTCCAGGCATGGGCATGGCGTTGTCGCACCAAGAAGGCCTCTTCGAAATCGCTGTATTCGTGAACCGAATACCCTGTGGCATAGCGAGCCGGAATATCGAGCGCCCTTAAAAGGAGCACAGTTGCCGAGGCAAAGTACTCGCAGTGGCCCGAGCGGGAGGTGAGCAGAAAATCCCCCAATGCGCTTGTTTTCCTGCTTTCCTTACTCAAAGTGAGCGAATAGCTGAAATTTTTCTTAAAGTGAGAAGCAATACCTGCAATGATCTCCCCCGGAGAACCAGCTTGCAGTCCCAGTTCAGCAATTGTTTTCTGGATGACACTTTGTTCCGCTGGAGGAACGATCAGATCGGCTTTAGTCGGCAGGCTGTCGATGGAAGCATTTCGGGCATAGTGCACTCGATAAGTGATAAGACCTGGGCCGTCTTCCACCTGGACGGCTCCGTATTGATTCTGTTCCATTGTAACGACAGGTAACTGTTCAATCCGAAAAGCACCCATGGGAAGTTTTAGTATCCCTTTGTTCCCAGATAGATACGAGGAAACAGTAAGATTCGATGCAAGTCTGCTTTCAGTGCCCTCTTTGTGATGCAGCACCACGCCACTTAAGGTCTGGAGCTTCCAACTGAACTCGTCGTCGGCTGGCTGCACACGTTTAAAACTGGACTGTCTGGCAAACCAGGTGGGTAGCCTGTAGACATTGAAGCTCATTTCTCTCAAGAGAAGGGTGGATTGGTGCTTGGAGTCCACCTTCACTCTAAAGAGGATCTGGTCAGATGATTTGAGAGTTCCTATTTCTCCGATCGCGGTTCTGCTTCGATAGGCATCAGGCTCCCTCTCCAGGAACTGGCTATACCACTCAATTGTCTTGTTCTCCACAATCGCCTGTAACCGGTGGAGCCAAACGTGTCCAATATAGCCCGCAGACCCCGCCACAAGCAGCAGGCAAGCCCAAATTATCACTGAATACCGTTTGGGCCGTATGGACAGCAGGGCCCAGGCAGAGAGGGATACAAGGCCCAGGTAAAACCATATGGTCCTCATATTGGCAGCGCTGGCGGAGAGGATGCAGAGAGTGAAATACGGGTAGGTGGGGTTAATGGTTATGGGATTTTTCTTTTGCTCTCCCGAGCCTTTTCGCCTCATCATCAAGAAAAGGGCGCTGACATCGATGTCCTCACTTGTGCTGTATGCCAGGGAGACCACAAGCGGGAACAAGCTCATGGGGAGCCATTGCAGGAGCACCAGGATGGCGGGGGCCGAGCTTTTAGAGGCCAAGGTATAAATAAGCATCCCCAGAAAAATGACAGTGCACAAATCTGAGATGCGATTAAAATCAGTAGTAGAAAAGTCCCACCGTAAAGCAACAAAACGCGATCCTTCAAATACCAGCGCCATGATCACTGCCGGTATCAGCAGTCCCGTTTGCCAGCCCCAGAAAATTAGGGTTGCGCCGATGATAAAAGAAGGTGGTTTCATAACTGAGCCAGTCCCTCTTCAATCTTGCCCACTTCCAGCCTGAGCAGATGCTCCGGGGTTCCGCTCATGGGACCTGGATCCAGGGTAGGAGGACCATCCGCCTCCGCTATCACCAGTACCAATGTCGGGACCTGAAGCTCCAGCAAATTTCTAATGAATTCCTGTCTCTCATCATCCCAGCCAAGGAGGACACATATACAGCCACTCAAAAGGGAAGAACGCTCAAAAACTGTGGGAGGCAAGGTATTGAAAGGTTTGTCCTGACAGGGCTGCACCGAAGCTAGAATCTCCAGCATTCTGTCGGTGTGGGCGACTCCCCTTCCAGCTGTAAAGCAATAGGCCTCAGGTCCTACAAACATGAGATCGAGCAGGGACTCCTGAGTTTGCACTGTGCAGGCGAACGAGGAGGCGACCGATACAGCCTCTTCAAATTTCTCACTCTTCTCTGTGTTCTGGAACGTATCTAAAATCAGTCCGTGTCGCACGAAGAATTCGTCTTGATACTCTTTGACCATCGGTTTGCCGGTCTTAGCCCAGCTCCTCCAGTGGATGCGGCGTAACGGGTCTCCCGGACGATAGTCTCTCATGGATATGAACTCTTGGGAGTCCCCCACAGAATAGGCTAGCGCCACCCCGCCTGGTTGATATTTTCTTCTTCCGGGGAGATTGATGGGGGGTAGACTATAACGTTTGGGAAGGACCAAAACGGATTGCTGCACGGGTAGTGCGACGAAGGCTTTGAGCAGACCGAGGGGATCAGGACGGGCAATGGCGAGGCTTGTCAGGTTCAAATTTCCTCGCTGCCCCGGCAAGATCTCAGCCTGCACTTCTTCCTCACCTTTAGGCGCAATAGTCGCTAAAGTGCGCTCTCTGCTTACTCCTCCCTCTTTTCTGGATACCAGCCACAGCCAACGGTGATATCCTATTATGCGGTCAAACAGATTGCGCTTTTCTTGTTTTGGCTCCGCAATCTCCACGAATTCTCTGAAGGTTGGCCGAGGATCATCTGAATTGTCGAAGATGCGGAGGTCTCTTTGCTGTTTTGCGCCGGTATTACGAACAACGATGCGGTAAAGGAGAGGTTCACCCACGGTACCAAACCGCGGCAGGATTCGTTTGGCCGTAAAGTTGTTTCGAAAGAACAGACTCCACACAATTGAGATTAACAGGAGTGCGAAAAGAAAAGTAAATGCCTGATATGCCACGGTCAGGTTGGTATCCAGCCCTACCACAGCCGAAGCTGCCACTCCGCCCGCAACCAGCAACCCTGCCTTGCTGAATCGACGTTTATACCAGCGCCATATTGAATAGTACAGGCGAAAACTCTTGTAGACGAACCTTTGGAGCAGCAAAGAAACTCCTTCTACTACGCCGGAACAGGAATCGTTTCAAGAATTGCTTCCACCACCGCCTCAGCCGTCCTGCCGGAAAAACGGGCTTGTGGATCCAGTACCATCCTGTGCGCGATTACCGACACGGCAATTTCCTGCACCTGTTCTGGGGCGACAAACTCCTGTTCATCAAAAAGCGCAAGGGCCTTGCTTAGATTCATCAAGGCAAGGGATGCTCGCGGACTTGCACCCAACTGAACCCCCGGGGCGGAGCGGGTGGAGTTGACAAGGTCGACTATATAGCGCTTCAGCTCTTCGCTGATACGCACTTCCTTTACCTCTTCTTTGAGGGCGAGAACATCCCCCACCGTGGCGCAGGGGGAAATGTCATCTAGGGGGTGGCGCTTTCTTTGGTCGGTGAGAACAGCAACCTCTTCGTGTGCAGATACATACCCGAGACTAAACTGGAGGGCGAAACGATCCATCTGGGCTTCGGGAAGCGGATAGGTTCCACGCGATTCCACCGGGTTCTGGGTGCCAATGACAAAAAAAAGATCTTCGAGGCGACAAAGTTTACCATCAATGCTCACCTGCTTCTCCGCCATTGCCTCCAGTAGGGCCGATTGCGTTCTAGTATTTAGTTGCACAATTTAGCGCTATATAGTATATGGGGTTGCATGAGTAGAAAAGCAATCCCCATTAAATTGACAGCAGAGGACAAGCGAACGCTGGAGCAGTGGGTTCGCTCAAGCAAGACCGAACAGCGGTTGGTATTGCGAGCGCAGATTATTCTCTCGGCTGCGAAAGGAGAAGCTACCAAGGTGATTGCCGAGAACCTTAAAGTGCGGCCGGCTACCGTGAGCAAATGGCGAACTCGCTTTGCCAAAGACGGTATGGCAGCTCTGCAAGATGCACCGCGTTCTGGTGCTCGCAAGGTCTATGACGATACCACCGACAGAAGGATCTTGGAGGCAGTTGACGGTGAACCTCCCGCCGGGCATGCCACCTGGAGTGGGAGCTTATTGGCCAAGACGCTGGGAGATGTCTCCAAACACCAGGTGTGGCGGGTGCTCAGGCGGCATGGCATCCATTTGCAGCGTCGACGATCGTGGTGTATCAGTACAGACCCTGAATTTGCGCCGAAGGCGGCAGACATCGTTGGTCTTTACCTGGAGCCCCCTGACAGTGCGGTTGTAATCTGTGTGGATGAAAAGCCTCACATCCAGGCACTGGAGCGAGCCCAGGGGTGGCTTAGGCTTCCCAATGGCAAAGCCCTTACCGGTTTCAGCCACGGCTATAAGCGACACGGAACCACCACCCTGTTCGCCGCCTTGAATGTGGCCACAGGACAGGTCAAAGCCGGCCACTACAAACGGCGGCGACGTCGGGAGTTTCTCGATTTTATGAACGAAGTCATTGCTGACTATCCCGACCAGGAGATTCACGTGATCTTGGATAATCTCAACACCCATAAACCAAAGCACGATGTCTGGTTGGCTCGCCACAAAAAAGTGTGCTTTCACTACACGCCAACCCACGCCTCCTGGCTAAACCAGATTGAGATTTGGTTCAGCATCCTCAGCCGCAGAACGCTCAAAGGTGCTAGTTTCACCTCACCACAACAGGTTCGTAATGCTATCGACCTTTTCGTTGCCACCTATAACAGAGAGGCTGCCCCTTTCGAGTGGCGAAAGCGAGAAGTTTATCCGAAAAGGCTCAGTAAAAATTACTCTGATTTATGCAACTAGATACTAGGTGAGGCCCGGTTTATCTCATCGGCAAGCAATATGTTGGTAAAGATTGGTCCCTGGTGAAGCCGGAACTCTTGCTCCTTTTGATCAAAAATTGAGACCCCGAGAATATCCGAAGGTAACAGGTCAGGAGTAAACTGGATGCGCTTGAATTCCGCCTCAATTGAGAGCGCCAGAGTTTTTGCCAGGGTGGTCTTGCCGGTGCCGGGATAGTCCTCCAGAAGCACGTGCCCTCCGCTGGCAAAACCCGCAAGAAGTTTTCTAATAGCCGCCGCTTGCCCTCGCATTACTTTTTCAACGTTTGCCTTGACTCTTCGGTAGATCTCTTGTGCTGATAAGTCGGACATCCCATTCTCCAATCAAATAGAGACGGCATCAGTTAATCACGATGCAGTATTCATTACTTGTTTTTTCTAAAAAATTTTTTGCTTATTAATTTTCCAATAATCTTTGTGCAAAAAAAGAATAATATAGTCAGCAGAAACGCGACAGGTGCAGCAGAAAACATATAACCAAAATAGCGCATCCTAAAATATACTGGATATACTACTCCATTTTCTATCTCATAATGGCTTATGTAACGATTATCATCGTCATATGTATACAGTTCAATTATTTTTCTTCCGGAAGGTGCTTCTTTAACAACATAAGAAGCCCCTTCAAATCTGCCAAATTGTATTGATCCATCAAAAGGTTCAAGATAAAAAGTATGATTTGGATTATCGTGCTTAAATGAATTGATATAATCAAACGGCATCAATACAGCATTGTTTGCCGTAATACCTTCTGACTTGTCAACTAAAGCAATGACTCTGAATCTAGACGGAGGCGTCATTATCGGATATATAACTTCGTTCTCCACCTCATAGTGACTGGAATACCGGTCGCAATCACCGTATGTATCCAGTTGAATTTTCAACCTCCCAGCCGACAGTCGTTCAATATCAAATCTAGCCCCCTCATCCTCAGCAAATTCCACCCAGCCACCATGAGGCTCCAGATAATAAGTACAGTAGGGATTCGCCAGCACAAATGAATCAATTTCGTCAAATGACAGCAATTTGGCATTACTTGAAATAGTCCTCTTTGATTTATCAACGAGAGCAAGGACTTTGAAAGAAGGCGAAAGTGAGTCTATTGGATGTATTATTTTATTTTCGATTGCATAATGACTGAAATATGAATCGCACCCATGTGAAATTGTCAATTTAACCTCTTGTCTTTCTGGTGATTGCTTTTCAATAGCAAATCTAACTCCTTCATACTCCCCAAAATGCACCCACCCGCCAAAGGGTTTTAATGCGAAAGTGCAATTTGGGTTATCACGTTTAAATAGATCAATATCCTCAAACGCTATCAATTTAGCGTTGCCTGAATTGATCCCTTTGAATTTGTCAACCAGGGCAAGTGCTCTGAAATCTGAGGAGGGATTCATTTGAGCGCTTAGATCTATTGCTTCTTTGTGGGAGAGGAACTCAATACCAGCTGCGGTAAGCAAGAAAAAAACAGCAACCCACAGTAAGACCATTAACAATGATTTTGCCAATTTTAAAAAAAAATCAAATAAAGATTTCACATCGTCTCCGTTGAGCACTCACAAATCATTCCGGAGCTACTACTCCAGTTCTGTGTTAGCATGTAATGTGCCAAGTGGTGGGATCACGCCTGGACTTGGCGGTGGTGGGAGAAGCGTCAATCATAGACTCTTGGGAAAAATCTTGAAAACTGAGAGGGAAGGGTCAAGCTGTTATGGTTTATCTTTGCTCATTTCCTCATATATCCGGTCCCAGCAGCGCTTGGTCGCATTGAGCCCACATGTCACGCAAAAGGGTGGCGATTTCAAAAATGTCCAATGGTCAAGGGCTGCCTCCGTTTTCAAATGCTAGAATACAGGTTTAGGTGCAATAAAAAAGCCAGTTTAAAGAGCTGTGTGGTGGAACAAAAAAAGAATGCTAAAAATAAAAAAATGGAGCTTTCCTGGCGGATCGTCATCCTCACAGCTTTGGGACTCACAATTGTATGGTTCTACCTTATGCCAGAATCCCTCCTGTTTGATGAAGAATCGCTCAGTAACTGGGAGTGGGTGGTCGAGTCTGTAGTCCGATTTGTGGCTTGTCTGGGTGTAAGTATTGGAGCCTTTGTCCACTGGAGATAATTGGGTGGTCAGCATGAAGGGGTGGAATAAAAAAGCATTTAGCATTTATTACTTCAAGGTGAAGCCAAAGAAGAAGCTGAGCCGAAGCTCCGCAAGGGTGTTTGGGAAATTAATAGTCCAACCCTACGCTAGATATGGTAGCTGATTCTCAAACCGCAGAGTGTGGAGTATGTGATATGAAATTTCAGTAGACCAATGTTAACTTCAGATAGCTAAACCTAATGTTGCATAAAAATCGGGTTTTTCACAAATAAAAGACTTGCGGAGGCCCATGGATACTGGGTAAAAGTGTTTTTGGACAAGAAAACACAACCCGATCCAGGAGGCCACCGCAAGTGAAATCCAGCAAAGCACAAATTCAGGCAAAGTTCCACAAAATTCCTACCATTCGTTTCGAAGACCAAAAGCTGAGTTCGTTTTCAGGGTTGGTGATATTTCAAGTGCTTTTTGTGCGAATGAACCTAAAGGAGCGCCTGAGACGATGTTTCGCTCATTTGAAGATGTCACCGATCTTTGGACGCCACCTGGTTATCATGTTGCTCATCGTTCATCTTCTGCTTGGATTTCGCCGTCTTCGAGAGATCGACTATTACCGTGACGATCCTTTGGTTCTTCGCCTGTTGGGATTGCGCAAGCTTCCCGATTTTTCCACCATCTCCCGAGCTCTGTCTCAGATGGAAATAGAAGGAGTCGACAAGCTGAGAGCGCTCTCTTGTTCAATGGTTGTCGAAGGACTACAGCGAGAACAGTTTGCTCGCCTGACCTTGGATTTTGATGGCTCCGTGCTCAGCACCAAAGCGCATGCAGAGGGCACGGCTGTCGGTTTCAACAAAAGGAAAAAGGGTGCACGCAGTTACTATCCACTGTTTTGCAGCGTCGCGCAAACAGGCCAATTCTTTGACGTGCATCACCGCCCTGGCAATGTCCATGACTCCAATGGTGCCGTTGATTTCATGATGCGCTGTTTTGAAAAAGCACGAAGCGAGCTAGCGAATACCAGATTTGAATCGCGAATCGATGCAGCTTTCTTCAACAAGGAGATATTTGATGTCTTTGATACCAACAAGGTGCAGTTTACAGGCTCTGTCCCCTTCGAAAGATTTGCAGAGCTCAAACAAATGATTGAGGTGCGACAACGCTGGCGGATCGTTGATAGGCAGTGGTCATACTTTGAGGCCAGGTGGAAGCCAAAATCGTGGCAGACGAAATATCGGTTCATTTTCACTCGCAGAAGAGTTAAAAGCCAATATAAAGGCCCTTTGCAACTTGATCTGTTTGAACCACGTGACTTCAACTACCAATATAAGGTTATCGTTACCAACAAAACCAACTCAGCCAAAAGCGTCGTGCTGTTTCATAATGGCCGCAGCTCCCAAGAAGCCATCTTCGGCGAGGCCAAAAACAACTGTGGCCTCAATGTCATTCCCACTCGGCGCTTGGCAGGCAACCAGGTCTATACCCTTTGCGCGATGATGGCTCACAACTTAGCCCGAGAAATACAAATGCTGGCAAATCCACCCTTGCTGCGAGCTCGCCCGAAACGCCCCGCAGCTTGGAAGTTCCAAACTCTAGATACCCTCAGACACCGCTTCATTCAACGCGCCGGACGGCTCATACGACCCCAGGGCCAACTGACACTCACCATGAGCGCAAACCCAGCAGTTCGCAAAGATCTTCTGCACTTCTTGGAGGCAGTGCAAAAGGCAGCTTAGAAGCAAAATCGACGTAAACCAGATTTTTATGCAACATTAGGGCTAACTCTATACCACATTCGCAAATTGGGAAATCACGGCCAGAAGGATGCGAAATAAATCTCATATGCAAAAAAGAGTCTTGACCCGATTAGTCCACTGTGAGAAAAAATATCAATCTTTAGCAACACTCGTATAGGGAGAGAATCATTCCGCGTCAATACCAAGAAGACATTTCGCTCATTGAAGACCTCAAAAGCACATTGGGTAGACAGCCCAAGGTTTTGAATGTCGGATCAGGTCCCGGGCAGGTGGAAGGCTATCTGAACGTTGACCTTTGTCTACTCGAAGGTGTGGATGTAGTTGCCGACCTCCATAAAATCCCTTGGCCCTTCAGAGATGATCAATTTGAGATTATTCTGTGTAATCATTATATTGAAACATGCCAAGGACATAGTGCAAACTATGGAAGAAATAAACCGCATTGGCAAGAATGGGTGCCAGGTTGTAATTCGGACGCCCTATTTTGCCAATTATGAATCTTTTCGTGATCCCACCCATCGTTGGCACCTAACTTGGGAATCTCTTGACTACTTCACAACTAATAGCCCACGCTCAAGTTATTTTACGAAATGTAAATTTAGGATGGTGAAGAAAAAACTCACTTTCGCCCACCCTTGGAGACACCCGGGTTACTATCTGTTTCGCCTTAATGTAAGAACATACGAGAAGTATTTCTCTCACCTTTTCCCTGGCACCTGGCTAATTGTACAAATGGAAGTGAGCAAGGAATTGAAGGACTAGAAGAAGACGTTGGGCTTAACTGCCTTGAAGCTGAAATTCCTGCAACCAAGCATAGCATTCTAAGCTAATAACACAGATGGAGAGCTTCTTACAGACTCACTGAATGTAGTTACTTACCCTTTTCCCCTTCCACGACCTGAGCTTGTCGAAGGTTAGCCGCGATCTTATACCTCTTACAACAAATGACAGCGAAGCGGACTGACGCCGAAGGCATATGACGGCGCAGCCAAGTGACAAATGTGAAATGAAGAAATGCCAAATGATAAATCCCACGCTCCATGCTCTATGCCCTATGCTCCATGCCTTATCGCCATGCGCCATGCTATGATTCAACGGAGATCTTGTATGACCTGCTGCCCTCTGGTAGTATTATACTTTCAAGCTGCAACGGGCTGCTCTTTCTTTTTTTAGAGAAAGGATCAATCATGCTGAAAGTATTTCTGGGTTTTAGTTTTGATCAGCACCAAATCACTGGTCAGCAAATTTACAACGCAAGAGAGTTTTTCGGAAAACTCCACCATGATCTTGCAGAATCCTACGGAGAATCAGCAAGACCCGTGCAATTGGTTGAAAACATCATCGAAAAAATCGACCTTCTGAGAAATAGTCTCGGTGAAGTAGTGTGCACTGAGAATCCCGATCGGGAAGATTGGGAACTTGACCAATGCTATTACTCTGTGAGTGATTAGCCAGCGGCAGCCCATTGTGCTCGGGGACGTCTCCCTTGGCCCGCTTGGAGGAGGTTCGCAACCGTGCTGGAAAAAACTTGCTATCTTTGCGGGGCCTGGATTAGACAGGATCAGATAAGTATTACCAGGATTCCACTTTGGGCGACATCTGGAGAAAATGATCCAGAACGATGGAAAGACACAGATGCGGCCATGGCCTTCTTAAACGATCAAGGCGAAGTCGTAACTTTTTGCTTGAACTGTGCTCTAATTGCAACCAAGCGTTGCTGGGATCGGATACAGTCAACATCAGCTGAGCCTAACTCTTAATTCACCTCGGTCCGATTACCGCGACGTTCATACAAAACTAAAAAACTTAAGAACGTCACCTAATCACGCCCCTAAATGCCGGCTGTCCGCTGCCAGCTGCAAGCTGAGAGGGGGAGCGTCATGAAATTCCATCACGTCGGGATGGTGCTGCGGTTGGTCAGCGTCGCCGAGAAGCTGTGCCGACAGAGACTTAAGGACGATGAGCCCCTGGCCTGGGGGCCGGTTCCGGCCTTTCAGTGTGCTGTTGCTTTCTCGACCAGGTTTCCGATGATCGAATTCGTCGTGCCCGAGCCGGAGTCGAGGCTCGTCAAGTTCCTCGGGGGCAAGTCCGTCCTCCACCACATCGCGTTTGCCGTCAAGGACGTCCGGAATCCTGTGCCTTTTTCGCCGGGTGACCTCATATTCGATGAGCCAGCGGCTGTCCCCGTCCAGGGGCTTCTGGTCAACTTTCTCGAACCCCTTGAGGGGCTCCTCGTTGAGGTGGTGCAGGAGCCAAGAAGCAAGATTTGATTGCGCACCGGAGGTTGACAATCCGATGCTTGCAAGCGAGCGCCTTAGAGGGGGTTTCAGAATTGCAGACTGTTAATGAATTATAAGAACAGGGGTAATTTTGACTAGCAAGAGAAGCCACAACCGGCCGGGGCACAATGGCAAAGTTATGGTAGGCCCATTTTACTACAGCAGACAGCCCTTTGACTCCGCTCAGGACAAGCAGGCAGCTTGCAGGTAGTTAATTAGAAAATTAGGGAATTAGTCAAATAGTCAAGTAACTGATCTTTTGCCCTTCACCGCTTACCGTTTACCGTTTACGATTTGAAAGACTTTTCTAGTCCTCTAATTTTCTAATTTCCAAATTCGCAATCCGCAATCCGAAATCCCAAATTACTCCATGCTCCATGCCTTGAGCCTTGCGCCCTAATCCTTGTGCCTGGGTTATGGAAAACGCAAAAAAACAAGACCGTCCCCCCTTATATGATTGCGATCCAGGCTCTGGATTGGAAATAGATCTCTAGCCTCGAGAGCACATTAGATAAAAGGTATAATATCTTTACTAAGCCGAAAGGTTTTTTCTCTTGGGTGAGTAATCTGGTATTCAAATCTTCCGCCAATGGATACAACGTAAAAATATTCAGGTTTGAATTTGATTATGTACTTAGCTTTTCGGAGAGCATCATGGCCACGATCATCTAATGTAAAGTCAATAGAGTGCCCATACTCCTTAATACCTTCTACTAGTTTCTTGGCTTGATGTAATTGCTCCTTTATTGCACAACAAACTATGAGTTTGTTATCGCGATATAAACCGATGTCCATGAGATCATCTTCGAATGTTAATACATAGTCCTTATCCCTTAAGGTTTCGTAAAGACGTACATATTCGGCAGCCTGAATGAAGCACTCCCATGCAGGTCGAGGTTGCTTCTTTTGGCTATCCTTCTCGAACCAACTATATGGGCCTTTTGATCCCGGTACTCGTTCAAGTCGAAATCCAGCACTACCAGTATTGGATTTCCCAGCATCCAGTAAGAGACCTTGTTTATGGCCGAACTCGATAGTTGCATGAATTCCAACAGGGAGGCGAGCATAAACCTGAGAGTAGTAAGATTCGGGCGGCAACTCGAAGTTCCATTCTCTGCAGGTTCGCTGGACCCACACCCTAAAGACTTGATCGAAACTCTGGATATCATCATGTATATTCATTTCTCAAAATCCTTTCTTCCCTATCTTACCGGTCCTCACGTTGATTTAGCCGAATGAAGCAAGCTTACCCTAACGTTGCAAACCCACACCGGCTAAAATCGCTAGGCTCGCGCTATAGTACCCTATCTTCGGCTGTGCTCGCCTCGGCCAGGATCTCACGTACGGTGAAGTACGCTTCGTCCTGACCGAGCCTGTGCGCAGCCACATCTGGCGCACTCTAACGCGTTTTCCCTCGGAGTAGGTCTAGCAACGTTAGGGTTTATTCTTCCGTAAAAGCCAATCTTTTGCTCCGGCTGGAGTGCCGCAACTTACTCAAGGCCTTGGCCTGAATCTGGCGAATGCGTTCACGCGTCAGACCAAACTCATCCCCCACCTCTTGAAGAGTATGTCCCGTCTCCTCCCCAATTCCGAAGCGTCTCCGCAAGATCTTCTCCTCACGAGGGGTTAGAGTGGCAAGAATCACATGAACTCGCTCGGCCCGATCCTTCTGGATCGTTGCCTCTTCCGGGGAAACGCTAGCTCTATCGGCAATGAAGTCTCCCACGTGAGAGTCCTGTTCACCCACTGGAGTCTCCAGTGAAATGGCGTATCTTCTTCGGGCAATCTCAAGTGCCTTCTTCACTTTCTCTATGGGTAGTTCCATCTTCCTGGCAATCTCATCAGGGGTTGGACTCCGACCGATCTCCTTGGCCAGGTCTCCAGAACTCCGGATCACCTTGTTGAGCACCTCACCTATATGAACGGGTAGTCGGATCGTTCGAGCCTGATCTTGAATGGCGCGGGTGATTCCCTGCCGTATCCACCAGGTGGCGTAGGTGCCAAACTTATATCCCCTGCGGTAGTCGAACTTATCCACAGCTTTCATGAGGCCGATATTTCCCTCCTGGATTAGGTCCAGAAACTGAACTCCTCTATTAGTGTACTTCTTAGCGATACTGATGACCAGACGCTGGTTCGCCTCCACAAACTCCTTTTTGGCAGCCTCTATCTCTTCGCGAGCGTGAAGAACCTTTCTTAAATCCTCTTTGAGTTGGTAGCTACTCGTCTGGGTTTCCGACTCTACATGCCTGATCTCCTGGAGGGCACGATGAATCGTCTCCTCCTTATCCACAAGCTTCTTGATGGATATACCGGTCTCCTTAACAATCCCTTTTGCCTCCTGAGGATCTTTCTTGCCCACGCCCATCGGCTCTTCAATTTCTTCGAGGGGTAGACCCAATTGCTTTTCACAATTCTGAATGGCGTTTTCCGCCTGGACGACCTTTTTTTGACCAACTTCGATCCGCTTGGCGATCTGAATCTCTTCTTCTCGAGTCAGAAGGGAGAACCGCCCCACTTCCTTGAAGTAAGGATGAACGAAATCATTCTCATGCCCCCCTTCAGGGAGAAGATTTCCCTTGGCCCCGGTGCCATTCTGCTTTCCCAAATTCACCTCCGTATCTCCCTTCTCTTTATTAGAAATCTACCACTTGCCTTTCTCTAGATTCTTCAAAACCTATGAGTCCTTAAGCCTGACAAGTAGAAAAGTGCAGTTTTCAATGGTAATGGTTCCGATGGCTTTATACAGAGGAGTTTCCTTTGGCTCAAGAAGGCATACAAAAATAAAAAGGACATCTTGCCTCATTTAGACGAGATGCCCTTGATAAGCGTGTTACTGCCAACTAAACCTTGGTGACGTTCACAGCAGCAGGACCTTTTTGGCCTTGCTCCACATCAAAAGTCACACTGTCGCCTTCATTGAGAGACTTGAAACCGTTTGCGTTGATCCCCGAATGGTGAACGAATACATCCGGGCCATCTTCCTGCTCGATGAAGCCGTAGCCTTTGTGGTCATTAAACCACTTGACACTTCCATTAGCCATAGTGACACCCTCCTTTCAAAGAAATTCTCATGGTCCCAAACTTGAGGTTGCCACTTTTGACAAATGGATCTTCCCTCAGAACGAAACCGGGCCGCCAATAAAGACGGCCCTTTATTGATTACCTAGAAGATAACTTACTTCCTTGATGGAAGTCAAGCAATTTATAATTATGATCTCCCGAAAGTAATAATATAAAAAGATTACTATAATAGTATTACCAACTTTTTTTAGATAATTTGCCTAAAAGCCTTTTTTTTAAGCTAAAAACATTAATAAGTATGAGATAAATTTGCGACCATTATTTTAACTAAAAATGACTATAATATCTTGACAAGTTCGATTTTAAAGTTGAGCTTTTCTTTTACAAATTGATCGTTTCCATCAAATATTACATATTTTTCACCAATATATTGTACACATCGTGGTCGGGTTAAATTATCCTTCTGTTTTGCCGGTTAGCCAGTTTGGCCGGTTTAGCCCGTTGGCCATCAGCACAAAAGAATTCCACGTTCCGCGTTCCGACTTCCGCGTTTTAATCCTCGTCTCGCTTTACTCTATGCTCCATGCGCTCTTCCTCTTACAACAAATGACAGCGCAGCGTAGTGACCTAATGACGGCGAAGCCAAGTGACATAAATAGCCTTGAGCCTTGCGCCCTAAGCCCTGTGCCTTTTTTACCGCTCACCGCTTACTGAATTGTTCGCTTGGCCCGACCAAGGATCACAGATAGTATCGACCCTGAAGGTAGTCATCCGACTGTAGATACGATGAGCATATGTATAATATTGAGTCATATTGGAAGGTTAGCATAAATAGCA
>CAVQGX010000052.1:0-43572 GCA_963712115.1 uncultured delta proteobacterium | reverse complement strand
GCTCTACCGTCGGAACCATTACAGAAATATATGACTATTTGAGGGTACTCTTTGCCAGGGTAGGTCAGCCTCACTGCGTCGGCTGCGGCGAGAAGATCCAGGCCATGACCATTCAGCAAATGGTGGACAGGATCCTTACCTTGCCAGAAAACACTCGCATTCTCATACTTTCCCCCCTTGCAATGCACCGTAAAAGTAAGCCAAAGCATCTCTTTAGCCGGTTACGCCGTGAGGGATTCGTTCGAGTCCGGGTAAATGGCATTGTCCTTGATCTTGACGAACCCATTCAGCTCGACCCTGATCCAAATCCGCGAATCGAAGTAGTTGTGGACCGACTAGTGGTTCGGTCTGACGGTGTCAGGCGGATAACAGATTCTATGGAACTTGCACTCAGGACTGGTGAAGGTAGAGCTAGATTGGCCATTCTTGATGGGGACGACTGGGATTTCACTGACCAACCTATCTGCCACTCCTGCAACCTGAAAATGGTGGAGCCTTCTCCTCAACTCTTTAGCTTTAACAGCGCCCTTGGCGCCTGCCCTGACTGCTCAGGTCTCGGGGTAGTGATAGAAAGAGAAGGAGTTTGTCCCAGTTGTAAAGGTGCCCGCTTGCGGCAGGAATCCCTGGCAGTAACCATCGAGGATATGAACATCTATCAGGTTAGCAGCCTGGACATTACCGGCCTGAATGAATGGCTCAGTAAACTGCGTTTTTCGACCCAGCAGGCTCCTGTGGCCAATCGCTTGCTCAGCCAAGTCCGGCAGCGGCTGGCATTTCTTGCCCAGGTGGGGCTTTCTTATCTAAGTCTCCATCGCGCCTCCACTACGCTTTCAGGTGGAGAGGCCCAGCGTCTTCGTCTTGCCACCCAGATCGGCTCCCGACTCGTGGGTGTGCTCTACATCCTGGACGAGCCGAGCATTGGCCTGCACCAGCGGGACAACAACCGTCTACTGGACACTCTCAAGACCCTTCGGGATCAGGGCAATACCGTATTGGTTGTGGAACACGACACCGAGACCATTATGGCGGCGGACTATGTCATTGACGTCGGGCCTGGTGCCGGTGATCACGGCGGCTATCTTGTTTTTAGTGGCAAGCCGGAACTTATCAGTCAACACCCGGACTCTCTTACGGGCCAATACCTCTCCGGCAGGTTGAGCATACCCTTGCCATTCAAGAGGCGCATACCCCAACGGGGCTTTATTACCATCGAAGGGGCCAGTGCCAACAATCTCCAGAACATAACCGCATCTGTCCCCGTTGGTCTATTCACCTGTGTTACTGGCGTATCCGGATCGGGGAAAAGCAGCTTAATCCTGGACACTCTTCACCGTGCCGCTGCAAAATCTCTGCACCGGGCTCGAAAATATCCTGGCGCTCATGCACGAATTCTGGGTCTCGAAAGAATAGATAAGGTTGTTCACATTGATCAGAGCGCAATCGGTCGCACCCCCAGGTCTAACCCGGCCACCTATACCGGCGTCTTCAACCAGATCCGCAACCTCCTGGCACAGGTACCTGAGGCTCGGGCAAGGGGATACAGGGCCGGTCGTTTCAGTTTCAACGTCAAGGGCGGCCGCTGTGAAGCCTGTAGTGGTCAAGGTATTCTCAAAGTGGAAATGCATTTCTTGCCAGATGTTTATGTTACCTGTGATCAGTGCAATGGTCTCCGTTTTAACCGAGATACCCTTGAAATCATTTACAAGGGGAAAAACATCTGGCAAATCTTGGACATGACTATCAACGAGGCCCTCAGGTTTTTTGTCAACATCCCTGCTATCAAAGACAAGCTTTCCACCTTGCAGGCAGTCGGGCTTGGCTATCTCAAACTCGGCCAGGGAGCCACAACATTGTCTGGCGGTGAAGCGCAGAGAATAAAGCTGTCCCGGGAACTCAGCAAGCGTAGTCGCGGCAGAACCCTGTATCTACTGGACGAACCCACCACAGGTCTGCATTTCGACGACATCAAAAAGCTCCTCTATGTTCTAAATCACCTGGTGGAAGTGGGCAACACAGTCGTGGTCATAGAGCATCACCTTGATGTTATTAAAACCGCAGACTTCGTCATTGATCTTGGGCCTGAAGGAGGGACAGAGGGTGGAAGGATTGTGGGCACCGGAACGCCGGAGGAAATAGCAGAAATACCCGAATCGCATACCGGAAGATACCTACACCGGGTGTTAACCTAGTAATCACTAGGTCATTACGCTACGCTGTCACTGCTCTTCGCTGTCATTTATTGTCATGAAAAAATGAGCGACCATGAATGACGCCGAAGGCAATTGACTACAAATGACCATAAGTGACGGCCGAAAGGCCTAATGACGGCGAAGCCAAATGACCCGATAATCGTGGATCGCAGACCACACGGATCGCGCCACCCACGGAAGGCTTTGGTCACCTGACGGTTGGCGGGCCATTTAGGTGCTGGTCGAAGAAATATGGTAAGCGAGATTGTCTAGCTTGATTGAGAAATCTACGTTTTCCACTCGACAGCAGTCAGGTACCTGGATCTGAACCGGAGAGAAATTCAAAATTCCGTTGATTCCAGCAAGAATGAGCTGGTTTGCCACACTCTGGGCGGACGCAGGCGGCACAGCGATAATGCCCATTTCAACGTTGCGTTCTTTTACTAATTCCTCAAAGCGGTCAACGTGCTCGATGACAAGGCCATTGGGCAGCCTCTTGCCGATTTTTGCAGAATCCAAATCAAAGGCAGCCACAAAGCGATATCCATGCTTTAAAAAGTTGGCATGGCGGATAAGGGCTGAACCCAGATTGCCTACTCCGAACAATGCCATGTTCCACGGGCGATCGAGACCGAGTATCTCCTTGATTTGAGAGTAGAGGTCCTTGACTCTATAGCCAACCCCCCTCACTCCAAATTCACCGAAGTACGCCAGGTCCTTACGAATCTGGGCTGGATTCACCCCACACTGCTTGGCCAAGCGCTCTGAAGAGATCACCTCGACATCATTGGTCATCAATTCGTCTAGATTTCTCAAATAGATAGACAGCCGGTTGATCGTGGCCATGGGAATCTTAGCGAACTTCATAACCTCACGATCCTGTTGTAACATCGGCGGTCACGCCGATCTCGATTTAGAGGGTGACAGGGGGATTGACCAACTTCCTGATCAATCCCCCGGCCGTTTATCCGCAGTTTAGCTACTAGTGGGCAACTAGCCCCACAAAACCCTGGATGAGCTTGGACACCGGGTTTGCGTAGATCAGGATCAGGCAGATAACCAAGGTATAAATACAAAGGGACTCGATCATCGCCAGACCGATCATCATGGTCACAGTGATTTTACCAGAGGCCTCGGGATTGCGGGCAACGCCTTCCACCGAACTCTTAATGGAGATTCCCTGGGCAAGACCACAGCCGATAGAAGAGATGGCAATGGAGAAACCAGCTGCCGTGGCAGAGTACAGGAAGAACCTAAGACCCATAACCTTCTCAGCTTCCGTCGCCTCTGCCGCAAAAGCCAACGCGGCGAAACCCAGAACCAGCACCAGTGTCAGAAACAGAACTTTCCTTTTCATGCAAAAAGCCCTCCTTGTTTTTATTTATTAATATGGCCTTCTTCCTACTACGACCTTCTTCCCAACCCTTTCGGTTTCTCCCTGTCCTTGAACTCGCCAAAAGTTGGCATTTTAGTGGGCATGTTCAATAGCGCCGGCGAAGTACATCATGGAAAGCAGGCAGAAAATAAAGGCCTGCACGCCGCCGGTAAACAGACCCAAGAACATCACCGGTAACGGAGCCAAATAAAGACCCGCCAGAAACATGAGGATGGCGAGCACCAGCTCCTCGCCGAAGATGTTGCCAAAAAGTCGGATGGACAGGCTGAGAATGCGGGCAATGTGACCGATAACCTCTACAACGAAGATAAGGGGTGACAGCCACCAGATCGGCCCCATGAAATGTTTTATGTATGCAGGTCCATGGAACTTGACACCGATTACGTGGGTGTAGACAACCACTATTATGGCACACGCTGCGGTGGTGTTGACGTTGGCAGTAGGACCGAAGAAGCCCGGGATCATTCCCATGTAGTTACTGATCAGAATGAAGAACGCCAGCGTGCCTATCAATGGGAACAGGTAACGGCCCTCCTCCCCGGTAACGCTAACCATGAACTCCTCGATGCCGTTGATCACAACCTCGAAGACATTCTGCCCTCCCTTGGGAACCAGTTCGATCTTGCGGACCGTCAGTTTGACCAGGATCACCAAACCGATCATGATCAACCAGGTATAGGTCACATAGGGCAGGAGTATCTTCTGCAGAAAGGTGTGGGCTTCAGCGAAATCGTGAACAATAGGTAGACCAAGTTTTGTAAAAAGGAGATTCAGAAAGATTATCGGGTGTTCCATGGCCTAGACTACCCCCTTGAAAAAGAATTTTCGCGCCTCGTCAATACCTACCAGCGCAATGCCAAGAACTATTATTGATAAACCCAACAACATACCAAAGGGGCTTACCCACCCCTTGATCAGCAACAAGGCTATAATCAGTCCCAGCGCTGCAAAGCGCAGGTAGTACTTGAGCAAATAGAAAAAGCGGGTCTTTCCTGTTCTTTGTGGATCTAGGGCCCTGAACAGACTGCGCTTCATCAAATAGAAATTGGCGATTGCCAATATCCCTCCGACCAGGACCCCAAAACCAAATTCTCGGGATGAGAAAACGAAACTACTACTTGTGAGAAGTGCTAACAGGACCCAGTTGAATAGTTCAATCCTCTTAATCAGGGCCTCATCTTTTATAAGCATAGTGGCTGGGCCAGAGATGACCCTCACTCCTTGGCGCGTTTGGACATAAAACGGTAAAAATTACGAAATCCTGCAATAATACCAAGTATGAGAAATATTACGGTAAGCCACGGGCTGGTATTAAACACCCTGTCTAACCAGAGTCCCAAGGCCAGTCCGATGAAGGTGGCAATGACTATGGTTAGTCCCAGAGTGCTGGCGAGCCCGACCAGTTTGAGAGCCTGCCTGGTGTCTTCTTTCATGAAGGCCACCTCTCTCTTCCCAGCCTGGCCCCTGCCCACGAATTAAACTGCTCGAAGACAGCAACAGAGTTCGTGTAAAACTTCACGTACTTCCCTACCACAGCACCTGGGGAAAGTCAACGGTTTTTTGTGAAAAGAATTTCGTTCGCGAACAAAGCGCAGAACGATACGTTCTGCGCTACGAGACGGGAGGTCGTGCGAGACTGGAGGTCGAGTGAGACGTGGATGAAAACACAGTAGACTATTCCCCCGTCTCGCCAGTTTAGCTGGTCTCGCAGTTACTTTTACCTGGTCCCTATTCCCCACTGCCAGCAGCTCGTTGCCCGCTGGATTAAATCTCCTTAAAAACTTCGTCCGCTGCCGCCAGTGTCTTATCGATGTCTTCCTGATCGTGGGCCAGACTGACGAAGGCCGCCTCGAACTGGGATGGAGCCAGGTATACGCCCCTCTCTAACATGGCGCAAAACATATGGGCAAATTTCTGGGTGTCGGCAGTTTGAGCGGAGTCGAAATCAACCACCCTTTGCTCAGTAAAAAAGAGACACCCCATGGAGCCTACTCTATTCATGGTGGAAACCACCTTGTGCTTCGCTGCCAGCCGACTCATCTCGTTAAATAGGTAGTTGGAACGCTCTTCCAGTTCGTCGTAAACACCAGGCTTGTTCAATAGCCTCAAGGTTGTCAAGCCAGCAGTAACTGCCAAAGGATTGCCTGATAGAGTACCGGCTTGATAAACCTCACCCAGGGGAGCAACCTGGCTCATAATATCACGGCGTCCTCCATAGGCTCCTACGGGCAACCCGCCGCCAATAACCTTCCCAAGACAGGTAAGATCTGGCTGGACGCCATAAAGTTCCTGCGCTCCACCCAGGGCCAGACGGAAGCCGGTCATTACTTCGTCGAAAATCAGCAAGGTTCCGGTCTCGTTACACCAGTGCCTGAGACCTTCGAGAAAACCAGGTTTGGGTGGAACAACGCCCATATTACCTGCTACCGGCTCGAGTATGATGGCCGCCACCTCTTTTCCTTGCGCTTGCATAACCGCTGCTACCTGGTCCAGATCATTGAACCTCAGTGACAAAGTATGCTGGACGAAATCAGCTGGGACCCCCGCACTACCAGGTATGCCAAGAGTTGCGGCTCCAGAGCCCGCTTTTACGAGTAGCGTGTCAGCATGACCGTGGTAGCATCCATCAAACTTGATGATCTTGCTCCTCCCCGTGTAACCTCGGGCCAGCCGGATGGCGCTCATTGTGGCCTCGGTGCCGGAATTAACCATCCGTACCATTTTCATGGAGGGAACCAGTTTGGTAATCATTTGGGCCAACTCAACTTCCAGCGCAGTGGGAATACCGAAGCTGGTTCCCAGTTCAGCTGCTTTTTTAATAGCCTCCACCACCTCGGGATGAGCATGGCCAAGAATCAGTGGACCCCAGGAGCCCACATAATCGATGTAAGTATTACCATCAACGTCGAAAATCTTCGAACCCAGCCCCCTAGCGATAAACAAAGGATGTGTACCCACTGCGCGGCATGAACGGACTGGGCTGTTCACCCCACCAGGGATTATTTGTTCTGCCTGCCGATACAACCGCTCGCTGCTATCCTGAGCCATTACTTCCTCCTCCCATTATCCTTTTCGTCCGTCAATAGCCTCATTAATCTTCAATGTCATTTATAGTCATTTGGCCACTAACGTGGCCGTCACTACGCTTCGCTGTCACTCATAGTAGGTCATCATATTACCCGATAACGGTCGATTAGTCCGAATAAAGCCGGAGAAGAGTGGCAATAAATGACGGGCTGTAAGCCCAAATGACAGCAGGGCGTAATGACGGCGAAGCCTAATGACCTAAGTCCACTTGTGCTAACTGCTTCCACCTCTCAATTGCCGGATTAATCTTCCGAATCGCCAAAATAGGCCATGGTGGTTTTTTTTAGTTCCTCTTCGGTAAAGAGCAGTTCGTAGTTTTCGACCCCTGCTGCATCTGCCATCCTCTGCGCGATTTCTTGGCAAACTTCTCGGGATGATCCGTGGATCATGGTGAATAGCCGGTAAGGCCAATTTGGTAACGCCGGCCTCTGATAACAGTGGCTGACTTCTCGGAATGAAGCGAAGATAGCACCTACTTCCTCAGTCCTCTCGGGCGCCACTTCCCAAACCACCATGGCATTGGCGTCAAATCCTGAGCGTTGGTGCCTCAAAGTAGCTCCGAAACGTCGGATAGTCCCTTTGGCAACAAATTCGCGCACCTTTTCCAATAGTTGAGTTTCGCTGATTCCAACTTTCTCCGCCACTTCAGCAAAAGGTCGGCTTATGACCGGAAGATCTTGCTGCAACTCGTGGATTATTTTTTTCTCGAGTGGTGTCAGTTCCCCCTTACCGCTCATCGGTTCCAAGTCCTCCTCATCTATTGGATTTCAGAGCATAGAGCATAGAGTTGGAGGTTGGAGGAGCGCTCCGCTTTAGGTTGGAGGCACCTTCATTTGCGTCGTCAGATTTGTTGCCTCAAACCTCTAACCTCGAACCTCCAACATCTTCTCTGTCCTCTGCCTGTTTGGCCGTTTGAGCCAGTTTGGCCGGTTTAGCCCGTTGGCCATCAGTACAGAAAAGAATTCCACGTTCCGCGTTCCGACTTCCGCGTTCAAATCCTCGTCTCGCCCGTCTCGCCCGACCTCACGTCTCGCCTAAGTGCTTAGCACTCTCTCCGTTTCCGTTTCTCCGTGTCCCCGTGTCGTCCTGTAGTGCCTAGTCCCGATACTCCCTATCCCTTCTCCAGCCTGACCATTTCTTGATGATAAGCCTCCATCAATTCTTCCAGGCTAAGCACCCCGGTAAGACGACCAGGTCGGTCGTCTCTGAGGATGGGGATCTGACCGTAGCCACTGCTGATAAATTTTATCAACGCCTCATATAGAGTCTCGTTGAGGCCAATGGCCACCGGTTTTTCTACTAAATCCCCCACAACTATCAGTTCTGAAAGGGCTTCTTCAAAGAGAATGGCACGTAGGTCGGGGAAGGCGAGGATTCCCACCAACCTTGTTTCTTCATCAACAACTGGGAAAAAAGACTCCTTGGTCCGCATCATGAGCTTTTTCATCTCTTTAAGACGCATGTCCATAGGTAGCATGGTGACCGCTTTGTGCGGGTTGTATACATCCCGTACCTGCATGGTCTGTAAAACATTAATTGTCAGATCGGTCAAATGTGCTGGCGAAGCAAACTTGTTCTTGACCTGCTTTTCATAAATACCCCAGCGACCTGAGAGAAGTACTGGGATAGCGGAGACAAACATAAGTGGAAGCACCAAACCATACCCTCGGGTCATCTCAGAGACCATGAGCAGAGCCCCTATGGGCGCCTTGGCCACTCCGGCAAAGAAGGCCGCCATCCCAACCAAGGCGAAAGCTGTCGGATTACTCACTAGATGGGGGAAGTATTGATGTCCCAGCTTTCCCACTACTCCTCCCAACATGGCACCGATAAAAAGTGACGGACCAAATACGCCGCCGCTGCCGCCGGAGCCTATGGTGCAAGAGGTGGCAACTATCTTGGTCAAGACCATGACAGCCATCAAGCTAACCGTCAACTTTCCCAGTAGGGCGAGCTGAATGGTACCATAGCCACCGCTCAAAACCCTTGGAGTCATCAGGCCAATGCACCCCACCAGAAGACCGCCTATAGCCGGGACAAAGTGGGGCTTTATGGGTATCCGCCTGAAGAGATGATCCCTGAGTCCGTAGAGGGACTTGGCGTAGAGCCATCCCACCGGCACACACACCAGTCCTAAAATTGCGTACGGTAGCAATTCTCGTGGATCGTTAAAAATCACGGCGGGTGTAGCAAAGATGGGCTGGTGACCGAAAATGAAGGTAAAAATTGAGTAGGCAACCACGGAGCTCATAACGCAGGGAATGATGGCCTCGCTTTCAAAGTCCTCAGTGTAAAGTACCTCAATGCTGGTGATAGCTCCACCAAGAGGCGCCCGGAATATGGCTCCTAAGCCCCCCGCACACCCTGCCAGCATGAGAATCCGCCGTTCTTTCGAGTTCAGTTTGAACACGCGACCCAGCCAGGAACCAAAGCCGGCGCCGATTTGGGCAATAGGTCCTTCGCGCCCAGCGCTTCCACCTGTGGCGAGGGTTATGATAGACGCCGCACTCTTGATATAGGGTACCCGGGCGCGAATCTCACCTTGTTTGTTGTGGAAAGCATCTATCATAGCGTCGGTGCCGTGACCTTCTGCCTCGGGTGCCCAACTGTAAACTACCAGACCGGAAATCAAACCTCCAACCGCGGGAGCCAAAAAAAGAATCCATGCTTTTGGTATACCGTGGGACATACCATTGACCAAGCGTTCTCCAGCTGGTGATTCCATGGGATACCCGGCCAGGAAATCCAAAACAAAGTATTTGAGCCATTCCAAGGAAAAGAAAAAGGCCGCAGCACCTAACCCGGCAACAATACCAACGAGCAGACTATAAAACATCCAGCGCGAGATGGCGTGCTCTCTTAGATAATTAATAAAATTTGTCCAACGTCTTTGCTCTGGCATGCTATTTCCTCGATTAAGCTATAACGCTCAATCGAAAGTTAACGGATAAGCCCTAATTCAATTTTAGCTCAATTAAGGTATTTTTCTTCGGTATTCCCGCATTTTATGGACTTTTGTCTCGAAGAGCAAGGTATTTCCATAAACATTCAAGGATAGGAGCCAATATCTGTGGCCTATGCTTTTACCGAGTCGGCAGGCTCTGGAGTGTTGGAGTTCTGGAGTACTGGAGTGTTGTTAAACCCTAAGCTTGCTGCAACATTATAGATTCCATTCCTTTACTACTCCAATACTCCACTGCTCCAATACTCCGCAAACCGTCGTCTTGATTCATACTGACTGGAAGCAGCTCTGACGATAGCGGAAAGGCATACTCCTTAAATCAAAATATAAAAAGGCGACCCGAAGGCCGCCTTTTTAGCACAGCTGTATGAGTCCAGCTATATTTTGGCGTAAACTCCCTGTTTGAGAATCAACTCTTGGTATTGTTTGAGTTTATCACAGTTTTCCAAACACTTGTTCTTGTCCTCGCAGACTAACTCACAACCTAAGCAAGGGCTTTTGTTCATGGATCCGTCCCCCCCGTCGATGATTTTAAACCCTACTATCTTTTCTTAAATCCTAAATATAAATCATCTTGTGGTAGTCATGTCAACAAAAATCTTATTAGGGGTTCCCCTAAGAAGGTAATTGGTTATGGGATGTATACTTCCTATTACCCATCACCCACAACCTATGACCCATAACCTTGGCTTAGTGGTAAGAATTCTGAGCTCACACTATCCATGAAAGAGGACTTTCCATGGTCATGGGGCAAATATAAAAGGGAAAAAATGGAGAAATTTCTGAAATTTGATGGGCAAAATTTTTGAAACTTTATGTCATTGACTCCCCTGTATTTGTTATGACATAGTCTCGGGGATGACATACTCTGTCCAGGAATACCATTTTCCTCCAGAAGAAAAAGTTACCTTGGGGGATGTTCTGAACCTTCAAGACTCGGTTTAATTTCCTGAAACTTCATGCAGCCCACGCCACTTTACCCTGACTTTAAGCCACTAAGCCTAGAAGACCGGGAGCAAATTACCTTGTGCTTTCGCCGGAGCCCACCGGTCACTTCCGAGCTCACTTTCACCAATCTGTTCATGTGGCGGCACCATTACCACTTCCAATGGTGCCTTAGCGCAGACACGCTTCTTATTGTAGGCCAAACTGCTGATGAACCCCCCTTTGGTTTACCACCAATCGGTAAGGATAGTCTATTGCCAGCTTTTAAACAGCTCTTCGAATTTCTTGGTAGGCATGCTCAGAGGCCGGAAATCCGCCGCGTACCTGAACCATTGGCTAAAAGTTATGCCGACTCTCTCCCCTTTGAAGTTGTCCCGGACCCAGCCAACAGTGACTACGTCTACCGTACTGAATCGCTGATTAATCTAAGTGGGCGGAAATATCATCGAAAGCGTAACCATCTCAAGCAATTTAGAAATAGATATTCTTACCGATACCAATCTCTTGCGAGCGACCTAATAGAGGCTTGTCTGGACCTTGAGGAACAGTGGTGTCGCCTAAGGAGCTGCGCGGAAAACCCTGCGCTTCTTAATGAAGAAATGGCGATACGGGAGGCCCTGCTCCATTTTGATATACTTGATTGCCTGGGCGGTGTAATTTTGGTGGATGACAAAGTAGTGGCCTTCAGTTTGGGTGAACAGCTCAACCCTGATACAGCTGTAATTCACCTCGAGAAGGCCAACCCCGACTTCACTGGCAGCTACGCGGTGATTAACCAAGAATTTTGCCAAGACGCCTGGAGCGGTTTTACCTACATAAACCGTGAGCAGGATCTAGGCGAATCTGGGCTGCGCCAAGCCAAGCTTTCTTATTACCCGGATCACATGTCCAATAAGGTCATTTTGAGAGCCAGCCCCACAGGGGACTTTTAGGGTCTTTCCTTGATGCGTGAGTCTGCTGGAGTAATAAAGTTCAGCGATTTTAGATTTTAGATTGTAGATTCCAGATTTAAGGGCTTAGAACCTAGTGGAATGGAATGCATTCAACCTCAATCTGCAATCAGCAATCTGAAATCATAAATGATACTTACTCCAGTACTCCAGAAACACTCTTCATCTTTACCGGCAAAGCCATTGAAATCTGACCTGGAAGGAGGCTGTCAATGATTATCGGTGTGCCAAAAGAAATAAAGACTGAGGAATACCGGGTAGGAATAGTTCCGGCTGGCGTGCGGTTACTAACGGGTTCAGGGCACCGCGTTCTTATTCAAAGGGGTGCGGGAGAGGGCGCAGGCATCAGTGATTCGGAATTTGAGAGCGCCGGGGCAAATCTTGTCTCCTCCGCTGCCGAGGTTTATGGGGAGACAGAACTGGTGATGAAAGTAAAGGAACCTTTGCCACCAGAATATGATCTTCTGAGACCAGGCCTAATCATCTACACCTACCTGCACTTGGCTCCGGCACCGGAGCTGACAGCAGTCCTTTTGGAAAAGGATATTGTTGGAATTGCTTACGAGACCATACAGCTGGCTGACGGTTCCCTGCCTCTGCTCATACCCATGAGCGAGATTGCTGGGAAGATGGCCGTCCAAGTGGGAGCCCATCACCTTGAAAAGCCCAGCGGCGGGCGCGGCGTGCTTTTGGGGGGCGTCCCTGGTGTTTACCGGGGTGTAGTAACTGTCTTGGGAGGTGGTGTAGTGGGCATCAACGCGGTAAAGATCGCCGTGGGAATGGGAGCCATGGTCAACATTATCGATATAAATCAGGCTCGCCTCATGGCCCTTGATGACATTTTCGGCTCGGCCATCACCACACTCATCTCCAACCCTGACACCATTGAACGCTCAGTGCGAGTATCCCACCTGGTTATCGGCGCAGTTTTGGTACCGGGTGGTCGAGCACCAAGCTTGGTCAGCCGTGAGATGGTCGCCCAAATGAAACCGGGAACAGTGATTGTAGATGTGGCCGTGGATCAAGGAGGATGCTGCGAAACCTGCCAACCCACGACCCACGACCAGCCCGTTTTTACGGTGGATAACGTTATTCATTATTGTGTGGCCAATATGCCAGGTGCTGTGCCGAGAACCGCAACTTTCGCCCTGACCAACGTGACTTTAAACTACGCTCTTAAAATAGCCAACCAGGGACTCAAGGCTGCTGTGGCTTCAGATCCCGCCTTGGCAAAGGGGATCAACATCTATCGCAGCCATGTCACCCACGAAATCGTGGCCCAGGATCTTGGTTATACTTACGAACCGGTGGAGGACCTTCTAAAAAGCTGAGATCCTATGCATCGGTGTCATATTAGACTAAGCCTTTGTGGTATAAATCCAAAATCCGAAGCACGAAACCGGGGCCCCGCCCGCAGGGTGGGGACTCCGAAGGAGAAATCCGAAACAAATATTGAGTAAAAGATGTGGGATGTGCGATATGTGATGTGAGATTCAACTTTTATCTCGGTATTCAGTATCCCATATCTCAGATCTCACATCTCACATCCAGCTTGACTTTGTTTAGTCCGCCTCCGGCGGATCGATATTCGGATTTGTACCTGAGCTTGATCCCTTTGGACGCAGAGTAGATGCAACAAAAAAGGGTCGCTTTGGGAAAAAGACTAAGAAACAGTCCTCTTGTGAGGACGCTGGGGATGCGTCCCAATATTGAGGACTACAGCGAGGCTGAATTGGAGCTTCTTCGCAAAGCGGACACCATCTACTACCCAAGCAGTCTCTACGAAGACGTATTTCTCGCCCTGGGCAAGAAGGTTTTTCCAGCAAACTACTACCGTTACATGGGAGATAAAGTCAAACAAACAGAGCTCTTTATTCTCCTTGGTATCCCCCACCCTCGCACCCGATTTTATCAGGGGAGTCACAGTTCCGAGAGAATCCTGAATGATTTCTCTTATCCCTTTATCGCTAAGATCCCCAGGGGCTCTTCGCAGGGCAGAGGCGTTTTTCTAATCCGAAGCCTTGAAGATCTGCAGCGCTACTTGAAAACGTCTGATTTGGCCTATATCCAGGAATACCTGCCCATTGACCGTGACCTGCGCATAGTTTTGCTGGGAGGCAAGGTCGTGCACGCCTATTGGCGCATTGCTCGACCTGGCGAATATCGTAGTAATGTCTCTCTTGGAGGACGAATATCTTTCCACAATATCAAAAACGGCCCCCTCCGGTTTGCTGAACAGGTGGCCCGCCTTTGCAATTTCGACGAAGTGGGGCTCGATATTTGCATTTGCCAAGGCAATCATCTGGTTTTGGAAGCTAACATGGTCTACGGTCTTAAGGGCTTCGAAAAAGCCGGTCTGAACATTTATCAGCTATTGACCGAGCGGGTTTATGCAGGAACCATTTGATGGCCGCTTTGTCAGCTGGCAACTGGCAGCTGACAGCATGCAGATTCAAGGCAGCGATGTGAGATAGGGCATATATTGGAGTTAGAGAATTCATCTCCCATCACACTGCACGCATCGCTATTCGGATTTATCCAGCGGTTGTGACCCAGAAAGAGGCAGATGGTAGAAACAGCTTCGGCCAAACCTAAAAAGCAACCCTTCCGCCGCTTCTGGTGGTTGCTTGTTGTTCTTGCCATTGTATCCCTTTGGCTAATGGCTGATGTGTATCACTTTATCAGTGCGCCAGCCAGTTCTGAGCCAGAGGAATTGGTAATAGAAGTTTCATCCGGTATGTCCCTTAGGACTCTTAGTAACCTGCTTCAAGAGCGGGGCTTAGTTAGTAGCGCAGAGAGGTTCGGCTGGTTAGTGAGGCTCAAGGGAGCAGCCCGCCGGATAAAGGCTGGTGAGTATAAACTCTCAACTGGACTTCGGCCTGGAGAGGTGCTTGACAAAATTGTCCGCGGCGAGGTTCTCCTCCACCAGGTAACCTTTCCCGAGGGTTACACCATGAAGCAAATGGCCGAAATCCTTGATTCTCGTGGTCTGGCAAGGGCTGATCGCTTCATCGCCACCGCAAGCAACCCAGCTTTTGTCCAAAAGTTAAACATTCCCGCTTCTACCTTAGAAGGCTATCTTTTTCCCGATACTTATCAATTTGCCAGAAACCTCCCCGTAGAAAATATCTTAAGCTCATTGGTGGAAAGATTTGACCAGCACTTTGGGCCAGCCCAGGACGAGAAAGCTGACCAACTCGGGTTTACTCGTCACCAAGTGGTCATCCTAGCCTCTGTGGTGGAAAAGGAAACTGCCGTAGCGGAAGAACGGCCCATGATTGCTGGTGTTTTTTTAAATCGACTCGAGAAAGGGATTCGGCTTCAGAGCGATCCCACGGTGATCTATGGACTCAAAAATTTCGATGGCAACCTTACCAGAGCCCATCTTGCGACTGACACTCCCTATAACACTTACACTAGGCGAGGCTTGCCCGCCGGTCCCATATGCAATCCCGGGGCTGAATCTATTCAGGCTGTGCTGAACCCAGCCTCCACAGCCTATTTGTATTTCGTCGCTAAAAAAGACGGGACCCATCATTTCTCCACCAGTCTGGTGGAACACAACGCCGCTGTTTTGCGCCACCAAAAAAGGCGATAACAGTTCTTCCCTTACCCGGGAGTTTACCCAGAAATATTTTTGTGACATAGGCCACGGGAAAGCTACTCCATAACGATCATATTCGCACCATTTATTGGCAGAGTCGCTGTTTAGGAAACACCACATCTTCATGCAGGCCGTCTCAAAGCTGAGATTCGTGAAGATAGGTTGCTCAGATGCTCGTTGTTTCGCAGCTTCCCCTTTTGGCCTTTGCTGATGTTTCTTCTGAGTGACTGCGGAAGGTCTGTGCCACTTCCCCGGCTGTGGCTGGGGGAGCGACCGGTCTGTCACGTCCTGATACCGGTTTAATACTATGAGCCATTACATCACAAATATACAAGGGGGCGCCTTCCCCCGGCCGCAGCCGGGCAAGAAGTGACTCCGCCGCACGGATGAGCCCTGGCCTCCGGCCCATAGGGGCCTACGCCCCGGTGGGAACGATAGAAGAGACATCAGCAAAACAATTTTCATTTACACACCAAGGTAAACTGGCTCTTAAACACGGGTTAGAAAAATGATCCACTCATTTTTGGGGAAACTCCTGTATCTTACCCACTTGATTTTTGGCACATAATGTAGTTGTATATTAGATAATTATTCTATATATTGATATTTGCTTGCGTATGGGAAATTCTCTTATGAAACCTCTAATGGGTTGATTTTCTTTTTAAGTTGACATTCAGTGGTTAGATCTGTATAAAGGGTGTCAAGAAGTGGTTAAAAGTGGTCAAAAGTGTCAATTTTGTCATCTCATGGAGTCCACATGTTCAGGGGCCGCTCAATACATACCCTGGATGCAAAGGGACGTATCCGCATTCCTACACGGTTTCGAGACATCCTCAAAACCCGCTATGATGACCGTTTCGTCATCACCAACCTTGACCGCTGCCTGATTGCCTATCCTTTACAAGAGTGGGAAGTAATCGAAGAAAAGCTAGGATCACTGTCTCTGGTTCGTCAGGACGTGAAGGCCTTCCAGCGGTTTTTCATTTCTGGTGCCACCGAGTGCAGCTTCGACAAACAAGGTCGAGTTCTAATTCCCCAAACCCTGAGGGAACACGCCTCGCTGGAGCGCGAGGTGATACTGGCTGGCATGCTCAGAAGTTTCGAGGTCTGGAGTAAGGACTTTTGGGATGAAGAAATCAAGAGAGCCCATGATAATTTTTCTCAAATTACCGCTACCCTAGCCGAGCTAGGAATCTGATAAATCGGAATAAAGATTCTTTGACAACTAGTTACCTCCTCCCCTTCATCGGTGGGGAGGCACCGACGAGGAAAAATGGAGGCGCGGCGGTGCGGAGTAACCTAAACCATTAACGAAAGGATTATGGCGGGTGAAGACAACAGGGGCTTCACGGACCAAAAAAAATGAACAGCGCAGCAGACCGTTTTTTGCCGTGCCGCCGCGCCTCCGTTTTTCCGGTTAGGCCTGAAGAACCCTTAGTTCTTTTGTTAACTGCCCCGCATCGTAACGTTCGATGAGGGGTTAAAATTTAGGATTGACATGCCCGGTGGTGAGCGTGTTGCAGGAGCACAAGCCAGTTCTCCTAGATGAGGTCATTAGATATCTCCGCTGCACTCCGGGAAAATTCTTTGTGGATGGCACTGTGGGTGGTGGTGGCCACGCGCGGGCCATCCTGGAAAAAACAGCTCCTGACGGCCGGCTAATCGGCATAGATTGGGACGAGAAGGCTTTGGTTAAGGCGCGCTCGAACCTGCAGTCTTACGAGGAGCGGCTCGTCCTTGTCCAGGAGAATTTTGCCCTAATTGGTTTGGTATTGGCCCAGTTGCATATCCAGGCAGTGGACGGCATTCTCCTAGACCTCGGACTCTCTTCTTTCCAGGTGGATGAGGCTGCAAGGGGATTCAGCTTCAACCTAGCTGGCCCCTTGGATATGCGCATGGACACCCGGGAGAAGAACACTGCAGCCCACTTGGTCAACACTTTGAGCGAGGACAAACTGGCTGCAATAATCCGGAATTTCGGCGAGGAGCGGTGGCATCGAAGAATCGCCCGCCACATCGTCAGAGCTCGAGATGAGGAGGCCATAGAAACCACCGACCGTTTGGCCAGAGTGGTTTACAGAGCTATTCCAGCAGGTAAGAGGGGTCGGCAGCGACATCCGGCCACTCGCACTTTTCAAGCCCTAAGATTGGCGGTGAACCGGGAACTCGATCACCTCCAGACGTTTCTTCAGGGAGCTTTAGACTGGCTCAAGCCTGGTGGTCGATTAGCCATCGTCTCTTTTCATTCCCTGGAGGACCGGTTGGTAAAGCAAGCCTTCGCCAACTGGGCCCGATCGTGTCGCTGCCCGGCTCGCTCGCCCATCTGCCAATGTGAGGGGAGACCCCTGGCGCAGCTAGTTAACAAAAAGCCAGTAGTCCCCGGGAAATCAGAGATACAAGCAAACCCCAGAGCGAGGAGTGGCCGCCTCCGGGTGGTGGAAAAGCAAAAACTGAATGAGCAAGAAGAAAAAAAAGAAATCACCTAAAGAGAAAATAGCATCTAAGTGGAGACAGAGAAGGCTAACCACTATAATTGCTATTTTTCTTTGGCTCTTGCTAAGCGGCTTTGGCTATGTCTGGTGTCGAGTCCAGGTTGTGGAGCTTGGTTATCAACTGTCAGACATCCACGGGCTGCACACCCGGCTGCTGAATGACAACAAGAAACTGCACCTGGAACTGGCCCGGCTCAAAGCTCCTGAGAGAGTGCAGCGCATTGCTATCGAACAGCTGGGTCTGAAACAGCCAACCAAGGACCAAATTGTGGTGCTGCAATGAAATCCAAATCTCCCTCAAGTAGTCCCACGGCTCGCTGGATACGTTTCCGCCTAATTCTGGTCACCGGAAGTCTGCTTTTTGCTTTCCTGTTGTTGATCGCTAGGAGCTTTCAAATTCAGTTTTTCCAAAGGCAGGATTGGGCGGATTTTGCCAACAAGCAGGTCCGAAGAAATCTCCTTTTTGAACCACGCAGAGGGGACATCTATGACCGTAACGGTCAAGAACTGGCTGTCAGCATAGAGATGGAATCCCTTGCTGCCAATCCTCGCATCATAGAGAATCCGGCAGCCACTGCCCGGCAACTTTCAAAAGTCATCCAAATTCCAGCGGTCAGCCTGGGTAAAAAGCTTCGCCAAGAACGCGCCTTTGTATGGCTAAAACATTATCTCGCGCCTCGCCAAGCTGACGCGGTTCGGGCTCTTGGCATAAAGGGCATTCATTTTGTCAAAGAAAATCGCCGCTACTACCCGAATGTGGAACTTGCAGGCCAGGTAATTGGCTTTGTTGGCCTAGATCACATAGGCCTGGAAGGATTGGAGGTTGCCCAAGATCTTCTCTTGCGTGGCCACTCCGGCACCCTTCCTGGTGCCAAAGACGCTCGGGGTCAGATCATTTACACTCACGGCATTCCGGATGAATCTCGACCCCTCGGATATAGTATACGGCTAACCCTGGACAAACGCATTCAGTACATCGCCGAAAGAGAATTAAAGAGGACAGTGAATGATTTCGGGGCCAAGAGCGGTATGACCGTAGTCATGGAGCCCCAATCCGGGGAGATCTTGGCCATGGGCGTGTTCCCAACATTCAACCCCAACTCTTTTTCCTCTTACGGGCCATCGGTTTGGCGCAATCGAGCAATAACTGATGCCTTTGAACCTGGTTCCACTTTCAAAGTCTTCCTAGCGGCGGCCGCCCTGGAAGAAGGTTTGGTCGATCCAAATGACCTTTTTTACTGCGAGCAAGGCAAATATAGAATCTTGAACCACACAGTCCACGATCTGAAGAAATTCGGCTGGCTTTCACTGGCGCAGATCCTGCGCTTCTCCAGCAATATAGGAGCGGTTAAGGTCGCAGAAAAGCTAGGCCAGAACCGCTTTCACCATTACATTCGTTCTTTCGGTTTCGGTGCTCCCACCTCGATTGGCTTGTCCGGTGAAACCTCCGGCCTGATACGTTCGCCTGATGAGTGGTCCCCGGTAGATCTTGCTGCCGCCAGCTTTGGCCAAAGCATTTCTGTATCTGCCATCCAGTTAGCCACGGCCTTAGGGGCTGTTGCCAACGACGGACTTCTCATGCGCCCCCTGCTCATTAAAGAAGTACTGGACGGGCAAGGACGAGTCGTCAGGAGAAATAAGCCCATAGCGGTGCGGAGAGTAATAAGTGCGGATACTGCTCGAAAAATGAAGGGATTGCTTGCTGCCGTGCTCAAACCCGACGGAACCGGGGCGCGAGCCGCTCTCGCCCAATATCAGGCAGCTGGTAAAACCGGTACTGCTCAAAACAGTAATCGTCATAGCGGCGGCTATTCAGATGATCGGTACACTGCCTCTTTTGTCGGCTTCGCACCGGTCACTGATCCCAAAATACTAGTTGTGGTGGTGGTCAACGAACCTCAAAAGGGATTTCATGGTGGAGTGGTGGCAGCTCCAACCTTTCGCCGGATTGCCCAGCAGGCTCTCCATGCCCTGCAAGTGCCTCCGGAGAAGATAAGAGAAAAATCAGAAAAAGTTGCCGCTTTTGACAACGGCGTACCAACACAGCCGTCACTCGTAGCCCTGCAGCCGGTGGCCTATGTTCGGACAAAATACAACCAAGCCATGGTCATGCCCGATCTCACCGGCCTTAGCCTTAGAGCCGCACTGAATCGACTGAAAAATTTTGCCGGTTCACTGGATATTCACGGAAGTGGCAGAGTAGTGGGACAGAATCCTGAGCCGGGCAGAAATCTCAGCACGGTTGACTCCTGCAGTCTTATTTTGGCTGCAGAATAGGGAGCAAACATTGCTGTTGCAAAACCTGATTCAGGATCTTACCGTTCTTCAACTACACGGCGACGTGGAACGTGAGGTCCGCGCGATTACTTACCACAGCGGCCAAGCCTCGGAGGGAAGCCTCTTTGTAGCAATCAAAGGAACTCAAAGCGACGGACATGATTTCGTTCAGCAGGCCATTGACCGGGGCTGTCAAATTGTAGTGGTTGAGAAGCCACAGGACCCCATGCCCGGGGTAACTATTATTCAGGTTGCCAATACCAGGGCTGCTCTGGCCCAACTTTCCAACCGCTTCTTCGGTTTCCCCTCCCACAGCCTTACGGTTATCGGCATCACCGGAACCAACGGTAAAACCACTACAACCTACTTACTGGAGTCCATTCTCGCCGCTTGCGGTCTGCGGGTTGGAGTGATAGGCACTGTGGAGGTTCGCTATCCTGGCCATGCTCAGCCGGCAGCCGTAACTACGCCAGAATCAGTGGATCTGCAGCGCACCCTCAAGGAAATGGTGGATGCGGGGGTAACCCACGTGGTCCTCGAAGCCACTTCCCATGCCCTTGACATGCACCGAGTGGACGGAACCCGGTTTGCCGCAGGCCTTTTCACCAATTTATCCCAAGATCATTTGGATTATCACCGCACCATGGGGGAGTATTTTGCCGCCAAAAGCCGGTTATTTTCCCACATCCTTCAGAGTGAAGGCGAACCGCCCGCCCTTGCAGTAATCAATACGGATGATTTGTGGTGCGAAAAACTGTTCACCCTCATCGACGGTCCCTTGCTCCGTTTTGGTCTTTCAGGAGATGCTGAAATCAGGGCCGAGCAAGTCAGGTGCGATTTCTCAGGCATTCAAGCCCTGATTCGAACTCCCAGGGGTGAGCTCGAGGTACACTCTCCCCTGCTCGGTCGGCTCAACCTCTACAATCTGCTCGCCGCCACAGCCGTGGCAGTGGGACTCGGTTTGCCACTCGAAAATATTGCTTCGGGCCAGAAAAACCTGGCCAGGGTTCCGGGACGGTTAGAGAACATTCCCAACGATTTGGGGGTGCACGTACTGGTTGATTATGCTCACACTCCCGATGCCTTGGAGAAAGCTCTGGATTCATTGAGAGAGCTTCATTCTCGAAAAATTATCTGCGTATTCGGCTGCGGAGGGGATCGGGATCGAGGCAAACGGCCCCTTATGGGAGAGGCCGCAGCTCAGAGGGCTGATCTGGTGGTTATTACCTCGGACAATCCAAGAAGTGAGGTGCCCGAGGCTATCATGGCTGATATTGAAGCCGGTGTTCGGGCCCAGGGTCTTTCCTTTTTGGTTTCACTCGCCCACTGTGGTGGCAATTGCACCTCCGGCTACACCTTGGTGGTAGACCGCAGCGAAGCTATTCGCATGGCCATCGATTACGCCGGTGAAGGGGATGTGGTTTATATCGGCGGCAAGGGGCATGAGAACTATCAGATCCTCGGAAATAAGCGCATTGATTTCGACGATCGAATTGTGGCGGCTGAGGCGTTGAAGCAGAGGAGAGAGAGGGAGAGACGCAAAGGCTAAGAAGTAAACAGTAAGTGCTTGGCAGTGCGGAACGACGCGGAGACGGGGCGACGCGGGGACGCGGCGAAAATAATCATAAATGACTAATGACCAAATGAGAAATGAATGGACTCTGGATACGGTGCTCAAGGCTACCGGGGGAGAGCTGCTAGCGAAGGGTAAAGAGCAACGTTTCCTTGGAATCTGTACCGATAGCCGAACCCTGCGACCAGGCGAGTTGTTCGTAGCCTTGGTGGGTGAAAACTTTGATGGTCACCAGTTTGTTGCCCAGGCGGCAAGCAGTGGTTCCGCCGGGGTGGTTGTGGCTCTTAGGTCGGCAGAAGCATTAGACACCCAGGCCCTGCAGATCCCGGTGATCGGTGTGACCGATACGCTCCGCGCCTTTGGTGACTTGGCATCGTTTTGGCGGGGCCGGTATTCAATCCCGGTGGTGGCCATTACCGGGTCAAATGGCAAGACCACTACCAAAGAGATGGTTGCGACGATTCTCAGCCGATCTTGGAAGATTCTCAAAAATCACGGGACTTTCAACAACCTCGTGGGTGTGCCCCTTACCTTGCTGCAGTTAGACAGCACCCATGAGGCCGCAGTGATAGAGATGGGAATGAATCAACCAGGTGAAATAGAGCGATTGACCGAAATAGTTCAGCCAAGCGTGGGAATGATTACCAATATTCAGCCGGCCCATTTAGAGGGGATGGGAGATCTTGACTCCATTCAGACGGCCAAAGGGGCACTCTTCGCGGGTATGGCAGCCACTGGCACTATCGTGGTCAACCAAGACGACCCCAGGGTTTTAAATGAAGCTTCCAGTTTCCCTGGACGGCAGGTGGGGTTCTCATCAAAAGGTTATCCAGCCGAGGTCTCGCTGGAACGAGTGCTTGGTGTGGACGGGGAAGGCAGTCGTTTCCTTCTCAGACTATCAGAGGAAACTCTGGATATTCAACTGCCGGTACTTGGCTTTCACCACGTCAAGAACGCTATAGCCGCTGCAGCAGTAGCCTGGGCTTTGAACCTGCCGGCAAGTACCATAGGTACTGCCCTGAGGAATTTTCAACCCGTTGATAAACGAATGGAAGTACTCACTCTTCCTGGTGATATCCACCTTATAAACGACACCTACAATGCTAATCCAGGTTCTATGGCGGCCGCTCTGGAAACACTGATGCAGGTTAAGCAGCAAGGAAGAGCTTTCGCCGTACTCGGTGACATGCTGGAAATGGGAGAAGAGAGTGCTTCTCTCCACAACCAGGTGGGCAGGGTAGCAGCCAAAGAGGGGGTTGATCACCTTCTGGCCATGGGCAAACAGGCCTCCCACCTTCTCGCTGGTGCTGCTGAGGCGGGTATGACCAGAAACCACCTTACCGAGGCCGGCAACCACGAGGAAATTGCCGCCCAAGTCCATAGCTTGCTTGCGGCCGGCGACTGGGTGCTGGTGAAAGGGTCTCGGGGAATGCGGATGGAGAAGGTGGTGGAGGCCCTTGTGCAGCTCTGTGGTGGCTCTAAAGAAACCATTAAACAAATCAGAACATAGTGGAATGAGACCGATGGAAGATCTCCGAAATAAAAAGGTACTGGTTGTTGGGTTGGCTAAGAGTGGTTTGGCCACTGCCGAGTTTCTTGTGACTAAAGGAGCCCGGGTTACCGTCACCGACCATCTTCCAGCTTCTGAGCTAGGTTCGACAGCAGATGCCGCCAAAGAATTAGGCTGCTCCTTGGCATTGGCAGGCCATCCGCTGGAAGTGTTCATCCAGGCGGATTTGATTGTTGTCAGTCCGGGCGTTCCCCTGGACTTGTCAGAGTTAAAAGAAGCTCAACTGAGGTCAATCCCTATGATGGGCGAGCTGGAATTGGCCAGCCGCTTTCTCCAGCTGCCGGTTGTGGCCATAAGTGGCACCAATGGCAAGACCACCACTACAGCTTTGGTGGGGGATATGCTCAAGCACAGCGGCAAACGGGTCTTTGTAGGAGGAAACATCGGTAAGCCTCTCATCACTCTATTTAAAGAGCAAGAAACATTTGAAGTGGCAGTGGTAGAAGTGAGCAGCTTCCAGCTCGACTCCATGGAGACCTTTCATCCGCAAGTGGCAGTGCTGCTTAACATCAGCGAGGATCACCTGGACCGTTACCCTTCCTTTGCCGACTATGTGGCGAGCAAGTGTCGCCTCTTCGCCAACCAAACCGAAGAAGATACGGCAGTGGTCCCCGCCCGCGATCCTTTGATTACCGTTCGCTGTACCATTCGTAGCCGTCAGCTCAACTTCAGCCTGACAAAAAACTCAGCCCATGCCTATTTGGACTCAGGCTGGCTCATGTGTCGGGTAATGCCTGGACCGTTGCGTCGTTATGATCTCCACCGCTGGCAGCTGTCCGGCAAACATAACCAGCAAAACCTTTTGGCTGCCGTACTGGCAGCGACCAGTATGGGGGCCAAGCCAGAAGCCATACAAAAAACTATAGACAGCTTTGAACCTCTGCCGCACCGCATGGAATTGGTTCACCATTGGCGCGGCATCCGCTTCTATAACGATTCTAAAGGGACAAACGTGGATTCGGTGGTCCGCTCCCTCGAGAGCTTCTCGTCGCCCATCATCCTCATTGCCGGGGGGCGGGACAAAGAAGGCTCTTATGAACCTTTGGTCAGCTTGGTCCGTCAGCGGGTAAAAATGCTCGTGCTGATGGGCGAAGCTAGATTTCGTCTAGCCAAGGCTTTGGGTAATCTCTCCTGCACCGTAGTGGTGGAGGACATGGATGGAGCAGTCCAGGTGGCCCTTGGAGCTGCCGTAGCCGGGGACGTTGTCCTGCTCTCCCCTGCCTGCTCCAGCTTTGACCACTACGAGAACTACAAGGAACGGGGCGATCACTTCCGCAACTTGGTGCATAAATATACTGCCATGGAAGCGGGTGTGGAAATGCTCAATTCTCCCTGGGTCGCATCAAGAAAAGACAACAGGAAGCTGAATGCCCACAACTGAATGTTGGATGCTAGTTGCTGGATGCTGGATGCTAGATGCGAAATGAGAAATGCTAAATGAGAAATGACTTAATGGCTGGAGGAAACGAACATAAGAATAAGAACAGTTACGACCTGGTCCTTCTGTTCCTAACCCTCGCCCTCATAGGTATCGGACTGGTGATGCTGTACAGTTCCAGTTCAATCATGGCCCAAGAGCGCTTTGGCGACAGCATGTATTTCGTCAAAAGGCAAATTGTATTTGCCCTGCTCGGTCTTGGGGTTCTCATCGTTAGCAAGAATTTACCATATGTTCTCTACCGTCGTCTCGTATATGTCATTCTCGGTGTCACCCTGCTGAGCCTTATAATTGTGCTCTTGCCTCAAGTGGGCCACCGGGTGGGGGGAGCTAGGCGCTGGCTGCGTTTCGGGCCCATTTCCATCCAACCAGCTGAGTTCGCCAAGCTGGCACTCATAATCTACATATCTTACTCTGTGGCCAAAAAGAAAGAGCGGCTGCGTGAACTTTCGGTTGGCTACGCGCCGCACCTCCTGGTCTCTGCGGTCTTTATTGGTCTGGTTGTAATGCAACCTGACCTGGGAACCGCCATAACCTTTGCAGTCCTGACTTTTCTGTTACTTTTTGTGGCCGGTGTCCGTTTGCGCTATCTTTTGGCCACCGGGTTTGCGGTGGTGCCCCTCCTGGCTCTTGCCATAGCCCAAAAGGGCTACCGTTTGGAGAGGTTTCTCGCTTTTCTAAATCCCTGGCGGGACCCGAGTGACACTAGCTTTCAGCTCCTCCACTCCCTATTGGCCCTCGGCTCCGGTGGTCCTCTTGGAGTTGGTCTGGGCTCCGGCCAACAGAAGCTTTTTTATCTGCCTGAACCACATACAGATTTTATTTTAGCCGTCATTGGCGAAGAGACCGGTATCTTTGGGATCTCTGTTGTACTCCTCCTTTATGCTTTGCTCATTTACAAGGGCGTCAAAATAGCCTTGAGGGCCCCTGAGCGCTTCGGAACTTACCTGGCTTTTGGGTTGACCCTGGCAGTGGGGCTCCAGGCCTTTATAAATAGTGCTGTGGTCATGGGGCTGTTGCCCACCAAGGGGCTACCTCTACCATTCATAAGCTACGGCGGCAGTTCCTTGATAACCAATTTATTAGCTATGGGCATTCTGATGAATATAAACAGTTACGCCAGGGAGCATTCCCAGGGCTGGCACGGGGAGAACTGGCTGAATCCGCAGACCAGAGGGAGGCGGAGCAAGACAAATGTCTAAAATGTCTAAAGTGCCTAAATTGTCTAAAATTTTGAAAAACACTGTTAACTATTAGATTTTATGACGACTTTCTTAACCGGCTAAACTGAAAAATGTACAAACGTTCTTACCATATTCACTTCGTTGGAATCGGTGGCATCGGTATGAGCGGCATTGCTGAATTGCTCCTGAACCTCGATCATCAGGTCAGCGGCTCCGACCTGCAAGAGACGGAAATCACCCGTAGACTCGCAGATCTTGGGGCAACTGTCTACTACAGCCATCAACCCCACCAAGTGGCCGGGGCTGACGTGGTCGTGGTTTCATCGGCCATTGATTCTAACAACCCTGAAGTTCTGGCTGCTAATAAAGACTATCATCTACCGGTTATTCGTCGCGCCGAGATGCTGGCTGAGCTTATGAGGCTGAAGTATGCCGTTCTGGTGGCAGGAGCTCATGGAAAAACCACCACCACCTCCATGGTGGGAACGGTACTGGCCGAGGGTGGCCTGGACCCCACTGTGGTGATTGGCGGCCGTCTGAATGCCTGGGGAACCAATGCCAAGCTTGGCAAGGGTGACTTCGTGGTGGCGGAGGCGGACGAGAGTGATGGAACCTTTCTCCTCTATTCACCTACCATCTCTCTGGTTACGAACATCGACACCGAGCATCTTGATTTTTACAAGGATCTGGATGAAATCAAAGAGACTTTTCTTGAATTCATGAATCAGGTTCCCTTTTATGGTCTCAATATCCTTTGTCTTGAGGATGAGAACATTCAGAGCCTTCTGCCGAGGATCAAAAAACGGCTGGTTACCTACGGTTTTTCAGCTCAGGCTGATTTCCAAGCCCGCGAGATCTCCTTCGATGGACTCAATGCCTCTTACCTCGCCTGCCACCGGGGTCAGGAGTTAGGCAAAGTCGACCTTTCCATACCCGGTTGGCACAATGTGCTTAATTCCTTGGCGGCCGTTGCCGTAGGGCATGAACTAGAAATCCCCTTCCCTGCTATTTGCCGTGGACTAAAAGGAATGACTGGGGTGCAGCGCCGCTTTCAAATTAAGGGCGAAGTGAGTGGAATCACGGTAATCGATGACTATGGCCACCATCCAAACGAGATAAAGGCAGTGCTGAAAACTATAGCTGAGTCTTTTCCAGACCATCGCCGCTACGTGCTCTTTCAGCCCCACCGTTTCACCCGCACCCAAGCGCTGTTCGAGGACTTTACCACTGCCTTTTATCAGTCTGATGTTCTCTTCGTCACTGACATCTACGCGGCCAGTGAACCCCCGATTCCCGGGGTGCATGCTGAAAAGCTGGCAACTGCCATACAAGAACACGGCCACGGCAACATCAGGTACATCCCCAATGCCATGGATATTATTCCGGTTCTAATGGAAGAAGTACGGGAGAAAGATGTGGTTTTAACTCTCGGCGCAGGAAACATCTGGCAAACAGGGGAGGAGTTTTTGAAACGATTGCATGAAAGGGGAGGAAGCACATTGCCAAAAATTACTAGGCACTAGGGACTATGCACTAGGCACTACCAGTTGAAAACGCGAAAGTAGTGCTTAGTGCCTACTGCTTAGTGCCTAGTCGAGGCGGTTACTGGTACACGTAGATCAATCTCATGACTGACGCTCGATGAGAAATGAGCGATTTGAAATGGTCTGATGGAAGATAAACTGAAAAGACAACTTCAGCACCTGGACGGAGTAGAAGCCGACTGGGATATCATCATGGCAGGACATACATCATTGCGGGTAGGGGGGCCAGTGTCCTGCCTCCTCCGTCCTCTAGATCTGGCAGGGCTGCAAACCGCCGTCCAGGTGCTGAATCAAAACCATTATCCCTATTTCATCCTTGGCCGGGGAACAAATCTTCTGGTGCAGGATGCAGGTATTAGGGCTGTTGCCATCAGCCTGGAAGAAGGTTTCTCGCAGGTGGAATGTATTGACCCCTCGGGGAGAGTCAAAGCGGGTGCAGGGTTGCGTCTCAGCCGACTACTGCGCTTCTGCCTGCAGCAAAGTCTCAGTGGTCTTGAGTTTATTGCCGGCATACCCGGGTCGGTGGGGGGTGCTTTGCGAATGAACGCCGGCACCCATGCCGGGGAAATGGCTGATGTCTGTGAAGCTGTGCACCTGCTTCTCTCTGACGGCGCTCTAGTCAGGCTTGGGCGCGCCCAACTCCCCTTCTCATACCGTAGGCTCGAACTGCCACCAGCGTCCGTGGTGGTAGAGGCGGAGTTCCTACTAAATCTAAGCTCTCGAGAGCAAATTCGCCAGAGGATTCGTTCTTTGCTCGTAGTCAGGAAAGAAAAACAACCATGGCGGCTTCCCTCTGCTGGCTCAGTGTTTAAGAATCCTCCAGGGGATTTTGCCGGCAGGCTCATCGAGGCAGTTGGGCTGAAGGGTGTCCGCATTGGAGATGCTCAGATTTCCCCAGAGCACGCCAACTTCATTGTCAACCGAGGCCAGGCACGGTCCAGAGATATCCTTGCTTTGATTCAGCTCGCACAGGAGAAGGTTTCTCAGGAATTTGGCGTGCAGCTCGAACTGGAAATTGAAGTCGTGGGAAATCATCATAACTCTTAGTACTTGCAACAAAATGGTTTCGGGTAATCAAGACGGGTAAGAAACTAATGCAAATTTCGCTACCATTCGAAACCGTCAAGGGTTCAAACAAAAAGAATAGTTACCGGGGCGACCCTCGAGAACTGCAACGGCGACTTCGCTCCATCTTGCAGTTCTTTCTGATTTGCCTGGCATTTACGGGATTGAGTGCTCTGTGTGTAGCCTGCTACCGCACTTTGCTCACCTCAACCCTCCTCAATGTCACTAGTGTCCAGGTGAGCGGCTGTGAGGTGCTGGACCCGCAGACCGTCATTCAACAAGCGCAGATCCCTTCCGGGGTGAACATTCTCTCCCTCGATCTCGACGGGGTAAGACAAAGGGTCACAAACCATCCTTGGATAGCTTCTGCTGTGATCAGCAGGGAGATTCCAGATCGGATTCGTATAGAGATAGTTGAAAGCAAGCCGGTTGCCCTGGTAAAAGGCCGCCAATTTTACCTGATGGACTATCGAGGCGTATGTTTCATCAGCGCTGCGCCGGGCGAACATACAGGTTTGCCGATAATAACCGGATTTGACCCCGAAATTCTCGCTCCAGGGTGCAAGCTTCCCCGGGAGTTCACTGTTCTCATTGAAGATCTCTACCAAGAGAGCCAGCTGAGACTCCCCTGGAGGCTGATCTCGGAGATCCGTTGGGGCAGGAATAAAGGGCTCAGCATTTTTACAGTCCGAGGCGGTATTCAGATCGATCTCGGCCGCGACAATTATGGCCCCAAGATAGCCAGACTGGAGAAGGTTTTGCGCTATCTGGAGGAAAAAGGGCTTCATCCTCAGCTGCGGGGGATTGATCTGAGCCACGGAAACCGAGTTTTTGTCAGAGGCAATTTTAAGGTTCACAAGCAGGACCGACCTCAGAAAAAGGGAGTTTAAACATGGCCAAGGATAATTCGTTGATCGTGGGGCTCGACATCGGCACCACAAAGATTTGCGCCGTAGTCGGCGAGCTGACCCCAGAGGGAATCGACATAGTGGGCATTGGTACCCACCCCTCTGAGGGATTGCGCAAAGGTGTAGTAGTCAACATTGAAAGCACAGTGGACTCGATCAAACGGGCAGTGGAAGAGGCAGAGTTAATGGCTGGCTGCGAAATCAATGCGGTATACGCCGGTATTGCCGGTGGTCACATCCAAGGCCACAACAGCCATGGTGTCATCGCCGTAAAGAATCGCGAGGTAAGCCAGCAAGACATCGACCGGGTGATCGATGCGGCTAAGGCTGTGGCAATACCCTTTGACAGGGAGGTAATTCACATTCTCCCCCAGGAATACATCATCGATGACCAAAGGGGCATTCAGAATCCACTGGGCATGTCCGGTGTGCGTTTGGAGGCAAAGGTTCATATTGTCACCGGTGCGGTTACCTCCGCCCAGAATATCGTCAAATGTTGCCAGCGTGCCGGCCTTGACGTCTGCGACATAGTCCTGGAGTCCCTCGCCTCTGCCGAAGCAGTGCTGAACCCACAAGAGCGCAAATTAGGCGTGGCACTGGTGGATTTTGGTGGTGGCACTTCGGATTTGGCCATCTTCTCGGGAAACAGTATCCGCCACAGCTCAGTTCTCTCCCTGGGCGGTAACAACCTCACCAACGACATTGCTGTGGGGTTGAGAACCCCGGTGGAGGAGGCCGAAAAGATCAAGCAACGATATGGTTGTGCTCTCACCGCCATGATTCAGAAGGATGAGACCATTCAGGTTCCCAGTGTTGGAGGGGGCAAGCCAAAAGTGCTTAGCCGGCACATCCTAGGCGAGATTTTGGAGCCTCGAGTTGAGGAAGTTTGCTCCTTGCTTCAACGGGAACTTCTTCGTTCTGGTTATTCGGACCTTGTTGCCTCCGGTTTGGTGATAACCGGCGGCTCAGCTTTGCTGCCAGGTCTCGCCGATTTGGCCGAGCAGGTTTTCAATCTGCCGGTGCGCACTGGTTTACCCATCTCCATCGGCGGTTTGGTGGACGTGGTCAAGAATCCCATGTACGCCACTGGGGTGGGGTTGGTCCTCTACGGGGGAAGATCCAAGCCAAAGAAACTTTTCCGCATACGTCAGAATAATATCTTCAATCGGCTGCTCGATCGAATGCGGAAATGGTTCAAGGATGTGGTCTAGGTGTGCGGGAGTGCCACTTCAATCTAGCTAATTGGGATTCAACCTTATGGGGAGAGCTAATGTTGTCAAATTCGAAATTCGAATATCGAAATACTAAACAAATTCCAAATTCGAATTCTCCAATGTTCAAAACAATTGCCGTTGTTCAATTAACGAGTTCCTACTATTTTGGTCATTGGAATTTCGAGCATTCGGATTTGTTTCGTGCTTCGTGCTTTGGATTTCGAATTTCCTGAGAGTGCGAAAGTCTTGTGACCAACTAAAACAGCACTTGCAAACTCAGGGGGAGGATCTGATGAGCAAATCAGACCTTTACTTCGTGCTTACCATGTTCTTCACGTGCATGGGCTGTTATGCAGTTCTGACTATACGGGGTTTGTCTTCTTCGCCCGTCGGCTACAACGCAAGGGCTCGTGAAGTGCCGCTGGGGAAGATGTTTTAAACGCTCTAGTGCAGGAGGTGGATTATGATGTTTGAGTTCGTCGAAAGTAATAACGGAGCCAAGATCAAGGTCATTGGCATAGGAGGTGGAGGCGGTAACGCTATAAACAACATGATCAACGCCAATCTGAGAGGAGTCGATTTTATCGCCGCCAACACCGACGCCCAGGCCTTAGAAATCTCCAAGGCCACTACCAAGCTCCAACTGGGCGTCAACATTACTAAAGGACTTGGGGCTGGGGCTAATCCTGAGGTTGGTCGGAGTGCCGCCCTGGAAGACGCGGACAAGATTCGCCAGGCCCTAGAAGGCTGTGACATGATCTTCGTCACCGCTGGACTGGGCGGCGGCACCGGAACTGGTGGTGCACCCATAGTAGCTCAGATAGCCAAAGAAATGGGAGCTCTAACCGTAGCGGTCGTGACCAAACCATTTAATTTTGAAGGGCGTCAGCGCATGAGGGCGGCCGACAGAGGAATCAAGGAGCTCAGGGAAGTGGTGGATACTATCATTACCATTCCCAACAATCGCTTACTGAGCCTAGCGGCCAAGAAAGCGACTTTTCTCGAAATGCTTAAGAAGGCTGACGATATTCTCCTTTATGCGGTGAAAGGGATTTCTGATCTAATCACAATTCCTGGTTTGATCAATCTCGATTTTGCCGACGTCAAAACAATTATGAGTGAGATGGGCATGGCTCTCATGGGCACTGGTATGGCCAGTGGAGAAGATCGGGCTACTGAAGCAGCTCAGAAGGCCATATCAAGCCCTCTGTTGGAAGACGTTTCTATAAGTGGGGCCAAGGGCGTGCTCATGAACATCAGTAGCGGCCTGGACCTAACTATTGACGAGGTCCAGGAGGCGTCTTCGCTCATCCAGAAAGAAGCCCATGAGGATGCCAACATCATTTGGGGTACGGTACTGGACCAGAGCGCCGGAGACGAATTGCGAGTTACTGTCATTGCAACTGGAATCGGCGAGATCGATGCGAGACCCAAACCCGACTTGGGAGTCATCCATGGCTCCCGCCGCGAGGATGACTTGGAAATCCCTACATTTTTACGGCGGAATCGAAAGAGTGAAGATGGCAGGAGGGAGTTGAGCCGCCCCATGAGTTACAAAGACCTGCCCATAGATGAAGACGAACTGGAAATACCCACCTTCCTCAGGCGGCAGGCAGATTGAGACCAGGGCCAATGGTTGTTGCCCTGCGGGGCTCTGAAGGAGAATATTTTAGTAGATGTCTATAGGTGGTGAAAAAGTGAGGACGCAGCTTGCTCTCTGTGGCATAATTGAGCGATGTGAGCTGAGAGTGCTGAAATCACTAAGGAGTAATTTCCTCGCCAGACTCCTTCAGGGCAGCGGAAACTCGAAGACCTACTTCCGGCGAGAGCTTCTACAGGATACCAATGTCTTGGCAACTGCAACGCAGACTAAAGCAGTGGCTGGCAGACGAGACCGGGACGGTCATCAAGGACTGGGGTGGCAAGATTCCAATCGCCCTGGTTTACCCGAACCGTTACTTTCTGGGTATGTCCAACTTGGGTTTCCAGACGGTCTACCACCGTCTCAACCGGCTACCCAATGTAGTTTGCGAGAGATTATTTTTACCGGAACCGGAGGACATGGCCGCCGCAAGCTCGGGTCCTGGACCGCTCTCTGTAGAAAGCCAGAGGCCCATGGCGGATTTCCACCTTGTCGCTTTTTCACTGGCCTTTGAAAATGATTTCACCAACCTTGTACACCTCCTGCAACTCGGCAAATTGAGCCTCTACAGCTCCCGCCGCCACCAGCACGAGCCCCTGGTGGCGGCGGGCGGCGTAGCCACCTTCCTCAATCCCGAACCCATAGCACCCTTTATAGATGTCTTCCTTTTAGGCGAAGCGGAAAATTTTTTAGAGGATTTCATTGCCGCTTGGCAAGAAGGCCAAGATGATGGACTTTCGAGAGAAGAGCTGCTAGCTCACCTTGCACAGCGGGTATCCTCCGCCTATGTGCCTTCCTTGTTCCGAGTTGAGCACGACACAGATGGCCGACTTACCTCTTGCGAGCCCCTTATAGATATCCCAAAGAGAATCTCAGCCAGACCAGCACCTATTGAGAGTGAAGACCCCATTACCTCCATAATAACCACACCTCACACGGAATTTTCCGACACGGTGCTGGTAGAGATCGGCAGGGGCTGTGGCCGGGGCTGTCGCTTTTGTGCCGCCGGATTTGTCTACCGACCGGTGCGTCATCGACAAGGTAACAAAGTGGTGCAAGCAGCCTTGGATCGGTCTCCCCAGGGAGGAAAAATTGGCCTACTAAGCTCAGCAGTCTCTGATCATCCTGATATCGACGCCATCTGTTTGCAACTAAGAAAGGCTGGAACACGTTTGTCGGTCTCATCACTGCGAGCCGATTCCGTCACACCCACAATGCTCGATGCACTCCGCCAAAGCGGTCTCCAGACTGTGACCCTAGCACCCGAGGCCGGAAGCGAGAGATTGCGGCAAGTAATAAACAAGAATCTGACTGAAGAGCAGATCCTTGCCTCGGTAATGGCAGTGGTCAGCGCAGGCATTCCAAACCTGCGTCTCTATTTTATGATTGGACTGCCCAGCGAAACAGAGGAGGATATGACGGCAATCATTAAGTTGGTCAAAAAAATCAAGCACGAGCAACTGGTCATTGGCCGTGGGCAGAAGCGCTTGGGTACCATTACCTTGAGTGTCAGTTCATTTGTGCCCAAGCCTTTTACACCCTTTCAGTGGGTGCCATTCTGTGATCTCTCGGTTTTGAAGCAGCGGATTAAAAAGCTGAAACGTGGACTGGGAGCAGTGGCCAATGTGAAGGTACATGCTGATGTGCCTCGCTGGGCTTACATTCAAGCGCTGTTGTCCCGCGGTGACCGGCGGTTGGCACCTCTGCTCGCCATACTAGGGCAACAAAACTCCAATTGGTCCAAGGCCACGAAAAAAATCAATCTCAACCCCGAATTCTACGTGTATCGAGAGCGGGAGCGAGATGAGCTATTGCCTTGGGACTTCATTGATCACGGCTTGAGCAAGGACTATCTCTGGCACGAATATCAGGCCGGCTCTAACCGGTAAGTTTACAGAACCGTGCGATCCGGAGGAATGTAAACGGTGCGGGGTCTGTTAAAACGAAAAGCACAGTCTGTCATTAAGTCATTAAGTCATTAGGTCATTAGGTCGTGAGATGAAAGGGGCGCCGTTATGAGACTGGAGGATCTACAAGTTTATCAGCTTGCCATGGACATCGGCGAGCGAGTCTGGGAAATTGTTGTTCGTTGGGACTTTTTTGCGAAAGACACGGTGGGAAAGCAGTTGGTTAAAGCGACTGACTCCATGGCCGCTAATTTGAGTGAAGGATTCGGGAGGTTTTACTACAAGGAAAATAAGCAGTTTTGTTACTACAGTAGGGGGTCACAGCATGAAGCCGTGACCTGGCTAAAAAAAGCGCAACGAAGAGGACTGATTGACCCTAAGGATTTTCGTTCCATACTGACGGAAATGGATACGTTTGCCTTCAAGCTTAATAACTATATTAATTCCATCGGGAGAAAAAGTAATATGGGAACTTAATCACTGAAACCCACAAGATTAGATCTATTGACCTAGTGACGAATGAATTAAGGCGAAATGAAACGATCCCATTCGCGGATCATGAAACGACATAATGACTTAATGACCTAATGACCCAATGACCATTTTGTTATGCTAGAAAATACATTCTTACACTTGCCCCTTATAGGGCCAAAGACAGAAATCAACCTCTGGCGCCAGTCCATTCTAACCTGGGACGAACTCGAGCTGCACCTCGACCATTGGCCCGGCAACAGGCAAAACCGCAGACTGATGAAGTCCCGCCTCCAGGAATCCAGAGAGCACCGGGACCAAGCCTCTTATTTTCAAAAAATACTGCCTCCATCAGAACGCTGGCGACTCTACAGAGATTTCCGGCACAATTGTGCTTTCTTGGATATCGAAACCACAGGTGTGACGATCTACGGCCATGAAATTACCGTGATCGGTCTTTACGACGGCCAACATACTTACCACTTTATCAATGGTCAGAATATGGATGAATTCGAGGATGCCATGGAGTCCTACGACCTTTTGGTCACCTTCAATGGCAGCAGGTTCGATCTTCCTTTTATCTCCAGCTTTTTCCGCAACCTGCAATTTCGCCAGGCTCATATCGACTTGCTACATGTGGTGCGTAGGCTCGGCTATCGCGGCGGCCTAAAAAGTATTGAGCCCCTTTTTGGTATTGCGAGATCCCCGGAAATTCAGGAGATGACCGGATATGAGGCTGTTGTCCTCTGGCACGAATATCGGCAGGGAAACGGGGACGCTCTGCAAAAGCTCCTTCTCTACAATGAGGCCGACGTGGTCAATCTGAAAACCATTATGGATACAGTCTGGGAGCGGTTGCAAAGAGAGTTGGAGCTAGCCGCCGGCCGTCTATTGCCGTTCAACCTCTAGCCCGCCCATCTTCATGGTCTCGCGACAGCAATTCATGAAACATCCGGGCTAGGGGATCCATAAATAGGTTGACATCTGCCGGAGCATCAAGAGTTACTTACTTATGGATGCCACCACTTGTGAGTCTGCATGATCTCTGCAGCAGTAAATCCTGGATTTTGAAAGAAAGGCAGATACGGCGCATACTCTAAGGTTGGTCGAACTTCAACTAAGAGAATTACTATGATCAAAAAAGCTTCGTATGTAGGCATCATTACCATTTCTGTGGCGATTCTCGCGGTTCTATCTCTAAAATACCGTTTGCCCACTGGACCCATAGTTCTTGGCCTTACAGTTTTCCCAGTGCTTGGCCTGTTTTTCTCCGGCCGTTCCTTTCTGAGTGCCACGCCTGATTTGATTTTTGGCGTCATAGACACCGGTCTTTTAACCGTCCCTGCTCTTTGGGGTGGTGTCGTCTTCGGCGTAGCTGGTGCCGTAGCCGGTGGAGTAGTAGGTGATGCACTAACCGATTCAGTTGCCGGTTTCTTCGAGGGAAGTATCGCTCAATGGCTCCGCGCTCGCGGAATTGAAGAATCCAGAGAGCCCGTTACAACGGCCTTAGGCAAGATGTCCGGCTGTTTACTGGGAAGCGGCATTGTTTTGTCCCTGGCTTGGTTCGTAGGGATTGAACCCAAGTTCGGCTAACCACTCGCTACAGTCGGCTCCGTTCGCTTAGGGCTGCTGAGCTCGGCCGTTATCTGATCGAGTAAATTTGCTAAAAAACAGGCTTTCGAGTATCCTAGGGACATTCCGATCTTAGGAGGCTTACTTCATGACGACGATCACGGTGCAACTAGACGACTCCAAGGCTGCTCTTCTCCAAGAGAAGGCTGAGAAATATGGTATTTCATTAGACGAGTTTGTCACGGCTTCCATAGAAGATTTGCTCGCTCAGCCTGAGCCTGAGTTCGACGCTGCGATGCGTAAGGTATTGTCCAAGAACAAGGAGCTATACAAGCGGTTAGCTTGATGCGCTATCTTTCCCTCTGGTGCAACCCCCGAACTGGCCAAGTGGACCTGTGCCCCGTCACACCGAGATTTCCGACAAGTTGGCAAAGAAAATCTGCCGCGGTCTGTCTGTTCCGAGAGTCTAATGCTGCTTATCCTGCCGCGCTGTATAGCCACTCGCTGCAGTCAGGAAATAGGGGCGTCCCCTTTTGTATTCCTACCATCTCTTGAAAAATTACAAAGCGTTATTAACTTATTTGCAACTTGGTTGCTCTCTATCTTTAGATATCCTAAATTAGTGTCCATCCAGCAGCCGGGGATAAGTTATAACCACTCCACTTTTGGTCCTGGAGGAATTTATGAAATGGTTCGACGATGAGATCGAAAAGGAATTTGACCGCATGCGCCAACGCATGGAGAAGATGCTTGGCTCTCCATCACGTCCTGGTGCGGCCACATTGTGCGGCGACGCCGGTTGGCGCCCTTCATTGGATCTCTACGAGACTTCTGACGAGCTCATTGTACTGGTGGACCTTGCTGGCATCAAGCCAAAGGATGTGGAAGTTGTAGTTGACGGGGATACTGTGCGCTTGAGGGGCAACAGATGCCGCCCAACGGAAAAAAACGTCAACCGTGTCCATCACATGGAAATAGATTTTGGCCCCTTTAGCAACAGCTTTCGGCTACCAGTACCGATTGATTCTGAAGGAGCCAGCTCAACCTACCGCGATGGTTTTCTGGTAATCAATTTGCCTAAGAAAGCTCGGACATCAACATCCGTATCCATCAAGTCGGATGAATAATCAGCTATCGGCTAGCAATTTCCAGCCTTTAAAAAAATGGCTGAAAGCTGATCGCTGGACGCTAAAATGAGGAGTTTTTCATGGCTGAAGAAGCTGTAAATATTGAAGGTAATGAAGAAGAACAGCAAATACCCGAACAGCTACCGGTGCTGCCTCTGCACCGCGGGGTCCTTTTTCCCGAACTCACCGTTCCTTTGATGATAAGCCGACCTGAACACATCAAACTAGTGGACGACGCACTGGTCAAGGATAGAGTACTGGTCGCTGTGGCCCAAAGAGACGACAAGGTCGAAAAACCTGCCTTGATGGATCTATATCGGATGGGAGTCGCAGTTTTCATTGTAAAAATGATGCGCTCTCCCGAAGGCCACTATCACCTCCTGGTTCGCACCTCAAAAAAAGTCCGGCTGCTGGAAACGATACAAGAGGAACCTTACCTGGTCGCCCGGGTGGAACCGATCGAAGAAATCGTCGAGACGGGCAAAGAAATCGAGGCCATGGTGCTCAACATTCGTAACCTCTTCCAGCGAGTTGTCGAACTGACCAACATGCCTCCAGAGCTTGCCATGGTGGCCGCAAATGTCGAAGGACCCTATCCCCTCATCTACTTGGTGGCATCCAATTTGGATCTCAAGTTGGCTGAGGCCCAAGAAATATTGGAAACCCTGGAAACTAGAACGGTTCTGGATAAGCTGACCATCCGGCTGAATGAGATACTGGAGACTCTTGAACTGAGCCAGGAAATCCAGAAAAAAGTCAAGGATGGCATGGATAAAACTCAACGAGACTATATGCTCCGCGAACAACTCAAGGCTATTCAAAAGGAGTTGGGCGAGGCCGATGAACGAACCGTGGAGATCGATGAACTGAAAAACAGGCTGGCCGAAACGGATATGCCCGAGGAGGTAAAAAAGGTGGCCGGCAAGGAACTGGATCGCTTGAGCAGAATGCCGCCAGCTGCCGCTGAGTACACCGTTTCCCGCACTTACCTGGACTGGTTATTAGAACTTCCCTGGGAAGTCTCCACTGAAGATACTTTGGACATTATTGCTGCCCAAGAAACCCTTGACGCTGACCATTACAACCTTGAAAAGGTAAAAAAGCGCATTGTGGAATATCTGGCAGTGCGCAAGCTCAAACAGGATATGAAGGGTCCCATTCTCTGTTTCGTGGGTCCACCGGGGGTTGGCAAAACTTCTCTGGGACAATCCATAGCCCGCACCCTCGGACGCAAATTCATCCGCCTCTCCCTGGGTGGAGTAAGGGACGAGGCTGAGATCCGCGGACATCGGCGCACTTACGTGGGCGCCCTTCCAGGGCGTATAGTCCAAGGTCTTAGAAAAGCCGGCGCCAATAACCCGGTCTTCATGCTTGACGAAATCGACAAGGTGGGCACCGACTTTCGTGGCGATCCTTCCTCCGCCCTTCTGGAGGTGCTCGATCCCGAACAAAACCATTCTTTCTCCGATCACTATCTCGAAGTGCCCATTGACCTGTCAAAGGTGATGTTCATCACCACCGCCAATATTTTGGACACTATCCCCCCTGCCCTGCGCGACCGCATGGAGGTCATGGAGTTACCCGGTTACACTGAAGAAGACAAGCTCATGATCGCCAAGCGCTATCTTCTCCCCGAACAGATTGAGGCCCACGGGTTAAAAGCTGATCTTATTGAATGGGAGGACGACGCTATCCGGACGATAATCCGTTCTCACACGCGTGAGGCGGGGGTTCGCAACCTCGAACGAGAAATAGCCGCCGTCTGCAGAGGTGTGGCTAAAGAGGTGGCTGCGGGCCGTGAAGAGACAACCAGGATTGGCTCTGACGATCTGGAGAAATTTCTGGGACCGGTCAAGTTCATTCCTGAACTTGCGGCCCGCTCCTGGGGGCCCGGATTAGCAACCGGTCTTGCCTGGACTCCTACCGGTGGTGACCTAATTTTTATCGAGGCAGCCAGGATGAGAGGAAAAGGTAGTCTCTCCCTTACAGGTCAACTTGGTGAGGTTATGAAGGAGTCTGCCACCGCCGCCCTGACCTACATTCGTGCCCATGCCGCTGAACTGGGCATCGAAGAGAAGCTCTTTGAGAACTCGGACATCCACATTCACGTGCCTGCCGGGGCAATACCCAAAGATGGACCATCCGCCGGTATCGCCATGTTAGTTACCCTGGCTTCCTTGGTTAGCGCTAGGCAAGTTCGGAGAGATGTGGCAATGACCGGTGAGATCACTCTCAGGGGCGATGTCCTTCCTGTAGGGGGTATCAAAGAGAAGGTACTCGCCGCTCACCGTGCGGGTATTCGGGAGGTAATCCTGCCTTTCGTCAATCAAAAGGATCTGCCGGATGTGCCTGAACCGGTGCGGAAATCAATGCAGTTTCACCTGGTGAGGGCAATGCCCGAGGCCCTGGAAGTAGCCCTCGAACCCGCATGATTTAAGATTGTAGATTGTAGATTGAAAAAGCTTGAAAGCATAGATTCTTCAATCCGAGATCAAAGAATCCAGCAGCCAGTAGCTAACCATTTCGAACGTTTTATTTTCGAATTTCGAAATTAAAGAATCAGAATACAAAACTCGCAGTTCGCAATCGGAAATCATTGATCTCTGACCTCTGACCTCAGACTCCATGCCCTATGCTCTATGCCTTCTCAAATCTACAATCTGCATTCTGAAATCTGCAATCTCTAAAACGATAGTGCCCTCCCCTACCTGCTAATCTCTCACAGAGATCACGGAGAACTCTGAGAACTCAAAAACACCAAAATGAATTGGGCAATGTAGCAAGCGATTCATGGATCGCTTAAAAGCATAAAGTCCTCCCCTTTTTGTCCCATTAAAGCTTTATCGGGACCTCCCGCCTTGGCGGGAGTTTTTAAGCGATCCGAGTATGTGCACTCAATCTTTTTCTCTGAGTCCTCTGAGGGCTCGAGAGCCCGCAGGGCTCGGGCGAGAGATCTTATTCGCCTATTTGCTAAATCTAAGCCATATCGCAGCGGTCACACCCCACACTGCATTAAAAAATAGCACCAGCACCGGAGTCATGCTCCCCAGGTCAAGGCCGAACATGCCTTTTTTAGCCTTCATTGGAAAGATCACAAAGAACATGACCAGAGATGGTCCCAGACTGAAAAGGAGGCCGCGAGCCAGCAATGAACTGCGGAGTATGGGCAGCAAGAACAAAAATCCCCACAATCCGCCCCAGACTATGCGGGGATAGAGCCAGGCAGGTGTCAGTTTTGGCGCAATTTTCACCCCCAGTGCCGCATTTATACCCAGATCACCAAAAAGCCAGACAATTAAGCTATTTGCCACTGCGCCCACACATCCGGCTGCAAAAACCAGAGAAAGAGTTCGGAAAATGCTTGTCATGGTACGCTCCAGTATTGAATGCCTAAAATGAACTAAAGTGTCTAAAATGCCTAAAGTTAAGATAATGGGTTATGGGTTATTGATCTTTTAAATCGCTGAACATCCGCCAATCCGAAATCTCACATCCCACATCCCATATCTCAAATCCCAAATTCCCCAATCCGCAATCTACAATCTGATCTCTGACCTCTGACCTTCGACCTCTGATCTCCGACCTCTGACCTCTTTCTTTTTTCCCCGTCTCGCCCGACCTCCCGTCTCGCTCGTCTCGCTTTACTCCATGCCCCATGCCCCATGCCCCATGCTCCATGCCCTTCACAACGGATGACGAACTACGGACTCTATTTAAACCTCTCATCCGCACCTGTTTCGGCTGCCTTTTCTGCCCTGCCAGCCAGCCAACCTATCCGCTCCGCCTCTTTTGCATCAAACTCGGGCACATAGGGTTTGATGTCCAGCAAAGGAGTGGAGTCGACAATATCGACATCCTCGATATGAAGTGTGTCTCCCTCGATCTTCACCAACCTTACAACCGAGATACCAATTGCATTGGGACGTTTGGGAGCCCTGGTGGAAAACACCCCTCGGGGGGTATCATCCAGAAAAGGTTTTACCGTCAGCGAGTACCCCTTGGAGAGATGGAAGTGGTAGATGAGAATTATGTGTGAAAAACCATCTAGATCCTTTAATCCTTCAGCGCGCTCGGGGAGTATTTCAACCGTGCCGCCTACTCCCTTTGCACCAGTTGTCTGAATTGGTGTACCTTCGGTCTCTTTGTATGGAGAACGAATGATTCCAATAGGACGATAGGTTATCTCTTCCATAGTCTCATCTACCTAATTGCCTGTTTGTAGGAGCAACCTCCGGTTGCGATCAGAACCGTCATGACCTTCATATCTTATAATTCGTGAGGGTCAATATGCAACTAGACAATACTCTTGTAAAGTAAAGGGGTCAAACGTAGACTTGACCCCTTTACACTACATAGTGCGGGGAATGTAACGATTATTTTCCACAACAACCACCTCCAATTACTTGCCCCACCCCACTACCATGCCGCCACCAGGGGCGCATTTTCAGTGTCTTAAACTTAAGGCCTGAGAGTTTTCAGATCCTTCCTTTTGTTGACTTCGGCCAGATTGGTGCTTAATCTTACATCACAGTTATATTTGCTTGCTATGGCCTCCCTCGATCTCGCTTCTTGGGAGGCAAATCACAGGAAATGGAGGACGAATCATGAAAACAAGATCATCCGCCCTGCTTGGGGCAGTGTTAATATTAGGGCTGACAATAATGATGGCGGTTCCAAATGTGGCTGAGGCATTTTATTCATTCAGGTGTGGAACCAAGCTTGTGCGTGTCGGTGATACTAAAACCGATATTTTGAAGAAGTGCGGTTCCCCTACATTAGAAACACCGGGACGTTATGCAACGGGGGGAGCTGACGTTTGGACCTACAATCAAGGTAGCGGTAAAACAATGAGGATACTGAGATTCACTGGCCCTAAAGTTACAGCTATTGACAGCAGTAATAACTATGGCTTCGCGACCCAATAACTTGGACACCTAGAAAATCTACTTGACTAATGATCATCACCTGCCGCTTTTGGTGGGACGAAGCTACAAACATTATATTTCTAGGAACACCTGCCAAGAATAACCAATTCCAGGGCTTAGGGTGGCATTTTTGCACTCAAAATAGCAGCTGTAACAAATACTGGGTTTCCTCTTCTCCAGGCCACCTGCCCTCTAGAAGGCTATTTTCGATAGCAAAAATGAGCCTCTAAGCCCAGATTTTCACCGTCATTTCAGACTGTTGTCTTGGTCCGACCTCAGACTGCAGCGGCTGACGCCAGGAGCTGGATCTCATCATCAGCCAATCCCAAATTAGTAGAGACGAATACCGGGCAACAGTGCTCTTGAGCAGCACTCGACTGGAGGGTTTGTTCTGAGTGCGAGTCAAATCCTTATCTATAGGATTCCCGCCGGTGACTAATTCTGAGAATAAGCGCAGTGTCTTCGATGATTGCGTAAATCACCCGGTAGTCACCTACGCGAAATTTCCGAAGACCTGTAAATCTTCCTGTCAAGGATGGGAAGGTGTCTGCTTTTTCAGGAAGTTTTTCTTCGATTTCTCTTAAGATCCTCTCCGCCTGATCTTTGCCTATCTTCTTGAGGTCACGAGAAACCGACTTCTTGAATGCTATCTTATAGCTCAAGCTCTTTCCTCATATCTTCAATGGTAAGAACAGGATCGGATGAATCATGAAGCCGGTCGATTGCGATCTGCAGATCTGCCAAGTCGGCCAGATATGCTTCCAAGGCTTTTTGAACATGGAATGATTTGGGCCTTTCTGTTTCCTTTGCAATTTCAGCTAGTTTTGACGCCAGATCGTCAGGAATTCTTATCGAAATAGCCTTGCTCATACATCACCTCCATTGTATTTTAATGTATTACAGTGTAACCAATGTGGGCAAGAGATGCAAGGCATTATTACTTTGCCCATTCTGAATCAAAAATCTCATCGCCAGACAGCAGGTCAGCGAAGTATAAAGAGTAAAGAGGGACGTTTTTGTTTTTTTGCCTTTCTCCCAATCTCGACCCTCTTTTTTGGTCTGTAGCTCATCTGCTACAAATGATGATCCACATCCGGCTCAAAAGACAATCCGGTGCCCAGGGGCAAGTCCTCACGGCTCACTGAATTAGCTTTAACATATGCTTTTCATATCTATAAATTCTGAAATGTTTACATATTCCCAAGAGACCTACAACTCGCAAAGACTAGCTTAAACTACGATATCAGGCGTCCGTTCATATTTTTTCGGAGTGAGGACTATCGGTTGAAAGCAGAGATGCAGGTTTGGTATGTTCCTCCGAGCACTGTGACCAGCAGTGTTTATCCTATGACCGGTTGTATTCCTAACCATAGGATCGGAGGTGAACATAGTGTCACAGAATCATAAAATGGCCATCGCAAGAGTTCTGGGAATAGTAATGCTCTGGATTTTTACCTTGTTGCCTGTCAATTCCATTGCACAGGACGATAAGGCCGCGCCAGATAAACTGCTGGTGGGAGTTGTAGATGC
>CAVQGX010000051.1:0-32942 GCA_963712115.1 uncultured delta proteobacterium | reverse complement strand
GGCATTCTAACTGAGTGCTTTCGGGAGGAATTCTCCGGTCGTTGCTGGCGAGAGCCGGAAAAAGACCAACTAGAATTACAGATATTTTGTGCAGGAGGGTGGTGTGGCACGTTTCGAGGGGAAAGTAGCCTTGGTTACAGGTGCAGGCTCTGGTATCGGTAGGGCTATTTCACTGGCCTTTGCTGATGAAGGTTCACGAGTGGTAGTGGCAGATGTAGACGTTACCACTGGTGAGGAGACGGCGCATGCGATTACAGAGGTTGGCGCTGAGGCAATCTTTTTGCAGGCTGATGTTGGCAAGGGAGAGCAGGTGAAAGCCATGATCCATAAGGCCGTGGCCACCTATGGCCACCTTGACTGTGCTTGTAACAATGCCGGTATCGCCGGAACCATGGCGCGGGTCGCCGACTGCACTGAAGAGAACTGGGATCGAACCATAGGGATAAATCTCAAAGGCGTATGGTTGTGCATGAAGTACGAGATTCTCCAAATGCTCAAACAAGGGTATGGGGCGATAGTCAATACATCTTCTGCGGCAGGACTGGTGGGGCTGCAAGGGTGGTCCCCTTACGTGGCCAGCAAACATGGTGTAATTGGACTGACGAGATCAGCGGCCCTGGAATACGCTAAGGCCAACATCCGAGTTAACGCAGTGTGTCCCAGCATAATCAAAACGGGGATGGCAGAATGTTTCACTGGGGGGGATCAGCGAGTGGAAGCTTACATCCTGGGACAGCAGGCCTTAAGTCGTATGGGAACACCAGAGGAAGTGGCTGCAGCGGTAGTGTGGCTTTGTTCAGAGGAAGCATCTTTCGTTACCGGGCACGCCCTGGCTGTTGATGGGGGTCTCTTGGCTCGTTGAGAGATCACAGGAAGTTATCGAGTGACCTCGAGAGAGAAAATGATTCTAAGAATGGCAATTTTTTTACCCTGTGCGCTATGTGCTTTGCTTCCCTCTCCCCTCCACCGACTCCTTGCGGAAGCCTAAAGAAACGAAGGTGTTGAAAGATAACTCCGGTGGGAAAAGAGCCACTCGATTACCTTCAGCGATTGGTGTATCCAAGGTGGCGCCCCGGCCATTTACCATGATCATTTTGATCCTGTCGTACGGGAGGCCAAGGCGAAGTAGCAGGTCTTCAACCTGCGATCCGGAGGTGAGCTCCAATTCAAATTCTTGGCACCCCTCCCCCGCTTCGTTTCTCAAATTTCCACCTAAAAGAACGGTTATTCGAATCGTTGCATCCATATGTAAGAATAATCCTCTCGCCCGCCACCGCGCCCGCCATGCGAGCCCGCCCGGCAATCGCCTGAAGGCGAAGCCGATGGCGGACGGGCAAGGCGAACCGGGCGGGTATTCGATATTCAATTAGTAAAGGGGGCCAAAGGCCCCCTGCTTACCAGTCAATTGTGGTTCGTTTTAGAAGTCGAGCACCTTGTCCAGTTCCTCATCCTTCACATCAAAGACCACATTATGCGGGGTTAGCGGCTCTTTTTTGAAAAATTCAGGCAATCGGTCGTCAGAGGGGGTGAAACCAGCAGCCTTGTTGAATGCTAATTCCGTTTTGAGTATTTGTTTGCCGTATTCCATTACGTCGTCCAGGGTCATATTCAGACCATATTGAGCGTTCAGCATTTTTGGAATGGCCTCCAGGCCACTGGCAATATCCAAAACGGCAAAGGCAACGAATACGCAGAGCCCTGCGGCGTCAACTCCTGCGGTGGCGATCTGGAGATTTCTGGAAAGATCAGCCTGCCCCTCAGGCTTGAGAGGATCCACGAATCCACCCACCTTCAAAATATTGGTGGCCACGGCGTATCCGGCTGTATGGTCCGCCCCCATGGTGGTGGTGGCATAGGTAACTCCAATACCCTTTACAGCCCGGGGGTCGTAAGCTGGAAGGGACTGGCGTTTTACTACCGGAACGTGCGACACTCCAAACGCCTGCCCGGTGACCGCAGTGCCGTTACCCAATATTCGCCCCAGAGGGCTGCCTTTACCGATCTCGTGAATGAGTTCGATGGCACCGGCGGCATCGCCAAAAGCTTTTACCCCAGCATGCATTGCCACAGCAACTGCACAACCTGTTTCTATGGTGTCCAGGCCATAGTCATCGCACAATCTGTCAATTTGGGCTATTGCATCCAGATCGTCGATGCCGCAGTTGGCTCCATTGGCCCAAATGGTTTCGTACTCCAGGGCGGAGGTCACATAGTTTTTGTCTTTGTCAAGGTATTCGTTGGAGCACTGAATGATACAGGTGGAGCAGCCCGAATGAGTTGGGTTACCGCCTCGCTCCTTGATGACATCGTGCATGGTTTCACCGCTAATTTTCTGTGCTCCTTCGAACTGCCCCTCAGTGAAATTGCGGGTTGGAAAACCCCCTGCCTCGTTAATGATGTTGGTGAGCACATTGGTTCCGTAGACGGCCAACCCTCCTCCCGGCTTGGTTACCGGGTGTTCCCGCAGGGCATCCCTGAAAACAGCAGCGGCTTCTTTAAAGGCCTCCTTGTCATCATAGGTGACACCGGGAGCCTCTTTGTCGTCTACAACAATGGCCTTCATACCCTTGGAGCCCATGACCGCACCCATACCGCCTCGCCCAGCATGGCGAGAAGGCGTTCCATTGGTGCTGGTCACTGCCACTGAAGCCGCTGAGAACTTCATTTCTCCTGCTGGCCCAATTGAAACGATCCCCACTTTCTTGCCGTACTTGTCCTGTAGTTTGGCGGCAAGATCATAATTCTTCAGTCCCTTGTATTGATCTGCGGGCAACAGCTTAGCGCCATCCTTGTTAACCAGTAGATAGAAGAGCTTGCCTTCCGGAGCCTGCCCCTCCAGTACCACACCGGCAATTTGCAGTTTGCCAAGCTTTATAGACACATTGCCCCCCACATTGCTTTCTTTTATTCCTCCGGTAAGGGGACTCTTACCGCCAACGGAAAGGCGTCCGGAGTTGGGACAGGTGGTGCCGGCCAGAAGTCCTGCTGCCACCACCAATTTGTTATAGGGATCCAGTGGATGACAAAGTGGCGGCACTTCGCGAGCCACTATGGTTGAGGTAAGACCTCTGCCTCCAAGTAGAGAGTATTCCTGGGCAAGATCCTCAATCTGAACTTTTCCCTGGGTCATGTCAACACGGATTAATTTTCTCATAGCAATACCCCCCTTGTGCTTGTCAGGGTTGCCGGTCACTCGCAGTTACCGGGTAGTCTCAATAAAGATTGCCTGAAGCTGTTTCTTATTTTATGGACGAATGGACTGGAAACTGTCAAGGAAAACCTGCGCGGTATGTCCGTAGTCCGTTGTAAAAGGCAATGTATAAAAGCGAGCATTCTATTATAACTGAGTCATTTGCCCACTCGCGTGGCCGTCACTACGCTACGCTGTCAATATGCCTTCGGCGTCATTTATGGTCATTAGGTCATTACGCCACGCTGTCATTCATAGTTAACTGTCATTGAGGCGCTGAAACAACTTAATGACGGCCGTTAGGCCTATTGACGGCGAAGCCTAACTGGGAACCCGCTTGCGGGCCTGAGCGGAGCGCAGCGAGCGCGAAGAAATGACAACATATGACGGACCGAAAGGCCTGAGGACATGGAGCATAGTGCAGAATCCCCGTCCTACCTACGGCCCGGAGGGCCTAATTTAGATAGCAGCAGTCAGCAAAGAGATGATTTCGAATTGCGAATTGCGAAACCGGGAACCCGCCCGCAGGGTGGGAGTCCGAAGGACAATTTCAAAATCCCAAATTAGAATTGTTCCTTCCGTCCTCTGTCCTCAGTCGCCTGTCCTCTGGTCTTTGCCTCCAACCTCAAGCGAAGCGCTCCTCTAACCTATTGGCTGCCTGCTGCAAGCTGTCAGCTGCTAGCTGTATTTCTCCTTGCTCTATGCTATCTGACCCTTACGCTTCGTAGGCTGCAAGCTTGCGGATACCATAGCGCATTGGCAGCCAGATAGCCGCAACATTCAGCAGCACTGTCAGCAGGACGGAACCGCCCACGTAAAACCATTGCAGCAAGCTGAGGGAGTGTTGACGAACCTGGGCCATGAACAGGGTGTAGACAGGCCCTGCCTCCAATACAACCACTAGAGTTATAAATCCCATGGCCAGTATCATGTAGAGTAGCCCGCCAAAACCTGTGGCGACTTGGGTGAGGTTCTCGGCCTTGAAATTTGCAAAGGCGGCCCCCATGCCCACCCCGAGGGCGGTGATGCCGAAGACCATGGAAAAAATGGTCATGGGTGCCAACCACCGCATCAAAGGAGTCACCTGAAGTAGCTGGTTGGTGGCGATGGTTAGGATCAGACCGAGAAGAAGTAGAGGTGACAGGTAGAAGAGGAATTTGCTCCAAAGTAACCGCTTAATGCTTAGCGGTGCGCTCTGCATAATCCAGAAGGACGAGCCTTCTGCGCTCACAGCCGTAAAGACAAAACGCACCCCAATTGATGCGAGGACAAAGCCGGCCAGGCCCACATTCAGAAAGGCGACAAGGTTTTGCAGATAAAAGGTGGGCATACGAGGCCTGTCCAAGGGTAAGACACTGTAGTTGTAGAGATAAAGGACAATAAGGGCAAAAATCAAGAGCAACTGTGACCACTGGGTGTTATCTCGAAAAAAGAACTTGAGGTCTTTGCCCATGAGAGCCACAGTCTGGGATCTACGGCTATTTCTGGGTCTCAGGTTCTTGGGAACTAATGCAATGATTCCACCGGGCAACAGCCGCCTCGTTTCACGGGACCTGGACCAACCCTCCGGGTAAATCATCAGGGCGACAACCGTACTGATCACCACGCTCGCCATAGCAGTCGTCCAGAGAAATCCTTGATAAAAGCCGCTTGAGACACTCGATGTTTGCAGAAGAGGCCAGATCGCCTCACTGGCCCAACTGCTGGGCAAGTAAGGTGAGGTGGGAGCGCTGAGCGCCCGAAAGTAGGTGACTACACTGGAGAAAGAATCGGGATTCACCAACCGTTCTGGCCGGGTGAACCTGAACAAGAATAAGAGAAGTATAACAACCAAGATTGAAAGCAGAAGGAGTATGTCCCGGGTGCGCTGGGACGGAAAGATCTGCACCAAAATCATGGTGAGGATTATCCCCAGGGCGGCGGCCAGAATGAGGTAGGGAACAATTACGCTTACAAGACCGAAATAATAAGCAAGGGATGCCCTATACACCAGGCCGTAGGCGGTGAACACCGGAATACCGAAAAGTAAAACCATCCATGAACTCTCGAGCAAGGTCTCCAGAAAACGAGCTGCAAATATCTCTCCTATGGAAACCGGCGTGGCGTGAATTGTTTCCAGATCTTGTGACAGGAAGAAAGTGTTTAGAGCCACCAGCACATTGCTGAAGACCAACAAGCCAAAAAAGGTGAGAAACACCATGGTGAGGAGCTTGTATGCCAACAGATCACCGAATTCTTCTACTGCCTGGAAGTAGCGAAGCACCCGGTGAAAGATGACATAGATCCCTGCCCAAAATCCAAAGGCCATGGCCAGCAAGGAGCCGCTTTTAACCAAAGATCGGCGGCCGCCAAAGACCAGGCTGTTTCTGAAACTCCACCATCGTGGTGCAAGTAAAACGAGTACTTTCATGGCACTAAGAGTCAATCCCTTTAACTGTCACAATCTAGTCTCAAGCCTTTTTTCAAGGTATTAAATCCTAAATCCTAAGCACGAAGCACTAAACAAATTCGAATGCTCAAAATTCCAATGACCAAAAAATTAGCAAAACTGGAGTAACTCATTAACTGACGTCCAGTCATTGTTTTGAACATTGGAAAATTCGAATTTTGAATTTGTTTAGGATTTCGATATTCGATATTCGGATTTAAACCTCCCTGGCATAGTGGTCCAACGTTCTCAGCTTCCGTGGACGAAGTTGATATCTTCTGGGCTAGTGGTTTCGCCACCAGTTAGGTGCAGAAATATGGACTCCAAGCGTGGATCTTCCTGGCCGGCCAGCTCCTTTAGCTCGTTAACCGTTCCCTCTGCCAGAAGTTTCCCTCTCTGGATAATGCCGATGCGGTCGCAAAGTTCCTCGGCGATTGCCAGGGTATGAGTGGACATGAAGACGGTAAGGCCGTCCATTCGCAGTTCATTGAAGATTCGTTTGATCAGTCTGGCTCCCTTGGGATCCAAGCCTACAAGAGGTTCATCCACTATGAATACCCGGGGCTGGTGGAGGAGAGCAGCGCTCATGATCAATCGCTGTTTCATCCCATGGGAATAGCTGCCCACTAATTCTCCGCCCCACTCTGCCAGTTCGAAGAGTTCGAGGAACTGCTGGATCCTTTTGTCTCTTCCCCCGCTGTTGAGCCCGTAGAGGTTGGCCATGAAGGACATGAATTCCACCCCCGTGAGCTTGTCGTAGAGAAAGGGACGGTCCGGAATGAATCCTACACGGGACTTTACTTCCAGGGGATGTTTCTCCAACTCGAGTCCATCAATGAATATGCGACCAGAGGTAGGACGCATAATCCCGGCCAGCATCTTGATGGTCGTTGTCTTGCCCGCACCGTTAGGCCCCAGAAAACCATAGATTTCTCCAGATGCCACCCTTATGCTGATGCTGTCAACTGCTGTGACTTGTTTGAAATGCTTTGTCAGTTTCTCCAGGCGAATCATGGTCTACCTTTCACCAGGCTCTATTCATAATCCAACACTTTTATAGACAGTCTTCCTAAAACTCTAACTAACTCCACCTGACGATCCAACTCGCCCGTAATGAGCCGCACATGGGTTGGATCGGCGGGAACTTGGTTCATTAGGGGATCCACAGCAATCCACTCTCCAAGGTAAACTTCGTTCCAAGCGTGGTAAAAGAAGCGACCCTCGGTGTAGAGCAGACCCGCAGAGATCCTAGTGGGAATGCCCGCAGCCCGTGCAAGGGCAGCAAAGAGCACACTGTGCTCATTGCAGTCTCCCGCTCGCGATTCATAGACGGCCAAGGCGTTGGGAATGGATAGGGTGGGCCGCTTTTCAAGGTTTTGGTAAACCCAGGAACTTATCATTTTTACGGCCTGCAAACCATTCCTCTGCTCGCCGACAATGTCAAATGCCTGTTTTTTCAAGGCCAGCGCGTCGCTTTGAACCAGCAAGCTTGGCTGCAAATCCCGAGCCAGGGCCGGGTTGTTCACAGGGATTTTAGCAGAGGAGATTTCTTGCAAAGATTCCCTCGCCACAGTAAGCTCTCCGTTGCTCCAATTTTGTCTCCCTCCTGCCAAGTCCCAACCGTCGCCAGTAATACCCCCCAGTTGCAAGCGCAGAAGGTGCAATTGCCTGGGATTGGCAATAGTCCGGTCTGGAACCACTGCTGCCTCTCGCACCAATTCAGCACCCTTGGCTTCACGGAACCCTTTGAGGGCGTCATCCCGATCGCTCCTAACCATAGTCAGCCCCAGAAATCCCTCTTCTTTGAGCAGTTCTCCGTAGGGGCTAACCCATGATTTGAGCTGGACGCCGCGAAAGTTCATTACCACCCGATAAGCCTCCAGGTCTCGCGAACTAATTCGAACAGTCTCCTTCCCTTCGACGTGTAGCGGCACCATGGTTTGACTCATTGTGGCAGGATCGAATAGGGCAAATCTGTAGGTTTTCCCCACCTCCAAAGGCTGTTGAGAAATGAATGACTTCATCCCGCTGCTCAAATAAATGGGATGAGAGAGCGGTAGTTTTTGGATCTGTTCCTGACCGGCCATCTGACTGACGAGAATCAAGTTTTCTTTGTCCACTCCACCCTTCAGCCGGTAGTATATGGGGCCGGCTTGGAGTCGAAAGACAAAGGATTTCAGGGAGAAATCCGGCTCAAGGTTTGCTTGGACCCAGGAGGATATATCCTGCACTTCCCCCAGGAAATCGAGACGCAGGAGAAGCTCCTCGTTCACCATATAGCCCACCGGCTGTGGCCGGAGTTCAGTACGACCGTATCCGATCCTGCTTCCGTGTTGATATATGGCAAACCATTCCTCTTGAATTTCTTGTTTGGCAAGCTTTTGTACTTCTGGGGTGAGAATGTCTTCCCCGCCCCGGTTGAGTCGAGTGTAAAAAACCGTAGCGTAGGCCAGCCAGGCAACCAGAATGACAATGCCAAGGGAGATGGCCAACCATCTTTTCCACAGCCTTTTGCTATTGCTGCTCATTCTGTCTGCGCCTCACTAGATTCTCTCCGTTCCGGACCATTTGCTGAAAGCCTCTCTGGTCCAGGCCCGCCCCTAAAGCAATCTTCTCCCTCATCTCTCTAGACAACAGGTCTCCCGGCCCATGGGCATCCGAGTTTAGTATGAGCCCGGCTCCAGCTGCCTTAGCTACTTGGGCCACATGGCCATTGGTAAAGGAATGTCCTTTGCGCCCTGAGATCTCCAGGAGAATGGACCGACGAGCGGCCAAGGCTGCCTCCTCCTCCGTTAGCAGACCCGGATGGGCCAGAATGTCTATGTCAGCCTCCAGACCAGCCCGGTTTGTACCGGGCAGCACCGGCTCCACGATGGTTTCGCCATGAACCACCACCAACTTTGCCCCCAAATCCCTGGCCTCTGCCGCCAGAGGTCCTATAGTTGCAGGCGGCACATGGGTGAGCTCAATGCCAGGGATGGCCTGGATTCGATTGTAACGGTTAATCTCTTCCGTGGCCCTCACCACCCGGGGAATGATTAAATCCAGATTGCTCCGGTCAGCGTGATCGGTGATACCTATGTATTGGTACCCCATCTCTTCAGCTCGTCGCACCAGCTCGCTCACCACTAATACGCCATCGCTAAACAGGGAATGAGTATGCAAGTCAATCAAAACGTTTCTCCTTTCGTTTCTCTAGCATTTTCTTGTTCCACGACTTCACTTAGCTGCACAGGCCCAGCTGATGCGTTTTCTATCTGGAGTGATGGAGTATTGGAGGATTTGACGCCACGACAAAAACGCACCATAGACCATGCACGATCCGTTCCTAGCCCGGATATTTGGTGTGAGATGTGAGATGTGGGATGTGAGATGTGAGATGTGGGATTGCGCCAACTGGCAATTATTCACATCTTGTATTTACCGAAGTCCTCCGCGGAGAGATTCTCCAGAATATCAGTCCATTTTTTGGCTTCCTCGTCTTTGATTTCGACCTTGGCCTCCGGCTCCAGTCTTCCAGACTTCTCTATCACCTTTTCGTCTACATAAATTTTGGCGTCTGTTCGCAGTGCTATGGCAAGGGCGTCACTGGGCCGGGCGTCGATCTTGGTCTCCTTGCCATTAATAGTCAAGTAGATCCAGGCATAAAAGGTGTTGTCCTTCAGGTCGCAGACCTCGACTTTATTTACCTTGACTCCCAAGTGGCTCATCAGATTTCTGATTAGATCATGGGTCATGGGACGGGAAAATTGGACCTTCTCAAGCTCGGTGGCAATGGCGGTAGCCTCCAGTAAGCCAATCCAGATAGGCAATGAGACGTCGCTCTTGGGGTCCTTCAACACAACGATGGGCGTATTCGTCTGCGGGTCCATGGTAAGACCCGATATCTTCATCTCCCGCAACATGATCTCTCCTTCGCGATTTTCAAGTTCACCTTCTCTTCTAAACAAACCACACCCTCCAAGGAGTGGGGATGGGCTACGGTAATCAGAATAGGGATTTCCTCACCAACCAGGTGGGGCGAGCCCTTAAAGTTCACTACCCGGTTCTGCGGCGTCCGTCCGCTCAGCTGAGATCCTCCAATCTGACTGGGGCCTTCAACCAACGCCAGGCATGTCTGACCCACCTGGGCCTCGTTTTTCTCAAAGGTTATGCCTTCCTGCAGTTCTTGCAATCTTTGCAAGCGTTCCAGCTTAACCTCTTCCTCAACTTTGCCATCCAGCAACCTGGCGGCGGTTTGGGGTCGATCCGAGTATTTGAAAGAAAAGAGTCCATCGAAGCGAACTTCCTCGAGTAGCCTCAGGCTCAGTTGGAAATCCTCTTCTTTCTCGCCGGGGAAACCTACTATCATGTCTGACGAAACCGCCACGTCCTCTCGGATTTCTCTTAACTCCTTGACCAATCGCAGGTAGTGATCCCTGGTGTAGCCACGATTCATCCGCTGGAGAATATAGTCAGAGCCCGACTGCACCGGGAGATGGATGTGAGGACAGAGCGGCGGTAGCTCGGAAAAACAGCGCATAAGGGTCGACGACAAGTCTTTTGGATGGGAAGTGGTAAAACGAACACGCAACAACCCTTTCACTTGTGCAACTCGTTGAAGCAGTCCGGCAAAATTCACTTCCCCGGAAACACCCTGGCCGTAAGAGTTCACATTCTGACCGAGAAGAGTAACCTCCCGCACACCGCAGTCAACCAGGCTTTGCACCTCCCGGACAATCTCAGTGCTGGGCCGGCTGCGCTCCCTGCCACGGACCATTGGCACAATGCAGTAGGTACAGAAATTATCGCAACCTCTCATGATTGTAACGTACGCCGAGACCTCCGGCTTCCAGGGTTGCGACCTTCCATCCTGTTCGTCGCCAAAATCGTAAGAGAAATTTACCCAGGCCTGCCGTTCTCCAGTGGCCTCATAGCGGGCAAGCATGGCAGGAACTTTGCTTATGGAATGAGTTCCCACCACCAGGTCCAAATGGGGCCATCGGACCAATAATTCCTCCCCATACTGCTGAGCCACGCACCCGCCCAAGGCCACCACTAGTTCAGGGCGATTTCGCTTGAGTGTTTTAAGTCGACCCAAGTAGCTGAATGCTTTTTGTTCTGCTTTGTCGCGCACAGTGCAGGTGTTGATGAATATCAGATCTGCCCTTCGATAATCCTCCACAACAACATATTGTTTCCCGCCAAGGATCTCCACCAACCGTTCACTGTCGTAACGGTTCATCTGACAGCCGAAGGTTCGGACAAAAAGTCGCTTTGCTTCGTTGTTACTGGACCTGGTCAACCTCAGAGCTCCCTTCCAGCTGTTTCTGAAGCTTACTTATCTTTTTTGTAGCCTGCGACAGCCGTTTGGCTAAAGTGGTGATGATCCTTTTGGCAATCTCAGGATGTTCCTCAATCATATCTTGAATGTCATCGCCCGAATAGACCTGAACCACGCTATTGCCTTTAGATATTATTGTTGCAGAGCGTGCCTCCTTCAGCACACTAGCCATCTCGCCGAAAAACTCACCTGGATTAGTAATCCGTCCGACCTCCTTACCGCCTTTTAATACCACTAACCCTTGCTCTGCGGATATTAGTTTGAAAATATCAGTCTCTCTTGCCCCCTCTTGAATAATTACTTGGTTGTCTCCATAGAACTGCATGTCTATATTCTGCATTTTGCTCTCAGAGTCCTCCAGCGACACAGCTTGAATGGTCTGGGTCAACTGCCCCAGAAGAGATACCAAGATCCCTTTGCTCATCTGTGGCCGCTCGTAGAGGATGAACTCTATAGCATCTCTGTCATATATGGCTATCCGGGTATTGTCTACTGAACGAGCACTCACACTGGAGGACTGATTCAAAAAACAGCTCTCCAGGCCGAATACATCCCTTTCACCGAGGATAGCCAATTGGCGTCCGTGGCGGAGGATTTTCACATTTCCGCTGAGAACTACATAGAAGTGACTGCTGTGCTCTCCCTCGGAAACAATCTCCTTGTCTTCCCCGTAGGTGCGGATCTCTAAAGCGGTTGCCCCGTCTTCCAGGTCAAAGTCTTTCAGCCCTTCTTCATCCACCACGGCTGCACCTCGCGAGCCTCCCCGGGGAGGCCATTTTGTGCGGCGGCGTTTAAACATAAGCCGGATTGGAGGTTAACCTTTATCCCAGCCGTCCGCAATTTTCAAGGGCAAATTATTTCTGGCTATGGAGCAGTGACCCGCTCGAGCCCTAGCTCTCGACCCAGGGCCTCCAAGAGAGACTCCAAACTGTCCTTGCGTCCCGGCGGCACTGCCAATTGGATTAAACCTGTAGCAGAATCCAGAGTCGTCAGCGTTGCCAGCCCCTCGTATGCTTCTAGAACAAACTTGAGATAGTGAATCTCGTAGGGATCGACCCGGTAGAACAATAGGTCTGATCGCTCTAGATTAACGGCCATTGATTACCTCACCCATCCGGTCTCGCCACGTTATCATTTTTAATTAGTGGTTACAAGGTCCATGCCCAATGTCTCGAGGCCTTTCGGCCAGTCATATGTTGTCATTTCTTCGCGCTCGCTGCGCTCCGCTCAGGCCCGCAAGCGGGTTCCCAGTTAGGCTTCGCCGTCATTAGGCCTAACGGCCGTCATTAAGTTGTTTCAACGCCTCAATGACAGTTAACTATGAATGACAGCGTAGCGTAATGACCTAATGACCATAAATGACGCCGAAGGCATATTGACAGCGTAGCGTAGTGACGGCCACGCCCAGTGGCCAAATGACCCAATGATTATATAATGTTTGTTTTTATGCATTGCCTTATGCGGGTGGCTCTTTCCCCTTGACTATATTGGAAAGTTGCGATTTATTCTGCCAAACCACCCCAAGATGAATCGGAGACAGGGAGACCCGGAGAAACGGCGGACAGGATGAACACCGAAATTATCCCCGACACCATCCAGGGAACCCGGTTCCTCTGGCAACTTAGGACGCCCAATCATTCGCTCGCCCATGAGATAGAGCAGGCCTTGACAATCCCCCCCTTGGTGGCCCTGATACTCACCACTCGTCATATAACCTCCCAGGTGCAGGCCGAGAATTTCCTTTACTCCCGACTCAAAGACATGCACTCTCCGTACCAATTGCCAGATATTGACAAAGCAGTAAACCGCATAGCTGGTGCCATAGTTGAAGGAGAACAAATAGCAATTTATGGAGACTACGATGTGGATGGGATTACAGGCACGGCTCTCCTTGTCCACTTCCTATCCTCATTGGGTGGGAAAGTCCATTACCACATACCGCACCGTATTAAGGAAGGTTACGGTCTCAACAGCGAAGCGCTTCAAAAATTGTACAGTGAGGGAGTCACCCTGGTAGTCACCGTGGACTGCGGCAGCACAGACCATGAACCCATCCAGCTGGCACGCGAGCTTGGCATGGACATAGTCGTCACCGACCATCATAAGCTGCCGGATATCCTTCCAGATGCAAATGTGATCTTGAATCCGAAAGGGAATGAGGAAAACGGAGAACTGGCAGAGCTGGCCGGAGTCGGTGTGGCCTTCTATCTTGCCACTGCCATTCGCGCCTATTTCCGTGGTAAGGGACGATGGACCAGCTCCGAACAACCCAACCTGAAGAAATATCTCGACCTGGTAGCCTTGGGCACATTGGCGGACATGGTGCCACTCACCGGTACTAATCGAGTTCTGGCCTCAATTGGCCTATCAGAGCTTTCTCGGACACCCAGGTTTGGGCTGCGGGCGCTCAAAGAAACTTGTGGTATCCGGGGCAAGAAAATTAGTGGCTGGGATGTATTGTTTAGGTTGGGACCTCGTCTCAATGCTCCTGGACGTCTGGGCAACGGGGATCCGGCTCTCCGCCTTCTTTTGACTACCGAATCTGCAGAAGCGCAGACACTGGCCCAGCAGCTCGAGCAGCTAAATCGTCAGCGTCAAACTCTGGAAAATCAGCTTTTGGCCGAGGCCGTAAGCCTCATCGACGCTAACAAAGCCCATGAGGAAAGTAGCTCCCTTGTCCTCGCCTCGCCGGGCTGGCATAAAGGTGTATTGGGCCTTGTGGCCTCGCGGTTGACTGAACGCTTCAATAAACCAACCATTCTCCTCACTCAAATCGACGAGCTCTGGGAAGGATCCGGGCGTAGTGTCGGCAACTTCGATCTTTACCACGCCCTGGCTCGCTGTAAGGATCACCTGGTACGTTTTGGCGGCCATCGGTTAGCAGCGGGGGTAGGCCTTGCCCAGAGTCAACTCGCTGAATTCCGCCGTTCCTTCGAACAGGTGGTACAGGAGGGAATTACCCCTGAAGACATACAGAAGACGAAAAAATTTGATGCTGTGGTTAGTCTCGAAGAAGTTACGCCTGAGTTGATGACCTATCTCGAACGAATGCAGCCTTATGGTGTGGGCAATCCGGAGCCTGTTTTTTGCTGTCGAGATTTCCAGGTGGAAGATTCTCAGGCACTCAAGGGGAGTCATCTGCGCTTGAGGCTGCGGCAGGGCAAAGCCCGCTTGGCAGGTATAGGTTTCAATCTTTTGGAGTTCGATCAGTCACTGCCCTTGCCTCAGTGGTTGCTGTTCAGCCCCAGATGGAACCACTGGCGGGGTGAGCGACAGATCCAGTTGCATATCATTGACTACAAATAAGCATAGAGCAAGGAGCATGGAGAAATACAGCTGGCAACTGACAGCTTGCAGCAGGCGCCGATAGGTTGGAGGAGCGCTTCGCTTGAGGTTGGAGGTAAAGACCAGAGGACAGACGACTGAAGACAGAGGACGGAAGGAACAATTCTAATTTGGGATTTTGAAATTGTCCTTCGGACTCCCACCCTGCGGGCGGGTTCCCGGTTTCGCAATTCGCAATTCGCAATCATCTCTTTGCCGTCGGCTGAGAGCTGATAGCTGACGTAAAAACCCTTGCTATTGACTGAACCCTGTGCTAGTAAAATGAAGCTTTGCCAATCCCTCTTTTTATGCGACAACGGCAGGACCAGCCAAATGGTTCCTCCTAAAAATAAAAGCTCACTGTTCCAAGCAAGGGTGAAAGGTCTGAGGGCGAGAAATATCTCGATCGCTTTGGCCTTGTGGCTCTTGCTCTTTTTCTGTCCTCTCCCTGCTTCAGGCCAAGATAAGGCTCTGAACAAACCGCTGGTTGCCTCCGGCATAAGTCCAATGATGGCAAAAGACTCGGCAGACGCACGCAGCCTTGCCCTGGAGGAAGCTCTTCGCGCCGCGGTGGAACAGGCCCTCGGTTACCTCTTGCCCGCTCAAAACATTGTCCGCTACTACCCTCTCCTGTTGAACCGCATTCTCAAAGAGCCCATGAGTTATGTTAAGGACTATCAAATAGTCCAAGAAGGTGAGGCAGTTGGGCTCTATCGGGTTACAGTACAGACAACTCTCTATTCTGAGAATCTAACCCGTGACTTGCGCCGACTTGGCATGTTTCTCGCTGCCAGTGAGCGCCCCCGAATAGCTATTTTGGTTGCCGAGCGCACCAATCCCGACGAACCATGGAGGTGGTGGTGGCAAATTGAGCCTGTGGATGAAAAGCCGCCTCTTTTTTTGCTGGCTCTTTCAAAGCTCATGGCGGAACAGGGGATAGTTCCTTTAGCTCCTAATTTGCTCTCAGAGAGCATACCCGAAGACCCAAATTACCAGACACCTCTGCTGGACGATGCCCAGGGTGCCGCTCTGGCAAAGGCTCTCGTAGCGGATGTGGCAGTGCTGGGTCAGGTAAGTTACCGTGCTACCGGCATGGGGGAAACAGGTATGACCAGTGGTTCCCTGCGAGCTGTGAAGGCGGACAGCGGTGCGACACTGGCCAGGGTCTCGGCCACAGTGCAGGTCCAGCCTTCCACCGAGCAGCCAGTGATCGATTACGGTTTTACTGCTTTGGCAGAACGTCTGGCCCCACACCTGGTGGATGGAATATTGACCCCCATTGCTGCCGCATCCAAAGCTCCCAGGGATGTCTCTCTCCAAGTGGAAGGGGTGCGCTCCTATGGAGATCTAATCCTCATCAAGGACTATCTCCAACGCTCTCCCATTGTAAAAGAAATAAGGCAGATTAAGCTTAGAGGTGACCTGGGATCTTTTTCTCTGATTCTCGCGGGAAACCTCGATGCCTTAGAGGAAGCATTGGAGGGACACGACTTCGGCAACTTTGTTACCAGCGCCGAACTGATGGCCGAAAACCTTTTAAAAGTTACAATCCGCAGCAAGAGGTAAGCCTCTCCTTCCATGACCATTCCTAATCTCCTTACCATTTCACGCGTCCTGCTGACCCCGTTGTTGGTCATTTTTCTCCTGGAAGATAGGCTCAGCGCAGCCCTTGTTGTCTTCATAGTAGCGGGGATTACTGACGGCCTGGACGGTTTGATCGCTCGTTTATACATGCAGAAATCCAAGCTGGGAGCCTTTCTCGATCCCTTAGCGGACAAGCTGCTACTGGCTACTACCTACGTGCTCTTGGCCGTAAAGAACATCGTACCTAGCTGGCTCACCGTCATTGTCTTGAGCCGAGACGTGCTCATCGTCCTGGGCGTTTTCGTCTTATTTATGCAAGATCTACCTTTTGAAATTAAGCCAACTATTGCTAGCAAACTAACCACCTGTTCCCAGATCTTTACTGCCATTGTCACCATGGCATCGGCCATAGCTACCCCCCACCCTCTTCTCAAGAGCATCCTCTTTCACATCACCGCCGGTGTCACTATTGTTTCCTGGGCTCAGTATATGGTCAAGGGAATACGAATAATGCAAGGAGCAGGGGACAATCAGAAACACACTAGGCACTGAGCACTAGGCAGTAGGCACTTTTTTAGGCGAGACGTGAGGTCGGGCGAGACGGGGATTAGAGGTCAGAGGTCGGAAGTCAGAAGTCAGACGACAGACTACAGATGGTTCAAAGTACTGAATACCCGCCCGCCTCGCCTGAGCGGCTCGCGATGGCGGGCAGGTCGAACAGCAGAACAAGAAACCGCAGAATGATGAAGTGATCACTTCGATATTCGAAATTCCTTGTTCGACATTCTGCGGTTCAAAGAGGCGGCAGCTCAGAGGAACTCAATTTTGCTTGCTTTTCTCCTGAATTCTGGATTCTGACTCCTTACTCCTTTAAAGTAGTGCTTAGTTCCTACTTGTCCTGAGCCTGTCGAAGGAGTGCCTAGTTTTTAATAAGAGGACAGCCGAACCATTTCAGCGCTCCCAAATTTCCCTTGACAGTGAACAGCTGTCTTGATACTTAGTAAATGCTCTATTTATAGGCACGTAGCTCAGGGGGAGAGCACTACCTTGACGCGGTAGGGGTCTGGGGTTCAAATCCCCACGTGCCTACCAGAAATTTATAATCAAGGTGTTGATAACGACTTACATGCGGTGTAAAAACTAGTAGTAAGCAAAAGGCATCGGAGAACATAGCGTTCGGGTGCCTTTTCTTATTTTTCAGCCGGGAGCATCATGGAAAAGATAAATATAGTCAACAGAAGAGGCGAGAGCCAAAGCTTGCCCAAGGGTATAAGCGCCGGGGAGGCTCTAAAAAGCCTGGGAGAGAAAAACGGTAACCCGGCGGTTGCCGCCAAAGTAGACGGCGAACTTGTTGATCTCAGCCGCTCTTTGGAGAAGGATTGTACGCTTGAACCCCTAGAGCAGAACAGCGAGGAGGCTTTGGAGATCCTTCGCCACACTGCCTCGCACGTAATGGCCCAAGCGGTGCAAAGCCTTTATCCGGAAGCGAAGATTACCATTGGGCCTGCCATCGAAAACGGTTTCTACTACGACTTTGATTGCCCTGACACCTTCAGTGTGGAAGATCTTCCTCGGATCGAAGCCAAGATGGAGGAGATAATTAAACTGGCCAAACCCATTAATCGCAGAGAACTGGATCGACAGGCAGCAATCCAGATTTTCAGTCAGCGCCAGGAGAAATACAAGGTCGAGATGTTAGAGGAACTGGAAGAGCCCATAGTGTCAGTCTACGGACAGGACGATTGGATTGATCTCTGCCGTGGTCCCCACTTGGTCAATACTGGTGAGGTGAAAGCCTTCAAGCTCACCGGGGTTGCCGGAGCTTATTGGCGGGGCGACGAGCGCAATCCCATGCTTCAGCGCATTTATGGAACCGCCTTTTTCTCCAAAAAGGATTTGAAGAGACATCTGCAGCTTCTCGAGGAGGCGCGCAAGCGAGATCACCGCAAGCTAGGCCGAGAACTAGATCTCTTTCAGGTCAGTGATGAGGCGGGGCCCGGACTGGTAATCTATCACCCCAAAGGTGCCTTGCTTCGCCATATCCTTGAAACCTTTGAGAAAGAAGCACACCTTCGCCGTGGCTATCAAATGGTTATCGGACCGCAATTACTCAAAACCGAGATGTGGAAACGGTCGGGCCACTTTGAAAACTACCGGGAAAATATGTATTTCACCGAGGTGGAAGGCCAATCATACGGCATCAAGCCCATGAACTGCCTGGCCCATATGCTCATCTACAAATCTACCATTCGCTCTTACCGTGATCTGCCCATTCGATACTTTGAGATGGGTTTGGTACATCGGCACGAAAAATCCGGTGTACTTCACGGTCTGACCCGCGTGCGTCAATTTACCCAGGACGACGCTCATTTGCTCTGCACCCCGGAGCAACTCAACGGTGAGATTAAGGGAATTATTGATTTTGCCCTTGATATGCTGCAGCTTTTTGGTTTCGAATATGAGATCGAACTCAGCACCCGGCCGGAAAAACGTATCGGCAGCGATGATGACTGGGAGAGGGCCACAAACGCCTTAGAAAAAGCACTTCTCGACAAAGAGATCGCCTATAAAATTCGTGCCGGTGAAGGTGCCTTTTATGGCCCCAAGATTGACATATTGCTCAAGGATGCTCTGAACCGGCGGTGGCAGTGCTCAACCATCCAGTGCGATTTCACTTTGCCGGAGCGTTTCGATCTAAATTACATCGGGGCCGACGGTGAAAAGCATCGTCCGGTAATGCTTCATCGCACCCTCCTCGGCAGTATGGAACGATTTCTAGGGGTTCTCATAGAACATTACGCCGGTGCCTTTCCTACTTGGCTGGCACCTGTGCAGGCCATTATTCTCACGGTTACCGACCGGCAACTGGCCTACGGTGAGGAACTGTACCAGCGGCTCCTGAGTGCAGGCGTCAGGGTTGAGAAGGATTTACGCAACGAGAAATTGGGCTTCAAGATCCGCGAAGCACAGCTTCAGAAAATCCCATACATGCTGGTTGTGGGTGACCGCGAGGTGGAAGCTGGTGGGCTCTCGCCCCGCCGAAGAGATGGTAAAGACTTGAAGCTCATGGAAGCGAACGACTTCATCCGCTTGGTAATGGAAGAAAACAGTGTTACCCATACTGTTCTTAAAGTGCAGTAGCTATTAGCTGTAGGAGCATGCTCCCTCCGCTCTCCGACTTTTGAGAGTCTACGACTCGGAGAGGTCTTAGGCCACTCTGGGCCGGAGGCTGCTTGCGATGACATGATAGATGGGCCATGACTACTCTTACAAACCGCCCGCAAGGTTGGAGTCCGAAGCACAATTTTCATACTCGGATTTGAGAAATGTTGTATATTTCTTGCAAACGACAAAGAACAATAATTTCATCTCAGAAAGGAGGGAAGGAAAATAATCAAGCAAGTTAACGTCAACCAAAAGATTAGGGCCCCCCAAATCCGTCTCATTGGTGAGGACGGTAGCCAATTGGGGATCGTGCCGCTGGAAGAAGCATTGACTCGCGCCGCGGAAGCAAAACTTGACCTGGTGGAGGTGGCTCCCAAAGCATCGCCCCCTGTATGCAAAATAATGGACTATGGCAAGTACAAGTACTTGCAGGCCAAGAAATTACAGGAGGCCAAAAAGAAGCAGACCACCATTCAGGTGAAGGAAGTCAAAATCCGCCCCAAAACAGAAGAGCACGACTATCAATTCAAACTACGTCACATCAAACGTTTTCTTGGCGAGAAAAACAAAGCCAAAGTAACAATAATGTTTCGCGGGCGGGAGATCGCCCATTCCGAGCTAGGACTGAAGGTTCTCGAGCGTATTATTGTCGACATTGAAGAAGAAGGGATTGTGGAGCAAGCGCCTAAACTAGAGGGAAGAAACATGATCATGATCCTAGCTCCTCGGCAATAGATCTGCACATACTCCTATAGACCAAAAGGTTCTCAACTTGCTGTTTTGGCGGCCGCGAAGATTTGCGCCCCGCTATCCGGGTTGGTTGATAAGTCAGCAATAATGTCATTGCGGATTTGGGATTGAAAATAAGTGAAAGGCAAACCCAAACCGAATTAGAATTCCGCAATCCGAATTCCGCAATCCGAAATCAAAGTGGATTCCTTCTTTTCCTCTCCCAAAATTAGCTTGACAATTAACAGGCGACAGAATATTTTACAAGATTCCGTTCTGCGAATTAGAGATTGCGGGAGTAATTATGCCTAAGATGAAGACAAATCGTGCTGCTGCCAAGCGTTTTAAGGTTACCGGTACCGGGAAATTGCGCCGGTCGAAAGCCTACAAGAGTCATCTCCTTTCCAAGAAGTCACCCAAGAGAAAGAGAAACCTGCGCAGAGCAGCACTTGTTGATTCCACAAATATGCGTGGACTTCGACGATTGCTTCCGTACATGTAAAGCTGGAGTGATGGATTAATGGAGTAAATCGATTGCGGACCTGCCCTGTGGAATCCTCCATAGGAGGTTCGCCGAAGGCGAAATTCCACAGGGTAAAGGAATGGGGATTGCGGAACTCTAATTTTCTTCCATGCTCGTCTTTGTGTTTTCAATCCGCAATCCGAAATCCGAAATTTTCTGAGCCCTGCATCTCTACTTGACCTTTTTTTGACAAAGGATAGCTCGAAATTCACATAGGGGTAAACTATGGCCCGGGTCACTCACGCGGTCGCTTCCAGAAGACGACGCAAGAAAATACTGAAAAAGGCTAAAGGATATCGCGGGGCACGCGGCACAGCGCTGCGCGCAGCCCGCTTGAATGTTGAGAGGGCGCTTCAGTATGCTTATCGCGACCGTCGTGTCCGCAAGCGCCAATTCCGCTCTCTTTGGATCACCCGAATCAATGCGGCCAGCCGAATGCACGGCCTTTCTTACAGCAGGTTCATGGATGGTCTGCAGAAAGCCGGAATCGACCTAGATCGAAAAGTGTTGGCTGATCTCGCCCTAAACGATCCCCACGGCTTCGCTCAGATTGTGGAGTTAGCACGTCGCGGTGCCTAGATCTTCACCTCCCAGAACGATGAAACAAGAAATTGACACCCTCCTCCAAGAAACCCTCGACCGGTTGCCCCGCTTAGAAAGCGCGCAGGAACTGGAGCGCTTGCGAATCGAGGTGCTTGGGCGGAAGGGGAAGATTGCCGATCTTTTCAAGCAGTTGGGGGCTAGCGCTGCCGAAGAACGACCTGCTCTGGGCAAGCTTTTAAACGAGGCTCGCTCTCGCCTCGAAAGTGCTTTTGAGGAAGCGAGGTCACAGACCGCCGAGGTATCGAGGCGAGTGTCTGTCCTGGATATTTCCTTGCCAGGGAGACTACCTTATCTTGGTCATCTACACCCCATAACCAAAGTCGGCATAGAGATCACCGAGATCTTCCAGCGTCTGGGATTTGAGGTAGTTGAGGGACCAGATGTGGAATTGGATTATTATAATTTCGAGGCTCTTAATATCCCCAAAGACCACCCTGCCCGGGACATGCAAGATACCTTCTACGTCACGGACAACATAGTTCTCCGTACCCACACATCCCCCATCCAGGTCAGAGTCATGGAAAAACAGTCTCCACCTGTGAGGATAATTGCTCCGGGAAAGGCTTACCGATGTGATTCTGACATGACTCACACCCCCATGTTCCATCAGGTTGAGGGCCTTATGGTGGACAAGGACGTCTCCTTCGGTGATCTGAAAGGTGTGCTTACCATCTTCGTTCATCAGATGTTTGGACCGGATGTGGATCTCCGCTTCCGTCCCAGCTTTTTCCCTTTCACCGAGCCTAGTGCGGAAGTGGACATCCAATGCGTCATGTGCCGGGGTGAGGGTTGCCGGGTGTGTTCTGAAACTGGTTGGTTAGAAATTCTAGGATCGGGCATGGTAGATCCAGAAGTGTTCAAAATGGTCGGCTATGACCCGGAAGAGGTTACTGGGTATGCTTTCGGCATGGGCATCGAGCGTATTGCCATGCTCAAGTATGGGATAAACGACCTTCGCTTGTTTTTCGATAACGACCTGCGGTTCCTAGAACAATTTTAGCGTTTCATCCTAAGACACTACGGGGAGTATTGGAGCATCTGCGAAATATGCAAATCCCAGCACGTGAATCGGATCGGGGTCTTAAATTCAGTTTCTGATTTCAGGTGTCAGGGAGGAGAACCGAAAAGCTGAAATCCTGAAACCAACATGAAACCTTAGTCTTTGTTATTTGGAATTTTTAGTCATCTTGGTACTCCAGTACTCCATTAGTTCCTATGCCGGGACCTTTACAATCGAACTCCTATAACTGGTTGCAAATAGTTCCCCATCGAGGATGACCCAATGCAGATTAGCTTCAAATGGCTTCGGTCTATGGTGGACTGTAATGCTACACCTGATGAGATCGCCCATCGACTCACCATGGCGGGGCTAGAAGTTGAAGCCATTGAACCTTTTCAATTCGGCCTGGAACGGATAGTGGTGGGCCGCATCCAGGACATGGAAAAACATCCCAATGCTGAGCACCTCCAGGTGTGCAAGGTTGAAATCCCTGATGATATTCTCGAGGTGGTTTGTGGAGCTCCAAATGTAGCAGTAGGACAAGTTGTACCTCTTGCGCTGGACGGAGCTTGTCTGGTCGACGGTTCTGAGGTTCGCTCAGCTGAGATTCACGGTGTGCTCTCCCAGGGTATGATCTGCTCAGAAAGAGAGCTGGGCTTGGGAGAAGATGCCAGTGGGATCATGGTGCTAGATTCCAACTTGCGTCCCGGCACACCGCTGGCCGAGGCTCTCGACCTCGACGACGTCATTTACTATATCGGCATAACGCCTAACCGGGCCGACTGTCTAAGCGTGGTCGGCATTGCCCGAGAGGTGGCTGCTCTTTTCGGAGTGAAATGGTCTCCACCCATCATAAGCTTGAAGGAGACCGGCCCCCCAATAGAATCCCTATCTTCAGTGACAATCGAGGACGCCGACCTTTGTCCCCGCTATGCAGCCCGTATTGTTCAAAACATCAAGATCAAGTCTTCTCCTTTATGGCTGCAGCAGCGATTGGAGGCCCAAGGAGTTAGGGCCATAAACAACATCGTCGACGTCACCAACTACGTTATGATGGAGTTGGGCCAGCCTCTGCACGCCTTCGACTGTCACCGCTTGGACGAACATCGCATTGTAGTGCGCCGGGCCCAGCCAAATGAAACCTTCGTCACCCTAGACGGCCAGAAGCACCGACTTGGACGGGATATGCTGCTTATTTGTGACGCCAGTCGCGGCGTGGCCTTGGCCGGCATTATGGGAGGTCTCAACTCGGAGATTACTCCGGAGACCAAAACGGTTCTAATTGAGAGCGCATATTTCCAGCCCACCGGAACCAGGCGTACTGCCAAAGCCCTCGGATTGAGTACTGAATCGTCTTACCGCTTCGAGCGAGGAGTGGATCCTGAAGGAGTGATTACTGCATTGGATCGGGCTGCTCAATTAATGGTTGAATTGGGTGAGGGTGAACTTGCCAGTGGTCGTCTAGATGTTTATCCGCTTCCAATAAAACTCGAACCTATAGAGCTTCGCCTGTCCAAAACAAATCGTTTCCTTGGTACGAATCTCTCCAGGGAAGAGATCTCAAAGCACTTGGAGTCAATTCAGTTGAAAGTCAGCTCAGCTGGGGAAGACCTCTTGGTGGTGAAGCCACCTTCCTTTCGTGCCGACCTGACTCGGGAAGTGGACCTCATGGAAGAGGTGGCTCGTTTGGCTGGATATGACCTCATCCCCAGTGCCTCACCTGTGGCTCGATTGACCTCGGCGAAACGCGCAGAAGATCAGATCATCAGACAGTACACCAAGGAGACTCTAGCAAGCTTAGGCTTCTGTGAGATTGTATCCTATTCATTCATCAACCCGCGAGCTATCGACTTGCTGCGACTGAAAGATGACGACCGGCGGCGACAGTTGCTTCCTCTGCGTAACCCTTTGAGCGAGGACCAGTCAGTAATGCGGACCTCCCTTGTGCCAAACATTTTAGAGACTGCTGCCAGAAACCAACGTCAAAACAACTTCGATCTCAGGCTTGTTGAACTGAGCAAAGTCTTTTTCACCAAGGAAGGTGAGGAGCTACCCGAAGAGCGCTTCAACCTCTGTGGTTTACTTTCCGGCTTGCGACGCCCTCCAGGGTGGAACGAGCCGAGTCAAGCTGTTGATTTCTTCGACGCCAAAGGTGCGCTAGAAGCTCTATTTATGCATCTAGGAATTAGAGATCTTCGCTGGTCCGCGAAGTCTCCGGCTCCCTACCTTAATCCTCAGGCCGCTGCCCGAATCCAGGCTGCTGACCTATTCCTTGGGGATCTGGGTGAGGTTGATCCCGGTGTATTGGATAGCTTTGATCTAAAGGGGCCAGTTTATCTCTTTGACCTCGACTTCGATCTCCTTATGGAAAAAACGATGTCAGTGAAAAAGTTCCAGGCCCTGCCAAGATTCCCCCCGGTCAATCGCGATCTGGCCATCGTGGTTGCTGATTCTGTTGCCGCTCAAGACCTCCTGGACTATCTGGAAGAACATCGACCGCAATACGCTGAAAGCATAACCTTATTCGATCAATATCGCGGCACGCAGGTAGCGAAAGACAGAAAGAGTCTGGCCTTTCGCATAACTTACAGGTCTGCAGAACGCAGTCTCACCGATCTAGAGGTAAACGAGATCCACAAGGATCTAAGTCAAAAGGTCGTTGATGCATTCGAGGCCCACTTGCGTTCCTGATGTTTGTTCTAGTCGGTGTTGCAAAATACGCACTGGCAAAAGCACTAGACACTAAGCACTAGGCAGTAGGCACTTTTTTAGGCGAGACGTGAGGTCGGGCGAGACGAGGCTACAGCTAGCAGCGGACAACTGGCAGCAGGCAGACAGAGGTCGGAGGTCAGAAGTCAGAGGACAGAAGACACCAGGCAGCTGTTTCAACCAGGCACTAGGCACTAAACACTAGGCACCAAGAGCAAGAACGAGGAATTCGGAACGCGCAACTGCGGATAAATCCGAAACAAAATAAAATTGGATGTGAGATTTGAGATCTGAGATGTGGGATATAAAATTCCAAGAAACAAGTTGAATCTCACATCACATATCGCACATCCCACATCTGCTGCTCAGCATTTTTTGCTTGCTTTTCTCCTGAATTCTGGATTCTGACTTTTGGCTACTTTATTTTAATCGTCTTGAGCCTTGCGCCCTATGCACAATTTGTTTAGTATTGGTTGTTGAATTTTAGTTTTTAACCTGCTTATCGTTAGTATCCCCCTTGGCGATTAGATTATGGATACCATTCCCAATAAGCGTTTTTTCAAAATCGGCGAGGTTAGTCAAATTGTCGGCGTTCCTACCCATGTTCTCCGCTATTGGGAACGGGAGTTTTCCCTGGTCCGACCCCGACGGGCCCAGTCAAAACAACGCATCTACAAGCGGAAAGATGTAGAGATGCTCCTTCACATTAAGAAACTACTTCACCAGGAAAAATACACCATTGCTGGTGCCCGCAAGAAGCTACAACCCGCCTCCGCCCCATCGTCACCCCACCAGACCTTAGAGGAAATCAAGCAGGAGTTGATTGATCTCCGCCGCATGTTGGATTGATAGTTCCATGGACCAGTTCAACGCGGCATGATTCCTGCAGGCATGCGACATTACTGGAAAAAAGTATTTGCATTTTTAAAGTAATGCTGTTATAGATTCTCTGACCCATTTTAGTAGGGAAATTGAAAGCATACGCCTCAAATCCCATATTCAATTTGAGACGATGCTGGCGAAAGCGGGGGGGGTATGGATCTCGTCCTATCAAAAGAAGCTATAGATAATATCATCAATGTTCTCGATGAAGATCTTCTCCGGGGTGGAGCTGACTGCGTTCTCTTGGTTGACCGCTCAGGCAACCTTATTGTCAATCGGGGCGATCCTGCCAATCTCGACGTTGTGGCACTGGCCGCACTTTCCGCCGCCAATTTTGGTGCCACCGCCGAAATTGCCAAGCTAATTGGAGAAGACGACTTCGCCCTTCTCTTCCATAAAGGCAAGAATGAGAACATCCATTTCACCAAGGTTGGAAAAGGCTTCATCCTCATTACTCTTTTTGGTAAGGAAGTCTCCCTGGGACTAATCAGATTGAACACCGCGAAAGTCACCGATACTCTGATACCTATTCTGGGCGGAGAGCAGTAACTGTGTCCTTTATTGATCTGAGCAAAAATGAAGTACAATGCAAGATTGTCTATTATGGGCCTGGGCGAGGGGGTAAGACCACCAATCTACTTTACTTGCATCAGGCCATGACCGAGGCTGTTCGTGGCAAGATGGTTACCATCGATACCAAGGGTGACCGCACTCTGTTTTTTGACTTTCTACCCTTGGCACTCGGCAAAATTCAGGGACTGAGCATTAAGATCCAGCTCTATACCGTTCCTGGACAAGTCATGTACAATGCCACCCGCAAACTCGTGCTCAAGGGCGTAGATGGCGTTGTTTTCGTGGCTGATTCTCTAAAAGTTCAAAAAGAGAAGAACATAGAGAGTCTCGAAAACCTGAGACAGAATCTTGCCGAGGACAGCTTAGATATCAAACAAGTCCCTCTCGTTCTTCAGTTTAATAAGAGGGACCTTGGCGGTTCCAATATTCCCATCCTCACCGTTGAGGAGATGGAAGAAGACCTGAACTCGGAACTCCAGGTACCTTGGTTCAGCGGTAGTGCATTAAAGGGTGATGGTGTGTTTGAAACGCTGAGAGAGGTCAGCAAGCGCACGGTCAAATATGTAAGCCGCAAGCTTTTATCTCGTTAAAAACCCTCATTTGCCAGAAGGAGGGGCACATGGATTTAACCGACGACCCCTTGGCTGGAGTCGATGCAAGCGAACTTGAGGCGGATATTGATAAGGCAATCGATGAACTCTTCGTAAAAAAGGGTGAAGCAAAAGAGCCATCTCTTGCCAAACCTGAAGAGCCCGCCACAAAACCAGCAGAAGAGCCGAAGGATGAACCAGCGGAAGAACCTGCTCTAGCGGAGCCAACCGATCTCGCAGATGATCCTTTGGCTGACCTGAAAGAGAGCCTTCTTACCCTAGATTGGGAAATCACCCCAGAGTCCATCAAAGCCTTTGAAAAAGAGCTTCAGCTTGTAAGCGGCAAGCTGAGTGACGACCGTCACATAATGGCAGTTATCAAAATGGCTTTGGGAGTTCTCCAATACCTGCGCGCGGCAAAGGAATCAGCCGCACCCATTTCAATTCAGTTTTTGCACGGAGCCATACGAGGTCTTGATATTTTTTTGCGAGAGCCCGCACCCTCAGACTCTGAGCGCAGCGAAGTAATGGACAAATTACTCGGCCAGTTCAGGCGAGTGAAGGCAGAAATCCAGCGGATGAAACCCCGGGAAGCTCCCCTAGCGGTGGAGGAACCCCCAGCAGTTGAACCGACCGTTGAGGCAGAGCCAACTGAGGAGCCGATTTTAGAGGAAATCACCGCGGAGGAGCCCGAGCTTGAAGACTTGGCCGAAGAAGCACCGGTCTTTGAAGAGATCATTGAAGACGAGCCTATTTTGGAGGAGGTCCTACCAGAGACGGAGATAGCGGCTGCTCCTTTCGAAGAAGAACCACTAATGGAAGAACTGGTGGGAGAGGAACCCGTCGTAGAAGAAGTATCTCCGGACGAACTGGATTTTATGGCAGACCTCGAAGAGGAGCCTATTCTGGAAGAAGCAGCTGAAGAAGAGCCAACTCTGGAAGCAATAACTGCTGAAGAGTTGACCTTGGAGGAAGCTGCGCCAGAAGAACCGACCTTGGCGGCGGACCTCGCAGAAGAGCCCATTCTGCCGCCCGACCTCGATGATGAGCCCTCATTCGAAGATTTGTTTGAGGAAGAACCTGTCACTGAGGAAGTGGCCGAAGAAGAACTTCCTTTTGCCCCCCTTCTCGAGGAAGAACCGGATGTGGAAGAATTATTGGGCGAAGAATTGGGGCTGGAGGAACTTCCAGAGGAGGAACCGGCTCTGGAGCCCATGGTGGAGCCCGAGGAAATTGTTACCGTACCCGGGGTTCCGGCGGGAGAAATTGCACCATCTCTGCAAAATCTCGTCCAGGAAGCAAAAGACCAGAGTGGCCGGCTAGCTAGCGCCGTGGCTACTCTCACTCAGGACACTGGAGACTTTTTTGGCCGTATTCTTAAAGCCATGTCTGGCAAGCCTGCTCTGGCGAAACTAGAGAACTATTTTGGCTCTGCCCACGATAATGTGGAAGCCACACTTTCGGAGGCTCAGGAGTTATCTGAAAATTTGGTTAAAACATTGGCCAAACTTGAGCAAAACCTTGGCCAGCAACAGGTGGAGACTGTTGCGCCCCATGCCCAGGCTGCAATAAGTTCTCAGGTCAAGACAATACAGAATGCCATTGAGAACATAAGCCAGGCTACTTCCAAATTGCAGCGGAGTTTCAGCGGCGAGGCCGGGGCCCCAGCGGCGAGCTACGAGGGTATAGCCTTTAAGGATGCTCGAGTGGAAACGGAGGAGTTTTCTTTTGAGTCCGATGACCTTATGGAATCTCTGGATTCAGAACCGGTACTGGACCTGGTCGAGGAGATTCCTTCTGAGACCCTGCGTGCGAGACCGACCACCCTGGCCACCATATATTTAGCTGATGTGGCCAACAATACACTGGGAGTGCCCACGGAGGCAGTCGCCAATGTCTTCAAGCTTTCCAAGGGCAAAGCAAAGGCTATCCGCAAGAGAGGTTACGTCAGACTGACGGATTTCAAGGGGGCTTTTCGCAGTATCAAGCGGGGAATTACCGGTCCCCTTGCGGATTTAAAACCCAAAGAGCTTAAGAAGATACAGTTCCCCCTTGTCGGTCTGAGTCCGGAGATTCTTGGCAGCGATGACACCGAGGCAGTAGCCCCAGTCAGAGGTATAGTCCTTCTCAGCACCGGTCAGCGCCACGGTGCCTTGCTAACTGATGAAGTTATGCAAAGGACGCCCTATGACGTCAAGGGCTATCAGAAAGCTGGACTACCAGGAGAGGTGAGTGGCACGGCCACTATCGAAGGAGACTTTGAGATCAAGGTTATTGATCCGGACTACGTAATGTCTTGAGCCGCCGCCGAATTAATGAACAACCTCTTCTCGTGTTAGGAAATTTGTTGCCCGGGGTCCTCTCTGACCATGCAAGCAAATATCAGTAACAATTCCAGCGCCAATGAGTTTCCAGAGATCCAAGAGAAGATCAACGAGGCTGAACTCTACCTCACCCAAGGTCTTTTTGAGGAAGCCCGTCAGGTTTACCAACAGCTCTTAAACGAGCTCGCATCCCTCGCAGAACAAAGTGCTGCCGATCCTGCCCAGCTTAAATCCTACAAGAGTCAGCGCGCATTCATTCAGGAACAGCTAGCCACTATTGACCGTCAGGAGGCTGAATTTCACGGTCGCGCCCCAGAGGCCCCAGTAGAGGAGGTCGTTGCTCCTCAAAAAGGCGCAGGGAACGCTGCTTTCAATCGGGGACAAGCTTTTTTGGACATAGGGATGTTTACCGATGCAATTCAGGAGTTTCAGCGGGCTGCCGAATTAGGGTTCCAACCCACTGAATGCTGTCTCCAGATTGGCAAGGCTTATATCCAACTGGGGCAGCATGGGGAAGGTATTCAGGTGCTCAAAGAGGCTTACAAGCGCAAGGATTTGAGCGAGACTGACAGGAATCTGGTGCTTGGTCAGCTGGCGGTGGGCTTTGAAACGGCTGGGGACAAGGAAGAAGCCTTGCAACTATATCAGAAGCTGGCCGAGCTGGATCCCAAGCATTTAACTGCAGCCAATAAGGTCAAGACTTTGGCAAAGGAGGGTGATCGCTATTATTTCAATATGGTCAAGCTGCACCTGAAAAATAAGCAGTTTTCCAAAGCCGTCAAAACTCTCCGGCAAATGGAAAAGGAAAAACAGGCTTCTCTTGCTGAGGTGATGCCCTTTTATGAGCAAATATTAGAGAAAGATCCAGGAAACAAAGAGGCAATTGAGCAGGTAACCACTATTTACAGCCAAATGCTTGACAATGGGGGGGCCGGAGTTGACACCCGGCTAAAGTTCGCCCGCCTCCTTCTTCGCGCCGGTCAATTCGACAGGGCAGCCAACGAATATTTAGAAGTAATGCTGGAGGACACCCCTTACAAGATAACCGCCCTTAGCGAGCTGGGCGAGGCTCTGTTGGAACGACAGGACTATGACCGCATTTTGGAGCTCCTTGAAGACGCCGTTCCCTGGGTGGAGTCCCTTGATCCCGGACCCGAAATTCTAAACTACTATATACTGCTCGGAAAGGCATGTGAAAAGAAAAGCCTATATGACCAGGCACGATCCTACTTCCAGCGGGCTGAAGCGATTGATCCCACCCATGAGGCTATTCGGGCCAAAGTTGATACCCAGACCCAAGATCCTCTTCTCTCCAGAGGTAAGGCCCTACTCAGACTCAAAGTGGACGAAAAGATCCAATACCAGATTCAGGAGAAAATCGGCGAGGATACGATCCATCAGTTTTTCAAGGTCAGAGAGGTGCCAAGCGGGACTCTTCGCGTTGCCAAGTCTCTTTCGCCCGCCCTATCAGGGGAAATCACCGCTAAGGGTTTCATGGTTAAATGGGGTTACGAACAAGTGAATATGGAAAACCGTAACATAACTCGGGTCCTAGACCTGGCCGAGTGGGAGGGTCACTATTATCTTATAACAGAGGATTTTGACAGTACCCTAGATGACTTACTCAAAAAGAAAACCAACTTGTCCATAAAAGAGGCGGTCCGTTTGGCCAGAGCCCTTCTCAACGGTTTAGCCTATGCCCATTCGCATAGGGGTGCTGACGATACCCTGAGAAAGATATTTCACCTCGGCTTAAATCCGAAACGGGTCCTGATCAGGGGTGAGTTGATCAGGGCCAAGATTGCAGATTTTGGCCTCATTTCGAAATTGGCTAGCGAGCTGGGTTTTACTCTGGACTACAAGGAACTCTCCGCTTACGAACTCACCTATATGGCACCTGAATTGTTCAACCGTGCGCCTAGCCGCATGCCGGAAAAAATGAAGCAGGCCGCTGATCTCTATTCCTTCGGCCTGGTTTTTTATCGAGCCCTTACAGGCAAGGTGCCTTTTGAAGGACCATCACCGGAGGACTTTAAAAAACAGCACAACGAGCAGTATCCTGTCCCCCCACGGGTGCATATTTCCACTATTCCTGCCAAATTGGATGAAGCCGTCCTAAAATGTCTGCACAAGGATCCCAAAAAGCGCTGGCGCACACCCACCGAGTTAGATCTTGCCTTGGATAAAATTCAAACCTAAACATTTCACATTTCGCATCTCGCATTGTACAAATGGGTTGTTTTATTACCCATCCTCCGGTAATCTCCCGGCCAGTGACTAATCCTCCCGTCCCAGTGGATGATAGTAGTTAGCCTTAGTCGGGGTCTTGGGTTCGCTGGTCGGACCAAGTCAGTAGATAAGAGTGACAATGGAAAGTTTCTCTAGGAGACGACCATCAAAAGGGTAATTCTGCTCTGTGCCATAGCAAGCATTGTAGTCGTATCTCCAGGATGCTCTGGATCCCGGGGCAAAAAAGCACTGCCTTCAGTGCGCTATGCAGGCATGACTGGAAAGCGCTCGCTCGTTGTGCTTTTACCCACGATGGGCGGTAAAGGATCTCATTATGAGACCCAAGGATTTCTAGACGAAGTGTGGGAAAGAGGATTTGAGGCTAGCATGGATGTTGTTGACGTTAATCCATCTCTTTATATGGGGAACAGAATTGTCGAGCTTTTGAAAACCGAGGTAATCGAGCCTGCCAAAACTGAGGGATTTAAGGAAATCTACCTTGTCGGCATATCTCTGGGTGGACACGGCGCCCTGCTTTACGCAACCAAGTATCCAGAAGATGTTGATGGTATAGTTATTCTTGCGCCTTTTATAAGCGGGGACACAGCAAGCGAGGCAATTGACCAGGCAGGTGGTCTTGATACCTGGGAAGATTGTCCTTTTCTCGCATGGGCGCACGCATGTAATCTGTGGAAGTCTTTGAAGGTTTATCTTTCAAATCCAAGTAATCAAAGGAAGGTAGTCTTAGGGTTTGGAACCGAAGATATATTCGTCGACCAGTGCCGGATTTTAGCTGACGTCTTGCTACCAGAACAAGTTTTCACTGTGTCCGGCGGACATGACTGGGCAACTTGGAAAAAACTCTTTATAAAGGCGGCAGACTACTTCCGGGAACTCAAGATCCAGCGAGAGAAATAGTATAAAAGGATTAAGTAGATGATAGATGTAATCAAAGCGCAAGACCGCCACTTCTCCGATTTTGGTTGGTTGAAGACCTACTGGCTATTCTCTTTTTCCAGATACTTCGACCCTCACAACATCCAGTTCGGAGCACTGCGGGTATTCAACGATGATGTGGTCGAACCAGGAACCGGATTTCCCACCCATCCCCATGAGGAAATGGAAATCATAACCATTGTTCTCGATGGCGAGATGACCCATGAGGACAGTATGGGAAACAAGACGGTCATCAAGACAGGGGACGTTCAGAGAATGTCGGCCGGCACCGGTCTTACCCACTCGGAATTTAACCTCGCTGACACACCCGTCCACTTCTACCAAATCTGGATCTACCCGGACGAGTCGGGGCTCGAACCCACCTACGACCAACGGGCCTATGATCCGTCCGAATGGAAGAACAGACTTCTTCCGGTAGCCTCCGGTCAAAATCTACAGAATGTCGTGACATTCCAAACAGATGCCACCATCTACCGTTGTGATCTTGATGCAGTACGTAAGATCAACTTCGACCACACCAAGGGACGCCGTGTCTTTATTTATCTTACCAAGGGGTTTTTGTCGGTCAACGGCCAGCAAATTGGTGAGGCGGATCAAGCCCGTGTCGACGTTGAAGAGCCCTTGGTGCTCGCTGCCGAGCACGGTGCGGAGTTTATCCTGATTGACGTACCTTCCTGTAAAGGCTGGGGCTACAGCGACGAAACACTTGGCGGGGGCAAGAAGTAAGGCACCCATCCATTCAGGCGCCATGAAGTATTATGCAGAGATTGGTCTGACGCCATCCTGTCTTGTTCCAAAGGGGTCAAGTC
>CAVQGX010000050.1:0-14594 GCA_963712115.1 uncultured delta proteobacterium | reverse complement strand
AACCAGCGTTCGGTTAGCTCGTCCAGTGCACTGCTTTCTTCCAGGATGGAGAGAAAATTTTCCAACCAGTTGACCAGATGTGGGTCATAGGATGGCACTGCAATACCATATGGCTCATAGGTCAAGGGCGTAACCACTGAGAGTAATCCTTGATCTGGATAACGAAGGACGGATACCACACAGATGGGATAGTCGGCAACCATGGCGTGCACCTTGTCCTTTAGCACAAGATCCACAGCCTCATCGTAGTCCTCCGCCGGAATTAACTGGACCTTAGGTAATACTGCCTCAACGAAATATTGACTGGTGGAGCCTTTGAGGGCGGTCAACCTGACATTCGCGCTGTTTACTTCCGTGGCCTCTTCTGCTTTGGCTATGGTTTCAATCTTGGTGAGAAAGGCCTTGCCAGATATAAAGTATGGGCCGACAAAAGCTACCTTTAAATTTCGCTTGGGGGTCATAGTCATGTAGGACAAAATCATGTCCACCTCTCCCGCCTGCAGGCTGGAGAGCAACTTGTCAAATTTCAATTCTTTAAATCTAAGTTTCACGCCCATGCCATCAGCAATTAATTTGGCCAAGTCAGCCTCAAAACCGATAATTTCGCCGTCTTTTGCTTTGATATTCAAGGCGGGCATGCCAGCAGCCGTACCAACTACTAACTCGCCCCTCTTCAAAATGTTATCGAGCACAGGTGTGGGTGTGGGCTTGATGATTTGTTTGGTACATCCGAATAAAAGAAAGAGGGACAAAATCAGGACAAAGACTGTTACATTTTTTTTCATTCTACTTCTCCTTTAATAACGGTGTTCAAGAGAGTTAGGGAGGTTAGCAGAGAAATATGCAAGACATCTAAGCTTTCAGTGATGTTAAGACAGCTAATTGTGCGAGTCAACAAAGACGAGGAGAATTCTTGACAGAAAGATTAAGTTAGGCAAGAATCGACGCTCAGAGAACATCGTCTCTTCACTCGGTAATGGAAGGACTAAAAATGCGTAGCAATAAGAGATTTATTCTTTTGCCAATTCTTTTTTTCTTCGGGCTTCTATACTGCGCGCAGGTGGGCTGGGCAGCTAACCCGCTAGCAGTAAAGGCTTCAAAAGGCAAGAAAAAGTCTGAGGCCAAGGAAGAGGCCCAACTACCAAAACAACTCTCCGGCGACCAGATCGATGCCTTTATGGCCACCCTCAGCGACCAGCAGGTCAGACGCCTTCTGATTGAGGAACTCAAGAAAAAGGCAGAAGAAGAAAGCCGTAACCGCACAGACTGGACAGCAAACTGAGAGAGGGAGCGGTCTGCGACAGATCTTCGATGAAACGGATGCCGGAGCTTCGGCGATTTTTAAGAGAATCAGAGGAATTTTTCGTGAGTCGGCTTCGGTCTTGTCGCAAAGACGCGCTCTCATCGGGCTATTATCCGACGGCAAGGGAACCGCTTCCTTACTCATGACCTTTGTAGGGCTGATTGCCTTGATTGGAACAGGTCTATTAGGGGTGTGGCTGCTTTTGCGTCTCACGGAAGATTTTCGCGATCAGCTGCTTTCCACCGTGCCTCTAGGGAGCCTAGAGAAGCTAGGCCGCATACTTTTCCGCCTGCTCCTCAACGCCTTGGGAGTGACAGCTTACATACTCATCACCTTCATCCTCTTTGTTGTTTTCTATGATAAAGGAAACGCCTCATACATTATTGTTGGTACCTACTTGATCGTTAGCTACTATTTACTGGCCATCATCTTCCTTGCCAGAGTCGTGTTCTCACCCGGAGCCCCGGCCTTACGGTTGGTGCCTATGGCGGATGCAGATGCAACCTTTCTCTACCGCTGGTTTTTGCGAATTACCGCTGTAGCGGCGGTGATTGTAGGAGCGAGTGGGATTGTCCGCAATATCGGACTCAGCGAAGAGCTCTACCTATTATTGTATAGTGCCTCCGGTCTTAGCGTTATCTTATTAATCGTCGTAATGATCTGGCAAAGCCGACACAGAGTGGCGCAAGCCATGTGCCAGGATGCTGCTGAAGGGACCTGTGACCACTCCCCACTGAGTGCTGGGTTGGCCAAGAGTTGGCATATTTTTGCGATTCTATATGTAATTATTATGGGAATATTCTGGCAAATCAGCGCCTTGATTGAAGGAAAGGGAACCGTCTTGAAACTCATTGCCAGCCTTTTCCTCATTCCTATATTCATCGGAATCGATCAGTGGGGACTACGGATGTTGAAAGTCGCCTCCGGTGAGCTGCCTAAAACCTTTGACCTAAGCGAAGATCAAAAGGTTGAAGCTGGGGCTGATCCGGATGCAGCTGGCGAACTTCCTGCCGGCTATGAACCCCCATGGGATGAGAAAGGGGTTACGCGGGATTATATCCCCTTGGTCAAACGAATATTCCGTATTGTGCTGGTGTTGGCCCTGCTCTTCCTCTTTCTCAGGTTATGGGAAATTGACCTCTCCGTCACCAGAATATTCTCCTCCACCCTCCTCAGTATCATCGTTGCGGTATTGCTTGGACTTTTCGTCTGGGAGTATACGAAAACTTTGATTGACAAAAAACTCGAGGAAGAATTCCCCGGAGAGGGCGAGGAGATAGAGGAGGGTGGTGGCGCGGGCGGCACCCGGAAGGGCACCTTGCTATTGCTCTTTAGAAAATTTGTCCTTACTGTCCTGGTGGTTATAGTAGCGATGATTGTATTGTCGGCAATAGGTGTAAACATCGCGCCCATGATTGCCGGTGCCGGTATCATTGGGCTGGCCCTCGGCTTTGGCGCCCAGACCCTGGTGAAGGATATCATTTCAGGGGTATTCTTCCTCGTTGACGATGCCTTCCGCATAAGTGACTTTGTGGAAACCGCCGGCATGAAGGGTACAGTTGAAAAAATCTCTTTGCGCTCCATGAGGCTTCGCAACGCTCGCGGTCCGGTAATCACAATTCCATTTGGTGATATGAAGACGGTTACAAACTACAGCCGTGACTACCAAATCATGAAGCTGGATATTCGGGTTCGTTACGACACCAACGTCAATAAAGTAAAAAAGATCATCAAAAAAATTGACAAGGAAATTCAGGAGAATCCGGAACTCGCAGCAGGTTTGCTTGACAAGATCAAGTCCCAGGGTGTGAAAGCAATGGATGATTCCGCCATGATAATGCGGGTCAAATTCAAGACAGTTCCAGGCCAGCAGTTCATTATCCGGCGAGAAGTATTCCAACGAATTCAAGAGGCCTTTCGTAAAGAGGGCATACAGTTCGCCCACCGAAACGTTACGGTGTATATGCCGCCGGAGACAACCGCCGAAGAATCTAAGAAGGAGAGTGAAAGCAAGGACGAGCCTACTACCCCCACCGATAAAAGAAAGCTTGAGGCAGCTGCGGCTGCAGCCCTTGCTATAGCCCAGGAGAAAGAGGAAGAAGCCGCCAAGCAAGCTGGGAAAGAGAAGGATGACCGCTAGTTGGATTTGAGATTGTAGATTGCGGATTGCGTAGAGGCGCAAGGCACAGGGCACAAGGTGCAGGGGAAGTCGTCTATCTCAGAAGTCAGAAGTCGGATGTCAGAGATCAGCTTTAACCCTGTTCACTGACCTCTGACTTCCGACCTCCGATCTCTGGCTTCTGGCTGCTGCCTGCCGATAAGACCGGCCAAACTGGCTAACCGGCTAAACAGGCAGAGGGTAGAATGGGCTTTTCGGATTTATCTTCATGCTCTATGCCCCATGCTTGGGGTCAGGAGCCATTGACGCTATTCCCTCTGTGCTGGTCGAGAAATAAATTTAGGTATTTTAGACACTTAGGACTGCGGATTTCGGATTGGGGAATGTAGATTTGGGATTAAGGGCTAGGTGCTGGTCCGATTTCGGCCAGCTTTTTTTGCTCGGTACAAAGCTTTGTCTGCCGCCATAAGCACTTGCTCCGGAGAGTTGTATTTTCCGTTTCTCTCCGCCACACCAATACTTATGGTTACTTTGACTCTTTTTCGAAATCCTCTAACCCCCTTCGATTTTTCTAATCTCTTACCTGATCGACGGCTACCGCGAACTACAAAGCGCGTCCGTTCCACGCTTTTTCTCAATTTCTCAAGATGAGAAATGGCCGCTCTGCTATTCAGCCCGGGGAAAATAATGGTAAACTCCTCGCCACCATAGCGAAAAGGTTTGCCGCCGCCGGATATCGTAGTAAGTTTCGACGACACCAAACGCAAGACTTGGTCGCCAACCTCGTGGCCGTAACGGTCGTTAAACTTCTTGAAGAAGTCAATATCGAGCATGGCCACAGTGTAGTTACCACTTAGTTGGAGAAGCTTTTCCTCCAAAGCGCGCCGGCCGGGAATGCCAGTCAATTCATCTCGAAATGCCATGGTATGGGAAGTTTCAATTACAGAAACAACAAGGACAAGCCCTGCGGTAGCCAAATAGACCGTTGAAATTGGACCAATCTTGCCTGCGGCGAAAGCCAAGAAAACCGACAACAGTGCCCAAAAGAACCCGTTTTCAATTACCGACTCGTGTCGAATAAAACCAAGGGTGAGGGAAAGAAATGCTATGCCAAAGGAAAAAAGACAAGGCAGTGAAAGGGGAAGCCGTGAGAGCAAGTGTTTTTCAGCCAACGAATAGTCTAGAAAAGCAGCCAGGCCCCACTCCTGATATCGACATATGAGAAATACGCCCAGAACCTGCAGTAAGATGAGACTCAATCGGATTATGCCGTGAACTGTTAAAATCCCCCGTTCTTTCACCCGAGAGACAAACACCAGATTCAGAGGCAAGAGAAAGCCAATGGCATTGTAGACGGTTCGGCCGACATCTGCAGAAGCAGCACCACCGCTAGCAGCGGCAGAGGAAAACAAAAGTAATCCTCTGTCTGCAACAGCCAGTACAAGAATGGCGAGAATCAAGCGACTGCGGTTGAAGCGCCAGCCAAGCAACATTCCGGCTACTGTAACCAAATATGGATAAATGTGCACCAGAGCAGACAGAGATTTGTCCGAAATACCAAGGCAAACCAGCATGGCTGTAGAAATGACCACCAGTCCACCGGGCACGATAAGGGAGAACAGTGTTCTCACAACCACTGAATTCAACTCGCTAAACTCCTTTCATCGGCCAATTGTCCACTCCTTCGTCCACCAGATTTTGGGGAATTTGCAGACCAAGGACTGGTCTACGGCGATGCAATCAGCGTGCCGAGAGATACAGCAATCAGCAGACAGCTGGCAGGCCATAAGCTACTTGCCTTCGGCGTCATTGGGTCACTACGCTCCGCTGTCATTTGTTGTAATAGGTAGAAGTCAGAGGACAGAGGATAGATGGCAGCAGGCAGGAGGCAGCGGACAGCAGACAAAAAAGGTTAATTAGAAAATTAGGAAATTGGTCAAATGGTGAAACCGTTTTCGGTTCAGCGTTTACCATAACCGTCTACAAATTGACGATTTGACGAGTTGACTAATCGACGAATTGACGACTTGAACGATTTGAACGAATCGACTAAATGTCTGAAGTAACTAATTGACAGTTAGATCCGTCGGGGGATAGTCTTGCTGGGCTAGGAGGTGGGAAGCTTCATGCTCAGAGATGAATACATTTATCAAGAAATGCTCGAGCAGGAGAGAATTGTTTCTTTGCAGCGGACACTTCCTCCACCGGAGTGGCCTGTTTCTTCGGATAGGGTGTTTCTCACAGGATCGGGGGATTCTTACTGCGCTGCCCTTTTTGGCCAGTGGGTGATGAAAGAACGTGGCCAAGTATTTGGTTTGCCAGCCCTTGAAGCCAGCCAGGCCGCTCAGCACTTCCAGCCTGGCGATACCCTCATTGGCATCAGCGTTTCCGGCCGCACTGTAAGGGTTTTAGAGGCAGCAAAGAGAGCTTTGGCCGCAGGCGCCCAGGTAGTAGCTGTAACCGACAACCTACAAAGCCCGTTAGCAGAACTGGCCTCTTCGGTCTGGCCTATCTATGCATCACCCCCGGAAGAACTAGGGGATACCAACTATACAGACCAGCACGCCAAGCAGTACATTGGTTATCATCACGATGTCGCTCAGACCAAAACATTCTGGGCGGTCCTGCTTACCCTTATGCGGGCGGCAGAAATAGAACCAGACTGGCAAGTCCTCTTCGACCACACTCGCACCTTGCTCTCACCCACCTTTTATGAGCCGTTATTCAACAAAGCCAAATTCTGGGCCGAAAGTGGGGAGACCTTTTTCCTCGGAAGTGGTTGGACAAAAATTGTGGCTCGCTTTGCCAGTTACAAAATGCACGAGTTCAATCGCTTGGGACGCTTCACTGGCATCGAGGAATACTGCCACACCCTTTACTTTATAACCCGGCCTAAAGACACTATTATTTTTCTTATCTTTGACGAGGATACTGCTGCCAGAGCAAGGGAAGTTGTCCCCGTGCTCTGCGAATTCTTCGATGCCAGGATCATCTGGCTTCAACCTGAATTCCTTGGCAAAAATTTCACGCCCGTCGAATATGGGCGCAATATTGAGGTGGTAAACACGCCAGCCTCGAACCAGCCCCTGCAGCAGTTTCTTGATTTCATCCTTACCGTGCAATGGCTGACCTATGCAATCGGCCGGGTTAACGCACCCAACATCAATACCTTCCATGCCGGCTACGATACGGAGCGTCTGGTTGCAGGCACCTTGCGGACCATTCGTAATTCTGCCATCCGAGCTCTAGAGCCAAAGAAGTTGGCAGATGGAGATTAACGAGGAGTGCTAGTACCACCGCCTGCCTCGTATGAACAGGTGGTAAAATCTATAGTGGTGCCACATTTCGCACATGTGTGAGTCTTGTTGAACTCGTCAGAAAAGATCTCTTTCTCTTCTCCGCAGCTGTTACACTTGCAAACGAAAGATTTGAGATCCTTAAAAGATTCGTATCCTGGGCAATGCTGTGGTGTTGTAGTCATGATAAATCTCCTCCTCCGACATCTAAATCAGATCTTCCACGTGCCATAGCTTACGCTTACATCCCATTCTCTCAGTCTCGAAGTTTAGTCACCCATCTGCCAAAAGTCCAGGAAAAAGACCCTAAAGCATTGCAGCATGTACAGCACTGAGACAAGTAATGTGTTTGACTCCCAATGATAGTGGGTCAAATTAGGCTGATTGTTGTCCAGGTTTCTTGCAAGAGGTACAACATTTGCATAGCATAATGTGCTGTATTTGTGGTAAATTGCCTTACTATGGATTAATTCTCTTCACTCATTCAGCTATTTTCACCCAGAATTAGAGTCTGATCTTTTACAAGGAGGGTGTCTCCATGGGTACTTTCAGGAAGCAATCACTTATTTTTCTGCTTGCAGCTGTGCTCGCCTTTACCTGGGCGGTCTCCCCCGCCCTGGCTTCGGAAAAGAAGTATGTAATCGGAGAAGACAGGAATGCGCCTGCCATGATCTTTGATATGGTGCTCCTCAGACCTCTAGGTCTGGTTGGTTTCGCCGTAGGCACAGCCTTCTTCATCGTTTCTCTGCCATTCAGTCTACTTGGGGGCAATACCGGTGAAGCTGCACAGAAACTGGTTGTGGCACCTGCCAAGTACACTTTTACCCGTCCACTCGGTGCGGAAGATTACTAAGCTCCTTGGACCGGTAGAAGGCAAAATAATCCGTGGAGGGATGATCTCCCTACTCTCACCTCTTCGCCAAGCGGCTGGCTCGTGAGCGTTGCTGGACGATCTCACTATGTCGGCTCAGTTTTGGTCCCCGCAGAACGAGAGCTTTAACCTATGAATGTCCTGGAGGCCTTGTGTCTCGGCGCTCTGCAAGGTATCACTGAATTTCTCCCAATTAGCAGCTCAGGACATCTGGTACTGGCCCAACATTTGTTAGGATTCCAGGAATCACAACTGTTTTTTGATATTGCGGTACATGTAGGTACCCTCATGGCCGTATTCTTGGTCTTTCGGGGCGATTTGAGCCTGATGCTTAGGGGCTGCTTCAGGGCCATAGGCCAGGCAACCTCCTCCCAAGCCACTCCCACTTCCAACGGTTTGGATAGTGGCGTAAAGATGGCTTTAATGATTCTGGTGGGTTCCGTACCCACAGCTTTCATCGGTTTACTTTTAAGGGACCTCTTCGATCGCCTCTTTGCCTCACCTGCCATTGTCGCTCTAGGTTTGTGGACCACCGGTTTTTTTCTCATCTGGAGTCGTTGGTCCAAGCCGCGCCGCAAGCATCTGGAAAATCCCGGAGTATTTGACTCCCTGATGATTGGCTTGGTTCAGGGCGCGGCAATCACCCCTGGCCTGTCGCGCTCGGGAGTCACTATCACCCTGGGGATGCTACTCGGCCTTGAACCAGACCTGGCATTCCGCTTTTCTTTTCTCCTGTCCATTCCAGCCATTCTGGGAGCTCTGGCCCTCGAAGCGTTTCACGGAGGTGGCAACTATCCTGAATGGCATGTGGTGGCCGCAGGTTTTCTCTCGGCTTTTCTTGTCGGTTGGATCGCCTTGCGCCTATTGCGATCTTTGGTAGGTAAGGGAAAGCTATTCTATTTTGCCCCTTATTGCTTTGTGCTGGGAGCTGTGGCTCTTACTATTGCCCTCTTCTGAGAAGGAAGGTAATAGGTCATGGGTAATGGGTTACGGGATGCATCCTACCTATAACCCATTACCTATGACCCATAACCCTTAAATGAACGAATTGGTGCCATGCGCTTTGCTTTACGCTCTTTGTGCTCTTCGTGTTCTTCGTGGTGTAAAAACAGTGGAGGTTTGAAACTCTTTCGGTTGGCTTGCTATAGGCGGTCAGATTAGTTCAACAAGGTTTCTGCGTACTGCATAATGCACCAGCTCGGCTGTGCTCTTGCAGCCAAGCTTCAAGAGAATATTGGTGCGGTGAGTGTCCAGAGTTCGGACGCTTATGTTGAGTCTCTTGCCGATCTCCTTCCTGCTTTTCCCTTCTGCTATGAGCTTAAGCACCTCCCTCTCGCGAGGAGAAAGCTTTGGTCGATCCTTTTCTTCGCCGATTTCCTCGTATCCCTTGATCTGGTGGCCCGATATGGACGGACTCAGAAATCGTTCTCCTCTGCAGATGGCTTTGAGAGCGCCAAATAAGCATTGGGCGTCGGCGTCTTTCACTAGATAGCCCGAGCCACCAGCTTCAAAAAACTGGGCAACAAATCCCTCGTCTTTGTGCATGGTGAGGGCAACCACTTTGGTGTCAGGTAGTGCTTTAATGATTAGACGAGTCGCCTCGATTCCGCTCAGGTCGGGCATAGAAATGTCCATGAGAACGAGATCAGGTCGACACTTCTTGACCTGGTCAATAGCGGAGTGGCAGCTGTCGGTACTGCCGATCACACAAAACTCGGGTCTGGCTTCTAGGAGAAGTTTCAGGGACTCGGCAAAAATAGTGTGGTCATCAACGAGAAAGACGTTGTGTTTTTGCATGGGTATGCTATACGCATCTGGGGTTACATGCTCTTACACCATCACTCGTCGCGTTATCTAGCCCCAATATTTCACCAATCAGTTTGGCGGGAGGGTGAAATATTGGGCTCAAGGAAAAATCGATCAACTTCTTTTACTAGCAGATTGCTCGGCCCTGGGTCAACAATAATTACGTTGACACTTCTTCATCTACTTGATATAAGTAAACTTTACACCGGGTGGGGCTGTAGCTCAGCTTGGGAGAGCGCTTGAATGGCATTCAAGAGGTCGTCGGTTCGATCCCGATCAGCTCCACCAACTATTTCAACAACTTAGCTGGTGACAGCTTTATCGGATATGGAGGATGTGACCATTTTGTGACCATCCTCTTTTTTCTTGCCTGAAGTAAGACCGTTCAACAACTTGATCTCTTCCCTGGCAAATTCCTTCGATAGATGGGCATAACGCATGGTCATTTTAATGTCTGCATGGCCTAGGATTTTCTGCAATGCCCTGAGTGATCCCCCACGCATGACATAGTGACTCGCAAAGGTGTGTCTGAGGTCGTGCGGCCTGAAATCGGTAATCCCTGCCCTTTTGATTGCTGCATTGAAAGAGGTCTTAATATCGGAAATGTGACCATTTTGGTCACAAAAGATATATTTGGTCCCTACCGGCTGACGTTTCCTGATGGATTTGAAGCAGTCTGCCAGGTCGTCATTTATAGGTATCTGCCTAGCCTTATCCGTCTTGGTTTTTTCTAGGTAGATAAACTCGCCCCTGACCTGATCCCACTTCAAGGAAAGAATCTCGCCCTTTCTCATGCCGGTGTTAATGGCGATGATGATAAAATCCTTCAGGTAGACAGCCTGTGGCCCCTGGGTAAACTTCCCTTTCTCCCTCGGTGGTGCTTTCGTCGGGCATTCAGCCAGGAGTGTTTGAATTTCCTCTTCACTCAGGTAACGGAGCCGCCTGTTATTCTCCGTCAGTTGCAGGCTTTCACCCTTGTCAAACGGGTTCCGGTCCATCATATCCCATGACACAGACTTAGCCAGCATGTGGCGCAAGCAAGCCATATATCGGTTGACCGTGGCATCTTTGCGGACCTTGCCATGTACTGTGAGAGTGTTTCTTAGCTTGTTCCGGTATGTCTCGATGTCCAGATAAGAGATGTTTTTCAGCAGATACCCTTTAAACTCTTTCTTCAGGTCTTCAATCACATAACTCTTTGACCGTTTAAATGATCTCTGGTGTTTGAAATTCTCTATGTACTTTTCGGTCAGTTCTTCAAATGTCGTCGTGTAGGTCTTAGCCTTTTCAAAGTATGTACCATCTGCCATGCTGACTTGACGAGCTGCTAACTCTGTTTCAGCATCCTTCCTTTTCTTGAACGACTTCCTCACCCTTTTGCCGCTTGGATCATAGTAGTCAATCTGGTAAGTACTACCTCTTTTCTTAATGGTTGCCATTCAGTTCACCCCCCAACTTTTTTAAGGTATTGTTCGAGTGCCTTGGTCACTAAAGCCTGAAGGGTCATTCCCTCTTTTGCCGCTTGCATCTTAACCCTTCTGTGAAGTTCCTCTTCCACGTTTCTGAGCATGATTACCTTTGCCATCTAATCACCCCCTTGTTGCATGCTTTACATACAAATTATCAAAATCAGACAAGTATGTCAAGAGGGTAATCCCAAAAATATTCACTCTTATATATCTTATGTAAATGGTGGTTTTTCGGATAGACAGAAACCACTCCGCTTGTGCTAATGTAGCTTCGGTGCGCCTCGGCAGGGTTCTCACCTAAAGCCCTGCCAAGGTTTAATGCCCCCATTGGCCTTGGTTGCTGGACTGGTCAGGGGGGGCTTTTTTCTTGCCAGTTCTCCCCGCATTCGTGTAATCTAACAGCAGCTCAAGACTTTCTGAAGAAGTACAAGCAATAATCCTCCAAGAAATAAACATTTGTGTTCGCTCATGGGAATCGAAAGGCGTCAACATCCCAGAATCCTAGTCAATTGGCCCGCTGTTGTTGAAACTCCGCAAGGCTCCGTAGAGAGTGAGACAAAGGACATTAGCGTTGACGGTGTATTCATCTTCTGTGCAAAGGAGCCTAGGGTTGGAGAAAACTTCCCTATTCTTCTAGAGCCTTCTGAACAACGAACCATTTCTGTAGTTGCTGAGAAGATTTGGTCAGGAACCTTTAATATTCACAACAGAAAAGTTTTTGGTATGGGCATTCGGTTCATCCACATATCACCCGAAGACAGACAATACATTGCTGCCTTGGTTGAAAAAGAGCAGCATGAGTAGCACTATGGATTCCTACGAAATCAAACGAGTCAAAGTGCAGCCATTCAAATGCCCCAGGTGCAAAGCCAATCTGATGATAAGGTCAATTGAAAAAGTGTGTCCAATCTGCGAAGCTTTTCCAATTGTCTTCCGGGAACAACGCAAATACCCCCGAGTCGGAATCAATTTGCCCCTGAGATTGACTGTCTCCCGAGAGGATGTGATTGGTCAGGCAAAAGATATTAGTGCGGGTGGTGCCTTTATTGGTAGTTCCATACGTCTACGGAAAAAAGAAAGATTATCCATGGTGATTGTAGATACTCCTCCTTTAAAACGTAGAATAGCTGTGGATGCGGAAGTGGTTCAATCTGACATCTACTGCCTTGATGACGAAACAATGTTTCATGGGGTGGGCGTTCGTTTTACCAGAATTTCACACAGAGACCGAATGCTTCTCACTGCTTTGGTTGAAAAGCAGCTGAGGATTATGGTTGATATGGCATTTGAGAGAAAAACACAACAAAACAAGGAGATTTTTAAATCTTTTGCCGATTTTGCCATTGAGACAATAAGTAGAAGGGATTTGGACAAAGCTTGCAAAGGTCAGATGATTCACGAAAAGTCCTCTTCGTTGCGATTGAAGTTTGTTAAGTAGAGCAAGACCGGTAGCCTCAAGTCGTGAGGCGGGCTGTTATCAAAGCCTCACCAGGATATTCATTTGTTAAAGAACACTACGGAGTTTAGGCTTCGCTTAAGGAAGGAGAGCAGCATTATGGAGGTAGATAGACGTTTTATGATGTTGGACATAAATCCAGAACGATATCCTGAAATGGAGATTAGTTTTAACGAAATAAGTGAACATGAAGATAAGGTTTTCGAGACAAAGGTTACATTTCCAAAAGAGTTTTGGCTGAATTTAGTGGAGACGTTAAATCAAGTCTCTAACGACATGGGTGGAGACGACCCCGTAAGATCGGGATTCAATCTTATTTCCCAAAGAATAATGGCAGAAATTAAAGCAGAAGACCGAAGACTAAAGTTTAAGCAAGCCTATGAGTCTTTTGCGGATTTTGTTATTGAAACAAGCAAAAGGGCGGATTTGGATAATGTGCGTAAAGGTCAGATTATTCACGACATGGCTTCCCAATTGAAGCTGGAGGCTTGAAGTCAGACATATTCAGGCAAAACATTACATGGAGCAATACTAATTAGAAAGAAAGACAATCTATTATTCACTTTCCAAAGAACGAGCGGAGCCGAAGCTCCGCTTGTTTGTTGACAGAGCTTCTTTCATTTCACTAAACTTAATAATTTACATTAAAATTTAGTTGGTTATCATAGTTTTATCAGTAATATATAACTGTAAAACAGATATATAGTTAGCCACATAACCACAAAAAAACGTGCCTTTTTAGTCCTTTTTTCCCTGTCCGTCCCTTTCTTTTCGCCACCCTCTTGGCTACCCACCTGCAAGCAAAAATGTAAGTTTTCTGGATTGACAGAAACTACCACAGTTATGCTATTCTGACTTATCTTGCCCTCGGCAGGGTTCCTACCTGAAGCCCTGCCCAGGTTTTTTGCCCCCATTGGCTGGAAGTGGCCGGGTCAGTGGGGGCTTTTTCTTTTTTTCTTGTATTAACTTATCTCTTCCGTTATATATCATATCAATTGGGTGGGAATTGTGGCCTGCTTCTCCCACCTAAGACTCCTTCCCACCCCCATCGGATATCCTGGCTTCGGTGGGGGTTTTCTTTTCTCCACCCCTCCAGGCTGCATCTCATTTGACACAGCCCACTTCGTTGTCGTATTCTGATAAAAGTTGATGTTTTACGTTTGCTAATCTTCGAGAGACAGTCTTTTTGCGACTTACCTTTCGCTGACTGCAAAGCAGATATCAAATCAAAAAGATAATAACATGCCTCACCTGAGAGAATTCGAGTCTCTGGAAGCTAAAAGGATTATTTGGGAAACGCTAAGAGAATTCGCACTTTCCAGTGATCCAGCCGATGTAAGACAGCATTTCAATGTTGAAAGCGAGAGTGGGTTAATTGCTAAAGCGTTTGCTAAGTATCGTGAAGTGGATATTGTACCAAGTCATATCTTAGGGGACAGATACCCTCCGTTTAGACATGCAGTTCTTAAAGTCTACCAAACAGCCATAAATATGGGTCTATTGCTGCCTTACACAACAGATCAGTCTCTCGACTGGGGTTTAAGCCAGGGTGCTTTCCATTTCACTGAGGAAGGTATAAGTTACTTCTCAAATGGACTTATTTCAGTAGATGATCCAGGTTATCTGGCTGAAGCGCTAAGAGATTTGCAGGATCGTATTCAGACAGTTAGCGACAGCCAGATTCAGTTACTCCTGGAAGCTCAACAATGTCTAAGAGCAAGATGCTTTAGGGCTGGAATGGTTGTCCTGGGCTTAGCTAACGAGACTATGTGTATGGATCTACTAGAGGCGATTCCAGTCAACTGCAGTCCACCAACTCCAGATAGTGATGGGTATTCAGATTGGCAGAACTGTAATAATGCATCTCTGTCTTTTTCAGCTAGGTGGAAGCCAACGGTACGGCTGCTCGAGGCACTTAAGCGTAATCTACGCACACAAGGTAGGGGAACTGAATGGTGGCAATGGTGGGAAATGATTCCCGGTTCCCTTCACACTTTAGGAGAGGCTGTGCGCATTGCACGAAATAGCGCTGCTCACAGCTCTGAGCGTTCATTCAACAGGGCAGAACTGGCCCTCATATTGGCAGGAATGCCTATTCACTTAGAGATGATTGCCTCTATAACGAATTTCTTGCAAAATCCCCCAGCAGGTGTCACGCTTCAATTTTGAAGCCAGGTATTCATTTTTCAAAGACCATGCGGAGCTTCGGCTCCGCTTGTTTATACTCTCAATATCTTGTGCCAGATTAAATTCTAGCAAAGTGTGAATTAAGGG
>CAVQGX010000049.1:0-27621 GCA_963712115.1 uncultured delta proteobacterium | reverse complement strand
CGAGACTGTCGATTAAGTCATTTGGGAGGAGTGGGATTCCTCTGAAAGGCCTTTGGTTTCAATCGAGCTTTTCAGTTGTATCTTTGCTCGGGTAGTGGTTCTGTTTTATCTGTTTTTCTGAGATCCACGCCTCCTTCGGGCTCATCTAGGTAAAGCCGTAGTTTGCGATTTTCCCTATATTGTGAACCATGCAATAGAGCAGCCATTGGATATTTACTTTGATCTTTCCCCTCAGAGTAAAACGATCCAACCGTTTGTGTGTCCGGATGTTGGCAAAGACGGGTTCTGCTATGGCTATTCTGCGAGGATATATCTTACGTCCCTTCTCAGTATCGACCTTGCCGGCCATTTTTCTGGAAAGGTTGGTAAGCTGAACTGCAATGGGAACCCATAAGTATTTCCTTTTCCCACCTCGACCAGTAAGACACTTGAGCTTCAGGGTGCAACCCTTACAATCCTTCTCTTCTGCAACATATATTCTGTAAACAAGGCCGTCTCTGTAGAACTCTTTGAACTTTCCGCTTGAGCCTTTTTCCATTTGGACAAACATACTGATCTCCCGCCTCATCATAGTGAAAATCCTCCAAGGCGAAACTTCTTCCTCTTGGGCCAGTAGCGCTTTTGAGTCTGCGTATCTGGGATCCCTTCTGCGAAAGTATCTGTCAGGGATATAGGCGTCCAACTCCATCTCCTGGCATTTCTTTATGTTGCTCTCGCTGTGATAGTTGGTATCCGCTACAAAGATTGCTCCACTGAAGTAATCCTCATCGTGACCGATTGCTTGCATGTTCTCTTTGGCTCCAGCCATAAGCGGCCCTACATGCTCATGATCTGAAACAGTGCCAAAGGCTTCAGCATGGACCACCACCTGGTGCTTGTCATCAATCAAAGCCTGGCCGTTGTAGCCCTGGATGTAACCATGAGAGGTGATCATCTTGGCAGAGTCATTATCGGTTATGTTGCTGGTGATCTCCTTGCCATTGGTGCCATTCTTTTTCTCATTTTCACTCAACCACTTCTCAATACGCTCTGCTTGCTTTTGCAAACGTTTGATTTGTCTTTCTCTACTCGCTCTCCCCCGGAAAGACCCTGGCCCTGGTGGGTCATCGTCTCCTTTGTCCTCCCGCTCATGCTCCTCCAAAAGCTGCTTCACTTTGGCTTCAAGTCTCTCCTTTTTCCTCTGCAACTGTGAATGGGTCCCACTCCATTCCATCGAGGCATTGGAGGGAAGCTTCAGCCCATCCAAGGCAAAAAAAGTCCCACCCAAAAGACCCTCCTCCTCGCACACCAAAAGCACATCGCGAAACAAAGGCGCAATCTCACCCTTCATCGAAGAGACAAAGGCAGCAATGGTGCTGTGATCAGGCTTCTCCCCACAACTGAGCGCCATGAAGACCACATTCTCCCGACAGGCTTGCTCGATCCTCCGGGAGCCTGTCAGTCCTCTTGAATAGGCAAATAAGACAACCTTCAAAAGAATCTTGGGATCATAGGCCAAACGGCCAGTCTCATCGTTTTTATACTTCTCGTCGAATAAAGACAGATCCATGCGAGTTTCTACAAGAGTGTGGATGGCAAACTCTAAAGTTCCTGGTGATAGCTGATCTTCTAACGAGATAGGAAGCATGACCATTTGTTTGTAGTCATATTGCTTATACTTTGCCATAACTCACCTGATAAGTTTATTTGTAATCGTCTCTCTACAATATCCACTAGCAGTTTTTATCATATATTATTGAAATTATAAATGCATAAAATGAGTAAATACTCATAAATATTTACACTTTATACTGCACTTGTTATGGAATTACTGAATGGAGGTATCGATAATCTAGACTTGAAAAATAGCATGCAATAAGGGCAGTACCTCTGAGCTTTTTCGACAGTCTCTCCCTTAATTCACACTTTGCCATCAGAAACCTGAGCACAAGATGTTGAGAGTTTTAAAGCATTAGAACTGGAGGCTGATTAGTGTTTGTTGCCAACAACGGGCATAAAAGTCTCGCAACAATGTGATTAGAATAAAACAGAGCTATCAGACTGGAGGAAAACACAGCTAAGAGCCTTCGCAGAACGCATCTCAACTTTCACAACTTAAGCCTGATGATCTATGTGGTAGAGCCTCATCTGGATCTTTTTCTCGGTCCACTCCCCGTCGCCAACATTGTACGTGTTAAAGAGGGCCGCTATCAGACGGTGTTCGTCTGCCAGTGTATCACCGGTGTCCGTGAAGTCCTCCAGATAATCTGCTAACTGTGCAATCTTGGAGTTTATAAAGTCTTTTTCTTTAGCTGGCGCACCGAGATTAACGACTAGAGGCTCGATTTCTTCCCGAAGTCTCTTGATCCTCTCCAGTTCCCTACTCGCTACCTCTTTAATTTCATCGGATAAAAGATCATCTTTTAGTAGGTTGCCGAGAGTTGCCACCGTCCTACGAAGACGCTTCTTTAGAAGCTTATTCACATCCTTTGCCAAAGCCTTTTGCGCTCCAAAGGCCATCTTGTTCTCAATCAAAAGTTGATACAATTCATCCTGACCCAAACCTCTATCGAGCAACCTCTCAAGGAAGTTAGACTCAGTTTGATACCCCGCCTGGCGTAATGCCTGGACGAGAGTTAACTTATGCTTCTCAATATATTTCTGAAGGTCAAAATTGTCAGACTCCACGACCCTATTCTTCTCAAGCTGAGGTTTATAGCCCCATTTTCGGTGACATTAAAATGACATTTCACCGCCGATATGCTATATTTCTCCCCCTATAGTCTCTATCCTTTATACTCTAAATTCGCAAAAAAAACAGCAAGTTCTCGTAATCCCTTAGAATCGCTGGAGTCGCTTGGAGCGCCTTCCAAGCTGAGGGTTGCGGGTTCGAAACCCGTCTCCCGCTCCAGTGAAAGTAGGGACTTAGAGATTAAATCTAAGTCCTTTTCTTTTCCGTCAATGGTCCATCCTTGAAATAGTCCAATTTACAGCTGGGGGAAGGATTGAGTCAGAAGTCTGATCCATTGAATAAAGCATTGAGGTACCGCTGGCTTATATTCTGGATTCTTGCATTCAGCTATATCTTGGTTTATTTCCACCGTCTCTGTCCAGCGGTAGTAGCCGTGGATATGATGGGTGATCTTCAGGCCTCCGGCGCCCTCCTCGGCTTGCTGAGTTCTGCCTATTTCTATCCCTATGCCCTCATGCAACTTCCCGCCGGTCTGCTTTCGGATTCATGGGGCCCTAGACGCTCCATTTCTCTGTTTTTCTTGGTGGCCTTTATCGGCTCCGTTATGCTAGGCCTGGCTCCGTCAGTGCTCTTGGCCCTGATTGGACGCACCCTTGTCGGACTGGGCGTGGCCATGCTTTTTGTGCCCACCATGAAAATACTGGCAGAGTGGTTTCGTGTCAGGGAGTTCGCCACTATGACCGCCATTCTAATGGTCATGGGCGGACTTGGATCTCTCACGGCTGCCTCTCCATTGGCCATACTCAGCAACAGGATTGGCTGGCGGCTTTCCTTTGTTGCTGTCGGAGTTTTTACCCTATTGATGGCTCTTCTGGTCTGGCTTTTTGTCCGGGATCGACCTTCCGATCTCGGCTGGCCCTCTCCATCAGAGCCTGCCGGGCCTAGTCCGCCTTCATTCGGACTGTGGGAGGGGATGAAAAAGGTATTGACTTATCCTGGCTTTTGGCCTGTTGCCATTTGGTTCTTTTTTGATCTTGCTATCTTTTTCTCCTTCGGTGGGCTGTGGGGTGGCCCCTATCTTATGCAAGTATATGGACTTTCAAAGGCCAAAGCAGGTCATATCCTCTCCATGCTTGCAATCGGTATGATAGTCGGAAGTCCCTTCCTCAGCTTCCTCTCCGACCGCATTTTCCGTGGGCGAAAACCAGTGCTCTTACTCTCAAGTTTCATAGTATTGTGCCTTACAGCTCTTCTAGCCTTTTACACAGAGCAGTTGTCCATAATCTCTCTCTACCTACTCTGCCTAGCTCTCGGAGTTTTCTCCAGTGCTATTGTAGTGATTGGCTTCACCACAACAAAGGAGCTCTTTCCTGTACAGATTGCTGGAACCTCTACAGGATTGGTAAATATTTTCCCCTTTGCCGGCGGGGCCGTTTTTCAACCGTTGCTTGGCTACCTTCTTGAACGTCCCGGTAAAGCGGGAGATGCTTTTACTTTAATAGGCTACAAGCAGGCTTTTCTTGCACTCTTTATATGCGCACTCATTGCCTTCCTTACCTGCCTCTTTCTAAAAGAAACTCTAGTCAAAGATTAAAGAATCCGGGACGGAAGGACCTGGCTTTTAGCTGCCTCCTGAGAAGACTCCAATGGTCTTTTCCGCTACCCCAATACTCCAAAAAACGCTCCTGATCTTTACCGGCAAAGCGATTCAAACTTGACTGGGCCCGCAGGACCACCTTTTCTAAAATTAAAGTTTACATAAGATTAATTATCAGACATTAAATCCAGCAAATGGTGCTCGCAGACAAGTCCCTGCCCCCTCTCGAGTCATTTTTTCTTGCGCTGAGGTGAGTGCTCATTTATCCTAGCGGCTAAATTGGTTCTTTGTCAGTGGAGCGCTGTCTGAGGTCAAATCTAGTTTTGACCAGATCTAAAAATAACACTTCTAGTTGGGAGGGGCACCATGGCAGAAAAAATTTTAGTGGCGGATGATGAGCAGGAGATCAGGAATTTACTGGACCACTTCCTGAAAGGCCAGGGTTATGAAGTTATTCTGGCCTCCGATGGGAATGAGGCACTGAAGCTAGCGTCAGAGAAAAATCCCCAGGTAATCATACTCGACATAAAGATGCCCGGCCTTGACGGGTTGGAAGTCTGCAAGCGGCTAAAAGAGAAGGAGCAGACCAAACTTATTCCTGTCATAGTTATAACCGGCTTTGAAGACAACAAGATGGAAGCCCTCAATATAGGAGCGGACGACTTTGTTAACAAACCTTTTGACATGGCTGAGATTTCCAGTCGAGTCAAATCTGCTCTCCGGATCAGGCACCTTACCAATGAACTGGAGAGGGCCGTGGCTTACATAGAGGAACTTCAAAAAGACATAGCAAAATTAGAGTGAAAGCAAATCTCAGATGCAATGCAACAAACAGCTTTACCCCGCCGAGAGCCTTTTTTTGAAAGTCGAAATCCCTATGGGTTCCCCCCTGCAGGTGTTTGCCGAAGTAGTCTGGTCTAGTCAGGCCAGCCCTGAGGATGAAACCATAAGGCCAGGTATGGGGGTTCGCTTCTTGTGGTAAAGGAAACCGCTGAGCGCACAGCCCACGGTCCTCAGCGTAATTTGGGAAGATGTGCCATGTCTTTACTCCAAAAGGTCGGTGAAGAAACATTTTTACAAAGGGCTCGAGAGATAGCTGCCTCGCAGCCTCTTTTCTCTTGGTTAGGTGCCAGGATTGTTTCGGTGAGCGAGGGGACCTGTGAGGTTGAGCTCCCGCTGAGGAGAGAATTCATGAACGACCGTGATACTCTTCAGGGCACGGTGCTTTTTGCTCTCCTCGATGCAGCCACCTTTGTAGCTTCCCGCACTTTAGTGAGACATAGAGGCGAAGTCGACTTCCATCAAGAAATGAAACTCAACTTCATCAAGGCAGTGCGAGAATTTAATCAGACCATAAGGGCGAGAGGTCGTGCCCTTCACCGTGGACGCTCAACTGCGGTGGTTGAGGGCGAGGTATACGATCAACATGGGGATCTTGTAGTTAAGGCACTTGGTACTATAGCTATTCTTCGACCCCGATCCTAAGTTTATAAAATTTCAGATTTTAGATTCAAAAGAGCTGAAACCAACAGGTCAAAACAATCTGCAATCTACAATCTTCAATCTGAAATTTCATCTTTGTTTCCTGGCCGCCCAGGCAGTCTTGACTCCTTCAGGTAAACCAAGCAATAAAATGGCTCCGAGGTATATGAGCACTCCAGCCAGCACCCAACTTCCCAAGCCAACTATAAGCAAGCCCCCTCCAAGCTGAACTCCACCGTAGGTAAACCGAGCAAGAGCCTGAATAACCGCGGCCATGATTATTGCCGCTGTCAAACAACGAGCACTGCTAAGTAGCAGCCTCCCTACCTGTATGCCTCCAAGGTGATTGCCAAGGAGAATGATCAAGCTAAGCAAGTTGGCAATCGCTGCGACTGATATAGCCAGCGCCAAACCACTGTGGCCGAGGGGGCCGACTAAAAATATGCTCAGAAAGACATTAATAGCCAGAGCTCCAACACCTGTCCAAACTGTTACGTAAGCGCGACCTAGAGCATACCAGGCCCCCACTAGCACCCTGAAACCGGCTACCGCCCACAGACCAAAGGCAAAATATCCCAGGGCATCAGCCGTCATCAAGGTGGATATTCCATTGAACTCGCCTCGTTCGAAAAGAAGACGTATGAGAGGCACCCTGATCGCCCAGAGGCCAGCTGCTGCTGGTATGGTCAAGAACCAGACAAGCTCGAGGGCCTCGACCACCTGCTGGCGAAAAGCGGCCCACTCTCCCAGGGCTGTCTGGCGGGTAAAACGTGGTAATACAGAGGTAGAGATGGCACTACCGAAAAGGCCCAGTGGAAACTGGACCAAGCGCTCTGCGTAGTAGAGATAAGAAATGCTCCCCACGGTGAGAAAGGAGGCAAAGAGGGTGGCAATAAATATATTAAGATGATAGACCGCCGCACCCAGCACCGTAGGCACCAGCAGTCTCAAGACAGCAGAAACCTCAGGGGAACGCCACCACTGAGCCAAACTCCATCTCACTACTAGTGGCCGGGCCCAATGGAATTGGAAAGCCACTTGGATAAACCCACCTAAAAAAACTCCCCAAGTCAGGGACCACTCTGGAGCCAATTTGAAATATCCCCCGATTCCCAGCAAGGCAAGCATACTCAGATTGAGCAGACTTGGTGCGGCTGCAGGGGCGGCAAAATGCTCGTGCGTGTTAAGAAGCGCCATAACAAAACCAGCTACCCCAATACAAAACACATAAGGAAACAACCACCTCGTAAGTTTCACGGTCAAATGCCATTTGGCCCCACTTCCAACAAAGCCAGGCGCCAGAAGCGAGACAAAAAGAGGAGCCACCGTCACGCCCAACAGGGTCAAGCTCAGGTAGAAAAAAGCTGCAAAGCCACCCAGACTGTTGGCTAGCCCACTGAACCTGACATCATCACTGAGAGCATAAGCCTTGCCCATTTCTGGCATGTAGGGAAGACTTAGTGAGCCCTCTGCATAAAGACGACGGAAAAGGTTCGGGATGCGAAAGGCTACAAAGAATACGTCCGCCTTGTAACCAGCGCCCAAAACATATGCAATTGCCATATCACGAAGAAATCCGAGGACCCTACTCAGTAGAGTGAGACTGCCGATGAGCGTGGCTGAGCGGATTAAACCTACTTGTTTTACCTTCATGCTTCTATAACCCAATGCTAGCCCGGCTGAACCGGACAAACCGATAGAACTTTACAAAAAGCCTTGACTTCTCTGGATAGGCAATGTTAAAAGACGTTTTTCATTGCAATTCCAAATATAGTTCAACCTTTCAATCGAGCTTATTATTTGGAAAGGAAGTCAGAAGGAGGAATATAATTGGCTACCCATAAGTCTGCAATCAAACGAGCGAAGCAAAGCGAGGCTCGACGGCTACGCAACCGTACTAGAAAAACTAGAGTGAAGACAGCAGTAAAACAGGTCCGGACAGCCTTAGAGAATAAATCTGTGGAGGAGGCACAAACGGCCCTTCAGCAGGCCATTCCTGTGATTGACAAGGCTGCATCCAAAGGGAGTTTGCACCATCGCGCTGCGGCACGCAAGATTTCACGCCTAAGTAAACAAGTCCACGCTTTAAGTGCCGAAGAAAAATAGCGTCCGTTGTCAGTTGCATTTATTTTCTCGTGAATGAGCTAAATCAAGGACAAACACTCTACCCCATCACCAAGGTATTTTCTTTTTCTTTACTGGCAACGCGCTGTTCGACAAGCTAAATCCCTCTCTCCTATTTTCCTTGGCTGAGAAATCAGCTGCCCATGACCTCAATCATCTTACAAGTGTTCAACAAGGGACTACTGACTATAGACAACGGACTAGAACTCTTCAAACATGTCCATATATATCTTTTCGGCCAAATACTCCGCTATTTGAGTAGCGGCTCGGCGCCTTAGTAAGGCAGTATCTAGAGCATTACCCGTCTCAACATAATCCTCATAGTAGCTATAGTTTCTCTTCCAAAGAATCTCATCTGTCTCAACCCGCTTAAGTGTGAGTTTCAGGGTGATCGTCACCCGAGTAGTTAGGGTCTTTTTAGAGTCGACGTGGCTGACCTCCTGGAACTGGATGTCGGCTATGCTACCGCCCAAAACTCCGTCGGCCTCTTTGTGGGGCTTTATCGGTAGTTTTTTCCACCGGACAAATTGGTTGATAATGGCATTGGTAAATACGTTTCCGAGCCCGATCTCAGCTGTATTATTCTGCAAAACATCAACAGAAATGCTCTTAATATCACCAGGAGCCTGACCTCCGGTACCGGCAAAATGATAACCACACCCCAGCAGCGAAAGCACTATTAGGCAAACAACCATCAGGGCTAATTTAGAACAAGGGGATTTGCGCTCACGACTCGACATGACCTACACCACCACATTAACTAACCTACCGGGGACCACCACCACTTTGCGAACAGGTTTGTCACCAATAAATGTAATTATCCTCTCATCAGATAGTGCGGCTTTCTCGAGTTCTTCATTCGAGGCGCTGGGCGATACATAGATGCGACTTCGCAGTCTACCGTTAACTTGCACCACAATGAGTTGCATCTCCTCTGACGCTGCTTCTTCATCCCACTCCGGCCAAGGTTCTTGCACCACCCTTCTCTCATGCCCCAGGGCCTGCCACAACTCTTCTGCAAGGTGCGGTACCATGGGAGAGATCAGAACTACAGCTGTATCCACTGCAAACCGCAAAACGGGAAAAGCCTCCGGGCCGTGTCCATTTTCCGAACGGAATTGGTAAATGGCATTCACCAGCTCCATTACCGCACTGATGGCGGTGTTGAAATGAAACCGCTGCTCAATATCATCGGTGACTCTCTTGATGGTCTGATGGGTCTTACGATGCAAAGCCCTCAGCTCCCCTGCCAAAGGCTCACTGCTATCACGGGGAGAAACACTGCGGAGCTGCTCGTGCTCCTCGTAGACCATGCGCCACAGCCGGTTGAGGAATCGAGCACTGCCCTCCACCCCCCGATCGCTCCACTCCAGGTCCTTTTCAGGAGGCGAGGCAAAAAGGCAGAAAAGTCTCACCGTATCTGCACCGAAACGTTCAATCAAATCCCCCGGGTCAACTACGTTACCCTTGGATTTGGACATCTTCTCCTTGCGGCCTACCTCTGCTTGGTTTCCGCATTTACGGCAGCTAAGAACATCCGCTCCCTCTTCGATAACATCATGCGGATCAAGCCAACCGTGCTCTGAGCAGCGGAGAGTCTCCTTGCAGACCATCCCCTGGGTCAAAAGGTTGACAAAAGGCTCGTCCTGACTCACCATTCCCATATCTCTGAGCACCTTAGTAAAAAACCTCGAGTAAAGCAGATGGAGTACCGCATGCTCAATACCACCTATGTATTGGTCGACTGGCATCCAGTAATCATTTCTTGCCTTGTCTAGGGGTCCCTCCTCGTATTCTGGACAGGTGTAGCGGTTGAAATACCAAGATGATTCTACAAATGTGTCCATAGTGTCTGCCTCCCGCCTGGCATCGTCCCCACATTTAGGACAGACGGTCTCTACAAATTCCTTGAGTGTTGGCAGCGGGGTGCCGCCTGCGGGCGTGAGACTGGCGTCCAGGGGTAGGACCACCGGGAGATCTTTCTCGGGCACTGGCACTATGCCGCAACTGTCACAGTAAATCATGGGAATGGGGGCACCCCAGTAACGCTGCCTAGAAATGAGCCAATCGCGCAGTCTATAGGTGATCGACTCTTCACCCAGCCCTTTTAACTCCAGGTGCTCGTTAATGGCTTTCCTAGCTGCACCACTATCCATTCCACTGAACTCGCCGGAATTGACGAGAATCCCATCTTCTTCGAAAGCCTGTTCCATGCTGTCAGCGTCAAGCTCACCGCCGACAGGGTTAACTACCACCTTCAAGGGTAGATTGTAGGCTTGGGCAAATTCAAAATCCCGCTGATCATGGGTGGGCACCGCCATCACCGCCCCTGTGCCATATTCCATTAGCACAAAATTAGCAACATAGATGGGCATCCGCACACCAGTCATGGGATTACGACAGTAGGCTCCGGTAAAGACACCTTCTTTATCAAAGAACTCAGAAGTTCTCTCACTTCTCTGTATGCGCTTGGTCTTCTCGATGAATTGTTTGACTGCTCCTTCCTCTGGTCTGCCTCGGCATAGTTTTAAGGACAGAGGATGTTCCACGGCAAGACTCATAAAGGTCGCGCCAAATACCGTATCTTGCCTCGTGGTGAAAACCTTTATGGGTTCAGCCGAATCTTCCAGGGGAAAATGGATAATGGCCCCGTGGCTTTTTCCGATCCAATTGCGCTGCATGGTTAGCACCCGTTCTGGCCAACCCGACAGACGGTCACAATATTCCAGCAACTCGTCAGCATAATCTGTGATCTTGAGAAACCACTGAGACATCTCTTTCTGTTCCACCTCTTGGCTGCAACGCCAACAGAGGCCGGCCTCCACCTGTTCGTTGGCTAGCACAGTCTGGCAAGTCGAGCACCAATTCACGTAAGCCTCTGCCCGGTATGCCAGACCCCGTTCATACATCTTTAGGAACATTAACTGCTCCCATCGATAGTAGGAGACATCGCAGGTGGCCAGTTCTCTGCTCCAGTCATAGCTGAATCCCATTTGTTTCAGCTGTGCTTTCATTTGGTCAATATTGTTGTATGTCCAGGTAGCCGGGTGGATCCTGGCCTTGATAGCAGCGTTTTCCGCAGGCATGCCGAAGGCATCCCAGCCCATTGGGTGAATCACGTTGAATCCACGCATGGTCTTGTAACGACCAACTACATCACCAATCGTGTAGTTTCGCACGTGTCCCATGTGGATGCGTCCTGATGGATAGGGAAACATCTCTAGGAGGTAATATTTCGGTTTGCTTGCATCTTCGCTTACATAAAAAATACGCTGTTCCTCCCAAATCCGCTGCCATTTGGGCTCGATCTCCCTCGGATCGTATTTGGCCTCCATGGTTTCCCCCGACTACCTGCTTACTTTCAACTTTCGTCCACTTTTGTTAGCCCGCCAACTAATTACAAACTGACACGGAGACTCGGCGATAGGGCGACGCGGTGAGATATGGATTCTATGAAGAAAACTCACGCTTAGAAATATCACTGAAGCTGACGCTGCCCACCTGTTTTATGATCAAGCACTCTCCGATTCGCCGTGTCCCCGTGTCTCCGCGTCAGCCGCTTAACGGAGCCACCCACTTAACCGTATGGAGCCGCCGAGAGCAGAACAGCCGAACCTACTTGGTATTTTCCGCTCTCTGACAATTCCGACGCGACTCCTCAAGTCCATCCTCTCGCATAGGGTCTAATGCTTGTTCTCCCCCCTCCAGGTGCAAACGAATTCTGTCCAGGATGCCGTTTATGAATGACCCCGAATCCTCCGACCCGTATTTCTTCCCCAGATCCACCGCCTCGTTTATAGAAACCTTGGCTGGAATATCAGGCCGATAGAGAAGTTCATAAATGGCAAGTCGGAGAATATTCCGGTCAACGGTTGGCATGCGCTCCAGGCGCCAGTGCTCTGAAAAACGCTTGATTAAGGTATCGACTTCCTCTCGATGCTCGTGTGCTCCCCTGGCAAGTTCAAAGGCAAAATCTCTGATCGCTTCGGGAGCTCTAAAATGCTCGCAGAATAATCTCAGGGCTTCAGCAAGGTCACTTTGGGCCATGTCAACTTGGTAAAGCACCTGGATGGCCATTTCTCGAGAACGGCGTCGGCTACTCATAGGATCTTAGCAGAGCTCCTTTTCACTAAATACCCGATAAACCGATGGCCAACTGAGCGTTTTCAACATACAAATAAGGTTAGCCAGTTAGGCCGGTTGGGTCGGTTAGGCCAGTTAAGTCGGTTGAGCCTGTCAAATAGCTTAGACTCGTCTATTTCAACTGGCTAAACTGACTAAACTGGCTAAACCGGTAAAACAGACAAAACGGGCTAAACAGGTCAAAGTCGATAACTACCTTTCTACCCTAGCTGCCTCATTAAATTAGCCATTTCTATGGCTGCCTGAGCTGCCTCAAAGCCCTTGTTACCCGCTTTGGTACCAGCCCGTTCAATGGCCTGTTCTAGGCTGTCGGTTGTAAGAACGCCAAAAGTTATGGGCACTGACTGTTCCAGACCTACAGCAGCTATTCCTTTGGAAACTTCGGCACTTACATATTCAAAATGAGGGGTGGAACCACGAATTACAGCTCCGAGACAGATAATGGCGTCATATTTTTTCAGCTCAGCCAGCTTTTTGGAGACAAGAGGAATTTCCCAAGAACCGGGAACCTTAACCACCTGGATGTCCGATTCTTTAGCACCGTTCCTCAGCAAGGCGTCCAAGGCGCCCCCCAATAGTCGGTCGCAAATGAAGTCATTGAAACGGCTTACTATCACGGCAAATTTCAGTCCTTTCGCCTCTAGCTTGCCCTCAACTATTTTTGGCATTTTAACCTCCCTTTTCTCACCAAACTCCTCATCCGGCCCAATAGCGGCCAGTTTTCCTATTTCGATTTGGAGTACTGGAATATTGGATTACTGGAGTGTTGGAGTAGTGGAAGATTCCTAATTTTTTAATCGTTTTTACCATTACTCCATTCTCCATCACTCCAATACTCCATAGTGCCTTTGCCAAACAATAACCGTCAGTTAAAAATAATAGGATTTAGAGTTCGCCCAAGATTAGGACTAATAGTTTTCCTTTTCTTTTTCTCCAGCCAGGTCTATCAGATGACCCATCTTTGAACACTTGGTTTTCAAATAATCAAGGTTACAGGGGTTAGGCGCAATCTCTATGGGAACTCGTTCAGTTATGGTGATGCCGTAACCCTCTAGACCAACGATCTTTTTTGGATTATTGGTCATGAGCCGCATTTTTCTAACCCCAAGATCCACCAGAATCTGGGCACCTATGCCATATTCCCTGAGGTCGGCTTTAAACCCCAGAGCCTCATTGGCCTCAACCGTATCCTTGCCTTGATCTTGAAGTGCATATGACCTGAGCTTGTTGACCAGACCAATGCCCCGGCCTTCGTGATTGGTTATGTATAAAACTATGCCCTTGCCTTCGTCATTTACCATTTCCATGGCCCGGTGTAGCTGATCTCCACAGTCGCAGCGTAGAGAACCCAAGCTGTCGCCGGTAAGACATTCGGAGTGAACCCGCACTAGTACCTCTTCATCCGAGTTTATCTCACCTTTAACTAGAGCTATATGCTGACTAGTATCGATATCATTGGTGTAAGCGATAGCAACAAATTCACCGCCATGAACTGAGGGAAGCAATGTAGTGGCCGCCCGATGCACGAAACTCTCATTACGCATGCGGTACTCAATGATATCAGCTATGGTGACAATTCTTAGGCCGTGTTCCTCGGCAAACACCTCCAGATCCGGCATCCTAGCCATGGTGCCGTCGTCTTTCATCACCTCACAGATGACCCCTGCAGGGGTCAGACCTGCCAGCCTTGCCAGATCAACAGAACCTTCGGTTTGGCCGGTTCTCACCAAGACACCCCCTTTGCGAGCTCGCAGAGGGAAAACGTGTCCCGGACTGACTAGATCCTCTGGCTTAGTCTCATCCGCCACCGCTGTTATAATGGTGGTGGCCCGATCAGCTGCCGAGATGCCCGTGGTCACCCCTCGCCGGGCCTCGATGGAGACGGTAAAAGCAGTCCCAAATCTTGACTGGTTGTTGGAAACCATCATAGGCAGCTGCAGTTGCTCGACCTTTTCCTCAATCAAAGACAGGCAGATCAACCCCCTGCCATACCTTGCCATAAAGTTTACGGCCTCCGGGGTTGCCTTCTCCGCAGCCATGCAGAGATCACCCTCGTTCTCCCGGTCCTCATCATCTACCAGGATGACCATTTTACCTTCTCTGATCTCTTCCAGAGCCTCAGCAATTCTCGCGGTTGGCATTTCATTAACTCCAATTCTTTAAGTTTAGCCGGTTTGGCCAGTTTTGCCAGTTTAGTCGGACAACGACTTGCTAGCAATGGCCAACGACTAATTTACAGAAGTAAACTGCTTACGGGCTAAACAGGCTCAACCGGATAACCGGCTGAACCTTGCTCCCAACTGTGAACGTCACCTATGAAAAACACGGCGCTGGGAATAACCGCCCCCGAACAACAGGAAACATACTAGATGAACCCGTGCTTTGCCAAAAAATCAGTATCCACACCATCAGAAGTATTCCTTTGCATGGCACGAACAAATTTCTCCACGTATTTGCCTATTACATCAACTTCTATGTTAACCTCGTCGCCTACCTTTAAATTCCCCATGTTAGTCACTCGGGCGGTGTGAGGCACCAAGTTTACTTCAAAACTCTTTTCGTCGCAGCGGTTTACTGTGAGACTTACGCCGTCTATTGCCACAGATCCTTTTTCAATGAAGTAGCGAGCGAGTTCAGGGGCCACCTCGAATGCAAACACAATAGAATCACCCCTCTTCCTCCGGGAGATCACTCTGGCCCTGCCGTCCACATGGCCGTTGACTAGGTGACCGCCAAGCCGGTCTCCGAGTCTGAGGGCCCGTTCAAGATTGACTTCATCACCTAGCCGTATCCGGGAAATGGTGGTCCGGCTCAAGGTCTCTTGAGAAACGTCTGCCGTAAAAGTTCTTCCTTTCCAAGATACCACGGTGAGGCAAACGCCGTTCACCGAGACACTCTCGCCATCCTGAAGTCCATCCAGTTCAAAGCCAGCCTCTATGCTCAGACGCATGTCTTTGCCTCGTGGCTCTATTTTTACTAGTTTGCCGATTCCCTCAATTAACCCGGTGAACATGTTTTTTCTCCCCGAGGCAAAAGGCCGATTATCTTTTCCGAGCCATATTTCCCTCGGCTTCAGTTTTGTGTTTGAAGCCGACACCTTTGGAGTACTGGAGTAGTGGAGTACTGGAGTAATGCAGATAGAAACCTTTTCAGGAAAATCTTCCCAACACTCCAATACTCCAATACTCCATCACTCCGACGAAGCGCCATCGAGCTCTTAGCGTAGTATTTCATCGCGAAGTACCCGCTGAACCTCCCCTGGCTGATATTGTTTTAAATAGCGCTGAGTCTTTCATGTACCCTTCAACCATTATATCATCGTCGAATCGGCGAATTCTAAGATCCCTCAGAGGTAAAGCCTCGGCTACGCTTCCAACTCCGACACCTCCTACCATGGGAACAGCCCTATTGCCACCAATTATTTTCGGCGCAAAGAAAAGATACACTTTATCAACAAGATTGTCATAAAAAAAACTCCCGTGAACCTCAGCCCCACCTTCCACCAGAAGGCTGGTGATGTCGCGATTGCCCAGATGTTCCAGTAGCTCGGGCAGTGACACACGCCCTCGCGCCAGCGGTAGAGACAAGACCTCTACCCCCTTCCCTTCCAATGCTTCCCTTCTTTTGTGATATGGTTTTGGTCCAGTGGCAATGATAGTCGGAGCTTCCTTGGTCTGACTAGCAACCAGACTGTCGACCGGAGTCCTCAGGTGGGTGTCCAAAATTACTCGGAGAGGATTATTACCCTTCCTTCCGGAAAGGCGAGTGGTAAGCTTGGGATTGTCAGCAACAACCGTCCCGACCCCCACCAGTATAGCATCCACCGCCTGACGCAGCTTGTGGACGAACCGCCGCGAGCGCTCGCTGGAAATCCAGTGGGAATCACCTAGATGGGTGGCAATTTTACCATCTAAACTGGCCGCCATCTTGGCAATTACCAAGGGCAGGCCAGTGGTCACGTGCTTGATGAACGGTTCATTTAGTCGAAGACACCTTTCCTCGAGGATACCCACATCTACGAGGATTCCCTGCCCTCGAAGATACTCGGCCCCACCGCCGGCAACCCGAGGATTCGGATCGCCGCATCCAACCACCACCCGACGAACCCCGCTGCGAACAATTACCTCAGTGCAAGGCGGAGTCCGGCCCCTATGGTGGCAAGGCTCCAGGGTCACGTACAGGGTAGCAGATTTTGCCTGGCCGCCAGCATTTTCCAGGGCATGTATCTCTGCATGAGGGCTGCCTGCTTTCCGATGGTAACCCTTTCCCACCACTTGGCCGCCCTTTACCACTACCGCCCCCACCATGGGGTTAGGGGAAGTGTGCCCAGTGCCACGGGCGGCTAAACGGAGGGCTAGCCTCATGAACTGTTCATCTTCTTTTGTCAAAGATCCCTGCTTGCTCACTGTTTTCGCTTTTCAGCCGCAACTCTTTACCCCTGCCGACCTAACTCCTCTTCTAAGAGTCTTTGCAGGTCTTGGAGATCCTGGATTTGTCGGTGCACAATGCTGTAACGTATGTAAGCCGCGGGATGGATCTCATACAAAGCGGCTGCAACCCAATCTCCCAAAACTTCACTACGCAGCTTACGTCGTCGGCTATCTTGGATTCGGCTTTCTATGAATCCTACTATCTTGTTGAGGTGGTCTTCCCCTATGGGAAGCTTGGTACACGATTGTTTGATGGCACTTAGAATTTTATTCCGGTCAAAGACCTCCAAACGACCGTCACGCTTGATCACCAGAGCAAGGTTGTCTTCTAACCTCTCGAAAGTGGTGAACCTCCCGTCGCAGTGAGGGCAGTGTCGCCGCCTCCGAATGTGGTTGTTGTCCTTTCCCGGTCGGGAGTCGAGCACCCGAGTTTTAGGGTGACCGCAGAATTGGCACTTCATTCCCCACCTCCCTCAGGCGATCTCCATTTGACCAACTTGACGCCAGCCTCTTGCAGCATCTGGTCGGAAAGTTCGTCAGCATACCCTTCATCAAAGCAGACAGCAATAATATTAGCATTAATGATCATCTTGGCGCAAATAACACATGGTCGCGTGGTACAATACAGAGTAGCGCCTTGAATAGGTATTCCGTAGCGGGCCGCTTGAATAATGACATTCTGTTCCGCATGCAGACCGCGGCATAGTTCATGCCGTTGGCCTGACGGTATATTGTTTTGCTCCCGCATGCAACCCACGTCTAGACAGTGCGGCAGTCCCGAAGGAGCACCATTATATCCGGTTGCCAATATCCTTTTATCTTTTACCAGCAAGGCTCCCACTTTACGACGAAGGCAGGTAGAACGCTGAGCCACCAACCCAGTGATCTCCATGAAATAGGCATCCCAACTCGGCCGCTTCATAACTCAGCTTCCCTCCCTCTCGTATACGGGTTTATGAAGAGGGAACTGGGAACAGAAATCGGCAACCTGCCGTCGCACCCTCTCTATGCCATCGGCATCCTCGTGAGCTTCCAGGGCCTGGTGAATAAACTGAGCTATTGCGGCCATATCCTCCTCTTCCATCCCTCGTGAAGTCACTGCAGGGGTCCCTACCCGGATGCCGCTGGTGACAGCCGGCTTTTCCGGATCAAATGGAATGCTGTTCTTGTTGACGGTAATCCACGCCTTGTCCAGGGTGATTTCAGCTTGGGCACCGGTCAGCCCGTTTTTCCTTAAATCAACAAGCATCAGATGGTTGTCTGTCCCCCCAGAGACCAGGCGGTAGCCCTTCTCCAGCAACTCCGCTGCTAATCGTCTAGCATTGCTCACTATCTGCCTCTGGTAATTGCGAAACTCGGCACTCAAGGCCTCCTTGAACGCCACTGCCTTTGCGGCTATGACATGCATGAGTGGCCCACCCTGTATGCCGGGGAAAATCCCTTTATTGAGCTTGTCGGCGTGGCTCTGCCTAGCAAGTATAAGGCCCCCTCTAGGTCCTCTGAGAGTCTTGTGGGTGGTGGAAGTGACGAAGTCACTGTGGGGAACAGGGCTAGGATGAACCCCAGCAGCTACCAGTCCAGCTATGTGGGCCATGTCCACCATAAAGTAAGCACCGATGTTCTCGCATACCTTCTGAAAAAAACCGAAGTCAATGCTCCGAGGATAGGCGCTCGCACCGGCAATAATCAGTTTGGGACGGTGTTCTCTCGCCAGTCGCTCGACCTGTTCCAGGTCAATAGTTTCGGTCTCTCGGTTCACCCCATAAGAAATTACATTGTACAGCCTACCTGAGAAATTGACTGGGCTGCCGTGGGTAAGATGGCCTCCGTGCCGCAAGTCCATCCCCATAATAGTTTCTCCCGGCTGTAGAACCGCGAAAAAGACTGCCATATTAGCTTGGGAACCTGAGTGGGGCTGGACATTGGCGTATTCAGCTGCAAATAGCTCCTTTGCCCTGGAAATGGCCAGACTTTCGGCTGTATCGACAAATTCGCACCCACCGTAATATCTGTGGCCGGGGTAGCCCTCCGCATATTTGTTGGTCAAAACACTGCCCTGTGCCTCCCTGACCGCCGGGCTAGCAAAATTTTCCGAGGCGATGAGCTCCAGCCTTTGAAGTTGCCTCTCCTCCTCCAGCCGGATTGCTTCTGCAACTTGCGGATCTATTTTTTCCAAGTCCGACATCTTAGGCCTCATTGTAGACGCAATAGTTATTTACCAGCACTATTTCACCTTTTTCATCTGTCCATTTTTTCATTGGTGAGATAGAAAATAAACAAGAATTTCGCAATGTATAATGATAAATGCAAAATGGGAAGTGTTAATTAGTATCCATCCGGAAACCATAGATTTCCGGCTGGAGCTGTCAGCGTTCAGCAGTGAGCATTCAGCTTAGTTTTTAGCATTTATGTGTATTTCGCTGAAAGCTGAAGGCTGATCGCTGATGGCGCGAGTCCGAAAAATCTCGTTTTAGGATGAGCACTAATTAAGAAAAGACAGATGAGAAATTGGGGACCTGCTGGCTCGGACTGAGCGGAGCTAAAGAAACGGTAAAGGTGCAATGATCAAATTTCGTCCAGTTGACCTATCCTGCGTTCGTGGCGCCCGCCATCAAACTCGGTGGTCAGCCAAGTTCTGACAATCTCTTCAGCCAAATCACTGCCGATTAGCCTTCCCCCCATCACTAAAAGATTAGCGTCATTGTGTCGTCGACTCAAGACAGCGCTATAAAGATCGTTACAAAGAGCTGCACGCACGCCGGGGAAACGATTGGCAATCATAGACATGCCCAGACCGGAGCCGCAGATAAGTATACCTTTGGCGAACTGGCCCTTGGCAACCCCGTTGGCCACCGCCTTACCGTAGACAGGATAATCAACAGAGTCCTCACTTTGGCAACCCGCATCTTCGACGGTATGCCCCATGTTTTCAAGCAAACCTTTTACCTGGGTTTTTAGGGCGAACCCTGCATGATCACATCCAATAATGACTTTCATCCTCAAATCTCCCGATTATCAAGATTCGTATTGGCGGAACAACAGTGCCGCGTTGGTTCCGCCGAAACCGAAGGAATTGGATAGAGCTGTTTTCACTTTCCCCTCCCGGGCCACATTGGGAACGTAGTCTAGATCGCACTCGGGATCCTGGTTTTCATAATTGATGGTGGGAGGAATGATTCCACGTTTTATGGTGAGCACTGTAAACACACTCTCGACACCCCCGGCCCCTCCCAAAAGGTGTCCAGTCATGGACTTGGTAGAGCTAACAGCCAACTTGTAACTGTGTTCTCCAAAAACTGTTTTTATCGCCCGAGTCTCGAAACTGTCATTCAGATCCGTGGAGGTGCCGTGTGCATTTATGTAGTCCACCTCTTCCGGAGTAACACCAGCATCATCCAGGGCCATCTGCATGCACCGCGCCATTCCCTCACCTTCCGGAGCCGGAGCCGATATGTGGAAGGCATCTCCAGTGAGACCATAGCCAATTAGCTCTCCATGGATGGGGGCTCCGCGCTCTAGGGCGTAGTCAAGGGCTTCCAAAATTACGATGCCGCTACCCTCGGCCATGACAAAACCGTCCCTATCTCGCTCGAAAGGACGAGAAGCCTTCTGCGGATCATCATTTCGGGTTGAAAGGGCTCGCATTGCATTGAACCCACTTATAGCCAGAGGCGTGATAGTGGACTCCACCCCTCCGGCAATCATCACATCAGCAATACCGCGTTGAATATGTTTAAAAGCGTCGCCCACCGCGTGGGTGCCGGCAGCACAGGCCGTTTCGATAGCGACGTTAGGACCCTTGGCTCCAAAAGCGATGGAGATTTGACCGGGAGCCATGTTGGCAATGAGCATGGGAATAAAGAAAGGGCTTACTTTCTTTGGTCCTTGCTCCAGCAAAACACGGTGAAATTTTTCAATCGTATTCAGACCACCAAGACCGCACCCTATAACAACTCCCACTCTATCGGCATTGTTGCCATTAATGTTCAGCTTCGAATCCTCCACAGCTATGCGGCTCGCTGCCAGGGCGTACTGGGTGAAAATATCCATCCGCCTGACATCCTTGCGGGAGACATAATCCTCCGCCTGGAAATCCTTGACTTCCCCGGCAATCTTGGTAGCCATATCGCTGGCATCGAACTTGGTGATCGGACCAATTCCCGACTTGCCTGCCACTAACGCCGACCAATTCTCCTCCACTCCGATTCCTAGTGGCGTGACCAACCCAAACCCAGTAACAACAACCCTTCTCTTCATCGCCTAATCCTCAATTACAGTTTTGCAGTAAATTGCTGTAAAACCTTCTTCTCAGGCTTACGGCGCAAGGCATAAGGCGCAGGTCTTTCAATGATCCTGCAATCAATCATTTTCCCTGTGCCGTGCACCCTGTGCCTTGTGCCTGCTACATATACATCCCGCCGTTTAGGTGAATAATTTGACCGGTGATGTACGAAGCGTCATCTGAAACCAGAAATTTCACCAACTGGGCGACATCCTCGGGCCGCCCTGCCCGGCCCAGGGGAATCTGGAGCAAAAATGCCTCCTTGACCTTGTCGGAGAGCTTGGCCGTCATTTCAGTTTCTATAAACCCGGGAGCCACTGCATTGACTGTAACATTCCTGCTCGCCACCTCTCGGGCCACAGATTTGGTAAACCCCATAATACCTGCTTTGGAGGCGGCGTAGTTCGCCTGACCCGCGTTACCCATGGCCCCCACCACCGAAGCTATATTGACTACCCGTCCGTAGCGTTGTTTGGTCATGAACCGGACGGCCGCTTGGGTGCAATTGAAAACAGATTTGAGATTCACTGCCAACACCGCATCCCAATCAGCCTCTTTCATCCGCAGCAGCAAAGTGTCCCTGGTGATGCCGGCATTGTTAACCAGGATGTCAATCCTTCCATGCCGCTCCACTACACCATTGATAAACTCCTGCACCGCCTGATGGTTCGAGACGTCCAGCCGCACCCCCTCGATCTCAGACCCTTTTTCACTGGCCATCTTGATGGTCTCATCAGCTGCCGCATCCTCGGGAGGATCAAAATGATTAAAAACAACTGTCAAGTTAGGCTCAGCAAGAGCCATGATAATCGCCCTACCGATGCCTCGAGAACCTCCAGTAACCACCGCAACTTTCTTGCTGTTTTCTGCCATAACTCCTCCCCGCAGCTTTGAAGTTCAATGTTCAAAGTCTCAAGTTCCAAGTTAAGAAAAGGGCATTAAACCTTAAACTTTGAACATGGAACTTGGAACTCACTAGCTTCGCTGCTCTTTTATTTTCTTCGCCAGTGCCGGCAGAAAGTCAAAGAGATCCGCCACAACCCCATAATTAACCACGTCAAAAATAGGTGCACTCGGGTCCTTGTTCACCGCCACAATAATCTCAGAACCCTGCATCCCGACAACATGCTGAATAGCTCCCGAAACACCACATGCGATGTAGAGTTTAGGAGATACCGTCTTGCCAGTCTGCCCCACCTGGTGGCTGTAGGGCATCCATCCCTCATCCACCACACTGCGGGTAGCTCCGACTGCGCCGTCGAGGAGGAGAGCTACCTCCTCTAGAATTTTGAAATTTTCCGCTTTTTGCAAGCCGCGGCCACCGGTGACAACAACATCAGCCTCAGTTATACGCACTGTTTCCTGATCTTGGGTAACCGTCTCTAAGACCTTTACCCTCGAAGTAACAGCCTTTGGGCTAGGAGTAAAAGATTCCACCCCCCCTTGACGCTCCTTGTCGAAGTCAGGCTTCTTCATTACCATAGGTCGGACCGTTGCCATTTGCGGGCGCCGACGCGGACAGATAATGGTAGCCATAACATTGCCGCCAAAGGCGGGGCGGGTCTGATAGAGGAGACCATCATCACCAATGTCCAGTCCGGTACAATCAGCAGTTAAACCAGTTTCCACTGCAACTGCCACCCGGGGAATAAAAGAACGACCCATGGCGGTTGCTCCCGCCAGCAGGATCTCCGGTTTTTTCTCCTTGACGAGTTCAGTGAGAACATTGGCGTGGGACTCGTCATTGAAAGGAACGAGAGCCGGATGTTCCGCCAAATACACTCGATCTGCACCGTAGCCGATTAGGTTCTTGGCCCCTTCCTGCAGTTGATCACCTATCAATACAGCAGACAACTCCACCTTCAGTTTATCGGCCAACTTTCTCCCCGCGCCCAGCAACTCGAATGAAACAGAATGTATTGCACCATCGTGGTGCTCGGCAACAACCCAGACACCCTTGTATGACTCCAAATCGACTGTCTCAACGGTCTGCACTTCTGGCAAGCCAATGGCCTCATAGTCACAAACATCAACGCACAGTCCACATAGAGTGCAATTATCATCCACCTGGGCCACGTCATCTACTAGGTCAATGGAATCCACAGGGCAGACTTCCAGGCACTCGCCACATGCTACACATTTTTCTCCGTCAATTATGGCCTTCATAGCCCAGGTACCTTTGCCTCTTGTAATAGTTTGAGAAGTTTTTCTGCCTGCTCCTCCGCATCCCCGTTGATCATCTCCCGGTCACAACGTGGTGGCGGACTGAATACCTTTACTACTTGGGTGTAAGAGCCTTGCAAACCCACCTCTTCAGGATTTAGCTTCAACTCAGCCGCACCCAAGATCGGAATTTCTTTTTTCTTGGCTTTCATCTTGTGTTTGAGTCCGGGCATCCTTGGATCACCAATTTCCCGAACTACTGTAACAACCGCAGGCAGTTCCATTTGTACGATCTCGTAACCGAAATCTGTGACGCGCTCAGCCCGCAATTGGCTTCCATTGAGCAACTCCAGCCGTCGAGCATAAGTGGTATAGGGTCGATCCAGATGCGCTGCCAGCCCGGGACCCACTTGAGCAGTGTCCCCATCAATAGCCTGCTTGCCGCAAATTACCAACTCAACTGGTCCTAGCTTTTCAATGGCTCGCGCCAAAGTGAGCGAAGTGGCCCAGGTATCCGCACCTGCAAAGGCCCGGTCACTCAAGAGCACAGCCTCGTCCACTCCCAAGGCAAGGGTTTCTCTAAGCGCCTCCTCGGCTTGCGGCGGACCCATGGTCAAAGCTGTTACTTTGCCTCCGTATTCGTCTCGGAAGCGCAAAGCGGCTTCCACCGCGTACCAGTCATGGGGATTGACTATGCTCTCTACACCCTGCCGGACCAAGGTGCAGGTCTCAGGGTCGATGCGGACGTTCTTTGCATCCGGAACCTGCTTAATACAAACAACCACGTGCATGCGCTTCGCTCCATTTGTCATTGATCATTTCTCATTTCTCATTGCTCATTTGTCATCGCAATTTTGAGAACAGGCCAAAAATGTCTTTCCCAAAATGAATAAATGAGAAATGCCAAATGCGAAATGTGAAATCAAAAGAAAGTTTCTTTGATCCTTCCGTATTCCTTGTTCAATTCCTGGCCGATGATGTTACGCTGAATCTGGTTCGTGCCTTCATAGATCTGCAGTATTTTGGCATCGCGCATCATCTTTTCCACCGGGTAATCCCGCATATATCCGTAACCTCCAAGGACTTGTACGGCGTTGGTGGTTACGCGCATGGCAACATCGGTTGAAAAGAGTTTGGACATAGCTGACAACTTGGAAATGTCCTTGGCGCCACTGTCTATGTATTTTGCTGTGGCATAGACCAGGGCCCGGGCGGCCTCTGTTTCAGTGGCCATATCAGCAAGCATATGCTGGATGGCCTGAAAGGAAATAATGGGCTTGCCGAACTGTACACGCTTGCGGGCATATTCCGCAGAAATGTCCAGTGCCCCCTGACTCAGACCCACTGCCAAGGCGCCTATCCCCGGCCGCGACACGTCAAAGGTTTTCATGGTAACAATAAATCCCGTGCCCTCGCGACTGATCAACCGATCCGCTGGGATTTTGCAATCATTGAAAAGAAGCTCCCGAGTAGCGGAGGTGCAGATACCCATCTTTTTTTCCTTCTTGCCAAAGGAAAAACCTGGATCCCCCTTTTCAACGATAAAGGCGCTTGCACCCCTGGCCCCTTTGGCCCTGTCGGTAATGGCGACAACAGTATAGATCTCAGCCTCACCGCCGTTTGTAATCCACTGTTTGGTGCCATTTAGTAGGTAAAAATCTCCTTCCCGTTTAGCAGTTGTCTGGATACCCCCTGCGTCACTTCCAGCGCCGGACTCGGTTACTGCAAAGGCCGCAAGCTTTTCACCGCTGGCAATTACCGGCAGGTACTTTTGTTTTTGCTCTTCACTGCCGTGAAGCAGTATGGGATAAGCTCCCAGACCACTGGCTGCATAAGTAGTGGCAACGCCGATGCAAGCCCGGCCAAGTTCTTCAATGGCCAAGCAGTTTTCCAACACTCCTCCGCCTAAGCCCCCGTACTCTTCCGGCAGGTAGACCCCGAAGAGATCCGACTGCGCCATAATCTTCATGAGATCCCATGGAAACTCTTCGCTCTCGTCCAGTTCAGCGCGAACCGGGCGAACCTTCTCGGTAGCAATTTTGGCTGCAATCTCTTTGATCATCTGCTGTTCTTCAGTCAAGAAATAGTCCACTTAATGCCTCCTCTACTCCATAGCTCAACTCTCCAGATTTTCTACCAACGGATCATTACTGCTCCCCAGGTGAATCCTCCACCAAAAGCATCCAGGAGGACCAGATCTCCCCGCTTGAGGCGGCCCGATCTATTGGCCTCATCAAGGGCCACCGGAATACTGGCAGATGAGGTATTGCCATAACGTTCGATGTTCATGTAGACCCGGTCGGGCGAAATCTTTAACCTTTCCGCCACGGCATTCATTATACGAATGTTGGCCTGGTGTGGGATAAACAGATCTACATCCTCTGGCTTCAAGTCATTTGCTCTCATAGCCTCCCGGGCCACGTCAGCCATGGATCGGACGGCATGCTTGAAAACCTCGTTGCCGTGCATGCGGATACAGTAGTCTCGTTTTTCTGCCATTTCGGCACTGGGTGGATAAACACATCCCCCGCCTGGGATGTAAAGCAACTCCCAGAGACGACCGTCCGAGTGCAAGTGAGTGGAAAGGATGCCCCGGTCGCCGTCGGAACTGCCGCTGAGCAAGACAGCCCCTGCCGCATCTCCAAAAAGCACGCAGGTATTACGATCCTGCCAATCTGTTATGCTGGAAAGGAGTTCCGACCCGATAGCCAGTGCCTTTTTTCCCGGGCTCTCCTTTATGAATTTGTCTGCTACGGTTAAAGCGTAAACAAAACCGCTGCAGGCCGCATAGACGTCAAAGGCAAAGGCTCTGGAGGCGCCAAGATTTTTTTGCACCAGTGCACCAGTATTAGGCATGATCATATCCGGAGAGGTTGTGCCCACCACGATCATATCTATCTCCTCCGGTTTAACCCCTGCCATTTCCAACGACCTGCGGGCTGCTTCTGTGGCCAATGTAGACGTGGTCTCACCGTCCTCTGCAATGTGGCGACTCTTGATACCGGTTCGAGTGGCGATCCATTCATCTGAGGTTTCAACAATAGACTCCAGGTCTTGGTTGGTGACAACCTTTTTGGGTGCAGCTGCGCCTGTTCCTAAAATGACCGTGCGGTTCACGATACCCCCTTTTATGGTTGCAAGCGGTCCACACTAATATTTGAATCATTTAGGACCGGACCGTCCGGTCCGCATCTCAAGCAAAAAATAAACGGCGGCAGTTTACCTCCGAATACCCTTGGCCCTCTAAACTTCCTCTGTTTTAATGACTTCTCTTCCCTTATAGGTTCCACAGCTTGCACATGCATGGTGCGGCAATTTTGGTTCATTGCACTGAGAACAAAGGGAGAGCGTGGGTTGCTCGAGTTTGTAGTGTGTTCGCTTTTTTCTTGTTCTACTCTTTGAGTGACGTCTCTTAGGAAGAGCCATCAGAAACGCTCCTTTTCATGTAAAGGCCGGTTCGACCTGGTCAGAGAATACTTATCTGTCAATCTTCACAGATCGAAGGGCATCGAAGACAGAAACTCTATCAATCTTTTCGCATTGACACGCTTCTCGGTTCAGCTCCGCCCCACAGCCGGAACAAAGCCCTCCGCAGTCCGGTTGACATAGCGGCTTTTGCGGCAACGCCAGGAAGATTTGCTCCGCCACGATGAGGTCCACATCGATTGTTACGCCATCGAAAAATTCCGTGTCCAAGTCCTCTGGCCGCAGATCTATATCGTTGGGCGCATCGGCCGACAGAGGTCGCAGAAGGGTTAAATCTATGGTTTCATCCAGGTCCAAGACGAAATCCTGCAGACATCTGCTGCAAGCAACCTGCAACGCTCCTTGCAGATGACCCCTTAGCTTAATGCGATCCGCTTCTGGGATGACTTCCAAGTCAACCTCGACCGGCCTTGCCAGGGTGATCTCACGCGCATCTTCTGTCATGGAAGCTAACCAAGAGTCAGTCTTGTGAAAATGAATCACCCTACCTATATCTGGAAGCTCATCCACCGTGACTTTCAAAGATCACCATTCCTTGCATTATAATCCTGTAAAGATTGAAGAGGTAAGTATAAAAGAAGCCTTTGGTTTGTCAAGCATTTTGTCGTTATGCGCAAAGCGCAGAGCGCATAGCGTCTTACCCTTTTGGTAGCTGCATCGAACTCTTGGCAAGTCTTTTAGCCCTCGCTTGCAGGTTGCATATTTCACACCAACATGTTCATTGCACTAATTTTTGGATACATCCATACACGCTCTGCGCTTAGCGCTATGCGCTCTGCGACTTTGCTCTTGACTTTCGTGAACCTATGGTCTAATTTTCAATGCTCGTTGGGGGATCGTCTAGCGGTAGGACGCATGACTCTGGATCATGCTACGGGGGTTCGAATCCTCCTCCCCCAGCCACTAGGGTCGTTTAGCTGTTACTCGTTATTTGTTATTCGTTATTGGAAAAAACATCAACCAGCTGTATCTTCATTAGTAAGACATAATCCTTACTCTCTTGATCTTGACACTAATAACCAATAACTAATAACGTATAACTTAACCCTAATGTTGCATACCTATGGCGAGGAAAAACGCGCAAGAGTGCGTCAGATGTGGCTGCGCACAGGCTCGGACAGGTCGAGGCGTACTTGACCGTACGTGAAGTCCTGTCCGAGGCGAGCACAGCCGCAGATTACGTGCTATCGCGCGAGCGCAGCGATTTTTACTGGTGTAGGTATGCAACATTAGGGTTAGCATC
>CAVQGX010000048.1:0-21327 GCA_963712115.1 uncultured delta proteobacterium | reverse complement strand
TACTTATTTTATTATAAAACAATTCTTATGTAAATAGGAAAAAAGTCTGATGTGGTCCCTGCACTCCGGGCAACCACAGAGAAAGTGAGGTTGGCAGTACGGACAGGTTTGAGCTGAAATAAGATCGAACAATGCTTAATTCCCAAGGATCTCAGTCGGGCTTAATATTACATCCCTTAATTCACACTCGGCGAGAATTTGATCTGGCACAAGATATTGATATCTGTCAAGCGAGAGCGAACTCAGACCGTAGGGGTCGCGTTGGAGCCCAGGGACGTAAAAAGTGTAGCTGACGCTTTTGAGATACAGTTGTTATTTTGAGGACTGCAGATTTAGGGTCAACTGGTGCGCAAATTTTCAATTATTGTCTGTCTCCAAGGTATCCAGATAATCAGCCGCAATCTTCACTAGATCATGCTCGTTTACCACTTCGGCAATGAGTCTTCGGTCTTCTTCAGAGATTTCTACAAAGCGAACACCCATTCCACGCGGCGTAATTTGGTCATCATATCCGTATTTATTCGACCAGACGACTTCTGCTTTGATCGGTATGTCACGCTCAGGAGAAGCAATCACCAAATCAAAAACTTCTTTAAGGCGTAATGGTTCAGAGCAACAAATATACGCTTGGCGTGTACTAAGTTCCTTTGTTACTCCGGCAATTTCCTTACTACCAGCTTGCGCTGAAACGTACCATTTAACTGGAGCTTTTGGATATTTAATACCAGGTTTTCCAAGCATCTTACGTTTCTCCCAGATTGATTTGTTTTTGGGGAGCAGAGATGCACTAATTATGCCATAGGTCTTGACTCAAAGTGGGGGTGGCAGCATGGAGGGGGGGCAGACTTTGCATTACATCCCTTAATTCACACTATCCTGGAATTTACTCTGACACAAGATATTGGCAGAGGTTAAGGCAACCATGATAGAAATTAAAGAAGAGCTGATTTCAGTGCCGAGGTATTCAGGGAATTGGGTGGGTGAGTCCGGTAGAGCCAGGTGGAGAGGATTTTATGGATAAGGCCGTGTATGTGTATTCAACTCTTGCGAAATTTAAAGTAGTGCAGAGCTACCAGGGCCAGGACGAAAACTGTATTTATTAAGTAATAGTGTATCCTGACGTGCAATAATGTTTCCAGAAGTGCGGTAGAAAAACTAATGAGGAGAAGGACGAGGAATCCCCATAGAACGTAGCAAGCAATATTTTTCATGTTCTTTGAAAAATGAATATGTGCCTAATCTGTTTTCACTGCTGCGCCATTTAGAGGACTATCCCGACTAACAATAACCACCAGGCAAAAGCGAGGAAAATCATGACAGTTAAATCTTTTGGAGTAGGCGAAGGTATCATTCTTCGAAAAGTTCTTCTTCGTTTTCGATTCTGCGCTATTCTAGCGCATGCTTCAGGAATTTCCTTTCTGCGGCTCTGTGGTCTTTCTCTAAGTAGTGATTAAGGTTCTCTGGAATGCGGAATATATTCTTGTAAATCTTTATTAATGCCCGAATGCCTCGGTTTGCTCTCAAATTATTTCCTATCTCAGAGGTGATTCGAATTTGGCTACAGGTTATCCGAAATGCCCAGTAACCACTTATCTCTGCACATTTGACCACAGAAATAATAAGGTTCTGTATAGGACCAAAATTCAACAGGTGATTTTCCCTGCCCGAGTGTCCTTTTGCACCCCTCACAAGTGCAGTCAGAATCATACTCTGGAGGTACTCTTGAGTACCAATTATCCTTGCACTCCTTGCTGCAGAAAGCAGAGAATCCCTCAGCAGAGTAGTCAATCTCATGGAAGTCATCTAGAAAACATATCTTGCTACATTGTGAGCAGGGGAGCATCATTCAACATTTTCCTTGTTTGGTGGAGGCGGTGGGAGTCGAACCCACGACCCCAGCACCGCAAACTTTTATTGTCCCAACTGCTGAGTCTCGCCTCCACAATGCATCTTGACTAAACAATAATTGTGCCAGGCAGGAGTCTGGTTGGTTTTTCGTTTATCTATAATAGCTTAGCCGGTATTATGCTGAAAACCAGGTATGGAAGCCTAGGCATTTTAGGTCATATTTTGAGAAATAAAATTCCAATTGTGGGCAACCAGAGAAAGTGAGGTGGGTAGCAGGAAGGGATGTGATCAGACTTTGCATAACATCCCTTAATTTACACTTTGCTGAGTTTCATGTCGGTACAAAATATAGTTGGCTTTCAACGCTTCACAAGTTGCTGCAACGAACTCCCGCAGACAGGACACACTTTGTCATCTGGTATAGCCATGATGGTGAGTTTGCACTTGGGGCATTTAAAAGGTGTAAGGGGGGTTCTCTGAGTTTGTGCCACATCTCTTTCAACCAATGCAGCACTTTATCAATAACCTCATCAGGTAACTGTCCTTCTTGCAGCCGTTTTTTACGACTAAGAGAGTAGGAAAAGGCACGGGGCTGGGTCTGAGTATCTCACGAAGAGTTGTTCTCGATCATGGCGGTCACTTCGAGATTCCCTCTGGCACCCCTCATACTACCTTTGAGATATCGCTTCCTAAGACACAGTCTGAAGAGCGGAAAGTTGCTTAAGGCAACTTCTTAAACACCAAGCCCAAAGAGGTACCCACGATTCCTTCGTAATCCTGGATATCAAGCCCCGGTCGTTTTTCGAGAGTATGGATATCAAAACCCTCGTATCCGTAATACGCTTCGGGCCCCTCAAAACCCAACAGGTCAAGGCCATCAGCTTTGCCGCAGTCGATGAGGTTTTTAACGTCGATATTGGCCTCTAAGATCGCTCCATTTTTCGGGAAGATAATATCGAGTGTGATTATGAGGAGCCCGCCATTCTTAAGCACGCGGGCCATTTCCTGAATCATTTTGCCGTGAAGTTTTCGATCTTCAGCATTCTGAGGAACAGTCCACTCTTTTTTAACTGGCTTCGCACGACAGTGCTTAAGTACAGAAACGGAGGCGACTCGATCGAAGAACTCGTCCGGATAACTTATCTTCTCCATCCCCTCTACTCGGTAGTCGATATCCAAAGAAAATTTTCTAGCCAATCTTCGGTCAATTCCATGCCAAGCTACGTTTTCCTCTGGGTCAATTCCACTGACCCGAATTCCTAGGTCAGCCAAAAAATATTGAATCGGGGCACGGCCACACCCGGCATCTAGAAAAGTCATGCCCGGTTTTAAATCTAGGTTTTTAATGACCCACGGGTATTCCCAATACTTGTTGGGGCCAATCGGACCTGCGCCGAGGAAGCTCACCATTTTAGCCATAATTTTTTTAAACTCAGGTGAGTGTTTTTCCTCAAGATCAGCCTAGGAGTGTGTCGGACTAACTAGCTCTCAATGGAAAAATAGGGACGCAAGGTTCAGTCGCACTGGCATTCTGACTAACGTTGACCACTCCATTCGCCGTTTTAGGGTCCCATTAGGGCCACGATGACCACCAAGTGTCCAATAAAGAGGTACTCCGACAGACTCCTAGGTCGTCTTAAAAGATCCTGGTAGAATATCGCCGATTTCAAACGGCATTCGCTTGTATCGACGGGATAAAGAATAATTGAGCTTCAATCGTTGGAGCCAGCCGATTGCTGACGGAGGAAGGACTTCTTTTAAGAGCTGTTTCATCATCTTTTCCACCTGTATTTTCTGTATACGCGAGAAGATGCAGAGTTGGCAATCAGGTGAGACGCGTCACTCAACACTTTCAATCGCAAATTCCTTAGACCCTGACGGGGTTAAAATACTGATAAGAACTCCCTTTCGATTGGAAGAAGTATAGGATGGGCGAACCTTGTGTGTCAATTGCCATGCAAGGTAACATATGCTGGTTTCTCTTGCCTTTTGCTATTCTTTATTCGATTTCTCTTTCAGCTCTTTCCTCTTCCTTTCAACTGCCTCACGGTACTCAGGGTCAGTTTTAAGTCTCTCTAGATGTATGCGGTCCGCTTCCACCATTTTTTTTGCCCCTTTTGCTACACCAATAATTGCGGCAACCATAGCACCTGGCTGAACCATAACAACCTCCCTTGTGTTAGAAGGGTTGTATTCCATTATTGAAATCCTATACGTAGAATAGTACGGCAATATTGATGCCAGGATGGGTATTACGAAAAAGAGAAAAACTGCTCAATGCTGGTCTGGCGTGGGTATATTGGAAGCATTGCCACCATCCCATTTGTGAGACTTGGAAGGGCTTGCAGATAGGGGCCAGGATGGACAAGCGAGGATTGTGGGCTGATCCTGATCGCATATCGCCTTGGGAGTTTAGGAGGAAGAAGAGAAAAAAGTGATCGCTTTACCCTAGATGTGGTGCCTAAATGTGAGAATACAAAAGTTTAGAATGAATGACCCTGCAGCAAGCTGCAGGGTATCAAACCTTATTCGAACAGTTTGAGTTGTTTGAGATCGGCTTTGGGTCTACCGTGGCTCTTGATGTACTTTTCTACTGTATCCCAGTTGGCCCTTTCACCAACTGTTGCAACATAGTAGCCGTCTGTCCAAAACTCGCCACCCCAGAGCTCCTTTTTCACTGATGGCTTACGTCGAAATATTTCGCGTGCCGTGATACTTTTGAATATCTGAACAATCCTACCGGGTGCTATCTTTGGATGGGCACCACATAGCAGGTGTATATGTTCTTTGTCACAACCAATGGCTTCCATCTCAATGGCATACCTCTCAGCAATACCTTCAGCCGTCTCTACAATGATTTCCACCACTTCCAAGTCCAACAATGCTTTGCGGTATTTCACCGGAAATACGATGTGATAGTGAATTTGCCAAGCGCAATGGTAACCTTTGCTTACTGTATCATCTGACATACTCCCTGATTAGCACAGGGAGAGACCCCGCAGCAAGCTGCGGGGAATTTTCAAGTTAAAGTATGCACAGTTTAAGCAGACCAGCAGAAACTTCAGATGGTAAAGCAAAAAAGGCAAGACCAATGTCTTGCCTTTCTAAAATTCCGCCCCGATCAACTTTTTCCTATCACAAACTATTTTGCCCTACGGAACCCGTAGGCTGCGGTGTCGATAAAACAACCGCCTCCCGATGCGCCCGGGTTATCTTTCTCATAATTTGAGACCGAAACAGTTGTTGAATCACTAGACTGCAAACCGCCATTATCTGTAACTATCAACTCAAAGATTAGTGGTTGGTCACCACTGTCATCAAAACTTGGAGCCTCAAAGGTCGGTCGATCCTCTGTGGGATCGGAAAGGGTGACCGAGGGTCCTGCTACCTGTTTCCACCGATATGATGCAATGCCGTCATCCGGATCAAATGAAGTGGAGCCGTCTAAAGTGACTGTACCTTTCTCCAGCACCGTCTGATCAATTCCAGCATTTGCTGCGGGAGGATCATTATCCCCTGTGACATTTACAATCACAGTATCCGCTGACTGCAAACCGTCTACATCCGTTATGGTCATCTCGAAGGTTAGTGATACTCCATCTGCTCCAACATTCGGAACCGTAAAGCTAGGTTGAGCTACAGTCGGGTCGGACAAGGTTACCGCTGGTCCGGCTATTTGTTCCCACTGATAGGACTTAATGCCGCCATCCGGATCAAATGAAGTGGAGCCGTCTAGGACAACTATAGTATTTTCTTCGACCGTCTGATCAATTCCTGCTTTGGCCGTGGGAGGATCATTGTCTCCGGTCACATTGACAATCGTAGTATCTGAAGATTGCAATCCCCCAAAATCGGTAACCGTTAATTCGAATGTAAGTGATCTGCTACCTACCACATTCGGAGCCTTAAAGGTGGGTTTCTTGGCCTGAGGATTAGACAAAGTGACCAGAGGTCCAGCTGTTTGCCTCCACCGATAAGATTTGATTCCATCATCCGGATCACTGGAATTGGATCCGTCCAAAGTAACCTCAGTCTGCTCCCCCATCGTTTGATCAGGACCCGCATCTGCCGTGGGAGGATCATTGTCTCCGGTCACATTGACAATCGTAGTATCTGAAGATTGCAATCCCCCAAAATCGGTAACCGTTAATTCCAATGTAAGTGATCTGCTACCTACCACATTCGGGGCCTTAAAGGTGGATTTGACCGCCCTGTCGTCAGACAATTTTACTTCAGATCCAGCTGTTTGCCTCCACCGATAAGATTTAATGCCATCGCCTTGGTCCGGATCACTGGAATTGGATCCGTCCAGAGTAACCTCAGTCTCCTCCCCCATCGTCTGATTTGGACCAGCATCAGCTATAGGCGGTTGGTTCACGAAGCTTACATTTACAACTGTAGTATCGCTATCTTCCAACCTGCCGAAATCAGTCACTGTCAACTTGAAAGTTAACGATGCTCCTTCTACTCTAACATTTGGAGCGGTAAAACTAGGGGTGGCTGTATTTGCTCCGTTCAGCGTAACAGTCGGGTTCCCACCAGTCTGTATCCACTGGTAAGTGATGGTATCACCAAGGTCCGAATCATAAGAATTGGATCCATTCAAAATAACAAGACTGCCTTCATTTACATTCTGATTCGGACCTGCCTCTGCAATTGGAGGATCGTTATCTCCTCGCACATTCACAGAAGTTCTATCCGTATCGGAGGAACCTGAACTATCAGTGACGGTTAACTGGAAGTCCAGTTTTGTGTCGTTAAGAACATTAGGTGCAGTAAAGCTTGCCTTCGCTGAATTAGCACCAGTCAACTCTACTGTCGAGCTTCCCCCTATCTGCTCCCATTTATAAGTAATGCTGTCGCCAGGATCCGGATCATAAGAATTGGATCCATCCAGGGTAACTGTGGTTTCTTCGTCCACTGTCTGGTCATCGCCGGAATCTGCTATGGGCGGATCGTTACTATGTAGTACACGGACCCTAGTGGTATCTTTATCAGACTTCCCAGAACCATTGCTGACAGTTAGTTGAAAAGTTAGTAATGTCCCACCAACTCCAACATCTGGGGCAACGAAACTAGCATGAGCCGAATTAGCCCCTATTAGAACCACTGTCGGGCTTCCGCCCGTCTGTTGCCACTGATAAGTGTCAATGCCACCTTTAAGATACGATGTAGATCCATCCAAAATTACCGTGTCACCCTCTTCCACGGTTTGGTCTCGTCCTGCCTTAGCCTTTGCGAAAACTTGTGAGGCTGAAAAAGTATGGAAGAGAAAAATAAAGAGGAAAGTGGTTAAGAAACGTGTTTTCATCAACATAACCATAGTTGTTTTTTATTCAACTGGTTAGATATTCAGCACCTATTCTGAGATTACAGAGTGATCTGAAATCGAGGGCATTAGAGCGCAGGAATGTGACTTGTGTAATTATCTGTCAAAAGTAAGCAGAAATTTGCACATAACCTTCTTAAATTATTATCTAAAAATCAATGAGTGTCAAGGGAGAGAAGCTTTTTTTTGGCAAAAACTCGATGGTTGAATAGGAGAGAGCGATCTTAACTAATGATGAGTAAGGTAAACTGATCTCGAGAACTGTGAAAGTGATCATATGAAAAAGCTACCTCCTTCGAGGCCTTGTATTATACAAGGGGTCTTTGAGGGAAACCCAAAACAAAGGAGGTAGCCACCATGTATTATACTGGGATTGATTTACACAAGAAAACATCTTTTATTACTACTATCGATGAAGATGGAAAGATCGTCACCCGATCCAACCTGCAGAATGTAGAAGAGGACATTTTGGCTTACTTTGCGACCCTAGACAAAGAGAGCAAAATCGTCATTGAATCTATGTCATCGTGGTACTGGCTGTATGATCTTCTTACGGGAGAAGGTTTTGAGGTTGCGATCTCCAATCCAGTGAAGACCAAGGCCATTGCTTCGGCCAAGATCAAAAACGACAAGATAGACTCTCATATGCTGGCTCAGCTTCTAAGGGATGATTTGATCTCTACCGTTCATGTAAGCAGCCTTGAGACACGCAAACTCAAGGAACTACTTCGTCATAGAAGCAGATTGGTTCGAGATGCCACCCGCATGAAGAACCGTATTCATATGCTGCTGATGAAGAATAATTTCAGAAGTCCTTTTAGCGATCTTTTTGGTATTCAGGGATTGAGCTATATCAAAGAGATTGACTTGCCAGATTACCACCGCCGACAAGTCGAGACTTATCTTTCACTTTATCAAGGGCTCCAAGAGCAGATTGAGCCTTTAAGCAAAAGAGTCCGTGTCCTGGCAAAGGAAAACCATACAGCCCAGCTTCTTATGACTATCCCTGGCATTGGACCTATCACAGCCATGTTCATTGTAGCGGAGGTAGACGATATCTCCCGCTTTCGCTCATATCGGAACCTGGCTTCTTACGCTGGTCTGGTGCCTTGTTTAGATGCCAGTGCTGGCAAAGAGAAAAGGGGCAGGATAACCAAACAAGGATCCCGCTACCTGCGCACCGCCCTGGTCGAAGCTGCCCAGGCTGCAGCCAGAATGCAAAATTGCCGCTTGCGTGTTTTCTTCCGGAGAAGAATCGTCAAGGCGGGCTATCAAAAGGCCATTGTGGCCACAGCCCATAAGATCTTGCAGTACGCTTTCTACGTTTGGAAAAACCAAACACCTTACATGGAGACCTATCCTGTATGTGCGTAACCCGTTAATCCACATGGCCCACAAAAGGTGAGGCCGAGAAAGTGATTGGGACGCCGTTTATCACATACATGATAGTGTGACATCTTTGAGTGAACACGGATAGGTGTTTGGCGATGAGCCCAATATCGTGGTTACAAGCGGGCAGTTACAGAGATCTTTGACTTGACAAACAGCTTTTTCATAGGTGTGGATTACATCCATTAATTCACACTCCGCTTAAATTTACTCTCTCACAAAATATAGTTGTCTTTCTACGCTTCCCCTTCCTCCACTCCTTCGGATAAACATAATTCTCTTGTGACCAGATATTCAACTTCCCGTTTCTTGCTTCCTTGTCGGCTTTCCAATATGGTCGAAGATCAAACTTGTGCTTCCAGTCATTATCGTCAAAATTTCATTATCACCCAACCAAAGAGAAGCACAATTAGCCAAGCACAAGACAAACCTACTAGGGCTTTCTTCCATCGGTCAGAGAAATATCTCTTAGTAGCCTGGGCCACCCATTTCCAGTTCAACCAGACATGCAAGATCAAAAGCACTACTAGGAATAGTGCAAGGTAGAAGTGAAGATCTGCCCAATCGTGCCTGTGTAATCCAATGAAATATTTTTCTGTATAACGACCCCTGCCGGAAGGGATTACAACAGCCAAAAGTAGTCCGATGGCGAAAATAGAACAGATGTCCACAAAGAGCAGGACATTCACAAAATACATCCAATCATTTTTTTTCATGTTGAACCCTCTAGCTTCATGTAGCTCTTCAACCTTGCTGCGTTTATACCACATATCCACTGAAGATAATCAATGTTTAAGGATCACAAACCCCCACCGCCGAGCTTACAGGGACCCAAAGGGTGAGCCTCTGGCGTCATATCTGGAGTGCAAGCGACCATTTTAGTTTTAACTGGGGTCGTTCAAAGGAAGAGGGGTGAGCTTAGATTAAGCTAAACTTCTGCCCTAGCACAAGATGATGAAGTTATAGGTAAGAAAGGCCAAATATTTAAACCCTACTTCTCAGTCAAGAGCGGTGCCCCGCCCTCTCCGACTATGACAAAGGGAGCCCAAAAAAGCGGATGTGAGTAACTTGCGACAACTTTACCGGTAGCCTCATCCTTCAATCCCGGGCCATCAATCAGTGCAAGCATGGACTGGCGGAGTGCTCTTGCCCGGGAGATCTTTGTGTTGTCCCTTTGATAGGCGAAAAGCCCAGTGGTAAGCTTTCTAGCCGAGGTTGTTTCTACCGGCCACATGCTAACAAGAAGCGCTCTAGTTCCAGCGTAGAAAAATGCGCGGCCGAGACCCGAAACAGCCTCGGCACCCGCTCCTTCCGCAGCACCGGTGTTGCAGGCCGAGAGCACAACCCAGTCGGCATTGAGTTTCAATTGAAAGATTTCTTCCATGGTTAGAAGGCCATCTTCAGCTTCACCCGTAACTACCGGTGAGGAAAGAGCAAGGGCGGGCTGATCCAAACCATCCAAATCACCTGGCACCAGAGCATGGGTAGCAAAAGCTATTACCCGGCGGTCAGACATATCCATGGCTTTGACCTGGCTCTCTGACGCCCTTTCGCCCAAAAAAACGTCTCGAGAGGAATCGGCATCCAATGCCTTGGCAATGCCCATTATCTCCCCGGCAGTGTCAGGGAGGCGATTCAACAGAGCCAAATTGATTGAGGTGATCGAGTCGTTGTCAAGCGTGCCGCTTTCGGTGACCCGGATACCTCGAACATGCAAAGCTCTTCCTCGCTTTGCCAGCACTAATTTACGATCGATTCTTTGTTCCTTCGCCTGAGCTAGCTGTTCTATATTAAAAAAAGGATCGCCAAAACCTAAAAAAGCCTTACGAAAAGGAGCACTCATAGGAAGAGTACGTAAACTGATAAAAGAAGAGGCTGTGGGAACTCTCGTTATAGAAACTCGACGAATGAGCCACGGGACGTTTTTATATTTACTGAAGAGTTCTCCTTCTTCCTTTCCAAGGCTGACAGGGGCGGTGGGTAAAATTGAAAACGGTATCTGAGCTAGCGGTCCAGTTGCAACGATTATTAGGTCCCTCGCCCCTTTCCAGGTAGATTCGACTGGTTTGAGGAGGTTGAAGTAGAGCTCGTAAGCCCGCGCCAGATCAAATTCGGATATATCTCCAAAGGTTTGAGCTTCAGGAGCGAGAGCTCTGCGCAGGAGTCTTATGGATTCGTTAGCATAGGTTTTGCCAAAGGGTGCAACGGCAAATTGGACATTGCCCTCTGATGTTATTGCCCATACATAGGTTTTTGAAACAGTAGGATGAATCGAGACCAGGGCCTCGCCCAAGCGAAGCTGTTCCTGCACCTCCTCCACAGTTGCCGGCGGTGGACTGAGCAGCTTAGCGTACTTGGGGGTTTCTATTTTAATCTGTTCGAGCAGCACCGTCATGGGCATGGCGCAACCTGGTTATGCTTTCCCGCAGTTCCGCCACTACCTCTGGGTATTGCTGATCCACCGGTGCTGCCAGATGGTCGGAAAGTAAGGTTTCCAGTGCATCGATTTGTATCTTGGCGTCCTGCTCGCGCCGGGCAATATCAGCCATTTCCGGAGTATTCAGGGCGGCTCGCGTTAGGCTTTGAGCAAGAGCGTATTGGACCGACTGTGCTTGAAGCGCTCCGGCGATGCGAAAAGCCTCAGCCACAGCGCTGACACCCGCTTTTCCTTCAACTGAGGTACCCCTGATTTCGAGCGAGCAAGTCAATGTATCTTTCCAGTATCATCTTCTTTTGTTGCGCGCCAACAGCTCCATTTTCCAGCAATTTGGGAACCTCACTAGAGAATAAATCTAATGCCCGTGCAGTATCCCCGGTATCGAAAAGAGCAACTGCGAGTAGACCGAGGATTTCTCTTGTTCTCTGGTGATCTATCCCCAGATCCTGTTCAGCGGTTTGTTGAGCTTTTTGCAACAATTCTAAGGCATTTTTCGGATCACCCGTTCTCAACTGGGCCAAGGCCGGGGCTGTTCTTAGCAGATATCTATTCTTGAAAATGGCAGGCTCTTTCTCCAGACTGACCCGCGCCAAGCGAAATTCTTTCGCCGCTCCTGACCAATCTCCCAGTTCAATTAACACATTCCCAAGCTCATATCTGGTCCAACCCATTACTGGAGAATCATCTGATATTCCACCATTTTTCATCATGCTAATAAGTTTTACAAGTAGCCTTTCCGCTTCCCCATGCCGACCCTGCTTTGACAATATATTGGCCAGAACCTCAACACTCCATCGCGTGTCCAGGGATCTACTGCCAAACGTATTTATGGCGTCTAACAATGCCTGTCGTGCCTCCACCTCCGCTTCTACCAAGCGGCTCTGTGCCATTAGATTTATTGCCAACCAACGACGGCATAAAATGGGGGGTCTGGGGTATTCTGATTTTACCGTGGCAGTCATGCTGAGCCTGAGTGCTATTCTTCGCAAAAATTCGGCTTCCTGGTAACGGCCTCCGGCCTCTAATATTGCAGCCTTCATCACCCGCGCTGTTGTATCGCCTCCAGATGTTGTTGTTGGAAGAGTCTCGCCATTTCGACATTATTTCAAGCGCCCGATCCCTGGCTTTTTCGGCACTCTCCAAGTCGCCAGCAAGAGCATATAAAGAGACCAGCAAATTGTTCACTCCTGCCCAATTAGGAAACTTCGTCCGCATTCGTTCCGCAAACTCGATTCCTGCTCTGAAATTGTTGACTCGAGCCTCCGCCAGGGCCGAGTCTATGATCATTTTATGAATTGTAGGCGTCCTGGAGGAAAAATCTCCGAACAAGCTCACGGCCTGGCGAAGGTCCATTAAACTCTGTTTATATCGACCAAGTGTTGCAGCAGCAATGCCCCGCTGATAATAGAACTCCTGGAGTTCCACCGTGCTCGCGCCTGCCGAAGGAACCGAGTCAGCTGTTGACTGGAGGTTTTCAACAGTTGTCGAATCAGGGGGCTTCTCATCAAGGATTTTCGTAATGTCATCAATGCGGCGAGGTGGAGGGACAAAGGATTTTCCGCTTATAGAGATAGATACTTCCTTGGCCTCTTCCAAAGACATTTTCTTTGAGCATGCCGGCAGTAGAAATGAGATGATAATGAAAAAAAGAACTGTGTTCTTCACAGATGTTTTAGGCGACAAATTTTTGCACGGCTTTTTTGTAAGGTATGGATTCGTTTCCATAGACGAAAACTCTTGGGCGAGAATATATCCAGCTATGCGTACTATTCAGGCTAAAGGAAACAGATGGATCATGTCAATCCGAAAACCCACTTTCGACTTGGCTTTTTTCTTGCACTCACTCTTCGGGATAGTGTGCGATCCGTGGAGCGGATCGGTCTGGACGGAGAGTGGACGATGGATTTTCTCTACATCACAAAATATGGAAACACCTTAGAAGCCTACCTCATCTCAATTGGTATTTTCGTGGCAAGTTTGTTTGTCTGGCGATGGACATATACCATTTTGCGCAGGACATTCTGTGAGTGGGTCTTCAATATTCAGAACTTATTCGACAAACAAAGCCTCTATAGGTTGACCAATCTATTCACTTTATTGATTCCCCTAGCTGCATTTTATTTTGCCAAAAGGAGGTTGTTTTTTGAAAAAGAACTTTCCACTTGGTTCAATATTGCTCCATTAGTTTTAGGTCAAATTGTTTTCCTCCTTATTTTTGCCAATATCCTTGAATCCCTAGCGGAAGTGATCCTGATCAGATCCGTGAGAGACGTTCGCAGGCGAGATCAAAAGTATCTCCAGACTCAAAAACAATCGCTAGACAAAATAAAAAAGCACATTAGATTTCTGACGCGAGCACTTCTTCTCTTCATTCCTGGACTGACAATAGCATCCAATGTCACCGCTGTCCCCATAGTTATATGGGCAGCACCCCTGGGGATATTACTTTTTGAGCTTGCCATCTGTTTCCGGATCGTCCAGATCGACAAAACGTCTGTTTCAAAAGCCGACAAGACGTTGATGACAAAACAGTCAGCGAAACTCCGTTTTCGCCTGAGGTTTCCAGGCCCCTCCATGACCCGGACTTGGAACTCAAAGAGACAATCGTGAGGTTCTTTCTGGATATACACAAACATAGGCTGCGAGCATTAAAAGACAGCCCGGCAGAAATTCGACTGGTGGACTCCCTTTCTTTCGCTCCCAATTACATTTACGAGTTGCGGGTAATGAAAGATGGCGACTGGCAGTCAAGACGCATGACAATTGGTCCTATCGGAGAAGATACTGGCAGCAGAAGTAAGTGCTTTTATGTAATCTACGATTATCACCTAGTCATCAAGATACCTCCAATTCCGATAAATGATCTTACTAAGTACATGGACATTCTCAAAAAAGAAAGACGCATTGTGAAGAGACTTTCCATGAAGGAATGCATTATTCCAAGCGCCGCGGTAATCCTGAAATTGATACAGCGATTTGACCAAGAAGGAGAGCTACCCTCTGAGGACAATGAAGAGGATTACCTAAAGTTTCTAAACATATTTTCAGAGCTGCAAAAATATTTGCGCGTAGGCAACACCTTTGTTTTTTTTATGGATCTGTCCAAATATTATTTTCTCGGCCATATTATCCAAGCTTTTCACGACACCGAGAAAAAGGTCTATGATGAAATTAGAAAAAATTCCGAAGTTGTAGGAGACTACAGGAAGTTTGAGGACAGATACGGTAGTGAGAACATACCTTTCTTTCTGGAGATTGAAAAACTGTACAAAGAATATGAGTCTGAATTAAATAAACTAATCAAACAATTTAATCTGCCAACTCCCCCTTCGCCCTATCAAACAAAGACATGGTTTTTTATCCATTTAGTGGGAGAGAGAGTGAAGCAAGTCGACGAGGGATTGAGTGCAGAATTCATTGTCTGGATAAATAGGCTTTTGGACGGAATCATCGGTGAAAATCTGAAAGCCATTCAAACTATCCGCGATAATGTAAGGAAATCAATTCACCAAGCAGCATTTGTCCAAAACAAAGGCTACATGGAGGGAATTATTACAAACCTCCTCGAGTTGCTGGCCCATTTGCATGAAAAGAAGGTCGCAATGAGGGATCTCAAGCCAGACAATATGCTGGTGGCAGGCAATAAAGACAAATACCCAGGTTTCCTTGCCTATCCCAAGGAGTACAAAATAGGACTTATCGATGTTGAAACTGCAGTGATTCTGGAAAAGTCAGGTAAAAAGACTGCAGATCAGCCACCATTAGGTGGCACCCCTCAGTACGCCACACCCTCCCAATTTTTCGACAACAACCTGCTAACTCGGCTCTATGACGATTTGACCACAATATTGCACCTTCAGGATTGGTACGCCGTTATCGCCATAATCTACCGGGCGATTACTGGACTTCCCTTGTTCGAAAGGACTGCCAGGATGGTGCCCGGTATAATTAAAGCAATGAGAGCCCACAAAGGTAGAGAACAAGAACATTTCCACAGTGTAAATGAAGCCTTTTGGAATAGTGCAGTAGGTGAATTCAAAGAAAAAATGGCTCAGAAGGAAGAGACTTTTCAATCCTTGAATGTGCAAATTTTTGACAGAGCCAAGAAAATGTTCAGAGAAATTGCCTCTGATGAAAGGCAGCGGTTAGCCAATGAGATAGGCCAACGGGTTAACACCCAAATTATACCTATGAGTGGTAAGGACCGTCAGTTGTTGATCTCGTGCTCCTACCAAAAAACTAAAGATCTCAGAAAGAAGTGGGAGAGTGACCCTGGTGACCAAAAGAAACAAATAGATAGGTCTCGAGTTATTTTACTACTAAGAGATTTGGAAGGACTTAAACTGCAACTGGAACTGCAAACACAGATGCTGCAATTATTAGATAAATCTGCACCCAACATCTCAGCCTATGGCGTATTGGAATTTATGTTCAGACTGGTATTGAATAGGATGCACGGGGTGCAATGTGCATGCTTGGCATCCCAAGATTCGCTGGAGTCGGCAGATTTTGCCTATGGCACTGGCGAGAGCTCCTCACAGACTACCATTGCTATTACAAGTGAGTCCTAGCCCTGATGTTTCAAATAACCTCTTATCAAATCAAAGTTTTCCGGCCCTAGTCAGTTCTCTACCTATCGATTTGCCTAGATACTGCCCCATATCAACGGCGGAAGCGCTGTCAGTGATCCGGTTCGGTCGGAACACTGTAATTATCAGTGTTTCCCCAGTGGCTGTGTCTACCAACCTCACTGTGGCGCTCGAGAAGGCAACACTTCCAACCAGGAGAAAATTAACCTCAGCTAAGTTGCCGATCTTACTGTAATCGGGGAAATCAATCTCCAGGTAACTGATGCCTTCCTCCTGAAGGATTTTTCCAATCTGGGTGCGATCCACAATTTTGAAGCCCGATTCAAGAAGATCAGCTCCTATAGTGTCGCTGACGACCTTTCCGACCTCGGGGATGTTACAGGAGAAAGGCATTATTCCCAGGCTTTTTCCTTGAAGGTGGATACCTGGCTTAGAATAAGATTTTACGTAATGACCACAAGAGGGTAGTGAAAATAAAACTGCTGCCAAAAATAAGACCAAGACATAGTGCTTCATGTTCATCTCTCTTCTCCTTCTTCCAATTTCGGCCCTGGTGTGTGCCACCTTGCTGAATTATGTTACTCTAGTTCTGCCAGCGCTTTATCTAGATTGGCATAAACAGTCTAGATAATCATCATTTTAACAAAGACCACCCGTGGGGTTAAGATATAATTTTATTTGGGTACTCGGGTATTGGAAATTTCAAATTACAAATCACAAATAAATCACAATGACCAAAATTTAAAATCCCAAACTTTTACTCATATTTATAAAGGCGTTCCAAATCTGTTTTGGTTATTGGAATTTGGAATTTAGGAATTTATTTGTAGTTTGATGCTTGGGAATTGGGATTTGTCCTTTTAAGTTGAGGAGAAGGAAATGAACAAAAAAACGCGAAAAATCCCCTACCCCGCCCGTTTAGATTTGGCCCGGACTCCTACGCCCCTCGAGCCCCTCTCAAGATTGAGCGACAGATTAGGCGTCGAAGTGTACGTCAAACGAGATGATCTCACGGGCGCTGAACTTACGGGCAATAAAGTGAGAAAGCTTGAATTCCTCCTTGCCGATGCTCTGGCGAAAGGTAGCGACACAGTATTGACATGTGGGGCTGCGCAGTCGAACCACGCTAGGGCAACGGCAATCGCCGCTGCTAAGTTGGGACTCGAGGCGCGGTTACTCCTCCGGACCCGTAATCCGGCGAATCCGCCGCCCGCCGAAGGAAATATATTACTCGACCGGCTGGTTGGGGCAGAGATTGTCTGGCTCACCTTTGAGGAGTACGGCCGCCGCACTGAAATGCTTGAGCGTGAAGCGGAATCGCTTCGAAGGTCGGGGAAAACCCCTTACGTTATACCCGAAGGGGGCTCCAACGTACTGGGCGCCTGGGGTTATGTCCGTGCGGTGGAGGAGCTGGCTAAAGATCTAGAGGATCTCCTGGGCAACAATGACAGGTCTACGACCATCATTCATGCTACAGGTTCCGGGGGTACTACCGCCGGGCTTGTTTTAGGAGTAAGGTTGGTTGGACTAGAAGCTCAGGTCGTAGGAATTAATGTTTGCAACGATAGGAATTATTTCATGGACGTGGTAGGTGAAATCTGCAATGCCGCCATAACGAACTACAAACTGGAAATCCCATTTTCCGCCCAAGAAGATATCCACATAGTCGACGGCTATGTGGGAGAGGGATACGGCAAAGCAAGTTTTCAGGTGCTATCTCTTCTTGTGGAAGTGGCACGCACTGAAGGTATAATTCTTGATCCGGTCTACACTGGCAAAGCTTTTTACGGAATGACCCAGGAACTGAAGCGGAACCCGGAAGTGTTTGGTGATAGAATCGTATTTATCCATACAGGGGGAATCTTCGGCCTCCTCCCAATGGCAGCACAAGTAGAATCGTTTTTGTAATATCTAATGGCCAGGCCCCATCATGTGTAGTCAAGCCTTTTGCTCATGGATAGCGCCGCTTGACCTTTAGGATAATAATAATTTTCAAACCTTTTGATTTTGAAGCCCGCCTTTTGAAAGAAGGAATAAGCCGGTTCATTATCAACTGCAGTCCAGAGATTAATCTCGACGGCGTTGTATTTCCGCGCTATTTCCTCCATATGCTCTAACAAAGCGGTACCAACACCTCTTCTCTGATGCTCCAATAAGATGCCGATGGCTAGGAGGTGCGCTTCCCTGAACCCAAATACTTTTTTACGTTCCAATACGAGCATGGCAAAACCCAGGGTAGCACTTTTCTCCATAATGACTTCCGTAATCACAGCCGGCTCCTCGAACCAAGCAGGGACGATTTCGTCATAATGCCCGTATTTTGAGAACGCCTCAGCCGACAGCTTGCTGATGAATTCTAGATCTTTTTCCTTGGCAGGGCGAAAAATGAAAGATTCCCTTTTACACATATCACAAACCTTACAAAAATTAACGGTGATTGACAATCTTTGACCTCCACCCATAGGGATGGGTGCTCATAACGTCTTTCCTTGATGCGCGAGCATTCCGGAGTCAACGGAGTGATGGAGTAATGAAATCCCAAATCCCAAGCACCAAATTACAAACAAATCCTAAATTCCAATTTTCAATGACCAAAACAAATTTCGAATAATTTTATAAATATGCAAAAGTTTGGGATTTTAAATGTTGGTCATTGTGATTTATTTGGAATCTTTAGCTACTCAAGCATCAAAATACTCCAGTACTCGAAAACAGCTCGCATCTTTATCAACAAAGCGATTTAACTTTAACCTGGCCCGTGGAACATCCGGCTATGCGGGGAAGAAGCAGATTTCAGGACCTGTAATGAAATATCCGGCTCCAGAGTATTAGATTATTTAAGGGGAAAAAGGGTAGGATTAAAGATCGAAGGCATACTTCAGGTAATTTTATCTAGCGGCCTCTTTTCATTTTTGTAGCTCTTAACAAATTGGTTCAAGAATCTGAGATCTCCTGGAGTGATATTTGTGAATTGGACACCCACTCCAAGAATTGGGTTGCTTTCTTCGGTCTCTAGGGTAGTCGACCACACCGCCTTGCCTGCAACACTGATTGTTTGCCGCTCGGGAGGTTTAATTATTATAAAAAAACTACCCTCCAGTGGAGGAACAGCCTTACAAGAGATGAAAGCTCCGGAGGGACTTACGTTGTGGATCTCACCTTCAATTGTCGTTTGGGTGGTTAAGACCGTAACAGGCCATCTAATCTCGACTCGCGGTTGCAACCGCCTTTCAACTCCTCGCGTCATTTTCAAATCCTCGAGACAGAGAGGTTCCCACTGAGAGCACCATTTCACTTCAACTCTTTGTTGAAACATTAGAGTGTTATGTAATTTTTAGACTGTAGCTTGGAGATGTTCCGAGGTCCAAGTGTCGAGAAACAACTGCTCATAACTTAAGGTATTGCTGAATTCAATTCCTATTCCACAAGAACTTATGTCGTCGGAATTTGCGATGTTTGACCATGCCATTTCTGCTGTCAGCACTATAAGTTTCTTGCGAATTGGATCCCTAAAGACCAAGCGCAGAGGTTGGCCCCGCTCGGGTTCAGTAAAGCAGTGAAAAAAGGCACCTGATGGACTTAGATTTTTTATTTCACCTCCTATGCACGCTCCAGGGGTTATGACCATGGCAGGCCAATCTACAGCAGTCCTTAGGTGTGAACGTCTGTCTTTCATAGCACCCATGAGCAGTTTATCCTGGCAATCTACCTCAGCCCTGATCAATCGAGACAGGGCCAGGTAAATGCGCGACTGGTTTGAATAGGGTGTGATTCCCGTCCTTGAACTATATTTGCAGGAAGCATGCCAGAGCACCTTAGTAACTGCATTTACTTGGGATTTAGTTGAAAAGAAAAAAGGACAGGGGAGCTGAAAACTCCGCTGTCCTTTTTTTATCTAAAGAAGTAAATGAACTTAATGTAACATCTCAACAGTCTGATCAAGGTCTATTTCTGGATCCTTCGATACCTTTTCAACGCTCCTCTCCTCTTTGATCATCCTGATAAGTCCTCGGAGAAATTTCTGCTCCGCCTCTGGCAAGCCTGTAAAGCGGACTCCCATACCGCGGGGGGTAAGGTCGTCGTCCGGCCCATAAATGTTAGTCCACACTACCTCTACAACCACATCCTGGATCTGGCGCTCGGAAGATTCGATAGTGAGTTTACAGGTTTCAGTCAGCCGTAACGGTTTGCGGCAACGAATAAAGGCTCCATTGTTGTTAATATTTGTTATGACCCCATCCGCAGGTCCCTCATCAGTATTCATGGTAACAGGCCATTTAACCTGTGCTCTGCTTGTTGATTTTGTTTCTGGTAGCATTTTTATTTCCTCCCCTAACGATTGGAGATTTTCTTGAGAGCCTCCATTTTCTGCTCTTGTTCTTCCAATTCAGCACAATTGATGCCAAAACGTAAAAATGTCTAAAATTATATTAATTACCGCAAGTTATATTGATGGAGTGGTATCGAACAGATTAACGGTGATGGGCAAATATGGTCCCAAAACGCCAAATTTGGTCAATGATAGGTGTAAGGTAGAGTGAGTGTAAAAGGCAAACCATAGTCTGCCATTCTGCTTTTCAATCAAATTGACATACCTATCATTGACTGGTATCTCATCGCTTATAAATAAAATCAAGCTTAGAAAGGAAGGGCAATGAAGGACCTCTTTCCCGGCACCTGTGTCGCCCCATCAGGTGAATTTGTCTACGGAATCCAAAAACCTAGATTCAAAGCCACCAATTTGCGGGAAAATGACTACATTGTACACTTAGGACGAACCTTGAATCAGGAAGTAGTCGATAATGCGGCGAACTTCCCTGAAAAGGATGTACAAGTTCCCGCCGGAGCATGGGTTTTCGAGATTCCCAATGCTTTTCCCTTTATGGGAGCCACCTTTATTCTCAAATCAAAGGCCGACCAAACCGTAGGCGGCTGTAACCCCTTCCGTGAACTCTCCGAAAGACCCGATGAAGGGCGGGCAAACCCTACCATTCAAAATCATTCGCGAGCAGCGCTATTGTCACTTGCCTCCTCCTCCACTGATCCGGAAATCCTGGCTTCTCTGGCTGAGCGATCATGCGAGTTTGTCTATGACCAGAGCACTAATATTGTTTCCGGCAGGCTCTACCAACAGGATGACGCAGGCCAGTTATGTCCAGCCATTTTAGACCACCATTTGTTCCAGTTGGTGTCTAATAATCCTTTTCTACCTGACGCTTACAAAAGGCACATGGTCTTGATTCCTGGGGTGCAAGGGAAAAGCCCCATTGTTGGGGAATATACGGAGGGTGACACACACATGTGGGAATACCTCCGTGAAAACAGTTATATTCCCTGGGGTCATTACGCGGCGAATATAGCTCATGATACTGTTCGCTACACGATCAGTTCACTCACCCCGAATGATCTTTCTGGTCTTCGTTTCCTTTATTACCAGAGAATATACGTTCAGCTGGCAGCTGAACTCGGATTGCCAGTACCCACCGGAAGGGTGCGGTTGGGGAAAAATGATTTGGAAAACTTACGCATGTCAATTTTCAATGAAATAAAAGAGCGCAATAAATCAGGAGGCACTTTGCCTTTCAACGCAGTTATTTGGGGACAAAATTACGGTTTTGATCTCTCTGTTTCGGGTTATAAGCTAGGTGGTTCACATCAGCAGATACACCAGCAGTTTGCCCTTGTGCGGACTGACATGCCTGTGTATGTCGGCGGTGAAAACGAAACAAGTTTTT
>CAVQGX010000047.1:0-26364 GCA_963712115.1 uncultured delta proteobacterium | reverse complement strand
TTTATGTCTTCCCTCCTTTACTGTTCCCAGCCAATATGACATTATTGTTAACCTAGATATACAGTATGCAGTCAAGTTCTCCAACCGGGGGAAAAAGATGAGAAATAACAATTTCTGGATCTTGCCGTTAATCTTCGTCTATGTACTGGCTGCTGCCTGTGTTGGTAGCCTGCAACTTACTGTCTTGTACGACAGGACCGAGGGACTAAAGCAAAATGACCCGGTATTATGGAATGAACAAAAAATCGGTAAGGTCCAGTCGGTGAAACAAAATGTTCAAGGTCAAGCCTCGGTGCAATTGCAAATAAGGAAAGATTTCTCGGATAAAGTCACGAATGAGAGCCGATTCGTCATTCAAACCGATCCCCAGAGGCAAGGGCAAAGCCTTGTCAACATGGTCAACCTGTCTGAGGAGGGAAATCCTCTCCCAACCGGAACTGCCGTAGAGGGCAGTACCTATCTTTCCCTCCAGTTGGAAAAAACCGAAAGAGGACTCGAGGCCTGGAGGAAGCAGCTTGAGCGAGAGCTTGAACGCTGGGAAGAGGAGACTGAGTCAACTTCCTGAAAGGGAATGGTATAAGGAGTTGGAACGTGAGATGGATTATTGGCTAAACAAATTGGGGCAAGCCGGGGTCGAGACACGTGAATATTTCAAGGAAGAGGTGTTACCCCGATTGGAAGAGGCGCTTCGAGAGTTGAGAAAACGTCTGCGGCAGTTGGGCAAGGAGAAAGAAATAGAGACTTTAGAGGTAAAGTTGGATAAACTCAAAAGCATTTGATTTATCTCGCTTTCACTCCAGCAGTAGAGGTGGGCAAGTATGAGCGTAGAAGAGATTATGAAAGAGCACGGATTCCGTATTTCTGCAAGTTGCGCCGGACAAGCGTGGTACACAAAATTTATTAGTTATAATGGAAGACGCGCCTACATAACCGTAATGGACAAAGAGGGGGAGGGCCTGCCCCAATTGCTGGATGAGCCTGTTGCCGTGGTTGTCTACGACCTCAGGTCTGGGGATGAACTTAAAAAATATCCAGATTTTGACTCTCTGAGATCTTACCTTGAGTCATTGAAGGAGTAACTTATCTAGATTGCAGATTGTAGATTGTAGATTTAAGATTGACTACATCAAATTCCTTACGGCAGATTGAAGATCGATAATTTAAAGCGATATATATTGGTTCAAAATGTACAATCCTAAATCTCAAATCTGCGATCTGAAATCTCAAATCTAAAATATCCAGACTGTAGATCACTAACTCTTTATATAAATAAAAAAGCCCGCCTATTGGCAGACTTTTCCTTTATTTTACCAGCCAACTTCCTTATGCCTTTTTCTTTTTCCTTGCAGCTTTTTTCTTCTTCTTGGGTGCGGCTTTTGCCTTCTTTGCAGGCTTCGCCTTCGCCGCAGCCTTTGGCTTCGCCGCAGCCTTTGCAGCAGCCTTCGCCTTTCTTGCCAACTGTAATTTCTCCCCGAGGCCAAGAGCTTTGGCAGTTTTTCTACGTTTGGCGCTAAGAGACTTGGCCGCTAACGGCTGTCTAGGAGAAAAGCCCCACTTCTTACGATATTCTGCCGGTGTAATGCCGAATTTTGCAAGAGTCCTTGCAGTAAGCTGCTTGTACTTCTTGCCATCTTCAAGATTAATGATGTAGTTTCTCTGAATAGATTTTTTAGGATCTACTGGAGGAGCCTCTCCTTCCGGCCCGCCCTCTTCGATTGTTTTGATATTTTTGAGGGCTTCAAACGTCTTTTTCAGTGCTCCCACCATATCGTCAGACGCCATCACCGCATGTGAAGCCTGCGCAGCTACAATTTCGGCTGCCATTTCCGTCAAAGTCTTCGCCATATCATTGTCCTCCTTTCGTCATTGTGGCCGTATTGTTGGCAAAGTTGCAAACTCATACAACATAAGGTAAATCAAATTAGTTGTCAACAACTATTTGATATATTTGGAATAATTACTGTTGTTCAAATTTGTGCATTGCAAGTATATGGAATTATTAATTTATTGTCTAAATTTGTATTCCCAACAGTTCTGCAAGTATGAGGGTTTTTATCCGGAGGACCAAATATATATTCCAAATCCCATGGCCGCTAAACCATGTCTCTTGGTACGCAAAGTGCATATAAAGAGCTTGTTGGTCCTGCCTGACAATAGATTTTGCTGAGCGCGGCGACTAACCCGGATGTTTCATGAATCCGGGTTAAATACCATCCGTTAATGAAGAAGTTTTTTGGCTTAATTTTTACAGGCCTCGAGAACGGAAGCTGTTTATCAGAGAGGCAAAGAAAATGAAGAGACTGGCTATTATCTCTATCGTAGGTTTTTCTTTGATTCTTGTTATTAGTTGTTTTGAAGAAAGTAAAGATCAAACAAATCTAGATACTGTAAAGAGAATACGTATTCTTATTAGTGATTCTAACTTTGAAGGAGCTAGACTCGCAGCGATTGATACTCTTGATCCGGAGATAAAATCACTATACTTTGACGCAGACAGATACCTTGGTCACGCATCACATGAGGATGTAAGATGCAACGAGAGGATTGAAGAAATACTTTACGAGATTGTCAAGAAAGTTCCTACCAAGGAAACAAAGCTGAATAGAGATATTTATTCCGAGCTGGTTACTCTTTATCCTGAAAACGAACTTTATAAAAAGAAATTTATATACTATGACAGAAAAGCCAGAGGAATAGTTCAATGATAAACTGAGTTGGCCTAGACAACTCACGAATTGAGATGCTTTAATTATCTAGAGTATAAGTGTTTCAACCTCCTCCGCTTAGAATACAACCTGCAAGCCACCGTGAAAGCTACCGCCCAACCCAAAAATATCACGTCATCTATTCTGCCAAACATCAAATCAGGCATAAAAAAATAGACTAAAGATCCAGCAAGAAAGCTGATACTGAGGGCAACACTGTAGCCTATCCAGGTGAATATTCTAAAAAAAACAAGAAAAAGGAATGTCCAAAATAGATAGAGGATCATGGTCCCCAAAAGGAGGTATTTGCGCGGTATACTTTCTGAGAATTTCCGAAGAAAACTATTGAATTTTTTCTTTGGTTTTTGAATGCGAATCTTTACTACTTCTCCTATGGTCATTGTCGCGTCAACATAAGTCCCAGCTGGGATTAGAAAGTCGAGCGTTATTGGAGCTTCTTGTCTATGTAGAGCGTCATTAGCGGCTCGAAACTCCATAGAGAGAATCTTATGACTGATAAGGTATACTGTTCCCGCACCGATAACCAGAAAAAGTAACGACACCGCTGACATCAACATTTTGGTTCTGAGTGTCATGGTGAATACCTCTTTATGACAGGCGAATGAGTTATATTAAACCGTTATCTCAGGAAACGCCATGAGAAATTCTAACCTTGACAGTATTAGTATCTAGTGCTAGCTCTCCTTGTCATTAACCATGCAACACCACCTATGGGAGGAAGTCTGATGGAAATCAAACAGGCGGGGTCACATCTAGACCATCTCGTGCGTCAGACACGGATGCATCATACTCAACTTAGTTCAATGGCAGACATGAAAGCCAACATGCTTCTGACCATTACCTCAGTAGTTATAACCCTATCCGTCGGCTACATCACCCAACCCCATCTAAAGTGGGCTATAGTTGTATTAATTGCCTTTTGCTTGATGACCATTGGTCTGGCAACATACGCTGTAATGCCAAAAATACCGTTTTTTTTTAAAAGAGAGACGAGGGAATCAATTAAATCTCCGGGATTCAACTTGCTCTTTTTTGCCGATTTCGTCCGACTAACCTATGAAGAGTTTGAAACGAGTATGGAAGAGGTCATGAATGATCCCAGCCTCACCTATGAAGTACAAATAAAGGAACTTTATACCTTAGGGATGTTTCTTGCCAAAAAGAAGTATCGTTTCCTGAGGCTGGCTTACATTACCTTCATTATCGGTGCCTTTGCCAGTGCTATAATTGGTCTTTTTTCAGGAGTTGTTGCTTAACTAGGGCAACCCTAATGTTGCAAACCCAAACCGGCCAAAGCCGCTGCGCTCGCACCATAGAACGCCATCTGCGGCCGTGCTCGCCTCGGACAGAATCTCACGTACGGTCAAGTACGCTTCATCCTGTCCGCGCCTGTGCGCGGCCACATCTAACGCACTCTGGTGCGCTTTGCCTCGATGTGGATCTACAACATTAGGGTTAAGAAAGGTCTTGCAACTTTCCCTCCTTTTCCGTAACCTGTCCTCAGCATGCTTGATCAAACTGGTAAGGCGTCGAGTATCCTTGTTGATTCCTTGCTCCATCGACAATCTTGTGTACCGCTGCTCAATTCTGATTACGCTCGACCTCCATTAGCCGTATTCTGGTAGAAATTTTGCAGGTGCTATTTGAGCGGTGGACCGATATCCGGTTTTTTGCTAAAGCTATCCCACAAGAAAGGGATATAAGGATGGACGGCAGAGAAAGAAGGTTGCAACCTAGAGTGGAGGTCAGGTGGCCTGTTACAATGTTGACCTCTGAAGGTTCAATGCAGGGAGAAACTAGAGATATTAGCATGCAAGGGGCATTTATTTATTGCGATAAGCCCCTTCCTCTCTCAGAAAGGTTCGTGTTGTCTGTTAAGGCTCCAGCCGCTTCCATGCAGGTTATGGCTCAAGTCGTTTGGGCCAGCAACTCATCCTCGGACAAAAAAAATGAGCCAGCCGGAATGGGCGTCCGCTTCATCTGGTCTTAATCCTAATTCCTCTCACCTTCTTTTTAATCACCCAAAAACAAATTTGCCCCTAGGATCCTTTGTCCAAAGGAATCATCATTAAGTTCAGCTAAAGCCTTCCAGGCGACATCGTATTTGTTCCCCGCACTCCAGAGCAGCCATCCTCGGACTTCGGACTCATCCAGCGCCTTAAGTTGCTCGAAAACATATTCTTCGTCAAAATGGTCAGTCCCAAGGGGAAAGGCCTGAATCCAGGGCCGGAGGGTTGCTTGTGAGTTTTTCAGCAGCCGTGAGAATCTCTTACATGTCTCCGAGACGAGTAAGTAAGGACGTTCGCCGGGATCGGCAATACCTCGAAAGGGGTTATGAAAATGAGAAGGATAGATCATTGGCGAGATCACGTCACAGTGTCCGGCCAATTCTTCTATCTTCTGACCGGTCATCTCGATATCTTTGGACCTGCCCCAGGCAATAATCCCAAATACATCAATGGATAATAGGACCTGGTGCGCAGCCAGCTCTCTCCGAGCCCGGGCAAGAAAGTCAGTAATTATCCTGTATCTAGGAACTGTTTTCCCATAAAGGCCGGATTCACCGTATTGGACATTTTCTTTCGTAGGAAATCTTATGTAGTCAAATTGGATTTCATCTACCCCCATTTCTGCCAATTCCCTGGCAATGGCCAAGTTATAATCCTGCACCACTGGATGAGATGGATCAACCCACGCTGATATGCCATTTTCCAATAAGAGATTTCCTGTGAGGCCATCTCTCAGGGCCAGGTCGGGTTTCTGCTCTGCCAAAAGTTGATCGCAGAAAAGAACCAGTCTCACCCCAACATGTATTCCTCTCTCGTGGAGATAATGAATCATTTTCGCCAAATCCCTGGTCACCGGTCTAGCATTTGCCCCAATCTCTTGAGCTAGATCGACTCGGGAAGGATAGGACAGATTTCCAAACATGTCTTTGCCGTCAAGAATAACTGTATTACCCCCCACCGCAACCAACTCATCTATAAGTCTCTTAATTCTTTGGCTGGCCATGGTGTAGCGATTAATATATATACCTTTGGCCTCAAAATCTGTCTGTTTAGGAACAGTCTTGGCTGCCACAGGGCGCGAGCGAACCAGAGGTATGAGTAACCATTGGTTGGGCCGGATCAAAGACCCCTCTACGCCACTCAGCACTTTGATCTTTTCGACCAAGTCATCGACGGTTAATTCCTCAGTCAGTGGCAGATACTGCCGGGCGATCTTGTGAAGTGACTCCCCAGGGGAAACTCGATGAATTAATTGCGTATCTTTTTGAATATCTTGCGCCAATATATCCTTCGGTAGAAAGATAATAAGTGCAAAAAAAAGTACAAAAAGATATGGAAATATTCTGGTAAATTGCCTTGGTATCAACATATTAACTCCAAAAACTGCCAATGGCCTGTTGCAGACTAAACCCGCATCTCCCTCTCAAAGAGCAATGATCGTGCCGAAATATCTGTGTAGGTAATTGTTTTCAATTATTTTTCGGCTTATTTTCTATAGAAGTATTTTGGGGACAGGTGGGAAAAATGGTGGGGATAATCAGAGGTGCAAAAAAGTTTAGCCCAGCCACTTGCCCTATGTGGAAGGGAAATAGTAAAGTATTTAATTCGCATTAATGCCATCAGCTGGAGCGCATATGGTCAATACTTCAGATCCTGCGGGAGAGCATCTTGCTGCCACGTTCATATGTAAAGAAGGCATAAAGGCCGGCTGGCCAATCTGCTTGGGCTATTTCCCCATAGGATTGGCATTTGGCGTACTGGCCCAGAAGGCTGGGCTCCACCCTGTTGAAATCGGCCTTATGTCTTTGCTGGTTTTTGCGGGAAGTTCTCAGTTCGTAGCAGTTTCAATGCTCAGTGGAGGGGCCTCGGCACTGTCCATAGTAGTTACCACTTTTGTTATCAATCTTAGGCACTTATTGATGAGTTCCTCCCTGGCCTTCTATCTGCGGTCTGTGAACAAGAGCTGGACTGCCCTTTTTGCTTACGGCGTTACCGATGAGAGCTTTGCCGTCAATCTGACCAGGTTTCGAGATAGTAATTGGGATTGGCGTCAGGCTTTGGTGGTAAACCAGATTGCTAATGTGGCGTGGATCGCCAGCAGCATTGTGGGGGCCTATAGCGGCCAGTTCATTCCGGCAGGAGCATTCGGTATCGATTATGCGCTCATCGCCATGTTTCTCTGTCTTTTGGTATTTCAACTAAGAGGGCGACTGTATGTTCTTACCGCTATCGTCGCTGGAGTATTGGCAGTATTTCTCGCACTTTTGGTTCCAGGAAACAGTTATATTGTTCTGGCCTCAGTTTTGGCTGCCTTTATCGGGGTAGTCTGTCGACGGAAGGGTATTCTCAATGATTAAATCTGAGTATCTGTTGTTGGTACTTGGTATGGGGTTGGTCACCTACATCCCGCGGTGGGTTCCTATTCTTTTTCTGTCGCGGCGACAGCTGCCCCGATGGTTCGCCGAGTGGTTGGATTTCATACCGGTAGCCATCCTCAGCGCTCTGGTCTTTCCAGAGCTTGTAACCGGCGGTAGCCCTCGCTACTTAGATCTTTTGCGACCCCAGTTTATCGTGGCTGTGCCCACCTTTATTTTTGCCCTGAAAACCAGATCGTTAGGAGGAACAGTTGTTGCCGGTATGCTGCTTTTCTGGCTGGCGGGGAAATTGATGTAGCTCCGCAGGTCATCATTCAAGCATTTTGTTGAGCCCATCAATAATTCTTTTGGGGACGGGATTCGAGTCGTCCTTCAAATAAAGGGCCAAAAGCGATGCTGTCACCTTAAGCTCTTCGGCTGCCTTGTCGAAACCAATTCCCTTCTCGGCCAGTTTTTCCTTTAGAGCTGTCTTTTCAGCGGGATCCATGGCTTAGCCTCCTTCTAAATAGCTGACTAGGGTGGATTTGCTGTTCAAGATCCACCATCAATATTTATTCAGATTACACAATTGATCAACTTAGGGCAAGAGTATTGTTACAGGAGTTTCCTCATTTTTTTCGGTGGGTTGATCAGATATTAAGAACGAATGGAAACAAAGGGGCGAGACCATGAATATGGCCGTGGAGGTAAAGAGTCCGGGCCCTGAGGATCCGGATTTGGTCCGCCCCCAGGGTGGCTTCTAGGGTCTTTCCTTGATGAGGAAGTCTGCTGGAATGATGGAGTGATGGAATAATGAAATCCCAAACTCCAAGCACCAAATTACAAACAAATCTCAAATTCCAATACCAAATGACCGAAACAGGTTTGGAATTTTGAATTTTGGTCATTGTGATTTGTTTGATATTTGTGATTTGTGATTTGGAATTTCTGATGCTCCGGTACTCCAAAAAAGCTCGCTTATCTTTACGGGCAAAACCATTGGGATCTGACCTGATTTGTTCTGCCTTGGGTAAGCTTTACGGTCCTATCTCTTCTCCTAAAGTAAATGCCAGAAGAGCAGTCAAAAGCATAATAGTTATAAGCCCGCCAAGAGCTATCCAACTTTGGGTTGTTACACTACCCAATGCAATGGACAGTCCCTGGTTCAGATTGTTGCTTACTCCGTGTGCCAAAATCACTAGGGGCGAGATCAACATAAGAAGGGCACCTGCAATTTTGTTCAAAAGACCATACCTCCTCCACCACAATCCTCCAAGGGCGAATAGACCGCATGTCACTGCAGCAAACCCAATTCGCACCAGGGGATCGTTAGGGTAGAAGTCTTTACACATATCCACACAAAATGCTGCCAGAACCGCAAGAAGGGGCAGAACTGCCAGATAGAGCTGGCCGCTTGCTCTCTTCACTATTCTTATGACCAGAAGAACAACAGCCACGCCGCCAATCAGGGCAAGGCCCGCTGCACCAGCCGGTACCACCCAAGAATAATCTGTGCCACCTCCTGTAAGTCCTTTGGCGATTATGGTTGTAGCAATACCAAAACCAGCACCTAGGGCTGGCACCAGCCACTGGGTGGTTATTCCGCCAGCCACAATGGCCAAGGCAATGGCGACACCATAGGCCAGAACAAGAGTAGGGTTGCTCTGTACCTCCCTCGTTTTGGCCCTGACAGCACTTACTTTGGAAGGAGCAGGTTTTGGTACCGGTTTATTTGGCTCTGGACGCTTCTTCTCATCTTTTTGGCGCTCCAGGTAGGCGGTTGCCTCATGCATGGCTTTGGATAAATCATCCATTTCTACACGAACCTCCGCTATTGAGTTGTCATCTTCCAGTCCGACCGGACATCCCGAAAAGTTTAAAAAACTCTCTGCAAAAAGAATACCAAGGGGGGAGGGGAGGGAGGGGAAGTAGGCAAGGAGGAGTACTGATCATTTTAGATTGTAGATTGCAGAATGCAGATTGAAGATTTTTGCCTAAGATTGAGGAAACTATAAACTTCTTTGCTAAATCTAAGATCTGCAATCTTAAATCTAAAATAAAAATTTCCTCTCGAGTACTACGGTATGTTTGAAGCTATCAGGGTCAAATAAAGTATACCGCTACTTTTCCTTCCACTCTGGCTTTCTCTTTTCCAAAAAAGCCCGTGCTCCTTCTTGTGCGTCTTCGGTGCTGCAAAGGGCAGCAAAGAGCTCGCTCAGGTAATCGATCGATTGATGGTAGGGGACATCTTGCATGGCATACAATGCGGTTTTCCCTATCTGCAATGCCAGGGGGCTTTTGGCCGCCAGCTTGCCAGCCAGCTCCATGGTGGCTTTTTCAAGCTCATCTTGCGGTACCACCTTGTTCACCAATCCCAATCTTTCGGCTTCGGTGGCTGAAATCATCTCTCCTGTGAGTACCATCTCAAGAAGTTTTTTGCGGCCGAGAGAGCGTGCCAGGGGTACAGCCGGGCCAGTACAAATGAGACCGACATTGATGGCAGTGGTTCCTATTTTGGCGTCTTCCGCAGCCACAGCCAAATCACAAGCAAAGACCAAACCTGCACCATTAGCTAGAGCATAACCTTTCACCGAGGCAATAACTGGCTTTTTCATTTTGGCAATGGTGTGGTTGTGCTCGTCCATTAAACGAATAAATTCCCGGTAATCCTTGTTGGTTTTATCCTTGAATTCGGCAAGGGATATCCCAGTAGAGAAGTGTTTGCCTGCCGCCTGGATCACCACAACCCGCACCTCTGGGTCCTTGTCCATTTCCCAGAGGGAGTCATTCAGTTCCCGGGCAAAGGCAACGTTGAAGGTATTCATCTCATGTGGTCGGTTGAGGGTAATGAGGCCGATATGATCTTTTTTCTCCACAATGACGTTGGTGTATGACATAGCTTTTCTCCTTATAAGAAATCTGGCAGATTGACCCCAATAGAACGTACTCTGCTTTCCCGGGGCATAATCATTGATACCGAAAACTATGGATGGAAACTAATTGGAAAACGGCTGAAAGCAGAATAGCAAGCCAAGGGCTCTGATGTCAATTTATCTGTGCTCCGGGCATAGAGCATGGGGCATGGAGCATAGAGTTCCAGGTCATTTGGCCACTAGATGTGGTCGTCACTACGCTACGCTGTCAATATGCCTTGCGGCCGTCATTAAGTTGTTGCCACTCAAGAATGACAGTTGACCATAAATGACAGCGCAGCGTAATGACCTAATGATGTCTTGCGCCTAAATGGAGTTGACTTCGAAACCTAACACTTGTAAGGATAAGAAACATGGCAGTCTCCAGCAAGAACAAAGCACCTGCAATTTCCTCAAAGACCCCCATTGGCTGGATAGGTACTGGAGTCATGGGACTCTCCATGTGCAACCATGTGCTCAGCAAAGGTTATGGGGTAACCGTTTACAACCGTACCAAGAGCAAAGCGCAACCGCTTTTGGCTGGGGGAGCTAGCTGGGCCGAAACACCCCGGGCAGTGGCTGAAAAGTCTAATGTGGTCTTCACCATGGTCGGCTTTCCGGAAGACGTCCGTGAAGTTTATTTTGGAGAAAGTGGCATCCTGGCAGGTGGAAAACCGGGCACCATTCTTGTTGACATGACGACAACCTCACCAAGTTTGGCCCGGGAGATTTACCAGGTGGCAGCATCAAAGTCAGTTCAAGCAATTGACGCACCGGTTTCAGGAGGAGATGTGGGCGCTCGTGCTGGAACCCTGTCCATAATGGTAGGTGGCAACGAGGAGGTTGTTGAGGCCATTACACCGCTGCTCGAAATTATGGGAAAACAAATAGTTCACCAGGGCGGAGCCGGCACCGGACAGCATGCCAAAATGTGTAACCAGATAGTCATTGCCTCAACCATGATCGGCGTGTGTGAGTGCCTTCTTTATGGCCATAAGGCAGGATTGGATCTAGAAACCATGTTGCGTTCCATTACCAAGGGTGCTGCAGCCTGCTGGATTCTCGACAACACGGCTCCTAGAATTCTTAAGCGCGATTTTGACCCTGGATTCTTCGTCGAACATTTCATCAAAGACATGACTATAGCCTTGGACGAGGCTCAGCGCTTGAACATTGCCCTGCCCGGTCTGGCTTTAGTCCATCAGCTCTATCTAGCCCTTAAGGCCCAGGGACACGGAAAACTCGGCACCCAGGCTCTTATGCTGGCCCTTGAGGAACTTTCCAACACTGTGGTGAAACCCTAACTAGGCACTAGGGACTAAGCACTAAGCACTGTGACTCAGCTGTAATAGTTCTCTAAGTGCATAGTGCCTAGTGTTTAGTACCTAGTAGACCTCTTCCAGCGGAACCGCGGCCCTGTAAATCGTGGCCTCTCCCTCTATGCGGTATTGCTCCACTGCCGCAGGGATAATAATGGAGGTTCCCCTGGTTAACCCCGTGGTCTCCCCATCCTCCAAATCCGTGACCGTAGCCTCGCCTTTCGTACAGATCATCATTTCCACGCTACGTTTTCGAGCACCTATAAATGGAGACCCTCCACTTACTCTCAACGACGGAAAGGACAAATTCCGCCGTCCCCGTTGGGTAGACGGCCTCGCCGGAGGCAACTCTCTCAGGTTGCAGGACATTCAGTTTTACCTCTGAAAAATTTAGAATGTTCAAGAGCTCCTGTACATCTATGTGTTTGGCCGTCAGTCCACCTCTCAAAACGTTATCAGAATTGGCCATCAATTCAATGCCAGCACCTTCGAGATAGGCATGAAGTTCACCTGCGGGTAAATACATGGCTTGTTGCGGCTCAAGCTGTACCAGATTCAAAAAGGCCGGAGAGAGAACACCCATATCCCCCGGATACTCCTCATTTAATTTGACAACCCAGGTCCATACTGGTTCTTTCTCTGTCCGCTTCTCAGCAAAAGCCACTGCTTCTTCCACAATCTTGGCCTGTTTGCCCTTTTCCATAGTCATCAAGTGGTAGAAAAATCCCTTCAACCCCTGCCTGTTAGAATGTTCCCGCAGAAATGATAGCGTTGCCACCAGAGATGGGACCTGAATATCTCCCAGCAATCTTAGTATCTCTTTTACCTGTCGAAAACCATTCAGGGCCCAGAATGGCGTCAAGGCGCAGATTATCTCGGGTTTGTGCTTGTCGTCTCTGTAGTTTCTGTCAACCGCCTCTAGAGGTATGCCCATCTCGTTTTCCCGAATAAAGCCCTCCTCGGCCTGCCTTTGGTTCGGATGGGCCTGAATTGACAGTGGCTTCGCCGCAGCAAGTACTTTAAACAAAAAAGGCAGCTCATTAGAGAACTTATGGGCTGTCTCTCTCCCCAAAACCTCTTCTGGATTTTCAGCAATTACCTCAAGCAAAGACCTCCAAACACCATCACAGTAAACTCGGGACGGCGCCTTAGGGTGCGCACCCATCCAGAGTTCTGCCTGAGGCTTTTCCGCTGGCCTTGCCCGGCCAAGAAGTTCAGGAATAGCGGTTTTTGATCCCCAGTCATACTCTTGTATGCTGTTTTTCAACAAGCTAATCTTTCTCATTCACTTTTCCTCGGTCCGCAAACGGTTTAGGAGAAGGATAGCACTTCAACGGCGAAAGTCCAATATTCTTGTTACGTTAATGATCCTCTTGCAGGTATTTGACTAAATCAACTTCAATCTCTGCTATCATGAGAGTATAGTAAACATCCAATACTTGATTTTAGATCGTAGATTGAAGATTTGAGATTGAAGATTTCGCGTCAAAACTTCAAGCTTTGTAAATCTTCAGCTACAATCATCATTCTTCACTCTACAATCTAAAATCTGCAATTTAAAATGCTCCGAAGGAGACCCCTGCCATGTCTTTCAAGGAAAACCTTAAAGCAAAAATCAAACTCGACGGCCTTTTGCGAAAGATTAGTGCGACAATTAGGGAAACTCCCGGGCAGCGGCGCCTGGACAAGCGGCTTACCCAGGAATTAATCGATATGACTGATCTCGAGCACAAGAAGGTCAGGGATCTGCATCTCTACGTGCGTCCCTTCGAGGGCGAAATCATGGAAGTCTTGGTCTTCGACAACGAACTGCCAATTTACCACACTACCGTGGACGATGTAGGCCTGCGCAAAAGTCCTGAGTGGAAAGAGATGTTCAGCATCAAGAACATAAAAAGAGTGATGAATGACCAAGATGTTATTGTCAGTAAGGGCAAAGAGTCACTCAAGCGAATATATGATAGCGCTGTGGCTCTGCTGGATCTAACCTACAACAGTGATGACCTCGCTACGTTGGTGGCAGATGGTCGTCAGGGTCTGGAGCAAAAATCCTCAGAGAAGATCCAGGAATCTTTCGACCTCTTTTTTGAACTGGTGGCTTTTCAGCCGGTGTCTCTGGGTGTGCTGGAGTATGACCTGCAGATTTTTGCCAGGCCAAAAACCAACGGTGGGAGGGTAACAGTATTTGAGCATCCTCTCTTTTTCGATGAGGAGAGTTTTTCCCTGGGCCTCAGGAAAGGTACTTTCTCTCCCCAGAAAGATTTAGATCTTGCCTGGGTCATGCAGTACGCCCAAGGTGAGAAAGCAGCTGATCTACAAGGCGTAGAGGTCTTCGAATTTTTGGCCGAACTGGCCATGGAAGAGTTAGAAAACAAGTGAACAGTAAACGGTAAGCCGTAGCGTTGCAACTAGGCACTAGGCACCAAAGCAAAGAAGGCGGAACGCTTAACTTCCAATTCTAAATCCTAAGAACGAAGCATTCAGAAGATGCTGAGCAGCAGATGTGGGATGTGCGATATGTGATGTGAGATTAAACATTATTCCCTGTAATTTTGTATCCCACATCTCAGATCTCATATCTCACATCCGGGCTAAGGCCATAGCTGGGACACAATCATTCCTGCCAACATCAACCCACAGCCAAAAAGCCCTCGTGTCGTCAAGACCTCACCGAGGATAAGCCAACCGGCCAGAGCCGCAAAAACCGCTTCCAGGCTGAGGATGATCGCTGCGTGGGTCGGGGGTGCTACTTTTTGGGCAACTACTTGGAGGGTGTAGGCTATTCCCACCGACATGACTCCCCCATAGAGAATGGGGATCGTTGCCTCCCTCAAACCGTATGCGGTAATGGTCTCAGTGTACCCTGCCACCAATAAGCTCAAGCAGGAACAGACCGCATACTGAGCACAGGCAAGTTTCAATACATTTACTCTTGGTGAGAGCCACCCTAATATTAAGACGTGAGTAGCCCACATGAAGGCGCCCGCGAGTTCCCAAGCATCGCCGGGAGCGAGGTGAAACTCCTCGGTAAGACTGAGAAAATAGAGCCCAACTGCAGCAATGGCTGCTCCGGTGGATCCTCCCCAACCTGGCCATTGTTTCCACAACATTCCCAGAAGGGGTACAATCACTACATAGAGGCCGGTAATGAAGCCTGCCTTTCCAGCAGTGGTGTAGAGCAGTCCCACCTGCTGCAGACTGGCACCAGCAAAGAGCACCAAACCGGCAAGTCCACCTCCAAGAATTGCCTGTTTGCTGTTAAGACGGTGGTTCAGATCCTCTCCTCTGGTTCTATTGCTTCGCAAGGCCAACGGTAGGAGGGTGAAAGCCCCCAAGGCAAAACGCACACCATTAAAGGTGAACGGACCCACATGATCCATACCGACCCTCTGGGCTACGAATGCACCGCCCCAAATGATTGCAGTCAGCATCAACAGCGAATCAGCTTTGTAGGTCCTTAAAGACTCTATCTTTCCCACTATCTAGATCTCGCCCATTAAAAAAGTCGTTCCCGCCCGTGCCAAGCTTAAAATGTCGAGGATCATACCATCAGATCGGACTTTTTACCAAGACGTAAGTGGTGCCTAGTGCTTAGTGCATAGTGCCTAGTCTGTTTGGTCATTGTAAAAATGAAACGCTTTGGACTATACTGCCCAAAATTGCGACTGTGGGTCCTCATCAACTAGTTGACATGGTTTATTGTTCTCTTTTAATTAGTGTCCATCCGAAAACGACGTTTTTCGGACTCGCGTGATGAGCGATCAGCGGAATAAGAATAAATCCAAAGAGCTAAGCTGACTGCTGAACACTGACAACTCCAGCCGGAAATCAGAGTTTTCGGATGGACACTAATTATGAAGGAGGCCGTCTATGCAGGTTCTCGTACTCTACCACTCCCGCACTGGAAATACTCACAAGCTGGCTCAAGCTGTGAGCGAGGGAGTTGAATCTGTAGAGGGTGTTCGCTGCCTGCTACGTTCCACCGAAGAGGTAAAAACAGAAGATTTTGTTGAATCGGATGGGATTATTGCCGGATCACCTGTCTACTTTGGCGTGATGGCAGCAGAACTAAAGAAGGTTTTCGACGACTTTGTCATCGTGCGGAGGAAAACGGAAAATAAAGTTGGTGCTGCTTTTGCTACCGGTGGCGATGCCTCTGGAGGTAAAGAGACCACCATGATGTCCATCATTCAAGCCATGCTGATCTACGGGATGATCATTGTTGGCGATCCTATGAGTGCAACGGGTCACTATGGTGTGGCCTGCTTGGGTGCTCCAGATGCTAGTGCCCGGCAGAACGGGTTCAAGCTGGGTGCCCGGGTGGCGGAACTGGTGAAGAACCTGCACCAGTAGTTGATGCTAACAGCGGGAAACTGGTTAACCTCCATCCAGCAAATTCCTGGTGGAAAATAGTTAATCTCAGTAAGCGAGGCTTCCATGGATCGATTAAGCAAAGGACGTCCGCTTGTTTATGCTTGGCGAGTGTGGTGTCTAGTACTGATTGTCATTCTCTCATCAGTACCTTTGCAGGCTGGCGAAGATGATGATCTGCTCGATCTCGACAGTGGCGGCTTGGTTCTTTCAGCAACAACTCAGTACGGTGGAAGATGGAACGCCCAGGCCCTTCTGGATGGCTCCAATCTCACTGGATGGAGTAGCGCCAAGGGCTATCCTTATCCCAATGAGTTTCTCATAGAGCTGCCACGTCAGTCTGTACTTGCCTCCTTTGTTGTTGATAACACCGGTGCAGAGGAGTCCAATTTCCCCGGGATCTCAGCGCGGCATTTCGCCCTATATGGCTCGACCACGTCTCACCATGAGGTCGTGGACCTAATAGTCAGTGGGGAGGCGGACAAGGGGAAGCGAAAAGTATTTACCTTAGAAAACCCCACCGAAGTCCGCTGGTTGAAATTGGCGATACTTTCTAATTGGGGAAATCCCTCCCATACTCAGCTCATGGAACTTGAGGGTTATGGAGAGGTCCTTGGCACAGTATCCCAAGAGAAGTCCATCGAAGGAATCTACTCAAGCAATTACGGTCTGATGCGTCTGGAGCAAAGCGCTACCTATGTTGTCGGATGTTACGAAGCTGACAATGGTCTGCTGTCTGGTAGGACCAACGGTCGTCTCCTAAAATTTCGCTGGTGGGAGGACGGGCCAAACGCGGGAACTGCCTTCATGGTACTATCTACTGACGGTAACCATCTAAATGGTCTGTGGTACGAGAGAGGTCGTATGAAGGGGAGCTGGTATGGAAGCCGGGTTACTGACCGACAGGGGCCGGAATGTGAGGTGCCGGTGCTGGACGCCTTGGTCAAGTCTGTGTATGAGGCCGGCTTGAGTGAGCCCATGGAAGAAATCGGCCAGGAGAAATCCTTGGAAAAAGAGGGAGCCCCTGAGATTCTACCTGAAATATATTTTGCCACCGACTCTGCCGAAATCACCCCGGAGTCGGAAAAAAGACTGGAGAGATGTTGGGCTGCCATCCAGACGCATCCATACCAAAAGATTGTCATCAAGGGTCACACCGACTCCACTCACACTCAAGAGTATAATGCGGAACTTTCACTTCGGCGAGCCCTATCGGTAGCGGAATGGCTGATTGAGCAGGGTCTTGATGCCAAGCAGTTGGAGACAAAACCATACGGCGAGTCCCGGCCTGTAGCAGACAACAAGACGCAGGCGGGCCGAGCTCTCAATCGGCGAGTTGAGATATTGCTGCAATGACTGGAGAATGTCATGGGTGAAGACAAAGAACAAGTTCTCGTCTTTAGTAAAAATTTCAGTCACCACAGCTATGGGCCTCATCACCCTCTGAAAGTAGAGCGGCTCCAGTTGACCATGGATTTGATCTCCGCCTATGGGCTCTTTGAGACTTCCGAAGCGCCATGGATTGAAGCCCAGGAAGCTAAGGAAAAGGACCTACTCCTTGTTCATTCTCCAGAATATCTCCAGGTTCTAAAAAAGGCCAATGAAGGGAAAGCCCCTCCAGAAGGTTGGAAATATGGTTTGGGAAGCGGTGACAATCCAGTATTTCCCGGCTTATACGATTGGTCCTTGCTGGTCACTGGTGCGACTCTCGAATGCGTCCGCCAGGTCATGGAGGAAAATAGGAAAATCGCCTTTAATATCGGTGGCGGCTTGCATCATGCCATGGAAAGTCGGGCCGCGGGATTCTGTTATCTGAATGATCCCGCCGTGGGAATTGCCAAAATGGTACAGGACGGGCTGCGGGTATTGTATCTGGATGTGGACGTCCACCACGGCGACGGGGTTGAAGCAACATTTTATGATACTGATCAAGTGCTCACCATATCTCTCCATCAGCACGGCCACACGTTGTTTCCCGGCACCGGATTTCCGGATGATATGGGCAAGGGAAAAGGAAGGGGTTACGCGGTAAATGTGCCATTAGCGCCAGGTACAGATGACGATTTGTATCTTTCAGTTTTTATGGAAGTGGTGCCGCCACTGGTGCATGCTTACAAGCCCGACGTGCTGGTCACCCAGTTGGGAGTGGACTTTCTGATTACAGACCCCTTGGCCACCATGAATTTGACTGTCAATGGTTTTGCCAAGCTCATAGAGGAGATGAAGTCATGGGATCTCAAATGGGTGGCCCTGGGTGGAGGTGGATACAACATTATGAATGTAGCCCGTGCCTGGACTCAAGCGTGGGCTATAATGAAGGGAATTAAACTTCCGGACAATTTACCTGAACCTTTCGTCCAACAACATCAAGCCGAACTAGGTCAAAATCCCACTCTCTCGGACCCCACTCAGAAAACCCACCCAGTTATTGCCGCTCGGGCCGAGGCATTATCCAGGTCTGTAGTTGAGCGGATCAAGGACACTATTTTCCCTATCATTGGAGCATAGTGCCTAGTTAGTGGTGTATGCCGGGTGGAGGAGAATATGAACAGCAGAACCGCAGAACAAGGAACCGCAGAATATCGAAGTGAAAAATATTGCCCTTCTGCTTTCAAAAACTTCTGCTGTTCGAAATTCCTTGTTCGATATTCGATATTCAAGATCTAAAGCGGGGTTAAACTATTCGGTCAACTTCTTAAGGTTGAAATAGCGTAGGATTGCTTGGCCAATCGGGGTCTTCAGATATTTTGATTGGCTCGCTGGCTTGGGAACTGTAGCTGCTTGAGCAACGATTTGTTCGACCTTGTCTCTATCCGCTTCGGTCAAATTGATGAATCTTACTACCATACCCCACTTGCTGGCATTCTGGAAACGCTTGCGCATTATTACGGAGCTGTCCACCTGGATGGTTTTGTTGGTGTGCGGATTTGAGATCTTTAGAGAAAATGAAGTGCCGCAGTTTTGAGGAGTTCCAGTGTAAATGACACAGCCTTTGGGTGAAAAGCGGGTCCCGTAAGCTTCCACCTCTCTTCCACCTTTGTTATAGAATACCGGCAACTTAACTGCTGGTGCCCCCACCCCTTGCTCTTTCTTTGTTTCTTTTACGCTCGAGGAATTAGCCATTGATCTCGCTCCTGCACTTATGGTTGAAAGATACCCAGCCAAACAGCAAAGCTTGTGCCAAGCTCTATATGGCTGAAATCGCTTATGTTTATTTGTATAGATGGACAAAACAGTATCCTCTCTTCAACCCTAGCGCAGCTATTTGTACTTTTTTATATACCCAACTCCACTACCCCATTACTCCAACACTCCCCAGCCTGTGATCAAAGCTATGAGTAGAGCACTACAGCATTTAGTTGGATGAGAGGTGAGGCGTGGGAAATTACTTGTACAACTTGGTAATCTCGTCGGCAACAAATTCGGGTAGGGGTGTCACTTTCCCGTCTGCATTTTCTATTTGCAACCCTGCGCCAAGGGGCGCGATCTCTCCTATTACTGCCGCCTGAATCCCCTTCTTTGAATATTCAGCCATGAGACCGGGAGCTGCTTCCGCTGGCAAAGTAAGCAGTAGTGCCCCCGAAGAGATGGCACCTAGAGGATCAAGGCCAAACTGATGGCATAGTGCCGCTGTTTCCGGGAGTATGGGAATAGCTTTGGCCTTGACCAAGGCACCGCAATTGGAGGCCATACAGATTTCTCTGATCCCGGTGGTCACCCCCCCTTCGGTAGGATCATGCATGGCGTTCACCGGAAAATTTCGAGCTAAAGCCGCCTCCTTAACTACGCTTATTCCAGGCTCCAGCAGGAAATTCTGGCTTTTCTTCAGTATTGCCTCACCGTGTAATGCTGCTACCTCATCTACCTTCTCAATTGCAATGATGGCGGTTGCCTCAATAGCGGCGGCCTTAACCAAGACGATAAAATCACCCACTTGGGCGTCACTGCTGCGACAGAGGTGATCCGGTGTCACATCACCAATCATCTGACCGGCAACCAGCACAGTATTGACTGCCGAGCTTACCTCCGTATGTCCCCCAACCCAGAGAACTCCAATTTCTCGGCAGGCATTTTCGATCTCGGCAAAAAGGGTTTCCACATCCGCCAGGCTGGTCTTCCCTTCAGGCAAGACAATGGCCGCAGAATAATAACGAGGAGTGCCGCCACAAGCAGCTATATCATTGGCGTTTACAAATACAGAGTACCAACCGCAGCGCTCAGTGGCAAAGGTAATGGGATCGGTGGCAACTACCAAGTACTGGTTGCCATGTTCAATTACAGCCGCATCTTCTCCCACCGCGGGTCCTACCACCACCTCTGGGGCCTGGGAGGTGTGACGCAAAAGTTTTGCCAAAGTCTCAGGTCTAAGCTTGCCCGCAGGCAGTAGTTCAGTGGTCATCACCACTCTCCTGTAGAGTCTAAATCGTCGGCTTGAAAGTCCGCTCCCACAGTTGCTCACCTTCCATAACATTGTCCTTCAATGAACGGCAATCCAGCAAGCAACATTCGCTTTACTAACAGAACCTTACACTACGACCACACGGCAGATTTAAGGCTCGAAATGCCAAGATAAGCTCACTTCCTGGCTCGCTCGAATTCTCGCTCCTTTCACCTTATGCCTTGCGCCCTGCGCCTTGTGCCCCTGACTCCATGCCCTGTGCAGTCTGCGCAACGGACAACTTACAACGGACATTTTATGCTATATTGCCCATATGACAGATAAGTTAAAAAACACAACCAACAGGCTTTACTCTATTGGTCATGGTAACAGAAGTATCGAGACGTTTATGGATTTAATCCAAGAGTTTCGAATCAAACACCTTGCCGACGTCCGATCCTATCCCAGCTCTAGACGTAATCCTCACTTTGACAGAGAAAACCTCGAGCATATGCTCAACAAATCTGCTATTTTTTATACCTGGTTTCCTGATCTGGGTGGTTTTCGCAGAGAGGGACTGGGGAACACATCGCCCCATGTAGCCCTCGAAAGTCCTGGATTTCGAAACTATGCTGATTACATGAATACGGAATCATTCCAGACAGCGGCAAACAAGCTAAGCCAGTTGGTTACTTTGGGTTCTGCCTGTTTCATGTGTGCCGAAACCTTACCTCACAGGTGTCATCGGTCATTTCTCGCTGACTACCTCTTCGTTCAGGGATTCGAGGTCATACACATCCTGGACATTGGAAGGACTATTGTCCACGAACTTTCACGACTGGCTACTGTGAAGAACAACCGGATCATTTATAATCGAAGTTAATTCTTTTCTCTCACAGAGCTCGCAGAGAACTCAGAGGGCTCGAGCGAGCCCGCTGAGCGGGAGAGCGGGCGAGAGGTAAATTTGATCCTCTTAAGCAGAAGGGACTGAAAGGACATGATTAGTTTCGAGAATCCTCGAGAAGTGGCCAGTATAATCGACCAGACCCTGTTGCAACCCACGGCCAGGGAAGATCAAGTTCAAATATTCTGCGAAGAGGCTGTAGCCCTGGGCTTTGCTGCTGTGTGCATCGCACCGATCTGGGTAAAACTTGCTGCCAAAGTTGCGAGAACCAGCGAGGTTAGGGTTTGCACTGTTGCGGGTTTTCCTTTAGGTTTCGAAACTACTGAAAGTAAAGTGATGACTATGCAAGCTGCCTTGGATACCGGCGCCGACGAGATCGACTACGTGGTAAATTTGGGTGCGGTAAAGGGGAGAAATTATGGGCTCGTCGAAGCAGAAATGGAGGCAATGCGGAGGGGAGCTGAGAGCGCCGTGGTGAAGGTCATTCTGGAAACCGGTTATCTCACACACACAGAGAAGAAATATCTCTGCGAGCTGGCAGTGAGCACCGGACTTGATTTTGTCAAAACCGCAACCGGCTTTGGTCCCTCTGGAGCCTCAGTGGCTGAGGTAAAACTTCTGGCCGAATGTGGCCAGGGCAGGATCAAAGTTAAGGCTGCTGGGGGGATCAGGACGATCCAGGATTTAAAGGCAATGGTAGAAGCCGGCGCTCACCGTATCGGAACCAGCTCGGGTAAGGAAATCATTGCCCAAATTGCTGCGAGGCAGGAAGTATAGTAGCTAATTAAGTGCTAGTCTTTTCCAGCACTCCAATACTCCCTTAAAAGGTTTGTTGCCACTTAAAAGCTCTGGCTCTACATGTTATATTGTACACTTGAATTTTCGACGTGAATGTAAATCTAACAGCGGAGGAGACATGATTATTGAACAAATACAAGTGGGTAACTTTGCGGTTTTTGCTTATGTAGTTGGTTGTCCGGAAACCGGTGAGGGAATCGTCATCGATCCAGCAGATCAGGTGGGACTTCTTTTGGATGTCGCAGCGAACAGGAAAATTGACAAGATCAAATACATTGTCAACACCCACTGCCATGCCGATCATGCAGGGGGCAACAGGGACATGAAAGAGAGAACCAAAGCTCAGATTGTGATCCACAAAGATGACGCTGAAAGACTGGCTAATCCTTCATCTCTAGCCCTACAGATTTTTCAGTGCGAAGCATCACCTCCCCCAGACATAACCGTCGAGGAAGGTGATCGGATCGAATTCGGCAAGCAATTCCTCGAGGTTATTCATACACCAGGCCACACTCCTGGAGGGATGTCTCTCTATACCAATGGTTATGTGTTTACCGGTGATACCCTATTCGTTGGCGGAATCGGACGTACCGACCTTCCAGGCGGCTCCATGCCCCAACTCATTCTGTCTATTAAGACCAAACTCCTAACCCTGCCCGATGACACTCTGGTCTTTCCGGGACACAATTACGGCACTTCGCCCCAGTCCACTATAGGCAAGGAGAAGCAATACAACCCATTTGTGAGATGAGGTCCCAGTTCGTTCAAGTCGTTCAAATCGTTCTATCATCCGGCTCCGCCGGATTCGTTCAAACCGTAATGGTATAATTTCGAAATTTGAAATTTTGACCTCTGGTTAAATGAAAAACGGACGACCGTGGTGTATAAAGGAATTACCGAAAAACCAAAACACACCACAAAGTAGGTCGTCCAATGAAAAAGGTAGCATATCTGGCTATAGATGTACATGCAGGTCACTGTGTTCTCGGCCACATGGATTTTGATGGAACTTTTATTGGAAACAGAAGATTTCCCACATCCGAGCGACACATTATCCAGGCCCTCAAAGCTGTTAAAGCAAAGGAGAAGTATCTGGCACTGGAAGAAAGTAACCTTGCCTATTGGGCTGCCCAGGTGGCCAGACCCTATGTAACCGAAGTCATCTCCTCTGATCCCAGGGAGAACGCCTTGATCTACCGCAGTGCCAACAAGAGAGATAAGGTTGATACCCACAAGTTGTGCCGTCTTCTTAGACTGGGGGAGTTGAACCGGGTTTATCATGCTGAAAATGATGACCGCGCCATATTTAAGTCGGCGGTTCAACACTATATAGATCTTCGCGATCAGCAGGTGGTGTTGAAGAACAAGATTAAAGCTATGTACCGTCACTGGGGTGTTATTGAGGTAACAGGCCAAGCCGTCTATGGCACCAGCCGTGATGATTATCTGCAAAGGGTGAAGCATCTTCATATTCGTAATCAACTTCATCGTCTCTATTGTCTAATGGATGAAACCGAGTCCATGCAAAAAAGAGCTCTTAAGGCAATGAAGCAACTCGGGCGTAAATATCCTGAGATCAAAGAATTCGAAAAGATGCCTGGCATAGGGGAGATTCTTTCCCATATTTTCGATGCCTTCATTCAAACTCCCCACCGCTTTGCTCATAAGCGTAAACTCTGGCGCTATTGCCGCTTAGGGATCACCGATCGCTCCAGCGACGGTAAACCGCTGGGATTTAAACGGCTGGACAGATCCGGTGTCTCAGAACTCAAAGCCTTGAGCTATCGAGCATGGCTTGGTGCCATGGGAGGCGATAACGAGGTTAGAAAGTTTTACTCACGCTCCTTGCGGCAGACTCTAAGCCATGTCCATGCCAGACTCAATACCCAGCGAAAGATCATTGCCGTCATGTACGGCATGTGGAAAAGAGGAGATGCCTATAGGCCTGAACTGTTCCTGGATTCGCCACAGATGAACGTTGTCTAAAGGAGACAGCACCATTAACTGGACTGAAGTGCGCAGACCAGTCCGGCGGATCCGGGTTGCCGGGTGAGTCTCGATCAATAGACGTCTAGCCACCCCCGATGCTTCGGGGCGACAGGCTCGACCTCTGGATAGGCCCCCGGCCTTTATACCCAATGTGACCCTAGTCATTTTCCTCTCAGGAAAAACAGACTCATATATCTGACTGGAAAGAACACGGCCCGCACTGTCATGTTGATCCGATCACCCGACTGTGTATGCACACTTCATAAGTTAAGTGATGGTCTGCTCCCACATGGCCAACAAGGCTCACGGTCGTCCTGTGAAGTCAAAAACTCGATTTCACGGTAATGGATAAGTTTTTCTTTACTTCACTTTTCATATGTGACCTCTGACTCCTCAGTGCCTAGTTGAAAAAGCTGCCTGCTGCTAGTTGCTAGCTGCCAGCTTTATTTTCCCTATGCCCTATGCCTCCTGGATTCTGACTACTGGCTACTGACTCCTAACTTTGGCCCAGTTCTTGCTCTTAGTTAGCTCAATTTCAGCTTCTGGCGTACCTAACGGTACGTCGCAAGGTGCGACACCCGAGGACGCCCGGAAGGACGGCCATATCCGCGGTTGCAGTAGGTGATTCATGAAACATCCGCTCAAGGAAACAAGTTTTCTTTTTTGTTGATATTTTAAAGTATTAGGGATAAGCAATGGCAGCCTACGAGTTGCTGGTCATTAAAGGCCCGGACGAAGGTCAGATCTATTTGCTAAAGGACGAAGAAGTAATCATAGGTCGCGACCAGAGCTGTCAGATCTATTTCGACGATAGGACGCTTTCGAGGCAACATGCCAGGATTGTTATTAATGGTGACAATCTCATTATTGAGGATCTCGATAGTGTAAATGGTGTTCTGGTAAACGGCGTTCCATTAAGAAGCAGCGAGTTAAAAGTTGACGACCGCTTGACTCTGGGTAAAGTTGAGCTCCTGCTGCGCCCTGCCACTGACTATACTCATCAAGTGGAAAGACTATCGCAACCTGTGCCACCTGCGGATGAGCCTACGCTCCTGCACCAGCCCGACGCTCAGCAGATTTTCCAGCCCTCTGAATCGGAGCCTGCCTCCGTCATGAACATCACCCAGGCGCTAAGTTCCTCCATGCTCATGGACTTGCTGGGCCGCAGCCATCTCAGTCTGGGTGCCATGTATCGGGTAACCCGCTTAGCCAGCTCTATTTTTGATCTGGATGTGCTGCTCAACAAGGTTCTAGACGAGACTTTCGCAACCGTCCGGGCCGAACGCGGCTTCGTCCTTCTCATCGATCCCAACACGGATCAGTTGGAAGTCAAGTCCTCACGCTGGCAAAACAAGGAAGGTCTCGATCACAAAGTTAGCATTAGCCAAAACATCATCTCACACGTTCTGGAAAAAAAAGAATCAGTGCTCATCGCCGACGCCATGGCAGACTCAAAGTTTGGCATGGCCGAGAGTGTGGTTCTTCACCAAATACGCTCGGCCATGTGTTCTCCGCTCCGTGGGCGTAAGCGGATTGTCGGTATCATTCACGTGGACACCACCGGCGCGGGTGCATTCAGCCAGGAAGACCTTATGCTCCTGGATGCCATCGGCAATGCTGCCGGCATCGCAGTAGAAAATGCCCAGCTCTACAAAGACAAAATCCAAAATGAACGACTTGCTGCAATGGGTCAGGCAATATCAGGACTCTCCCACTATATCAAGAATATAGTCGCTGCCATGGACACCTCCCATGACATGGTGGAGAAGGCACTTGCAGCCGAGGATTTGAGTATAATCAACAGAGTCTGGAAAATTCTTCGGCGCAGCAATCAGCGTATAAGCAACCTGGTGCTGGACATGCTCGCTTATTCCAAGGACAGGAAGCCAGATATTCAACCCTGCCACATAAACGGAGTTTGCAAGGAAGCTGCGGAATTGTGTCATGATCGGATCATGACAAAACACGGAAAGCTACAGCTCGACCTGGACCCAAAGCTTCCGCGCATCTTAGCGGATCCTCAAGGAATTCACCGCTGTTTACTCAACTTGCTCACCAATGCAATTGACGCCTTGGATGAAGAAGAAGGTGAGGTAAAGATCAGTACGCAGAAGCAAGGGGAGAGCGAAATTCTTATTACAGTTGATGATAACGGCGCAGGTATCCCCGAGCATATCCGCCAGCGGATCTTTGATGTTTTCTTTAGCACTAAGGGAAGTCAGGGAACTGGGCTGGGTTTGGCGGTCACCAAAAAGATTATAGAAGAGCACGGCGGCAATATAGAGGTCCAGTCGAGCGAGGACCAAGGTACTAAATTTGTCATCCGCCTACCGATCGGGAAAGAACTAAGCACTAAGCAGGAGGCACTAAGCACTGAAAAACGTAATTCTTTGGATGGTGCCTAGTGCTTACTGCCCAGTGCCTAGTAGCTCCGGCTCTTACTCTGCCTTCACCTGAACAATCCTTGATTTTGTCTCTTGGGAAGTCGCATTTAATTATTTCAACAATTTACGGTTTTGGGATTGGAGCTCGAAAGGTAACAAAACGACCACGATATGCACCCGATTCATACCCACTTTACCACGTTTGGTGCACCCGAAAGCC
>CAVQGX010000046.1:0-153281 GCA_963712115.1 uncultured delta proteobacterium | reverse complement strand
TAGTCTGGCACAAGATATAGTCGTCTTTCAACGCTTCACAGGTTTTGGCAGCTTACTCCCACAAACAGGACATACATTCTCAGTTGGCCTAATCATCAGATTGACTTTGCACTTGGAGCATTTGACGTAGTGGAGTTTGACTCGTTTGATTTCGTTAGGATCAAGGGATGTAGCCATCTCTATCTTTGAATTGGGTTGCTAGTGTGGGGCTAGGTTGCACTAGAATATGAACATAACCCCCATGCCACGAGGTATTTTCTCATCATTTTGACGAGGAGTACAAGACCAGACAACCTGAGCGGAATATTGAAACTGATAGTTATTAGGAGATGTGACAATCAGAGAAAGCCTCTCTCCAGGCTGAAGTGGTTTTGGGCAACGGACAAACGCTCCGTCCGGACTGATGTCTACAGTTTCGCCCTCCTGGAAGCCTTGCGGGGTAATCATTGTAGCAGGCCATGCGGCTACGGTTCTGAAGCACTGTCGTTTCTCGAGCTTGGTCATAATCATACCTCTTTAATTGGAGTCTATTTCCTTCTCCGGCCTATGCCGTGTTCTTTGAAAAATGAATAACTAGTTGGGACCGACTATAAGGTTGTCGCTCAAGGAGCGAGTGAGAGCAGGAAATTGAGCAAAGCCGAGAATACGCAAGGAATTTTAAGGAAAAAGCAAATGAGTACGAATCAGACGTTTCATTACAGGCTTAAACAAAAGAGTCTACCGCTTCCCTAGAACTGCTAATATCTGTTTCAGAAGGTCTTCTGTCTCCTCTATCGCATTGACGACCTTAGTATCTATGTATGCCGTATTGAACACAATCTCTTCCAGGAGTTCAGTTATTCTTTTTTCTTCCACAGGTATACTCCTTTTGCCTAGTCCTATAGATGGAGACAGACATAAATCTCCACTGAAATGAGACCTAACTAAAAAGTAGGGTTAGGTAATAAACTCCCAACGATGGACGGACTTATGCACCTGGCCAGAAATTCCTTGCTTGTTTTGATAGGTCTGTGCGGTTCTGAAAGATTGTCGGTCAAAAAGCGAGTGAGAGTAGGAACTCGAACTGATTTCATAATACGATAATGAAATGGGCTGTGTCAAATGAGATGCAGCCTGGAGGGGTGAAAAAGAAAACCCCCACCGAAGCCAGGATATCCGATGGGGGTGGGAAGGAGTCTTGGGTGGGAGAAGCAGGCCACAATTCCCACCCAATTGATATGATATATAACGGAAGAGATAAGTTAATACAAGAAAAAAAGAAAAAGCCCCCACTGACCAGTCCAGTTGAGGCCAATGGGGGCACTTGGTAGGGTTTTACCGGGGCTAGGGGCAACGCCCTACCGTCAAGAAACTTACCATAAAGGTGTTTGAGCTGAAATAGAAAAAAGCGGAGCCGAAGCTCCGCGTTGTTCTTGCAAAAATCATAACCTCAGAGAGTCATGTTTAACCTCCTGCCTGCAAAATGAAAAATCTGGAGCAAACATTATCCTCACCGCTTGGGCAGCATCAAAAGCCGAATCTGATCTGGATTCTTGTTCTGTTGGGCGAGAGGTAAAGCCCAAAATTAGAGTAGTGACTATTACGGCAGTCGCGTGGTTTATAGTCATATCCGTAATGGTCATAACGCTGGCTCGGATAATTATGCTGGTATCCGTCAAACCTCTGGTTCCTGGGACCATTTTTGTAGTAGTTTCTGTGACCAGAGCGATACTGGCCATTCCGTGCCTCCGATGGAGACGCCCAAACGACCAGAGACATTGCCAAAAGAGCGGCTATTATAATCTTACCGATGTTTTTCATTTTTCTTCTCCTTTCATACTTATTAATCGAATGGAGGGCGAAAAAGGTTACAGGTTCATCAAGAAATTTACTCAGCTGAGGCAGCACGGAGGGGTGAAGCATCCAGGCTAGAATTGATTGGTCTAGGTTGATAATTGCTAAGAGACTCTAATTCGAATGGAGAGTTGGCAAAAGAAAAAACAGAGGCGAAGCTCCGCAGTAGTGTTGGGCAAGTGAAGAGCCCGACTGTGGGCAGGAGTGGCTAATACCTCTACTCATTCAACACTACATATAGTAGCTGGATCTTAAGAGGAAAAGTGTGGATTAAAGTATGATATGCAAACTCCTCCCGAAATAGTGGGAGGAGTTATAATATAAGTCTCGATATATATACCCTAGAATAAATATCAGGATCGAGGGAGTTTAGTTTAACTCACCGTATTTAGGATTTTTTATTCTGGTAGTGGGCGATGTGTAAAGGAAATGCTCTAGCTCTTTCAGATCCTCGGCCAATATTTCGGAGAATTCAATGCCTAGATAGATTGTTCCTTTGACTTCCTTCGCCTCAATAATATGGAGGAGAGTTCCGATGCACCGAATGGGCTCCGAAAGCTTTGGCAAAGTAATCTCCAGACGGAGATCGCCACCTACAGGGAGATCAAGAAGAATTCGATCCTTTACCTTTATTCGGACTCCAGCATTTGAAATATCAGAGCTAACTGCCTTAAAAGTCTTTCCTTGAAACCGAGCTGAAACTTTTGAGCTAGGAGAAATAGAGAAATTTACAGCAAGCCTTAGCTCGTAGCGGGGATGGCCCCGTTGTTCAAAGCCGGCTGCCTTCTTTTTGCCTTGCGCCTCCTTGTCACGTTCTCGGTGATACTGTTCCAGTATGCCCTTAACGATTGGAAACTCTTGGATTATCCCCCGAATAGCCTCGAAATCCAGTTTGCAAAGGAGGGTCTCCTCTGCTGCTTGAACCATGGCAGTGCTGGGGCGCCCAGTAATAAAAGAACTTTCACCAAAAAAATGATTTTCCGAAAGAAAGCGCAAAGTAACATCTTTTCCTTGGTGATCGTAGGTGAAGATTCGAACCTTGCCATCCAAAATGACAAATAAACAATTCGCCCAATCACCGTGCCGGATGATTGTTTTGCCTTTATCAAAAACTACTAATCTTGCTCCCTTACAGAGTTGCTCAAGGCCTTCCTCACTGAGGCTAGAAAACACTGGGATTTTAGATATGGTACCGACAACTCTTCTGGATCTCAGGGGTAAGGTTTCCTCATCCGAAGTACTCGCTATATCCGTCAGTTCGAATACCTGAGTGTCCTTGATGTCGATTTGCTTTTCTACAACTTCTTCTTGAAGGAACCGAAACGTCACCTTTCCGACCCGGAGTGCGTCTCCGCTCTTCAGGACCGCTTTTTTCACCTGTTCCTCGTTGACAAAGGTCCCGTTAGAACTGTCGAGGTCTTCCACGATGGGCTCCCCTTCTGTGAGGTAGACCACAGCGTGCTGCCTTGAGACAGAGTGTTCAGTCAAATGAATATCATTCTCTGTTGCCCGACCAATGGTGACGCGACTTTCTAATAGAAAAATCCTCTCGCCTCTCAGCCCCTCCTGAGTAATAAGATAAACCTTCATGATGCCTTGCCCTCCCTTGGTGCCGAATTGAGATTTTTTAAGACTTATCGGAGTACAAGTAGCAAATCATTCAGATCAATTTTTCCGGAATCTGTCCAACAAAACTCTTAATGGCAATCTTAAGTTGAGGCGATTTTCTGTAGAGGATATGGAAGGTGAATACTGAATTGGCGCCGTCGGTAACCGAATGCCCCAACCGTTGCTGGCGAAGCAAGGAACCGTCTAGATTAAATGTTGCGAATTAAATATCTCAAGAATGTCCATGGAAATCAAGCAAATTCATACTCAGATCCACTAAACTGATGCTGGTTCTCAACAACCTGTCGACGCCACAAGATTTTACATTACACACTACGCTCTGCTGGGTTTCACTCTGGCACAAGATATGGAAAGGTGCCAAGTGAGACTGCATCACAACAAAAAACCCCCAGCAACCGGGGCACTTAGCAGCTGGGGGTCGGGGCACCGGACAGAGAAGGCTCTCTGTCCAAGAAGTAACTTAGCATAGGTGAAGTTGAAAATGGAAGAAAAAAGAACCCCCACCAACCATCCGCACTCGGTCGGTGGAGGCTTATTAAAGATAAGGAGATGTGTGAAGCGGAACAGAATACTAATACCAGGCACCCTTAACGCAAACCCGATGCCAACAAAAAAGCGGAGCCGAAGCTCCGACAAAAAAGCCCCTGCGGAAGTGATGTTGGCAGACTGTCTTGAACCCTTCGTAACTAGATGAGGTCCCTGTTGGTCCTTTAGGCGCTTCGGGTTAACCGATGCGGCACACCGTTCCAAGGAAGGGTCCCCGTTTGTAAGTGTTGATTCAGAAAATATCTACCAATCATCAAGACCGCAGGGGAACCGAATCATAATAGAAAGTAGAGTACCTTACCCTGTTCTTAACTATACTCTTATACAGATAAGACTACAGTAGCGATTCGGATCCCGTCAATACGAAAAACCACCATTTCTGAGATTAAACGGCTGGCGCAAAATGGAGGGAGCAGAGTGGCTATTACATCCCTTAATTCACACTTTTGCTGGTATCTAAATTGGCACAATATTTTGTCAGTTGTCGAGGCGAGAGCACCGGAGGAGAATGAGATTTTGTCTATTGGGGTAGCATAATCGAAACGCTGCCGAGATAGCATACTACTTAGCTTGAGTTGTTAGACTAGGTGCGACCTATCGTCGCAAATGACCACGTAGATTTTGAAGTTGAAGCATTACTTAGAAGTGATAGGATAGTAATCATAATGCAAAAGCCGCTCCCCATGGCTGGCAACCCAGAGCGGCTTTCGCTGAAAACTAAAGTTTCGGAGCTTTTTTCTCTCGAAGAGGCTCCGCAACCCCAGCTCTTTTTTGTATAGCATGGACTTCAATAGAAGTCAAAGTCATGACTTAGCCGCCTAGAGAGCGGCATAAAGGAAAGGAGGCAACTGCCATGATCAAAGAACTAGAAGTACTGAAACCGAAACCGCACAGGACAAAATCAGCTTTTAAGAAGCATGGAGTCACTCAGGATCTCCTTGCTCTCTACTTCAATGTCTCTCAACCTCTTGTGTCAAGGTGGCTGACTGGTAAGAAGGAGATCCCACGAGCGATTGAGAGAGAGCTGCAACGCTTGGCCGAAAAGTTAGATGTGAGCAGCAAGTAATTGAGAATCAGAGATTGCTTATCGGGTATCGCAACAGGCCATAGCTCATTCAAGGTGAATTGCAATGAATACCAAAGATAAAAGACCGCTTAAGTCAGCACTTTCTTATGCTGCACGAGGTTGGCCTGTGTTTCCATTGCACACCCCCACCAAGAACGGTTGCTCGTGCAAAAAGAAGGACTGTAAGAGCATTGGTAAGCATCCTCGTACGAAGAACGGGCATAAAGATGCGACAACTTATCGCTCTTTCATCAGGAAATGGTGGGAAAAGTGGCCTGATGCAAATGTGGGTGTAGTCACCGGCCAAGAATCTGGGCTATTGGTCCTGGACATTGATTCAAGACATGGCGGCGAGGATTCATTACTTGAGCTAGAACAGCAGCATGATGAGCTCCCTGACACTGCTGAGACCATTACGGGCGGTGGAGGTCACCATATCATTTTTGCTCATCCAGGGAGTGTGATTAAGAGCAAGGCGAGTATTAGGCAGGGAGTGGACGTTAAAGCTGATGGTGGTTATATCGTTGCCCCTCCGAGTTTGCATGTATCTGGAAGGAGGTACAGGTGGGCACTCTCAAGTGATCCCAAAACTGTGGCAATTGCTCCATGCCCTAAATGGCTTTTGGATGAACTTGAAGGTCCAAGACATGAAGATCTATTTAAATCCCATTCCAGAGTAGACCCTACAGAAATACTGGAAGGTGTTCCTGAAGGTCGAAGGGATATAGAGCTTTTTAGGTATGCCTGCCAACTCCGGGCCAAGAAAATGTCGAAAGATGAAGCCTATGTTTTGGTGATAAAGGCGGCTGCAAACTGCAGTCCGCCATTTCCAGAAGAAGAGGCACTCCGCAAGATTGAATCTGCATGGAAGTATCCGCCAGGAAAAGCATATATTGAAGCGAGAAAAAGAGAACAACCGAAAGGATATACAGCTGCCGAACTCATGGCCAAAGAGTTAAAAGAGCCATACTGGGTCGTCCCAGGTATACTGCCCGAAGGGTTAACCCTTTTATGCGGCAAGCCAAAGATGGGGAAGTCGTTTGCAGCACTCAATCTTGCTGTGGCCATTACTATTGGAAACAAAGCCCTGGGAAAGGTAGATGTTGTGCGAGGTAGTGTTATCTACTTGTCCTTGGAGGACAATTTTAAACGACTCAAGCAACGTTTAGAGAAGGTACTGCAGGGAGCACCTGCACCTAATGATCTTTATCTATACACTTCATGGCCTAAGGTAGATGAGGGAGGAATTGATCATTTTAAGAAATGGATCAAACAACACCCGCATATTAAGCTGGTAATCGTGGACACCCTAGCTAGGATTAGACACCGTCCCAGGAAACACGGGAATCTCCAATTGGAAGATTATCTCGCACTCGAAGGATTTAAGGAATTGGCAGAGGAGTATCAACTGTCTGTATTGGTAGTATGGAGTGAACCCCTTCGATTGCACAAAAAGTAGTTGAGTGTTAAGAGAGGGTTACAGCCTCCCGAAGGAAGGCGAAAGGACCCCGAGATGAAACGAAGACGGTTCACTCAAGATTTTAAAAGATCGGTCGTTGAGCAGTTGCTCAGTGAGACTGCCGGCCCTGCTGAACTGTGCCGGCGTTATAACATCGCTTCCGGACAGCTTTACACCTGGAAAAAACAGTATGCCGACGGCAAGCTGGATCCGGAGCCATCCCGGGAAGCCGAACTGGAAGCTCGCGTCCGGGAACTTGAGAGGCTGTTGGGCAAAGTCACACTGGAAAATGAATTCTTAAAAAAAGCTGTACGCAACAGCCTCAAACAAGCCGAGAAAAAGCAAAGTTCATTACCGAAAACCGCGCCCTCATCCAAAGTGTTGAAAGGGGGTGCGAACTGATGAAACTGCCCAGACGAACATATTATTATAAGCCGAAGAAAAAGCCTTCTGATCAAGCACTGATTAAGCGTATGGAGCAAATGTGCCTGGACTTTCCCCGGTACGGATATCGCCGGGTAACCAAACAGCTTCAACGCGAAGGCTGGATCATCAACCACAAGAAAGTTGCCCGGATCATGCGTGAGAAGGGCTGGAGCTGTCGACCGCGCAAGCGTAAATGGATCTGCACAACCGATAGCAACCACAATTTTAGGGTTTATCCCAACCTGATCCAGGATCGCACAGTGGATGGTATAAACCAGTTGTGGGTGGCTGATATTACGTACATCCATATCATGGTATGTTTTATGTACCTGGCGGTCATTCTGGACGTATATTCCAGAAAGGCCATTGGCTATGCGCTCTCACGCAATCTGGATACGGAGCTGACACTTTCTGCTTTACGCATGGCCATTGACCAGCGCAATCCAGCTCCGGGCTGCATTCATCATTCCGATCGCGGTGTGCAATATGCGTCCAAAGATTATATCAAAGAGCTCGAGTTTTATCGGTTTCAAATAAGCATGAGCCGCAAAGGCAACCCCTTTGATAATGCTTATGTTGAAAGTTTTATGAAAACCCTAAAATCGGAGGAAGTGCATCTTTGGGAATATCGCACCATGGAAGATGTGCAAAGAAGAATTCCTTATTTTATCGATGACGTTTACAACCAAAAGCGGCTTCATTCTGCTATTGGCTATTGTCCTCCGAATGAATATGAGTCTATGCTGAAATCAACCCAGAACCCCTCTCAGGACGCTCTCATCAGCTTGCTCTGATTTGTGCAGATTTAAGGGGTCATTCCAGTACATCATCTTAGGAAAGAGCCTGCTGAAGATGTGTTTGACTCTGTGAGCGGGACATTAGGCCTCAACGCAGCGGCGGATACGATTTTAATTCTCCAAAAGGGGAGGATGAGGGCTGATGCAGTTTTATCTATCACTGGTAGAGACGTAGAAGAGAAAGAAGTAGCTCTAAAATTTGATCAAGCTACATTTACTTGGCACCTGCTTGGCAATGCCGAGGACTTCGAGAGAAGTAAAGAGCGCCAAGAAGTCCTTGATCTATTACGAGATGCAGATGAACCACTTACTCCTAAAAAAATAGCTAAGCACCTGGGAAGAAACCATGGTGCCACCAAAAAACTTCTATTTACTATGTATAAGAGTGGTGAGGTAAAGAAGAAAAGGTACGGGGAGTATATAAGTGGTAACTCTGGTAACTTTGGTAACTCAGAGAACATGGTAACTCCGGTAAAAGCTGGAAAGTCCCACAGAGTTACCCAAGGAGTTACCGGTATGAAGCGTAATAAAACATTGAAATTTAAAGTAAAAGATGAAAGTGTTACCAGAGTTACAAAGGGTAAGAAGTTTCGATCCAGCTCAGGTAAACAGTCAAGGAAGAAATTGGAGCTAGTAAGATAGGACTCAAAAATTATGGACTACCTAAATCCTCTAGAGTGTTATTTGACTATATTTCTATTAACCTAGAAGCCATTGTGCAGAAGCAAAGGTATTTGTTCAGATTTTTTTGTCCAAGGTTTCTTGTAAGGAGGTTTTTCGAATGAGGAAATACACAAAGATGCGTTCGGATAAGTTTAGCGACAATATCCATAAGAAGCTGATAGGTGGACATTTATTATGGAATAAGGAATTATGTCCATAGTTGATGCAGAGGGCCTTGCGAAAGAGCTCAAATGTAGCATCAGTCTTTTGCGTAAGGTCTGGCGAGAGTATCCGCATTTCTTCATAGGAGTAGGCCGTGACCTTCGTGGTGCGAGATTCGATGTGGATGACGTTTTGGCCTATTTGAAGGAAAGGGGTAACTATGGGCGTCTGGAAGAGCAAAAATCGAGGATGGTGGGTGTCCAAGTTCCAGCACCAGGGCGAACGGATCAAAAAAGAAGGCTTTCAGACCAGGCGAGCAGCGGTGCTATGGGAGGCCAAGAAGCGACAAGAGTTAAACGCCCTTCCGCCAAAAGAGATCCCTATGCCCTCCTTTCAGGAGTTGGCGACAGCGTATCTTGATGACATAAAAGCGCGGATGAGACTTAATACTGTTCGGCAAAAGGCTTTTGTTTATCGGTCATTTTTGGCTTCTTTGGGCGCTGACGTCCCAGTTGCGATAATTACTACTAAACAGATCAGCGATTATCTAAATGTTAGGGCGGCAAGAAATGGTGCCAAGACTGCGAACAGGGATCTCCGTGATCTAAAGGCACTTTACAACTGGGGCCTCCGCCAGGAGGTCATAGAAGGCAGAAACCCATGCGATCCCATAGAGAAGTATCCAGAAGAACCGTATCGACCTTATGTTCCACCTCCTGAGGACATTGACAAAGTGCGGATAGCAGCTACCGTGGATGAGAGGGACTTTCTGGATGCGCTTTACCATCTTTTAGCACGCAGGAGTGAGGTCGTAAGACTAACTTGGGAGGATGTGAACTTTGAGCAACGCTGGGTGAGACTTTATACTAGGAAGCGTAGGGGCGGTGAATTACAGGAAGATTATCTTCCCATGAATGACACTCTCCATAATGTGCTTCATAATCGCTGGAAGCGGAGAGACAAGACAAGTCCTCACGTGTTCCAATTCAGTGGCCATCAATTGCGTTACATGATGGGAAAGCTTTGCAAGAGGTCAGGAGTAAAGCCTTTTGGCTTTCATGCGATCCGGCACCATGTCTCAAGCCTTTTGAATGATTCTGGCAAGGCTTCCATGAAGCAAATCCAGAAACTTCTACGCCACCGGAGGCAGGCCACCACGGAGAGTTATTTGCACTCCATCGAGGCGAGTGTGTACGAGGTTGTGAGAATTTTAAACGGCAAAGTGGCACACTAGAGGAAGGTAAAGAGAATAAAAAAGCCCAGGATTAACCTGGGCTAAGTTATTGAAATGGCGGAGAGAGAGGGATTCGAACCCTCGGTAGAGCTTTTCACCCTACACTCGCTTAGCAGGCGAGCGCCTTCAGCCAACTCGGCCATCTCTCCGGTTTTTAGCTATTAGCCTTCAGCGGTCAGCTCTCAGCCGACGAACCGAATATTAATCTAAATTACAATTGGGTCAGATCCCTTCGCTGCTAGCTGCCTCCTGCCGGCTGCCAGTTGGCAGTGGCGGAGGGAGAGGGATTCGAACCCCCGGTCCCGCTCATCACGGGACAACGGTTTTCAAGACCGCCGCCTTCAACCTCTCGGCCATCCCTCCTGTCAATGATTTCTAGCAGTTAGAGGTTTTGCTGTCAAGATCATTAAGCTAATCGCCAGCGTAGGACGTTGCATGTCTGGGAAGAGGCGCGAGTGCCTCCCTTGGCAAATCTTTAAAGAAGAAAAGTCAGTTTGTATTTTCGATCATCATATTTTACCTTTAACTGTTCCGTAAAGTCTGGGAGAACAGTAGATGCTAACAATGTCTTTCACTCCTACGAATTCCTCAACTTTTCTATACTTTTTAAAGCGAGGAGTCTGATTTTTCTTTTTTTTGGACGTCTTAACGATCAGGAGATCCATTTCCTCTTTTGCGGCAAATGTTTCCATCTCGGAGTAATCTGATTTTGGGTAAAAGACAAAGTCTGCTCCGCGACCTGCGTAAAATGCGACTCTTCTGTCGGTGGTAATGATTTCTGCTGCTTGAAACTGCGGGACGGCTGCGATCCACTTGCCAGCTTCTAGAAGGACGGTGTCTTGTTTCCAGATGATTTTCAAAGATCTGTAAGCGGGCAGTAGTGCGAAAAAGATTACAAGTAAGATTGTGAACAGGCGTCGCCTGGATGAACCTTTTACATAAGTGTAAAGTCGGTCTATTCCAAATCCAATCCAAGGATGCAATAGAAAGGCAGGCGTGAGCAAAAATCTCACTCGAACAGAATCCATTCTTATTAAATAATAGTAAGACATCAAGAGATAACAACCCGCCAACAAAAGTATAAAGGCACTATTCCGATTTCTCGCATGCCAGAATCCCACTACCAGCGGTATGAGGTATATTGGAAAAAGTGCTTTGATGAAGCTATGTAGCAGTCCAAACAAATAAATTATGGGCATGTAATGTATAACGATTTCGATGAAATTTTGGACATTTGCTCTATTCGGCGTTGTGGATTCAAATTTTATTAGTTGATTGTAGATTAATTTGTAATTTTCTAGGAACCCCAGATTCAAGAATCTCCTTATCTCTAAAATGATTGCACTATTTGTGAAAGTTGACGACCACCCTACTGGAAATATAAATGAACTTATAATGAATAGTAAAAGGGTAGGAGCGATGTATATCGATATACCTTTAAGCAGATTTCTTCTCTCCTGTGATCTCCGTAAAAACAGGTGGAGGATGAAAAGAAGGTAAAACAAGTACAAAACTAGACCTTCGATCCTGAAAAAAATGGAAAAGGAGCAAAAAAGAGAACTCAGCAAGAAGTGCAATAATCTCTTTGAATTTATAGCAAGAATAGCAAAGTAGGTAGCCCATGCAAGGAAGAAAAGGAATAGGGGGTCACGAATAATCTCAACTGACAAGTGGTTCGATAAAGGTAGCAGCGCAAAAGCAGCACAGGCCCACAGAGCAGCCTTACGGGAGAAGATCTCTTTTGTGAGAAGGTAAAGAGGGATGATAGTCAGAATCGAAGCTACGACTGAGACAAGACGTGCGGCTGCTACCCAATTTGGGACAACATAGTGTGTTAGAACTATGAATAGGGGGTAGAGGGGCATTCCATGAATGTCTAGTGCCTCCTTAAAAGACCCTGCAGCGAGCTTTTGCGCCGCTGTGATGTAAAGCACTCCGTCGTGGTTGATCACCTTGGTGAATAAAGATATTGAGATCTTTAGAGCCGCAGAGAGAAGAAGCAGAATGAGGAGGTCTCGCTTGGTTTCTGACTGGATGAATGAATTATTCACTTTATCGAGGTTTTTCATAAGAAATGTGGATCGGAGCTTTATTATTTAGTAGGGATGCTCTCGGTTACCTCGGTTACCACCCGAGCTTTGTCCTGATGTATGAAAAAGGCTGTGCCACTGCTAAGACATCGTTAGAGGGAACCACTAATTGCCAAACTTCTTTAGAAGGATATTGAAAAATTTTCTGCGATCCCAATCCTCCAAGAGGATAGGATTTTTTTCATTTTCTCTGCTTTTCAAACGATATCAGGCATGGGCAGACTCTGTCTAGAGAGGACGAGCCTAAAAATTAACATACCAAGGGGAAAATCATGGGTCAAATTGAATTTAATGATAAAGTTTTGCCACCTTCTTTTCTCTGTTCCAAATCTCTGTCACTGTTAATTCACAAGTGTCTTGTCTTGCCAAAAGGACTCCTCCAGTGCTTCCATTTCTATAGCAGTCTCCTCCCATTGCCGGTTGTGCTCCTCTAAGAACCTTTTCAGCTCTGTGTATTCACGATTCAGTTGCTTTATGTCAGTACCATTTTCATAGATGTCTGGTTGCGCCAGAAGATGGTTTAATTCCTCTAATCGGCAGGTTATTCCCTCGATGGTCTGTTCCAAGTTTTCCATTCGTTGGGCAAGTGGTGCTTTCATGCGGGAGAGTTCGTTCCGCCAGGCGGCTTCCAATCTCTTTTGCTCTTTGTTTTTCCTGGAAACTATAGTGGTTCCACTCTGGTCCGAAGGTGGTTGGGTCTCGAGCTCTGGAGTTTGGAGGCGCTTTTTCCAGATCGCCTGAAAATCATCGTAATTACCAGGAAATGTCTCTGCCTTCCCCTCTGTAATTACTAGAACTTTATTTGCCACAGCATTAATCAGGTGGCGGTCGTGACTCACCAGACAGATAGTACCTCTGTATGCTTGTAAAGCCTCTTCCAGAACGCGGCGACCTTGAATATCCAGGTGGTTATTGGGCTCATCCAACAAGAGCAAGTTTGCCTGCTGCACCAGGATTTGACAGAGGAGAAGTCGGCTACGCTCGCCGCCGCTGAGAACCGAAACACGCTTGTCCACCTCCTGGTTGCGGAAAAGGAAACCGCCTAGAAGGTTTCGCAGCTGACCCTGACCCATGTCTCCGGCCATAGAACTGAGGGATTCCAGCACGGTTTGCTGCGGATTGAGAAGCTCCAGTTGCTGCTGGGCGAAATAGGCGATACTAACACCACTGCCGAGCGACAGTTGGCCGCTGTCTGGGTCAAGTACTCCTGCCATTAATTTGACCAGGGTGGTCTTGCCTGTTCCGTTGGGACCAAGAAGTGCAACCCGGTCCCCTCGCTGGATGGTAAGGTCCATATCGCTGAAAACAGCCTGCTCTCCATAGCTCTTGGTAATTTTCTTCAGTTCCAGCACTACCTTTGGTGCACGAGACGGGGGTGGGAAGGTAAAGGAAAAGCGATCAGGGGAGGTGGGCGGTTTGATCAGGGCCATTTTGTCCAGCATTTTAATGCGGCCTTGTACCTGGCGGGCCCGATCTTTGCGAGCTCGATTGCGATCTATAAACCTTTTTACCTGACGAATCTGCTCTTGCTGATTATTGTAGGCAGACCATTGGCTTTGTATCTTTTTTTCCTTTTCTGCCAGGTAATGTTGGAAATCTCCCGGGTATGAGGTTATCTGTCCATTTTCCAATTCTAGGAGTTTATGGACAACATTATCCAGAAACACCCGATCGTGGGAAACAAGCATAAGTGAAGACGGGGTCTGAACAAGATAGTCCTCGAGCCAAATGAGTGAGTCCAGGTCAAGATGGTTGGTGGGCTCGTCGAGCAATATTAGATCTGGCTCTGCCAGGAGGATTCGGGCTAAGGCAACTCGCATGGCCCAGCCGCCACTCATCTCTTCAACCGGCTTATGCATATCGTCTTCAGTCAAAGCCAAGGCCGCCGAGCACCTTGCGGGCCCTGGCCTCGAGATCATAGCCACCCAGCCTCTCATATTCTTCGAGCAGCCGGCTCTGGCGCTGAGCTGCATGGGCCAACTCTGCTCCAGGCAGGGGTTTTTCCAATAGGTCGGCCAGCAAAGAGAGCTCTCTCTCGATTGTCAGGACTTCTTCTGCCACATCCATGACCTGAGCTAGGACCGTCTTACCACTAAATTGCAGGACGTCTTGAGGTAAATATCCCAGACGAAGATTCTTGGGTTTGGAAATCTGACCTTGATCAGGATGTTCAAGGCCTAGGAGGAGTTTGAAGACCGTGCTTTTACCTGAACCATTCGCTCCTATAATGCCCACCCGCTCCCCAGCATTTAGCTGAAAGGAACAGTTCTGCAGAATGTCTTGCTTGGCAAAGGATTTACTTACTTTGTCAAATGAAATCATATTTTAGCTATCAGCCGTCAGCGATCAGCTATCAGCTTCTCAAGGTTTTGATGAGTGAGGTAAGCATGCGCTTTATTTGGATAACGTCGTCGCTGAGTGTCTCGTAGTCATCATTGGTTAATATCTGCAAGTCTCTACTGAGGATTAGAAGGTATTCGACTTCGCTCGATGAACCCATAGAGATTTGCAAGAAGCGAGCAAAGTCTGTGTCGCTACACCTGCCGCAACCTTCAGCTATGTTGGTTGGAATTGATAAACATGAACGTCTAATTTGACTAGTTAGGCCGTATAACTCTTCTCGCGGAAAGGTTGCGGACGTTTGATAAACATCCAAAGTCAGACGATGAGCCTTCTCCCACACCTTTAGCTTCTTGAAATCTTTCATGGTGCCCCTCCTTGTCTTATTTACTATGGCTGACGGCTGACAGCTGTAAGCTATTGAAAATACTTTTCTATTAAGCGGAGGTAGAGCTCAACGCCAAGGGGCAATACATCTTCGTCAATTTCAAACTGAGGGGTGTGCAGCATGTTGGTTATGCCCTTGGCCTCATTGGAACACCCGAGTTCATAGCCGGCTCCAGGGCAGCGTGCCAGAAAATAAGCAAAGTCTTCGCTGCCGAATTTAGGTTGGCGGATGATCACTTTATCCTCTCCAAGCATTTCGCTGGCTGCTTCGGCAACGAAGCGGCTAATGGGCTCGTGATTTCTCATAATGGGGTATCCGTCACCGTAGCTAACTTGGCTACGAAGGTCATGAGCCTGGCAGATAGAGATCGCCATTTCCTCTAATCTCTTCATGGCATGCCTACGCACATCATCGTTGAGAGCCCGAATCGTGCCTGCAATCATTATTTCTTCGGGAATGACATTGGTGGCAGTACCAGCCTGAACCTGGGTGACACTGACAACTAGACCCCGACTGGGATCGGTGTTGCGACTCACTATAGACTGAATAGCGGTAATTAAATGAGCACCTCCCAACACCGGGTCCTGGCTCAAGTGGGGATAGGCTGCATGGGCGCCCTTGCCGGTGATCTTGATGTAAAAGGCGTCTGCAGAGGCGCAAGCTTCTCTCAGATAGATGCCCACCGTGCCGAATGGTATGAGGGGAGCAACATGAGCTGCCACTATAGTGTCCACTTTAGGGTTCTCTAGAACTCCGTCGGAAATCATCTCTCTGGCGCCGTGTCCACCTTCTTCTCCAGGTTGGAAAATAAATTTGACTTGGCCGCTTATAGGTCCAGAGGACGAGGCCAGCGCCCGGGCCGTGCCTAGAGCCATGGCCATGTGAGCATCATGGCCACAGGCGTGCATAAAACCAGGATTACATGAGGCGTAATCGGCACCGGTCTCTTCTGCAATTGGCAGGGCGTCCATATCGGCCCGGATAGCGAAGGTCTTGCCGGGAGAAGCACCACGAAGCAAGCCCACCACCCCAGTGCCGCCCACACCGGTCTTGACCTCGAGGCCAATACTATGTAGGTGTTCTGCTATTTCCGCGGCCGTGCGTGTTTCCTTGAACCGCGGTTCCGGATGCTTGTGGAAATCACGGCGTACTTCCCTAATCCAATTTTCTATTTTTTTTACCTCGGCTCTGATCATTTACCACGGCCTCGATTCTGGTTGATGGGGAGATCTTGCATATTAGACAATACTGTCCGCTGCTAGCTGCCTGCTGTATTCTAGGTCTGTGCCTCAAGCTCAGCAAGCAACCTCAAAACATCAGCCTTTCCCGCCGGGTGCCCGGGAAAATGCTGACGCCGGTAATTGTCGCACACCGGTTTCTCCACATACAGACCCTCAGCCTTCTCTCGGTTACCCATATCAGTCACCCGGTTGCTGGAGTAGGTTCTAAATACAAGATAATCGTAAATGTGGGTTTCATAAGTTAACCCCTCAATCGCCTCGGGAACCTTAAAAACCGAAACTGGCAGAAGCTCGTCGATGGTGCTCTGTTTATTTCCTAAGGTCACCTTATCGCCATCCATAGCTGTAATGGTACTTCTCTGGTAAAAATACCCTCCTTTACGCCAGACCTCATCGCCCACCTTGAAATAGACTTTCTCTTCTTCCATCTTTTTCTCCATCCCTTAGTAATAGCCCTTAGTAATAACTGTCAGCTATCAGCTTTCAGTAAAAAAAGAAGCTTCGAACGGTCAGGGAATTTTACACCAACAGGGCAAAGATGCTCATAAATAGACTTCTTAAGCAATTCTCTACTTAAGAACTTTAGGCATTTTGAAAATTTTAGTTCATTTTAGACATTTATCAGAAAGCTGACCGCTCTATAAAATAATGGCCTCCTTGAAAAAAGCAAGAGGGTATTCAGCTGACAGCTCGCAGGGGGCAGCGGGCAGCAATAAAAGTTTATGATGACAAACAAATACAACAGTATAAGATAATAGTCCAAAGTTTGCTTATGTATTTTAATTGGCGAGGTAAACAAAATGGTGGGAATCGAGGAGAGACTGGAACGGGTGCACCGTTTGAGAGCAAAGATAAAGGAGAAGCGGGATGAACTTATTTTGATTGCCATCCGGGACACCGGTTTCACCTATCGAGAATGCAGTATAGAAGTGGATGTCAATCTGAGGAACTTAAAGGGTTTTGAGGCAATGATACCTACTTTTGCTGCCAGGCAACCCCTGTGTGGCCCTGGGCAAGAAGTCGCCCTAATCTTGCCTTACAACGGCAGCGCTTGGCTCAATACTGCCATAGTCTCCATTTATTTGGTTGGAAACCGGGTACGGGTTAAGTTTGCCTCGCGGGGCTCCGAGATCGCCAGTTTTACCGAATCAGTTTACCAGCCCATTTTTGGAGATGCCATCAGTTTTGACTATGCAGATGGTAAGACTTTTATTGAGCATGCCATAGCAGATCCCCAAACCCCGGCAATCTGTCTGTTTGGCACAGATGCTTATGCTGGCCGTTATGAAGATTCTATTAAGCATTATGGGAAAAAGTTTGTCTTCGAAGGACCAGGCAAAGATCCTTTCATAGTGCTCCCTGGAAGTGACCTAGTGGCTGCAGCCCAGGAGCTGGCCGAATCCAAATATATCTATGCTGGTCAGACCTGCACCGCCCCCGAGCGTGTTTATCTCCATGAGTCGATCCATGAAGAGTTTTTGCAGATATTTCTGGAACTCAGTCGCTCGATAAAGCTGGGCAATCCTGAAGATCCAGCCACCCAGATGGGGCCTGTGGCAAGCGCTAGAGCAATTGCCAATATCAAAGCTCAGCTAAAGGATGCAGAGGCTCGCGGAGCCCGTATCGTTCTCGGTGGGACAATTGAAGGCAATCTGGTCCATCCAACAGTGGTGGTCGATGCCACCCATGATATGCTGGGCATGCAAGATGAGACCTTTGGCCCGGTTTCTTTTATTCAATCTTTCTCTACCACTGAAGAAGCGATTCGTTTGGCTCGGGATAACCGCTACGGCCTGAGAGCTTCAATCTACGGGGATGAGCAAGAGGCCCTGAAGGTTGGGGAAGAACTGGTGGGAGAACCCTATTGCCACCCGGTAGAGGAGATGAAATTTGGGGTCTTTGGGACCATAGCCGTGAATCAGCCGCGTTCGGAGTCATGGCAAGGGGCCTTCGTTGGCAAGCCCGTAGGAGGGTACGGAAATTCCGGTTGGATTTGGGAGACCATAAATGGTGAATTTATCCTGAAGCAGGGCGCCAAGCTCCTGAGCATTGAAACCTCCGTGGAAAACTAAGCACTAGGCACTAGGCACTATTCACTAAATATTCCAATTTTTACCCATTTTTTACCGTGATATGTTTTGGGAAAATTACCCATTTAATACCCGGAAGAAATGGGTAATTTTTTGGTGATGATTTTAAATTGATAAATAGTTGATTGGATGAGGGGATATTGGTTTTAGGAGAATGGACAATTTAATGCAATATTCAGGAGTTGGACTTAACTTCGACCTGGCGTTGCAGTGCGGTGAAGTAGAGAACAGTTCGAACCGAACTTAGGTCTACCTTGAAGTAGTTGGCCACCATCTCTCCATAGGCATGAAGCTGCGGCCTATATCGATGGGTCTCCCGCTCGAGAAAGCTATCCACGCTCTCGCCGCCTAGTGGACGGCTGGTCTTGTAGTCTACGACCCACCATGCATTGCCATCGAAGACTATCCGATCCACGGTGCCGGTACGGATTTTATCTGCGGCTGGCAGATCCTCTAGACTCCATTCACTATGGGACTGAGGGTGGTCTTGCTTTAACAGCCAGCTGAAAAAATCCTCCTGCAAGCAAAGCTGAATTTCTTTGAGTATTTCATTTGCCAATGATTTTGCAGCAGTCTCCGAAACCCCTTCGCTAATGAGAGCGGCCACCAGGGCAACGGGCTCAGGAAGAGGCCGGCCATGGGATAAGTGTTCAATGAGCCTGTGGGTAACCGCCCCCCTTGCCCTAGCGTTTGGATCTTCTATGTGCTCTGCATTTGCTTGACCCCAATCTACCATTTGCGACGGGGCAAGGGTGGAGTAGGGTAAGGGCTCAGGAGAAAATGGTAGAGGTTCGGGGAGCACATGGACCCCAACTTTTTCATGGACAATTCTAGGGGTGACAAGGGGATTGAAGTAAAGATCAAGATAATCATTATTCTCTGCAATGAGCTCTTGCTTCTCCGACAGCTTCAGCCGGTGGTGGTTGCAGAGCCACCAAAGGGGGCTATCCTTTTGGGGAGATAGTTCTCCATCCCTTGTCCCCACCACCCCACTAAGATAGAGACTCCTCCGTGCCCGGGTTACTGCAACGTAGAATAGCCGTTTTGCTTCGGCCAGTTTCTTTTTGTTGCCAATATCTCGCAACAGCTTATACAACCCAGCCGTTTTCTCTCGCCGCCGGTCCGGAGCCATTGCTATCAGGTGCTCTCCTCTGGAACCTGGTAATCTCTCCACAATATAGGGGGGCTGAGAAAGGCGGCCACCGCTCAATGGGTTCCAGTCCAGGAAAGGAAGGAAAACTACATCGAATTCCAACCCCTTTGCCCGATGGACCGTCATCAGTTCAACTGGGGAAGGAGCTGCCCCCGGATCGGGTGGGGCATAAGCATTCTGGAGCAACATTTCAGCCTTAACCAAAGTGTCCTCAGGTAGTCCTTGCTCTGCCTGAGCTAAAATGTCCAGGTAGCTGCGGCAATTTGCAACACCTGCGGTGGAGCTATTGCTTGCCACGGCCGCAGGACCGTCGAGTTCAACCCAGACATTTTCCACCAGTTCTGCCAGACCAGCCCGGCCCAATCGCTGGCGGGCCTTGGTCATTGCCTGCCAAACTTTTCCCATGATTGAGAAGTCTTCCTTAAAAGTCTTTATCTTGTCCGGCCAGCTTGGTTCTGGTCGGCTGGCAACCTGGACAAATTGGTCTAGGGTGAGCTGGGACCATGGAGCGCGGAGGAGAGCCGCCCAGGCCAAATCGTCCTGAGGCCTAACCAAGGCATGAGCGATCTGCCGCAGGTGAAGAACCTCCCTTTGCACCAAAAGTGGTGCTCCCTCTTGTACCCTCACTGCCACGCCGGCGGTTTGAAGACCCTGTAGGTAGAGAGGCAGGTGGGTACGGGCGAAGAGAAGAATACCTATCTTTTCTTTCTCAGACAGGTGCTCTAATTCTTGCAGCACCGCCTGGCCAAGCCATTCTGCTTCGGCCTCTCGGGGATGATCAACTTGGTTTTCTGAGGAGAAAATAGTCAAAGAAAGCTGATCGGGAGTAGGTGTCACCAGAGCTTCAGCCGAAACATGGACCACCTCGTCGGCTTCGTCATCAGCTTGACTCATGATGGTCTGAGCGAAAATCTGATTGTGCCAATGAACTAGGCGGGGATGTGAACGGAAGTTGGCAAGAAGCTGGAGACTATTCAGGGGAAAGGGGTCCTGACCCGGAAGGGGTAAACCTTTCGTGGCTTCCAGGAAAAGAGACACCTCAGCTTTACGGAAAGCATAAATAGACTGTTTTGGATCTCCCACAACAAAGAGGGTCCTAGCGGAGTCAGCCTGCCAGCCGCTACATAGGTTTTGAAGCAGCAGCCATTGACTTCGGCTGGTATCCTGAAATTCGTCCACCAAGAGATGTTTAATTTTTCGGTCTAAGAATAGCTGCAAATCCGTGGGGCTTTCCTGGTCAAAAAGACGAAGTGCAGCCTGTTCCAATTCGACGTAGTCTAAAAGACGTCGTTGTCGGCAGATTGACCGGTAGCGATTTAGCGCCTCCCCCACCACCAAGACCAGATCATAGAGAGTGTCGAGATTCGCTATACCATCGGCCAAAAGGGGGAGTCTTTTGATGTTCTGTAAATTTTCCAAACTTTCAGAAGAAAGTTCCTGAATTGTTTCCGCCCAGGCAGTATTATTGAACCCTCTGTAGAAGCCGGCAGCAGGACCTAGTCTTTTTCTCGGGTTTCCTTCAAGGGTGGTGAGGGTTGTGGCTATTTCTTGCCAGTTTTCAAGTTTCGAGCCCTCGGCAGGGGGCAAAATTTCAGGCAAAAGATGTGCAGCCTCAGCGCCGTGTTTATGCAGATGACCGACAAAATTGGACCAATTGTTTCCCAGAGAGGTTGACTCAAAGGCAGTACGACATTTATCAAGTCTTAGTTTGAGCAAGAGATCCAGCCTCCCGATCAAAATCTCTTCCAGCTGCTCTTTATCCGGATGGCGACCCATGAGGGTTAGAAGGTCATCCAGCAGATCACGCTTTTCCAGCAAATCAGCGAGTTCGTCCCTGAGAGCCAGCCAATTATTATTTAACCTGAGAAGTCGATTTTCCACCGCCTGTCTCAGAGGGTCTCCAGAGGGACGATAAAGCAAATCTTGAATTGTGCTGGCGGCTACTTTAGTGCGGAGTTGTTGTTGCTCCTCGTCAGGCATCACTTTAGAACCGGGTGGGACCGAGGCTTCCAGGGGAGCACGTTGAACCAGGTGGAGACAAAAGCCATGGAAGGTCATGATTCGCAGGCCATCAGGTGCTTGCAAGCGGTGGGCCGGCTGACGCTCTCTGGCACCAGCCGCCGCCTCTAGGAGAATTTGCTCATGAGGGTACTGTGGAGCTTCCCCCTTGGCTGTTTTATTTAAAAAGTCGTGAATACGCTGGCGCATCTCCCCTGCCGCTTTGTTGGTGAAGGTGAGAGCAACGATCTCATGGGGATGGTCAATTTCTGCCAGGAGCCTGAGGAAACGACCGGTGAGTAGCCAGGTTTTACCTGAGCCTGCCGGGGCTTCCAGGTGGAAGCTTCGGCGGATGTCTAGCGCCGCATTTCTGGTTTGTTCGTCTGGCAAATTATCAATCAGCATGGATGAAACTCTTTTCTATCTATCCTCAAGATTCTTACGATCGCAGATGGTAAGTAGACCGCAGTAAGAACAAAGTCGCTCTCGCTCTCTCGGCTGGGCACTAGGCAAAGGTTCAGCATGGAAGACGCCCTGCTGTAGTTGGTGGCCGAGCTCAGCCAGACGTTTTTCCCAGACACCGAGCAAATCCTGCCATTGCTCGGCATCAGCCCCAAGACGATCAAGTTTGAGATCTTTTTCCGACTTCAGAGTTATATAGCCTGCCTGGAGTGGATATTCATGGAGTTGAGAGTGTCCAGGAATCTTTACTAAACCCTGAACTATGGCCAGCAAGTAGGCCGGCAGCTGGGGTTCGCTCAGGTGGCTGAAGACTCCCGAGAACTTAGGACTGGAGCCGCTCTTATAATCCCAGCAGAGCAACCCTAACTCAGGATGTAAGTCAACCCGGTCGATGCGGCCATTGAGCGTAGTGGGCCAACCCTCGACGGTCAACCCCTTGAAAGGAATTTCCTCAGCCAGCCAGCGCCATCCCCCTTGGAGGTGGTTGAGCTCTTGCTGAAACCATAATTTGAGCAGGCCGAATTCCTTGCCCAACCAACGGCGACGTTCCACCTGCCAGGTTGGGATTGCAGCCATTTTCTCGTGAACTGCATCCACACATTCCTGAACTGAGGGAAAAACAATCTCCCAATCGAGATTCCCTTCCTGTAGCCTTGACCGTAACTTCCGGGTAATGCAGGCAAGTACATTATGAACACTCAGGCCTCGATCTTCGGGGCGGAGGCCGCCAACAGGTTCGGCCAATGGTTTAAGTTCGAGCAACTCTTGTATGAGAAAGCGGAAGGGGCACTGGAAAGCAACGGCCAGACTGCTCACCGAGAGTGATTTCGGAAAGGAAATGGGTGTGATTAAATGATCCCCTACAGTATCTTCCGTACGCGGCTCAATGAATCCTTTCCAGGCTGAGCGCAACCAACGGGCCCTGGACCAGGCTGCATCCGGTATGGTCCAAAAATCTACGGTAGCAGACTGCCAGCCCGTCGGCCAGAAGGGCGTGGCTGAAACAGGTTCACCCTCGATTTCTTCGGGTCTAGTGAGGATAATCTCCGGGGCAGTTGCCAGCAAATGTTGAAAGGCGGCGTGGGCAAACTCATACTGACTTCTTAGGGTACCACCCAGTATTTGTCTGCGCTCCTCGAAATCCAGAAAGGGAAGGGGTCTTACCGGTTGTGGCAAAGCAGTTGAGGTCATCCCCAAAAGAAATAGCCGCTGGAAGGCAAGGCCGCGAGACTCGATTAGCCCCATAACCTGGACACCGGCCTGCTCACTACCGGCAACTTGAAAGGTCTCTACAGAGAGAGCCTGTCGAAGCCACGCAAGAAATGTGCGGGAATCCATGGTCGAGGAACCAAGATCGGCGACCAGGCTGTTCAAGGTTGATTCCAAGTGGTTGAAAGCAACTCGATCAGATTCATCAGCCAGGGCGGGAAATTGAATATGGTCCCAAAGCTTATTGAGCGAGTCTTTCCATCCTTCGACCGAAAGGGAGCTGCGGTGTTGGAATGGTAGCAACAACTCCAGCAGATCAGTTCCTCCCGGAGATAAGTAAGGTACTAACTTGGGCTCCCTGCTATGGGCTTTGCCATAGAGGGAGTCCAGATCTGCTTCAGGAGTCATCTCCCGCCAGTGTCGGTCCAGGCGGGCCAGTTGCCTCCTATTCCCGGCCCAGGCTCCATAATAAGGTGAAAGAAGTAATTGCATCAGAAGGTGACGTTTTTCCTCATCTCCCAGCAATCTGAAGGGTATCAAGGCAGCCTGCACCAAGGGATGTTCCAAAAGTGGAGTACCTAGGGTTATGTTGAAGGTTTCCTCACGAAGAGTGGATGGTTGACCCAGGAGGGTGCTTAGGGTCTTTCTCAAAGCAGGGGCGTAGAGTTCCAAATTGGGCACTACAACCCCTATGGAGCCGGGTCTTAACTCCTGACATGAGTGCAATAACTTCTGTCCAAGATAGAGAATTTCCTGCTTGTGATCCGGCAGGGTGACAGCTTGGACATTTGCAAATTTTTCTTTGGGAAGTGAGAAAGCCGCCACATCCGTTTTATGGCTGAGCACACGGAAGAGTTTCTCTTCGATAGGAGCAACCGCTTCGAAAGCGGCGAGAATTAAATACTTGGGCAGAGATAGACGACCTGAATTGATGGCCTCAGCTATTTTCAGGGGTAGCTCGGCGGGGTGCCAGCGGTTCACATCTCTGAGAGCTGAAATGAATTCTCCACATACGTGCTGCCGCCATGAAATTAGTGGCGAGGGATATTGAGCTTCGGTGGGGTCCAGAAGGTGACGAATAAGCACCCCATAGGTTTGGTCCAGCGTTTGGCAGAGAGGTAGGTCCAAAGGTAGCTCGGCGGGTGGCGGATTATTACGAATGATTTCATGCCAAAGGTGCAATCTTAGCCAAGAACCGGCCGGGGATTCATCCTCCCACAAATCCTGCCAGCCTTTATTCAACCAGCCATTGAGGCTCCGGGCTTCCAAAGGCTGCCAACTTTTGTGGTTCTTCTCTATTTGTTGAAGTCGATAGCGATGTAGAACTTGTCTGGCCATCCGGCTTCCCGAGGTGAGGATGAGAGTGCCAGGTTGCCATGAATCGATAATTCTTTGTTGCCACTGGTCTGTAGTTGATGGTCTATTCTTGCTATTTTCCATCTGAAATTATTCAGCCCCGACCTAGCCTCCTCCGTCAAGGGGGGAGGAACTCTGAGGAATCTACTTGGATGAACTAGCAATTATAAGGTGAAATTTCAGCCAAATATTTCATACTTTCATAATCTCTTCAAGGAGCAGAAAAGCGGAGGAACGAATGAGAAGAAGGGGATGATAGAATTTCTTTTGAATCTGTGGCATATAATTTGCTGTTATTGACTTGGGCTATTACCTAAACATTTCAAGATGCGTTAATAAGCTCCGAGTACATGGAGCCAAACAGGTTACCAACAGGTGTGAGGATAATGAAATGAGTTCAACAGTTGTTGTGCTAGGTTTAGTCGGTCTTCTGATAGTTTTTGTGATCTTGATTTACAACAAGTTCGTACGACTGCGGAATCTGGTGGAAGAGGGTTGGAGTGGCATAGACGTTCAGCTCAAGAGGCGGTCCAATCTGATCCCTAATTTGGTCGAAACCGTGAAGGGATACATGGGACACGAACGTGACCTTTTGACCAAGGTCACAGAACTCAGGACCCAGAGCATGCAAGCACAAGAGGTGGGGGAAAAGGGTCGTCTGGAGGGACTACTGTCTCGCTCCCTGGCTAACGTGTTTGCCGTGGCGGAAGGATATCCTGATTTGAAGGCCAACCAGAATTTTCTCGACCTCCAAAAGCAACTATCCGAGATAGAGGAGCAGATCCAATTGGCCCGCCGCTACTACAACGGCACGGTGCGCAACCTGAACATTCAGGTTGAGTCTTTCCCCAGTAACATTGTTGCCAAATATTTCAATTTCACCCAGGCTGAGTTTTTTGAAATTGAGGACGAGGCAGAGAGAGCGGTGCCCAAGGTGGCATTTTCATAAAAGCCGGTGGAGGAATTTGATGAAAGTACGAACCTTTCTATCCTTTCTGTTTGTAATTCTATCCCTCCTGCTCGTCAGTTTTGTTGCACCTACTTTTTCAGCACAATCGGAGAGAATACTTGAGTTCAACAGCCGGATGCAGGTGCAGCAGGACGGCAGCATGACCGTAACTGAAGAGATTAGTGTGGTCTGTGCCAGGCAACAGATCAAACGAGGCATTTACCGTGACTTCCCGACAAAATACAAAGACCGTTACGGTAATAAGGTCAAGGTGGGTTTCGAGGTGTTAGAGGTTCTTCGCGACGGTTTTTCCGAGCCTTACCACTTCAAAGAGCTCTCGAACGGCAAAAGAGTGTATATAGGAAAGAAAGAGGTATTGCTCAAACCTGGAACCTACACCTACACCATCACTTACAAAACAGATCGTCAACTGGGTTTTTTCGACGATTTCGACGAGCTTTACTGGAATGTCACCGGCAACGGCTGGGAGTTCGTTATCGAAAAGGTTGAGGCGCTGGTGGTGCTACCTCCGGGGGCAGATGTTCTCAAGAGCGCTGCCTATACTGGGAGATTCGGAGAAAAAGGTCAGGATTTCATCACAGATTATGACCAATACGGCAATATTATCTTCACTACCACCAGAACACTCATGCCCAAAGAGGGTTTGACCATAGCCGTGGCCTGGCCCAAGGGTTTTGTAACCCAGCCTACTAGCGAGGAAAAACTGAGCTATATGTTGAAGGACAACGGTGCTGTAGCTGCGGCATTAATTGGGCTATTAGCGCTCACCTTTTTCTATTTTGTCGCTTGGTATCAGGTGGGCAAAGATCCGCCAGAGGGGACTATTTTTCCCCTTTTTTCTCCGCCCAAATGGGTTTCCCCGGCTTTGGCACGATTGATTATGCGTTTGGGCCGCCTCGACCACAAGTTGTTTGCAGTGGCAGTGGTCAACATGGCGGTAAAGGGCTACTTAACCATCAAAGAAGACGAGGCGGGTACTTTCACCCTCAAGAGGACAGGTGGTGGTGAGGCCAAGTTGTCTGGGGGTGAGGTGAAAATTGCCCGGAAGCTTTTCGGCGGTAGCGACAAAATCAAACTAAAGAACTCAAACCACGAGAAGATTGGCGGTGCCTTAGAGGAGCTGCAAAAGTATCTAATGAAAGGGGCAAACAAGAAGTATTTTATTCTCAACTCCAGCTATTTTATTGTCGGATTGGTTATTACATTTGTGACCCTTGCCTCGGTAATTCTCACTGCCGAGAACTTACCAGTTGCAGTCTTCATGTGTTTTTGGTTGTCAATATGGACGGCAGGGTGCTTCTTTCTGGGCTTGATGGTGATAAATGCCTGGAAGTCAGTTCTTGGCTCAGGCGGGTTCCTTTTATTTCCCGGTACTGGTGCAATAGGAGTAACGCTTTTTGCCCTACCATTTTTCGCCGGGGAAATTTTCGGCCTGGTAGCATTCTCATCCGCTGTATCACCTTTTGCCGGGATCACTCTTGTGGTAATAGTTTTCATCAACGCGATTTTTTACCATCTGTTGAAAGCCCCTACCTTAATGGGCAGAAAGCTCATGGACAAAATCGAGGGATTTAAGCTCTACCTCTCGGTGGCGGAAAAAGAGCGGCTGAATATCCTGAATCCACCAGAGAAGACTCCGGAACTGTTCGAAAAATACCTTCCTTATGCCTTGGCCCTAGATGTGGAACATGAATGGAGTGAGCAATTCGCCACTGTGCTGGCCGCGAGTGCTGTGGGGGGAAGATACCGCCCCAACTGGTATAGTGGAAATTCCTGGAGAACGGATGGTATAACGGGAGTTGCATCCAGCCTGGGTAGTTCCCTTACAGGAGCTATATCTTCTTCTTCCACCGCACCTGGCTCATCTTCTGGAAGTGGCGGAGGAGGATCGTCCGGCGGCGGCGGCGGGGGTGGCGGCGGCGGCGGTTGGTAACTGTAAGGTAGAGGGTAGTGAGAAAAGAAATATGAAGATCAAGATCTATACCACAGGGGGTACGATAGACAAGGTTTATTTTGACAAAAAGAGTAAGTATGAGGTGGGTGAGCCAACAGTGGAACAGACATTGAGCGAATCCCAGGTTAATTTTGACTATGAGTGTGAATCCTTGTTTAAGAAAGATAGCCTCGATATGACTGATGATGATCGTCGGCTTTTGTTTAATAAGATATCATCCGATGCCCATAAATATGTCATAGTGATTCACGGTACTGACACTATGATTGAAACGGCACAAAGGCTGATAGGTATTCCAAACAAAGTTATAGTACTAACAGGAGCGATCGAACCCGCCAGATCAAAGGTCAGCGATGCCCCCTTTAATATCGGTTCTGCAGTGATTGCGGTGCAAGTTTTGCCTGCTGGTGTCTACATCGCATTCAACGGACGCATTTACCATCCGAGTAAAATTAGGAAGAACATGGAACTGAACAGGTTTGAGGAAATCGTTAGCCCGGATGTTTGATGAATCGCTTACTGCGACCACGGATATGGTCGCCCTTCCGCGTCCTCTGGTGTCCCCTGCGACGTACCATTTAGGTACGCCTCGGGACCAACCCCTGCGGTTGCCCGGTGGCACGCCCATCTTAGTGGTCTCGTGACAGCAATTCATCAAACATCCGGGCTGATCTTCATTATCTCGTCGAGCAAGACAGTAGCGTAAGAACCTTTAGGCAGAAAAAATTCCAACCGCAGCCCCTCTAACTCTGACTGCATGGTAAATTCCCTTATAACCACCCTAAGGGATCTCCTGCTTCCTGGTTGTTTGTGAAAAACATCTGGTGTCAAACCCTGCGAGGTGAGGATTCTTTCCTCGAGAGCACCGGCTTCTTCCCCAGCCCTTCTCATCTTCTTTCCCCAAATGGGACCTGTGGCACTTATCTCCAACCGGTCTGCCCGAGGCTGTTCCTTAGCCGCATCACTGACCAAGAAAAGTCCTCCAGTGTCATGCTTTTTGGCAATGTCGCCAGGAAGTAGTCTGGTGAAAAGGTCCTGCTCTATGCGATCTTTCAGGGTGAGGTTAAAAAGGAGGGAGCTATAGGCGCTGATCAAAAGTTTCCTCTTACGCACCGAGCGAAGACGATATTTCCCCAGTAACAACGCCAGGCCTTTTTGCGGATTGTCACCTCCAGCGCCGAAGCGTTGACCTCCATAAAAGTTGGGAAGGCCATGTATCAGCAGACGTTGGATGATGGATGCGGCCCTATTTTCAGCTTGTGGATCTGGTTTTCGGATAAGAACGGAAAAACGGTTTCCTAAAAGGTGTCCGATACGGAGCTTGTTGGAGTGACATCTCTTTTGCAGGATCTTTATACCTTTATCGGTCAGCGCGGCTAATCGGTCTTCAGATGTTTTCTCACGGGGAAGAGAAATCCACTGGCGGGTAATGGCACGTTTGTCTTTCCAGCCCGCCACGCCAACCTCGTGGTCTTCGAGGTCTAAATGTTCCCGTATGACATTCACCAGATCCAGGCTGGAAAGGTTGTTTTTTTCCACGAAAAGAAAGGCGAAGCCCCCCTCGTCTGAAAATTGGTAAAGTGGGACCTCTTCAACGATGAAATCTTCCACCTTTTCTTTGATGCGACCGCCGGTGCCGGGCAGGTCGTGAGTTAGGTAGATTAGGCCGAAATCTTTGTGCATATCTGATGCCGTAACCTTCTGTCTTTAGGTAAGCAATGTGACGCGGGGAAAAGGAGAAGGGGAGATACGGCGATTGAATACAAGCCATTGTAGTGTCAAGTTATCTCCGTGTCGCCAGGTCACCGTATCGCCGTGTCGATCCACTACGCTGGCAAAAGGGATTTAAGGGTTTTATTGTCCAGTTTCTCCAGAATCGCTAATGTGAGATCCAGGGTGGCTTGAACATCCTGCAAATTAATTAAGCCGCTGTGGCTGTGGGCGTGGCGGACCGGGACGCCGAGCACTACCGTGGGAATGCCACCCTGAGCCAGATGAATGGCACGAGCGTCCGTTGCTCCACTCTGGCGTACAGCCAATTGGTGAGCGATCTTTTTTGCTTGAGCGAGTTCTGTAACCCACTGCCAGAATCGACGGTGGATAATGATGGAAGGATCGTAGAGGCGGATCTGGCAGCCCTTGCCCAAAGCTCCCTGGGGACTGTCCTTGGCTACTCCCGGGAGGTCATCTGCCGGTGGACCTTCAAGCACAATGGCCGCCTGCGGTTTCGCCACCTCAACTGCAGTTACCGCACCCCTAGACCCCACTTCCTCTTGTACAGTTGCCGCGGCCACCACAGTATTTGGATGTTTCTTGAGCTTTTGCATGGCAGCCACCAGCACCGCGCAGCCGACCCTATCATCCCAAGCCTTATTGGCAAGAAATTTCTTGTTGTAAACAGCGAAGTGGCTGACCGGTGTTATGAGATCCCCCAGTTGTAACCCCAAAGAGGCAACCTGCTCTCTTGAAACAGCACCCACATCGAGCAGCAGGTCTTCAACCTTTGTCTCGCTTTTCTGCTCTTTGGTGAAATGAGGGGGTATGGAGGCTACAATTCCCTCGACTGACCCTTTGCGCCCATGAACAAATAGCCGCTGGCCAGGCAGGTGGCTGGCGATCCAGCCACCTAATGGCTGGAGCCGCAAGTAACCATCCTTGGTGATATTCTGCAGCATGAAGCCCACCTCGTCCATGTGGGCCGTGAGCATAATGCGCGGCTGCTTCCTCGTTCCTTCCTTAACTGCGATGAGAGAGCCCAGGCCGTCACGTTGAATCTGACACTGAGGCTTCAAATGTTTTCTGATTAGACTGGCTACCGGTTCTTCCCCCCCCGGTGGTCCGGGGCAGGAAGAGAATTCTTCCAAAAGCTTTATTAGGTCTTTCATGATCTCCTCCCCTAGCCGGGCTTAAATTGTCCCTATGAGACAACAAAAACGAGGATAATTCAACAGGAAGTTAACAGGCCATGGGATATGATAGCCCTCCTGCACGTCAATCTCGGCTTCAAATCCTAATATCTAAATCCTAAATCCGAAACAAATGCGAAATCCGAATTACCAAATGTTCAAAACCATAATAGGTATAAAATAATATATTTAAGAGATAATATTTCGGGTACCGCATTGATGATTTCATAAATAAGTTCACAATGCGTCTTTTCTCAAAACGTTTGGGATTTTGTGCTTTGGACATTTGAATTTGTTTAGGATTTAGTGCTTAGGATTTCGAATTTCCTCCCGACGACCTTCTGATAGTAAATTTTGTAAAATTGCTGGCTCACTACGACTTGACAGTGGTGACTGCAGGTGCTACAAGTCGCCAGCAAAGGAGGTTGTCTAGTGTAAACTTTAAAGGAGAAAACCTGCCTATGGGGGTTTCCCAAACCATCCTTCATGAAGAAGTTGAATCCCGCTATCTTGCCTATGCCCTTTCTACCATTGTTTCCCGAGCCCTTCCCGATGTACGTGACGGTCTCAAGCCGGTACATCGGCGCATCATCTACGCCATGGACACAATCGGGGCGAGGCAGGCTGCCCGTCACGTGAAGTCTGCCAGAGTGGTGGGGGAGGTTATAGGAAAATACCACCCCCATGGTGATGCTGCCGTCTACGATGCCATGGTGCGAATGGCTCAAGACTTTTCTCTCAGATATCCTCTGGTGGATGGGCAAGGAAATTTCGGCTCCCTAGATGGCGACTCCGCTGCAGCCATGCGCTACACGGAAGCAAAACTTACCGCCATTGCGGGGGAGTTGTTAGCTGATCTTAAGGCGCAGACAGTAGCTTTCAGAGACAATTACGACGGCACTCTTACTGAGCCAGCCGTGTTGCCGTCGCGGATACCTAATCTGCTGATTAACGGCTCTAGTGGAATTGCCGTGGGCATGGCCACAAATATCCCCCCCCACAACCTAAGCGAGGTCTGTGATGCTCTGATTAATTTGATCGGCAACGAAGACGCCGACACCGCTGAGATAATGGCTCGGATCAAGGGACCCGATTTTCCCACCGGCGGCCAGATTATCTCCTCGCCCAAAGATTTAAGTGAGATATACCGCCGCGGCAAAGGCAGCATTAAGGTGCGGGGAGAGTTCGAGGTGGAAAACCTCAAAAGGGGTATGAAGCAGTTGGTCATCACTTCACTGCCATATTCAGTTAACAAATCGCGTCTGGTTGAGAAAATCGCCGAGTTGATCCTTTCGAAAAAGCTTCTCATGGTTAACGACGTGAAGGACGAGAGCGCCGAAAGCGTGCGAGTTGTGCTGGAATTAAAAGACGGCAAAGTAGACCCCGAAAAGGTAAAGACTTTTCTGTTCAAACACACTGATATGGAGATAAACTTCCCCCTTAACTTCACTTGCTTGACCCCCTCAGCGACTCCAGAACGGCTGTCCATAAAGGAGATTCTCAATCATTTTCTTGATTTTCGTAAAGAAGTGATTGTGGGCAAACTAGAGTTCGAGAGAGCCAGCCTGGAAAGGAGAATCCATATACTTTTAGGTTTCATCAAGATCTTTGTCGATTTGGACGCTGCAATCGCAATTATTCGTGTGGCCCTGGATAGACAGGAGGCCCACGACAATCTAAAGGGTCGTTTCGACCTGGATGACGAACAGGCGAAAGCAATTCTGGATCTTCGCTTACACGCCCTAGTAAGGTTGGAGGTAAGTAAAATAGAGGAAGAGCTGGCCGGGAAGGAAAAGCGGCTAAAGCAGATCAACACTATCTTGGCCAGCCGGGCCAGGGTCTGGAAGGAAGTGCGAAAAGAAATCACTGAAATGAAGAAGACCTATGGCGACAAGCGGCTTACTGCTGTGATCGCTGACGGGCCGCAACTCACCTATGACAAAGAAGATTTTGTGATCCATGAAGATGTCTATGTGGTGATCACCCGAAATGGCTGGCTCAAGCGGGTGAAGTCCTACGATCCAAGCACCCAGATGCTCAAAGAAGGTGACGAGGTGCAGGCCGTAATAAGGTCCAACACCAGAGAGGCGGTTGCCTTCTTCTCGAATTTTGGCAAAGTTTATATTAGTCGTGTTTACGATCTGGATGTCTCCGGGAAAGGCTATGGGGACCCAATTCAAACCGTCTTCAACTTTCAAGACGAGGAAAAGATCGTAGCAGCCTTAGCTGCGGAACCTGAGCCTGGAGCTGGGTTGGATATCTCTTTCATGGTGCAATCAGACACAGGTGATGGTCAAGCTGAACCAGGGCAACTGACGTTTTTTCCTGACCTGGGTAAGGATGCAGAACCTGGCAAGGGGGTATCGCCAGAATCACCTCCACCCCTTTGTCTGGTGGTAACCCGCCAGGGAATGGGGTTTTGTTTCGAGCGCAGCAGTCTGAAGGATCCCAGTGCTAGAGCCGGACGAACCCTGATTCGGCTTCGCTCTGGTGATGAAGTAGCTGGTGTGCGTCCAGTGGAAAGACCACTCCTGGCCATAGCCACCAACCGTAGGGTCCTGGTTACGCCAATGGGGCAGGTGAATGTCTTGGCGGGAGCTGGCCGCGGGATCAGGCTCATTAAGCCCGATCCACCGGGTGTAAAGGATTTCTTTATGGTGAATCAAGACGATTTCCTTATAGTCCGGAACAAGAAGGGAAAGGAAAAAGAAATGGCTGTGGCAGAAATGCCCATCTACAATCGTGGTGCCAAGGGTGCGGTAATTCGGGGCGGGATCGAGAAGGTGCAGCTAAAACCCACAAAGGAGGAACTGGCTGGGCTTGAAAATGATGGTGATTCGGAGCAGGCTGAGGGCGAGATGCAGAATACTTAGCAGGCAGCAGACAGCAGGTAGATCTGAGGCATAGTTAGGGGCACAAGGCGCAGGGCGCAAGGCACAAGGGAAACTGCGAGAATGGCGAGACGAGCCAGAGGAGAATGAGAGCGGTCACAAATAATGACTGTAGGGGCGGCTTCTGTGTCGGCCAAATGAATGCGGTTGATGTAATTGAGTGAGAGACACGCAGAATCGGTGAGGCGGAGAGTGAGATAAGAATGTTGAAGAAGCGTAATTTGCTGATTTTGTAAACAAAATATGTGGAATTTATTTGACATTTGTAAATCAAAGTTTAAACTTAAATTTAGTCTGAGTAAATTACGGCTAGGGAAAGTTCTCCCATAGCCGGAGGAGATAATGGAGAGCACTTACACCGGAAGGGACATTCAGGTACTTAAAGGGCTGGCACCCGTGCGGCTGCGACCGGGAATGTTCATCGGCAATACCTCGACTACCGGTCTGCACCATCTGTTCACAGAGGCCCTGGACAATGCAGTGGATGAAGCACTTAATGGCCATTGTGACCGAATTAATATCACCATCGGTGCAGACAACAGCATAGAGGTCACCGACAACGGCCGGGGTATCCCGGTAGACAAGCACCCCCAGTCACGAAAGAACACTTTAGAGACCATCATGACCTCTCTGCACTCCGGGGGGAAGTTTTCAACCAAGAGCTATAAGATCTCCGGAGGGCTCCACGGAGTGGGTATTTCGGTGGTAAATGCTCTGAGCGAATTTATGGAGGTTTACTCCAGACGGGACGGGGTGGAGTGGCAGCAGAATTTCGCCCGGGGTAAGCGGAAGAGTAAGCTGCAGGACCTTGGCCCCACCACAAAACGTGGAACAACAGTGGTGTTTCGACCGGATCCTGACATCTTCAAAGATGTTGTTTTCAGTCCCAAAATAATCAAGGAACAGGCCAAGGCCAAAGCCTTTCTTACCCGAGGTTTGACTATTGTCGTGAATGACCAGATCAACGGTACGGTGGATAAATTTTACTTCGACCGGGGTATTAGAGATTATATTGAGGATTTAGTAAAGGATAAGGAGGTTATCACCGAGGCACCCTTTTATTTTGACTACGACAACGATCTGCGGTTGGAAACGGTCCTGTGGTGGACAACCACCACTGACAGGGCTCTTTACTCCTATGCCAACTCTGTTTACACCAGCGGTGGCGGCTCCCATGAGAATGGTTTCCGTCATGGACTTACCCGGGCAGTCCGTGAATACATGTCACGGCAAAACAATCAGCTAAAGAAGATAAAGGGGATCACCGGGGAAGATGTCCGAGAAGGGTTGGTGGCAGTGCTAAGTATTTTTGTCTCTGGGGACCTGGAATTTCAAGGACAGACTAAGGAGCGACTCAACTCAGACATACAACCTCAAGTGGAGACGGTGGTCAAGGACGGTTTCGAAAACTATCTTTTCCACAATCGTACCGCTGCCGAGGCCATAGTTGACAGGATAGTACTGGCAACCCAGGCCAGGGAGGCTTCGCGCCAGGCTCGTCAGAGTGTGCGGCGCAAGAGCGCAACCGGTCGCCTTACTATGCCGGGCAAACTGGCCGACTGTACCTCAAACCGGGTGGATGAAACCGAGTTGTTCATTGTGGAGGGCGATTCCGCCGGCGGTTCGAGCAAGCAGGCTCGTGACCGCCGCTTTCAGGCGGTGCTTCCCTTGCGAGGTAAAATTTTAAATGTGGAACAGGCCAGTGCAGACAAAATTAGGAAAAACAAAGAAATCCAAGCACTCAGCAGGTGTATTGGCACAGGGGTAGGGGATTATTTCGACTACAGTCGGTTGCGTTATGGCAAGATTTTCATTAATTGCGATGCGGACGTTGATGGCTTTCACATATCCACCCTTCTCCTTACTTTTTTCTATCGCTATATGCGAGAACTGATCGAAAAGGGGCATATTTACTTGGCCCAGCCGCCTCTCTATAGAATTCAGACCAAGGAAAATAAAAAAAAGCGTTTTCATTACGTATACAGTGAGGAGGACAAAGAGAAGCTGCTGGTGAATTATACTGCCAAAGAGGTCTCCATCCAAAGATTTAAAGGCCTCGGAGAGATGAATGCGGCGGAGCTCAAAACAACCACCATGGACCCCAAAACCAGAAGGGCTCTCCAGGTGACTGTGGAAGATGGTGCACGGACAAACGAAGCCTTTGAGACTCTTTTCGGTCGCGAACCTGCCCGGCGCTATGCCTTCATCCAGGAAAACGCTGTATTCGTCCACGAAATAGATGCATAGGCCGCTAAGCGCAAAGCGCCTAGCGCATAGCATATGATTGTCTGATCAAACAAGATAACTCCAACTTGCTAATATTAATCAAGTATTTTTCTCCTCAGTGCCTAGTGCTTAGTGTTCCTAGTTAACAGGTCTTCCCAATACAAAAGGCCAATCTACCTCTTCTCTAAAACAGCCACCGCTTCGATATGGGGGGTGTGGGGAAACATATCCACGGGCTGCACCCGGATGAGGCGATATTTCTCCATGAGCATTTTTAAATCCCGGGCTAAAGTGGCAGGGTTACAAGAAACAGAGACAATTTTTGGCGGGGCCAGGGCCGCAAGCTGTTTTACCACAGAAGGGTGCATGCCTGCTCTGGGTGGATCAGTCACTACTACGTCTGGACTACCGTACCGCTCAATGAGAGAAGATAGGTCGGCAAATAAACCCTTCAAATCACCAAGAACGAAACCGCAGTTATCAACGCCATTTAATCTGGCATTGGTCCTGGCATCAGCCAAGGCTTCCTCAATTAGTTCAAAGCCGATAACATTTCGGGCTCCATTTGCCACCCCAATGGCCATAGTCCCGGTACCACAGTAGAGATCCCAAACAACTTCAGAACCGGTGAGAGCGCAGCCTGCTAATACCTGATCCAGAAGGATCTTGCTTGCTTGGCTATTGGTCTGGAAAAAGGCTCCTGAGGAAATGCGAAACTGGAAGTCACCGAGCCTCTCTTCAATATAACCCGGGCCCAAGATTACTTTACGGGTATCTGCACTAGCTATTTGTGCTTTCTTAGCGCTAACACTATGCACTAAGGTAGTTATTTCAGGGATCTCGGCCAGGAGCACCGAGGAAAGCTGTTCTATCTCTGTGGAGCCGCTGCGGTTAGATGCGGTGATAAGCTCTACCAGTATTTGTCCGGTGTGCTTGCTGTCTCGCACTACCAGAAAACGCCAAAAACCCGTGTGGTCGAGGGTATTGTAAGGTGGAAGCCCTGAGGTTAAGGCAAACTGCCGCACCCGTTTAAGAATGGCTACACTTAAGGGACTTTGCAGGTGGCATTCCTCAATATCCAACACCCGGTTATAGAACCCCTTAACATGCAGGCCGAGAGCGAAATTGCGAGGTTTTGCCAACTGGTCGAGATCTATTTCCTCTGGCAATAACCAGCGGCGGGGCGCAAAGGAGAATTCCATCTTATTGCGATAGTAGAAGATTTGTGGAGAGGGGAGGGTTGGCAGGACCACATCATGGGAAAGCCCACCAATGTGGTCCAGACACTCCCAGACGAGATTTCTTTTAACCTTGAGTTGTTCTTCGTAAGGAAGGTTTTGCCACAGACAACCGCCGCAAGTTCCAAAGTGGCTGCACCGTGGAGTAATGGCCTGAGGTGAATCTTCTAATACCTCTAGTACCCTGGCCTCAGCATAAGAAGGTTTCTTGCGAGTAATTCGAACCAGGACTCGCTGACCGGGGATGGTGCGATCGATAAAGACGACGAAGCCATCAACTCGAGCCAAACCTTTGCCGCCGAAGGAAAGGTTTTCCACCACCAGTTCGATTTCAGTTCCTTTTTTTAACTCAACCATACTTATATTCCAGCGTTCATCTCTCAGCATTGGTCTGTCAGCAATGACATTCTCAAACTCCAGATGAACACTCATTAGAGCCCATCCGGAGAGCTCCATTTCCCCTCCCCTGGCGGGAGGGGATAAAGGGGAGGGGGAAACAATACAAGGTCAAAATACTTATTATTTCATCACCCCCACCTCAATCCTCCCCCGTCAAGGGGGAGGAGATTATTGTGTTTCCGGATGGACACTTATTAACGCTATGCGCTTAGCGAAAAACAGACATAACCTTACTCTCCAGATAAGTTGGTGACAAGCAGCTAAGTCTCTTTTAAAGACAAAAACCTCAAAAAAAGACTTTGCCATTTGGGAAATGAACCTATAAAATTAAAATTGAAGCGCAGGCATTTTGATCGTGCCCCAAACCTACCATTAATTCCTTAGAGATGGCCAAAGCTTATTATTGGATGATCATCTCTCCACGCCGTTCCTCCCAGAAAGCTGCATTGCTGCGCGCAAATACCCGGTCCGATTACATTATGAAACCCTTGATGGGAAAGGAGGACCCCTATGAGCGCCCCTAGAGATAGCCGCTGCCGTTACAAGGAGTGCTACAACTGCAAGCATCAGACTAACTCAATTATTGGAGGGCAGCCTGAGCAGAGCTGCGGCCTAGCAGTTGATGGAACCATAAGGGTATTTGAGTGCGGTGGCTTTCGCTATTACCTACCACCCACAAAGGCGCAGAGGAGGGAGCAGCGCGAAAGGCTTATGACATATCAGCCGTCAGGATGAATTGTACTCTAAAGAGGTAGCTTGCGGAGCATCCTCGAGTTCGGTTGAAAACTTGTATCTCAGCTTATCCAGATCACGGGGGGAGGTATTATCATCTAGGTTCATGAGATCGCCTTCCACCGTCTGAACGAGATTCTCTTTAAACATCTTGATCCAAAACAGGGCGCTTTCTTGGTTTGGCTGGCGCACATGTATGCCGCCCGCCTTCTCCTCCGAAGATACCGTTTCGCCTGGATCTTCCACGTGGACGGAGCCACCAAATATTTTGTGTAGGTGTTGCAGAGCTTTCCTACCCGCGCCCTTGCGCCTTTCGCCCAGGACTTCCAGATGATATAGAGTTATGTGCTTGATCCCTTTTTCGTCCAACCACAAGCTAATCTTGCCCTTGTAATGGTTGGGCTTTTCAAATTGGAGCACCTCCATGGGGCCGTAGCCTTTGAGGATAGTTAGAAGCTCCTTGATACCTAGTTCTCTGTCCTCACCCGTCCATACAATGTCTTTCCACATAACCTGCGCCATGACCTGCTATCACTCCGATCTTAGCGGCGAGTATTCGCGTCGAAAAAAAGAGCTGAAGAGAAAGTAAGAGATAAAAATAACTTTCACGTGCCACAGCATAGAATATTTCCGGAAAAATTGGAATAGAAAATATCTAGGCCAAGGCTAACCCGCATAACTCACTTGTAAACCGGCCTTTCTCAGGTCGTCGACAACAGCGGTTCCATCTTTTACCTTGAGCCTAATAACCACCAACCAGTCTTTGCTTTCTTCTCGGGGCAGGGTCATTATGCTCATCACCACCGCTTGGTGGCGATTGAAAAGTTGAAGCGCCATAATGTGGAGCCGGTACGTACCGAAAAAATAATACGGAGCTAAGGATTTTCAACGCAAAAGCTATGATTTCAGTATGTCTTCTCTGCAGGTTTTAGCTAATAAATGTTGACGGCTTCGTAAAAAGTCCATCTGCTGTGTTGCGCTTCATCTTTAGTCATTGCGGCGTACCTGTAGTACGCCTCATTCCCAAAGATTCGCGCGCCTTGCATCTGGCGCTTTTTACTGTGCCGTATCATTAGTGAGTTTTTAGGGGATCAACAATGTTGTACTTTGTGACTGTACTTGTTGTTTGGAATCAAGGCCGTCATTATTTCATTAATGTTGAAAAAATCTTGATTGTAAAGGGAGTTAGGGTATACATTAATCCACAGACATTGCTTTATTTTGCCAGATGTTGCGGCCATAATTTAGTTTTCAATGAGCTATGACTTCACGGCAGTTCAAAGGAGAGCAATTCTATGTCTGATCAAGTACTTCTCATAGAGCATCGGCCGCCTTTGCTGATTCTCACTCTCAATCGACCCGAGGTGCGAAATGCCTTGGATTCCAAACTTCTACAGGAGTTGGAACTAGCTATAGATGAAGCGCGGTTGCAGGAAGATCTGCGAGTGCTGCTAATCACCGGAGGTGGCGACAAGGCTTTTTGCGCGGGCGCGGACCTCAAAGAACGGCTATCCATGTCTGAAACCGAAGTGCGCAGCTTCCTCTCTGCCATTCGCAGGTTGTTAATCAAGATCGAGGAGTTACCACTGCCGGTAATTGCCGCCATCAATGGATTTGCCCTAGGTGGCGGCACAGAGCTTGCACTGGCTTGCGATTTGAGGGTAGCCGTGGATGATGCCACTCTGGGGCTTACGGAAACGCGCTTCGCCATCATACCTGGAGCCGGAGGCACTCAGCGTCTACCGCGGCTCATAGGAATTCCCCTGGCCAAAGAACTCATTTACACAGGGAGGCAACTTACGGCTCAGGAGGCATTGGCCAAGGGGCTGGTGAACCGGATCGCGGCAAGGGACAAGCTCATGGCAGTTTGCCTGGAGCTGGCCGGCGAGATTGCCAAAGCCGGCCCCATTGCTGTGGCACAGGCTAAGTTTGCTATCAACAAGGGGCAAGATGTGGAGCTTCACACAGGATTGGCAATTGAAGCCAGTGCCTATGAAACATGCATTCCAACGGAAGATCGAATAGAAGGCCTTAAGGCATTCCAACAAAAGAGGCTTCCTGTTTATAAAGGACGGTAGAGTCAGCCGCATGGCGCTTAGCGCATAGCGTCTGCGGCGAGACGGGCGAGACGAGGGTCAGAGGGCGGAGGACAGAGGACAGTTAGTAAAGGATGCAACAAGATGCAAGAAGACCATCATAGCCAGGGAAAAATAAACAGAGATCATTGGCTTGAGGAAGAAGAGCATTTGGCCCAGCGCATTCAGCAGGCCGTCAACCCAGGAGGGGAGCGAGCCATCGCCCGGTTGGCCAAACAGGGAAAAAAACCGGTACGTGAACTAGTCCAGGCCCTCATCGATCCTGGTACAGATTTTTTTGAGCTAGGGGTGATTGCCGGTTTCGGCATGGACTACCCTGGTGGCGTAAGGGACGTGCCGTGCGGTGGCTTGGTTACAGGTCTTGGCAAGATTCATGGTAACTGGAGTATGATATTTGCCAATGACAGCAGGGTTAAGGCGGGAACCTATTTTCCCATCACTCTGAAAAAACACATGCGGGCCCAGGCCATAGCTGAGCAGTGTGGCCTCAATTGTGTCTACATAGCAGACTCTGGTGGGGCTTTCCTGCCTATGCAGGCCGATGTTTTTCCAGATGACGGTCACTTTGGCTCCATGTTTTACAATATGGCCCGAATGTCGGCTATGGGATTGAAACAGATTACCTTGAGCACCGGCGGTAATACAGCGGGCGGCGCCTATATCGTTTTCATGGCCGATGAAGCGGTAATGATAGAAGATCTTGCCTATTCTTTCCTGGGCGGTCCGCCACTAGTCAAGGCTGCAATCGGCGAGGAGATCGACGCCGAGGCCCTGGGGGGTGCAGGGGTGCATGCCAGAATATCTGGAGGTGCAGACCATCTATGCAAGGATCAAATTGAAGGGATAGAGAGAGTTCGGGAGATTTTGTCTCAGGAGCATCTTCAGAAGATACATTGTCGGCGTTGGGAAGAGGTACCCCCGGCTGTAAACGAGGAGCGCATCTACGAGCTGATGCCTGCTAGAGTTCACCAGGCCATCGACGTTGGTGGCATTATTGAATGCTTTGCTGATGGGGTGGGATTGCTGGGATACAAGGGTGACTATGCTCCAGGTCGAGGAGATAAGATTGTAACCGGTAAGATCAGAATCAAAGGAATTCCCGTGGGAGTAGTGGCCGCCAATGATTCCGGCATCATTTTTGTAGAAGCGGCGCGCAAAGCAACTGAATTCATTGTCCGCTGCAGCATGGAAAAGATACCCCTCCTATTTGTGCAGAATTCACCTGGCTATATGGTTGGATCTGAGGCGGAGCACGGCGGCATTGGCAAATACGGTGCAGACATGGTGCGAGCAGTTTCCAACGCTAGAGTGCCAAGAATACAGCTGGTTATAGGCCCGGACAATGGTGCAGCCAACTATGGGATGTGTGGCCGGGCATATCGGCCTCATTTACTTTTCTCCACTATGCGGGCCAGAACTTCAGTAATGTCGGGACGTTCTGCCGCTGAAGTTCTGCTTAGCCTCGAAAAGAGAAAGCGTCAAACCGATGGCCAAGAGATGACTGAAGCAGAGGCTGCCTCCTTCAAGGACGAACTGCTAAAAAAATATGAGTTCGAAGCTCACCCCTTTTACTGTGGTGCCAGACTTTTTAACGACCGCGTGCTTTTCTTTAGTGAAATTCGCGATGCACTAGCTCTCGCCTTGGAAGTTAGCCTTCTGAGGCCCATTCCTGAGAGTACTTTCGGCAATTTTCGTTTTTGACATACCAGTCGAGAGTTCACCACGAAGGACACGAAGAGCACAAAGAAAATAATAGTAGCCTCAGTTAAGAGATCGAGTGATTATCATATTCACTAAAGAACCCTCTTTGTGTTCTTTGTGACCTTTGTGGTTGAATTCTTTCTTCACGGTTTGATGACAATGGAAAGGAGACTCAATGAGCCTGAAATACCCCTCTAAAGTGGTAATTGGCGATATCAGTGTGCGAGATGGGCTTCAGCACGAAGAGAAGTTTATTCCTACCAGGGCCAAGCTCTGGCTGGCAGAGCAACTAATTCTCGCAGGGTTCAAGCGGGTCGAGGTGACGAACTTCGGTAACCCCAAAGGCATGCCGCAGTTCGCTGACGCAGATGATCTCATGGAGCTTCTCTACACGAGTAAACTCATTGCCGATCACATCAAGGATGTTGAAACGACAGCGATCACTATAAGGGAGAGGGCGGTTGAGAGAGCTGTGGCCTCTCGACAGAAAGGTTTTGGGCCGGACCGCATTCTCATGATGGTCTCCACCAGTGAATCGCACCACAAAGTTAATTCTGGTCTCTCTCTCGAAGACTACTGGAAGATGGCAGAGAAATATATCCAGCTAGCCCACGACAACGGCCTAACCGTATGCGGAACGGTGAGTACCATTTGGGGTTGCCCCATAGAAGGACCCACTGACACCAAAAAGGCTCTTGAATTTACCCGCAGGTGGTTGGACATTGGAGCGGATGATATTGAACACGCGGATCATGACGGCTCTGCCTCACCCAACAAGGTGTATGATTATTACAGCATGGTGTTGGACGCCTTACCAGATCCTAAGCTGCACGTGGCCCACTTTCATACCACAAGAGGCTGGGGCCTGGCCAATGTATTAGCCGCCCTGCAAACTGGTATTACACATTTTGAAGGCACCCTGGGAGGAACCGGAGGTCAACCGGCAAATTTCGTTGATGGTGTCCCGGTGGCAGGAACGGGTGTTTATTACTATCAGGACCCCACTATAACTGGCTTGGTCTCTGTGGAAGACATGGTGGTTATGATGGATGAAATGGGGATCGATACCGGGGTTGATGTAGATCGGCTTTTAGAAGTTGGCCGGGCCATGGAGAAAATACTTGGTCGGCAACTGCGTTCCGAGACGGTGCATACGGGCCGAGTGCCCAAGGAACCGACGGGGATCCGGGAAGTAACCTGAGGAGTCAGCAGGCAGCATGCAGCCGGCTGCAGATAAAAGGAAACTGCTAGCTGTCTGCTGTCCGCTGTTAGCTGGAGCAAAGCGGCATGCGCTTTGCGATCATTTCGTTTCCGCAAACAGAACCGCTAAAATGCGGGTTGGTTTTTCTTGGTGACATTTGACCACGTGAGGTATGGATGAGTGGTAATAGATGGTATCGCCCGGATAGAGTACCTCACGATGTTCGCCAATTATTACCTCCATCTCACCTTCCAGTACGTAGATGAACTCCTCGCCCTCATGAACTGAACCAGGAACTTCCTCTAATGTGGGCGATAGGGTCACTAGGAACGGTTCCATGTTGCGGTCTCGCATCCCGGGGGACAGAGACAGGTATGAATAGCCATATTTACTTTGCTGTTCAGCTGCGTGTCGGCTCACTGGCTTTCTTTCATCCTTGCGGGTGATCACAAACGGCTTGGGCTCGCCAGCTGTGAGCAAATAGCCCATTTTCATTTCCAAGGCACGAGCCAGTTTTGTTAGGGTTCCCAGGGGAGGAGCGGTAGCGTCGGCTTCAATGCTCTCAAGCATCTGTTCAGAGATGCCGCTTCTTTGTGCTACATCTTTGAGGGAAAGTTTCTTGAGTTCACGCAGCTTTTTAATCCGTTCACCAACACCGATTGGTTCTTCCGGCTCTAGGTCATGTTCCGAACTTCGGCTGATGCCCTCCAAAAAATCTATCTCATGCGGATCCTGGCCATAAAAAGGCTTAGAAAAGGATGGATCTCGAGTTGACTGGTCGTCGTTACCTTGAGTCATCGCTATTCTCCATCAAGGGAAAAATAAACAAAATTCCAATTATTGTTTCGTTAGAGTGTGCGTACCTAATATAATGTCATCATAGCCGGTCTAGGGTGCTTTGCAAGGAAAAATTCTTGCAACCATTCGATTCTATTCATTTCATCATGGTGAGGAGATACCATGGATTTCAGTCTGTCAACCGAACATGAGATTCTGCGAAACTCGGTGCGCAATTTTAGTATCAAGGAGATCCAACCCTTGGCACGGGATCTGGATGAGCGGGAAGAATTTTCTGTAGAGCTAACTCGGGCCATGGGCAGCTTGGGTCTTTTCGGTATGGTGATTTCCGAGGAATACGGCGGTCAGGGACTTGACCATCTTGGATATATCATTGCGGTTGAGGAACTAGCCCGAGTAGATGGCTCGCAGGCGGCAACAGTGGCAGCAGCAAATTCTCTGGGAAGCAGTCCCATTTATGAATTTGGCACCGAAGAACAGAAACGGAAGTATCTCCCTAGGCTCTGTAGTGGCGAGGCACTATGGGGTTTTGGCCTTACAGAGGCCAATGCCGGTTCTGACGCAGGCAATACTCAGACAACAGCTGTCTTGGACGGAAACGAATGGGTCATTAATGGAAGTAAAATCTTTATCACCAATGCCTCATCGGAAATCTCCCTCGGCGTCACTGTTCTAGCTAAAACCGGAATCCGGGAGGATGGCAAGAACGAGCTTAGCTGTATTCTGGTGGAAAACGGTGCGCCAGGCTATGAGGCCAGAGAAATGAAAGGGAAAATGGTCTGGCGGGCTTCAAACACCAGTGAACTCTACTTCGAGGATTGCCGGGTTCCCAAGGAGAACCTTTTGGGCAAAAGGGGAGAGGGATTTCACCAGATGCTCAAGACCCTGGACGGCGGTCGGCTCTCCATAGCCGCTATGGGTTTAGGCGGAGCTCAGGGCTGCTACGACCGGGCGCTACAGTATGCCAAGGAGCGAGTTCAGTTCAACCGTCCCATTTCGCAGTTTCAGGTAAATGCGTTTAAACTTGCCGATATGGCCACTGAAATAGAATTGGCCAGGATCCTTCTCTACAAGGCCTGCTGGCTCAAAGACAATGGCAAGCCGCTCACCAAAGAGGCTGCCATGGCCAAGCTGTATTGTTCCGAGATGATGAGCCGCTGCGCCAATCATGCAGTGCAATTGCATGGCGGCTATGGACTCATGAAGGAATATGACGTGGAGCGGTTTTATCGGGACCAGAAGCTCTTGGAGATTGGTGAGGGAACCTCAGAGGTAATGCGCATTGTCATCGCCCGCCTTATAGGGGCACTCTAGTGTTTTCAAGCAGGCAGCCGCGATCGCTAAGGTCTAAAAAAAATTTTTGAATCACATAGCACTCTTTTCCTTCTCTTTGCTGAGCTGAGTGTTCCTTATATCTTACCAGTAAACTGGTCAATCGGTTTAGCCTGTTTAGCAGGTTTGGCCAGTTAGCCAATTTGACAGGCATAACCGGCTAGACCGGCTAACCTCCTAAATAGGCTTTCTTTACTTCCGGGTCGTCAAGAAGCTCCTCAGATCTGCCTTCAAGCACCATATTCCCGTGCTCCAGCACGTACCCTCTCTGGGCAAACTGAAGTGCCAGTCGGGCATTCTGCTCAACCAGAAGAATGGTGGTCCCACCCTCCCTGTTTATCTCCTGGAGAGCTTCGAACATATGCAACATCAGCAAAGGCGCCAGACCCATGGAGGGTTCGTCGAGCAACATCACATTCCTTCCACTCATGAAAGCTCTGCCGATTGCCAGCATCTGCTGCTCACCACCACTCAAGGTTCCGCCCTTTTGGTTTCGCCTCTCTTCAAGCCGGGGGAAAATGGAAAATAGCTTCTCCAGATCTTCCCCGATTTTGCCAGTGCCGTCTTTTCTGGCGTAGGTGGCAAGTTTCAGGTTTTCCATGACCGTCAAGTTGTCAAGAATGCGCCTTCCTTCGGGGACGTGGGATATGCCAAGCTTACTAACCACCCTATCGGCGGGATATTTGAGCAGGTCTTCGTTCTTGTAGCTCATCCTGGTACCCGGTTCAACAGGGATCATCCTGGAGATGGCGCGCAAGGTGGTGCTCTTTCCGGCACCATTGGCGCCGATAATACATACTATTTCGCCCTCATCAACATTGAAGTTTATGCCGTGGAGGGCCCGAATCCTGCCATAGGAGACCCTCAGGTTTTCCACCACCAACATCAGAGAATCGTCTCCTTGCCCAAATAGGCTTCTATCACCTTAGGATCGTTTTGGATCTCCTCAGAAGAACCCTCGGCGATGACCTCACCGAAAACCAGGGTCTGAATGATCTCACAGAGTTCCATGACCACTTTTAGCCGGTGTTCGATGAGAAAGATCGCCAGTCCCAATTCCCTGTGGATTCGCCGGATAATTTCCATCATCTGCTTGAGTTCTTCAGGATTCATTCCCGCAGTAGGCTCATCAAGAAACAATATCTTTGGCTCTGTGGCGAGAGCTCTGGCCATCTCCACCCTTCGCTGGGCCCCATAGGGGAGATTGAGAATTACCTGATCTGCGAGATCAGCCACACCCACCAGTTTTAACAGACTGTATGCTTTCTCTTCTATCTCTGCTTCTTCTCTTCTCCGTTTTGGTGTGCCGAAAAAGGCTCCAAGCAGTCCGTATTTTATTTTTGAGTAACGGGCCATTTTTACATGATCGAGGACAGTCATGTGTCGCCACAGACGGAGGTTCTGAAAAGTCCTGCCGAGACCCATGGCGGCGATCTGATAAGGTTTGAGACCGACGAGGGATTTGCCATTCAGCAGGATATCGCCCTCGGTTGGCCGGTAGATGCCACTTATGAGATTGAAGATGGTGGTCTTACCCGCGCCATTAGGCCCGATCAGTCCCCTGATTTGGCCGGGTTCGACCTCAAGGTTGTAGTTATTTACAGCCCTTAGCCCGCCGAAATCGTGGCTCATATTATTAATCTGCAGCAATGGCATGTTGTATCCAGTCTCTACCCTACGTCTCCGTATCTCCGAAAGAGGAGGTTTGACGGGTTTGTCTTTCAGCCGACCACGACAGCACTGGAGTGATGGAGTAGTGGAGTACTGGAGTAATGAGATAAAAAATTTCTCGAGATCTGAAATTCTTCCAACACTCCATTACTCCAACACTCCAATACTCCATTTATTAACTCATTCCCTTCGGTCTAATCAGCTTCATCACATCGAAGTCTTTAAAAGCAATCAAGCCAGTGGGCCTGAAAATCATAACTAGTATCAATAGGAGCGGAATGATGATCCATTTGAATATTTCCAATGGCCGCAAAGCCTCACCGAGAAGGCTCAAGCTCACAGCGCCGACAATGGAACCGTAGACGGAATTGAGTCCTCCAAAATAGACCATGGCCAAGACTTCAGCGAGTTTCTGGATACCGAAAGTTCCTGGATTGACATACCTCAGCACGTGAGCAAACAGCCCACCTGCAACACCGGCCCAAAAGGCGGCGAAAAGGAAGGCCACTATTTTGGTGCGTCTGGTGTTGACGGTCATGGCATCGGCCGCCATTTCGTCGTCCCTAACCGCATTGAGGGCCTTTCCTGTGGTGGAGCGAACAAAATTGTTGATAATCCACACGGCGGCCACGGTCCAAATGAACACCGTAGGCAGATCGACATAATTTGGTTGGCTGCCCAAGCCACGGGGCCCTCGAACGAATTCCAGGTTCTCAATCACACTTTTGACGATAAACATAAAAGCCAGGGAGATGATTGCCAGATAGTCACCCCTTGTCCTGAAAGACGGGATAGCAATAGCAATGGCACCGATGGCAGCGACGACTCCGCCCAAGATCAATGCGAGAGGAAACAAGAAGGGGCCTAGGAACTCAGGGAGAAGTGCAGCTCCGAACACTTTGTCGTCAACAAAGAAAAGGAGGGTGAAGATCGAGGCAGTGTAGGCGCCCAGGGCGAGAAACCCTGGGTGGGAACATGAGAACTCTCCCATATAACCATTGATCACGTTGAGGCTCAAGGTGACGATGACCGCAATTAAAGTGAGTTTAAGGGTGAGAAGCCGGTAACCGCTTATGTCAGCCCACAAACTTAAGATTCCGTATAACAGGCCGAGGTGGATAGCCACAGAAACAGTTGGGGACAGATGGAAAAGCCAGCCCACTAACCTATTCAGCATTGAACCAAACAGCCTCGGGACGACAATTACGGGTACTACATATATTAGGAACAGAAAGGCGACGGTGCCGGGAATAAGCTGAGGTTTCTTGAGAATAGTTACGGCGCCAAAAAGGGCGGGGATTTTAGGCAGGCCCAAGAGTTCCGTGAGCGGGTCTCCCAGAAAGCGTTCAAGCAAGACGGCACCCAGAATGCCACATAGCCAGGCCAACAGGGGAGCCTGGGCAAAGGAATCCCGGATGCGGTTTGCGAGCGTCTTGTTTCCAGGCGAAAGGGAGTTGTTTATTTTCACAACCACTTCCTAGTTATTCCGTAGTTACATCCCCATTTTGATACAGGTTCTATATTACAACCTCAGGCGGGCACTGTAGGGCTCTCCGAAAAAGCCATGGGGCCTGAAGGCCAAAATCAGCAGAATTATAGAATAAGCGATGAAATCCCTTAAAGTGGACGGGAAGATCATGGCTACAAAGATCTCAATGAATCCGAGGAGAAAGCCGGCCAAGCAAGCCCCGAGAATGGAGCCCCTACCTCCCAGAATGGCAGCCACAAAGGCCTTCCAGCCGAAGATAATCCCCATGTAAGGGTCGAGGACAGGATAGGCCACACCAAAGAGTATTCCTGCCACGGCTGCCAGCGCCGAACCGATGGCAAACGTCAGGCGGGCAATGTTGTTTATGGGCACTCCCAGGAGGGGAACAACAACAAAGTCAAAGGCCATGGCGCGCATGGCCATTCCCCACCGGGTCTTGCGGACGAACAGATGAAGAGCATACATGAGGGCAATGGAGACAACAACGATCATGATCTTCTTATTGGTGACGAACACCCCACCCAGGTTGTAAGTGGTTGACTTGACCAAGGTAGGAAAACTTATCCGTTGGGCGCCCAGAAGGGCCAGGTTTCCGGTCTCCAATATGATGCCGATCATCAAGCCGGTAATTGCAGCGGAGGCCCTAGGGGCATCTCGCAGGGGCCTATAGCCCACCCGCTCCACAATCATGCCCACGAAGGAAGTCAAAAACATGGAAATGAGGATGGTCAATACCAGAATCAACCAATGGGGTATGGCAAGGGCTCCCATGGAGGCCAGGGCCACTAGCCCGGTTGCAACCCCGAAACCTATGTACGCTCCCACCATAAAAATATCGCCATGGGCAAAATTAAAGAGCATCAGGACGCCATAAACCATGGAGTAACCCAGGGCGATCAAGGCGTAGAAACTACCCCATTGAAGAGCGTTGACTAGGTTTTGCAGGAAAAATGTCACCGCATGCGCTCCTTGTTTGAAACATCCCACATCCCCCCGAAACCCTATTCCCTCAGCATTCCGGGGCCCAAGCGGCTGCTACAGCTCACTGTCTGCGACGTGGGGTAAAAGGGCCTACCCTGTCAAACGTACTATCTGATTCAACAAGGAAAAGGCGAGGAGAGGCGTGAAATGTTCCCTTGATCTTTAAAGAAAACGAGGCCAGGGCTCTTAGCCCTGGCCCGCTTACTTCAATCTAATTTTAATCACCGGAGTTAGTGCCCACTAGGCTAAGCTCGGACTCCAGTCTACGGGCAGACAGATTTGTAAAATTCGAACTCCCCCTTATCGCTTATCCTAACAACAACGGCACACTTAAGTGGGTCGCCCTCTTCGGTGAAGGTCATCTTGCCGGTAATGCCGTCGAATTCCCTGATCTTGGCCAGGGCGTCACGAACACACTGGCGGTCCTTCTCAATCTTGCCGGTAATCTCTCCACAATTCTCAATGGCCCTTTGAACAATGCGAATTGAGTCCCAGGTCAAGGCGCCAACATCGTCAGGCACGTAGCCGTAGGTCTTGTTGTAACGATCGATGAAAGCCTTGGTGGCCCCTGTAGCACCGGCGGCAGCATAATGGGTGCTGAAGAAGAGGCCGTAACAGTCTTTGCCGCAGAGGGTGACCGTCTCGGCCGAACCCCAGCTGTCGCTGCCCACGATGGGTTTGTTCCACCCCAGTTCATGGGCCTGCTGCACGATCAAAGCCACCTCATTGTAATACTGGGGGGTGAACAGTACTTCGGCTCCTGAGCGAATGATCTTGGTCAACTGGGAACTGAAGTCGGTGTCTTTGGTGGTGAAACTTTCATAGGCCACCACAGAGCCCGGGCCATGGAGCTTTTCCCAGGCCTCTCTAAAGAACTCGGCCAATCCCTTGGGGTAGTCACTTGCCACGTCATACAAAACCGCGGCTTTAGTGAACAGGAACTCCTGGGTGATGAAATTGGCCAAAACCGGCCCTTGAAAGGGATCGAGGAAGCAGCCACGGAAAACAAAAGGACGACCTTTGGTAGTATCCGGATTTGTTGACCACGGGCTAATCATCGGTGTTTTGTAGGCGTTGGCCACAGAGCCTGCAGGTACCGCCTGCTTGGAGGACTGAGGCCCGACAATAGCCAGAACTTCGTCCTCGACAATCATTTTGGTAGCAGCTTTTACCGCAGACTCAGCCTTGGACTCGTTGTCTTCAATGACCAATTCTACCTTGTACTTTTTCTTTCCAACTTGAAGCCCCCCGGCTTTATTGATGTCTTCGAGCCACATTTGGGCTGCGAACTTTGTGCCTTCTCCCACTTTGGGGATATCACCAGTCATGGGGGCGTTGATACCGATCTTGATGGTATCGGACTTGCACCAGGCTGAAGGTGAAAATACCAAGCCAATCACCAAACATGGGACAATAAGAATCCAACTCTTTTTCATCGCCATCCTCCCCTTATCCGCTTAAAATGCTGATTTAATAGAGATAAAGCTAGTGTAACACGAAAGCCGCACCTCGGACTTCTAACATGGAATCCGTTCTTTTTCAACTAATGGGGATACCCAGAGAATAAATGTGAGATTTTTAGCATATAGCCGATGGATTTTCAACGATTATTTGTGGAGAGGATGCTAGACAGCCCGCAGCAGGCAGGGATTTCTACTAGGCACTAGGGAGTAAGCACTAGGCACCAAGGGCAAGAAAGCGGAACTCGCAGAAAAATCTGAGACAACCCCAAGATGGATGTGAGATCTGGGATACGAAATCCAGAGAGAAATGTTGAATCTCACATCACATAGAACACATCCCAAATCTGTTGCTCGGGATTTTTTGTGTGCTTGAAAGTTCGAATTTAATATTAAGAGTTACCAATTCCTCGTTCTGAGTTGTAGTGCTTAGTGCATAGTTCCTAGTGCCTAGTGGCAGGACCCCGCGTTTGTGTACGAGGCAGTCCCTCTAGAAAGTAAAGAACACCTTCTGCAACACCTTGGGTGTATACCCCGCCAAATCAAGGTACATGGTTACCCCACCCATGAAGAATGGCCAGCCCGCGCCCATGATCATGGCTAAATCCACGTCCCTGGTGTCTCCCACGACTTTCTCCTCCAGGATGAGATCAATCTCGCGGGTAAGGCTGGTAAGGACACGCTCGATGATCTCCTCTTTGCGGAAATCCTTTTCTCCCTTTTTCTGCCATAAATCCTTTAGTGCCGGATTTAATCTAAGGTTTGGAGGCTCACCCACATAGATCCCCGGGATATTAGCGTCAACCATTCGCTTCAAATTCTCGTTAATGGGAAAGCGTTGAGGTCCGAAAGCGCGGTTCAAGGTCTGTTGCACATGAGCTGCTACGGCCGGTCCGACAAACCCCAACAGTTCAAAAGGTGCCATGGGCAACCCCAGGCTGAGCGCGACCTCATCAACAAATTGAAAATCAGCTCCCTCATCAACCATATCGAGACAGTCCACCAGCATTTTGGTCAGAATGCGATTGACCAGAAATCCAGCAGAATCCTTCACTCGTATTGCAGTCTTCCTCAGTTGCTTGGCAACGGAGAAAGTGGTGGCAAGAGTGACGTCGTTTGTTTTGCCTCCGGGGATTATCTCTACCAGCGGCAGCACTGCAACAGGGTTGAAAAAGTGAAGTCCTACCACCCTCTCAGGATGTCTGAGCTTCGAGGCCATGGCTGTTATAGAAAGGCTAGAGGTGTTGGTGGCAAGGATGCAATTAGATGAGACTACCTCCTCGGCCTCGGCAAATACCTGCTGTTTTACCTGCATCTGCTCAAAAACCGCCTCGATGACGAAGTCACAGTCGGCAAAATCGGTCCAATCGAGAGTACCCTTCACCAGGGTGAAAAGGTAGCGTGCTTTGGCCTCGAGCAACCTTCCTTTTTCCACCAGTTTATCCAGTTCCGCCCGGATGTATCCAATGCCCTTGTCAACAAATTCCTGCTTGATGTCTTTCATCACCACAGGTATCTCGTAGCGTCGGAGGAATAAAAGGGCCAGTTGGGAGGCCATGAGACCCGCCCCGATGATCCCGATTTTGGCAACTTTCAGGGGCTCTACTTTTGGAACTCCTGCAGGACGCTTGGCCCGTCGCTGAACCAAATCAAAGGAATATACACTGGCCTTACATTGGCGGCTTTTGATGAGGTCGCCTAGGGCTTTATCTTCCTCGGCGAATCCCTGATCTACGTCCCAGCTGAATGCGCCCTCGATCAATTCCAGGGCTCTATAAGGAGCAATGGCGGCACCATGAACCTTGCTGTCCACAAAACTACGGGCTTTTCCCAGGAGCGATTTTAGATTGCTGGAGTCAGCCGGTTTAGGCTCAACCTTCTCGCTGCCATCTATGATCCCTTCCAGAAAACGAATAGAATCGTCCAGGAACTCAGCAGTATCAAATAAGCGGTCTGCCAGCCCCATCTCGAAAGCCTGGAACCCTTTGATCATGCGATTTTGGTTAAGGGGATTATAGATGATCAGTTCCAGCGCCTTCTCTGGGCCAATCAACCGGGGTGCCAAAGTGGAACCACCCCAGCCAGGAATGAGACCCAAAAAACACTCGGGGAAGGCTATGGCAGTGACACCCTTGGAAATTGTTCGGTAATCGCAGTAAAGTGATATCTCCAACCCACCGCCGAGGGCAGCACCGTTTATCGCTGCCACTGTGGGGTAAGGCACTTCCATTATTCTCTTGAAGGTTGCATGGCCAAACTGTCCAATTGCTTTTCCCTGCTCAAAAGTATTGATGAAAGGTATCTGGGTAAGATCGGCGCCGGCGGCGAAAATGTACAGCTTTCCCGTGAGTAAAAGACCTTTGACATCAGGTTCCCTCTGAATGAAGTCCAGGGCCTTGTTTAGAGAATTTAGTGCCTCCTCGTCAAAAGTGGTTGGTTTCTTGTAATCTTCTCCGTTGTCCATGGTAAGCAGCGCAATCTTACCCACTCTGGACTCATAGAAGCGCGGATAAAACTGAGTGACTATTTTGGCCATGGTTTTCTCCTTACCAATTAGGTTGGCCGGTTGAGCCTGTTATGCCAGTTAAGCCGGTCAACTGACTAAACTGGCCAAACCGACCAAACTGACTAAACCGATTACTTCTTTTTCCTCTTGGTTGCAGCCTTTTTCGTAGGTGTTTTCTTGCCGTTACCTTGGAGATTTTCCCAAATTACTGAACCCCCTTGACCTAGGCCCACACACATTGTGGCCAGCCCGTACTTAGCTTTGGGATTTGCAGCGAACTCGTGCATAAGGTGAATCATCAAACGGGGGCCAGAAGAGGCCAGAGGGTGTCCGAAGGCAATGGCTCCTCCCCATGGGTTCAACCGCGGTTCATCAGGCCATTTAAGTTTGAATTCCTGCATGAAAGCAATGCACTGAACGGCGAAGGCTTCATTGAGTTCTATAAAATCGATATCTTCCATGCTCAAACCTGAGATCTTGAAAACCTTATGGGTGGCCGGGATGGGCCCTAATCCCATGACTTCGGCTCGGACCCCAGCGTAGGTGAATGCCACTAGACGCATCTTGGGCTGAAGGTCCAATTCTTTAGCTTTATCAGCGGACATGAGCAGAACACCACAGGCACCGTCATTGAGACCTGAGGCATTGCCGGGCGTAACCTTCCCCATAGAACGGAAGGGCGTTTGCAGGTCCTGTAAGCCCTCCTTGGTGGTATCGGGACGAGGTTGTTGGTCACGATCCGCTACCACCCAACCCTCAGGGGTATAGACTGTCATGGGGACAATCATTTTTTTGATTCTGCCCTCTTTATAAGCCTTGCCAGTCTTTTGCTGGGAGAGCATGGCGTATTCATCCGCCATCTCCTTGGTTATTTCAGGGAACATGTCGTGAAGATTCTCGGCTGTTTTTCCCATGACTATTGCATCTTCCGAAACCAGCCGATCCACTAGAAATCTAGGATTGGGATCCGCGGTGGCGCCCATGGGGTGATGACCCATATGCTCAACACCACCTGCTATGGCGATATCAAAAGCGCCCAGAGCGATCTCTGAAGCGGCAGTGGTGACAGCTGTCATGCCTCCGGCGCACATACGATCTATGGAAGCACCAGCGCATTTCTCAGAAAGTCCGGCGAGTATGGCGGAGGTTCTCCCGAGGGTAAGGCCCTGATCTCCCTCTTGAGTTGTGGCTCCCCAGACATTCTCCTCCACCATGTCAGGTGTAACCTGAGGATTGCGGCGGAGAAGCTCGCGGATTACTTTCACCACCATGTCATCGGCGCGAGTGTGCCAAAAGAATCCTTTTTCTCCGGCCCTACCGAAGGCTGTGCGAATGCCATCCACCAGGACCACTTCTCGTGCTTTCATATCTTGACTCCTTAATTAGAGAACAAAGGCAAGTATCACACCACGAAGGACACAAAAGGAGATTTTAGATTTGAGATTGTAGATTTGGCATCTGAGATTCTAGATTGACAAAAGTTGGAACTGGGAGATTCTGCAATCTGCAATTAGATACCTTCGTGCTCTTTGTGGTTAATACAACCCCGTTGCTATTTTTCAGCTCAGAGCGAATGACTCCTCTGGGATGTCAACTGCTGCCCGCTGCCCGCTCATAATTGCTTTGGCCTTGCCCCTAGACAGAGAGAGGACATTAGTAATGAAGAATTCAGCTGAAGCTACCTTGCCTCGATAAAAGGCAGCGCTACGGTTTGTGGCCAAGACCTCCTTCTGCGATTCTCCATCTTTGGCTCCTGCATCAACATAGATCTCCTGCAGACGCCTGTGGGCGATGAGCGCCTGCCACAGGAGCATAAACCCCACGGCAACATCCCCAAACAATTCCAAATAGGGAGTAGCATAAAGAAGGGGTACGACATAGTCTGCAGTCATTCCTTTGAGACCAAAGTACTTGGTCACTTGAATGAGTTGCTCCCGGGCAGCTTCGAAGGTGGCCACTAGTTCCCGCAGTTCAAAATTTTTACGGGCCCACTTAAGGAAGTCTTCGGTTTCCCCTATAAGTCGTTTGAAAAGCTGTCCTCTCTTGACCACCAACTTGCGACCTACTAAGTCCAAGGCCTGTATTCCGTTGGTACCCTCATAAATAGAAGCGATTTTGCAGTCTCGCAAAAATTGCTCCACCGGATGTTCCTGGCAATAGCCATAGCCACCGAGTACCTGGATAGCGGTTTCACAAACCCTGAATCCCATGTCGCTGCCGTAGGCCTTGCAGACCGGGATGAGGATATCAATAAAGTCCTGATACTTCTCTTTCTCCTCGTCGCTTTCGGTGGAACGGACCATGTCTTCGCAAAAGCCTACATAATATAGTAGAGCCCGCAACCCTTCTGTTACAGACTTCATAAACATGAGCATCCGCCGCACATCGGGATGATTGATGATGGCCACTTTGGGCGCAGAGGGATCCTTTAACCGGCTGACATCGGAACCTTGGGTCCTCTCTTTGGCGTACTGCAGAGCATACAGGAAGGCGGCGCTGGCATGGCTCTGGCCCTGCATCCCTATAAAGAGTCTGGACTCGTTCATCATCTGAAACATTATGCGCATTCCTTGGTTTTCTATGCCCAAAAGGTAGCCGGTGCAGTTGTTATTCTCGCCAAAGTTCAAAGTGCAGGTGGAGGAGCCGTGAATTCCCATCTTGTGCTCGATACCGCCGCAATTAACATCGTTATCCACCAGTTGTCCGTTTTCTGGGCGTAGTTTGGGAATAATGAACAGAGAGAGACCTTTGGTCCCAGGGGGGGCACCTTCGATCCGGGCCAGCACCATGTGGACTATATTTTCTGTTAGGTCATGTTCGCCACAGGAGATAAAGATTTTTGTGCCGGAGATGCTATAAGAGCCGTCCTGATTAGGGACTGCCTTGGTGCGAGAGGCGCCAACATCGCTTCCAGCCTGAGGTTCAGTGAGGCACATGGTACCGCACCACTCGCCGCTGTATAGTTTGTCCATGAAATTGCGCTTTTGCGTCTCGGTTCCATAGACCTCAAGCAGCCTTGCTGCCCCATGCGTAAGGCCGGGGTACAAAAAAAGAGCTAAGTTCGCGGCGCCGAAGGCTTCGACGGCTGACAATCCCATGACCACCGGGAAACCCTGGCCACCCGCTTCCACATCTTCTGAGATGGGGAGCCAACCACCTTCTCGGTACATCTGATAAGGACGATGAAAGGACTCAGGAACCCTCACCTTGCCGTCTTCCCAGACGCAGCCATCCCGGTCGCCCTTACTATTAGCGGGCTCCATTTCATTTTCCGCCAATTTCCATGCCTGCTCTAGGACCATATCGTACATTTCCTTGGAATACTCTGCATATTTGGCGGTGTTGCTCAGTTGTTCGATGTCGAGTTGCTCATAGAGCACGAATTTGACATCTCTTTTGTCCACCACTGAATTTGCCATTTTTGTCTCCTTCGCGGCGATCAGCGTTCAGCCTTCAGGAAAAACTATGATATGAATAGTCCGAAAGAATCCCCTGTTAGTCATGCAAGTTTTCTGCCTTCTTGCTGACAGCTGATGGCTGACAGCTAAAGAGGGCTACTCCCTGAATCCTCGGACAAACAAATCGGCCACTGGATCCGCCATCTGGCTGAGATCATAGTTTTTACCGGCCAACAACCATGAGGTGACCGTTTCATCCAAAGCCCCAAAAAAGGCCTTTTTAACGGCACTCAAGTAGAGATCTTTGCGAAACAGCCCCTGCTGCTGCCCCTCCTCGATAATGTCCCCAATGAGGTCGAAATAAACCTTGAGGTCCGTCTTTGGGTAAGCGCTCATAAAATGACGACTCTGGCGGAGTTCGAGTTGAAAAACTGCTGCAAGATCAGGATGATTCTGCATCTCGAAGAGGTGGAGGTGGACAAGCTTTCTCAGTTTGACCTCTGCATTCTCTTCTTGGCTCAACCGTCGATGGAATTCTTGGATAAACCCTTGGACTTTCTCCTCGAAGATGCTGACGAGGAGGTCATCTTTGTTCTTGAAATAGAGATAGATAGTTCCAGCAGCCACTCCCGCTTCTCGGGCCACATCAGCAATTGTTGCTTGGTGATATCCGCGCTTAGCAAAGGAGGCTATGGCCGCATTCATAATCCGGTCGCGCTTGTCGTTGGTTTCTTTTACTCGCCCCATAAGCAGAAACCTCAGCAAATCTACTCTTGGAGGGATTTACTGTATGACCAGTTAATTTATGAATGAACGTTCATTCATTAAAGCTATTATACATTTTGCCTCGCCAAGATGTCAACGATTTTGTATTTGTGAAAATAAATAATGTGGTTACTTGCATTTGTGGCTTAAAAAATCAAATGTTTTAGTTTCACCTAAGAGGGCAAAAAGAGAATTTCTTTAATGAACAGTCGTTCATTAAAGCGATAAGCAGCCCACCCGGATGTTTCATGAATTACTGTCGCGAGACCGCGAAGATGGGCGTTTCACCTGGCAACCGTCCCGCGGTACCGCGGGATTGGTGCCGAGGCGTACCTGAACGGTACGTCGCAGGGACCGACACCCGAGGACGACAGGAAGAACGGCCATATCCGTGGTCGCAGTCACGCCAAGGCGTGAATTCATGAAACATCCAGGTTAACATTTGTGAACTTAAAATTGCCAACAAATATTTCCTTGCCTGCGAACATCCTTGCTCATCAGGAGAAAAGGTTCTAAAATTCGGTTATTCCTAACGGAGAAAACACAGAGATTACATAGGGGGTGTACACTCAAAATCCTAAATCCTAAATCCGAAGCACGAAACAAATCTAAAATCCGAATGCTCAAATGTTCAAAACATGACTACCCAAAGAGACAGGTCCGGTGTTTTGGTCATTTGGATTTCGGAAATTCGAGTTTGTTTCGGATTTAGATATTCGGATTTCGGATTTTTCTCCCGTGAGTCTCTGTGGTGAGCTTTTGATGTCTTACAGATTTGGGGGAAAGAACGATGACTGATAACTTCCGGCATCTTGGCAGTGGTGAGACCAAGTATGAATACGAAGTGAATCCAAAGCTATTGGAGACTTTTGACAACCCCCATCCGGATCGGGGCTACAAGGTGACTTTCACCACCAGTGAATTGACCAGTTTGTGTCCAATCACCGGTCAACCCGACTTTTACCGAATAACCATAACCTATATCCCCTATCGTCAATGTCTGGAGTCCAAATCACTGAAGCTGTATCTTTTCAGTTATAGGCAAAGTGGCATGTTCGCTGAGGATATGGCCAATCGCATCCTCGACGATCTGGTCGAAATATGCCGTCCCCGCTGGATGGAGGTGGAAAGTGAAATGAATCCCAGAGGTGGGATAGGGTTGACTGTAAGGGTGGAGCATAAAGCTCATGACATCGAATGATTCGCAGCGAGGGCTAAAATACCTGGCTCTACTGGCTTGCATTTATGCCGGGAGCTTGGTGCTTGCTGCTGTGATGGCAAGCAAAATTATTGCGGTGGGATCACTAGTTGTTCCGGCCGGGGTGTTAGCCTATTGCCTCACCTTCCTGATCACGGATGTCATCAGTGAGATCTGGGGTAAAGAGCAGGCTCAGACAGTGGTTATGGGCGGGTTTATTACTCTGGTGCTAGTCTTTGTCCTGACAACCGCAAGTATTGTATGGCCTCCAGCCTCTTTCTGGCCCCATCAGCAATCATACCAGACCATCCTTGGGAGTAGCGCCCGAATAATGGTAGCCAGTCTAACCGCCTATCTCTTCAGTCAGTATCATGATGTCTGGGCCTTCCATTTCTGGAAGCGAGTGACTACCGAACGATTTCTATGGTTGCGGAACAATGCCTCTACGATTGTCTCCCAATTATTGGACAGTGTGGTGTTCATTACCATTGCTTTCTATGGTTCCATGCCGGTGATGCCACTCATATTGGGACAATGGGTTGTAAAAGTGGGGATCGCCTTACTAGATACGCCTTTTGTTTACCTTCTTGTTTATGTGATGCGACGTCGGCTAGGCTCGCCAAAGCTGGAGACAAGCTTTGAGACATAATGACCACTTTTTTCTTGCGCTCTCAAGATTAGCTAGTTAGGCTACGGACAATCATCTTAGGAACAGTCTGGGAGGTATATATTCGCTTAACTAAGCTATTCTTGAAAAAATTAAATTAGAGTTTCAGGAGGACAAAATTAAATGAAAATCCTTATTAGTGACAACCTCGCTCAGAAAGGGATTGATCTGCTAAGCAGTGTCCCTGAATTCGAGGTGGAATTCAAACCCGGGCTTTCTCCGGAAGATCTCAAGAGTGCTATCAGTGATGCTGAGGCACTAATCATCAGGAGTGGCACCAAGGTGACTTCGGAGCTAATTGCGGCGGCTGGGAGGCTAAGAGTAATTGGTCGAGCCGGAATAGGGCTGGATAACGTAGATATCCCGGCGGCGAGCAAACGAGGTATTGTGGTAATGAACACCCCTGATGGAAATGTGATTACCACGGCCGAACACTCCATAGCCATGCTTATGGCCCTGTCCAGGAATATCCATCAAGCCACCACTTCTATGAAAACCGGAAAATGGGAAAAAAAGAGATTTCTTGGACAAGAAGTATTCCGCAAAACCTTGGGAATAATGGGCATCGGCCGCATCGGACGGATTGTGGCCGAACGTGCCCTAGGGTTGCGGATGCAAGTGATTGCCTACGACCCCCACATGGAGCCTGAGACCATTCAGAAACTGGGGGTTGTTCCCGTTGATTTAGATCGGCTTTTCCAGAGCTCAGACTACATAAGCGTACACACACCTCTCACCAGGGAGACAAAGGGACTGCTCAACCGTGAGGCCTTCGCCAAAATGAAGGACGGTGTCATGATAATTAACTGCGCCCGGGGCGGCATTGTCAGCGAGCAGGACCTATATGAGGCAATTTCCAATGGCAAGGTAGCAGGGGCAGCCCTCGATGTGTTTGAACAAGAACCGCCCGGGGACCATCCACTTCTCAAATTAGATCAAGTGATCTGCACTCCCCATCTAGGGGCCTCCACCGGTGAAGCCCAAGAGAATGTGGCCGTGTCCGTGGCCGAGCAGATAAAAGAGTTTCTTCTCGCTGGGGGCATTCGTAATGCGGTAAATACTCCCCAGATAACCTGCGAACTTATGAGCGAGATTTGCCATTACCTCACATTGGCTGAGAGATTAGGGTCTTTTCTGGGACAGACAACTCAGGGCGCCATGAAAGAGGTGACCATCGAATACATGGGCGGTGTTGCTCAGCTGGACACAGCACCTATCACCCTGTCAGCCCTGAAAGGGCTTTTGGAGCCTATCCTCCAACACGAGGTAAACTATGTGAACGCTCCGATTCTGGCCAGGGAAAGGGGGATTTTTGTCAAGGATTCCCGGAGTGAGGAGGCCCAGGATTACCTGAATCTTATTACCATTCGGGTGAGGAGTACGGCTGAAGAAACATCGGCCTCGGGAACGTTGTTTGGAAAAAAGGAACCTAGGCTCGTTCGTTTCAATGACATTTCTCTAGAGGCAGACATGAGGGGAAATCTGGTGCTCATTTACAATGAAGATGTGCCCGGGACGTTCGGGAGCATCGGCACCTGCTTTGGCAAGCACAATATCAATATCTCAATGTGGAAAGCCGGCCAGATCATTGAAACGGGAGAGAATGTTCTGCTCCTCAGGGTTGATAGCCCGGTGGACGAAAAGACCATGGAAGACCTTATGGATCTTGCCAACGTTAATTCTGTGCAACTGTTGGCTATTCCATAAAAAGACCAGCAAACTCTATCCATGTCAACCGGACGGTGGTCTCTGTCGGACCGCACCACCTTAGATTCCTAAAGCAGGAGGATTTGTAATGAGAAGTTTATTGAAAATTGGATTGTTCCTAGTTCCGTTGGTTGCATTTAGCTTGATTCAGGCGGCGGACATAAAAGCAGCGGATAGTGATGCTAAAGCCCTTTTTGAAAACCGTTGTTCTATGTGCCATCCCTACGACAAGCCTTTGAGCATGAGCAAAAGTGGGGAGGAATGGCGACAGACGGTGATGAGGATGAAAGCCCGTGCTGGTGATCGGATAAGCGACGAAGAGGCGGAGATAATCATTAAATATCTAACTGCAATCAGAGGAAAATAACATCTAGGAGGTCAGTTGTCTGTTGTGTAAACGGCATAGAGCATAGAGCATGGGGCATGGAGCATAGGGCTAAAACGAAAACTCCATGCGCCAAGCACCACGCTCCAAAAGGTGAACGAAGTGAAACTACAACTGACCACAGCGAACAGGAGTAGCAATGAATTACAAGGACATCCAGGTCCAAACTGACGGTCGTATAAGTAATATCCTTCTGAACCGGCCGGAAAAGAGGAACGCTCTGTCCCTAAACACTCTAGAGGAGATGGGCCATGCTCTCAAAGATCTGGCGAGACGCCAAGAGGTGAGGGTAGTGATCCTCAGAGGTAGCGGTCCGGTGTTTTCAGCCGGGCATGACCTGAAAGAACTCGCAGATGGTGGACTGAATGAATATCGTAAAATTTTCGCAACCTGTATGAACATGATGCTCTTGCTGCGCGAGATTCCGCAACCGGTAATTGCGGCTGTGCATGGAATTGCCACCGCTGCCGGCTGTCAACTAGTGGCGGCATGTGATTTGGCGGTTGCCACCGAGGATGCGCGCTTCGCCACCCCTGGAGTGAAGATAGGATTCTTTTGTACAACGCCAATGGTGCCTTTGAGTCGAGTAGTGGGTCGGAAAAAAGCCCTAGAGATGCTGTTCACCGGGGAGTTCATCTCAGCTCAAGAAGCGTTACAGTTTGGACTAGTCAACAGGGTAGTGCCAACAGAGGAGCTCGATGAAACTGTAAAAAAACTGGCTGAGCATATTTGCCAGTTTAGCCGAACAGTCCTCGGAGTAGGAAAGGAGGCCTTTTACCGACAGATTGAGATGTCTGAAAGGCTGGCCTATGCCTACGCCAGTGAGGTTATTTCGGTTAACGGGGTGATGCCAGTAGCTCGGGAAGGTATGGCCTCTTTCTTGGAAAAAAGGGGGCCAGTTTGGCCGGAGTGATAGACGCAAAGGGCATAGCGCGGAGCGTAAAACCTAAAATGGATTACCGCTATGCGCTTGGCGCTCTGCGCTATGCGTACAACGAAAGGAGATAATAATGTACTTGCCTAAGCCATTCAAGAAATTTGAGAGTCAGTATCCCGACATTGCCAAACTCTATGAACAGTTGGGAGCCAAGTGCCAATCAGCCGGACCTCTGGATGCCAAGACACGGTATTTGATTAATTTGGGAATCGCTGTAGGTGCGGTCTCTCCGGGGGCTGTGAAGTCTCATGCCCGTAAAGCCCTTGAGCAGGGAGCTTCCACCGCAGAAATCTATCATGCCTTGCTGCTGGCTCTGACTACGGTAGGATTTCCGGCAATGATTGCCGCTATGGGATGGGTGGAAGAGGTAATAGCAGCTGAGGGCAAGTAGGCTAACGGTCATGTTCAGCCCAGCAGAAATCCAGGTGGTCTCTCAGGCGGTGGAAGTTGCTGAGGATGTGACGGCCAATCATTTCAAGATTTCCACCGCCCAGTGGAAACATGTGCGCTACGATATCCGCACTCTTGCTGAGCTCAGCCCGGATGAGGTAGCAGACCATGCCTTTGCCCAGATCACCCGCTACAGTGGCAAACCCGACCACGACCTTTCCAGGCAACGGCATTATGATTACTTCAAGATCTGTCTGCAAGACCAAAACATAATGGCGGCAGTAGAACGGGATGAAAGGGTGAAACTGCTTCCTCTCGGTGTCTATGTGGTTACTCACGAATTGGTTCACATTGTTCGTTTCTGTAAATTTCTCCAACGCTTCGATGCTGAACCCCCGGAGCGTCAGCAAGAGGAAATGAGGGTTCATGAGATCACCCAAAGGGTACTCGGCAGTCTGAGAATTCCTCACCTGGATTACGTTCTGGAAGTCTACCGTGGCTACCAGTTCATGGAACAACTCAAAGATCACTCTCTCGCTGCTCCCACTTGACAAACTACGGAAGCTGATTATATAAAAATCAGGTTGTGAACCTGGTCGCATATTCGACATGATTGTTGGAGGTGATTAAAAGTGCCTATTTATGAGTACGAGTGCGGAAGATGTCACCAGACAACTGAAGCATTGCAAAAATTCTCTGATCCTCCCTTGACTGATTGTCCGCACTGTAAAGGGAATCTGAAGAAGCTTATCTCTTTGAACAGTTTTCACCTTAAGGGCAATGGCTGGTATGTAACCGACTACGCCGGGAAAAAACCTGGCAGTCAAGCGGAGAGAAGCTCTACCGATAGTGGTGATAAAGAGGATAAGGGTAGCAAGTCGGAAACGAGCGAAAGCAGCACCAAGAGCGTTACTGAGTCCTAAATCCATACCATCTTATCTAGAAGGACCCACCATCTCGAGTCACGCCTCACCCATCTCCCCTGTCTTGCAGAACATATTCCCAGGTCTGAGATGTAAACATATGTCGGGGGAACTGGGAGATAAGCCGGCCGGGTAAGTAGAGAGCGCAACCAATGATTACAGAGTTGCTGGCGACAATGACATAACCTGGACTGCCGGCGAATTCACTCTTGATTTCTTTGCTTTTAACCAGATCACGCAACTGGTCTGATGGCAGACTGACTATATTCCTGTCTGCATGAGCACCAAAGAGCTGCAATGCCACCGAAGTTGGTTTGAGGTGAGTTCCCACCCAGCGGAGCAGTGGTATGCCAACCGATTCCACCTGCAGCGAAGCCAAATCCCTCAAGCGATCATCCTTATTAAACACCCATACAGTACGCCTTCGCCTGTAAAGGTAATAATTGGAAAAAACCGCTCTGGAGATGCCGAAGCGATGGCGGAAGAATCCCAACAGATGATCTCGCTCAGGATCCTTTAACAACTCTGGCCATGAAGAATCCCACTGTATCGATTTGGTGGGGGTAGATCCGCCAGCAGTATTTGATGGAGGGATCATAGGAGGTATCCTTCCATTGCTCCAGACCAGGACTGTGTGGCAGGTCAATTTCAATGGGTTGAATCTCTGCCGGCCTGGTTTTTAGTAAAAACTGGACCGCGCTTTCATTTTCATCGGGAGAATAGGTGCAGGTGGAATAAACCAAGGTGCCGCCAACCTTGAGCAGATCAAATGCCACTAGGAGAAGGTCACGTTGCAATCTAGTTAGTTTTTGGCTAGCCCAAGTTGACTGTCTGAAGGTTCCATTCGGACCGGCACGTAAGGTGCCCTCGGCTGAACATGGTACATCCACCAGAACTCGGTCAAAGAAAAATCTCCTGGGAAATTGTTGGCCCGGATAGCGAGTGATCACCGTGTTGGTCACACCCAACCTTTTTAAATTTGCTCGTAGAGGAATAAGACGGTCTGGGTTTCTGTCGTTGGCCACAATTATTCCTTTATTTTGCATTAACTGAGCAATGAGGCTAGTCTTGCTTCCAGGCGCAGCACAGAGATCTAACACTGTTTCGCCCGGCTCGGGTCCAAGAGCAAAAGCAGCCAGTACTGATGAGAAGGCCTGAGAGTGCAGGTGACCCAAAGAGAATTCCAAGAGATGTCCAGGTTGGCTAATATTCTCGGCTCGGTATACTAATTTGAGTGGATCTTCTTTCACTAAAGCAATGCCTTGCTGTTCTAAGCGCAAGCGAGTCTCTCTCACAGGGGCTTTTAGGGTGTTCATCCGGAAGTGTACTGGCAGGGGAGCGGATAGTTTGCTACAGAAAGCGGCAAAATTTGGAATTATTTGAGAAAATGGAGCAAAGTACTCTTCAGGTGTTAAGTTGGGCATGGGAAAAATCCGGGCTGGGAATGGGGATTTCAACGCCGAGGACTGCTTCCGGTAGAATCTATAGGATCCGCGGATCCAGAAGAATCTGGAGTCAGTTGGGAACTGTCCACAGCCGGCTGTGGACCACCATGGCGCAGACGACCTATAACTCTGATGATAACCGCAACAATGATCACAACGCTGATTAGTATGATCAGGTTGGAGGCAAAAAAGGTGAGGATAAATTGATGGGGATGATTGAGATTGTAAGAGGCTATGCAGAGACTGATGCCCACAAAAAGGAAAAAGATGGACATTATTGCACTGGCACCGCATGCGGTCCACCAGAGCAACTTCCTCACCATATTATTCTCCTGGTTGCTTCTTCGTCACTGGTCACATCCACCTTGTCATGTCTTTGTGGCAAAATGAAGTAAAAGGTGTTTCCATACTTTTGGGGCTCCACTCCCACCTCTCCACCGTGGATCTCGATTACGTGTTTGACAAAGTGTAGGCCGTGACCAGTGCCTACCTCTAATTCGCTTCCGGCACTCCTGTAGCCCTCGTCAAAAACGCGATCACTCTCGTCAGGGTCAACTGGTTTGCCGGTGGTGAAAACGGTGAACTTAATCCCGTCTATCCCCTGGCTAAAATAGTCTGTTAAAAGTTTCTTTCCATAGGATAAGAACTTCACCTTGTAGCCGTACTCGTCTTCGATCTCCTCAGTGTATTTCACTGCATTGGAAAAAAAATTGTCATAAACTTGCGCGAGAAGGCCTTTGTCAACGACCAGCTCCAATAGTTCGTCTGGAACTTCTTCCAAGCGGTTGTCAACCTTGATTTCCCTTTGCTTGAACTGCGGCAAGTAACGGGCCAAAGTGGGTTCGATGATTTCCGTTCTGAAGTTGCAACGTTGCTTACGGAGAACGTAGGTCCCGTGGCGGAAATGTTCACGTCTTAGTAAGGTTTCCAGGTAGAGGCTGGTGCGCTCGTAATGCCTTTCCATCTCTTTTCTTGACTCATCCAGGGTGGCGATGTTGTCACCTAGGCCGTGGTATATTTCCCGCAGTTTTTGGCAAGTCCGATTATCGATCTCCGGGCAGAAAGATACCAACTCACGTACTTTTTCCTGGATAACAACATTCTCTTTGATCTGCCGTTTAAGCTTTCGCAGAAATAGCCGATAGTAAAGATTAGGCGAGATGACATTGTGATCGATGTCCGCAACCAGTTGGTTGATGAATTTGATGTGATGTAGGTTTTGATGGATTAGCTGCTTTTGATGCAGATTGTAGCCAATGCGATTGGTGAATTTCTCTAGAAAAAAACGCTGCTGTTCGGTGATTTTTTCAGCAGGATATATCTCAAACATGCCGAGGATATCCTTGAGATACTGGAATGGCAAAAGTTCCCCCACCGCCTTGTTGCCTCGAATGGGAATCACATATGACTCTCCCGAGAAATAAGGGCTTTCTTGGACCACTACCTCAGGATTTCCGGCTGAGGAGTCCTTTTCGAGCCCATTATTGCTGGAGCAAACAAGACTAAGGGTTATACCGTCTTCATCCAGCAAGTAAAGACGAACATCGAGATCAAAAAATTCCTTGGGCACGAGGGTGCAAACAAGATAGAGATTTTCTAGGGTAGTATATTCTTGGGCCAAATCAAAGAAGGAGGCAAAGGCCTCTTCCTGGAGACGCTCGAAGTTGTAAAGGGTATAATTTTCGCGCTTTTCTCTGACCCTCTCACGAACTCTTTCCATCTTACTCTGGTGCTGGTGCATTGGCTCCTCTAAATTCAAAACTCTGGGGCTAGATTTGGGCCTATATTAGTTAACTTTCACGGAAGTATAAAAGCTATTGGGTTAAACAGATTTTGGTCCCCACTGCCTTCTGCTACGCTCCTGGAATAATGGAGTAGCGGAGTGAAACGTAGCTAACTTCATTTATAAAGTCACAAGGGGGAGAATTCAAGCCTTAATAGAGCTAACTGGGGATGGTTGTGAGCAAAGATGACGGGTTACTTGCTTGGGGCCTGGCGAGGCATGGGCAGGGTGATCACTAGGCTTGCCTTCCGGTCAGAGCCGTTCTTGATAACTACGTTGCCACCATGTTGGGCGATGATTTGCTGAGAGAGGGGAATGCCGATCCCGCCATCAAATGCTGGTTCACGGTAAAAGGGAAAGAACAGCTGACATTTATCGAGAGGTCCCGGATTGAGATTCCAGCCACAGATTTCGATCACCACATGGCGATGGTTGGGGGCAGTGGTAATGGTGAGTTCACCACCACTTTGCATGCCCCGTATGGAGGTCTTGATTATGGAACGGAGGCCTTCCTCGATAAGATGCCGATCCAATTCTATTTCGGGTATCCTATTACTCAGTTTAGTAGTGAGCTGGATACCCGTGTGATGAAATTCGTGGCTCAGCTGATTGAGGACCCTGGCGAGGATTGCATTTATATCAGCTGGCACCTGGTGCAAGCGAATTCGCTTGAACCCGTCCAGAACTCGATTGAGCGTCGCTTCCAGGCGGGATACCTCCTTAAGAATAATCTCAAGGTGGGAACGATTGGGATCGCTTTGCGCCATCCTGCGCTCGAGCAAACGGGCAAAACCACCGATAGAGGTAAGTGGATTTCTGATCTCGTGGGCCACCCCCAAAGACATGTCGTTGAGGACTTTGATCCTCTCTGTGAGTATGAGCTGATCTTCTAAGTGTTTTCTGGCTGTGATGTCAAAGATAAAGCCGTCAATCAGGTTAATCTTGTTGTTATGGGTGATGGGAATTGTGTGGTTAATAATGTGTCGCACCGTTTGATCTTGGTGGATGATTCGATATTCAATATTGAAACTCTTGCCCTCTTTTAGGTAACGTTCTCTGCGGAGGTGAACTCGCTGCTGATCCTCGGGGTGTATATGTCTGTCCCAGAAAAGATAATCTTTTTGGATTTCCTCATCACTATAGCCAAATATCTTGAGACAATAAGGGCTGATGTAGAGAGTACGAAGCTGGCCGTCCAAGCTGTAGGCCACTAAAGGGGCGTTTTCGAAAAGGCGGTGGTAGCGGTGGACACAATCTTCCACCCCTCCAGTTCCATCGAGATTGGTTCGGCCGTTGAGGTCGGAAGTTGCGAGTGGTGGGGATCCCATCAGATTTTCCTGAACTCAGGTTTGCTTTAGCCAGAGTGAGGAGTAATAAGAGCGGAGTGTAAAATATTTTTTCTCATTTCTCAAGAAAAAAATGCTAAAAACGGAGAAAAAACCAAATATTATTATCAACAGAGTAATTAACATGTTTTTAACATTGGCTATTGGCCAGTAGTGGGTGGTCACTGTAAGGTGTCAGGTTTCGGGTGTCAGGTGTCAGGAAAATAAAGACAAAGGGTAAAACCTGAAACCCGGAAATTTGGTGCTTGTAGTTTGGGATTTCATTATTCCAGCAGACTTTCGCGCAAAGGAAAGACCAGCTCTGGGGGCAGTCCAAAGCAGGGTCCTCCCGCCGGGCCCTGGGCCCTGTGGGCCGGAGGCATGGCCCGGATGTTTTAGTAGAGATTAGGTCAGTCTGCCAAAAGAGGTAAAGTTCTCTTAGCCATTGGGGGGGATAAACTGTCATGAAAGCAATTAGGATTGCAGGAACAGGATCCTACTTACCGGAAAAGGTCCTTTCTAATTTTGATCTTGAAAAAATGGTTGACACCTCTGATGAGTGGATTCGCAAACGAACAGGCATCAGTGAGCGGCGTCTGGCTCAACCTGATCAAGCAGCTTCGGATTTGGGTCAAAAGGCGGCTTTCCAGGCTCTAGCTCGGGCAGGAATGGAACCGAACGACCTTGATCTTTTGATTATGGCCACAATCACTCCAGATACCTGTTGTCCATCCGGCGCTAACTGGTTGGAAAAGAGAATTGGTGCCAGTGGAGCGGTCTCCTTTGACGTTACAGCTGCCTGCTGTGGCTTTCTTTTTGGTCTTTCGGTGGCAGAGCACTATTTAAAAGTTGGAACCTTTGCGAATGCCATGGTAGTAGCTGCGGAAGTGATGAGTCGAACGGTAAACTGGCAGGATCGCAGTTCCTCCATACTTTGGGGTGACGGGGCGGGGGCTGTAATATTGGACACCGGGAGTAGGAATGGTGCCGAGATTATATCTACTATCCTTCACACGGATGGTTCCAGGGGGGAGAATCTTCTAATGCCCGGGGGCGGTTCAAGGACTACCCCCATAAGCCATGAAAGCGTAGATCGAGGAGTTCATTACCTGCAACTCGTTGATGCTCCCACGACCTTTCGGGTGGCGGTGGAACATTTTACTATGGCCTGTGAGGAGGCCTTGGAAGTAAATAGACTCACCGCGGATCAAATTGCTTTGTATATTCCCCATCAGGCGAATATTAGAATCATGCAGGCCATGGCCAAGAAGCTCAGAGTACCCATGGATCGCATCTTTGTAAACATAGATCGTTATGGCAACATCTCCTCAGCAAGTATGGCAATTGCCTTGGATGAGGCCAATCAACAGGGTCGTATCCAAAAAGGAGATCTCGTGCTTCTTTGCGGTTTTGGGGGTGGTCTAACCTGGGGCAGCAGTCTGATTCGCTGGTAAATGGCTGTGCGATAGCTTGCACCACCAAGAGCACAATCGAGGCAAAGCGCATAGAGCATAACGAATATTCAGCTGGTAGCTGATAGCAGACAGGTGTAATTAAGTTAAATCGTCAATTCGTTTATTCGTCAAATGGTGAGAAATAGCCTACTTGACCAGTTAACCATTGAACGACTTGACGATCTGACTAATCGACTATTTGATGAATTGGCGCCGTGCACTCTGTGGTTCTAACTTTCTGTCGTTGCCCTGAAGGAGGTGTGCTATGACTACATTCAATAATCTGTTTTCACCACTGAATATAGGTAAACTCAGCTTAAGAAACCGTATAACCATGGCGCCCCTCTACCTTGGTTATGCTGGAGAGGGTGGCACTGTTAGCAGCTTACTATTGGATTATTATCAGGAAATGGCAAAGAGCGGCGTGGCTTTGGTGGTGGTTGAGAATGCCACCGTTGATCACCCTGAAGGTAGTGGTTCCAACAGAACAATAAGAGCAGATACTGATGATAATTTAGAGGGTCTGACTCGACTTGCAGCGACCATAAAAGGGCAAGGTGCTCTGGCTTGTCTGCAAATCAACCACGCCGGACGTTTTGCCGGTTTTGCGCAGCCAGTGGCACCTTCAGCGGTGGAAACCTTTGGCCGGTTCCCCAGGGCCTTGAGCAAGAATGACATAGGGGAGATAGTGGGCAAATTTGCCAATGGAGCTCTCAGGGTCAAAAAGGCTGGGTTCGACATGGTAGAACTGCACGGAGGCACTGGCTATTTGCTCGCCCAGTTCGTCTCTCCCCTGACCAACAAAAGAGAGGATGAGTACGGCGGGACCTTAGAGAATCGCCAGAGGTTTCCCCTGGAAGTATTGTCCGCAGTAAAAGATGCGGTAGGAGATTTTCCCGTAGGCTATAGGTTTCTGGCGGAGGAATGGCTTCCCCATGGTCTCAAGCTGGAAGAGTCAACGGAATTCGCCAAATCTCTGGCTTCAGCAGGGGTCGAATATATTTCAGTGATGGGGGGGACCTATGAGTCCTTTTTCTTGCCGGAGATTATAGAAAGATCCAAAAATAAGGGTTACATGGTTGATTTGGCTGCGGCAGTCAAGAAAAAGATTGATGTGCCCGTTATTACCGCTGGCAGAATAGACACCGGAGAGGTGGCGGAGCACATAATTGCCAGCGGCAAGGCGGATTTAATCGGTCTTGCCAGGGTTTTATGGACAGATCCAAAATGGCCTGAAAAAGTAGAGCAGGGAAGAGAGAATGAGATCCTTCATTGCGACCCAGAGTGCGATACTTGCACCCAATTGGTAATCAAAGGAAAACCAGCCTTCTGCGTACGGTGGCCCCATCAGAAGATGCGAGTTTGGAAGGAAAAGTTTGTATAGAGAAGGCAGCAGGCAGCAAGGAACTGGAGTAATGGAGTAGTGGAGTACTGGAGTAATGTAGAAACTAAAATGCAGACATCCGTAAGTTTGAGGCGTTTTTCAATCCAACTCCATGGGCTGAATAATTGGCGCTGCCTGCCAAAAGAGGTTGAGTTCGAGTGGCATTTTCCAGCGAAGTGATAGGAGCGCTACTAGAGAGATCAACTGAGCACAGGTCGGCCTTGAAAGAGGCCTATGCTCAATTGCCGGGTACACGGTGCCGACGGCGAACGCACTGCTGCTCTCTTCTTCCTGAGATGAATTTGCTCGAGGCCCTGTCAGCAGTTCAACAGCTGCTGGAGATGAAACCCGAGCAAAGGTTGTGGATGAACAGACGACTGATCCGCTATTTCTTTTTGAACCCGGTTGAGATTCTATCGTGTCCATTTTTGGAAGGTCAGAACTGTTTAATTTATCGGAACAGATTTTTTGGTTGCAGGGCCTATGGACTTTGGACAGAAGAGCATTACCGGAAAAAGGCAGAACAGAGCCGACAGGCAAAGACCCTCAGCCAGCGGCAGTGGCAAAGGTTGGGAGTTTCGCTGCCGCAGGAGGTTGTTGACTTCCACTTGGACTACTGCCCATACGTAGAGTTGGAGGGAGATGCATTGGTGGAGGATGCATTGCTTCTGCAAACATCCGATAGAATTGAGGCAATATCAGAAGAACTGGTACCATGGCACGACAAGTTTCATCAAGAGTATTTCTCTGATTTGAGCTTTTTGCTGGCCTCCATCTCGCTGGGGTTGCAGAGGGCTGTTAAGCTTAAATTCGAAATTGTTAGCCATGTTCTCAGTACGGGTGACAAAGAAAGAGTTGACCGGATAGTGGACAAACTCGATAATTCCCTGGCAAATCTAATAGTTTGACAACACAAGTGATATACATATTTTTACCCACTTTTTACCCGGTAAGTTTTGGGTAAAAAGAGAGGTCTTGGATAATGGCTAATGAGCTTTTAGCCGGCAGGGTCTGTTTGATCACTGGCTCTAGTCGGGGGATCGGTCTGGGAATTGCCCGGGTCTTTGCAGATAATGGGGCAATTGTCACGCTCCACGGTAGAGACAAGGCAACACTGCGTAAGTGTTTGGCAAGCTTGCCAGAATCGCCGAAGCATAACTGTATTGCCGCTGATCTGAACACCCTTGGAGGATCGGAAGCACTGGTTGAGAGGTTCGTCAGGCTACATGACAAACTGGACGTACTGGTTCATAGTGCAGGGATTCTAGGTCCCAAGACTCCGTTGGCTACCTATCCTCAGAAAGAGTGGGATGAAGTCATCCGGATCAATCTCGCCGTCCCGTTTCTCCTTACCCAGAAACTCTTACCGCTCCTGAGGAAAGGTGACCATCCCTCAGTGATATTTATCTCTAGCGGAGTAGGCCGCGTGGGCCGTGCTGAGTGGGGAGCTTATGTGGTGAGCAAGTTCGGGGTGGAGGGGTTAACTCAGGTTTGGGCCCAGGAGTTGCTGGGAGAAAACATAAGGGTTAATGCAGTAAATCCGGGAGGAACCCGCACCCAGATGAGGGCTGCAGCCTATCCCCAGGAAGATCCCAAGACCTTGCCCGCTCCGGAAGATATCTCCCCGGTTTTTGTCTGGCTGGCCAGGGCTGATACTCATATTAATGGACAGAGCTTGGAAGCCAGGGATTGGATTGGGAAGGATCCGGCGAGTTAAACCGCAGAATATCGAACAAGAAATATCGAATTTCGAAGTAATCACTTCATTATTCTGCGGTTCCTTGTTCTACATTCGATATTCTATGGTCTAATTGGAAGGCTGATAATTTATGGCGAAGGTTCCTGAGGTTGACTTGGGTGAATGTGTCGAATGTGATGGCTGCGTAGAAGTCTGTCCTGAGGTATTCTGCCACAATGAAAGCATGGGTTACATTGAGGTGATCGAATGTGACAGTTACCCTGAGCTGGAGGTTCAGGAGGCCATCAATTTCTGCCCTACCGGCTGTATTTGTTGGGTGGAAGAATGACAGTCGTGCAGGTTATTCAAGCTACAAGATCATCCTGGTCAATTCTTCAGGCCTGAAATCCAGTCTTTTAAACAACTTCCTTTCAATCCCTTGGCAAATATCAAAATTCATCCGTACCAGTTGTGTGAGTCTGGAGTCATTCCTACCGTAGCGATCTATGATGTCATGCATCCTCTCATCCAGACTGACTACTGAGGTGTGTAAAATCCTCTTGTCTCCATAGTAGACAATTTCTTTTTCGGAATACACTCCATCGAGGGAGTAGCTCTTCAGCCAAACGTGCTCAGCGACGATGTCGGCGATTTCATCTAAGTGGTGTTGTAAACATATTTCCCTACCAAGGGCGGCGTGATCCCCACCTGTTTGGAGACACTGGGTCTTAGCGATGTCGTGCAGCAAAGCCCCTGCTACTGCCTTATCTACCGAAATCTGCACTCCGGAAGTCACAAGGCCTTGAGAGATGGCCCTGACAATCTCAGCTACCACAATACTGTGCTCTCTAACGTTGTCCAACATCCGGTACTGATCCATCAGATCGTAACATTCTTTCTCAGTGGGTATCACCGTACAACTTTCCTTTCCGGCATCATTTTACACATTATAATGCTGAGAGAAGATACAAGCAATGCCGTCCAGAAAACAGCTTCCACCCCCTCGCCAATAGATGCCCGGATGGCTGTAATAGCCTTGGTAGAAAGGGATTCCACAATTTCTGGACGAAGAAATTCTTGCAGATTTTGGGAGAGCTGAGTCGCCATATCTGGTGGTATCTCCGAGCGCAGCGGAGAGTTCAGCAGGCTGTTGATCGACTTGTCAATGTAATGGGATACCAGAGCGCCGGAAAAACCAATTCCTATAGTTCCCCCCAAGGTTCTGGCAAATTGTTGTGAAGATGTGGCAATGCCCAGGTCTTTCTCGTGTAAGCTGTTTTGTACCTTGAGTAAGGTGGAAACGGAGACAAATCCCATACCAATACCGATGGGGCAAACAACCATACTAAAATAAAATAGACCTGTATCCGAGTTGAAGGTTAAAGTCAGAGCAATACTGACAAACATGAGAATTGCTCCCACCACACCAGATAGTTTCTCTCCGAGTCGGTTCACAACAAAGCCGCATACCAATGCACCGGCCGACCACCCCAAGCTCAGGGGTACCATTACCAGGCCAAGCTCTGCGGCGGTTCTTCCCAGAGTACCCTGAATGAAGAGGGGAAGGAAAGCCAGGAGGGAAAATATTGCAAAACTGCTGCAAAAGGCAGCTCCGTTGGGCAAAGTAAAACCGGGTGTCCGCAAGAAATGCAGGGGTAGGATTGGCTCCGAGGCCCTTTTTTCAGCGTAGCAGAAAAGACCGCCCGCAGAGGCAGAAAGCACAACAAGAGCAATCAGGTCTGGTGAATACCAGACGTGAGCCTCACCTAAGAGGAGGAAGGCAAATAACAAGGCCAGGATTGAAGTAGTCAAAGCAAAGGCGCCTAGGTAGTCAACAGTAGCACCACTCTTTTTCTGGCGCGATTCCTGGAAATATCGAAGGATACAAAAAACTGCCAAACCGCCGACAGGCAGGTTAATGTAGAACACCCAAGGCCAAGTTAGATAAGTGACAATCAAGCCCCCCATAATCGGACCCAAAACGGATGAGACTCCCCAGACGAAGCTGATAAGTCCCATCATCCGGCCGCGCTCCTCTGGCGAAGACACTTCAGAGACCACGATGTAGGCGAGGGCGAAATTTCCCCCCGCCCCGATGCCCTGTAAGGCCCGCAAGAACACAAGCTGTGGCATACTATCCACCATGCCCGCTAGTAAGGAGCCCATGAGAAAAGTTCCCACCGCAAAAACGAAGAGTTTTTTACTGCTGTAGAGATCAGCTAATTTGCCGAACAAGGGCAAGGCAATGGTGCGGGTCAGCATGTAGGCTGAGAAAACCCAACTGTAGAGCTCTAGGCCCCCCAGGTCGGCAATGATGGTGGGCATTGCTGCCCCAATGATGAGAGCATCCAGGGCACCTAAGAAAACCGCCAGTAAGGCGGCGGTAAGCACGAGAACTCTGGATTTTTTCATCAGTGCAATGGTCACAGCCAGAACCTAACTTTTGAAAAGTCTTTCCAAAAAAGGTGGAAGCACCTAATATACCAGTTAAGCTTTCAGTGGTCAGCTATCAGTTTCTCCCTATGCACATTGTGATAAAATCTTGACAGACTGAATCCTGCTAGCTTGGAAGAGGGAATAAGATGAGAGAATCCGAGGGCATGAACTACGAAGGAACCATCATTCGCCCCCCCAGCGAAGCATTCAGCATCCTGCTCCAAGTGACACTAGGGTGTTCTCATAATAAGTGTACCTTTTGTGGGACTTATAAAGATAAGCGTTTCACCATTAAAGATGACCACACCATTATGGCGGATATACGGTTTGCCTCGAAATACATGGGCAATCAACATCGGCTATTCCTAATGGATGGAGATGCACTAATAATTCCACAGCGAAAGCTGGTGTGGATATTGGACATGATCAAAGAGCACCTCCCTTGGGTGAGAAGGGTTGGCGCCTATGCCAATGCCAAGAGCGTCAAGATGAAAAGTGATGAGGATTTGGTTCAGCTTAAGGAAAAGGGCCTTGGTATTCTTTATCTGGGTGTTGAAAGCGGCGATGACGAAACACTTAGGCAGGTCTGCAAAGGGACCACGGCAGAAAACCTGATCAAACAGGGGAGAAGAATAAAGGAGGCCGGGATCAAGCTTTCGGTGACGGTTCTCCTGGGAATTGCTGGTCCCTCGGACTCCCTCAAACACGCCAGGGCAACAGGAAAACTTCTCAGCGCCATGGATCCAAATTATATAGGTGCTCTAACCGTAATGATCCTGCCAAACACACCCCTTGAAGATGCTTATAGGGCAGGTCGATTCGAACTTCCTGACACCCGTGAGCTTCTCCTGGAATTGCGAGAAATGTTCGAGCACACTCATCTAAGTGGGGGTCTTTTCATGTCGAACCATGCCTCCAATTACCTGCCAGTCAAGGCCAGGTTGCCTAAAGACCGGGAGAAGACTTTGAATCTCATTGATGCGGCACTGCGGGGTGAAATTGATCTGAAACCTGAATGGATGAGGGGGTTGTAAGTAGGCAAACCGGCCAAACAAGCAGACTGGAAAAATAGAATTCTGAATAGTGGGTTACTAACTCCATGGAGACTTCTAGCTGGACCAGAGCAATCATTCACCTCGACATGGATGCCTTCTATGCTGCCGTAGAGGTTTTGGATAGTCCCGAGTTGAGAGGAAAACCGGTTATTGTTGGCGGCAGCAAAGAGAGAGGTGTAGTCTCATCGGCCTCCTATGAGGCCCGGAAGTTTGGCGTCCATTCAGCTCAGCCAATTGCCACTGCCGCACGACTGTGTCCCCAGGGGGTTTTCCTGCCGGTGAGAATGTGGAGATACCAGGAGGTTTCACAGCAGATTTTTAAAATTTTTCAGCTTTTTAGCCCTCTAATTGAGCCTCTATCATTGGATGAGGCCTTCTTGGATGTTACTGGCTCCACCCGTCTTTTCGGACCCCCGGAGGAGATTGCCAGAAAGATCAAGGAACAGGTGGTCGAGGAGACGGGACTTACGGTTTCTGCCGGGGTTGCTCCCAGCAAATTTGTGGCCAAGATCGCCTCTGACATGCAAAAGCCCGATGGGCTCACCATTGTGCCGGAAGGAAAAGTGGAAGAATTCCTGGAACCACTGCCAATTGAAAAGCTGTGGGGAGTGGGGAAGGCAACTCGCAAGATCCTTGCACATCTGGGGGTAAAAACCATTGGAGATCTAGGCCTTCTTTCCTCAAAGCTTTTGGTGAGGAAGTTGGGAAAACAAGGCTTGCATCTCTATCTCCTGGCCAAGGGAGTTGACCAAAGGGAGGTGGAGCCGGAGCGGGAGGTCAAGTCCATTGGCCATGAGGACACTTATCCCATGGACATCTCCGATTTAGCAGAGGCAAGAAAACAACTACTTTCTCTTGCCACCAGGGTGGCGAAAAGACTTCGAGGTTACGGTTTAGTCGGCAAGACAGTAACCCTCAAAGTGAAGTATTACGACTTTGTCCAAATTACCCGCTCAATTACCCTCGGAGAGCCAACGGATGACAGCAGAAAGATATTTCAGACTTGTTGTGATCTCTTGGGGAAGACCGAGGTGGGCAGAAGGCCGGTAAGGCTCTTTGGTATATCTTTGTCGCAGCTCAGTGACTCGGATGAAACAAAGCAGCTTGCTCTTTTTGCAGTGGAAGAACCGGATAAGAGGAGGAGACTGAACAAGGCCCTTGACACTATCTCAGAAAAATTCGGTGATGAGGCCATAGTTCCGGGGACTCTTTTAGAGGGTAAGTAGAGTATAGCAACAGGCAGTTATTTTAACTAGGCACTAGGCACCAAGGAGTCAGTGGTCCGTCGCGTAAGAGGCATAGAGCATAGAGCATGGGGAAGAGAGAGATCAGAGGTCAGAAGTCGGAGGTCAGAGGACAGAATTTCGAATTGCGGATTTGGTAATACCCAGAGGAGTCATCAGGCGACGTTGAAAAAGAATCCAGGAGTCAGAATTCAGAATCCAGGAGGCAAAAACATAAAGAGTGTTCTTTCATTCTTGCTACTGGCTCCTTGAGCCTTTACGATTTGAACGATTCAAACGACTTTAACGATTTCAACGGTTTGAACGAATCCGGCGAAGCCGGATGATAGATCGACTTGAACGACGGACAACGGACATCTCCGAAGGAGATCTGGCAGGGAGCTGAGCGGAGCGCAGCGAGCACAAAGAAATGTTGGATGAACAATGACTAATCGTATGGAAGAAGATCTAGTTGAGACCCTGAGGGTAAACGAAGAAATTGCTCAGAAATTTTTTGAAATCGAGGTCAGTATCTTGTCTATCCTTAACTTCAAGGATCTCTTTGAAAAGCTGCTCACAGAGATTAGAGAAAAATTCGGTGTACCCTATGTCTGGATATCTATGATAGACAAAAGCGAGGTATCAGACCTGATCAAAACTCTGGAGGCATCGAAAATCCTCAAAGAGCGGTTGAACGTTATAAGCAAGAACAGTTTTCTTAACCTCATCGAGAACGAGACCAAACCAATCCTCATTAGTGGCGACCTTAAACCCTATTACCAGCTTCTTCCCCAGGGCCAAATGTACTTCATTCGCTCTCTTGCCATCGCCCCCATAACCCTTGATGGTGAAGTCATTGGCAGCCTGAACCAGGCAGATCTTTCCAGGCTAAGGTATCGACCTGGAATGGACACTCGATTGCTGGAGCAACTCGCAGTCAAGGTGTCCATCTGCCTATCCAACGTTACAGCCCATGAAAAATTAAAATGGTTCGCCTGGAGAGATCCCCTTACAGGTCTTGTCAATCGGAGGGTGATGGAGAAGGTGCTCAAGCGCGAATATAAAAGGGCTGAGCGATATAAGTCCACCCTAACCCTGGCATTTTTGGACTTAGATGATTTCAAGGCTGTGAATGACAACTATGGCCACGACCGAGGTGACGAATTATTGCAATATGTCGCGGAAGTTCTTGAGGAGCTGACTCGTGATAGCGATTTGGTCTCCAGGTATGCAGGGGATGAATTTGTAATCATTCTCCCGGGTACAAGCACCCAAGAGTGTCTCCTCCTTATTCAGCGGCTGCAAAACTATTTTCACAGAAACCCTATGGATGCTGGTGGCGAGCAGATATCGGTTTCGGTCAGTTATGGGATCTCTTCAATAGGAGATGTTGGAGTAGAGGATCCTCACTCTCTCCTGAGGAAAGCTGACGAGATGCTTTACAGTGCTAAGGAGCAGAAAAAGTAAGGCAGCCTTCAACTTAACCCTAATGTTGCAAAGCCAAACCGGGTTAAGTGATCTGGTGGACGTCCACAACTCTTATCCGATATTTAAGAGTTCTTCCGGCTAAGGGATGGTTGAAATCGAGGACGAAATAGTCATCCTGGATGTCACCTACGAAACAAAGACCTGTTTCGCCTGCTGATATTTCCACCTGGAGGAGGGTGCCTTTCTTGAGTTTTTTGCCCTTAGGAAATTCTTCCAGTGGTACGCGCAGAACCCTGGTCTCATCAAACTTACCAAAGGCTTCATCGGGCTCAAGCATAAATTCCCTTTCAGTTCCAGGATTGAGTCCGATAATCTGCTCCTCTATTTTAGGAAAGACCTCACCCGAACCAAAACGAAAGACCAGGGGATCCTTCTTATTGGTGCCGAGCACTCTTGTCCCAGACTCCAGGAAGGCGTCATATTCGATAGTGACGTATGTTCCGGGACCAACCTGCGGCATGGGAAAACCTTCTGTTCTGGCGGTGTCAGTGGTATTAACAGGCCTCAAAAAAGTATCCTCTGACTTTTCGTGGAAGGATTATAACGAATTAACCCAAGTATTGGAACCAGTAAAGTTCTACTTTGCCTGTGGTTGACTCAATGACTCTGAAAGGGGATAATGCCCAAAATTCGGCACAGCCAATGGCTAAACCGTAGCAAATAGACTTCTGTCCTTCTCCTGGTGTAGGTGGGTTATGCGAGAATTATTGGCAATTTGCCTGACTGCTATTTTGGTTTTCACGGTTACAATGGCCTCCGGTCAGAAGGAAGACTTTGAAGAAGATCAAAGACTTCAACAAGAGCAATGGGAGGAATTAACCAAAGAAGGGGAAGACTTGTTTATAGAGACGGAGCAGGAGTGGCAGCAAATGCTCCGGGAACAGCAGAAAGCCTGGGAGCGGATGGTGGCGGAGATTGACCGCATCTGGCTAGATAGCCTCACCACCACAAAAAAAGAATGGGTGGATTACAGTGACCAGTACTCCACTCGTTCCTATGTGAACTTCGAAAACGGTGACATGGTTTTAGCTACCATGATTAAGACCAGCGAGACCCGGATCACCGAGCTAAGCAAAGAGCGGATTAGGAGGCAGTTGGCCAAGGCCCTTTCATCCAACAACCCCTCTGGGCGTTCCATCCTGGCAGGGCAAATCGTCGATAGCAGTGGACAACCTGTCACTCAACAAAACCTGGATCGCTATCTCAATGAAGAAATTTTTCCACGACTCAAGCGCGACCCAAAACCTCTCTTAGGTAAAGATGGTTTGCCCCGATACAAGCTCTCTGTCCCCATGAAACTGATCCCCGATCATACCGAAGTGCGGGCACGACCCTATATCACTGAAGTAAAACGGCAATCCCAAAGATTTCGCTTGCGACCAGAGTTGGTGATGGCAGTAATGCACACTGAGTCATATTTCGATCCCCTGGCACGATCCCATGTCCCGGCCTATGGACTCATGCAACTCGTGCCAATTTATGGGGCGAGGGAAGCTTATCAGTATGTCTATGGACATGATAGGGTCCTTCCCGCCAACTACCTTTACCAGCCCACAAACAATATCGAATTGGGAACGGCCTATCTAAACTTATTAATCTACAAGCATTTCGCCACAGAAACGCACCCGGTGAAGAATCTGTATCTTTCCATTTGTGGTTACAACTGGGGCCCCACTTCTATCCAGCGTAAGATCATCCGTCGGTATCCCACCTCTAACATGACTCCAGAGCAGCTTTACGTGGTTCTCCGACAACGGACACCTCAAGAGACAAGGGACTACCTCCAGCGGGTCACGCAGCGGATGCCCATGTACCAAGCACTTTTTTAAAGACCACAATCAGCAGTGCAGTCTTTCGCCACAAGGCGCAAAATGATCGTCGCGGGGATGGATTACCGAGGATTGTAGATTGGGTAACTCGGAATTTCATGTCTCCCCCTAGGCACTATGCGTAAATCTAAAATCTACAATCTTAATTCTTAAATACCATAGACGACCAGTTAAGGGTTGGTGTTGGCTCCTTTGATCAGCTCGGGCTTTGGTATGAGGGCACCGGTGGGACAAATTGTGGCGCAGGCTAGGCAGGTGTGACAGGGTAGATCCGCTGGATCGACGCTACCGAAAAAACCAATGACGGTGTCGAAGCCCCGTTGAGCAAAAGTCAAAAGATTATGGCCATTTCTTTGTCGGCAAACATAGACGCATTTCCCGCAAAGTACGCAGCGAAATGGGTAATAGGTGAAAAAAGTGAGGTCGACTTCTTGCGCAACTTCTCGTTCGATGAACTCTAGAGGTTTTGGGTTCAAACCGACCTTGAGGTGCTTGGCAATGCGGATCAGCTGACAGCCACCTTTGACCGGACAAACTTTTGCGTCACAAGGATGTCCTGACATGAGAAGCTTAAAGGCCATGCGCTGCAAACGTCTCACTGGTGGTGTGTCGGTTCTCACCACCAACCCTTCGCCTACTTTCTTCGTGCACGAGGTCACAGGCCTGCCAAATCCATCGATTTCTACGAAGCACAATCTGCATGAGGCATGAGGGTGCTGCCTTGTTTTTATGAAACACAGATTGGGGATGAATATGCCATTCTCGAGACATGCTTGGAGAACAGACTTTCCTGTTTCCGTCTTGATCTCTTTTTCGTCGACAATCAGTTCGATCATTTCCCTTGCGCCTATCTGGCTTCAGAGATTCACGGCCTGTCTTTTTTCTCCTCAGGTGGCCGCTCGATAATGGGAGCTAGCTCCGGCGGTGAAACTTTCAATATCGCGTCGTATTCCGGAGGGCAGACCACCCTGCATTCTCCACATTTGACACAGAGCTCCTGGTCTACAGCTTTTTTTCTCCCCTTGGTGGTGAAAATAGCATCCACCGGACAGCAGCCAACACAAACTTCACATCCCCGGGCGCATTTTTCCAAGTCGATGTAAAAGGCGGTAAGAGGTCTACACTTCAAAGCCGGGCATCTCTTCTCATTGATGTGCGCTTCGTATTCGTCCCGAAAATATTTGAGTGAGGTTAGCACTGGGTTGGGAGCAGTTTTACCCAGTCCACAGAGAGAGCCATCTTTGATGTCCTTGCTTAGTGTCTCCAGTAGTTCGAGGTCTTTCTCCCGACCTTCGCCCTTGGTGATACGTTGTAAAATAGTGAGAAGATGATTAGTCCCTATGCGGCAAAAGGTGCATTTGCCGCAAGATTCTTTCTGGGTGAAGTCAAGAAAATACCTGGATACGTCCACCATGCAGCTGTCCTCGTCCATCACCACCATGCCGCCGGATCCCATCATCGCCCCTGCTTGGGTGAGGGAATCGAAATCAATTGGGGTATCGAGGAAGCTGGCAGGCAAACAACCGCCCGAGGGTCCGCCGATCTGCACCGCCTTGAACTCCTTTTTGTTGGGGATTCCACCACAGACATCAAAGATAAGCGTCCGCAGACTTGTGCCCATGGCAATTTCAACTAGCCCTGGATGTTTGACATTGCCCACCACAGAGAAAATGGCGGTTCCAGGGCTGTGCTCAGTACCGATGGTTCGAAACCATTCAGCCCCCCTTAGGATGATGGTGGGCACGGAGGATAGGGTCTTAACGTTGTTGACCACAGTCGGCCGTCCCCAAAGTCCCTTTTCCACCGGGAAGGGCGGGCGGTGCTGTGGCATTCCACGCTTTCCCTCGATGGACTGGATAAGGGCTGTTTCCTCGCCGCAAACGAAAGCCCCGGAACCTTGAAATACTGAGACTTCGAGATTGAATGATGTCCCGAGAATGGAAGCCCCGAGGAGGGAGAGTTCCTCGGCACTCTTTATTGCCTTCTGGACTGCCTTTACGGCAAGGGGATATTCCGCCCTCACATAGACAATGGATCGACTGGCTCCTACTGCATAAGCACAAATGGCGAGACCTTCCAGCAACTGGTGCGGATTGCTTTCTAGAATGGTGCGGTCCATGTAGGCGCCTGGGTCCCCTTCATCACCGTTGCAAATAACAAATTTCCCATCTGCCTCAGCAGCTCTGGCAATTCGCCACTTGCGTCCAGTGGGAAAACCGGCACCACCTCTGCCCCGCAGCCCCGATTCCTCTACTAGGTTAATTACCTCTTCGGGAGCAGAATCCAGAGCCTTGACCAAGCCGGAGTATCCCCCTTTGGCGATGTATTGATTAATGTCGTCTGGGTCTATGCGGCCGCAGTGTTCCATGACCAAACGTTGTTCCAGGTTGAAGCGGGGAAAATCCATTACTGCGGGAATCAGATCGTTTTCTTCCATGGCGCCCAAAACGTATTTAAGAACAGGATCTCCTCCTTCTAGGTAGGATCTGACCAAGATTCGCGCCCGGTCAGCATTGATTTGGTAATAACAGATGGGCGGGAATCCCGCACTGGGATGATCGATGATTACCAGGGGTTCCGCATAACAGTGGCCGAGACAGCCCACGGGGACGATTCGAGCTTCAATGGACTTTTCAGAAAGGGCTTCTTCGAAGGCCTGTTTGGTCTCAGTTGCTCCAGAAGCTAGGCCGCAAGTGGACATGACAAGAAAGATAGTTGGAGTGGATTCTCTTTCTCGCTCCGCCATACGCCGTTCCGACTCCGTCTGAATGGGAGCAAAGCGTTTTTTTGCCTTTTGCTCACTCACTCGCTTTATCCCTTTCTTCCCGTTCTCGCTCAATCTGGAATTGTACGAATATACCCTCAACCTTGCTCGGTTGCATATGTCCCTGAACATTGTCATTAACCACGGCGACGGGTGCTAGGGCGCAGCATCCTACACAAGCCACTCTTTCGATACTGTATTCACGGTCGGCAGTGGTCTCTCCGTCCTTTATCCCCAGTTTTCGTTCGAAGTTTTCCAGAATAATGTCGCCTCCGGCTACGTGGCAGGCGGTACCAAGACAAACCTTTATCTGGTTCCTGCCCGGGGGGTGAAAGCGAAACTGATTGTAAAACGTAGCTACTCCATAAACTTCGCTGGGAGTGATGTTTAGATGACTTGCCACCATTTCCATGGCGATGGAGGCAAGAAAAGAATGTTTCTCTTGGATGGACTGGAGAATGGGAATGAGGTTTCCCCTGTGTTTTTCGAATCCGGGCAGCAAGGCTGTAATCTCTTGGATCAGTGCCCGTTCTTCGTGATCCAAGTCGGAAGCTGTCATATCTACCCCGTCGTTGCAAAGCGCCACAAGTCTTTTCCGTCTTCGTACAACCTGCCTTTAACATCTCAGGGTACACATTTCAAGTCTAGTCCGGATATTTCATGAATTGACGCCCTGGCGTGACTGCGAACATGCCTCGGGAAGACAATTCATGGAGTATCCAGGCAAGCTAAAACATGTTAATTTTAGCACAAAGAATTCCACTGGATGAAAATAAAATCAGTTATCACCAGGAAGAGGACTGGCTAGGGGAATTAACTTCTTTGGTCCATGCTGGCAAATTATCGCACAATTTTAGGGTGTCATCTCGGAAGGGTGTTCGGATTCACAGCTGGTTGGGGCTATGAATGCGCTCTTTGGAGCGTAATAAAGGAGAGTTTTGCTTATTAATGGAACTGATTAAGCTGGCTTATTCTTCGGCCTCGACCTTCTTCAGCTTCAGAACTACCTCAGTTGGCTCCAATTGACCTTTAGCGGGGTCTCGTCTGTACTCCTCAACAATTATCCTGTCTTGGTATATCTTTTTGACTATGCCGTCGTGCTGACCAACGTAAGTCCCCTCCTGAACCACGTATCCCTTACCGGTGGCGTCTTCCACTAAAGCCTTGTTGCCTAGCTGCCCCCAGATGATCGCCTTGAGACCGGCTTGGATCTCACTCAGGGGCATTTTCTGAAGTGGTGTAAGCTGACGGCGAACCACGGTAGGGGCTTCCTCTGTGGCTGCGCTGGCCAGGATGAAGGGTTTGAAAGGATCAGGCTTGCCAGTGGGATCATATTTCCACCCGGTGTCGGTGGTAGAAAGTACTGTGGTGGCAGCCGGTGATGCACTCGCCGCAGAGGAGGCGGCCCCTGCCGGCTCTTTCTTGCCCCCAGGTTTCTTGGCCGCAACCCTGACTGCTCCGCTGGTTTTCGGGGCAATCAGACGGTAAGCCTGAGCATTGACGTACTGATACTCAAACTCTCTATCATTTGCCTCTTGGATAGTCTTGGGATCGAGGTATTTACCTTTGAGCTCATCCAGGCTTTTGGGTACATTCCCCTTATCTTTTTTATGGGCTAAGATTGCCTTGTTCACTTGTCTTAAGAGTGCTATCTGAGGGTTACGCTCCGCCCTTTGAACTGCGCTGGATGGACGTTCCACAACCTTGGTCTTGTTGGCGTACCAGACGTAGTAACCTACCAGCGCCAATAGAATGACGGCAAGAATTATGATTTTCTTGTCTTTCATCCGTCACCCCCCGGTGATATTGTGTTCAGCATAATCTTGGAACAGTTTGATTTCACAGTGGATAATTGTCTATATCTTATATGCAAGAAATATGCAAGCCGAAATGGCTAGTAGAAAAAGAAATGTGTTATTTGTCTGGCAAAGCTGAAAGAAAAACGATCTACTCACTAAGAAAAGGGAAAACAGGCTAGGGCTGTCTTGGACAGAGAAAATAGAGAGCAATCCGGATTCTTCCGAGCCGTTTCGGTTTCTCCCACAGGGGACAAATGGTGCCTTGACTTGTCTTATATCCCCGCCAAGGCGCGATATCCTGCTACGTCGTAATCATTCCGTGAATCAAAGGTCGGCACCAATTTATCGGATGGTATGGCTGGATCAGGAGCCAACCGCTGGCTTCAGGTCGTAGGGGCATTCATCGCTGGGAAGCCAAAAGTAGAAACCCAGTTTTCCCCCCTCGTGGGCCAAATAAAAGTCCCATCTGTTAGCACCATCCAGGTCAGCATCATAAAGGACCGTCAAAGTCATTCCGGAATTTAAGCTGATCTCCGGATAACCAGGTGGGGATGTTCCGCCAGGTACCGTTCCCACGAACGTGGGCAAATCAGTTTCGGCTCTGGTCAACAAATTTCGCATGAAAGATATGGTTTGGGCGTCGTTGGCCTTCATCCTTTCTTCCTGGACAGTCTTGATTGCGATGGTGGAGAGCACTCCTAAGATAGCAATAACCATCAACAGCTCGATTAGAGTGAAGCCTTTTTTATTGGAGATGGGGAAAGGGGTTATCTTGCAGCGCATATCCGTTTCCTCCTGCTGGAACAAAATCATTCGGTTTCGGTGTCCTATAGTATACGCCCGACCTATATGGAACCAGGGCAAAAGACCTATCCACCGGTCTTTCAATCATGGTGATCTAGCAATATCAGTGCCAATAGCCCTAAAGACTGCACCAAAGCGTTTAAATTACCCATGATAATCTCTTGGGTCACAATGATAATGCTTGAAATGGCACATACTTATAGAATATTTTTGTTTTCTGCTACAAATGCCGGCTCACAAAGCTAACTAGAAAGGTTTGGTTGCGATTTCTGACAGTCTTTGTCATCATCTGCCATCTCACGTCAATTATCCCCTCTAATTCCTCGGAGGGCTAGTTTGGTTGTGGAGATATAGTCTTCGAACGGAGAGTCGTTAGCCCCGGCTAAAACGCGTCCGGGGGCGAGGGCCCATTACTAGCGCACCTTTGTGGCGCCTTGTGTTTTTTTATACTCTTTAAATTCTGGGCAATTGCGGCATGAAAAGCTCACCCAGTACTTCTTCACCGCCTCCTCTAGGCACTTCTGGTAGTGGGGGCAGTCAAAGTATCTATGGGCAGTTACGTTACCGTATCTGAGCTCTTTCTGTAATTCCTTAGCGGGCGTAGGCATTAATTCCCCTGCCTCCTCATCTGGGTCTGATTGTTATCCAAGGCAATAGAATTCTTGCGGTGCAATCCCTGCCGAGAGGACAATTCAGATCAGACCGAAATCAATTAATTATTACAACAAATTGTTGAAATATATTTATAACATTTTCATCTAAAGATGAAAAGTATTATCTAACCAGGAGTTTCCCCAAAAATGTTTGCCTTGTAGCTGCGGATTCAGCCCATTGCAAAGTTGTGGGTGATTTAGCAATGAAAATGATCTTCTGCTGTCTCTTCTGGGTTATAAGCTCATCCTGGCCTCACAAGATACTCACCATTGTAGACGGCAAATCCACAAGGAAAAAGGTTCATCCAGGCTAGGGGCCTGTGGCGCTGTACCAGGTACTATTGGCGTACTTGGCAAGACGGGCGCCCCTGGCATCTTGAATTAATTGGATTACAGCAGCTGCGCTGGCATTACCCATGGTGGCAGCCTGGCGCAACATGGGCAAAGCCGGGTCTTCAATTAGGGCTAAGCAAGCAGGGGCACCGCCCAGTACCTTTTGACGGGCAAAGGCTGGAATCTTCGAGATGAAACCGGTAGCAGGGCTGGAGGTTTCACCTGCCTTTTTGACCAGCAGCTGCAACAGGCGGTTGTCGCTCATCCAGGCCCGGTCAGAACTGCTCAGAGTGCCGCCGTTCATGACTATGTTACGCTTCTCCTGTAAAATGGCCTTCAGACCTCCAATTGCACCTTTGGCCACATCCGGATTCGGGCTCTCTAGATAGAAAAGGACGGCACCCAGATACTCCATGGTGGCTGCTTTTTCGAATGCTGCATCCAAAAACTGATTGTTAATTTTCTTATTCCAGGACGTCTGGGGCATGGCAATTAATCTTGTCAGCACGGCCAGATTGGCCCCTGAAAGTCGATTTAGGGTCATGTGATATTGTTGCTTGTAGTAAACGGCAGACGTTCGGTTGCGCTCCAAATAGTATTTCTGGGCATGGCCATAGTAGATGAAGAGAAAAGCATTGCCGTTGGGATCATTTGCTTGGTTTTGCGCCATGTCGATAACTTTGTCGTAATTGTTTCTGTCGAAGGCCTGGAGATTGTCTCTTTCCCAGTCGAGTAAAGGATTTTCCGCCCAAGTGGTTGACTGGGCCGAAAGATTTGATATCCCTCCACTTACCAGAAGTGTCAAGATAACGACGAAGGCAGATAACCCTATCCTGTTGCCCATGGATTGGTCTCCTTATTTTTTAGTGATAGCCATTAAGAGATTGGCTGCAGATTATAGAAACGCCAGGGCTTTATGTCAAATAACGATGGTGCCCTGATCCACCAGCAAGGCATCATCTGCCCTTCGACAGGCTCAGGACAGGTAGAGCATAGCGCATGGCGCAAATTCCAATCAATAAGGTGTCTGGTTTCGGGTGTCAGGTGCCAGGAGAGCAAACATGAGGGCATTATCTGACACCTGAACACCTAACTTATTGATCAGTATTGGTCTGCAAGTTTGCCAGGGGATTAGATCCGTCTAGCCCTTCAGGTATGGGTATTCCCAATAGGTGAGTTACCATGGGAACCAGGTCCAATGTTGAAGCATGAGCCTCATAGATATGTTGGCCGGGGACAACTGGCGACAGTCCGGGTCCTGCCACCCAGAACGACACGATGCAGTCGTCGGGATAGTAACTGCCGTGATGTCCATACTTGTCGAAGTCACGCTCGAAATAATATCCTTTCTTGTTGATCAGCTTTATGTCCGGAGCCGTCTCTCTGGTGTATTGTCTTCTGAGCCCCTGAAGCAGATATTGGCCCAATTCAAAGTTATCTGCCAGTTCACTTAGAGGCCGCAAGGCCTGACGGAATGCAATAGCTTCGCCGCCGGCCGCCTGATATGCTTGCCAGTCAAAGAACCACCACTGGTCTTTCTCTGCCAAACCCTCGTGCCGTTCACCAGGATACTGGCGTACAACCATTGCCTTCATAGAGGTTTTCACCTCCGGGTTGGCCAGGATAAGATCCACCGCCGGCTTGACATCTGCCAGCATTCGGGGTGGATCCATCCATTTGCCGGTTTGCCGGTTCTTGAGGTACACCTCTTTGGTGCAAGCCCCTAGCATGATGACAGCATCCGCCCGACTGTTGCTTCTTAACCAATTTGGCAGCTTGAAATGGTGGCGGAGACTATGAGCTAAGGTGTTATCGGGAATATGTTTTTGGATGCGGATGGACCCGTGTTCCGAAGCCAGGATAAAAATGGTGTCCTCATAGGTTCCCAACTCTTTTAGAGCACTGATCAACCTGCCCATGAGCGGATCCAGTACGGTTTGAACGTAATGCTTCTGGATTTCGTTCATGGAAGCCTGACGTTCTTTGAAATCACCCACGGGATAATGGGAAAACAGGTCAGTACCCAACAGTTGGACTACCATTACATCTGGGATCAGATGGTCATATTGGTAGATACCTGCAAGACTTCTCCTATAAGCCGATACATGGCCAGTGAGAAAACCGTCGAGGGTTTTGTTGTCCACGTAATGGCTGTTAGGAACCCATTTACCATGGCGAAAAGCATTAAGAACAGAAGCATTACCCCAGAAAAACATGCCGGATTTAATTGACCAATTAGCCCCTTTGGTGAGCATGAGCATAGTGGTCATGGATCGTTTGCCTGATTGACCGACGTAGTCAAACAGGGACTTGACCTCCCCAGCCTTTAAAATGTTGTTGATCCTGTCTTGTGAATAGGAGATGAGAGTGCGGATTTGGTAGGTGGCTCGGTCAAACCAAATAGTAGAAACCACCCCGGTGCGTTGAGGATAAAGTCCGGTGTACATGGAGGTTACAGCTGGCTGGGAGGCAGCGGGAATGGTGGTAAAGACTTGGGGTAGATAGACATAAGCCTGGTCGTCATTGACCCCCTTAATAATTTCCCGGAAATTAGGCAGATCCTCTAAGCTTTCAGCCAGAATTTCTCTCTTCAAACCGTGAAATTCGAGAATGATTATCTTTGGATTATTCTCTCCAGCTGTGGCTCTCCCGGTACTGAGCGTAATCAGGAGTAAACAGACTAGTATTAAAAGGATCAGAGGTGCTTTGCCCGGTGAGCCTTGCCAACAAAGAAGTTTCATAGGCTATTTCTTGTACTTTCTGGAGTAACGGTATTTAAAATTTAAGAGTTAAGATTGCAGATTGCAGATTGAGTATTTCGGAATTTCATCATTCCGCGAATGCACAATGGGTAAATCTGAAATCTACAATCTAAAATCAGCAATCCTCAGTTAATCCTTAAGCTCCCAGCCTCAAAATCAAATAGACTTTTGGATTGCGGTCGCGGTCAGTTACGCTCTGTCCAAGGTCAAAACCTACCTCAAAGGGAATTTTGCCAAATACGAACATTTGCAGTCGGACTCCACCACCCACGCCGACTTCCGCACCGGATATGGAGCTACTATCGTTATAGTCTCGCCAGATTTGACCACTGTCCACAAAAGCAACACCGAGCAGCTGGTGAAAATGAAAGAGATCCCAAGCGGTGGTAGTGCGGTCTATGACCAAGAAGGGATAGCGCAGTTCTAGACTGGCAGCCCACATCTTCTCACCAGAAAACTCGTTGAAGTCGTAGCCTCGCAGACTAGTCTCGCCTCCCAAAACAAACAATCTGGGATCATCCTTTTTAACCCCACCATGGATCCGCAATGATGTTACCAGCCGTTGACCGGCTCCAAAATATTCCTCCAGGTCCAGGTTGGCGTAATGCCACAGATCTCCGGCATAACTTTGAAAGGTGCTCTCACTTCCCAGGGCCTGGTTACCATATTTTGCGGTGAGATTCACTTGACTGCCGGAAATAATCTCCATGAGGTAATAATCGGCAGTATCACGGACCAAACTGAGAATGAGACCATTGAGCCGCTGCCATTCATCAGGCAAATCCACCCATGCAATTTCATAGCCGGGAACTATCCTGTGGTACAAATCGAGAGGAAAGCTAAAAGTAAGACTGCCACCAACCTCTCTGCGCCAGTCATCCTTATCGTTGCCTGTGTCCTTTAGGTCACCGAAAAAAGTGTTTTTATCGAAGAGGTTTAAGCCAACAGCGGGATACCAACCGAGGTAAGTGTAGCCTGCCAACAGTTGCTCCTTGCCACTTTTTGTCCCGATGCCACCACGGAAGCTAAGTACATGGTCTCCGGTGTAATTGCTGGCCTGCCAATCCACACCGGGAATGATTCCATCCTTTTCGTTGTAGTCGAGGTAAGGAAAAAAGAAGTCAGTGGAAAAGCTGTCACGGTAGTCTTGCTCTTTAAAGGTTTCGGCCTGGCAGGGCAAGACTAAGAAAAAGGGGAGAAGGGCCACCAGCACAAAAAACAATAGTCTGCGCGGCCCAAATGGCTTTGTCACCTGAATCTTGCCGGTTTTTGCCCGGCAACCATCAAGGCCTGCTACCATTTGCGACTCCCGTCTCCCATGGCAACATGGTACCTTCAAAAATCTTGTATTGTCCGTGGCGAAAATAACTGAAGAGCAAGCGTTTTCCATCAGGGCTGACCCGGGGGGAGAATGTTCCACCTATCACTTCGGACAGACGGTGAATGGCACCGCTCTGCAGATCCAGGAGGTGGAGATTGAAGATGCCAGTCTCGTCGGAGACGAAGAGGATTGCCTTGGCCTCAGGCAGGAAAAACGGCCATATTTCATCTTGTGCCGTGTTGGTAAGGCGGGTTTCTTTGCCGCTTAAAAGATCTTTGAGTACCAGATCGAATTGCATCTGGTACTCTCTGGAGAATATTAAAAAATTGCCATCTTTAGACCAATGGGGATAGGCTTCGTCGTTTGTGGTCTGGGTCAAAGGTGTGAGCTTGCCATTCTCCAGGTTGATTTTATAGATATCGGCAAAACCATCAACTGTTGCAACGAATCCCACCTCCACATCTCCTGGGAGAAAAGCTGGAAAGTTATTTACTCTAATGTCCTGCTTGATAGGTTTTGCCTTTTTCCGGTCCACATCGTAAAGAAAAAGATCGCTGCGGTTATCTTGATCACTGACAAATACCAGCCGGGTGCCATCGTGAGACCAGCCCAAAGGAGCAGGGTACAAATACCGTTCTTGCAGCCTGGTGAGCCGACCGGTTGACCTTTCCAATAGGTAAAGGGAAAACTCGAATGATTCATTTTCCCAATCGGATAAGAAAGCAATTCTGCTGCCGTCGGGACTATAGGTAGGAAAAAGATTCCAGCCCTTATTGGCGGTGAGAAGCTGGACTTGGTTAAATGGATCTTGCCACCCCTCTCCGCCCACGCGGAGCCGACTATTGGCATATTCTCGCCAAGCCCACTCCAGGTGATTGGGATCCTTGCCGGTAACCTGATGGAGAGCGCTGCGAAGGTTAAGCTTATTTTTTATCAGCCGGAGGAGACGGGGGATGGTATCTTGGCCATAGGTGTCAACCAGAAACTGAATGAAAAGATCACTCTGGTAGTAGGCCAGACGTATCTGGTGGGGGGGCAAATGGCTAAAACCTCGCAATTGGTTAAGGGGAATGAGTCTATGATCCATGACCGCATCCCGAACATACATGGCAGTGGTAGAGTCCCAAGAATTAGATTCATATTGAGCAACCCCTTCCATGAACCACAGAGGCGAGAGCACACCGGTGAGGATGATCTGCAGTGAGCGGTAAGGACCGTCTAGGAGGTACCTGAGTTGGACAGCGTGGGTGATCTCGTGCAGAGCCAACCGCTGCAGACGTTTATCATTGCTTGCTACGGGAAATACAACTCTCTCTTTAAAAAATTCAGTGAAACCGCCGCTTCCTCTTACTAACCCAGTTACAATGTTCGTGGTCTCATACTCTTTCTGGGAAGGGTAAATAAATACGGGAATGGTCTTGTCAAAGGGGAGATCCAGATCTTGGCTGATACGTCCAAGGTGGGCTCCATAAATATGGGCCACGTCGAGGGCTCGCCTTCTCAACTGTTCCGGATAAATAACCCGATAGCCATCCCCTTGAATCTCCTTCCAGACGTAATTGGTATCTTGTACCTTATTCTTGCCGTACAAGCGCTCAGCCCCTGTGACGGTCATTCGTTCACGAGTACAGGAGAGCAGAACTAGAAGTAGGATGAATAGCCAGAGTCTATGAGGCGACATTAGTTTTTCCATTTTTCTATGACCAGGTCAGTTTGAATCTTGGAGGCTTTTGACGGTGTTTTCCAGAGCCACCGCTGTATCAGTGTAAAGCACCTGGGCCTGGCGGTTAATCCACCTTACCGAGCGACCAAGCATCTGGCCGGGTCCAATTTCAACCATAGGTCCCAGATTCTGCCGGACCAATTCCTCAACTACCCCTACCCACTGAACCTGACTTCGAAGCTGGATGGAGAGCAACGTCGCCACCTGATCTGCTTTAACTAATGGTTTTTGGTCGATGTAAGAGAGAATAGGAGTATGGGGCTCATTCATTGGGATCTTGGCAATCTTCTTAGCAAGACAGTGATCGGCCGAGGTAAGGAGACTACAGTGGTAAGGTGCCGCCGCAGGGAGCCGATCTGTCTTCAGGGCTTCTGAGTCCGCTGCCAGTTTTAGCAGCCCATCTAGAGCCGGCCCCTCGCCGGAGACGATGATTTGATGTCGAGTGTTTACTATGCTCACTTCAACCTGCCCCTCCACCCTTGCGCACATCTCCTCCACCTCTGCGAGTGAGAGCCCGAGCACGACCGCCATACCACCCTGGCTGTTGGCCTCATTGATACAACGGTCGGCTTCTACTATGAGGTTGAGGCCGGTTTCGAAGTCCACAACTCCGGCTCCGTAGGCGGCCCCATATATGCCGGAGCTATAGGGTGCGAGCGTTGCTGCCCTAATGGATTTATTTGCCAGGAAATCGGCCACCATGCAGCTTACGGTATAGACTGCCAGTTGTGCGTTGAGATCTTCATGGAGCCGTTCCTCAGGGCCGGAAAACATGATCTCTCCGAGGGGCAAATCAAGATGCAGTTCGGCTCGCTTGAGCAGATCCTCACTCTCAGCGAACCTTTCGACTAGATCACGACCCATACCCACATATTGGGCCCCCTGGCCTGGAAACAAGAAGCCGCAGCCTTTCATGGCCGTCTCCCGGACTGATAACTCTGAACCTGAAAACCTTCCGGCGGCTCAACGCTAAATAGGCCGTCTGAAAGGTTGGCATTTTCTATCAAGTTTGACAGATAGATAAGGGTCCAGTCATCGTTGCCCTCTAAGATGGCGATCTCATTTGGTAGCCAGGTTTCTGGATCTATTTTAACTTCCAGCCGTTTGAAATAACGAGCATGCTCGGCAGATTTCGGTTCCATGTTCATCTGTATCCATCTAATATCTTCCCCTTTGGCGACCAGTTCGACTTCTATCGCATATTGGCTCTGAAAAGTTTGCGGATCACCGGTCGCACCGGTGAATCGATCCAAAAATCCTACCCCCGACGGTCCACGATAAAGAGTCACTTTCTTCAGGTCTGGGTAAAGGAGCAGAATTTTATCTTCCCTCACCACTAGGGTTAGAAGGGCAGGTCGAACCACTTCCCAGCGGAAGCGACCAGGTGGCTGCCAGAAAAGTTTGCCCGCCGACTCAATGGGCCTTACCAGAAGCCGGGAGTATTTCCTTTGTTCAAAAGAACCTTCAAGACTTTTCAATGCCTTTGCTTTGGCCTGCAGCTGATCCAGAACTTCTGCCGCGGTCAAATGAGTTCCAGCCTTTCCAACCTCAGAGGTAATGGCAAAAGTGCCAACCAGAATGAGTCCTAAACAGAGCAAAAGAGTCAAAGCTTTTGACCTATTAATCCAAGATTTCTCATTCATACCAATTACTTTTTTGGGAGTGATGGAGTAATGGAGTAATGGAGTGTGGGAGTATTGGGTTTCACAGGTGCTTTAAGTTTTGGACCATTACTCCACTACTCCAGTACTCCAATACTCATAACGGATCCACTATGTACCACTGGTCCGGATAGCGGCGGATGTATTTTTCAAAAACTTTAGCTACTTGTCGCAAGTTGTGTTGCAATGCTTCTCTACGATCCGGGCCATATTTTAGTTCCAAGGGGGGTTCGACGACGCCACGATAGCGTCCGGGAGCCTCCATAATCGAAAAGGCCGGAACAATCGGTGCACGAGCAGCCATTGCCAGCAGCACCGGGCCAACTGGCAGGTGCACCGGACGATTGAAAAAAGTGGTAACCTCGGATCTGTCGGCAGCAAAAACCCTGTCAGCCAAAACAGCCACAACCTCATTTCGATTCAGTGCCTTGACCAACTCAATGGCGCCATAGGCTGACTCCTCCACTTCAATAATCCGCATGCCATGACGCATGCGCATTACATTTATCAGAGCATTGGTGAATGTGGTGTTGTGCTTTAAGGCTACTACGTTGACCGGATAGCCCATGGCCCGGAGCCCCAGACCTCCAATCTCCCAATGGCCCAGATGAGCAGTGAGGAGCACCGCCCCTTTCCCTCTGTCCAAGGCTGCATCGATATGTTGGCGACCCTGGTAAAGTTGAGCGAATGCCTGGCTTTCTTCCAAAGTCATGTTCAGAAGACGAAAGAAATCGACAACGTAGATGCCGTAATTCTGAAAAAATCTCCACAGTAGCAACTTTTTACCAGCAGGGGGGTTATAGCCGTTGAAGATAAGGTCAAAATTGTTTGAAACATGACGCCGATCCCGTGGCGAAAAAAGATAGGCAAGGCCAGCAACAAATCGTGCCAAACCGTAGGAGGCGGCTGGAGGCAGTGAGCGAACCGTTTTTAGAGCCTGCCTATACCAAAATGGATTATCCAGGAAATGTTCACGCATGGGCTTTCACCATCTCCCTTGATAGTGCAAACTATTTTACCTGTCAACATTGCTTTCTCAATAAGTACTAATTCGATCCCAACTGAGAGACTCTTTCTTACCTTGATGATTTCAACTATAATACCGAGGCTTACCATCTATTTCTCCGCTGGAATGTGAAAATGTCATTGAAGATATTGTTGATCTCACCCATAGGACTCAAGAAGATCCTGGGAGCGGATTTTTTCTTTAAGCTGCCATTTTTAGGCCTGCCTACCATTGCTGCCCATACGCCGCCGGACTGCGAGGTCAAGATGGTAGACGAGCGGATCAGTCCGGTGGATTTCACTGATGATGCCGATCTAATCGGGATCTCGGTAATGACTCCTCTCGCTACCAGAGCGTATGAGATAGCCGATGAGTTCAAACGGCGGGGGAAGACTGTGGTTATGGGGGGTATGCACGTGTCTGCCCTTCCAGAGGAAGCCCTAGAGCATTGCGATGCCGTGGCGATCGGAGAAGGTGAAAAGGTTTGGCCCCAGATGGTGGAAGACTTCAAGCGGGGAGAACTGAAGGAGATTTACCAGGCCAATAAATTGTTAGACCTGGCAGAGGCGCTGCCTCCTCGATGGGATATCATTGATAAAACGCATATACAGTCCTGTGGAATTTATCGAAACTACCCGAGGGTGTCCGATCAACTGCAATTTTTGCGCTGTCACCCAGTACTACGGAGCCAAATACCGAACCAAGCCCATCCGTTTTGTTGAGGAGATGGTGGCGAAAGTTAAGCCGGTGGACAAGTTCTTCGCCCTCAAGAATCTCATATTTTTCGTTGATGACAATATTATTGCCAATCGCAAACACTGCATTAACGCTGTTGAAACATGCTGAAGTCCTACAAAATACAGTGGGTTGGCCAGGCTTCGAGTGTCGGTGGCCAAAGATGATGAATTACTGAAGCTAATGTCGGAAACCAAGTGTCTCGGCCTTCTCATAGGCATGGAGAGTCTTTCTGAGGATGCTCTGGCGGAATGTGGAAAACGGATCAACAAACCAGCCGAGTACCTGCGGGCAGTGACCAAGTTGCACCGTTACGGCATAGGCGTCAAGGCAGCATTCATGATCTGGCTTCGACAACGATGATATCTCCATATTTCCCAAGATGGCAGAAATTCATCCGAAAGTCCAACTTTGACAGTCTATATTTCGAGCATTCTCACACCCTATCCAGGAACCAGGCTTTTATCAGAAGATCGAAAGCGAGGGCAGACTGCTGCACAAGGATTGGGAAAGGTACGATACTCTCATGTTGTCTTCCGTCCCAGGAAAATGACCGTAGAGCAGCTCGAAGAGGGATATACTTGGCTTTATAAGAAAGCTCTTTCAATGAAATCCATAGTCTTGCGACTTGCCCGGGCCAGAACAAATCCGCAATTTTTCGTTCCCGACAATCTGGCCTTTAGATCGTGCCTATTCAGAATGCTGAGAGGAAGTAAGAAAATTTAAGATTGCAGATTGATAGTTCCAAATCCTATACTCAAATCAAAAATCTACAATCTTAAATCTCAAATGTGCAATCTTTCAAACTTCAACTGAGTTCGTAATCTTGCATGTGTTCACTGGGCGGTTCGCGATCAATATTCGTCATAGCTTTAGTGGTTTTGGCCTTGCATGGCTGTGCTACCCCTCCACCTGTTCCTGCAGAGACTTGAGTTTCTCAACTATCAGGGACAGGTAAATGAACACCACACTTTTATACAGGCTCCACCTTCTCGCGTGTTCGATGTTCTTACCGATTTTGATCGGTTCGTGACTTTGATACCCTCTGATCGAGTTCAACTTAGAAAGGTGACCCCCGGTCCTTACCAAGTTGGCACCGCCATTCGAGCCGAAACCATCTATAAGATAAAGCTCATCTGGGATTCTCAGGTGGTGCAAATACAAAAGGATCGTTTTTTGGTACTGCAGTTCCACAGTGGACCCTTTCGGGGGGGCTACGAGGTGTGGGAGCTCAAAGCCAAAGGAAGCTGCACCAGAGTGAGTCATACCCTGGTCTATAATATTTCCAATTTCTTTTATCGATTGGTGTGGCTGCTGAAGCAGGGAGAGAAGAAGCACAACACCCTGACGGAAGTCACCTTGCTGAATCTGAAAAGGGAATGTGAGGAAGGACTATTACCCCCTTTTATGGGGGGGCCCCGAGAGGAGGACAGTTGTGACCTCCTGTCTTCTTTGCCGACTAAGTAAAACCAGACCTTTTATTCGTGAGGGTGAGTGGCAATACCTGCGCTGTGTCAACTGCGGTCTCATCTTCCTCGAACCGCAACCCTCAAAGGGATTTCTCCACAGTCATTATCAGGACTACCTACCTGCCGATCTCCAAGGGATTGAAAGTTGGCGCAAATTGATGGCCCAGGTTTTCGCCAAGAGCGCCAGGCTAGTTCAGCAAGTGATCCCCGTTCCGGGACGACTACTGGACATTGGCTGTGGCTATGGTTTTTTCTTGGAGGAGATGGCTCGGCTGGGCTGGCAGGTGGAGGGAATTGAAATCTCAGCCACCGGGCTAAGCTACGCCCGAGAGAAGTTAGGGTTAAATGTATCAGACAGACCCCTGCCACGACCAGACTGGCAAGATAATTGCTACGATGTCATCACGCTATTTTATGTGATCGAGCACTTGCAAAACCCGAGGGATGTACTCAGGGAGGCACATCGGCTACTCAGGACCGGTGGTTTGCTGTTGTTGAGGTGGCCGCACACCGCCCCTATTGCTAGAATGCTCAGGCCCTGGGCAAAGAGGATGAAACTATATCAGGCCCCTTCTCATTTGTTTGACTTTTCACCAGTGACTATATATAAAATCCTTGATCAACTGGACTTTCGAGATATTCGCACCACGGTCTGTGGCTGGACCAAGCCAACCAGAAAGAGTGCGCACCTGGCCGCGTGGTTGTTTGGCAGTCTAGGCGAGAAATTGGCAAAAGTAACGCGTGATCGTCTGCTGTTGCCTGGGGTGAGTAAGACCACTCTGGCCCGACGCTGACTCCCAAACAAAAGGCAAGCATAGAGGTCTTGAAGAAAATGGATTTTGACTGGCCCTAACCAGAACCGAGTGAGGTAAAAATGTCTAGATTCACTTTGATTACAGTGCTGGGTTTAGTTTTACTCTTGAGTTCTTTTGGCTGCGTTGGCAAGGACGGTATCATTCGACTCAACACGGAGCCACCAGGGGCCAAATACTATGTGGATGGTATCGAGAAAGGATCCACCCCGGCGGAGTTTGAATGGAGCTATGATCGGCCTATTTTGATAGAACTCAAGAAAGACGGTTACTACACAGAGGAAGAACTCCTCAACAAAGGCTGGGTTCATTATCAGAAATACCAGGGAAACTATGGTGAGATTCGGGTCGGCCAGTCCACTAAGAAATGGACAGTATCAATCAACCGGAAGTTAAAGGCCGCACCTAAGAGGGGGGCAGGTGAAGGTGATGTGCAATAGAGAGCTGTCCACTTCCGGCAAAGAACTAAAGGATCGAAAGACTGGGTACTAAATACGAGGAGAGACCTGGAGCGCTAGCAGTTGACTCTATCAGCGAATTCACCAGAAGGACACGACTTCGAGGGGTACACAGCTTCCCGGGTTCAATCTACTCCTGGGGCACCTGTCGTTGGCATTCCACGCGGTCTTCTCTATTTTAGATACCAACCCCTGTGGGCAACGTTTTTCTCTCACCTGGGGATCGATGTCCTGGTTTCACAGCCCACCAAGAGGTCCAGTTTCGACACCGCTCAAGGCCTCACCCGCAGTGATCTTTGCCTTCCCGTTAAAGTATTTCTCGAGCATGTTTCCAGATTAAAAGATAAGGTGGACTACCTCCTGCTACCAAGGATCATCAGCGTCAGTCCCGATGCTTATATGTGTCCCAAGATCCTGGGATTGACTGATATGGCTAGGAATGTTTTTACCGATCTACCCGGTCTTCTTACCCCAAGGGTAAATGCCAAACTTCCCAAGCCGGAAGGATTTGCCGAGGCGTGTTTCGACTTGGGGCGCCATTTTAACAGCAGCACATCACAGGTGAAGCTTGCCTGGGAGGCTGCCTGGAAAGCTCAAGGGAAATTCGAACAAAGGCTGCTGAGATATCCCCTGGATGAGGCTTTGAAACCGTGGGATAGAGCCTTTTCTCAGAAAAACGGTAATTCCGAAATTCCGCCTCGATACCGAGTAGCAGTAATTGGCCGGCCTTACATCTCCTTTGATAGCGCCCTCAGTCATGACCTGTTAAATTTGCTAGAACGGCATGCTGTTGAGATTGTTACCCCGGAGTCCGTGCCCAAGACAATCATAGAAAAAGAGAGTGAAAGACTATCGAAGAAAGTCTACTGGCAATTGGGAAGGGAGCTGGTGGCCGCCGCTTTGCACTACATGAAAGATCCAGAGGTCGATGGCATTATCAATGTTTCCAGCTTTGGCTGCGGCCAAGATTCATTCACCAACGCTCTGGTGGAGTATTACGTCACCAAACACTCGAACAAGCCCATTCTCAGCCTGGTCATGGATGAGCACACCGCCGACGGTGGGTTAAATACCCGAGTAGAGGCATTTCTGGACATGGTGGAGCAGAGGAAAAAGAATGGAAACTTGCGGTCGAGAGAATGGAGTAAGAGACAAGGGGTGCATAGTACTGGTGGGTCTGTAAAAAAACCTAAATCCGAGAAAATGCATCTCACTATTCCGCACATGGGGCATCTCCACCTGGGTTTCGAACAGGTGTTCAGAAATCTAGGCGTCCACATAACCATGCCACCCCGTCCCAATAAAGAAGCCTTGATGCTGGGTACGCGCTATTCACCTGAATGTGCCTGCCTGCCGTTTAAACTGAATCTGGGTAATATGATCCAGGCGCTCAATCAAGGCGCTACCGATATTATGATGCCTGGCGGCTTTGGCCCCTGTCGTTTCGGCTACTACAGTGTCATCCAGGAGCAGATCCTAAGAGATCTGGGTTACGAGTTCCGGATGGGGCGTGCGGATGATCCGGACAGTCTTCGTGACATGTTGGACATGGTCAAGAGGATCGCCGGGCTCAATACCAAGTGGGATTCCTACAAAGTCTTTTTCTTCATTCTTCATCGTCTCGCCCTGGTGGACTGGGCTTTACGTCGTTCCCACTGGTTGCGGCCAAGGGAGGTTGAGAGACGTGCCACTGACCGGGCCCTGCGTCGCTGCCTTAAAATCATAGATGAAACAGGTCGATTCCGTGACCTGTGGTCGGCTAAAAGGAAGGTGCGGCAGATACTGAGCACAGTGGCCCACGACCGCAGTCGCCAGATTCTCAGAGTAGGAATTGTAGGTGAGATTTTTATGGTACTGGAACATTACGCCAATATGAACGTGGAGGAAAGGCTGGGCGAGATGGGAGTTGAGGTGCACCGTGGCGTTTGGCTCAGTGACTGGCTAAATGACCGTTATCGGTTTAAGCTTTTTCGGCGGAACCAGTTCCAGTGGTCCCTCCGGCAGGCCAGACCATACCTGTGTGAACCTACCGGAGGTGAAAGCGTAAAATCGGTGGGAAAATCCGTGGCTTTTGCCAAAAGGGGATTTGACGGTATCGTTCACCTCATGCCCTTTACCTGCATGCCCGAGCTAGTAGCTCAGACGATCTTGGCTAAGGTTTCTACTGACTACAATATCCCGGTGCTCACTCTGATCTTCGACGAGCACACTTCGGCGGGTGGGGTACAAACCCGGTTGGAGGCCTTTGTAGATCTCATAAACCGTAAAAAAACCTCTTTCCCTCTATAGATCACCAGTTTCCCATTTGCCGCATCGATCCCCCCAGCGCACCAAGCGTTCCTGGTTTTGGGCCAGAGGAATCTTGACCTCCATTACCTCACAGCCATTGGAGCACCCCTCACATTCAAAACCGCTCAGTTCGTAAGGCATCCCCCCAACTTCAAATCCACGGAAGCGGGTTTTCTCCATTGAGGTCATCGCTTCCTTAGCTAAGAGAGCGGCACCGATGGCCCCCATGACCTCGAAATCCGGGGGCACGAGTAATTCTTTCCCCAGAACTTGCTCAAAGGCAGACCGCATGCCCACATTGGCAGCCACACCCCCCTGGAAGAGGATGGGGCGACGGAGTTCCTGGCTCTTGACCAGATTGTTCAAGTAATTGCGTACCAGGGCATGGCAAAGTCCGGCTATGATGTCTTCCACACTGTGTCCCATTTGTTGTTTGTGGATCATGTCCGACTCTGCGAAGACTGTACAACGACTGGCAATTTTAACCGGCTTTTTGGCCTTTAAGGCATGTTCTCCAAAGGATTCTATAGGGATTCCCAACCGGTATGCCTGCTGATCCAGAAAGGAACCGGTGCCTGCGGCACAGACTGTGTTCATGGCAAAATCGATGACAGTGGAGTTTCGCAAAATTATGCTTTTGGAGTCCTGGCCGCCAATTTCGATAATCGTCTGAGTCTCCGGCTCATAGTGAAGAGCTGCCACGGCATGGGCGGTAATCTCGTTTTTAATCACATCGGCACCTATTAAAATGCCGGCCAGATAACGACCACTACCGGTAGTGCCCACACCGCTGACAGCTAACTCGCCATCCATTTTCTGGGCCAAACCCATGAGACCGGCTTGCATGGCTTTCATAGGCTGGCCGCGGGTTCTCAAGTATTGCTTGTGGAGCACTCTGCCATTGTCATCCAAGAGCACCAAATTTGTACTAATAGAGCCTACATCGATTCCCAGGTAAGCGGCTTTCATGACCAGGTCCTTCCATCTCGGGTGCAAAAACATTCAATTTTTGCCAAAAATAAACCCTATTCGTACTGTATACAATAACGCATGAAATCCGAATATCGAATATCTAAATCCGAAACAAATTCAAATGATCGAAATCCAAATGTCCAAAACTTGACTTAGTGATATGACTTTGCCTCAATCCAGGATAAGACCGCAGGCAACAGGATAAGGGCCGCGAGAAGACAGGTCAGAATGCCCAAAGCGGTAACCCAGCCGATGCTGCGCAGACCAGGATAGTGAGAACTGATTAGAGAACCGAATCCGATAGTTGTGGTCAGAGAGGTGAGCACAATGGCTCGGCCAATTTGATTGAGAACCTTAGTGAGATTCTCTTTGGACTCCTGGCGCCAGCGGTGAACAATGTGGATGCCATCATCTATGCCTATTCCCACAATCAGCGGCAGAACAATGAAATTGGCGTAGTTGAACTTTATTGACAACAAGGCCATTACCCCCAACATGGCCACTATGCCGCCTACCAGGGGAATAGCAGCCAGCGCCGCGGAAAAAGGGTGTCGCAAAGCCAAGAGTAAGGCCACAGCAATAGCCACCCCCGCAATAACTAGAGAGTCGGCAAGATCCCGCCACACCAAACCTTTGAGATGATCCGTCAAGATGGGCCAGCCTGCAAGCCGCCATTCGCTGCCATTGAGGCCGCTTTCTAGAGCAGTCTTTCTAAGATCCGCGCTTAAGCTAGTCAGATCGTCTTTGTCCCATAAACCTTCCCGGGGGAAGACAAAAGTAAACAGTTTTCGGGTTGGACCTTGGCCCACCAGAAAAAGATCAAGCAATTGCTCGAGATTCGCTTTCTTAAAAGTCTGTCGATCCACCCTGCCTTTTGGACTTACCAGCGTCCTCAGCCAGTTCAGGTATGAGGTGTATTCGGGGAGGAATTGAAAACCGTTCTCCTGCAAAGCTTTTTTGAATGTGGCCTCGATGCGGTCGGGGTTAAGTTCATTAGCATAACGCTGATAAAAATCCAGGGCCAACCGCTGACTTTCAGGCGCTGGGTAGTAGGCGAGGATGCTGCGATAATGCGACAACCGGTCTGCATCTTGAAGGCTGGCCAAAGCCTTATCAAGCCGCCAGGCTTGATTTAGCAGTGTTTCTTCATCCTTGCCTTCCATTACCAAGAGTACATAGCCGCTCGCCCCCCCCAGAATGGACTCTACCTCTTTTTCCACGGCCATCCGACCAGCCTTTTGAGGTCGTAAGGATCGTAGATCGTCCTCAAAGGAAATATCCAAGGCTGCAATACCTAAAGCTGCCAGTAAGACCAGGCTGAGCCATAAGACCCGGCGCGGGTGCTTCACCACAGGCCGTATGAGATAATTGAGCCCGAAGTTGGGAATGGGCTTGGCAGAACCCGAGGGAACCGCACTACCCTGCTGCCAAACGAGGAGGGCGGGCAAAACCACCAGCATGGCAGTTAGGCAGGCAATGATGCCGATCCCGGTGATAATGCCCAGTTCCTGGAACCCTCTGAAAGAGGAAATACCGAGAGCGAAAAAGGCTAGTGCCGTAGTCAGTCCCCCCATGAGGATGGCTCGGCCACTTTGGGTCAATGCGAGATGCAGGGCCCTCGCCTGGTCCTGACTCTGACTGGCAGTTACGTACAGATTGAGAAGGTGTATGGCAAAGTCGATACCAAGCCCAAGCAACACGGCGGCAAAAGCACCGGTAAGTATGTTGACGTGACCGAAGATAAGCTGCAAAAGGCCGAAGGTCCAGATAAGAGCCATGGCCAGTGGCAAGAGCATTAAAAAGAGGAAGCGCAATTTCCGGAAAACCAGAAAAAACAAAATGTTAACCCCGAGAAATGAAATCAGCAGGCTGCTTTGCAGATCTCTGCGGGTTAGGGCTTCATCCTCCTGGGCAATAGCATATCCACCAGCAAAGGTGATTTTTGGTGTGACGGCAGCCGCGGGGTGAGATTTACGCCAACTGCTGATGGCGGCTTCCCCTGCCGCTGAGGCTGCTGCCATTAGTTTCTTGGTATAGGTAATGTTTCGAGCCGACTCTTTCGGTCTGATGAAGACCAGAAGATGACTCCGGCTCTTATCCACCAGGTAGCCATCCTCCAGTTCAAGGCCGGCAAATGACTGCTGGGCAAACCAGCGGGAAAGCCATAAATATCGCAGGCCCAGAGGATCCTTAAGAATCAGGTCGGTAACACCACTCTGCATCGGCATAAGTAAAAACCGCTTGTTCTCTTTTATTTGGCGGGAAATGGAAGAGTCGCTCAACCGCTCGAGTAAATCAAACCGTTCCTTCTCTGACAGGAAGAGGCCAGCATGGGGCAGTAAGATTTCGGAAAAGAACTTCTTTTGCTGAGTGGTGACCTTGGCTTCCAAGTGGTCTATGCTGGGAAAAGATGCCATTTCTTCAACGAAACCGTCAACGATTTGCTTGGCGCTTTCCAATCCTCCAGGTTCAACCACACTCACAACCACTACGAGCACGTCCTGAGGTCCGGCGCCCATTAGATCTGCCAGCAATTTTCTGGCCTGGCTATCCCCGGAAGGCATGAGAGAGTCTAAGCTGGAGTCCATTCGGAGTTGAGTAATGAGGAGGATGGATAAAATAGTGATAACTGAGGCGATTAGCAGAATCAGCCTATGAGATCGGACAATGCGGTCCGCTAAGAGGGAGAAGAAGGAGTGAGACATAAGCGAAATTCTAGAGCCGTATTGGGTGTTTCAAGATATAAAGCCCAACTGAAATATATAGGGCTCAATTAGGATCCCCTTGGGATACTGAGATTCATACATATCTCATTTTTTCCAATACTCCAACACTCCATTACTCCATCGCTTCAGTGGTAAATTTGTTTCTTTGTACATGGCTATGTGCTTTAATTCTGCTATTGGCAAAAAAAGAGCAGGCCATTTGATGCCTGCTCGATCAGTAATTTGACTCATATTTGTTGCAATACACCCAGGTAACTTCAACCTTAATGGGAAAACTTCTGCACCCGTGAGTTGCCCGTGTCCGCCACAAAGACGTTGCTGGCTGCATCAGCACAGAATCCATAAGGTTCGACGAACTGTCCGGAACTCCTCCCTGGGCCTCCGTAAGATCTGAGACTCTGTCCTGTTGGACTCATTTCCCAGATCAGATGGCTGGCGGCATCCAATATCAACAAATTTCCAGAGGATGGGTCAATGGCAACATCTACTGGATACGTCAGCCTGTCAGTGAAAGCGGCAAGAAAGCGTCCTTGAGGGTCAAACTTCTGGACTCTTCGCATTTTAGAATCAGCCACGTAAACATTGCCGTTTCCGTCCACGGTAATTCCCATTGGGGTAACAAAAGAACCGCTGCCTTTGCCCTTGCTGCCCCAAGAGCGCAAAAACCTGCCCTGGTTGTCAAAAATTTGAACCCGGTTTAATTTAGCATCCACAGTGTAAATGGCGCCATCCGGACCCACAGCAATCCCGCTCAAAAAGGCAAAATCGCCGTTTCCCTTACCCTTTTGGCCCCACCGGCCAAGGTAAACACCGTTGGCATCGAATTTTTGGACTCGAAAGTTATAGGTGTCGGCTAGGTAAACACTCCCCTCACTGTCGACAGCCACATCATAAGGGAGGGCCATACTGCCGGAACCGGTTCCCTTTTGCCCCCAAGCTTTCATGAAGGTCCCGGAGTTGTCGAATACTTGAACCCGGTTGTTGTAGGTGTCTGCCACATAAATGTTGCCCAAGCCATCGGCAGCTATTCCAAAGGGTTTTAAAAAATCTCCTGAGCCTACGCCCTGCCTGCCCCAGCTTTGGGCAAAACGGAGGCTGGTGCTTGTGCCTGCCAAAGACGAAACACCGATAAGGGTGGTGCCAGGTCCTGGTTTAATTGCTCCTAGGGAAACCACATTTTGGCCAACCGCCACGGTCTCGTTGGTTTTTTGTTCGATCACCCTGGCAAAGGCCAGTTTCTCCTGAACCTCAGTCACCTCTAGTTTGCCTGTAGGAATCTTTTCAACGCCCAAAATCTCACCGGAAACGGGGTGTTTTATGATCTCGCCTTCCCGGTAAACTTCAAACTTCATAGCAGCTTTTGCCCCGACAGATTTTCCCACATCGAGGATAAAAGTCTCGCCCTTTTGATGGATGATAAATCCCCGCAAGGGGAACTTGCTGACCAATTGAGCCACAAAAGGTCCGATCTTGTTGGACATGGTGCCAACGCTGTTAGCTGCCAGTCGATCAGCAACTTTGATTGTGGCACTTTCTGTCTCAATGATCTTGACATTTAAATCTATACCTTGTTTGTGGCTTATAACAGCACCGGTTACTATGTATGTGGCCCCGAGCACTCTCCCCAACTGGGCTGCTGTATTTACATCAATGACCCCGCTCGAGCCCAATTGCTGCTCTTCGATCAGCTCCTCTAAAGCTTGCCGCTCAATGACGTCGAAACGGCCCTGGTTGACGAAAGCGGTGGCGAGCCATTGGGCTGCAATCTTGCCTAGTTCTTCAGATTTAGCCTTTTGTCCTTGCGACTCGAGATCGACCACGGCAATCCTGGTGCGGGCAGCAGCGGACACATAGGAAGCCCAGAAAATCAAGGCAATAATAACAATAACGCAGCTTGGTCTTATCCAACGGTGTGGCCTCATGTCTTATCTCCTTGAGACTGCTTCGACTGGGATTGCTTCTGCCAAGCTGGATCAGCAAAGGTCTTGTAGGAGTGAGCAAACTCGTCAATTTTTTCTGCCAGTTCAGTGAAGATGACTTCCGCCCCCTCGTGGGTGAAGTAAGCTCCGTGCCTTAAGGCCATCTCCCGGCCTACCTCTGGATGGTCAACCAGCATGCAAGGGCGATACAAGTTATCATCGAATGGTATTTTGCCTTTTATCGCCTGAAAAAGAGGCGAATTAAGAGCCTCTTTAAGAGATGTGTGGTGGACGTTATGGGTGGCAAAGTGGCAGAAAACGCAAGGTTCTACGTCCCCCTTGGAATTGATATGGGCATACTTGCGGCCGCCTGACATGCAGCCATTTACCACGGGACCATCGTTCCAAAAATCTATGAAAAGGATGGGCTTACTATTTCGCCAGCGACCAAGTGAACCCCTCAGGTAATCTCTTTGGGCAGGAGTGGGCATAAGTTCTGTCTTGGGGTCCCTTCCCACTGGAACATACATGAAGTAGCAGCCGAGAAGACACCCCTTGTCAATCATAAAATCAACGAATTCATCGCTGGTAATGGTATCGTGGTTATCTCTGGTTTGGGTGGCAGAATAGCCGAATAGCACTCCGGCCTGCCGCAACATGTCCATGGCGCCCATAACCCGGTCGAAGTGCCCACTTCCCCGCCTCAGATCCGTGTACTCCTTTAAGCCTTCGATACTTATGGAGGGTAGCACATTGCCCACCGAGATAATCTTTTCAACCATTTTTTCGTCAATGAGGCCCCCGTGAGTGTAGACCAGGAAGGACATGTCATTGTGCTTGCGAAAGAGGTCGAAAATGTCTTGGCGGAAAAAGGGCTCACCTCCGGAAACGGTAATGAAATAAATGCCTATTTCCTTGGCCTCGTTGAGAATCCGATCTATGGTCTCAAAACTCAATTCTTCCTTCTGTTGGTAACTGCCGGCATAACAGCCGAAACAGTTCAGGTTGCAGCGCATGGATGGGCTGAGGACCAGGAATCCCGGCGGATAGAAACCTCCCGGCTCTTGAGCAAATGCTTTCCTCTTGTTGGTTCCCACCAGGAGTTGGTTGATGACGTAACTCTGAATTATGGTTTTGCGGTGATGGGGATTAAGTGTTTTAAGTATTTTCTTGGTAATTTCCAGGCTAGGGTGCCCTTGATCGAAGAGGTCACGGATCCAGCGAATTCTGCGGACGTAGTAATCCCTTTTCGCTAGTTTCTCGGCAAGTTTAGCCACCGACCTATAAGTGAGCTTGAAGAGCTTATCGTTATTAATGCTGGCCAGGGAAGCCATTAACAAGTTGATGGCGTAAACCTCCAGCCGATGGCTATTGGTCTTCAAAATTTCCCTCCAAGAATCCGAAGTTTACATACGAATTTAAATAAATATAGCATTTCTATTTTCTTATTATCACCGGAGATTACATAAGCAAGCACAAAATAAAGTGTCACGAAGGGAACCGGTATATTTTAATCCCCTCCTCGCCCAACCGCAGGTTATAGACGCCAGGGGAAGGGAAAGGAATAGGCCAATCAGGCTATGAGGTGGTAGAAACGAATTAGACCATCGCCTAGGCCCAGAAACATGAGACTGCCCAGCAGGCTACCAACAATTAGCAGGGGATAGCTTGTCTTTTTGGGCATACCTGTAATGTGGGCCAGAAACACGCCGCTCCACATGCCGCCTCCCTTGACCGGCAGCATAGTGAGGAGCACTACGCCCACATCACCTAGAGTTTTCAACCTTTGAAAGAAACTTCGATCTTTGGCTACCTCGCCCTTTCGTTGAAAATAACCACTTAGTCGCTTAAGCCGATCGCTGGTGAACGTATGTTCGTACAGGTAGTAAAAACAGGGAACCTGTAAGATGTCCATGAAAACAACGAGGGGGAAGAAAAACAGAAGATTGAGTTTAACAAAGCTCGCGGTTAAGATCGCTACCGGTCTTCCCCCCACAACATAGAGAGCTATGAAATAAAGGAGGCTGTGATCATGAATATGTTGCTGCAGCCATAAAACCGAATCTCCCATTAATTCAACACCAGATTTCGACCTTCCAATCCAGCCCGGGTATTCCACCAATCGTCTGCTGCCAAAGTAGACATGACCAAACTTCTCTCCGAGCTGAAGACCCTAGGAGATGGAGACCGGGCGTCCTCGCGCGTTCCTTCGGCAGGCTCCCCGCGACTACCCTCGGGACAGGCAGGACAAGCTCACCCTGCAACGCAATGTACAAAGGGCCAACCCTTACGGTTGCCCGGTGACCCGCCCGCCTCGCCTTGCCCGTCCGCCATTGGCTTCGCCTCAGGCGAATGCCGGGCGGGCTCGCATGGCGGGCAGGCACGGCCATCATAACGGTCTCGCCGAGCCGTTTGGTGAAATATCCGGGCCAGAGATCGAAAGTCTTAACTATTTAGCTTAACTGCAAGTATTTTTCAATGACTTTTTGTTTTGAGTTCAGCTTCCTCTACGGGTGCGGACATGGATAAAGTCCTGACTTAGATAAAAAGGCAGCAAAGCCAGAACGCTCCCCAGGATGGGCAAAGGATCTTTCAGATCAACAATGTCATAAGTCAAATTGGGCTTGCGGAACTGAAAAAAGCTAGGTTTTAGATGCCACCTTCCGGGATTCTTGAGAAAATGTAAGATGTCTCCTGGCAGCAACCAACGACAAAAATGTCCCAACCTGTAATCAAGCACCGGGGGGAAATCCAAGTCCATAGCCATTAGGGTGAGAAGGTAAGGAAAATTCACTCCGGCGTTGATGGCCAGAGCCAATGACCCCCAAAAGCGCGGATTTACCTCGAGGAGCTTGGCCTTGCCGTCACGACTGTCTATTTTGAATTCAACCATAGCCACGCCGGTTAAATGCATGTTTTGCAATAGTCTGGCACCATCATGTCTTACTTGATCGTGGATAATACTTTCTCGCAGAGTGCTTGGACCACCCTCTACCGGATACTCTCGGATGCGTCGATGAATAAAGCTGGCACGTATTTGATGCTCTTGGTCCAGGAGGAAACTGGCGCCAATTCCTGCGCCGTCAGCAGGCAATCTTTCCTGGACCAGCGGCAATTGTCCGGAGAGTAACAGCCGCTCCAGAGCAAAAGAGAGCTGAGAAGGCTCAGCTACATAATAGATACCTGCACTTCCAGATCCCACCCTTGGTTTGACCACCACCGGGTATTGCAGTTGCCGAGCAAGTGGATCTATCTCATCAATGCTGGTGATCTCATGGGTTTTAGGGGTCGGTATCTCCAGGGCTTCAGCTTGTCTCAGCACCTTGAGTTTGTCGCGAGCAAAGAGGAGGTTGTCGTAGGCGGCAAAAGGGAGTCGCGTGAGGCGGGCAAATCTCTCCCTGTTTTGAGCAAGCAAGAGAAGGGTATCTTCCTCCATGGGCATGAGCACCTGGTGGGGATGATGAGTGAGGTAATCTTCGAGAAAATCGAGATACTGGGAGGGCTGCAAAACGGGGGAGGGACTGCGCACCCGGCGGTAACAGTATCGGGAGAAGAGTGCTGGAGCCAAATAAGTAGACTCACTAACGGTAACTCGCAATCCCATACGACCTAGGGCTCGAACAGCGGCAACTGTCTTACGCCAGTAGCCGTCTGTAACGAAAACTCGGATTTTCTTCAGATCTTTTCTGGTCAAATGAATCATGGGCTCATTTGAGTCTAGGAAACCTGGTCCTTCCCCGCATAGCGGGATGCTTCAATGGGATAGGTCAAAACAAATCAGCAACTGACCAAACTTGTGGTTTCACGAGTCTCAGGTTTCAGGCCTCTGATGATTGCTTTTCCCTGAACAGGAACTCTGCCAATAAATGACCCGAAATGATCTTTAGATACCCTTCGCTCCTAATCACAGCAGATGGCGAAAAGGAATCACTACCAGAGTCCACCTTGACGCCAGGAACATAATCTGATAGACAACACTACCTCTTCTTTAGCGTCAGCTTATCCTGTATAGACCAACGTATCATTGTGCCGAAAAAGTTTGGTTTCATGAGATTCAAAGATAAAATTGCTCTCATAACCGGTGGAATTCGCGGGATTGGCTCCGCCATCTCCAAAAGATTTCTTCAGGAGGGTGCCCAGGTTGTGGTAACCTACTCCCAGGATAAAGAGCAGGCGCGAAGATTTCAGGACGAACTGGGTAGTGCCGAGGCCCAGATTCAACAGGCAGATGCGTCTGACTTTGACCAGATGAAAGCTTTGTTCGACCAGATTCTAGAGCAGTTTGGCCGTCTGGATATTTTAGTCAATAACGCTGGAATAAGGCGTGACAACCTGGTGATGTTCATGTCGGAGAAAGAATGGCATGATGTACTGCGGGTCAACCTGCAGGGTACTTTCATCTGCTCTAAGCTGGCACTAAAACCCATGATAGCCCAAAGGTGGGGACGGATAATCAACATTGTCTCTCCCAGCGGACTTATGGGCCGGGAGGGGCAGGCCAATTACGCTGCTGCCAAAGGCGGTGTGGCGAGTTTTACCAAGTCCTTGGCGAGAGAGGTAGGCAAAATTAATATAACTGTTAACGCCGTGTCTCCAGGGGTGATAGACACCGATATGACCCGGTCATTACCTGCAAGAACCCTGGCCGAACTCAAGCAAGCAATTCCAATGGGTCACTTCGGGCAACCGGAGGATGTAAGCGGAACAGTGCTGTTTTTGGCGTCCGAGGAAGCCTCTTATATTACCGGGCAAGTTATAAGCGTTGATGGAGGTCTGACCTGAATAGTTTGTTGGAGCAAATCTTGCATGGCCCGGTCATGATACAAACACCTGAGTAAGGAGGAACAACCGTTGCAGACTCTCCCGCTAGAGCGAAACGATCTGCTTGCAAATCTAAAAGAACTGATAGTGCGAACTCTGCGGTTGGAAGATGTCAGCCCCGAGGACATTGTTAATTCAGAACCCTTGTTTGGTGAAGGGCTTGGCCTTGATTCTATTGATGCTCTGGAGTTGGTGGTGGCCATCGAGAGGGAATATCAGGTTGAGATCCCGGACGCCGAAGTGGGGCGACGGGCTTTTGCCTCGGTCAACGCCTTAGGGGATTTCGTCTTGGAAAAGAGCTCAGCTCAGAAGGCTTCAGATGCGGTGGGTTGAGACTACGACCACGGTCAGGTTCAATGAGGTTGATCAATGGGGCATTACCTGGTACGGTCACTACTTTGCCTGGTTTGAACTGGCTCGAATGAAAGTGCTGGAGAAGTTTTCTCTCCTCCCTGAACAGTTCACCGCCCTAGGATTTATTGCTCCAGTGGTGAGTGCACAGTGTGAATTCAAGAAACCCGCCCGCACTAATGACATCATCACAATTCAAACACACCTTCTGAAACCACAGACAGCATCTCTGACATTTCGATTCGAAATTTTGCTGCGGGATGACAGGTCTTTGCTGGCCAAGGGCGAAACGGTGCAAGTCTTGCAGAAACTTGATGGCACCATGATATACAAGCTCACGGGTGCCATAAAAGATCGGGTGGAGTCGATGGTCCGATACTTTTGGCCCGACTAAAATAATTTGGTCAGACCCGACCCCATTCTTCTGGCGAATCACGGCTTTAAAAATATGTCACTTTCCCATGAGCAGGTCCAGGACTTACTGCCCCACAGATACCCCTTTCTCTTTGTCGACAAAGTTACTAAACTGAAATCTGGCCACAGCGTAGAAGGCACTTTCCGGATCAAGACCGACCACCCATACATCAATCGAGATGGTGGGGTTTCGGTTTTTCCAGCCACTTTGGTGGTTGAAGCCCTGGGGCAACTGGCAGCACTTTGTATTCGCTATGACCAGGGAAACCCACAGCCTCGGCAAGGGGCCCAAGGATTTCTCGTTCGCATTGACGAGTGCTCATTCGCACACCCGGTGCATGAGGAGGAAGAGTTGCTTCTCACAGCAAGTTTGGTCAAGCAATACTCCACTCTTTATAAATTTGACGCCAGGGGGTTTGTCGACCATAGGATAGTGGTGCAGGCTTCACTGACCCTTTATCTGGAGTTCTGAATTGGTGGATCAAAAAAGTGCGCCCTCTCTTAGATTTTGTGCACTTATTCCAGCTTACAACCTTTCTCAAACCATCTCCGAGGTGGTGCGTCAGACTCGTGAACACATAAGGGAAATTCTGGTAGTGGATGACGGTTCCCAGGACGACACTGCCCGTCTGGCAAAGGAAAGTGGGGCCAAGGTTCTCAGGATTGCCAAGAACCAGGGGAAAGGTTGGGCCTTACGCAGCGGGTTCAAGCATCTGCTAGAGAAACCGTGGGAGGGTATCATCACTTTGGACGGGGACCTGCAGCATGACCCGGTGGAAATCCCCAATCTGATTGAAGAACACGACAAATCAAGGTCACAGATCGTTATTGGCTCTAGAATGGCGGAAACCGAGAAGATGCCGTGGATTAGATATTGGACCAATAGAATCGGAGTCTACTGTATCTCCTGGGCGGTTGGACAGCCTCTGACAGACACCCAAAGTGGATTCCGGCTCTACGGCAGGGAAGTTCTCGAGACCATTCCACTCTGGACCACCCGTTATGATACCGAGACAGAAATATTGCTCAAGGCAGGTTTGCTGGGAATGAAGATAACATACGTCCCTATAAAAACGATTTATCATGAGGGTGATGAAGATAGCTCTTCTTTCAGACCCTTTCCGGATACCTTCCTTATTTGCATGGTATTTCTAAAAAGCCTTTTTTGGAGGAGAGGGTGGTATCTTAGGGATTTTGAGATCTGAGATCTGGAGTATTGGAGTATTGGAGTATTGGAGTACTGGAGTACTGGAGTATGGAGTAATGGGGTACTGGGATAAAGGAGTTCTTGAGATTAATAAAATCTCGCAATACTCCAACGCTCCAACACTCCATTACTCCAAAGGGCGTGCCAACATGTGGCTACTGCCAGGTTGGTGAAGCCCTGCAACGATAGGATATGGTAAATGCCTCATTCCGGTGTAATCGTTACTGGCATTGGAATTATCTGCGCTCTGGGGGAGCAGAAAGAGACGTTTTGGAATGGGCTCAGCCAGGGAAAGTGTGGGCTTGGCGAGGTTGACCTTTTTGAGGTCTCCGGCTACCGCAGTCGTATGGGAGGGCAGGTGCGGAATGTTGATTTCCTCTCCAGGCTCTCTCCCCATAAATGTCGTCGCATGGGCCGGTGTGATCATCTGGGGTTGTGGGCCGCCCAAGAAGCCCTGCTGGAAGCGAAGATCATGGAGCGCAATGTATCGCCGGAGCGAGTCGCTGTTGTTATGGGCGCCGGTGCCGGTGGTGTTTTCGAGGCAGAGAAATACCGCCGCCAGCTCTATGAGGGACGTCTCCGGCCCCGACCTTCTTTGCTTATGCCTTTTCCCGCCTGCAATCTTACCGACGCCATTGGAAATCTCTACGGCTTTTCCGGAGTTCGCTCTACCATTGCCACAGCTTGCTCTTCCAGCGCCACCGCCATAGGGTACGGTGCGGATCTCATTCGGTCAGGAAAGGCCGATGTGGTTGTTGCGGGAGGTGCTGAGTCCCTCTCGGAGCTGACTTTTTCCGGCTTCAATGCGCTACGTTCAGTGGACCGCAAGACCTGCCGACCTTTTGATCGAAATCGGGAGGGATTGGTACTGGGTGAGAGTGGTTCCATCTTGGTTCTGGAATCTGAGCGACTGGCGAAGCTCCATGGGGTATCTGGATATGCAGAAGTTATGGGATATGGCATTTCCGCCGATGCCTATCACATGACCTCTCCAGATTCCCAAGGAGAAGGAGCGGAGAGAAGCATGTCCAATGCACTTGCCTCTGCTGGAATACCACCAGAGGCAGTGGATTATATCAACGCCCACGGCACTGGAACGGTGATTAACGACAAAGTGGAAACCCTGGCCATCAAAAGACTTTTTGGGGAAAGATCCCATTCGCTCCCCATAAGCTCGGTGAAGTCCGCCCTGGGACACTGTCTCGGGGCAGCCGGAGCGGTGGAGGCCATTGCCGCCATTTTGGCCCTCTATCATGGGGTGCTTCCTCCAACTTTGAACTACGAGGAACCAGATCCGGACTGCGACCTGGACTACGTTCCCAATGAGCCCAGGAAGGTCAGCATTGGGGTGGCGATATCAAACTCCTTTGCTTTCGGCGGTAACAACACCACCCTAGTCTTCGGCAGAACAGATCCATAAAATCTAGAAAAACCATGGCAAAAGCACCAATCATCATAACCGGCTTGGGCATGTTAAACGGGCTGGGTATTGGAAAATCAGCTTTTTGGCATGAGCTGGTCAGGGGTAAGTCTGGCATAGCACCGATTAGGGGATTCGATACTAGCAAATATGCCTGCAATCTTGGGGCTGAGATAGACAATTTCAGTGCTAAGGATTTTATGGAACCTCGCTTTTACCGCAGACTAAGTCGCCAGTCTCGCCTTGCGGTTGCCGCCAGCATCGAAGCCATAAGGGATAGTGGTTTGAAAATCTCGGAGCTGAATCGCCGCCGGATCGGCGTGGTCTTTGGAACCGCCTTCGGCAGCACGGAGCAGACGGATGGGTTTTTTGTAAGCCTTTTGGATCATGGTCCCCAGGCAGCTGAGCCAATACTTTTTCCAGATACGGTGCCCAACGCTCCTGCCAGCCACGTCGCCATGTATCACGGGCTGAAAGGTCCCAATAGCACCTTTTGCCAAAATCACCTCTCCGGTGAATGTGCCCTGGCCTACGGAATTGCCTTGTTGGAGCAGGATCAAGCGGACGTTGTGCTGGTAGGAGGGGTTGACGAACTCTCCAGCATCCTATTTCACAGCCTTGCCTCGGTTCGTGCTTTGAAGCCCGTGCGGCAGCGAAAAACACTCCAGCCCAGCCAATTTCCCACAGGTAAAGGATTCATTGCCGGCGAAGGGGCTACCTGCTTAGTGTTGGAGCGGGCGGACTTTGCGGAGAGGCCTGAGAAAAAGAGTTATGGAACTATTTTGTCGCTAACGCTAACAAGTGGAGTTGTAACTCAGGCGCACTATGAAACGGATGGCAGGTCAATGGCCCAAGGGATGGGGGCAGCGTTGAAAGAAGCCAAGATTAATGTGGAAGAGGTTGGCATCATTGGGCTAGCCGCTAATGGGGTTGATGAGCTCGAAAATGCCGAACTTGCGGTCTTGGAGCAGGTTTTTGGTCATCAGTGGCATCAGATCCCCAGGCTGCCCCTTCGCTATTTGGTTGGCGAATTCGGTGCCGCTGGCCTCCTGAGCGTGGCAGCTATTTTACTTTCATTAACCGAGGGAAATATTCCGCCGGCCGCGCGAGGACCTAGCCTGACTGGTCTTTTTGGGAAAGCTCAAAGATTTGCCTCTGCAACTGAGAAGACTCTTGTCGCCGGAATGGCCCTCGGTTCTACTTTTGGCGGTGGGAGCGCTTGCACCGTCATTGCAAGGCAACAGGAATGATGGAATAGAGGAATAATGGAATGATGGGTCGAGAGGAATTAGACCAATTAGAAAATAGCTTATCTGCTTTTACTTCCCAGAATTCCAATATTCCATTATTCCATCATTCCAGCTGAGGCAAAATCGCAGACCTGAAGGCGGTATGATGCGTATTCTCCTGATCTCACCTAACACAGAGATGTTACCGGATCCAGTATTCCCTCTTGGGCTGGCCTTTTTGAGTGGTGCCCTCGAGCGAAGCTCCCATGAGCACCAGGTATTGGATCTCTGCTTTGTTGATGATTACGGCGAAGCTCTGGAGCGGGCCGTGACTAATTTTGGCCCTGAGGTAATTGGACTCTCCCTGCGCAATGTAGACAATGTGGCCTATCCAAATACCCATTCCTATTTGCCTCTTTACCGGAAGGTGGTTTCACATTTGCGACAACTTACCTCCGCACCCATCGTTCTCGGGGGTTCAGGATTCAGCCTCATGCCACTACAGATATTGAATGATCTGGAAGCAGACTATGGTATCGTGGGTGAAGGCGAGATTCCTCTTGTTCGGTTCCTTGACCAGTTGGAGCGTGGCCAGTCTCTTGATCAGGTGCCCGGCGTCATTACTACACATTCCAGCAAACCCCCAAAACCAATTCCACCACAGCGGTTTCCCATTCAGGACATCATCATGCCCCGCAGGGAAAAGCTTGACAATGAAGCGTACCTTCGTTTTGGCGGAATGGGAAATGTCCAGACAAAAAGAGGCTGTGGCTTTTCATGTGTCTACTGTACTTACCCCTTGATTGAGGGGAAAGAGATTCGGGTGCGACCGCCAAAGCAGGTTGGGGAGGAAATCCAGCAGCTTTATGATCAGGGTGTCGACACTGTTTTTATGGTTGATAATGTGTTCAATTTTCCACCACACCATGCCCAATCTATATGCAAGGAACTTCTGCAGAGAAACCTAGAGGTGAAGTGGAGTTGCTACCTCCATCCACAGTTTGTAACCGAGTCTTTGCTGTCTCTAATGAAAGAGTCTGGCTGCACCGGAGTAGAGTTTGGCACTGACGCAGGCTCCGACTTGATTTTGAAAGGATTGGGAAAGTCATTTACCAAAGAGGAGGTCCGGCGAGCATCGGAACTCTGCCACAAAGTAGGGCTGCCCTCCTGCCACTCCTTAGTTTTCGGGGGACCGGGGGAAAGCAAGGAAACTCTCCTAGAGACGCTTGCCCTGATGGACGAGGTGTCACCGACTGCGGTAATTGCCATGGTGGGGATAAGGCTTTTCCCAGGGACAAAGCTGGCGGATTTTGCCTCCCAAGAAGATTTAATAATTGAAGACGAGTCTATGTTGAAACCGACTTTCTATCTGGCTGAGTCAGTGCGTCCTTTCGTCCTCGATATTTTGCATGAACATGTGGAGGAGAACAAGAACTGGATTCTGCCGGGCTCAAACGTGAACATCGACAGAAGACTACAAGAAAAACTGCGACGCTTCGGTCTCAAGGGTCCGCTGTGGGAACATATGCAGGTTAGACGGAAATAAAGCCAGTCCGTTGGTTAGGCCAGTTAGAGCCAGTGGAAAGCCTGATTTCAGACTTTCTTTCTAGCAAACTGGCTTAACCGGCAAAACCGGCTGAACTATAATTCGATCCGAACGATCCACCAAGGCGGTTAACTGTTGTCTCCAACTAGTTCCGATAAAAGTCGATGGCGTGATGAATCTCCTGACGGTGGACCTGGAAGACTGGTTCCACATATGTGAGGTGGAGCATCTGCTCCCCAGGGAAAAGTGGGACAGATTTCCATCCACCGTGGTTGCAGACACAGAGAAGCTCTTGAGTTTGGTCGCTAAGACGAACTCCAGGGCTACTTTTTTCGTACTCGGTTATGTGGCGGAGAAGCATCCTGACCTAGTTCGGCGCATTCATGATATGGGACACGAAATTGGCTATCACGGCTGGGATCATGAGCTGGTCTACGAACTGAGCCCAGAAGATTTTCGCCAGATTTTGCGCAGAGGAATTGAGTGTATTGCAGGGTTGATAAACAAGAGACCAATTGGTTTTCGGGCTCCCCAGTGGTCGATAAACGATCGCAGTAGTTGGGCCTTAGAGATTCTAACTGAAGAAGGCTTTGTCTATGACTCCAGCCTGGCTCCCCTAAAGATCATTGGCAACGAGTCCTATCCTCGTACCCCCTGGAAGATAAAAACAGCGAGGGGAGACTTATGGGAATTGCCACCCTTGACACTAAAGACTCCCTTTGGCCACTATCCCGCAGGAGGCAGCTGGGGCTTGAGGCTTTTGCCTTACCCCATACTTAAACAAAGGGTGCGGAAATTCAACCGACGCCAGCTGCCCACACTTTTTTATTTTCATCCCAGGGAGTTCGGCGGAAGAAAGGGCTCTATCGGCCTTCCCCCCTCGAAGAAATTTGCCCTGTACGGAGGTGTCTGGGGGAGCAAATCGCAGCTTGTCAAACTTCTGGCTGATTTCCGCTTTACCTCGATAGAAAAGTATCTAAACCCAGTCTAAATCCCCCCCGAGAGGCTGTCCCACAACGTCATTCTGAGTCGCCGTCCAGTCCTGAATCCATGAGATTCTTCGCTTCGCTCAGAATGACAAAGGCGGGCAAAAGAGAGGTTGTGGGACAGCCCCTTAGACGCTCTTCAGTCTAATCTCCCTGTCATTGACCACTAGATAGTGGGGCGGGTATTCAGTCCAGGCGCCGGTATTGATGTAACGCACACCTTGGACATTACGATCCTCTGGGTGGTGCGTATGACCGCAGGTAATGGCTCCAAAGCCTTTTTCTTTGGCGAATTTCACCGCATCGAGCATGAGTTTCTTTCGATAGAGCCTATAAAAAAGCTCGAACCTACTGGCAAATTGGGCTACATTTACCGGTTTCAAGCCCGATTTTACCAGGATAAACTGTATCAGCTTGAATGGTCTGAGAAGCTGTTGAATCCTTGCCTTGGTTTTATCGAGTTCGTTGCCGTGGGTGATCAAGAGTCGGTTGGCAATCGCGTGGATGCGTTTAAAATGGATTCTTCCCCTATTTCGAAGGAGAGAGCAGTCGTCATGGTTTCCACGGATCCAAACAATATTTCTACGAAAAGACTCCTGCCCTATTAGCTCGAGGATTTGTAGATTTTGCCGCGGCAAATTTGGATAAGAGCTGTCGATAATGTCACCGTTGAGAATGAGATCGCATCCTTCAGGTAAGCTTTCGATGAAAAGGGCTATCTGGCCAGACAGAGTGTGGACAGACTCTAGGTGCAAATCACTGATAACGACTGCGTTCATTGTGTCCTTATGTACCGTGATTCAAAATGCGGAGGCAGGTCATTCTGCATATCCCCCTGGAGTCTTGGAGTACTGGAGTGTTGGAGCAACTCGATTGCGGATTTGGGAATGCGGAATGCGGATTGTCGACTTTAGATTGAGTTTCTGATTTCCAATTCATGTTTTTAAATCCGAAATCCGAGATCCGAGATCCGAAATTACCATTACTCCATCACTCCAATACTTCTCCACCTCCACGCAAGGTTGGCAGTTCTACCTTCTCTTGCTGGATTTCTGGGTTAGCCTCCTGAACATCGCTCTCCTTGCTTTTTGGCCTCACACAGGCAAAGTAGCCGATATGATCCGAGGCACTCCTGTGTTGTTCTGGTGCTAATCCAGCTTCCAGCACAGAGAAATAATTAGGGTCGACAAAGATGTAATCAAGCCTTTTTGAGCCGAATCTATGGGTGCCTATCTCTTTGGCTTCCTGGGAACTCTTGGTGTCCACCACCTCACAAGTATCAACCAATTTCTTTGTAATGGGGGAGAGCCCATCGTCAGGATCAATTAGATTGAAATCACCCATCAGTATAACCGGTCCCGTCACCTTGCTCATTAATCTAATTGTCTCTTCAACTTGCTCATCATAATCACCCAAATGAAAATGCACATTGATTATAGTAATGGACGAGCCATCCAATTCAACTGTGCATAACAGTGCCACTCTCGGCTTTTTCTCATCGTAGCGAATAAATTTTCCGTAATATTCAGTAATCTTGAACCTGGATAAGACTGCCAATCCCCACTCGAGCCTAGAGTCCTCGTGGGATAGATAGACGTAGTTCATGCCCAAAGAGTCTGCTAGAAATTCTGCCTGGGCAGCGCCCCTGACTTCCTGCAGTGCAATGATATCTGGATCCAGAGACCTTATTGTCAGACCGATTTTTGTTAATTTGCTTTCAGAACTGGAGAGATATTTTACCGGTGTTAACAGTCCGTCCCTACCGGCTCCAACTCTGATGTTGTATGTCATGAGCTGTAAGCAGGAGCCTTTGAGTACTTCACTTTTCGAGGGTCTCACGCTTTGTATTGGCTTGCAGGTGGCCGCAGTGAGATAAATAGCAATAATGAAAATGAATAGGTGTATATAATTTTTCTCAATCATCAAGATAAGATCCGGCTTCGCTAAAGAGCTGTGGGAAGGAAACCACTAGTTGGTATGTCCCCATTGGAGTTTTCGGCGGAGGTAAAACTTGAGAAAATCCTTGATGGATGCGAAAGATCGGAGATAGAAGGAAATATAAAAACGCAGGAGGGTGAGTTGGATTTGCATTGGTTTGAAATGTTTCAATCTTATAACCGAGTGAATACCATCATATTTTCGCCAGTCGAAAGTGATTATTCTGTCTTTTACTTGTTCGAACAAGTCAGTCCCCGGGTAAGGGGTGAGGATGCTAAAAGAGACAGTATTTGGATTGAGGGATTTGGCAAATCGTAAAGTATCCTCCACCATTTCTTTGTCTTCATTGAGTGCGCCAATTATGAAGCTCGCGGTCATTTCTATTTTCTTGTTCTTGAGAATAGAGATTGCCTCACGGGATATGTCTGCACTAATTTTTTTGTTGTAAAAGTCAAGAGTTTCTTGGTTTCTACTCTCTATACCAATGTAGGTAGAGCGACAACCAGCCTCATACATCAGTGATACCATCTCAGGATTTTTTACAATAGTGTCAACCCGGGAAAAGCACCACCAGTGTATATCCCAACCACGCTTACAAATCTCCTTGCAGAGATCGATTACCCTTTGGGGATTCAAGGTGAAATTGTCGTCCACAAAGGCAAAGGCCCGATAACCGTAAGTGTCTTTAACAAATTGAATTTCTTTGATGATTGATTCGACTGATCTGGCCCTCCAGAAGGTGCCTGCCAGCTTGGACGACGCACAAAAAGAGCACTGGTATGGGCAGCCTCTGCTGGTGAGAATGGAGGTGATGCTCCTGGTTCCGATCTTGGATGTTCGATATTTGTCCATATCCAACAGATGTCTGGCCGGGAAAGGGAGGGTGTCAAGGTCATCAGAGTAGGTTCGATCAGCGTTATGTATTACTTGATTGTCACTTGTGTAGGATAATCCTCTTATTTGCTCTAGGTTGCCTCCCTCGCTGAGAGCTTTGACGAGCTCGAGTATGGTGTGTTCGCCTTCACCCCTGACGACAAAATCAGCAGATCCACTCCCCAGTATCTCCTCTGCCATGAAAGATGCGTGCGGGCCTCCAACAACCACTTTGGTACCTTTGGATTTCAACATGCGGGCGTATTTCATGCCCTTGTAATAGCGCGAAGTGTCAAGGGTTATCCCTACCAGATCCCAATTGTTGTCAGGAATGAATTGTTTATCTTGATCAGCATTTAGATCGACAATCTTGACCTCATAATTGCGCTCAGTCAAAACAGCAGCCATATATGCCAATCCAAGGGGAGGGAAGACGAAATCAAAGGTACGATAGACGTCGTGGTAGGAGGGATTAACCAGTAGTATCTTCACTCTCGAGGTCTCCTTAGGTCAGCTGGGTTTTCAACCTCAACTCACTATCACAAGTAGTCCCATTTGGGCAACACGTTTCCAGCAGTGTCGCTGGTTCTGGTTTTCTGTGATAAGGTAAAGGTAAAGGGAGGACAAAGGGGTAGAAGGTATCAGAAGTAATCCCCAATCAATACGAATGGTGCCCAGAAGAAAGGCGACTCTTTTTCTCTCATGATCTTTAGCTGGGCGTATTGCAAAGCCTCAGCCTTATCCATGGTGGTCAAGTTAGAGTAGAATTCGTTCATTAATTCGGCTGTTGAGGCGTCGTCCACGTTCCAGAGGCTGGCTAATATGGAGGGCGTACCAGCATAAATCAATCCACGCACTAATCCGAGCATTTCGTCTCCCCGTGAAACTCTGCTGACTGCTGTCTGGCAAGCGCTCAGGGTTACGAGGTAAGCATTTAATTTAATACCGAAAAGCTCGTATGCCGAAAGTTTGCCATCATGGTCTTGGTCGCCCAGAAGTAGTAAATATGATTTCATTGGCGCATCTTTGGAGAAATAACCGTGTGTCGCCAAATGCACTATGTCATACTTTCCGGCGTATTTTCTGAAATTTGACTCCTTAGCCTGATCTCCAACTAGTAAAAGGTTCTGTCCGAACTTCCTACTAACTAAGCTACATTCTCTTTCAGCGAATTTTAGCTGTAAGGATTCATCAGCAAACAAAGGTGGACCAATTGCCAGTAGGCTTTGTTTACTTTGTGATCTCTTTTGGAGACAGAATCTCAGCACAGTAACGCTGGGTGCATAGAAAACCTGATACTGCTGGATAAGATAACTGTTCCCGTCAGATAATGCTTGAAAGGATTTTCGTAAACATATTTTATGGATGCAAAATTTACAACCAAAAAAGGCAGAACCCATGCGGGCCCTGCCTAATATGAGAAATAACTCTACCTTCTTTTGAGAGTCTATCGTTCTAAGGTTCTACAGGTACACCATCCTCGGGTCTCAGATACTGCACATATTTAGAGCCAGCAACCTCAGTGTGGTAGTCTTGGAGATACTCGATTATTTTGGGATGATTCTTGGCCTCTATCTGGGCAAGAGCTGCGGTGTCCGGTTTATAACTGGGTAAGGTCTTTTGCCAGGTGAGAGCATCTTGCCACATTTCGTGTTGTGGATTGATTGGAACCTGATGTAATCTTGCTCGCCACCAGCCCATCCTGATGCGCAAGATGATATAGTAGACTCTATTCGGTAAACATCGTATCCCATATGCGCAAGATGATATAGTTCTGCTTCCACGGGCGACTTGAATTCTGACCATGATATAAAAAGGTGCTTACCGGGATCACACTCATATTGAAAAGCCATCTTACCTGCCGTAAATCCGATAAGTTTATCATTATCCCAAATCGTGACCTGAGCTGCTCCGCCCGTTGAAGATGGTCTGAGGAAATTAACCAACGCTTTACCTTCACTTGGTTTCTGCATGGGCTCATGTTTAACCATATACTTAGGAGCACAGGAAACCACAAAGAGAATCAACATAACAACCCCAGTACCCTGCCAGATTTTTTTCATTTTCTTTCCTCCACTCGGCTTTAGACCATTCTTCAAGTCTGTTAATCTATCTTCTACTGCCTTACCTTTACAAGCAGTCGTTTGGAACCTAATCTGGAGCGTCTACTTTTGAGTCCGTTTTTTCTACTCTAGATTCTGGAGCTCCATAGTTCTCAAAAAATTAGGGTCCCGTTTCCACCACCCAGGATGCCTCATAGAATCCGGTGCTGCCCGAGGTCATGCTTCCGCCAGGCCGCGCCACCGGCTGTATACTGCGCACCCGAAAAGCAAGATCATCATTACTTCCCTGATACTCGTACAATCCAGCTCCCAGGGGTGCCATGGCAACTTCTCCCATGGGGGTCTCACTGGCATAGATTACTATGCGCTCCTGCCCGTAAGGTGGAGTCACTTTCAACTCGAAACGATCTCCCGGTCCCGGGATTTGATAGCGTTTTCCACCCCGGAAATGATGGGTCTGGCGATATCCATTTGGTAGAAGTTGAATGACTTTCCCATCAGAACTGATATTGACGATGCGGGCGTAAAAGTCCCGATTGCCTTCCATGTGGATGGTGATGTATTCGCCGTGGCGATAATTTTTCTTCTCGGTCCAGATCTTAGCCGTAAGTGGTGCGTCTGGACTCATTAGGGCCTTTTGTTTTGCCGGTTCGGCGGCTGGCCTAAGAACGTATGTCACCTCAGCCCTGATCCAGACATGGTATCTGCTGTTGTTCTCAATACCTAAGTCTTTTTGTTCCAATACTCTTACCACACCCTCTGCACCGCTCTCGATTAAGTCATATTGCAGCTGGTAATTCTCAACTCTGGTTTGAGAGTTGATGTGGGTCTCGGCATTCTCCAAAGCCTGACGACGGGCAGTGGCAAAGGCTTCCTGGCGGATGTCGCGGATACTTTTTTCCTCAGAGAGCTGGGCGTAGCCGTCCACCTCGACAATGTTGGAGCGATGTTCCTGGTCGGGGGTGACCTCGACAGCTCGGTCGCTACCGGCTAAAGAAGGGAACATCAGTAGAAGTGCAATTACTGCAAATGAGAAGAGCTTTTTTGAAGTTTTTCTTGGCTCCATAAAATTAAACTCCAAATGGCAAAACAAATCAGGATAAGGGTTGATGACTGGATGAGTTAAGAAAGCCTAAGATGTAATGTTACTGTTAGTTCAGTGCAATATGCAAGAGACTTTTACCAAAAGGTCCTTGGTCAGTAGTCCGTGGTAAGGCATAGAGCATAGGGCATGGAGTAAAGCGAGACGAGCGAGACGAGAGGTCGGGCGAGACGGGGAAAGACAACAGAGGACAGGGGTCAGAGGTTGGAGGTCAGAGGACAGACGACAGAGTCAAAATTCAGAATCCAGGAGGCAAAAACATAAAGAGTGTACTTTCCTTCTGGCTCCTAGCTCCTGGCTCCTAACTCCTTAAGCGTTTACGATTTGAATGGCTTGAACGGTTTCAACGGAGCAAAAGACTTGAACTATGTGAACGACTAATACCTTATGCTTGTATTATAAACCGTTTTGCGCTTAAATGGAGCGCCGTTTTATGAGCTGGATATTTCACCAATCGTCTGCTGCTACCGCGACGACTATTCATGAAATATCCAGGTTAAAGAGATCAAAATCCCATGCATACATAATAAAAGACCTGATAACTTAGAAAGGCCGTGTAGATGAAAATTGCTTATTTCACTATGGAAATCGGGCTCAACGAAAGCATCCCAACCTACAGTGGGGGTCTTGGCATACTTGCAGGTGATCACATCAAATCTGCCGCTGACCTGGGACTCCCACTGGTGGCGGTAAGCTTGCTCTATAAAAGGGGCTACTTCATGCAGAATATCAGCCCCATGGGTTGGCAAGAAGAGATGTATCCTTATTTCGACCCCCGTGCATTTATGGAGCCTTTGCCGATGAAGATAAGTGTTCCCATGGATGGCAGGGAGGTGAAGGTCGGGGTCTGGAAGTACACCTATCAGGGCATCAAAGGAAAGGTTCCCATCTATTTTCTGGATGCAGATCTTGATGACAACACGGCGGACGATAGACTGGTTACCCAGTACCTATATGGCGGCGACAGTCACACCCGCATTTGCCAGGAGGCAATTCTCGGTATAGGTGGTTATAAAGCGCTAAAACGGTTGGAGAGGGGGATAACCACATACCATATGAACGAAGGCCATTCTGCCTTCCTAACCCTGGCCCTTTATCATGATTTTGATGGGGATGTTAATCGGGTCCGCGAACAATGTATTTTTACCACCCATACCCCGGTGCCCGCAGGCCATGATGTGTTCGGCTATGACCTGGCGGAGGAAAGCCTTGGAAGTTTTTTGCCTCCTGAGATTCGAGAGTTTGGCGGAAAGGATGGTCTTAACATGACCCGCCTGGCCCTGAATCTAAGCCGCGCCTGCAATGGCGTCAGTGAGCTCCACGGTGAGGTTAGCAGGGAAATGTTTCCAGGTTACGAAATTGGTCACGTAACCAACGGTGTGCATCACTTGACCTGGACCGGTCCGGACTATGCCCGGCTATATGATCAATTTTTGCCTGAGTGGAGAGGATCCCCGGAGGTGCTGGAAGGTGCCAATAACATTCCTGATGAGACTCTGGCTGAGGCCGAACTCTCTGCCAAGCGCAAACTTATTCGCTATGTCAACGCCGACTCCAATGCAGGCTTTACCGAGGAATTTCTCACAGTAGGTTTCGCCCGCAGGGCTGCTGCTTACAAGCGAGCTACCCTGTTTTTTACGGACATGGAGAGATTGCTAAACCTTACACGCAATCGGGTCCAATTTATTTTTGCTGGCAAGGCACACCCACAGGACGAGGCCGGTAAAAAAGTGATCCAGGACATAATCCACACTACCCAGAAATACGAAGGGCGGTTCCGCTTGGTATACCTTAAAAACTATAACATGTGGCAGGGCAAGCTTCTGACCCAGGGAGTGGATCTCTGGCTCAATAATCCCAGACGCCCAAGGGAGGCATCCGGCACCAGCGGCATGAAAGTAACCTTTAATGGTGGCATTAACATGAGTGTACTGGATGGCTGGTGGCGTGAAGTCTGCAACAATCGGGTCAACGGCTGGGCCATTGGTGACGATGAGGACGCCTCGGATGAGGATACCGCTGCTGATTTCTATGCTGATCTGGAGGATGCGGTAACTACTTACTACGCCAGTCGCCCCCAGTGGATCAAGATGATGAAGGCCTCTATCTCTGACTGTGCTCCAAGGTTCAACACCCAACGCATGGTAAGTGAGTACTTGGAGAAGTATTATAGGTAAATCGCAAAGCGCAGAGCGCAGAGCGCAGAGCGAAAAAGATTGAACCACAGAGAGCATTGAGATCACAAATGGTATGGAGTGCTGGAGTATGGAGATTCTAGACTAAAGATTACGGATCTCGGATTTCGAAGTGTTTGAACCCTATGCCCCATGCTCTATGCCCTCTGCTCTTTGCCTACTGGATTCTGACTCCTGGCTTCTTTGACTTGTGGCCAAATGGCCAATCCACATATTTGACCGGTTTGGCCAAATGACCAAAAACAAATGAACCGCATTGATCTCCATACCCACTCCAGTTATTCGGACGGAAGTCTCTCACCTAGACAACTAGTTCAGCTCGCCAAAAAGAGAAAATTGCGCGCAATTGCACTCACGGACCATGACACTGTGGCTGGGGTGGAGGAAGCACTGGAAGCTGGAGACGAGCTGGGTGTTGAGGTGGTGCCAGGGGTTGAAATCAGCGCCCAGTATCCGCCCGGAACCATGCACATCCTGGGCTACTATATCCGTGCCTCCAATCGTGAGCTTCAAGGAGCCCTGAAAAAACTCCAACAGGCACGGGCTGCTCGTAACCCCAAGATAATTGAACGGCTACAGGCCCTCGGGCTGGAGATAAGCACGACTGAAGTTCTTGATCTTTCAGCCGGACAGGTGGGAAGGCCACACATCGCCAGGGCACTGGTAAACAGGGGTTATGTGTCCAGCATTGACCAGGCCTTTGAACGCTATCTGAAAAAAGGGGCTGTGGCTTACGTAGAAAAGTTTCGCTTCCCGCCGGAGGAGGCCATTGCCATAATTCGGAGGGCAGGTGGGATTGCGGTTCTCGCTCACCCATTCACCCTGGGAATGGCAAAGCCTGACGAACTAGCTTTACTGGTGCGCGAGCTACGAGAAATGGGTTTGGAGGGAATTGAGGTGTTCTACCCAAACCACACAGAAGAGATGGTAGCCCTCTATGAGGATGTTGCTAAAAGTCTGGGATTAATCTGTACCGGAGGCTCGGACTTTCACGGAAACTTCAGAGATCACTCCCATCTGGGGAACAATATCCTGGGAAAAGACCTAGATTATACGATCTTACAGGTCTTACGAGAGAGGTTACAGGGGAAGGAAAAGGTAACATGTCTCTGAGATGTGAGATGTGTTCTGCTGAGTAGTTAGACACGGGGACCTATGGAGTGAAGGAAACTGTTGCAAGACTTGAAGCTTGCGTTATCGGCTCCGGCACTGGTATTCCCAACCCCCGCCGACGGCCACCCGCTCTGGTAGTGAGAATAAAAGGGCATTTTCTCCTTTTTGATTGTGGTGCGGGAACCATTTGGAGTCTTGCTGAGGCCGGCATGGATTATCGTGACCTGGACTCGCTCTGGTTTACTCATTTTCATCCAGACCACACAGCGGGTTTAGTGCCGCTGCTTTTTGCAGCCAGATCGCCGGTCTATGGGCGCGAAAAGCCCTTGTTAATAGGCGGTGCCACAGGTCTGAAGGACTTTTTTAGACGGTTACATGGAGTTTATGGTAGTTGGATCGAGTTGGACCCGGCCCTGCTAAGTTTTGAAGAGATAGAGCATAATGGTGGAGCCGAAATGAGACTCCCTTTCGGTAAGCTCTCCACCCTGCCAATGGATCATACAAAGGAGAGCATTGGTTATCGTCTGGAAACCAAGGATGGCCTTGTACTTTCCTATTCTGGAGATACAGAATATTGCAGCAACATAGTAACCCTGGCAAGAGAAGCAGATCTTTTTTTCTGCGAGTGTTCCTTTCCCGATAATCTCAAGACGACAGGGCATTTAACCCCAAAATGGGCTGGTAGGGTGGCCCAAGAGGCTGATTGCAGGCGGTTGGTGCTCACCCACCTCTATCCCGTTTGTGATGAAATCGATGTGGTGGCAGCCTGCCGTAAGGAATACTCGGGAGAGATAGTGCTAGCGGAAGATTTTATGTGGTTTAGACTATAGTCACTCACGGGAGGCATGCTAAAAGCTAGGCCTTTCCTGGCGCCCTCCACATTCAGTGGGACATCGCAGATGGAGTGATGGAGTATTGGAGTGGTGGAGTGATGAAGCATCGCAAAATATCAAATTCCAAACACCAAATTCCAATGAAATCCCAAATTCCAATATTCAATGACAAAGACAGGTTTGGTCCGACGGAAGCGGATTGATCATTGTGTTTTGTTATTTGGAATTTTTAGTCATCCTAGGATTCCAATATTCCAGTACTCCAGTACTCCAGTACTCCAGTACTCCAAAACTCCAGACGAACAAGGCAAAAGAAAAGACAGCTTGGACGTCCCATGAGATTGAATCCGGGCGGAGTGGAATTCTGACTATTATGTCCATACTCACTTCCCAGGAATTAGAGACTGCCAGAAGTGCCCTGGAAGTATTGCAAAACCCTGTAGTGCTTAAAGTGAACTTAACCAAAGATGATCTGTCTAAACAGTTTCGCAAGTTCGTCGAGGCACTGGCTACCGTAAGTAGTAAGCTCCAACCCATATATACAACCTATTCCGAAGATGATCCCCCCACCATTGAGATTAAGCCAAATCTCCGCTACATGGCCCTCCCTGGAGGTAGGGAGGTGGCCCCTTTTTTGCAGACTTTGATTTACCGCTCCCAAGGTGAGACCTCCCTAGCTGGGCGTACTTTGTCTAGATTGGCAACCTTTATCACGACCACGAAAATTGAGGTGATGGTGAGTCCCACATGCCCCCACTGTCCAATTGTGGTGGGCTTGGTTAACCAGTTGGCCCTTGCCTCTATTTATTTGGAGGTGACCATTATTGACGTTACCCTTTTTGCCGACTTCGCCCAGAAATACTCCATCCGGGCCGTGCCCACTCTAGTCATTGATGGGCAAGATCAGCTGGTGGGAAATATTAGCGAAGATCTTTTGGTGGACAAACTTACTAACCAGTCACCGGCAACCTTTCATCCGGACAGCTTCAAAAAGATTGTCAAAGAAGGGGATGCCGACAAGCTCGCTGGTATGATGGTTGCAGACGGTGATGTCTATAAAGGAGCGTTGGAATTGTTGGCCGATCCTGATTGGTCAGTACGAATGGGCATGATGGTTGTTCTGGAAGAGGTGGCAGAGCGCAGCCCCGTTTTGGTGCAGCGCGTCTATCCCTACCTGGTGGATCTACTTGACCAAGGGGATGCCAACCAACGGGGAGATATGGCCTACTTGCTCGGGATCATTGGCAATGTGAGCGTTCTCGAGCCATTGAAAGTTATGTTAAACGATAGCAATCCAGAGGTGGCAGAAGCGGCATTTGAAGCAGTTCAGCAGATCCAAGAGCGAGAGGCCCTTGCAAGATGAATAAGGAGTGAACCACAGAGAGTACGGAGAATACAGAGGTCAGAGGTCAGAAGACAGTTGGTACTAGGCACTATGCACTAAGCACTAGGCACTGAGAAGAGATCTGGGATAACAACATTTAGAAGGAAAACTACTTTTTGGACATTTGACCTTTGGATTTAGTAGGCACCCAAAGCCTGGAATCAGTTGGGACAGTCGGTTTTTGGAGGCTCCACTTTGAAGTCTGCCGGATCAAATAAGCAGCCTGCGGACGCAGCTTTGTTGGAATTAATACTCGAGGCTGCGGGTGAAGGCATCGTTTTTGTGCAGAGTGAAAAGACAATCGGCTACATCAACCAGGCCGGCCGGGAGATACTGCGCTGCGCGCGGTCGCAATGACCCACTTCCATCCTTCACGGAATTGATTACTCTCCTTGGCTTTGATCCGCTGTCAATTACGCCGAAAGATTCAGCTGCCGGTAAGTCTATAGATAAATCTGTGGGCGGGCCGTCTGGTCAAGAGCCATCTGAGCGGTCCAGTCTATCTTCGCTTTTCTGGCAACAGGAATCCACAATTTTTGGGGTGCCCTATGTAGTTAGGGGAAGTCCGGTTTTCACCGGGCCATCTAGTTTCGCAGGTACTGTTTTGTGTTTCAAGGATTTGAGGGAGACTCAGCAGAGAGATCAGATCATTTCTGAGAACCTTTCATTCGCCAGTCATGAACTGCTTACCCCAATCACCGCCATCAAGAACGCCCTGGATCTGCTGAGCGGTCAAAGGTTCGGTGAGTTGAGCGAGAAGCAGCTGAGATTTGTACAGCTGGCCTCTCGGAATCTTGAGCGCCTCAATAACGTGGTGACGGCCATTATAGACCTCAGTCAGATGGAAACCCGCACCCTTGCCCTTCACCTGGAAGAGGTGGATGTGTTGGAGCCGCTGGAAAGGGCCTTGGCTCCCCTCGAGGGTTTGGCGCAAGAAAAAGGGATCAAGCTTAAGAAACAGCTTCAAGATGAATACCCCAAGCTCCTTGCAGATGGAGATAGACTGAGACAGGTGGTCTACAACCTGGTCCACAATGCAATTAAGTTCACCCCGGAAGGGGGAAACATCTATGTTGGTCTGGAGGTTGTACCCTTAGATAAGTTGTCAGAACTATTGCCTAAAGACGATGAGACCAAGCCAAAGAGACCTTTGGATAAAGAATCACTTTTGCTCACAGTTGCTGATGACGGCGAAGGGATCCCTCCTTCCCACTTGAAGTCAATATTTGCCAAGTTTCATCAGGGGCGGGGACCCTCAGCAGATCAGAACACTCGGGGAAGAGGATTGGGTCTGTCCATCGTCAAGACAATGGTTGAGGCGCACGGTGGCTTAGTTTGGGTAGAGAGTGAGCCGGGAGAGGGAAGCACTTTCAGGGTAATGCTGCCTAAGCTTTCCCGCAAGACTTATCTTGTGCAGACGGTGGCCGGCAGGTTGGAGAGGGTAAAAATAGTTAATTCGTCACTTACCCTTGTCATTTTCCGAGTGCTCCCTAAAATAGGAAAATCTCGCTCTGAAACTCAGGACGGAGACTTGATGGCTGATTTTCTTCAGCTAGCCGTGGAAACAGGACAGAGCACGGTGAGGCTGAAGAGTGATACGGTGGAAATTCTGGATTCATCCCGGGGAGTATTTTTGCTCCTGGCGGAGCTTGATCCTAAATATGCTCCGGCTTTGTTGGGGCGGTTTACCTCCAACCTCAAAAAACAAGCAGAGAAAAAAGGCTTGCCCCTCACTTGGCAGCTTAAATGGGGAATGGCTAGTTATCCAAAAGATGTGGGCACAGCAGCAGAGTTGGTTGCAACAGCAATACAGGCTGTCTCGGGGGCAGAGGCGGAGGTGATCGATCTACAGCAGTTCATAGTATGGAGACAATTTGGCTAGGAGTCTGTCGGACTAGGAGTGTGTCGGACTAGCTAGCTCTCATTGGAAAAATAGGGACGTCATCGTTCAGTCCCTACTGGCATTCTGACTAACGTTGACCACTCCAGTGGTCGCCGTTGTCAGGGTCCCAGTAGCGACCGACGATGCGTCCACTAAGTGTCCAATAAAGCTAGGTACTCCGACAGACTCCTAGCTTACTCCTGTTAGATTGCGGAACTATGGACGGTATAACGGAATGTCGGAATAATGGAATAATGTTTAGTGAGAACACAAAAGATCCATTTCATATTGATTCATAGATATACGTTTTTCGTACCCAATATTCCACTCTTCCACTATTCCAATATTCCAGTGGCCCAGATGGAGCGAAGCCGCTGGGTCTCGGCTGACCTGAGGCGAAGAAATGTCTAAGAAAAGGATTCTAATAGTTGACGATGAGCCGGATCTACTTGAAATGGTCCAGATAAACCTGGAAATGGAGGGTTATGAGTGCTTGGTGGCATACGACGGATTCCGAGGTTTCGAACGGGCTCGCAAAGAGAAACCTGACCTGATCATCCTTGATGTTATGCTCCCGGGGATGAATGGCTACAAGGTGTGCAGACTGCTGAAATTCGATGAGAAGTTTAAACGTATTCCAATCATCATGCTTACGGCGGAAGCACAGGAGAAGGACAGGCAGACAGGTAAAGAAACCGGAGCCGACTTCTATATGACCAAGCCCTTTTCGGCAGACAAACTATTGGCGAAGGTCAAGGAGTATTTGGGGGAATAAAGGTCAGAGGGCAGATGACAGAAGAGGCCAAAATTTCGAATTTCGAAATTCGAAATAAAAGAATGGCTCCTGGCTACTTTAGCTTTTACGATTTTGACGATTTCAACGGTTTCAACGATTTGAACGTATAGGGGTACGATTATTGCTTCAAGCTCAGAGTTTTGAGAGGATGACTTTTACGCTATGCGCTTAGCGCTCTGCGCGTTAGAGGACCTTATGCCAAGTTTTCAATACAGGGCAAGAGACCAAGAGGGCAAGGCCATAACCGGCGTCTTGGATGGCGAAGATAGGTCGGCGGTTGCCGAGCAGATCCTTCGACTTGGTTACATCCCTGTTGACATCCGGCCGAAGCAGAAAGAGATAAAAGTAAAAAAAGGGAAGACGGCTGATTGGGCTGACCGGTGGATGCGGCGGGTCAGTGCCAATGAACTTATCTACTTTAACCGTCAACTTGCCCTGGTGCTGGGTGCTGGCGTTCCTCTCTTGACCTGCCTCAGGCTAATGGCCAAACAAAATGCTAATGACCGGTTACGTGACATACTTTTGGGCATATCTGATGATATCGAAGGCGGTACTGATCTCTCCGAAGCCATGTCACACTATCCTAATATTTTTTCTTCCATTTATGTGAACATGGTCCGCGCCGGTGAGGCCTGCGGCCATCTCGAAGACACGCTCCACCGAATTGCTGCTCTCCAGGAGTATGAATTGGAGACCCGAGAAAGGGTTAAGGCTGCCACTCGCTATCCTAAACTGGCAATTGTCGCTCTGATCATTGCTTTTTTTGTGGTGGTCACCTTTTTTGCCAGTACCTTTAAACAGTTGGGGTCGCAGCTTCCTTTACCGACCAGAATAATGATCGCCATGGATGGGTTCATCAAGCAGTACTGGTTGGAAAGTTTAATGGGGATGGTCGTACTGGTGGTGGCAATCTTTTGGTGGATACGAACACCACCTGGTCGTTACTGGCTCGATTGGCTGAAGGTGCACTTTCCCATGATCGGGCCGCTCATGTCCAAGTTTGTTCTGTCCCGTTTAAGCAGAATATTTGCCACTCTCAATGACAGTGGGCTGCCCATTATGCAGACACTTGAGATATCGACCGAAACCATAGGAAGCGCCTACTATGCGCGCTCTCTTCGAAAAGTTACGGAAGAGGTAAAGCGAGGTGAGAACCTCTCTGATGCTTTAGCCCGTGCGGGGATATTCCCACCGCTGCTGCACAAGATGGCGACAGTAAGCGAGACCACGGGTAAGCTGGACGAGGTGTTTGGTAAGGTGTCGGATTACTACAATCAGGATGTGGAGTATGCTATTAAAAGGTTCACTGCCTTGATGGAGCCGGTATTGCTTGCGATTCTGGCGACATTTGTGTTCTTTTTTGCCCTTTCCGTTTTCTTGCCCTTGTTTAATCTGGCGAGAGTACTGATACGTTAGTTTGTTTGGATAGAACCAGTGCTGCGAGCAATAGTCTCTAGTGACGAGGCATAAATATTGCGATGTTTTCACTTGATTGATATAGAAATTGAGGGAACTTACGAGTTCAGAAATCAATTGACATGCAAAGGTAATGGTGGTAACCAGTCCGAAACCTGCTGCGTTATTGTTTTAGCTCTTTGATGAAACGGGAGGTGAGTGTGCAAGAGATAAGGTCTGGAATCAGAGACCAGCGTGGTTTTACCTTAATAGAAATAATGATGCTTATCGTCTTGTTGGGTGTTATCGCTGCCATTGCAATACCCAAGTACATTGATCTCAGAACAGAGGCTGCGAATGCAACCGCTAGCAGCATAGTGGGCGCTATAGTATCAAGTGCTGCCATAGGTTACGCCGACTTGGTCACGCACAATAGCGCGACTACTTTTCCAAATTTTACTACTCTTAACAACACATATCTTCAAGCGCAAAATATAACCTTGAACGCTGATGTTGCTAATTCGAGGTGGACCGCCCTTATTGGTGGAACCACATATACCTTTAACTACACCCAAGCAAGTGGCAACGCCGGCTGGACTAAGTAGTTAAAGATATTCTGCTGAGAACTTACCTTCACTTATACGGGGATTCCGCTAGACGGGAAACCTGGCAAGAATGACCAGGGTAAGCCCTGAGGTTGGGGTTACTACCTTTCTCGATCTAGCGGTGCACAGAAATGATCAAGCGAGAGGGGGACGGTCGGGCCCCCTCTCTTTAAAGGGTTTTTCCTGGCGATTAATTTTCTGCCGACCCAACTAGGCCCTACTTACCCTAAGTGCCTTTCAGTAATGTCGCTCCGGGATCCAGCAATAAAGAAAATTCTGGTGATTCTGGGCCTCTTCGTCCTCACTGTGCTCTACTTCTACGACGTTCTCACCGGCAAGGTCCTGTTGGTGGAACGAGACCTTACCACCTTTTTTTATCCCTTTCGTTTTCTCTGGGTTGAAACCGTTCTTCAGGGTCATTTCCCTTTTTGGAACCCATACATAAAGTGTGGTGTACCAATTTTCGCTACCATTCAGGCTGGTGTGCTTTATCCCTTGAGTCTGCCTTACCTTTTCCTGCCTCTGGATTTGGCCTTCAACTGGACCATTATCTTCCATTTCTTCCTGGCTGGTGCATTCACTTACCTGTTGATGAGAGAACTGGGGGCCAGCAGCCAGGCGGCTCTGGCAGGCACCTTCGCCTTGCTCTTCGGTGGTTACCTTATTTCTGTTCACAATGTGCTCAATACCCTTTTGTCTGTTACTTGGTATCCGCTGGTGATGTTGTGCGGTTGTCGAATGGTTCGAAGCGGATTGATTCGCTGGGCCATAGCCTCCGGGGTCAGCCTCTGTTGCATGTTTCTTGGCGGCGGCATGGAGATTGTTCTTTTAACGCTGGCGAGTCTTCTCTTTCTTTGCCTTTATCCTAAGATACTGCCACTCAAGGAGGCGGAAGACATCTCCAATCTGCAACGCCGCTTGGTCAACCACGGTCTCGTCCTGTTGACTTTCTTAGGACTCTCCATGGTTCAGATTCTGCCCTTTCTAGAACTCTATGAGCAAAGTCATCGTTATGGGGGGGTAAGTTTGCAGGAAGCGACGCTCTGGTCCCTGGCACCGCGGGATCTGATATATTTTCTTCTGCCTTCTCTCTATGGCCCACGTATGACTCCGGATCTTTACTGGAAGTATCAAAATTATCTTAAGACCATTTATGTTGGTCCAGTGGTTTTGTGCTTAGCTGGTATATACTTTTTCCGGCAGGGCAAGCGCGGTGTCGCCTTGCTTGCGGTTTTGGGGCTTACTCTGGTCTTTGCTTTCGGGGGCCAAACTCCGCTCTATCCCTTTTTTCATAAATATGTTCCACTGTTTGCAACCTTCCGCTACCCTGTAAAATTTCTCTTCCTCTTCGTTTTTTATCTGTGCGTTGCTAGTGGTTTGGGTTTGGATGTTGTTCGCCAGCGCTTTTCAGAAAATCGCCATCCTCCTTATTGGTGTCAGGGACTGTTGATCAGTGTGATACTGGTTCTGGCAGCGCTTTTCTGGGTGGCCCGTCTTCACCCGGAACAGATGCAATCATTGGCGCACCAATGGGGTGGGACTTTTTCAGAATCTGCTTATCTGCCCTTGGTCCTGCACAATTTCAACAGGATGCTGGCGGTGACCGCCCTGGTTTTGTTAGTAGTTTTTTTTGGCCTGCGCCACAGACTGGTCCGGTTGGGCAGTCCACTTCTACTTATGTTGCTGACCCTGGACCTATTTCTGGGAAACCGTGGTTATGCCCTTAAACTCGATGCCGCCACCTTTCACGAAGAAAATAACACTATTCGCACTCTTAAGGCTGATCCCGATCTCTTTCGGTTTCATGTGCTCCCAGAGGCAAGGGACTTGCATATCCCAGCGAAATCTTATGGGGAGGCTTACCAGAACCGCAAGAAATTGCTCGGTAACGATTTGATGATGGAGCATCATCTTTTCGATATCAGCGGCTATAATGTACCGCTGCAGCCTCGCTATGAAAGATTTCTTAGCCTAATGCTCAGCAAACCTTTGGCCTCGATTCTCCCTCTGCTAGACATGCTCAATGTAAAGTATGTGCTGACGGAAAAGCCGGTTGAGCTGCAAGGGTTGTCTAGGGTCTCGGACGGGCCAGCGACGAGCAAGCTGTATGAGAATGAATATAGCCTAGCCCGGGCCTTTTTGGTAAAGGAGTTCCAGGTGCTCAATAGTGAGCAGGAGTATGCTAGGGCCTTCATTGAGCTCACCTTCGATCCGGGAAGTACAATTCTGCTGGAGGGCGTACCAAAGCGCTTTATTGAGTTGAAAAAGCAACCATTCGTGCCAAACCTGGAGTCAACGGTTAGGATGATCACCTACGAGAACAACAGGATTGTTCTGGAAGTGAACACCCCTGATGCAGCCTTCCTCTTTATGAGTGAGGCGCATTACCCAGGTTGGAAGGCATACGTTGACGGCAGAGAGGAAGAGATCCTCCGGGCTAATTACGTTTTTCGTGCCATCCCAGTGGGACCTGGATCCCACCGTATTGAGGTGGTCTACCAACCATTGACCTTCAAGGTGGGGCTGGCGGTGAGCCTTTTGACCGTAGTGATGCTTGTGACCTTCTGGGTTATCCTCACAAGAAGGAGGAGAGTAACGTTGGGTACTCCATGGCGAGGATGATGGCTACCAAGCAGAAGTCGGTGCTGGTTAAGGCTCAGTCAAGCAGTGCCCTCTATGTGGCCGAGGGCGGGATCAATTGGGCCGGCAAGTATTTGAGCGATCTCGTGCCATGGAGTTCATTGACCGATCAGACGAAGAGTCTTGGTAATGGAAGTTTTTCCGTAACTTTCTCTGACTACTGTGCATACGGAAGTTGTCCCGAAGGCGGCACCAACATGTGCGTCACCGTTACTTCCACCGGCACTTACGGAGATGGAGCGAGGGTGCTTGCCTCAAGATTCTGTCGCGAGCAAGGCTACGGGTGTACGCCGTAGTCGGTTATGCCGGTTGAGTCGGTTTAGCCTGTTTGCCAGTTAGCCAGTTTAGCCGGTGTGAACACTAGGCACTAGACACTAAGCACTAGGCACTGAGACGGGCGGGGATAAACCCCGCCCGTTTTTTCTCCCCCGTCATTCCGGAATCCGCCGAAGGTGGATATCCGAAATCCAGGAAAGAAAGCTATCTGGATACCCCTTCGACTTCGCTCAGGGTGGTGAGCCTGTCGAACCACGGATCTCGTCCGCCGTAGGCGGACTCGTCCGGTATGACGAATGTGTAGTGGCTGAAATGATAACCGGGATAAAACAAATGGCAGGGACGGAGGCGGGAGCCCCACTACTTACTCTTCATAAAAGACCTGATTTCATCGTGACTGCCGATGAACAGGAAGACTATGTGGTCCTCGAACTTAAAAAGGATGCGGTCCTTTAGAGTAGAGCGGATTTCCCAGTAGTCACCCTTCCAGTTCTTGAGGCCGAGTCCTTTGGGCAGCGGCGTCAGACCGTCAAAATAGTTCATGAGAGTATCAATAGCGTCGTACGCCTTCTGCTGCCGTGTAGGCGACAGCTTCTTGAACCTGCGGTCAAAGCTGGTCTTGAACTCGTATCGCACTGCTATTTCATCATCTTCTTGAGATGTTCTCTGGCAGACTCAGAATCTGGAAAAGTGCGGCCTTTTTCTTCTTCTACCTGCGCGAGTTTAGCGGCTAGCTTCTCATAGTCTTCCGGTGAGAATTCCTCAATTGTGACCGGCTTGATAAGAATGGCAGACGCACCACATTCAATGTCCACGTAGTCACCCGCTTGCAGGTGGAAATGATTGAGGAAGGTCTTGGGGATGGAAAGTTGACCATTTCTGGTGATTTTTCTTAGCACTTGTATTCTCCTTAAATTACATATTTATTAAAATACTAAATTAATAAATTAAGAAAGTCAAGTAATGGCTTTCTGGACCGGCCCTACGAAAATCAGTTTAACCAGTTTAGCCGGGTGGTTTGTAGTCAGTTGTATTCAGTTTAAGAAGTAGGGGCGGGGTTTTTCCCCGCCCGTTTTTTCTCCCCCGTCATTCCGGAATCCGCCGGAGGTGGATATCCGAAATCCAGGAAAGAAAGCTATCTGGATACCGGATCTCGCCTTTGTCTCGTCCGGTATGACGAATGTGCAGCCAAATGATCCTTCAAAATCCCCCAATCCCCTAAATCCCCTCTCCCACAACTACCTTCCCCTCCCCTGGCGGGAGGGGATAGAGGGGGGTCTGAACCTGGTACATAGGTAACCCATGTTCGTGGTTGCACGGGGAGGGGGATCACCCCCACCCTAACCCTCCCCCGTCAAGGGGGAGGGAAGTTCAGGTTAGGGGGGTAGGGGGGATTTCTTTAAATGGCCGGCTCAACTGACCCAACCGGCAAACCCAAATCATGAAAAACAAAAAATGTATAAAAAAATTATTGACATATGTTTTTTGCTCCATTAGGATAAGTTTAAACTTAAAATTAAACATCATTCTACAAAAGCGAAAAGCGCAGTAATACCTTTTTTTTTACCCTGATGAGGATAAATTTAAATTTGAACTTAACCTACATATTTCACAAATTTGAGACTGTTCAATAATTTTTATTAGTGTAAACTCAATGAGTTATAGAGGTACCTTTGGGGTAGTTATCCCCACTTTTACATTAATTTCATGAGTAAAAAGCGCTAATGACATACAAAGTTATCCCCATTTTTGGGGAAAAGTCATCCCCACTTTTTCAGGGGTGACAGACATTGCTCTTTGACAAGTAATTTTCGGTAATTCTAAGTAGAATCAATAGGTTTTCTTTGATTTCTTCCCACAATCTGGCACCATGAATTATTGAACACCCCCCTGGGTTTTTATTGAACAGCTTGTGAGGTGCCACCATGGGAGAAATCCAAATCCCCTTTGGGACGATCTCCAGTGCTGGAGCAGATCTTGCCGATCGTAAAAATGATCTGGTCAACTACTTTCTCAACATCGATACTCAGCCTATTGCCACTGTGGTTGAAAAGGCTTTTGGCAGTCGTGGCCCAAAGGGCTATGGCGTTTGGCTGGTTCTCTCTCGCATCCTCAAGGTGAAACAAGTCTTCATCTCGGACCGCATCCTGGCTCAGCGACTCAAAGAGGTTGCCACCTATCGAAGACTGTGCGGGTTTTCCGATGGCAAAGTGCCAGCTCATAACACCTACTCTACCTTGAGAAAGACTCTGGGAGTTGGAGGCTATGGCCAGATCCATGGGGGTTTTGTCCGCTGTGCCCACGAGCTCAAGCTGCTTGATCCAAAGCTGCCGATGCTCCCAAAGAATCGGCGAAAAGGACTCATTGTGATCGCTGACTCAACCACCATCCGGGCTTATTGCTCAACCAATGGCAAGAAGCAACTAGATGGCACCTGGCTCTTCACTGATCCTTCGGTTACTTTTGGCCGCCCCCATCACCGGGATAAGTTTCCCATTGGCCACAAGGCCCATTCGCTTATAACCATTACCGGAGTACCGCTGGTAAGCGAAAGCAGCCCGAGGAATGCATCAGACCAAGATTACCTGTTTCCTCTCCTAGATGAGTTTCGCAAACGCTTCCCTGAGATGAAGATAGCTTACATTGTCCTAGACCGGGGCTATGATACAGAACCGATCCACCAGAAACTCTACGAAGACTATGAAATCATCCCTGTCATCATTCGGAAAAAGACCGTATATCCGAAAGGCTTTACTGCCGATGGTATTCCGCTCTGCATCTGGGGCCAACAGATGAGCAGGGTAGTTGTTGACTATGCCAGAAAACGCAGCAAATACGCGTGTCGTAAAATTTGTCAAAGAACAGAGCAAATGACCTTTGATTGCCCATATCTGAAAAGCTCGTTTCCCAATGGGCTGATTTATTACACCAGGTTCAAAGACGGTTACCGAAAATACGGCCCTGCCATCCCAGGGTCAATCATTTACAAAAAACTCAAACCCATGCGAACAGCAATTGAAAGGAACTATGGTCTGGTCAAGGAAAACCGCTATCGCATGGAACACACCAACACTTACATGGGTATGGATAACGTGTTGATGCATGTGATTGAGCATGATATCTCCTTGACCCAAGATATAATCTTCATGTTCAGAAGATATGAAAAGATCAGCCCATTGCTAAAACTGAATTATTGAACAGTCTCAATTTAATGGAAAGGTAAATGGCATCAACCTTCACTCATAGCTGGGCGTTTATCATGAAGACAACATCGGAAGTCGTACATGAGGTAGGGATCCCTCGCCAAAAGCTCTATTACCTGGAGCAGAAGGCCTTTGTTAAACCGGAAACAGAGCGACGGGGCGAGAAGACATTTCGCTTTTATCCGGCTCGAGAAGTGGACAAGGTTCGTGCCATCTGGAAATACCTCCAGCAAGGCTTCCGATACCGGACCGCTTATGAGAGGGCGTTGGAGGATTTGAAACAACCGAAGCTGTTATGAAAGACGCATAGCGCATGGCGCAGAGCGTATGAAAACAATGGCATAGGGCTCAAGGCGCAAGGCATGGCAAAACTATCTAGACTGAAAACTCCCGATATCCTGGGCAAGCTGAGGGGGCCGGGCAAAAGCCACCTGGGCATTGATATAGGCAATCACACAATCAAGATAGTTGAGTTGCGAATTACTCCCAGGGGAATGGATATCGTGCACCACGCCACGGCTTTCGCTCCTCCTGGAGGTTTTCAGATTTCGGTACTTGCGGCTCAACTGAAAGAGATGATTCAGGAAGGTCGGATCAAGAACAAACAGGCGGTGGTTGGCTTAGCCGGCAATGGCGTTGCTGCACGGAGGTTGAGCCTGCCAAACATCCCGGAAGAGGAAATTCAAGAGGCCATCCGCTGGCAGGCTGGCGAGCTTTTTCCCTTTTCCCTGGAGGATGCCATGCTCGCCTTCCAGGTACTCTCAAGGGACGAAAGTGGTGGTCAAACCAAACAGGAAGTGCTGGTTGCGGCAGCCACCAGAGAAACGGTCATGGAGCACGTTGAGTTACTTCATGAAGCGGGTCTCGAGCCCGTAGGTCTGATGGCTGAGCCGCATGCCCTTGAACAGTTGTGGCAAAACACTAATTTGGGAGAGGGTGAGGAGGGATCCATAGCGGTCCTTGACCTTGGAGCTCGTAAAACCAGCATTCACATTTTTCATGGGCGGGAGCTCCAATTTTCTCGGTATGTTCCAACCTCTGGTGATGCATTCACCATGGCATTGACAGGTATGATTCGGGCAGGTAAGCAGGAGATTGAATTGAATACCGCTCAGGCTGAAAGCCTTAAGCGGCAGCACGGAATTCCTTCAGTGGAAGACCGGGGCAAAACGGCTGAAGGAATACCTCTCTCACAGGTGGCCATAAGGATTCGGCCGGTGCTCGAGAAGCTAGAGACCGAGATCTCCCGTTCCTTTGACTACTACGCTTTTCAATTCCAGGGTGAAACCATAACCAGGCTTTTGTTGGCAGGTGGAGGGGCTCAACTGAAAGGAATCGAGACCTTCTTTGCAGAAAGATTTGACCTAAAGGTCGGTTTTCTGGACCCCCTGGCGCCAATTATTTTCCAGGATAGCACGGCATTCTCAGAACTGGACGCGGCAACTCGACCGGTATTTACAGTGGCAGTGGGCCTCTCCCTGCCCTTAAGAGAACGATTCAACCTTCTTCCCCTTGACCTGCAACCCCATCGAAAAAGGTGGAGTGTGTGGGCACCGGTGGCCTATGCTACTTTGGGCCTGCTGTTTTTGTTCCCCCTGGGCCAGTACGCCTGGCAAAGCCATCGGCAGGTTGCCTCTCTTCGCAGTGCGGTGAATATCAAAAAGACCGCCTTTGAACAATATAAATATATTTTTCAGGAACACGAGCGGGTGCAAGCAGAAAATAGTCAACTCGATGCCAGGCTCGCCGAGATGCCGAACCTGGATCTTCGAGTTCCTCGGGTAGCTGCAGCCTTGCGACTCATCAGCCAGAAAATTCCAGAAAATATGTCGCTGACAAACATGGATTTCAAGAAAAAGGAGGAGAGTGGACTCGAAGTTAAGCTGCAAGGTCTGATTTACGGTGAAAAAGAAGAAGCTTTTCCCATGCTCACCAACTTTATGGAGGAGCTGGGAAAAGCAAAAATCTTTTCGGATGTCGAGCTCGAAAGTGCTGGAGATCAGAAAGCCCCCAGAGCGGCAGCATTGGCTTTCGAGCTTGGCTGCACTCTTAAGTGATTTTGGGTTTGCCGGTTTAGTCAGTTTAGTCGGTTTTGCCAGTTGAGCCGGTTGAGACTGTTTAGCCAGGTCAGCGTAAGAAGTCGCGGCTACCTGCCCGCCATCGCGAGACGCTCAGGCGAGGCGGGCGGGGAAAGCCGCTCCCACAGACCTGGAATGCGGAAAGCTCGGAGCGCTGAATGAAGGAACTGAGTACAAGAGAAAAGATAATCACCGCTGTGGTCGGCCTGGTAGCGATTGTCTTTGTTATCAACCAATTCGTGCTCGAGCCACACACCAAGAAGGTGCGCAAGCTTCGCGCTGAGCTTGAGGAGTTAAATAAGCAGACCACGAGCATCGGTCCTAAGCTGGTGGAATTTAACTCCCTGAATTCTAATTTGATCAAAAAGAGGCGGCAGGTAGCTGAACTGGAACAAGCACTTTCCTACAAGGCTGAGGTTGCGGAGCTAATCCACGAAGTGAGTAGACAGGCCAAAACTAAGGGTCTTCAAATTCAAAACATTCGACCGGGGAAAGACACCGCTTTGCGCACGCAGGGCGGCAAAGTGGGAGAATTTCGCCAACTTGTTCTTAATCTCGGTATTCGAGGGCGGTATGAGCAGCTGGGTGAATTCATTAGCTCCCTCGAAAAACAGCCGTTTTACGTGAAAGTCGCCGAGTTGAGCGTTGGACGAGGGCGGGAGCCTTCAGAGCTTCTGGAAATTAGGCTTCAGCTGGAGATTGCGTTTAGAAGCTAAAAGGTTAGTAGTCCGTCGTTGAGCCGTAATCGTGCACCGCAGAGAACGCTGAGTTCGCAGAGATGGTAAAGGAGTTGAACAAGATCACAGAAACCATCATAGGGGCGGCGATGGCTGTTCATCAGGAACTCGGTCCTGGCCTGCTGGAATCAGCCTACGAGGCTTGTCTGGCCTACGAACTGGCGGAATGCGGATTGGCAGTAGAACGACAAAAGGCCCTGCCTGTGGAATATCGAGGTGTAAAGGTAGACTGTGGTTATCGCATGGATTTACTGGTGGAAGAAAAGGTGATAGTCGAACTTAAGGCACAGGACAGGTTGGAGCCAATCCATAAGGCTCAACTTTTATCTTATCTGAAATTGTCCGGTTGCAAGGTGGGGCTATTGATCAATTTTAATGTCAGGGTGCTTAAGAACGGGATACGCAGAATGGTTCTTGGTTTGAAAGAATAATTTCTCTGCGGTCTCTGTGTTCTCCGCGGTGAACTGACTAGGGACCATTTGAATGGATCTAACGAAGCCGCCAAATAAGATTTTTGTTTACTGTGTAGCGGGTGTGGCGCTTTTCCTGTGGGTAATTATCTGGTTATTTGGGCCTAAGCGTGAGCAGGTCCAGCCAGGTGCGCCGCTGGATAAGATGCTGGTGACCTTGACCCAAAGCGGGAAGCAAGAGAAAAAAGAAATAGATGCAAGCGCGGAGGAGCTGATTCCTGGCGGCTGGGGTCGGGACCCATTTTACTCCCCATATCAGGCGGCCGAAGAAACTGCGACCTCGCCAGAGAAAGTTGCTAGATCTCAACCAGAGAGTGGAAAGCAGGGACCGCAGTATAAGCTTTCAACCATCTTGATTACTGGATCTAACCGATTGGCGGTTATCAACGACAGGATCTATGCAGTGGGGGATGAAATCGGCAAAGAAAAGATCTCTGACATCACGCTGGATCATGTAGTTTTGACCGGTGATTTTGGGGAGCGTTTGCTCGAGGTACCTCAGCCGCAAACGCAAGTCACGGTGGAGAGCACTGGAGGGAAGTGAACCATCGCATAGCGTAACATTTGATGACCATGCGTTTGGCCGATTAGTAGATAGGGTGTTCTGCGAAGTTAGCTTGTTTTTCAATGTTTGGTGACAAGGTTAGTACACTTGTCACTTACGTGCGCGATAGGGGTGAGATGATTAGCCGGAAGATCTGGATAAATGGATTAGTGGCGATTACTATTTTTGCCGTGGTGTATTTATTCTCGGGGTGCGCCAGCAAGCCGGAACCCGCCCCTGCGAGACCACCAGAGACATTTCCGGTTCCTGAATCTTCGCTTGAAGAACTCACCGTTCCCCAGTTTCAGGAAGAAGAGCCGGCGCGTTTAGCTGTAGGTAGTCCTGGCAAACTTTACTCGCTCAGGGTTCGCGAAGCACAGATCCAAGACGTGCTTCTCGCCCTTGCCCAGGAAAGCGGAGAGAATCTGGTGGTGGACCCCGAAGTGACCGGTACAGTGACGGTAAACCTCAATCGGGTGACCTTGGAGCAGGCACTGGACGCAATCCTCGGCCAGCTGGGCTTCAGTTATCGCAGGGAAGGTCGTATAATCCGCATCTCCAAGCCGATACTGGAGACAAGGATCTTTCAGGTGAACTACGTGAGCACCAGCCGCAAAGGTGAAAAGACCGTAGTGGCCACCCATGGATCAGGGGCCGGCGGTGAACAGATAAGTGCCAGTGAGACCCGTATCTCCGGCAAGGACGAAACGGACTTCTGGGCGGAGATTCAGGAAGGGCTGACCGCCATAATATTTGCTGAGGAGAAACCTGCGGCCGTTCTCAGGGCTAGACAGGCAGGGGTGGTCTCCAGCTTGACCAGCCAAGATGGGAAGAAGCTGGTGATTAGCAAGACCAGCGGCCTCATTCAGGTGCGGGACTATCCCGAAAAACTGCGTGAAGTGGCGAATTTTCTCGAACATATGGAGGCATCGAGCCAGCGCCAGGTGCTCATCCAGGCGCGCTTCTTGGAGGTGACTCTGAGAAAGGAATTCGAGACCGGTATTCGCTGGGATAATATTCAGGAGCAGTTTTTCAACTTGGACCTCAGCGAGCTGTCGATTAGTTGGAACATTTTGGGAGGGGGGACGCAAAGCAGTGCCACTGGGGCTCTACTGGTTGCGGGCTCTACCGGGCCACTGGCAGGCGGTGATTTTGTCCTTGCCGATTTAGTAAAGGCCCTCGAAATGCAGGGCAAAGTAAAAGCATTGGCCAGCCCCAAAGTAGCCACTATGAACAATCAGACTGCCATCGTCAAAGTCGCCAGACAGGATGTGTACTTCACCTCTGAAATAAGCCAGGGAGAGACGACTACCTTGCAGTCCTTCACGCCCAACACCATCGACGTGGGTGTTATTCTGGACGTGACCCCGCAGATCGGCCCTGGCGGGGATATTAATATGAACATTCATCCCAGCATAACTGCCGAGTTTGAAAGAGTGACAGCTCCCGATGGCAGTGAATTTCCCCTGCTTCGCATTCGAGAGGCCGACACAGTGGTCAGGGTGCGGGACGGGCAGACCATTATTATTGCAGGACTCATTCAGGAAACGGACACAACAGAGCGGACGGGGCTTCCTTGCCTGACGAACCTACCGGTTTTCGGCTACCTCTTCGGTTATAGACAGGAAAATACGGAAAAAACCGAGCTCGTCATCTTGATTACTCCCACGGTGCTCACCGGCAAGAGGATTGAAGAATTAAAGGCCGAGGATCTCAGACGGATTGATTTGCTCGAACAGCAAGATCGTCTGCCCATAGATTACCTGAATCCGTGAGAGAGGATTATGTACCTGGATTTTTTTGGCCTCCGTGAGAAACCCTTCGGGTTGACGCCCGATCCCAAGTTTCTCTTTTTTAGCGAAAAGCATCGCGAGGCTCTGGACCATCTTCTCTATGGCGTTCACCAGAAAGAGGGATTCGTCCTGATCAGTGGAGATACGGGCACAGGTAAGACCACTCTGTGCCGGGCCCTCCTCGAGCGCCTCGATCCTCAAGAGGTAAAGACCTCTCTTGTCCTAAACCCTCTGCTCAACGAAGAGGAGCTGCTCAAGGCCATTCTGGAGGACTTCGGACTGCCGTCGGCAGGGACCACCAGAAAAGAGTTACTGGATGTGCTCAATCGCTTTCTCCTGCAAACTCTGGCTGCCGGCAGGACCGCGGTGTTGATAATTGATGAGGCCCAGCATCTATCCACAGAATGTCTGGAGCAGGTGAGGTTACTTTCCAATTTAGAGACCCACAAGGAGAAGCTCATTCAGATAATTCTGGTGGGGAGTGAGGAACTGCCGGTCAAATTGGAGGCTGTTGAACTTCGCCATCTGCAGCAGCGCATCTCCCTCCGCTATCACCTCAAACCTCTTGATAGGAGGGAAACCAGAAGTTATCTGCAACACCGTTTGAATATGGCCAGAGCTGCAGGAAGCACTTCTTTCGACAAAGGGGCGCACCGTGAGATCTACCGTTTCTCCAAAGGAGTGCCTCGGTTGATTAATATAATTGCCGAGCGCTCTTTGCTGGCCGCCTATCTCGCGGAAAGCCGCAAAATAAGGCAAACCCATGTGGTAGATGGGCGGCAGAGTCTGAACGGGAGGTTTCCACGAAGTCGTCCCAGGTCGTTCCTGAGATTCGGCCACAGTTGGAAGGGGGCCTCAGTTGCACTTTCCGTTCTGGTAATAGCAAGCGCATTGGTGTTTGTCCCCACAATGCGGGAGATGTTGAGAAGTTATGTGAACCGGAGTTTTACGCAGAAGTCTTTCTCTCCCCTGAACTACTCGCGCCAATTTGTCCGGGCTGAAATCCCCCAACCAAAGCCGGCGGTGATGAGAAGCCCGATCCGGGCCGAAAAAAGAGATGTGACTTCTCCTTTACCCCTGAACAAGGATTCTTCGGTGGAGAGGTTTACAGGTAGTGCTAATTCTAAAGCTCGCCCGGTCATGGAAGATGGAAGTGACGAGCCAAAAACAGCTGCCTTGGCCAAGTCTGATGCGAGACCATCTAAGGAAAGGTTTCCCCAGTACCTGCTCAAACCGCCATATGTCTACACCGTACAGGTGGAGTCCTTTAAAGACCCGGAAATCGCCGCGGCGAGAATGCGAGAGCTGCAGAATCGCGGCTTCGATGCCTGGGTAGCCTGGATAGACTTGGGTGAGATGGGTACCTGGTACAGGGTTCTAGTGGGCAAGTACAAAGACAAGGGCGAGGCACAGGTTATGGCCCGCAAACTGAGTCAAAAGAGTGAATTTCACAGGGCCCGGCAGATTGCCACGCACAAAGAGAGTGCGAAAGGCCAGGGGGCCAATAAAGATTGAACCACAGAGACCACAGAGAACGCAGAGAAAGCATATATGGCGTTGGAACCTTTTGCAGTACCATTTACATTGATTTTCTCTGCGATCTCCGCGTGCTCTGCGGTCAAAACCGACTAGGAGGTTGGGCGTGAGCCTCATTTCCGAATCTTTAAAAAGGGTGGCTGATCAGCGGGCGGGGCGCAAGCAGCCACCGGTCATTCCCCGAAGACTCGCTGGTCAGAGACCCGAGAATAAAAAGCGGCTTTTAATGCTTTTAGGTTTAACCATGCTGCTTGCTGGCGTTGTCATCGGTGTGGTTTTTTACGGGATGGTTCAGAGGAAAGCCGGGCAAAAAGAGGCCGAGGAAGCTCCAGCCTCAGTCCCCCAGCAGGTGATTTTCGATAAGATCCACCCTCCACCGGAGCCGGCGGAAAGTGATGTCCATGAAGAGCTTCAGCAGGTGCAAGAGCCAAAGGAGGACGAGCGCACACCGGTGAAGCCGAAAGTTGTTCAGGTTGCTATTGAGCAAGAACCTGTTTCCCCAGAGGAAGAGGTCAAAAAACCATCCCCATCGGTGGATAATGATGAAAGTGAGAAACCAATCAAAACTGCTGCGCTGGAGCCAGGTGGGTCCGCTGTGGAACCTGGAGAACAGCCACTACAACCCAGCAACAAGGTGAAAGTTGGCGTGGTTAGCCTGCACTCGGCCGAGCAGGTTGAGGGTGACAAAGAACCTCTTCGCACAGAGAAGACCCGCCACCCTAAGGTCGGCAGAGCAGAGAAAAGCAAGCCTGAGCACCTGGCCGCTCCGGACTCAACCGGGCAGCCAAAAACAATAGTGATTACTGAGGGGCCAGAGCGAAGCTCCGTGAGAAGCACGAAGAGCGGTCAGGTCAATCTCTATGCGGAAACCACAGCCGGGGCCGCTTCTCTATATCGGAAGGCGGTGGACTATCAGAAAGCTATGAAGTGGCAAAAGGCAATCGAAACCTACAACGAGTTGCTTAGAATTGAACCCATGAGCGCCGAAGTCTACAACAATATTGGTGTTTGTTACGAAAAGCAGGGCCAGGTGAAAATGGCTGCCAATTCTTATGAGAAGGCCATCAGTATAAACCCTCGCTTCTATCCTAGTTATAATAATCTAGGCATTATCTATTACAGGTTGAAAAATTTTGACAAGGCTCGTGCCGCCTATGAGCAGGCCTTACAATTGAATCCTGGCAACAGCCAAAGTGAGGTCAACCTGGCTTTGGTATACGAACGGCTCCGTCGAGGAGAACTGGCCCGCCGCACTCTCGAGCGAGTGCTAACCAATGACCCGGAAAACCCCGAAGCCCATTACAATCTTGCCCGGATGTTGGAAGAGCAGGGCCAACACGAGAAGGCTCTCACCCACTACCGCCAATTTCTGGCCGGCAACCCGTCAGCCTATCCCCAACTCCGTGAAAAAGTGCAAGACAGAGTACGCACTCTCGAAGGGCCGCCGAATAAGTAAGGCACAGGGCGCAGGGCATAGGGCATGGAGCATAGCGCATAGGGTCAAGACTAAAACTCCATGCTCTAAGAACTCTGCTCTAGGCCCGTTGCCTCCTGGATTCTGACTCCTGTCTCCTGACTCCTAACTCCCCGCTCCTGACAGCGGGGAGTTATAATTTTGGCCTAGTTTTTGCGTGTGGTTTCTGATAGTTTTGCGAATTGAACCACAGAGAGCACCAAGAATATTTAAGATTTTAGATTTGAGATTGTAGAGTGACTCCAGTAGGACTAGAAGATATCGCAATCTGCAATTCCATCTCTTTGTGCTCTTGGCGGTGTTTTTTGCCTTTCGCGCCTACGTAGCGATTTTTGAGCTTGACACTAGCGAGTATTAAGAACGGTAAGGAAGAATGAAGAGGAAGCTTCTGGGTGAAATCCTAATAGATGAGGGGCTGATCTCAGAGGAGCAGCTGAAGGCTGGTCTGGAGAAACAGAAGCGAGAAGAGGGACTGAAAATTGGCGAGGCCCTGGTAGCCTTGGGAGCGGTCACCGAGGAAGACGTTGCCAAAGCTGTATGGCAGCAGCGCCAGATTCCCTACGTGGATCTTGACAGTTATGCCCTCGATCCCGATGTGATCGAACTGGTTCCCGAAAAGATCGCTAGAGCCTATACGGCTCTTCCTCTTTTCAAAATAGGCAACGCTCTAACCGTGGCCATGGCGGATCCTCTCAACCTCATTGCAGTAGATGACCTGCGCAGTAAGACGGGATGCGAGATCGAGCCGGTAATATCCACCGAAGGAAAAATCACCCGATGTCTTGACCATTACTACCGGATGGATGAGTCAATCACCCAACTTATTCAGGACGTAGCTTCGGTAGAAGATGGGAAAAAAGAGACAGCCGACATCTCGGAAGCTCCAATGATCAAGTTGGCGAACTTGATTATTCAGCAGGCGGTTCGAGATGGAGCCAGTGACGTGCACATCGAGCCCGGCGAAAAAGAGGTCTCGGTGCGTTACCGGATTGACGGAGTATTGCAAGAGATCAAAAAGCTCCCCAAGAGCATTCACGAGGCAATTGCTTCCAGATTCAAGGTGTGGGGCGAGATTGACATTGCGAAAAAGAGGTCGGCACAAGACGGCCGTTTTTATCTTGACTCCGAAGGCAAGCAGATAGAGGTTCGTCTTTCCACCTTCCCCACAATTTATGGGGAAAACCTTGTCATGCGTATTTTGGATCCGACTGCTACTATCCTCGAACTAAAATCTCTCGGGTTGCCCCCTGCCATCTTAGACTCTTACATGAAACTGCTGAAGCTGCCGGAAGGTATGGTTCTGGTCACAGGTCCCACGGGAAGTGGCAAAACCACAACCTTGTATGCGACCCTGGATACCATTACCAGTCCCACCCTCAACGTGATCACCATTGAGGATCCGGTGGAATATCGACTCAAGCAAATTCGCCAAACACAGGTCAACCCTCAGGCCGGGGTTACCTTTGCCAGCGGGTTGCGGGCTATCCTACGACAGGACCCTGACGTGATCATGGTGGGAGAGATTCGAGATCTGGAAACCGCGCAAATGGCTGCAAGGGCTGCTCTTACTGGACATTTGGTTTTTAGCACCTTGCACACCAACGATGCGCCGGGAGCCGTTACTCGTCTGGTAGACATCGGGGTTGAACCATTTCTTATATCCTCAGGCGTAGCCGGCGTGCTGGCCCAACGCTTGGCCAGAACCATCTGCGCGTCTTGTAAAGAACCCTTTGTTCCAACTACAGAGATTCTAGAGCAGTTCGGCATTGCCAAGCGTGCCAAAGGCCGCAAGTTCTATCGGGGCAGAGGATGTCAGGCCTGCCGCTTCAGCGGATATCGTGGTCGAATCGGTATATATGAGTTGCTCTTAATCTCGGATCCCTTAAGAGACCTGATCAACGAGAAACGAAGTTCTACAGAGATCCGTAAAGCAGCATTGAAGAGCGGAGATCTGCGCACCCTCTTTCGCGATGGCTTGGAGAAAGTAGCGAAGGGGATAACCACATTTGAAGAAATATCAAGGATTGTTCAGGTGAAGGCAGAGTAAGAGCCGGAGCTACTAGGCACTGGGCAGTAAGCACTAGGCACCATCCAAAGAATTACGTTTTTCAGTGCTTAGTGCCTCCTGCTTAGTGCTTAGTTCTTTCCCGATCGGTAGGCGGATGAAAAATTTAGTACCTTGGTCCTCGCTCGACTGGACCTCTATACTGCCGCCGTGCTCTTCTATAATCTTTTTGGTGACCGCCAAACCCAGCCCAGTTCCCTGACTTCCCTTAGTGCTAAAGAAAACATCAAAGATCCGCTGGCGGATATGCTCGGGGATACCTGCGCCGTTATCATCAACTGTAATAAGAATTTCGCTCTCCCCTTGCTTCTGCGTACTGATCTTTACCTCACCTTCTTCTTCATCCAAGGCGTCAATTGCATTGGTGAGCAAGTTGAGTAAACAGCGGTGAATTCCTTGAGGATCCGCGAAGATGCGCGGAAGCTTTGGGTCCAGGTCGAGCTGTAGCTTTCCGTGTTTTGTCATGATCCGATCATGACACAATTCCGCAGCTTCCTTGCAAACTCCGTTTATGTGGCAGGGTTGAATATCTGGCTTCCTGTCCTTGGAATAAGCGAGCATGTCCAGCACCAGGTTGCTTATACGCTGATTGCTGCGCCGAAGAATTTTCCAGACTCTGTTGATTATACTCAAATCCTCGGCTGCAAGTGCCTTCTCCACCATGTCATGGGAGGTGTCCATGGCAGCGACTATATTCTTGATATAGTGGGAGAGTCCTGATATTGCCTGACCCATTGCAGCAAGTCGTTCATTTTGGATTTTGTCTTTGTAGAGCTGGGCATTTTCTACTGCGATGCCGGCAGCATTGCCGATGGCATCCAGGAGCATAAGGTCTTCCTGGCTGAATGCACCCGCGCCGGTGGTGTCCACGTGAATGATACCGACAATCCGCTTACGCCCACGGAGCGGAGAACACATGGCCGAGCGTATTTGGTGAAGAACCACACTCTCGGCCATGCCAAACTTTGAGTCTGCCATGGCGTCGGCGATGAGCACTGATTCTTTTTTTTCCAGAACGTGTGAGATGATGTTTTGGCTAATGCTAACTTTGTGATCGAGACCTTCCTTGTTTTGCCAGCGTGAGGACTTGACTTCCAACTGATCCGTGTTGGGATCGATGAGAAGGACGAAGCCGCGTTCGGCCCGGACGGTTGCGAAAGTCTCGTCTAGAACCTTGTTGAGCAGCACATCCAGATCAAAAATAGAGCTGGCTAAGCGGGTTACCCGATACATGGCACCCAGACTGAGATGGCTGCGGCCCAGCAAGTCCATGAGCATGGAGGAACTTAGCGCCTGGGTGATGTTCATGACGGAGGCAGGCTCCGATTCAGAGGGCTGGAAAATCTGCTGAGCGTCGGGCTGGTGCAGGAGCGTAGGCTCATCCGCAGGTGGCACAGGTTGCGATAGTCTTTCCACTTGATGAGTATAGTCAGTGGCAGGGCGCAGCAGGAGCTCAACTTTACCCAGAGTCAAGCGGTCGTCAACTTTTAAATCGCTGCTTCTTAATGGAACGCCGTTTACCAGAACACCATTTACACTATCGAGATCCTCAATAATGAGATTGTCACCATTAATAACAATCCTGGCATGTTGCCTCGAAAGCGTCCTATCGTCGAAATAGATCTGACAGCTCTGGTCGCGACCTATGATTACTTCTTCGTCCTTTAGCAAATAGATCTGACCTTCGTCCGGGCCTTTAATGACCAGCAACTCGTAGGCTGCCATTGCTTATCCCTAATACTTTAAAATATCAACAAAAAAGAAAACTTGTTTCCTTGAGCTGAAATTGAGCTAACTAAGAGCAAGAACTGGGCCAAAGTTAGGAGTCAGTAGCCAGTAGTCAGAATCCAGGAGGCATAGGGCATAGGGAAAATAAAGCTGGCAGCTAGCAACTAGCAGCAGGCAGCTTTTTCAACTAGGCACTGAGGAGTCAGAGGTCAGAG
>CAVQGX010000045.1:0-42875 GCA_963712115.1 uncultured delta proteobacterium | reverse complement strand
CATTTTTCATTTCCCATTTCGCATTTCTCAATTATCATTTAAAAGACAGCAACAAGTATCATTTACCAAGGTTAAATGGTCATGCAATCAAGGTCAGCTTGACATGACAACATACCTAGGGTATTTTGATTGTTTCTCTGTGGTTGCTTATATCCACACTCCGCAGGACAGTTAAGCAAAAGGGAAAACTGCAAGATGGCAGAGAAAAGAGCAAAAAAAGCAAAGGAAGAGGAGAAAAATCACAATCAAGATTTCGACTTCGATTTCGACGAGAGCGAAATTGCGCCCCTGAAGAGTTACTCTTCAGACTCCCTCGTCACTTATGATCCCCTCAAACACTATCTCATGGAGATAAAGAGGTATCCCCTTCTGAGCCGAGAAGAAGAACAGAGGCTGGCCATTCGTTATAAAGAAAAGGGCGATATGGAAGCAGCCTACCGGCTCATCACCTCGAATCTTAGATTGGTCGTGAAAATTGCCCTGAGCTTTCAGCGCCACTGGATGCGTAATCTAATGGATCTGATTCAGGAAGGTAATATTGGATTGATGCAGGCAGTAAAAAAATTCGACCCATACCGCGGTTTTAAACTCTCCTACTATGCCTCTTTCTGGATCAAGGCTTACATCATCAAATTCATCATGGACAATTGGAAACTTGTCAAGATCGGTACCACCCAGGCCCAGCGCAAGCTTTTTTTCAATCTTCGTAAAGAAAAAGAAAACTTGCTGGCCATGGGATATGAGCCGAGACCTAAGTTGCTGGCTGAGCGGTTGGATGTAAAAGAATCTGAAGTAATCGAAATGGATCAGCGGCTGGGTAGCTGGGAGGTGTCTCTTGATGCTCCTATCAAAGAAGGCTCGGAGAGCGACCACCAATCTTTCATCCCTTCCGATCAGATCGGCGCAGACGAACAACTCGCAGACTTCGAAAGAAGAGAAATCCTCAAAGAAAAACTTGCCGAGTTCAGAACCACTCTGCCGAAGAAAGAGAGATTTATTTTCGACAACAGACTAATAGCCGAAGAACCGCTTACTCTGCAAGAAATTGGGGACGTTTACGGAATCAGCCGCGAGCGCGTGCGGCAGATACAAGTTAGAATCACCAAGAAGATTAGGTCTTATCTGCAGGAGGAGATAGAGGGTATCGAAGATTTGTATTCCGAGTTGCTTTAGCCCGGATATTTCATGAATTGCCGTCACGAGATCGTGAAGATGGGCTTGCAACCTGGCAACCGCAGGGACTCGAACCCGAGACGTACTTGACAGTACGTCGCAGGGGGCGTGACCCGAGGACGCCAGGAAGGACGACCATATCCGCGGTCGCAGTAGGCCATTTATGAAATATCCGGGCTAGAAACACCTGCCAAAAAAAAGCCCCCAGCGATGTTTGTATCAAACACCGTTAGGGGCAACACGGTACGAACCGCGCAGACCTTTCCCCACTATACACAAATTGCATTAAAGCACAATACGAAAAATTCGTATTTTATCATTTTTTTTCTTTCTTTCTCTCCTAACGAGGAATTTCCTTCAGATATTTGTAAAAATCGCTATCTGTGGTCAATATCATCCTCGTTTTGTTGTAATCCTGCTCCCGGTAGAGTTCTAGGGTCTTGGAAAAGGAATAGAATCCCGGATCCTGGTTATAGGCGCTGCCATAGATTTTTGTGGCCTCGGCATCAGCTTTCCCTCGAATTTCCTGTGCTGTGCGAAAGGCTTCCGAGGAGATTCGTTTCAGCTCCTTTTGCATCTCCCCGTTGATTCTCGCCGCCTCACCTTCACCCTCTGAGCGATACTGGGCAGCGATTCGTTTACGCTCGGAGATCATTCTTTCAAAAACCTTCTTCAAAACGCTATCCACGTAATTGATCCGCTTGATCCGCACATCCACCAGTTCAATGCCGAATTCGGGAGTAAGTTTCGAAGCAGACAGCAGCATTGCCCTGGTGATCTTTTCACGGCCCACTTTCAGAGGACGACTCACTTCCTCCATTTCCTTCTGAGCGTAGCCAGCATCGCTTACCTGCGCACCCACCTCACCCGCCCAGCCCTCACTGCGTATAAGTTCCACTAAATCGTTTTCTGAAACAGCGTCCCGGACCACAGAATCGATAATACCATCCAGCCGCGAAAGTGCGGTGGTAATGGTGGTCACCCGGGTCAGATACAGTAGCGGATCACTGATACGCCAGCGAGCAGTCGTGTCCACCCAGATGAGCTTCTTGTCCTTGGTAGGAATCTGGTTGGGGCTACCGTCCCAGTTAAGAAGACGCTTCTCAAACCGGTTCACCGCTTGAATGAAGGGTATTTTGAAGTTAAGACCGGCATCCTTGACAGCAGCTCCCACGGGCCTGCCGAACTGGGTGATTACCACCTGTTCGCCTTCATTTACCACATAAAATGCGCCCGTGGAAACTATAGCGGCGACTACAATCAGGGCAAGCAGTACCTGCATTGCTCTACTTTTCATTTGTCTTTCCTCGCGCTTTCTGGAGATCAAGCAGGGGAACTAGTCCCTTCTGGTCTGCGTCAATCACGTAGATTTCATCTACCTTGTCGAGCAGTTGGTTCATGCTCTCTAAATAAAGACGTCTTTTGGTAACATCCTTTGCCTGGCGATATTCTTTAAGCACGTCGAGAAAACGTTTCGCCTCGCCCTCCGCCTTATTCACCCTTTCCAAAGCGTAGCCTTCGGCCTGTGATATGGTCTGCAAAGCACTACCTTTAGCTTTAGGGATCTCCCGATTATAGGCGCCCTGAGCCTGGTTGATCTTTGACTCTCTTTCCTGTTCAGCTTCGTTCACTTCATTGAAGGCAGCCTCCACCGGCTCTGGCGGAGTCACATTTTGCATCTTGACGTTGACCACCTGGATGCCGGTGCGATAGGAGTCCAGAACCTTTTGCATTTCCATTTTAACTCTGTCGGCGATCTCGGCACGTCCTACTGTAAGGACGAAGTCGAAAAGCCGGTTTCCAACCACCCTCCGCATGACCGATTCGGACATATCTCGAATGGCACTATCCACATCCTTCACCTGAAAGAGAAAATCCTTTGGATCCCCGATCTTGTATTGCACGGTCCACTGAAGATCGACCACGTTGAGGTCACCACTCAGCATGAGTGACTCTTCTTTAAAACCCCTTTCAGTAAAGCGTGAACGAACCCCAGCTTCTACCGTCCTGTAGCCGAACTCCATCTGGAAATTTCGACCTGTCTTGACTTTGCCCACCGTCTCAATACCGAAAGGCAGCTTGAAATGCAGGCCCGGACCGGTTAACCGCACATAGCGACCGAAACGCTGAATCACTCCAGTCTCTTCTGGGGCCACGGTATAGACACTGGCATAGCCAGCGGCAACAATGAGCGCCGCCAGAATGAAGAGCCACAAGGAGCCGCCCAAGCGAAACCTGCCTCGAAATTTTTCGCGGATCTTTTGCAGAATTTCTTCGAAATCTTTTATGCCCCCGGGGCCTCGCGACGGTGGCCCTTTCCAGTCCATTGGACTCATTTGATCACCTCATATTAGATTTGTATCAACAATGGGATAACGGCTGACTTCGAAACAAAAATCAAAACGAAACCCTAAAGCTGGAAACACTGATAAATATTTCACCAAAAACATGGCAGCAGTGTTAATAATAAATATGACCAAACATTTCTGCAACTGTCAACAATCACCTCAGTCGCTCTTGACTCTGTCTTCTTTCCCGCAAATGGGCGAGTAGATATGCAAGCCCTACAAAAAAGACTGCAAAACCTGCCATTGTCAAGATACCGCCGCCGAGGTGAAATATCTTCACTAAAATAAAGGCAAAGAGAATGCCTAAACCCATCCTCATCAAAAAGATAGAGCCAGCACCCATAACTGTTTCAATGCTCCTGGATCTACATAGTGCAAGCAAAACCTGTGAAGATCGTTACCGTAACACTTTTGCTTGGGTAGAGCAAGCTTTGTTCAGTGGGCTGTGCCCACCGCACGTTTCTCATTTATCATTTATCATTTATTGATTAGCTTTGGTACTTTTGCTTTGAGAATGGAAAATGAAAATTGATAAATGCGAAATCTGAGCAACCGCTCTGCGCCATGGGATTTATTGCATTTTCATACGCTATCGGTTATGGTAAGCACGCATTTTTAGCCCGCTAGAAGCGGCCCGAGCAATTTCGAATTTCGAAATAGGGATAATTTAGGATTCAGGAATTTAGGGATTAAGGGATTAGGGCATGGCAAATCCAAAGGTTCTCTTAATCATTATCAATTCCTCAATCCCTAATTCCTCAATTTCCTAGAGGGAGATTATCACATGTTGGAAATAAATGACCTTTGGGTGGATGTCAACGGTAAAGAGGTTTTAAAAGGCGTCAACCTGACCATCCCTAGTGGCGAAACCCATATCCTTTTTGGCAAGAACGGTTCGGGCAAATCTTCCCTCCTCATGACCATTATGGGTTTCCGCAGGTACAAGGTGCGACAGGGCCGAATTTCTTTTAAAGGTGTGGATATCACCAAATTACCCATTGATGAACGGGCAAAAATGGGAATCGGTATGGCATTCCAACGTCCACCTAGTATTCGGGGGGTCAAGACCCGTGACGTTTTCAACGTCTGCAACATCAATGCGGTATCATGTGATGACCTGGCAGATAAGTTTAATTTTTCGGGTCTCTTAGAACGAGAACTAAATGTTGGCTTTTCCGGCGGTGAGATGAAAAAATCTGAGCTACTACAGCTACTCCTCCAGGACCCTGAGTTGGTGATGCTGGACGAGCCTGAATCTGGAGTTGACTTGGAGAATCTTCAAATCCTGGGAAAAGCTATAAATAAGCTGCTGGAAAAGTATCTCTGGCGTAAACGGGCCAAATCAGGTCTGGTCATCTCCCACTTGGGTTTCATTCTCAACTATATAGAAGCAGACGCTGGCTACGTGCTCTTGGACGGCCGTATCCACTGCCGTGGTAATCCTCGCGAGCTTTTCAAAGGAATCCAGCGACACGGATACCAGGAGTGTCTCAAATGTCAAAGGTGAGAAAAACCCAAGCAGCACAGGCTAAAGATAAGAAGGCTGCCTTTGGCACAGATATTGACCTGCTTAAGTACCAGCTACTTTCGGACGATAAAACTGATCCCCTAGACCTTGAGGGACTAACTCAAGAAGACCGAGCGAAGATCATCCAATCGGGCGTTGATCTCGATGAGCAGAACAGGGCCGGGACTTTCTTGCAGGCAGACAATCGAATTGTCCATTGCGCGGTCAAGCAGCCGGGGTTAGAAGTACTCCCCATGGCTCAGGCCATGGAGGAGCATCCTTGGCTGGAAGAATTCTACTGGCAGGCCGTCCCAGTGGATGCTGACAAATACACAGCACAGGCTGAACTACATTTTCAAAACGGCTACTTTATCCGGGCTCTCGAGGGACAACGTGTCACCACTCCCATTCAAGCCTGCCTCTATATGAAACATGACAATACGGCCCAGAATGTTCATAACGTCATAATCGCCGAAGAAGGTTCTGAACTCAATATAATCACCGGTTGCGCCACAGCCCCTAGTCTACAAACAGGTATTCATATAGGTATCTCTGAATTTTACGTTAAACGAGGAGCGAAACTCACTTTCACCATGATTCACGATTGGGCTGAAGAGGTAATGGTAAGACCCCGATCGGGTATCGTGGTTGAAGAGGATGGCTTGTTTCTCTCCAATTATGTGAGCTTAAGGCCCGTGCGCTCGCTGCAAATGTACCCCACCACTCGCTTAATAGGGCCTGGGGCGGTGGCTCGCTTTCACTCAATTCTGCTGTCTCCTCCAGGGTGTGAGCTTGACACAGGCGCTCGGGTGGTGTTGGAAGCCTCCAACACCCGGGCTGAGATAGTCTCTAGGGCTATTACAACCGGAGGATTGATCAAGGCGAGGGGTCATTTAATAGGCTTGAAGCCGAATGTCAAGGCTCACCTTGAATGCCACGGGCTTATCCTTGCTGATGAAGGCATCATCCACGCCATACCGGAGCTGGAAGCTCACAGGTCCGGGGCGGAAATGTCGCACGAGGCGGCGGTGGGTAAAATCGCTGAAGAGGAAATTGAGTACTTGATGGCCCGCGGGCTCTCCGAGGAAGAAGCCACCGCCACAATTGTTAGGGGTTTTTTGAATGTGCAAATCGAAGGGTTGCCCCCGGAGCTACAAGCAAAAGTAGACAAAGCCATTGAAGAAAGCGAAAAGAGTATGCTGTAATCCAGGGGACAGCGGTCAGCTCTAGGAACTACACGGCGAGACGTCTCGCTCTTCAATGCGCCACAAGCAGACCTAAACTCTCCAGCCTCTTTATGATAATATCCAACCATGACCCACTATCGTATTCTTCTTCCATATTTTCGCCAGAATCTTAGCATAATTGTCATGGGAGTCGGCTCGCTGCTACTGGTGGATTTTTTGCAGCTCCTGATTCCAAGGGTCATCAAGCTGGCTGTGGACGACCTCACTCGCTACCAGGCCACTAGCTCCAGACTTCTAGCCTATGCCGGGATGGTTCTGGCCTTGGCCTTGGGCATCGTAGTCTTCCGCTTCGTGTGGAGGCGGTGCCTTTTTGGCCATTCCCGTCAAGTTGAAGAGGCTCTGCGGAATCGTCTTTTTGCCCACTTACAAACTCTTCCTTTCTCTTACTTTGACAGGGCTAGCACCGGGGATCTTATGGCTCACGCCACCAATGACATCCAAGCGGTGCAGCTGGCAACCGGTATGGGGCTGGTAGCTCTTACAGATACCCTGGTTCTGGGAACTGCTGCGATTGGCTTCATGCTATACATTAATCCCGCTCTTACCCTTATTGCCCTGTTGCCCATGCCTTTCATCGCCCTTTTCGCCCGTACCATAAGTAAGACTTTCTACGAGCGCTTCCGACAAGTGCAGGCCTCCTTCTCCCGCCTGACAGAGCGCGCCAGAGAGAATCTCGCCGGCATACGCGCAATAAAGGCCTATACCCAGGAAGAGGCGGAAGCCAGACGCTTTGATCAAACCGGGAGGGAATATATCGCAGAAAATCTCGGTATGGTTAAAATTGGCGGCCTCTTTTCCCCCATGAGTCTTTTATTTACAAACCTGAGCATGGCCTTGGTCCTTGTGGTCGGCGGCAAGCTTACCATTCTAAACACAATTTCTACCGGTGACTTCGTTGCCTTTAACAGCTATCTGCTCATCCTCGCCTGGCCCATGATGGCCCTTGGGTGGATGATAAATTTATTTCAACGGGGATCGGCCTCTTTAGGCAGAATTAAAACAATTCTGGACACCCCTGCCGAAATCGATGATGAGTCAGAAGTAGTCAATCAACCCCTTACCCATGGCGATATTGAAGGTAGGGGGATTAGCTTTACATATCCCGGTTTCAAATTGCCGGCTCTGGAGAATGTCCATCTGAGAATCAAACCCGGACAGGTGGTGGGGATAGTCGGCCGCACAGGTGCTGGGAAAAGCACTCTTTGCCAGTTATTACCCCGCCTCTACGATATACCTTACGGCAAGCTTTTCCTTGATGGAGAGGAAATACATCGCTACCCTCTGGAGGAGCTTCGGCGAGCCATCGCGGTGGTATCCCAGGATCCTTTTATCTTTGCAGACACGGTTAAAGCAAACATTTGTTTCGGGAATCCGAGCGCCAGCATGGAAGAGATTACAAAAGCTGCTGAGGCGGCACATCTACTCAAGGAAATCCTCGCCCTGCCCCAGCAGTTCGATACCCTCCTGGGAGAACGTGGCGTTACTTTGTCCGGTGGTCAAAAGCAGCGCCTCACTCTTGCCAGGGCGCTGTTGTTGTCTGCGCCTTTGCTAATTCTCGACGACTGCTTCTCTTCAGTGGATTTTGAAACAGAACTGGCCATTCTCAGCAATCTCAACCGCTATTTCCAGAACAGAACTACCATTATCGCTTCGCACCGCTTAGAGGTCATGCGCGCTGCTGACGTGGTTTTTGTCTTTGACCAGGGGCGCTTGCAGGAGCAGGGAAATCACGATCAGCTTATGGCGCAAAGTGGGCTCTATGCTGCCTTGTACCGCCGCCAGAAATTGGAGGAAGAGTTATACGAGGAAGCAACGATTGGATAGGAGGCAGAGGTCGGAGGGCAGAGGACAGCTGCAGCAATGAAAACTAGGTACTAGGAACTAAGCACTAGGCACCAAATTATTTAAGAATTAAGGAGCTAGAATTCAGAATCCAGGAGGCAAAAACAAAAAGAGCATTCTTCCATTCTGGCTCCTTGAGCCTTTACGATTTGAACGACTGCAACGATGGTTAATTTTAGGCATTTTAGCTCACTTTAGTTCACTTTAGGCATTTTTCGACATGCACGGTAATTACGGCTACTTTGAGGAAGGGAAGTTAGGAAAGCCATATGACTGGCCGCTCTGGCGTCGTCTGGCCGGCTATGCACGAGCCTACCTCAAAGTTATCGGCTTGAGCTGCGTGCTCATCTTGTTAGTAACCGGATTCGACCTCGCCCTACCTTACTTGCTCAAGGTAGGTATAGACAGATACATTTTGCCTTCTGCCCGACAAGTGATGGTGCCGGAAGCCCCGGCGGAGCCACCACTCACAAGCTTTCTCAACCAGGTCCGTGGAAAGTTAAACTTGGGCCCGGAACCTGGACAATTCTTCATAAGCGGACAAACTTTGACCCAGGTGGATCCTCGCCTGCTTCGATGGCTTGAAGAAAAGGGCGTGATTACCCCCCAGCGTTTCTATTTCACTTCCATCCAAACCGCAGCCCAAAAAGAAGTAGTTCTGGCCCATCCCAGCCTTTTTCACAGTGCCAATGGAATTACTTACATTAACTACCGAGATCAGGCCAAACTCTCAGCCGCTGAGATCGTTGCCTTGCGCAGACACGACATCTCCGGGCTCTACCGTTTGGGATTCATCTTTGTTTCGCTTCTTCTCCTTAGCGCAGCTTGTACCTTTGGCCAGAATCTGTTGATGGTCTATGCCGGCCAACACATGATGCACGACTTGCGTATGCAGCTTTTTAGCCATCTACAAAAAATGTCTCTCTCCTTCTTCAACCGAAATCCGGTTGGAAGACTGGTCACCCGTCTGACCAATGACATCCAAAACCTGGACGAGATGTTCGGATCCGTGGTGATGACCCTTTTAAAAGATGCGGTACTGCTTTTTGGTATTCTAGTGATTCTCTTTAACCTCAGTTGGACTCTCACTCTGGTCACCCTGTCCGTTATTCCCCTCATAGCGGTTCTTTTTCGTGCTTTTGGTATCCAGGTTCGCTCCGCCTACCGAGAGATTAGAGCCAAATTGGCCAAGATCAATGCTGTTCTAAATGAATATCTTTCCGGCATCAGGGTAATCAAAATTTTTCGCCAAGAGAGGGCGACCTTGAGTCGTTTTGAAGCTCTCAACCATAGTTACTACAACGCCACCGTGAGACAAATAACTATCCAAGCAGTCTTTTTCCCCTGTATTGAATTACTGGCCACTACCACCATCGCATTGCTCCTCTGGTATGGGGGCAGGCAGGTTTTGTCTGATAGTCTGACTCTTGGCGCTCTCGTGGTTTTTATTTCTTACCTGCGAATGTTTTTTGGACCCATTCGAGATGTCTCACAAAAATACAGCATTATGCAGTCCGCCATGGCTTCTGCCGAGCGCATCTTCCTTCTTCTGGACGACAAGGAGAAAGAGAAATACACTTCCGGCAAAGCCAAACCTCACTCGCTGAAGGGTGAAATAGAGTTTCAACAGGTGACTTTTGGCTATCACCACGACGAACCGGTTTTGAAAGATATCTCTTTCAAGGTCCGGAGTGGCGAAACCCTTGCGATTGTGGGTGTCACCGGCGCCGGCAAAACCACTCTGATGCATCTCTTAGAAAGATTTCACCAACCACAGGGGGGAAGAATTCTTCTTGATGGGAGAGATATTCGAGATCTGGACCTGTCCTGGCTCAGGTCTCAGGTTGGACTGATAATGCAAGATGTATTTCTCTTTGCCGGAAGGTTGAGGGAAAATATCGCCTTAAATCGCCACATATCCTCAAGAGAGCTTGAGAGAATTACTCGCCTGGCTCACCTGGAAGATCTGGTTTCCCGCCTTCCCGGCCAACTGGATGCGGAGGTGCAGGAAGGTGGCGTCACCCTTTCCACTGGGCAGCGTCAACTCCTCGCCATCGCCCGGGCTATGGCTTATGACCCGAAAGTACTAATTCTCGATGAGGCCACAGCAAACATTGACAGTGAGACAGAGTACCTGATTCAGCAGGCCTTGCAACGCCTTTTTCAAGGAAGAACCACCCTGGTTATAGCCCATAGGCTTTCCACCATACGCCAAGCTGATCGGATTTTGGTCTTACATAAAGGAAGGATTGTCGAACACGGCACTCAAGAGGATCTTCTCTCACGCAGAGAGTTCTATTACCGTTTGCACCAATTGCAGTTTGCTTCGGTTTAACCCCGGTCTGATTGAAATTGATGTAAGATTTCGGGTTTCAGTGTTCAGGAGTAGAAACACAGAGGCTAAACTTGCACCCTGATTTTTCCTTTTCTGAACACTGAAACCTGAACACTACAGTCAGCAGGTCTGTGCAGTGCAAGGTAGCCATTCGAACATTAAAATCTATAGGCTTTTCGTCACTGTTCTGATGATTGCCCTCCTACCGCCTTGCATCGACAAGGTCACGGGCCAAACCAATGACCTCCGAGAGTTTTTTTTCCAGGCTCAGAGAGAACCGCAGTTGCGCAACAATTTCATCGAATCGTACGTGCAACGGGAGGGGCTACCGGATTATGTACTGGAGATCCTATATTCTAGCGAAGTAAAGGTCTTTGCCGTTACCAACCCTTTGGTGAGGGCTCAAAATGGAAGCTATCGTACCACTAGCCATGCCCTTGCTATTGGCCGGGGCTATCCTTCTAGAATGACCTTTGGCCCGAAGATGTTCCACCCCGCCTTCACTTATGGCGATTTCCAAAGCGTTGTTCAACATGAAGGAGCACACGCCAAATTCTGGGCCACGGCAGAGTTAAACTATTTAGAAAATGTCGATACCAGCGAAAATAGCGAGGTCAGGCTCAGGGGATTATTTCCTATCCTCTTCGAGCTGGACGCCTTGAAGACGCAAATGGACCATCCCAGCTGGAAACAAACCTCAGTACGATTTAGAAAAGGGCAGGAAGTTTACCGGCAAAAGTGGTTGAATAAATTGGACAGGTTGGAGAAACAATCCTACATGTATGACATGAATCCCCTGTTTAAGCAAATCCGTCGAACCTATGGGAGTTATTAGCCCGGATATTTCACGAATGGCCTACTGCGACCGTGGTTATGACCGTCCTCCCGGTCGTCCTCGGGTGTCGGACCCTGCAACGTACTTTCCAAGTGCGCCTCGGGTCCAACCCCCTGCGGTTGCCCGGTGGCACAGCCTTCTCCACGGTCTCGCGACGGCCATTCGTGAGATATCCGGGCTGGGGGCATCGCCGTGACAACCAGCTCAACTAAAGGATATCTCTGTGTGATAAGCGCAGCCATACTGTGGGCTGCCTCTGGCACAGTGGGAAAAGGACTTTTTGCAGGTGGAATTACGCCCCTGGATGTTGTCCAGGTCAGGGCCACATTTGGATCCCTCCTCCTTGCCTTATTCTTCGGAATCCGCGCCAGACATCTTTTTCGAATCCAAGGCAAAGACTTCTGGTTTCTGGCTTTCCTGGGCTGCGTGGTCATGGCCCTAGTTCAGTTGACCTACTTCACCGCCATCAGCAAAATTCAAGTGGCGGCAGCCATACTCCTTCAGTATCTGGCTCCAATTCTGGTGGCCTTTTACTCAGTTTGTTTTTGGAGAGAGCGCTTAACCGTGTTCAAGTTGCTATCCCTGTTTTTATCTTTTATCGGCTGCTACCTGGTGGTTGGAGGATACAACCTCCAACTTCTGCAACTGAACCGCGCAGGAATATTGTGGGGCCTGGCCTCGGCAGTTTGCTATGCTTCATATGCTTTGCTTGGTGAAAGGGCAATGCATCGTTACTCCCCCTGGACCGTACTCTTCTATTCCCTGTTGTTCTCAGCCATTCCCTGGTACATTTTCTATCCTCCCTTTCATTACCTGGTAGCAGGATTCACCTGGTCCCAATGGACAGGGCTCTTGTACATAGCATTCCTGGGTACCGCTATTCCTTTTGGCCTATATTTCGTCGGCATAAATTACATCCGATCAACCCGTGCTTCGATCACGGCCACCTTAGAACCCATCTCAGCCGGCTTCATTGCCTACCTTTTTCTTGGTGAGACCCTTGAACCCTTTCAGGTTCTTGGTGGTATATTGGTGATTACAGCAATAGTGTTGCTGCAATTACGAAGTGAGAAAGACGAACTGACACCCGAGCTGATTCGCGCCCAAGCCACCCCAAAAGGCAATCCTCCAGAAGACAAATCCTAAATCCCAAGCACCAAATTCCAAACAAATTCAAATCTTCCAAATTCAAAATTAAAAACGGTAACGCATCTGGCGATTCAATTCGCATGCATAAAGGTATAGTAGATGTTTTGGTCATTTGGATTTGGAATTTTGGACTTGTTTAGGATTTCGGATTTAGATATTCGAATTTTACATCTAATTCGCCATAGATGAGGCGTACAATTGGATAACCGAGTGAGATGGGGGAGCGAATATGCTATATTCTCTCCATGATTCGCATAACCGACCAACTTTTGATTCCGCAGGAAGAAATCAAGTTCACCGCTTCGCGTAGCAGTGGCCCAGGAGGTCAACACGTCAATAAGGCCAGCACTCGAGTAACGCTCAGGTTTGACCTGGCCAACTCACCCAGCCTTAGCCCAGATCAGAAACAGCTTTTGCTAGAGCGACTACCGACTCGAATCAATAAGCTAGGAGTGCTGCGGGTTGTCTCACAGAAAACTCGCAGTCAGGCCGCTAACAGGGAGGTGGCCTTGGAGCGCTTTGTTGAGCTCTTGCAGCAAGCTTTGGAACTGAGGCCTGGACGAAAGCCAATTAAAGTACCATCCGCAGCAAAGGAAAAGCGGATTGCCCACAAGAAGCACCGGGGTCATTTAAAACGGGAAAGGGGTTGGAAGGTTTCCCGGGAAGATTGATTGATTCAGAGATTTAGCCACCGTCAAGATGACGTTTTTCCTTCATCCGGTACCACCCTTCAGGGTCTTTAAAATAATCATAGGTATCCTCAAGGGAAAGGCGGTGCTCCCGCTCCATGGAAGCCAATATCCCATAGAATTCTTTCTCCATAGGGTCGTCAACCGAGTCGCGGAGATCGCTATAGAACTTCTCTCCTTTCGACTCAAAATCTATGGCGATCTTCACAGCTTCCATGTCATCGGTGTCAACTTTGGCGGAAGTGTCTACAGAGGCAATGACCTTCTTGAGCACCGCTTTCATATCCACCCCCTTGACCTTTAAGGGTATGGTTTCTGGCCACTTACCCTTTTCCTTGAGCTTCTTGTGCAGCTCCAGGATCTTTTGGTAGTGTTCGTCCTCATCTTTGGCGATGGATTGAAACATCAACTTACCGAAAGAGTTGCTCGTTCTCTCTGCATGCTTCAGATAGAAATCTCTCTCCCTCGACTCGTTATTAAGGGCCATCTCCAAGGCTTCTATACGCTTTTCCGTCGAGCTACTCATCTTTTCTCCTTTCGAGATAAATTTCTCAAATACAGGTGTATACCTGATGCGGATCACACATTGTGGGAGTGACTTCCAAGCCACTCCCACAAAAATGGGCCACTACCTCAGATAAATAGGTGCTTCCCATCACCTGTTATTTGATTTGGGGAACTTCAAAGTAACTGTCTCCCCATGCTCGTCCCGTTTAACCTTGATACCAATCTCAAGATTGTCATTGCGAAGGCCGAGCGCGAGAGGTCCCTTACCTTTTTCGCCCTCAAAATGAGTTATCCGACGTATGGCCTCAACTATGTTCCGGCCAATCTCTCCGCCCGGCGATGGAAGTTCTGTCTCGCGATACTTAGCCTGCACCGTTGTAGTACCATCGGCTGCCGTCTTGATTGAGATTTTCTTGGCATTGAAGTTGATGCCATGCAAGACTGCCAAGGCCAGCCATTTTAGGGCAGCCTGATCTTTGTCCTTGTCCTTGGTGATTTCGGACATCTCTTTGAGTGGATCTGTATTGGCAAAACAGTCTAGGTGTTCTTGCACCTCAAGGTGCAAATTACGCTTATCTTTCATGTCGTATTCTCCTCTCCACATATGCGAGAGCTATCATTCGCTGGTGAATAAAAATTTATCCTTAAAGATAAGCACAAATTTGCACCAGGCAAGGAGATTCAACTGAAATCTTTTGGGAATATTGGAAAAAGCTGAAAGTCAAACCCCCACAGCTTCAGCCCTATAAATCGGCTTGGGGATGGTCTTTCCACGCCCGCCAAATGGACCGGCTGGACATAAGTAAGCTGGTGCCTACGGCCGCGTAAATGAGACCCAGGAGGGAATAAGATATACCCGCGCCACGAAGTATTCGACCCATTAGCATCATAACCACTACAATGGCCCAGACTCGCAAAGAATAAAAACTTGCCAAACATCGACCCTCACCCCGTAGCTCAATGCGTTCTATAATTCGCTTTGCTACTCGGTCTAAAACTAGAAGTGATTTGCCAAATCCTAGACACAGCGAAATTACCAGCAAGCCAATATTGTAACTATTAGTGCTCACCACCCAGTAGGTGCCCACACAAATCAATCCCATTCCCACGGTGCTCCAAGTACACCCCGCCAGCAAAAGTTGCAGTCGGCTGGAGGCGACGGGCTTATAGGTTTCTAACCAAGAAGACATATACAGTTGTTCCTCGAAACTAATCTGGCGGCTGCAGAGAGCCGCCCTACCTATATTTACCAAATCCTAAATCCCAAGCACGAAATGCTAAACAAATCCCAAATTCAAAATTCAAACGTCCAAAACTTCATGTACTCTTTCAAATTCTCAATTCAGTCGTCTGGCATCTGGGATTTTGAACATTCGGATTTGTTTCGAAACTGGGAACCCGCCCGAAGGGTGGGAGTCCGAAGGACAATTTAGATATTCGACATTCGAATTTAAAGTGCCACATACCAACTAACTCGCCTAGTAGACAGACTAGGCGTGGTTTCTGAGCTTAAGCTCAATGGGATGAGGGTTCAGATACAGTTGCTCTTTCAGATAGTGCTGTTCGTATTTTCGAACGTAGTGCTTAAGCAGCGTAACAGGCACGATCAGGGGGATGTATTCATCCCGATATTGATCTATTGTCTCCAAGAGTTCTCGTTTTTCGTCGGCTGAGAGCTGTTTTTTGAAATAGCCCATCATGTGCTGCAACACGTTGATGTTTTTCCTGATCGTGGTCTTAAGTCTGAGTGCTTCCATAAAAAACATTTGGTACTGAGAATAGAGCTGTTCCGCCGGAATGTTTTTAGCTTCTGCCACAAGTTTACCCAAAACGCGTGCATGTTTCTGGCTATGAGACAGAATGAGCAGCTTGTGCTGCGTGTGGAAGGCGACGAGCTTTCCTCTACTCTGGTTGTGGTCCAGGAGCTCTCGCCATCTTTTGAGAGCAAAGATAAGCTCGATGAAATTCTCCCGTAACCTGATATCGTGTAGTCGCCCATCCTCTTCAACTGGAATGAGAGGAAAATGATCCATAAAGGCCCGAGCAAACATGCCAACCCCTGTCTTTTGAGGGACTCCATGTTCGTTATAGATCTTAACCCGCTCCATTCCCGAACTTGGAGAGTTACTCTTGAAAACAAAACCGCAAAGGTCTTCCTTTTCCAGTTCCCCCACGCGTTTTCTCGCCCAGTTCAACATTCTCTCGGTGTGATCAATTTTGCTGCGAGTGGTAACCAACCTGGGTGACTCTGGATTACCCGCCAGATGCATTGATTCGCGGGGTACGGGGAGACCACACTCCACTTCGGGACAGACCGGAACAAACTCGACAAATTGTCCAAGTGTCTCGATGATGAATCGATCACGTTTGTGCCCACCATCATAACGAACATTCTCGCCTAAAAGGCAGGTACTTATGCCCAAACGTATTTTGTTTTCCACTGTTACTCCGCAGAGCGTTAGGTTTTTTGTGATTGTAGTTCTTTTTTGACCAAGTTCAGAGTTCCCCCTGCCAGTAGAGCCTGACGCTGACGCTGGGACACATCCAGCAGGGTGACAATCTGCTTCCCGTTAACTTCAATGGGAATTTCAGTCTCCCCTTGCTCTATCCGCTTTCTTATCTCACGGAAGACCACCTTGGTTCCTTTGCTCAGTCCCTGGTAGTCTTCCGGGTTCTTGAAAGTGAGAGGCAGGATACCGAAGTTGCACAGATTGGCCTTGTGTATTCTGGCAAAGCTCTTGGCCACCTTGGCTCGTACCCCCAGGTATCGCGGCGCCAAAGCGGCATGCTCCCGACTCGATCCCTGGCCGTAGTTTTCGCCGCCGACAATCACGACCTCACCCTTCTCTTTTGCCTCACTATGAAAATTCGGCGAGATTTGATAGTAGACGAACTCGCTTATGGCCTCAATATTGGATCGCAAAGGTAGGACCGTATTTCCTGCCGGCATAATGGTGTCGGTGGAAATATTGTCATCCACTTTGAGCACCACTTCTGCCGCAAGTGTTTCAGGAAGGGAAACCAGTTGTGGGAAAGGCTTTATGTTTGGACCTCGTACGACTTCGGTTTTATGGCCTTCCTCTGAGGGAAAAATAATGGAAGACTTGTCGATGATGTATTGCGCCGGGTGTTTAATCCTAGGATAGTCCATCTCTTTGCCCAAGTCCCGGGGATCTGTTATCACCCCTTTCAGGGCTGCTGCTGCTGCTGTTTCCGGGGAACAAAGATAGACCTTGTCGTCCTTCGTTCCCGAACGACCTGGAAAGTTCCTGGGAAAAGTGCGCAGGCTCACCTGTCCGGTGCCAGGAGCCTGACCCATGCCAATACATCCCAGACAACCGGATTGGTGGATCCGGGCTCCGGCTGCCAGCAGATTCATAACTCCGCCCCGCGCAGCCACGTTTTCCAGCACCTGTCTGCTGCCCGGGTTGATGTGAAAAGAAGTATCCGGATGGGCGATACGTCCTTTGACGATCTCCGCCACTACCATGAGATCTCGAAAAGAAGAGTTGACACTACTGCCCACAATTGTCTGCTGCACTTTTATCCCGGCCACCTCGCGGACGGGGACCACATTGCCAGGAGATGAGGGACAGGCGATCAATGGTTCCAGACTGGAGAGGTCGATCTCCACATACTCATCATATTCAGCACCTTCATCGGCAGAGAATTCCACCCAGACCTCTCCCCTTCCCTCGGATTCCAGGTAAGTCCGGGTGTTTTCGTCTGACGGAAAAATCGTAGTGGTAGCACCCAACTCTGTACCCATGTTGCCTATGGTTTCGCGGTCGGTAGCAGAAAGGCTCTTTACGCCCGGACCGTAGTATTCAATGATCTTCCCCACACATCCCTTGACATCATAGCGCCGCAGCATCTCGAGAATGACGTCTTTGGCGCTGACCCAGTCGGGAAGTTCACCGGTTAATTTCACCCCCAGGATTATCGGGCAGGGGAAATAATAGGGTCTGCCCGCCATTGCCAGAGACACGTCCAGACCTCCCGCACCCATGGCCAGCATGGAAACACCGGCAGCACCGGGGGTGTGACTGTCTGCGCCCAACATTGTTTTGCCCGGCACTCCGAAGCGTTCCATGTGAACTTGGTGCGAAATACCGTTGCCGGGACGACTGAAATGAATTCCGTACCTCGCACATGCGGTTTGCAGGTACACGTGGTCATCAGCGTTCTTGTTATCGGTTTGCAGCAAATTGTGATCCACATACTGGGCTGAAAGCTCGGCCCTAATCCGGTCAAGACCCAGGGCCTCGAATTCCAGCATAGCCATAGTTCCTGTGGCATCTTGCAATAGTGTGTGGTCGATAGTTATACCTATCTCCTCACCTGGAATGAGACGTCCTTCTACCAAATGTGCTTCTAGAATTTTGTGTGCGAGGTTCTTTGCCATCTCTACCTCCCCTTTCTTCAGACATTGATTATCCCGGATATTTCATGAATTCACGCCCTGGCGTGACTGCGACCACGAAACTGGGAACCCGCTTGCGGGACTGAGCGGAGCGCAGCGAGCGCGAATAATATGGCCGTCCTTCCTGGCGTCCTCGGGTGCCGGTCCCTGCGACGTACCGTTCAGGTGCGCCTCGGAACCAATCCCGCGGTACCGCGGGACGATTGCCAGGTGGTACGCCCATCTTCGCGGTCTCGCGACAGCAATTCATGAAATATCCGGGATAGGCAAGATTTATAAATATATCAAAAAAGATAACTGTCGACCAATAAACCTCTTGCTCTGTGCATCCGGACACTAAGCAAAAAACCTATAGTAAAAAGAAGATGACACAGCCCAAGCCAAAACAGCCACCGTCAAGACAATACAGATACCACCCAGGCTTTTGTGAATTAGATTTTCCCTTTTTTTCTCCTCGTAACCCAATAAGTAGCCGATAATAATACCTCCCACAATCCCACCGCCGTGGCCCCAGTTGTTGATACCAGGGACTAGAAAACCAAAGAGGAAAATCCCCAGTACCCATCCACTAATTTGTTTGTAAACCGCCTGTCCGTAGCTGCCCCCCCTGCTTTTACCATAATAAAGGCTGGCACCTATGAGACTGCAAACTGCCGCAGAGGCCCCTAAGGTAAAGCGGATCCCAACGAGATATGACGCGAGGAAACCAATAACACCACCCAGAGTGTAAAGGCTTATAAGTCTGCCAGCTCCGTATTCCCGGAGGACTAATGGACCGATCTGGTACAAAGCAATCATATTGAATAGAATATGGAGAATACCACCGTGGAGATAGTTGGCGGAGATAAGGGTCCACCAGCGGTGCATCTGATCTATGGGGATTGTTCCCGTAGATCCCAGCAATATAAGGGCATTGCTTGAGGGTGAGAGAAAGGTAAATGGATTGGTTGACAAGCCCATCCTGGTTGGATTCATTAAAAGAGAGAGCAAGTACATCCCCACGTTGGTATATATAATGGTCTTGATAATTCGCTCGCCACTGAAAAGCCCCTTGGTTACCGGTAAGGATTTCCACCAAACCCCCGGTCTCGACACACCACAATAAGGACAAACCGGCTCATCAGCACTGATCAGCTTATTACAATTGGGGCAAAGCATTGATTTTCTTAGATTTTCCGTCATCTTAGGGTTTTAGCTGTCAGGTTTCAGGTTTTCAGGTGTCAGGAAAGAAAAAGATAATCATTGAAAGCAAGTACCACAATGGACTATTGACACTACTAGGTAGAAAAATGGGGAACGAAACCGTATTTTTCGTAGATACTTTGAGCTTTAGAAGACTGGATGAACTTCAGAAATTTTTCCCCATTTTCCGGATTGGCTGAACCTTTTAATGGGCAAATGTAGTAGTTTATCTTTTCTCTTTGATCCAGACCTTCACCCGGGTCGACCACATCCACCGGCAAATTGTTCTGCTGGGCATGCTTGATCTCAGTGGCCCACACCGGGCCAACATCAACCTCTCTTTTTTCTATCCTGAGGGGAGTTTCCCTGTGGTGAACAGTTGTCAGGATGGTGGTTCCCTCTGCTCGTTTTTCCCCCATAATGCGGTGAACCAGAGTCTCACCCCCTGCATCACGGTACATATCCATAATGTGGAAGGCGATGTCTTCGTATTCCGGATTAGGTTGGGAAATTCGCACCTCTGATCGGCCAAGGTCTTGGACTGAATTTATCCTGGCGGGATTTCCTTCGGGGACCATTAAAACTATCCGGTTGTGCAGATAGAGGAAGTAGTCCTCAGCAGAGATGAGATTCTTTGCTTCTAGCTGCTTCATAGCTGCCTCGGATACAGATGCGTACACATCTGGCCGCACATCTATGAGTTTGTCTATGAAAAGCGCCCCCCCTGCCAGGATCTGCTTCAATTCTAGTCCGGGTGGCAGAGTTTCATAAAACATTCTATTGATACCAGGATATTGGCTCTGAAATGCTCCCAGCAATTCTCCCATTACCATGAATTGGTTCCCAGCCACAAAAAGCACCAAATCGGCGGAATCGGCAAGTTCCAGGTTATGCAGGTCGTCTCCCCTGTCTGCTGGGATGACTGGATAGGCTAGGTCTGTCTTTTCTGCTGTCATCTGTTCCTCTCCTAATCTGAGCATAGGGCAAAGAGCATAGCGCATAGGGTTTTGGCAGGCAATATGTAGATATTTGCAACCTTTGAAGTCGTCTATCTCAGAGGTCAGAAGTCGGATGTCAGAGATCAGCTTTAACCCTGTCCACTGACCTCTGACTTCCGACCTCCGATCTCTAATTTCTGACCGCTGCCAGCAAATAGCTTTCTCTATTTTCCCAATTCTTGGGGCTTTAGTCCGCCATAAGCTCCAGCTGTGCCGGAGTCAGGTACCAGCGAAGTTTGCCTTCATTGGTGGGAAGTTTGTCCACATCGATCCTGCCAATGCCACCTCTTTCGAACTGAATTGTAGCCTTAGACCCTGAGGTGAGCAGGGCCGAAGCTACCTCAGCTAAAGATGGCAGATGCCCTGCAATTAGTATCGAGTCCTTGTCATCAAACTGGGCGAGATAAGCAATAGCTTCTTCGGCCGGCGTCATGGCCTTGACCTTTTCCGTTTCCACTATCCCCTCAACGGGAAACCCCACAGCCTTAGCAACTAATGCCGCAGTCTGTAGGGAACGCTTCTTGGGACTGGCAATGATTACATCAAATTGAAGCCCCATTCTTTTGATAGCTTTGGCTGCTTTTGAGAGCTGTTTCTTCCCATCTGGACTCAGCGGTTCTTCAGGATCCTCATCCTTCGAAAGATTGGGGCCATGCTGCATCAGATAAATCTCCATAGCCGTCACCTCCTTGCTCTCGGCACAGAGCAAAGCGCGTTCAACCGCGAGACTGGAGGTCGAGCGAGACGAGAGGGCGGGAGAAAAATGCCATTGTTAAAGATAAAATTGATTCCTCGTCTCGCCCGTCTCGCACTTCTCCCTCTGAGCTCTGCTCAGTGTCCAGTGCTTAGTGTCTAGTTCGTAGCGCCTATTATCTAGCGCTTAGTGTCCAGTAAACCCTAAAGTTATCCCAGCATAGACCTAGCAGGTATCTAGATCTTGAAAAAAATCAATACCTAATTCAGGTGGTAACTTGGCTAACAACAAACTGGATTCAGTCTTAGACAGTATCTGAAGTGGCAGGCTGCCGCGCACTCGATGATGTACATCATGCTTTAAGCTGGCCCCCATTACGACCACAGAGTCAACACCTGCCTCTTCAACTATCACCTCTTGGGGGCGATCTCCCTCCCGCAGGAGTAAATCACCTTTTTTTCCGCAGCGATCTAGCCAAGCCCTTGCTCCCTCTAGATATTCCTTGCCTTGCCTAACTTCTTCGTCGGTGAGGCCGGACTGTCTAACCCAAATCAAGTCTACACGCTCCTGGGTTGCAGGTAAAAGCTGTTTCAACAGAGGAAATAGCCTTCTAGCGGAAGAAGAACCGTCTGCACACACCAGAAATCTGCTGTTTAAGTCACCCCCCCGCACCAGAAAGACAGAACCATGTAAATCCAGAACTAACCTGCGCGCTCTATCCCCTGGAACAAATCGTCCCAAACCACTGCGCCGGGGAGCAGCTATAACCACCATATCGTGACGGTGTTCATCCACCTCGTGATTCAAAATTTCTGTCAGGTGTCCATAGCGTTCGTAAAATGGCACCCGGCTCCCAGAGGGTGTTTCAGCCAAAAATAGATAACCATTCCGCACCGCACGAATGTTAATACTCTGGGGCAAAAGAAAGCCCACGCCTATTAGCTCATTCATCGCCTGGGTGAGAACTTGGATTCCCGGCTGGAGCTCGTGCCATCTTTCCATGGGCAGATCTACACCCACTGGTGGCGGTTCCTCAGTTGCAGGAGTGGTGCTGCGCACTGTAAGAAAGGTTATCTCAGCCTCGAGGTTCACCGAAAGAGCAGTTCCAATGCTTAGCACTCCCTCGGTATCAGTCTTGTCATCCAAGTAAATAAGAATCTTCACCTCAGCCTCCGTCCTTTGCCTTGGGTGTTCTACACGGCCGCGGTAGCACTCCTTCACCCAATATTTCCCAATTTCCCCGCTTGAGCTCCGGACACTCGACGAATACCATGTATTCACAAGTTGCACAAATTGCCGGGCAGAAAGATTCCCGCATGGCTTGCCGAATGGCGGAACCGGTAGCAGTGCGGAAATGGCTCTCTCCCACTTCACGGAGTAGGCCGGAATTCTTGAATACCTGAAAAATCCGCGGCTTGACCCCGGCGAAGTACAACCCACCTCCCCTCTCTCGCACCTCTTCCAGCAGGATCTCCAGAACGTGTATGCCGCTGGCGTCCAATATATTCGCCTGATGTAACCTAATCAAAAGATTAGCCATATGGGGATGGTTTTTGAGTCGTCGCTGAAGGTCTTCCAAGACAAAGGTTACCGAACCGAAGAACACAGCGCCTTCCACCGTAACCATATCCATCTGACAGCAGATTTTACCGCGGGCCGAGCCTACCATTTTACCCGTGCTCAGATCCGGCACAACCGAGTGAATGCGAGGATGAGACGTTTCGGCCAAATGGAGACCAATGGAGAGTAGAACACCAACGTAGATGGCAAACTCAACTTGGAGAAAAAGAGTGGACAGAAAGGTTACCAGAAGTGCCGAACCGTCGGCTCGGGTGGCTCTCATGGCCCGCATGATCCCCTCTTTATCCACCATCTCATAGGCCACCACCACGAGTACTCCGGCCAGTGCAGCAACAGGCAGCACCGCGGCCAGGGGGGCTGCGATCAAGAGGACCACAGCGACGGCAATACCGGAGAAGACGCCGCTCATAGGTGTCTTGCCGCCGGTGCGGAAGTTTAGTGCCGAGCGGGTGAAGGAACCGCTTACCGGATAGCCGCTGAACATTGAAGCCGCCACATTGGCAAGGCCCTGACCGATAAATTCTTGGTTTATGTTGAGCTGTTGATGGGTCCGACCGGCAATGGCCTTCGCGCTTGATACAGCCTCCATCAGCCCAAGGAGAGCAATTGCAAGAGCGCCGGGGGCCAAGTTGCCAATCTCCACTCCACGGGAGATTCCAGGTAGTTGGACTGGAGGCAGAGTACGAGGGAGAGTCCCTACCACTGCCACACCACGCCCACCAAGTTTAAAGACTGCCACTATGGAACCCACGGTTACCAGAGCGATCAGAGTTCCCGGCCAGGAGGGACGAAACCTCTTCACCAGCAAAATAATGGCAGTGGTCGTGATCCCGAGTATCAAGGTTATAATATGGGTTTCATCGAGATGAGAGATGGTGTTCAGCAGCGACTTCACAAAGATGCTACTCTTCTCCACGTGCAGACCAAAGAGGCTCGGCAACTGATTGAAGGCGATCAGCACCCCGGCACCAGCAGTAAAACCTAAGATAACCGAGTAGGATACAAAGTTCAGTAAGTTCCCAAGCCGCGCCAGTCCCATGACGAGCCGAATCCCACCCGCCATAAGGGCAAGCAAGAAGGCCATTTGGAAGTAGTCGGGACTTCCCGGCTGTGCCAGTCCTGCAATAATGCTGAACACTACCAAAGAGGTGGCTGTTGTGGGACCGGTGATCAGATGAGCAGAACTACCCCAGAGGGAGCCAACAATCGCCGGAACAATGGAGGCGTAGAGACCGTACTGCACCGGCAGACCGGCGATGAGTGCATAGGCCATGGATTGAGGTACCGCAACCACAGCCACAGTCAGACCTGCGACTAGATCCGCTTTAACATGGCGTCGGCCGTATCCCCGAATCCACGACAGAAAAGGAAAAAGGTCCACTAACCTTAGGTGGTGCATGGTTTCCTCATGAAGAAAAGCAGAGCACTTCGGTCTTCATACCCGCCTTAGAGTATTTGAACCCCCAGTAATACTTCACTTGCGTAGCGGCAACAGACCTTGAATCCTATCCGCTTTTTAGGCCTCTGCCTAGTCCTTCATGTACTCCCGCTGAAAATCTGCCAATAAAGTGGCTACCTCACCTTCTCTAACATCAGACCATGTCATGTAGGCGTCAGCCACCGCAAAGCTAAAGCCGCCCCTAATGTTGGCACAATAGAGGGTATCCACCTCACTGGATATCCTCACTATCGAACTCTCATGACCAGTGGGCACTGCTACATTGAGGCTGTCTACACCTGCCTTCTTCAGGGCTTCAATAGCCACAAGCATGGTAAAACCTGAAGCAAGACCATCGTCTACCAGTATGGCCTGCTGTCCAGATAAACCCGGCCAGGTTCCTGCACCCCGAAGAGCTTTCACCCGGTTTGCAACTTTTTGCGAGGTTTTATCTATTCCCTCTTGAGTCTGCTCTTTAGTAAGCCCGAACCGTGCCACTAGATTCTCATTTAACCGCACAGTTCCATCAAAGGCCACGGCCCCATAGCCGGCCTCCGTGTTCCATGGTAGAGTGATCTTGCTCACCACCGCTAGGTCCAATGGAAGGTTCAATCGTTCTGCCATTACCTTCGCCACCGGCACTCCTCCCGCGGGAATGGCAATAATAGTGGCATCACCACCGGTGTAGTCCGTGAGCATCTTAGCAAGTATTTCTCCCCCATGATCACGGTCACGAAAAACAGCTATCCGGTCACGGAGTTCAGGCAACTCTAAAACATTTTTGGGTGCTGACAAGGCCATGGCGGTTCATCCTTTAGAAGCCCTAAGTGATCAGCGGTCAGCAGGCGATAATTAATCTTAACCTACCCATATTTAATGGTTAGACTAATCTTTTAGTAACGCTTATACAAGGGGTGATTAAGTAACTATCTTGCATGAATAACTCTCATGGGGTAGAAAGTATTTACCCAAAACTCCAACACTCAAGTAATCCTGCACTGAAGAGAGAGGTTAAAGTATGGACCCGAACCAAACCCCCATACCTATCCTGGAAGGTCATGACTGTTTCGCTTGTGGCACCAATAATCCCATTGGCCTGAAACTAAAATTCTATCGACAGGATAGCTATATCTGCTCAAATGTGATTTTGACCCGGAACCACGTTGGTTGGCAAAATATGGCCCACGGCGGAATCATATCAACCCTTCTGGATGAGGTTATGTCCTGGACTGTAATCTATTTCAAGAAATGTTTTTCCGTGACCCGGCGGATGGGGGTGCGATACCTGAGGCCTGTGCCTGTGGAAGTCCCTCTAACTGTCAAAGGTATGATAACCTCAGATGAAGGACAGCGCAGGTGTCAGGCCGAAGCTCTGCTTCAAGATCACAAGGAGAACGTCTTGGCTAAGGGAGAAGCTGACTTTGCCATATTGAGTGCAGATAGACTTAAAGACTTCCCTGAAAATTTCAAGATGCAAATGATGGAGCTCTTTGAAAAGTACAAATAAGGATGAGGGCTATGGTCGAAGAACCGGTGCATTTTGAGGCAATAAATATCAAAATCGAGGGGCTGTTCCGCTTGATGCCGGGAGATAAGGGTGTGGTAATTACCCACCCCCATCCTCTCTATGGCGGCAATATGTACAACAATGTAGTGGAATCGCTGGTTCGAATTTATCAACTTGCTGAGTACACTACACTACGGTTCAATTTCCGCAGCGTCGGGTCTAGCGAGGGAGAATACGACAATGGTATAGGGGAACAGGAAGATGTGAAGGCTGCCCTGCACTACCTTAGCCAGAGAGGGAAGAAAGTCCTAGACCTCGCTGGGTACTCTTTTGGTTCTTGGGTCAATGCTCTCGCTATCTCCGAGGTGGACACTGTTGACAGGATGGTTATGATTTCACCTCCGGTGGCGTTTATGGACTTTAACTCGGTTGGATTGACCCCACAAATCCAGCTTGTCGTTGCTGGCAGCCAAGACCAGATAGCACCGCCAAAACTAATCGAGAACATGCTGCCTACCTGGAATCCTAGGGCGCACCTGGAAATAATCTATGGCGCCGACCATTTTTACCTGGGATACACAGGAAAACTTGAGTCTTTACTGACTGCCTATTTGAAAGACCATGGAGCCTAGATGCTATTCAACCTTTTCTTCCGAAAAACTTATGGCCCCGTGAGGACAAGCCGGAATGCAAATACCGTCGAAATCACATTTGGACTCATCTACGGTGGCAACACCATCTTCTAGGGAAATTGCATCTTGAGGGCAAACCTTCACGCACTCACCCGAACCGCTACAACTATCTCGATCTACAAGAATCTTCATCTTCCTGGCACCTGTATTCTGGTTTGGGAGGAAACACGTGCTCAATCCTAATCCATACCACTGAGAGGGTCAAGGTCCCTCGTTTGACCCTGATCCACCATCAATGCATCATCTGCGGCGTTGCCTTCGATCGCTCCTCCCCCCGCCTGCGCGGGGGCATGTTTGCGGCGTATTGCCCCATACGCCTCAGTCGTCGCTCCTCGGCGCCTTGCATCTAATACCTTGCTGGTGATCAGGAATACTCCATAAGCCGCTGATTTCAGTCCTGATAACTAAATTAGACGGTGGATTTGGGTTTGACTTGACAAAGCATGAAACAGTTGTTCTATTATCTCGAGTAGAATTAATTTTAAACCTCCACAAGATCAACAACAACACCCGACTTCGCCTTCGGGAAATCCAGGGAGGGACTATCCATGTTAATAGAGTTCAAGAAACTAACCTATTTGCTATTGATCTCGGTCACTTGTTGTTGCCTTCTGCTTTCTCCGGCCCTGGCCGCCGAGCAACCCCCAGCCGTAGGAACCACTTTGCCATCAATCAAGCTCTTCGTTCCTGACGATCCTCAGGCCAAGAGCTACTTGGGGCTTTCTGGGGGTAAGCATTTTACCATCCCTCAGATTGAGGCACAGGCGGTTGTCATTGAAATCTTTAATATGTACTGACCATTTTGTCAGAAAGAAGCGTTCCGGGTGAACGAACTGTATCAGGCCATTGAAGCGCGGAAAGACCTTAAGGGCAAAATAAAACTCATCGGTATTGGTACTGGCAACAGTGATTTTGAAGTGGACTTTTTCCGCAAGAAGTACGAGGTCCCCTTTCCCCTCTTCTCAGATGAGGACTACTCTATCCACAAAGCAATTGGCGAGGTAAGAACACCATACTTTATTGGTGTCAGGCTTAAAGGTGATGGCAGCGCTGAGGTTTTCTATTCCAAGCTGGGAGGCTTTAGCAATGCAAATAAGTTTCTGGATTTGATGGTCAAATCGTCCGGTCTATAGGCGGGAGGAAAAACCATGACAATAAAAAAACATTTTTCACTAAAGTTTATACTGGGATTATTGGTCGTTTTTATCTGGATTTCAGCAGCAAATGGCCAATCTCCTGATTTCAAGCAAAATATCTTCCAAGTGGGAAAACTGAAGCCCACAGACAGTGTGCTGAAAGTAAAGCTGGGTGACCGAGCTCCAGACTTCACTCTCCCGGCGGTTAGAGGGGGCGAAGTGACTTTGAGTCAGTATCGGGGCAAGAAGAACGTAGTTATATCTTTCGTCCCAGCTGCCTGGACACCTGTTTGTTCAGACCAGTGGCCCGGATACAATATAGCCCAGGAGTTCTTCGATCAAAGTGACGCCATTCTCTTGGGCATAACTGTGGATAACATCCCCACCTTGTATGCTTGGACCAATCAGATGTGCATGGGTGGTGGAAAGCTGTGGTTTAACGTTCTTTCAGACTTTTACCCCCATGGAGCAGTAGCTGAAAAATACGGGGTCCTACGCACCGACGGTGTCAGCGAGAGAGCTCTTTTTGTCATCGACAAGGAGGGAATCATCCGCTATATAGACGTGCACGACATCAATGATAGACCACGGCTGGAGGTTTTAGTAAAGGAATTACAAAAGCTGGACAAGTGATGACGATTTTAGATTGCGGATTGCAGAATGTAGATTGTAGATTCTGGCGTCTTACATCTGCAATGTAGATCAATCTGAAATCTCAAATCTAAAATCTACAATCGCCAGAGCTTCAGCGATGGCTTTAGATCCCCCAAAGTCGAGGAGCCTTGCGCTGGTAACCCTCCTCTTCCGCTAACAGGTCAAGATGGGCAGTGACCACATCATCGACTGCCAAGGCCTTAGGATCACCACCTTCTCGGGTATCTACCACTTTTAAATAACCCTTACACTGTTCGCAGACCTGTACCCTGTAAAGGTCATCGCCTTCACCGAAGAAATAACGAAGATCATCTTGTTTGTCGGTATCACAGAATGGACAACCCAGGCGGGGTAATTTCCAGAGATGCCCACAGAATGAACAGAGCGCTTCCCTCTTTCCCTCCTCACCAACTAGGGCAGCAATTGCCGGTAGTCCTCCGCAGATGGGGCAGTACCCGTATCGCCACCTATCTAAATCAGTGGCCTTTGCCACACTTGCGACAGTGGCCAGCAATGAAGGCTGTAGACTGAGTTTCGTCAGGGCCTGAAGAACAGGTAATGATACCTCCATATCCTTGGCATATCCCTCAATGGTCTCTCCATGGTTCTGCAGCACTGCCTTGCTCAGCTCCGCAGCTTCAAGCGCACCAGAGTCTACCGCTTCAAGCAAAGCCTTACCGGCTGAGGCAAGAACAGGATTTTCTTCCTTTGAGAGTTGGCAAAGCCTTCGAAAAAGACGCTCTGAGGAGTCTTTATCCACTAAAAAATTCCCGGGGTCGACTAGGGGAAAGCCTTCCTCTATCTTCAGTTTGATCCGTTCTGCCGGCAGGTCAATCTCCGGTATTGGTGTTTCTTCTTGCGTTTCACGCTGAGCACCCAACACTTTGTCGTAGAAGGCCAAAATTTCCTCAAGCTCACTTCTGTCCTTCCTGCATTGCTCAAGCCTATTTTTCATCCGCTGATAGAAATCATCCATTTCTGCAAACATAAAGTTAGTCTCCCTGTAACTGGTCAAGGACGGCTTTCCTTTGATACTTTTCGCCAAGGTCAATGTCTCATAATACCAGATGATGTTGACGGTCAATATTTTTTAGCTGATCAGTTTCCCCAAACTAACACAAAAACGGGAGGGACTAAAGTCCCTCCCGTTGCTTGGGCGATCTTGATTAGATCGCGAGGTTTCTTTTACACCTTGGCCATGCCTGTAATCAGGTCAGTGGCAGGCCGTAAGAGTTTACGCAGAGCCAACTTGCGACTGATGCCAACTTCATTCTGCGCCACCGCAAATTTGTGGTAGACCATAGGATCGTCCACCACCAGAAAAACTGTGCGGATGGAATCGGCATCCAGAAGCTGTGCTTTCGTATAACCCTTCTTCTTGAGTTCTTCCACCCTTGTATTGGCCATATCCAGAATCATACCCCGATCGCCAAAGTTCATAGTACCTGTTGGACAGACTTTGACACAGGCAGGCAAAAGACCATTGGATATCCGGTCTATGCACATGGTGCACTTGGCCATTTGTCTAGTAACAGGATCCTGCCGGGGTATGTTGTAAGGGCAGGATTGCCGGACCTCCTCAAAGGCCGACGGACTCAACTTACTGCTCTTGCCGGTAAAAATAACCGCACCTGTGGCACCATCTTGAACAACGGCTCCTTCAACGTAGCCTTCGGCAGTATCCTTGCACGGTGGCTCGAGACAGTGCCGGCACTGGTCGGGGAAAAAGTACCAGTTGAGCTTGCCTCCGGACATCACCTCCCGGAACCGTACCAACTTGAAGGTACTGAAGGAGAGATCTGCTGGGTTCTGGTAGCTACCCCAATTGAAGGTCCCGGTGGCCGGCAGTTTGTTCCATTCTTTGCAGGCTACCTGGCACCCTCGGCAGGCCGTACATTTGGTTGTGTCTACGAAAAACGATTTGTCAGCCATACAGCTCTCACCTCCTTTTAGGCCTTCCTCACATTCACCATGAATGCCTTGGTTTCCGGGATTAGAGTGTTAGGATCACCGATGGAAGGAGTGAGCAGATTAGAGCTGTCACCGCCATCCTTAGGAGTGACCCAGCCAAAGCACCAGGGCAAGCCAATCTGATGTATTGTGGTACCGGCAATCTGAAATGGGCGGAAACGCATGGTAACAATTGCCACCGCCTCCACCTTTCCGCGCGCCGACTCCACAACTACCCGATCACCATTCTTGATGCCCTTGAGCTTGGCTAGCTCCAAACTCATCTCACAGAACGACTGGGGCTGCGTTTCCAACAGCCATGGCTGCCAACGGGTCATAACACCAGTCTGCCAGTGCTCGGTTACCCTATAGGTGGTACCAACAATGGGATAGCGTGGGTCGCAGGTGGCCCGGGCGTCTGCGGCTGTGCCGAATTCCTTGATGGTGGGATTGACGAACTGCCCACTCATCAAATTCTTCTCAATGGGACACTCAAGGGGCTCATAGTGCTCTGGGAAGGGTCCGTCAGCACGGCCCGGTCCGAACACGTGAGCAAAGCCCTCTGTTTTCATGATGAAGGGGTATTTTGTCTTCTCATTCATCTTGCCGTCAGCGGTAAGCATGGGCGGCCAGCCACCATCCGGCACATCGCCTACCCATTTTTCGCCGGTCCAGGTGATCACCGGATGCCGTGAATCCCATGGCTTGCCGTAGCGGTCAACCGAAGCACGGTTGTAAATAATCCGCCGGTTTATCGGCCAGCACCAGGCCCACTCAGAGTACAGGCCAATTCCGGATTCATCAACGGGGTTACGGCGAGCTGCCATATTGCCTTTCTCAGTGTAGCTCTGGCAATAGAGCCAGTTTCCCGATGAAGTTGTACCGTCGGCCTGCAGAAAGGCGAAACTGGGAACCAAGGTTCCGGCCTTGTAGGTCTTGTCCTTGATAGTGACATCTGCCAGAAAGTAGCCGTTTATCTCCTTGGCCACCTTGTGAGCATCGTAGTTCCCGTTGGTAGTGTAGTCCCACTTGAGGTTCAGAATGGGCTCAGGAAAAGCACCTCCCTCCCTCTGGTAAAGCTCTCTGATCTTATCGAAGAGCTCAACCATAATGTCACCGTCGGGCTTGGCATCCCCGGGAGGATTCGCCGCCTTATAGCGCCACTGACTCCAACGGCCGCTGTTGGTAATGGATCCCTCCTTCTCCGCAGAAGCAGCGCAGGGCAGGAAGAAGACCTCGGTCTTGATACTCTTGGGATCCATACCAGGTCCCATCCAGAAAGAACCTGTTTCGTTCTCGAAGAGATTGACGTTTACCATCCAGTCCAGCTTGGCAATGGCTTCTCGGTTCTTCCCCGCATTAGCGCCGGAGCAGGCCGGATTTTGACCCCAGGCAAAGAAGCCGGTGAACTCACCCTTGAACATACCATCAAAGATATGGAGCCAGGAATAAGGCTTGCCGGCATCCAGCTTTGGCATCCAATCATAGCCGAAGCCGTTGAACGGCGTAGCGTTTTCCCCGAACATGGATTTGAGAAAACTTACCATGTATTTGGGCTCATTCTGCCACCAGTTAGCGCTCATCGGGTCTTTGCTCGCTGGCCTCCTCTTGAGGTAGTCGGCAAGTGTCGGCCACGTGGTGCTCGGAGTGGCCATGTACCCGGGAATGATGTGGAAAAGCAAGCAGTGGTCCGTTGAGCCCTGGACGTTTGACTCACCCCTCAGGGCGTTGACCCCACCACCGGCAACTCCCATGTTGCCCAACAACAACTGGATGATGGCCATGGTCCTGATGTTTTGTACTCCCACGGTGTGCTGGGTCCAGCCCATGGCATACATGATGGTCCCGGCCTTGCCCTTCTGGCCAGTGGCCGCGTAAGCCTGGTAAACCTTGAGCAGGTCTTCCTTGGGTGTTCCAGTAATCTGGGAAACCTTGTCAAGACTGTAACGGGAAAAATGTTTCTTAAGTTGCTGAAACACGCAGCGTGAATCTCTCAGGTTATAGTCTTTCTTGGGGACACCGTCCTTATCCTTCTCAAAGGCCCACTGAGACTTGTCATAGGACTTGGTTTTTTTGTTGTAGCCAGAGAACAGGCCATCCTTGAACGAGTAATTCTTGCCCAAGATGAAGCTGGCGTTTGTGTAATAGGCTAAGTACTCTTTGAAATACATGTTGTTTTGGATTATGTAGTTTATCATCCCGCCGAGAAAGGCGATGTCTGTTCCTGAGCGCAAGGCAGTGTAGAAATCCGCCTTGGCCGAGGTTCTAGTAAAACGGGGATCGACACTAAGGAGAGTTGCCCCATTCTCCATGGCTTTACCAACCCACTTCATGGAGATCGGGTGGTTTTCAGCTGCATTGCTACCCATAACTCAGGATGCAATCGCTGTTACCAATGTCAATCCAATGGTTGGTCATTGCGCCGCGTCCGAACGACTCTGCCAGAGCCGCAACTGTGGCGCTGTGTCAGATACGGGCCTGGTGTTCGATGTAAACGAGACCGAGAGCCCTCATCATCGCTTGCAGCGCCCAGCACTCCTCGTTGTCGAGAGCGGCACTGCCGACATGAGCGATACCATTGGTCCGGTTTACCACCTGGCCCTGTCCGTTCTTCGGCGTGAAACTGGCATCACGGCTGCGTTTCACCCGTTTGGCAATCTCCGTAAGGGCCACATCCCAGGATACTTCCTTCCACTTATCACTGTAAGGGGCACGGTAGAGAGGTTTCTTGATGCGATCCTCACTTGTGATCAACTGGTACAGAGCCGCGCCTTTGGCGCAGAGTGAACCTTGATTGATGGGATGGTCCGGATCACCCTCAGTGTTGATCACCTTGCCCGATCCATCTCTGGCGGTGTGGACAATGAGCCCACAACCAACCGCGCAGTAGGGGCAAATGGTGGTGGTTTCCTTGGCCCAGCGGATTCTAAGCGTCTGGGCGTGCGCCTTCACCGGCGCCAGGTTAAAACCCAACCCACCGAGTGCAAGGCCACCTACTGCGGCACCAGAGATTTTCATGAAATCTCTTCTTGTAATCTGCATGGGTCTAATTAGCCCTCCTTTCATGAAATATCGGTGCACTTCGATCATTTTTCAGCCTGGTTCTATGCACCCCCTTTCCTCCTTTAGAGGCTTACCACAGACCTCTATCTATTTGATCCGAGTTTCTCCTGAAACTTTACCAATTGACCTAACACCAGTCTCCGGCATATTTCTCTCCGGAGATTCTCAAGCAGTTTCATCTATTCGCTCTTGGTCCTGATAAAGCTTTTACAAATATGAACAATTTACTTTTTCTGATAAGACTCAACGAGATAACAGACATGAAGCAAACTGAGGCCCTACCTCAAGATGGTGGAATCACCTCAGCGTCTCTTATGAGATAAGAAACCGAAGTAGCTGAAAAGCTTTGCTATATTCTTCACACAATAGCACACTAGATAGCACTGTCAAGAACAAACGGTTATGTCAATTATGACATAAAAGCATCACTGCTTGCGTCTTACTAAATTAACTATCTCCAACTATACAGATGACATAGGGACAAGTGTAGCTTTAACGAGTTCCGAGACAGCAGTTTGCCGAATAATCATCTGGATCAACGATGACAAATAGGAATTAGTTCCAACATTATGGATTAAGATATACCAACCTGGTATGATTTTAATATCAACTTCAACAGGGAAAATTACTAAAACAGACTCAAGCATGAAAAGCAATACAGTTGCAGCGCGATGAACTCTGACTCTTTGAAATGGACACCTTGCTGGCGCCGACCATTGGCAGCAGAGGGGTCGACAAGCTAAAATACGATCTTACCTTATGAGGAAACAAGCAAAAGTAAAGAATCCGGGCCCAGAGGACCAGGTTTTTTGCGATTAAATAATTTGGAGGCACTTATGCAAATTATCCATGGATTCGAGCGCATCACTGAGAAGCGACTTGCTGAATTGGACACCAAAGCCGAAGTCTATCGCCACAAGAAAACAGGTGCGCAACTACTCTCCCTTATCAATAAAGACGAAAATAAGGTTTTTGGCATTATCTTTCGTACGCCTCCCAAGGATTCAACTGGTGTGGCTCACATTCTGGAACACTCCGTGCTCTGCGGCTCCCGCAAGTATCCAGTGAAGGAACCCTTTGTCGAACTTATGAAAGGCTCCCTGCAAACCTTTCTCAACGCTTTCACCTATCCAGACAAGACCTGTTATCCAGTAGCAAGTCAAAACCTCCGAGACTTCTACAACCTCATAGATGTCTATCTAGATGCGGTCCTATACCCCCGGCTGACCCCATTCACTCTTCAACAAGAAGGGTGGCACTTCGAAGTGGAAGCAGTGGATAAACCGCTTGTTTACAAAGGGGTCGTCTTCAACGAGATGAAAGGCGCCTATTCGTCCCCTGAAAGGGTTCTGGCCCAATACAGCCAACAGTCACTTTTCCCTGACAACCCTTACGGTTTCGATTCGGGAGGAGAGCCCAAACAAATCCCCAACCTCACCTTTGAACAGTTCCAAGCATTTCACCAAAAATACTACCACCCTTCCAATGCCCGCATTTTTTTCCACGGCGACGATGACCCGGAACAACGGCTCCGCTTAGTGAATGATTATCTCAAAAACTTTGAACGGCAGGTGATCGATTCGGCCATTCCTCTACAGCCCTTATTTGATGGACCCAAACGGATTGTCCGCTCTTTTGCTGCTGGATCAGATACCGCCGGCGAACCAAAGGGAATGATCACTCTCAACTGGCTCCTCACCGAGACTTCAAGTGCAGACACAAATCTCGCTTTGAGAATACTCAACTACATACTGCTCGGCATGCCCGGTTCTCCATTGCGCAAAGCGCTGATTGACTCCGGCCTAGGCGAGGATCTAGCCGGGGTCGGCCTCGAGGATGAGCTCCATCAGATGTATTTTTCAACCGGACTTAAAGGTATCGACATAGGAAATGGAGAACGTATCGAAAAACTTGTTCTCCAAACATTAGAGAGTCTGGCAAGAGATGGCATTGAACCAGCAACCGTGGAAGCAGCCCTGAACACCTTGGAATTTCGCCTCAGAGAGAACAACTCGAGAGGTTACCCCCAAGGTTTGTTGCTCATGCTGCGCAGTCTCACTACCTGGCTCTACGACGCTGATCCCTTGGCTTTACTCGCCTTCGAAACTCCCCTCAGCAAAGTTAAATTTCAGTTGGCAGCCAATCCCTCGCTATTCGAAACCATGATCGAGCGGTATTTTTTGAGCAACTCTCACCGGGTCACCCTCATCCTTGAGCCTGACCCAGCCCTTGCCGAAAAACAAGAGGCAAAAGAGCGGGAGCGATTGGAGCAAATTCGATTGACCATGAACCATGAAGAACTGCAAAGCACGATTGATCTGACCAAGGAACTCAAGCGAATCCAACAAACCCCTGATCCACCCGAGGCCTTGAAGGCAATTCCAATTTTGAAGCTCAGCGACCTGGAGAGAAAAAACAGGACGATACCCCTGGAAATCACCGAAGAGAAGAAGACAAAGATTCTTTTTCATGACCTGGCCACCAACTCCATTGCATATGTGGATGTGGGCTTTAACCTGCGGGCCATCGAGCAAGAATATTTGCCATACGTACCGCTTTTTGGCCGCTCTCTGGTGGAGTTAGGCACAGAGAAGGAAGACTTTGTTGCCCTCACGCAACGCATAGGCCGCGAGACAGGAGGAATTTATTCTCAGTCCTTCTCTTCAGCTGTCAGAGGGGAGCAGGGAAGCGCGTGTTGGCTCTTTCTACGTGGCAAAGTCATGCTGGCCCAAAGTCATGAACTCATGAGCATCTTGAGAGATGTTCTACTAAAAGTCAAATTGGACAACAAAGAGCGTTTTCAGCAGATGGTAATGGAGGAGAAAGCCCGACAAGAGCAGAAGCTTGTTCCGGAAGGTCACCAGGTGGTCAATTTGCGCTTGCGCTCCCATTTCAATGAGGCCGACTGGGCTGCAGAACAGATGAAAGGGGTAAGCTATCTCTTATTCCTCAGAGAGCTTAACCGAAAAGTCGATGAAGACTGGCCTGGTGTACTGACCACTTTAGAGCACCTAAAGAAAACTCTGGTCAACAGGAAAAACATGTTGGTGAACATTACTTGCGATGAGCAGGGTTGGGCTGAGCTTAATCCGCCCTTGAGTGGCTTTTTGGAGGAGTTGCCCTATGCTCCTGTCCATATATTCAAGTGGTCACCTAAGAAAATACCAGCTTTTGAAGGAATGATAATCCCCGCCCAGGTCAACTATGTGGGCAAGGGGGCAAATCTCTATCAGCTTGGCTATCGGTTACACGGCTCGGTTCAGGTAATCTCTCGTTATATTAGGACAGGCTGGTTATGGGACCAAGTTCGTGTTCAGGGGGGAGCTTACGGTGCCTTCTCTATCTTCAACCACTTATCCGGCACCTTCACCTTCGTCTCTTACCGCGACCCCAACCTCACGAAGACAATAGAGGTGTTCGATGAAACGGTTAAATTCCTCCGGTCCGGTCAGTTGACTGATGAGGAAATCACCAAGGGTATCATTGGAACCATTGGCGACATAGATAACCATCTTCTTCCTGATGCCAAGGGATATACTTCAATGGTGCGCTATCTTACCAATGACAACGAGGAGGATAGACAAGTTCTCCGAGAAGAAGTGCTCAACACTTCACCAGCAGACTTCGAAAATTTCGCCCAGGTTCTGGATGCGGTCAAGGAGAGCGGATTGGTGAAAATAATAGGCTCTGCCAGTGCTATTGAGAGCACAGCTGCTCAAAAGAAAGGCTGGCTGGAGGTTTTTAAGCTGTTATAGATTAGAGTATCGGACCCCTACCTTTCTTGATTAAGATATGATAACCCTTTAATCTGTCTTCGGGGGGCAGATTGCGAAGATCATCGAGAACCAGGAGGATCCCTCCGTCCCTCAACAGTTCCTCGTTGTCCAGCATTCTTAGGGTGTAATCCCGGATCATTCCGTGATAAGGCTCTTGAAGATCGGAGAACTTTATACCCGCCACATGGTAACCTGCATCCTCGCCTTGTTCTTCTTCGTTAGTACGAGAATACATTACTTCTCCAACCAGTTCGATCGAATTGAGGGTCCCCGGTAACAGGAACTCGAGACTTACACTCTCTCCAGGGTGCAGTGGTTCGGCTGACTTAACAAAAATCCCCTCGGTGCCGAGGTTGATAATCTTGGCCTTCAGGCTGGATCCGTCAGCCAGATCAAAACGTACATCCAGATTGACTGGCACCCGCAAACTCTTTCTCTTGCTCCGCCCCCCTTCCATGACCTGTTTTTCCCCTTTGTGCCGATTTTATCAGCTCAACTCTTTTTGGCCCAATCTTCTATCTCCGCGGCCTCGTACCCTTCCTGCTTCAGGGCAAGGTCCAGTGATAACAAGAGGCCGGCGTGTTTCCGGGTTTCACTTTCTCCCTGAAATTTTAGGTGTTCCTCCCGAGCTGCTCGCACATCCTTAAGTCCCTTTTTAAGAGCAGCTCCAATAGAATCGTTCTTCTCCAGTTTACTTGCCTCAAAGCGAGGATTAATGCCGTTTTCAGCCACTCCCTCGGCCAGGTGAGCAAGCTGCTTCATCTTGGTCATAGCAAAGTCCATCATTTGCCAGCCAAGCATGCCTTCTTTTTGAAAAACCCAGGAACTACGAATGTGCTGTAACATCTCTGTGTATTTACTTGCCACCAGTCCCTGCAAACGCTCCACAAATCCCTCTGGGAGCTCGTTCTCCTCGCCCGGGAGTCCCTCAGCTAGTTCGGGCGTCAGCTTGTCCAGGATTCGCTGAAACTTTTTTGCATGGTACTCGGATTCCCAAGCCTCTCTCTGCAGGACCCTTTTGATGTGAGGATCATCCACTCTCTCAGCCTCACCCATATAATGGGGTACCAGCTTTAGCTCATAATCAACGTATGATTTAAAAATGGTCGCCCGGTTGGTGGGGTCAAAGGGGTAAGGGGCCGGAGTCATATTGGGCTCCCCTGCCAAATTCCCGACAACCATACCCAACCAGTGCATGTGCCACATTTCCTCTCTGGCTCGCGAGAGCAGGCTGGCTCCCAGGGGTGTGTCCTCCCCTTCCAGATAGCTATGAACCAGATAACGCAGGATGGCTGCATGCTCTTCAGCCATGTCTTTATTCAACATTGCAATCAGTTCTTCTTTTTTCATGCCTAACCTCCAGCAGTTGCCTACAGTTAAATATCCAGGCTAAATAATAGTTTTTCCAGTCAGAATTCGTCAAGATTTATTAATCAGAAAAGAGCAAAAAGCCAGTCCCCCCAAAGAGACTGGCTTTTGCTCATCACCTGCAGCCATGGGCTAAAGATACTAACCGCCTTGGGGCCACCTTGGCTGTGTCAGCTGAGATCCAGTTTATTGCGAATCCAGCCTTTAAGCTCTTCACTGATCCCGTATGTACCCTTCCTGCCGCCCCAGGATTCAACTTCCCTTGCAAGAAGATCAGGCGGTACTGCCACCTCGCCTAAAATTTCATCTTCTGCCATGCTCTGCCTGACTAGAACAATCTTTGCCGGCGTCTTCCAGGCATCAACGATGAAATAGCAGCTAACGTCGCTGGCAGATCGGGCGAAGTCCCTGCCATGGGCCCAAGATGACCCCCATTCCAGATAAAGGGCCACCGCCTTTTCCGAAGTCATCTCCAAATTCAGGCAGTCCATGATCTCCCCGTTTTCCCTTATATCTTCCATGCTCAGCATCGTCTAATTCCTTTTCTAGAAGCTACTGCAAGCGGCAGATGGAATGTACATAATTAAATGTTTTGGACCCAGTAGATAGATTCACCAAGTGAATCCATCTGTTGGATCCCTTACAACATTTAGTCTACTTTGAAGAAGGCGCTGGCTTTGGCACCACATACCGGACATTTATCCGGCGGTTCATTCTCAACGGTCATACCGCATACACTGCAGACATAATAATCAGCCTCTTCGAGGCTGTCTAGATTGTCTATCGCCTTCTGATAAAGCTCCGCGTGGACCTTCTCCACCTCATTAGCAAAGACAAAGCTTCTCTCCGCTGTTTTGTTGCTCTCCTCTTTGGCTTCCTCGATCATATCAGGATACATGCTCTTAAACTCGTGCGTCTCACCAGCAACAGCCACCTTGAGATTCTCTAGAGTGGAGCCGATCTCACCAAGAGCCCTTAGGTGAGCGTGGGCGTGGACGGTTTCGGCCTCAGCCGCGGCGCGAAACAGTTTAGCAGCCTGAGGATATCCATCTTTCTCGGCCTTCTTGGCGAAAGCGAGATACTTCCTATTAGCTTGAGATTCCCCAGCAAATGCATCCCTCAAATTTTGTTCTGTCTTAGACATTAAATTCCTCCTTTCAATTGAAATTAGATTTTCCGCCAGTTTCTCTGCCACAAAGGTTAAACTTGCCATATCCCACGACCTGGGTGGAAAAAGCCAGACAAGATGGTTGGCCACATTCGCCGCAGTTGGTCTTTGGCAGTATTTTGTACAGGTCTATGGGTCCCATTCGCATAAGGTTGCTCACCTGCCACTAACCCTTTTTCTCAAATGTCTTCTTCTCGCCACACCCCGGACACTTTTGGGGTTTACATCTTCCCTCTTTCTCATGACCACAGGTTTTACACTTAAAAGTAGCCATTATTGTACCTCCTTTTCTCCCCACCAGCCTTTCTTGACATGAGCTACGCGCTCCGCCTCGGCTAGCTTTTTTATCTTATAGGCCGAATCACGCAGAACAGCGTAGAGTATGCCGCATCCCACATCCTCGCGCACAGCATCACCCTCGTCCGCAAGTTTCAGCATGTTTTGCACTATATCAAGCGTTTTTTTATGGTTTCGCTGCAAGCTCTCAAAACGGTTAGCCTTTTTGTTAGAGTACCCACCAAAGTAGTTTTAAGATCCTTCTTCGGCAACCGAACCTGGACCTCTGAGAGGTCTGAACATTTTCTTTCCAGCACCACAGACAGGACATTTCCAATCCTCAGGCAAATCAGCAAAATCTGTCCCTTTGGGTATCTTTCCTCGTCTGTCTCCTCGGTCCGGATCATACAGACAACCACAACTAGTCATCTGACACTGGAACATGTCTTCCGGCTTGGCCATTTCAGCTCCTTCCTAATGCTTATTCTTATAGATGACACTCATCTGCATAATCAGGGCAGACCGATCTAATATTGGCTTTGTGCACCTCCATGCACTCAGGACAATTGATCTCCAGATTGTCCCCATCAATTGTCCTCGCCTTAATCTCTTCAGCACTCATATCGGATACCGTTCCACAAGCGCAGTTTGGACATGTTGCCCTTACCTGATACCTTTTCTTACTCATTTTCTCCTCCTATTTTGTCGAAGCTTTTTTGTTGTAAAACCGAGTCGTCCTCCAGGAAAAACCACCGCAGGCACTACACTGAGGCAACTTCTCCTTTTCTGTCAGGTCAATTTGTTTAGCGCAAGCATTGCACCTGTAAATTCCTTCAGATGCCTCGGTACCGGCTGCAAGTTTTTGTTGTGTCATGATAATAATTCCTCCGAAATATTAGGCCCGGCTCGATTATCTTTGGACCATGAAGTTGGTCTTAAAAAATGTTTATTTAGCACTACAGGGTAACAGCTTTTTACGCATTTCCATTTCTATAGACCAAGATTCATGCCAACATAAAGCAGACTGATTTCTATAAAATTAAATATAATAATATCATTTAATTATGGCATCCAAGCAAATCCCGGAAGAGTCGCATTTTATGTAAAATGACCAATTTTTCCGAGTATTTTTTCGCATTCAGCTATAATAGTTTAATCACTCTCTGATTGAATTTCACCTTTTCTTTTTGCCTTAATAGCAAAGATAAGGCAAGCCAACATCAGAGAATTCAGGTGCCAGCCATGAACATTCTCCTTACCGGTCCGCCCCAATCTGGAAAATCCACTCTAATCGAAAAGGTGATCAAAAGGGTCAAAAGACCAGCAACTGGATTCTTCACCAGAGAACTTCGAGAAAAAGGTAAACGGGTGGGTTTCCTTATAGAGACACTTGACGGAAAAACAGGGTTATTGGCCCATCAAAATATCAAAAGTAATTACCGGGTGGGTAAATATGGAGTAAATATCGAGGATCTTGACCAAATTGCAGTTCCATCCATGCTCCCCTCCACGGACGATCAGATCGTGGTGATTGATGAGATTGGGAAAATGGAGTGTTTCTCTCGCCTTTTCAAGGAAACCCTTCTCAGGGTACTATCTGCAGAAAACCAGGTCGTTGGTTCAATTGCCATAAAGGGCGATCGTTTTATCCAAAAGATAAAAAATAGAGATGATGTTATTCTGGTTTCCATATCTGAAAAAACCCGGGATTCTGCTTTGCAGCTTTTCTTCGAAAAGCTTCAGCTATAAAAAAGGTGTCGGGTGTCAGGTTTCAGGTATCAGGAAGGAGAAGAACAAAGGCTGAAACCTGAACACTGAAACCTTAGTCGCTCCAACAAAATATAAACCTTTTTCTGAGACAGGCTCATGACCGGCAGTGGAAAAGGATTTTTTGAATACGACCACCTTCGCATGGGCTCTTGCCAAAAGTGCGGTGAGAGCAGTCCGATCATCTCAAACGTAATAGGCTTCTGTGCAGAATGCATCCGGGCACACTTTGAGGAAGTCTGGCCTGAGATCAAGAAGGTTCACTCTCGTACCCGTAAACCCTACGGTCTGCCGGAAGATCCTCCCCGAGCTGAGTCCGGGGTTGCCTGCCACCTTTGTCTGCACCAATGTAAAATCCCTGAGGGCACCGTTGGCTTTTGTGGACTCCGTCGAGTTGTGGACGGCAAGATAATCGGAGGTCGCCCCCACGAGGGGAATCTTTCTTATTATTATGACCCCCTACCCTGCAACTGCGTCGGCAGTTTTGTCTGTGCCGGCGGCACCGGGTGTGGCTATCCCAAGTATGCTTTATCCGACGGACCCGAGCATGGTCATAACAATCTAGCCGTCTTTTATCACGCTTGCTCCTTCAACTGTCTGTATTGTCAAAATCATCAATTCAAAGATCGAACTCGCTCGACTCAGTTAATAACGGCCAAACAGTTGGCTGGGGCAGTGAAACACAATACCACCTGCATTTGCTATTTTGGGGGAGATCCCACGCCGCAGATTCTCCATGCCATCAAAGCGTCCAAACTTGCCGTGCAGCGAACCTCTGGACGTGTCCTTAGGGTGTGCTGGGAGACCAACGGGGCGGTGGAGGAGCCTTTCCTTGGCAAAATGGCAGATCTGTCATTTGCCACGGGAGGACTGATTAAGTTCGATCTCAAGGCCTGGAATGAAAGCGTTCACTATAGTCTCTGCGGAGTGACCAATCGAAAAACCCTAGAGAATTTCAAAGTGTTGAGCAAATTGGTCAAGCGAAGGCCGGAGCCACCTTTTCTCATTGCCAGCACCCTCCTGGTGCCGGGCTATGTGGACGAGGTGGAAGTCGCAGCAATCGCCAGCTATATAGCCGAACTTAACCCGGAAATTCCTTACAGTCTCTTGGCCTTCTATCCTCATTTTCATCTGCAAGATCTTCCCACCACCTCCCGCACCCATGCCCTTCGCTGCAAGGAGATTGCCGAAAACGCCGGCTTGAAAAGAGTCCATATTGGCAATCTGCATTTACTCGGACGAGATTATTAATGGATTGCGCATTGCGGATTTATCATTTCGCATTTTGCAATTCGAAATTCGAAATTGCCTCCCTATGCCCCGGGCCCATCCTCCATGCCTTTTCGCTATGCGCTCTGCGAATCGTTGACACATCCCCATCCCACATCTCCTATCTCAAATCTCCAATCTGCAATCTAAAATCTACAATCCCAACTCTCCACCTAACAATTGACAACTTCGGCCAAAACTTCTAGATTCACTCTAGATGATATTCGGCTGTGCCTGGGTGATGGAACTGGTAGACATAAGGGACTTAAAATCCCTTGAGGCCATGCCTCGTGCGGGTTCG
>CAVQGX010000044.1:0-16930 GCA_963712115.1 uncultured delta proteobacterium | reverse complement strand
TTAAAGTATGTAATATTAAGCCCGACTGAAATAATGAGGGATTACGCATTACTCGATATGGCGCGCTTTATAATATCTGAATTGCTGCTAATAGTGCTTAAAAAGCCCCTTGCGCAAATTGTATGATAGAGGACTAGATAAGAGTCTCCCCGTAGATGAAGTTATTGAGCTTCTTGCTATCAGTGTCTGTCATCCCGACGAACTCGATACCTACTAGTGTAACCTTTTTCCCCATTTCATGGAGCATGGCCCGACGCACAATGCCTGCAGTGCGAACCTTTCCTAAGCCACCTTGGAGGTCAATTTCCAGAAGAACTTGGTCATCGGGGTGAAATTCTTCGTGCTTGGTATCCTGTACTCGCACTAAAATTCCACTTCTAGAGATGTCAATCGAATCCGCTTTCCAAAATGTGCTCTTTGCTCGATCGGTTAGTGTGTCATGGGGCAGTCTGACTAGCAATACCGGAACCTGCTCATTAACGCGAGGATCACGCCTTTTTTCTTCAATGTCAATTTCGGAACGTTTCTTTTTAATCTTATTCAGCCGATCAACGTAATATTCCAACAAAACTTCCTTGACAGCAGAATGCTCCCGGATGAACTTGCGCATAGGAGTATAACTAAGTTCCATCAGCAAAGTGGTGTCCTCGGCCATCGCGGAAACCAACCGTGGCTTACCTGTTAAGAAAGCCAATTCCCCAAAAAATTCGCCAGGCTCCAGAATAGCAAGCTCAAACTCCTTTCCTTGATAATCTCTGCCAAATATCTTTACCCGACCGTTTATGATGACATAAATTGATCTACCTGGATCCCCTTCGCAAATGATTACCTCCCCGGTACTGAAACCACGGAGAGTAGAAGTATCGGTAACCTCCTTACGCTCATCCTTACTTAGGGAGGAGAAAAAAGGTATCGCAGCAACGGCTTCCCTAATCTGTTGCGACCAGAATTCGGCTTCCTCTTTTTCCTTCGGGAAATCCAACTCTTCAATGGATGCTGTTAAGATCTCAACAGTCTCAGTAAGTTTATCCTTCGATTCACTAGCTTCTTTTTCTATGAAGCTGAAAGTGACTTCTCCTAGCTGGAAAGTAATACTAGGCTTTAAGGCCAATTTTTTCCAACGCTGACCCTTTGCTATGATGCCGTTGGCGCTGCCCAAATCTTCTACCGTCCACTCCCCGTCTTGAAAGCTCACCCTAGCATGGTGGCGTGACACAGTTGAGCTAATAACGGTAATGGTATTATTAGGGTCCCGACCAATAGTTGTAGGCCCAAGCAGTCTATAGACAGTTTTATTCATAGCTCCAATTCGAAAAGCCAGAAAGAATTTCTTCGTGGGCACACCCATTATTAATCTACCTCAGGGTGATGAACGGATTAGTCCTAGCAAGGAATCGCTCTCAGCCCGAGACAACTCAACCGCAGAGAAACCTCAACAACCGAGGAATAATGACTATAAGCCTAACAAAAGGAGTCCAAGACGAAAGGGAAGGTCACTCGCGGACGAACTAAAGTGAGAGGTGGGAAACGAAACAATAAGAGAACGAAACCTAGTCGGGAAGTAGGCTTAGACAAAAAAACTCCTATTTTGGGTAAACGTATACCTTATTGGAAACACATTGCTCATTTTGCCAGGTCTGATGGGTTCTGAGGGTATTATAAGCATGAAGTGTGCCTAGTTGTCTATACGCAAAACCACCATCTAGAGATTAAACGGCTGGCTCAAAGTGGAAGGAACAAACTGTGCATAACATCCCTTAATTCACAGTCGGCTGGGTTCCAGATTGGCACAATATATGGGGTACTGTATCCCAGTGAAGATGGCGGAGGTTTTTTATTCTAGTAAATCCCAGGCTGAGTTTCTATCTCCGACAAGTAAAATTACCTGGCTGGCATCCGGTTTTTCACATGTATCGCCAGAGTAGGCGGAAATAAGATCGTAGGCATATTGTGCAGAGACTGGTGAGAAGTACATCGAGAATTGAGGTACGGAGAACGTATCACAAAATAACGCCATCTCTGGAGGTGTTCCAGCTTTGATAAAAAGTGCTTCAAAGTCACTCTGGATCTTTTCAGATATTCCTTCGGCCATCTGCTCACTGCTCAATATCACCTCGTACCAAGACATTCTAGCTTCTCCCGATCTTTGGCAAGGAACCTCCACAGACCAGACACACCTTTTCAGTCGGCCTAACCAATAGGTCTGACTTGCACTTAGCCCATTTGACCTTGTGGAGTTTGACCCTTTTGATTTCGTCAGGTTCCAATGTGCTATTAATCCGGTTTTTCTTCTTCGAGAGCCTGATCTAAGTCGTTTCTCGGTTCATCATCAGGCTCGAAAAGATTGCGTTGTTTCTCAAAAGTCTTGCTTGGAGGACTGACGGTGCGAGAACCGAAACACTCAGAGAGGGGATAGTTTCTGTTGCAGTCCCAGCAGTAAACTTGCTTTTCGCCCGGCCCCCAAGAGAGGTGCTTGTGCCCGCAGGGGCATTGCTTAGGGTCTTTAAATGGGAGTGTCTTTTTCTTTTTCTTTGTCACTGCCCTAACTATTTCTCAGAGGATTCTTTCTCGTACTTCTTTAGAAGGTTTTGAACTGCTTTCAAATTACAGGAATGAGGGGTGAGGATGCAACAAGAAAAGCCCCCATCAACCAGTCCAGCGAAAGGCCAATGGGGGCAAGAAAAAGGAGAAAAAGAGCTATCTTGAAGTGAGCGACGTTCTCACTTCACAGCTTGAGTGATGCAAACCCAGTGCCAACAAAAAGGCGGAGCCGCAGCTCCGACAAAAAATCCCCTGCGGAGGTGGTGTTGGCAGACTGTCTTGAACCCTTCGTAACTAGATGAGGTCCCTGTTGGTCCTTTAGGCGCTTCGGGTTAACCGATGCGGCACACCGTTCCAAGGAAGGGTCCCCGTTTGTAAGTGTTGATTCAGAAAGGAACTACCAATCATCAACCGCAGGGGAACTGAATCATAATAGAGTACCTTACCCTGCTCCAAACTATACCCTTATATAATATCAGAGTACAGTAGCGATTCGGATTTAGTCAATACGAAGAACCACCATTTTGAGATTAACTGGCTCGCAGCCGGCAGCAAGCAATGTCAGCGTCGCAATGTTCTGTAGGAGCAAGCTTCGCTTGCGATTTCAACAAATCGACGAATTGCCTGATTGCCTTGAGCCTTGTGCCTTTTGTCCTGTGCCTCAGACAGAAACGCAAAAAAACCAAGAACCTCCCCCTGTTCTCTCTTGGGTCTAATGCTTATGCCCTCGCCTCTGCTGCTCTTTGATTATCACCAAGTCCTCACCTACTATTTGGTTTCCACCATTCAAGCTATCCAAGTTCCCGGTGAGAGTCAAAACTAAAGGTTCACCGGGAATCAGCTTGCGCCCAAGATTGCTCTCGAGAGCCTCCACGATTTCCGAGGTCTTAAATACCATTAGGAGATCCACCTTTTCGTCGTGCTGCTTGAAACTACAGTATTTGAACTCCTTGCCACTTTTGCTGCTGGTTTGGGTTTTATGCTCAACCATGTAAATATTTTTGACACGAGAATAGAACGGCGGCACACCCTCCAACTTGATGGTCGAGGGATCTATGGTAGATACATCAATCCCTTCCCCAGACACAGCAACCCAGAGCCACTTGTGCGAAAAGCCATAGCATCGGCTGACCAGCAAATAGTTGTTAGGGCAGGACAGGGGGTCGATGTTGATCGGTACTTCGATGTTGTTGTTCTTCTGTTGCAGAGAGAAGAGAAAGCCCTGGTTGAGAAAACCTACGGGGATTTGCAAGCCAATCGTGCCCTCAGCATTCTCGATACCCACGGTGTGGTCGGTTGGCGCTGAGGCATACTGAAATTCGATGCTATTACTTCCCTCATGGAGAATCATCTCGAAGGTGACCGGGGGTCCACGATAATGCGGCACATCAAAGAAGCCTACAACAAACTCTTTGTTTCCTTCGGTGCCCACTGTTTCATATCGGATCTCACCCCCCCCGCGGGGATTGAGGTCATGCCAGAATCCGGCTATGAGGTTGTTGATATCGTCTTCCGTGGGTAGAGGAAGTCGCTGACAACATCCTGGGTCTGTATCTTCAGTAAACGTGAGAAATCCGTTGGATGAGATAAACACCTCGGTGTAGTCTTTGCCATAGAAATTAAAGGTAAAACCCAGCGGTATGGCATCGCTAACCTCATCGTCTTTAAGCGAAACCTGTGTCCCAGATGTACCCACGTCACGGAGGTTAAATGGAATGCTTTCAGCAGTGTAACCGAAGTCGTCTGGTCCAGGAAAGTCCGCAGCCGATGCCAAGCCAGCCACGCTTAACAACAGGCAAAAAACCATGGAAAAAACGATAAGAAATCTCATGGTGCCCCTCCTTTTTTTGAATTTTTGTCACTGCTGTCCAGTTACAAGCTATTGAAAGTGTATGATAATTGATCTCTGTTGGGCAGGATGTGTTTTGTATGATTTGACTGGACATTTGCTATATATTGCGGCGGCAAACAAGGTTTAACCGCAGTAATTTAAGCACCTGAGAAACTCTGTAACCAAGCTGCGATTGGAAATTATAGTAGATTCAATGATGCCGCTTAAATCTGCACACATATACTATAGGTCAAAATAGAAAATCATTGAACTACACTATCGTCAAGCCACTTACAATGTCAAGCCTTTAATATTATAATTAAATAGCTAGAGTGACATAATACTAAATTTCACCATTATATTTATAACTAATGTTAATTTTTATAAAAGTATCTTATCGATGTTGATAAATAATGTTTATTTTTTAGAACATTCTAGGTGGTTGCCAAGGGATTTGTCTGTAGTTAAAAACTCCCTTTACTCTTGTCGAATGTTTCGAAGGATGCGCTCTGCGAACTCGGTGCCTAGTGCTTAGTCCCTCCTTGCCCTGAGCGTGCCTGCCCTGGGCGCAGTCGAATGGATCGAAGGGGTGCCTGCTGGTTGTTTAGCCGGTTAGCCAGTTGAGCCGGTTTAGCCTGTCTCCAATTCGCAATACGCAATCCGAAATCATCTACCCCATGCCCTATGCCCCATGCTCACTGACGGCGCAGCCAAATGACAAATGAGAAATCAAGAAATGCGAGATGATAAATGACTTGCTCCATGCTCTATGCCCTATGCTCCATGCCTTATCGCCATGCGCCATGCTATGATTCAACGGAGATCTTGTATGACCTGCTGCCCTCTGGTAGTATTATACTTTCAAGCTGCAACGGGCTGCTCTTTCTTTTTTTAGAGAAAGGATCAATCATGCTGAAAGTATTTCTGGGTTTTAGTTTTGATCAGCACCAAATCACTGGTCAGCAAATTTACAACGCAAGAGAGTTTTTCGGAAAACTCCACCATGATCTTGCAGAATCCTACGGAGAATCAGCAAGACCCGTGCAATTGGTTGAAAACATCATCGAAAAAATCGACCTTCTGAGAAATAGTCTCGGTGAAGTAGTGTGCACTGAGAATCCCGATCGGGAAGATTGGGAACTTGACCAATGCTATTACTCTGTGAGTGATTAGCCAGCGGCAGCCCATTGTGCTCTGGGACGTCTCCCTTGGCCCGCTTGGAGGAGGTTCGCAACCGTGCTGGAAAAAACTTGCTATCTTTGCGGGGCCTGGATTAGACAGGATCAGATAAGTATTACCAGGATTCCACTTTGGGCGACATCTGGAGAAAATGATCCAGAACGATGGAAAGACACAGATGCGGCCATGGCCTTCTTAAACGATCAAGGCGAAGTCGTAACTTTTTGCTTGAACTGTGCTCTAATTGCAACCAAGCGTTGCTGGGATCGGATACAGTCAACATCAGCTGAGCCTAACTCTTAATTCACCTCGGTCCGATTACCGCGACGTTCATACAAAACTAAAAAACTTAAGAACGTCACCTAATCACGCCCCTAAATGCCGGCTGTCCGCTGTCAGCTGCAAGCTGAGAGGGGGAGCGTCATGAAATTCCATCACGTCGGGATGGTGCTGCGGTTGGTCAGCGTCGCCGAGAAGCTGTGCCGACAGAGACTTAAGGACGATGAGCCCCTGGTCTGGGGGCCGGTTCCGGCCTTTCAGTGTGCTGTTGCTTTCTCGACCAGGTTTCCGATGATCGAATTCGTCGTGCCCGAGCCGGAGTCGAGGCTCGTCAAGTTCCTCGGGGGCAAGTCCGTCCTCCACCACATCGCGTTTGCCGTCAAGGACGTCCGGAATCCTGTGCCTTTTTCGCCGGGTGACCTCATATTCGATGAGCCAGCGGCTGTCCCCGTCCAGGGGCTTCTGGTCAACTTTCTCGAACCCCTTGAGGGGCTCCTCGTTGAGGTGGTGCAGGAGCCAAGAAGCAAGATTTGATTGCGCACCGGAGGTTGACAATCCGATACTTGCAAGCGAGCGCCTTAGAGGGGGTTTCAGAATTGCAGACTGTTAATGAATTATAAGAACAGGGGTAATTTTGACTAACAAGAGAAGCCACAACCGGCCGGGGCACAATGGCAAAGTTATGGTAGGCCCATTTTACTACAGCAGACAGCCCTTTGACTCCGCTCAGGACAAGCAGGCAGCTTGCAGGTAGTTAATTAGAGAATTAGGGAATTAGTCAAATAGTCAAGTAACTGATCTTTTGCCCTTCACCGCTTACCGTTTACCGTTTACGATTTGAAAGACTTTTCTAGTCCTCTAATTTTCTAATTCCCAAATTCTCAATCCGAAATTTTGCATCCCACATCCCAAATTTACAATCTACAATCTAAAATCTGCAATCTGGTCTCTACCTCTTACGACAAATGACAGCGCAGCATAGTGACCTAATGGCGGCGAAGCCAAATGACCTAATTGGCCTTGAGCCTTGCGCCCTAATCCTTGTGCCTGGGTTATGGAAAACGCAAAAAAACAAGACCGTCCCCCCTTATATGATTGCGATCCAGGCTCTGGATTGGAAATCGATCTCTAGCCTCGAGAGCACATTAGATAAAAGGTATAATATCTTTACTAAGCCGAAAGGTTTTTTCTCTTGGGTGAGTAATCTTGTATTCAAATCTTCCGCCAATGGATACAACGTAAAAATATTCAGGTTTGAATTTGATTATGTACTTAGCTTTTCGGAGAGCATCATGGCCACGATCATCTAATGTAAAGTCAATAGAGTGCCCATACTCCTTAATACCTTCTACTAGTTTCTTGGCTTGATGTAATTGCTCCTTTATTGCACAACAAACTATGAGTTTGTTATCGCGATATAAACCGATGTCCATGAGATCATCTTCGAATGTTAATACATAGTCCTTATCCCTTAAGGTTTCGTAAAGACGTACATATTCGGCAGCCTGAATGAAGCACTCCCATGCAGGTCGAGGTTGCTTCTTTTGGCTATCCTTCTCGAACCAACTATATGGGCCTTTTGATCCCGGTACTCGTTCAAGTCGAAATCCAGCACTACCAGTATTGGATTTCCCAGCATCCAGTAAGAGACCTTGTTTATGGCCGAACTCGATAGTTGCATGAATTCCAACAGGGAGGCGAGCATAAACCTGAGAGTAGTAAGATTCGGGCGGCAACTCGAAGTTCCATTCTCTGCAGGTTCGCTGGACCCACACCCTAAAGACTTGATCGAAACTCTGGATATCATCATGTATATTCATTTCTCAAAATCCTTTCTTCCCTATCTTACCGGTCCTCACCTTGATTTAGCCGAATGAAGCAAGCTTACCCTACGTTGCAAACCCACACCGGCTAAAATCGCTAGGCTCGCGCTATAGTACCCTATCTTCGGCTGTGCTCGCCTCGGCCAGGATCTCACGTACGGTGAAGTACGCTTCGTCCTGACCGAGCCTGTGCGCAGCCACATCTGGCGCACTCTAACGCGTTTTCCCTCGGAGTAGGTCTAGCAACGTTAGGGTTTATTCTTCCGTAAAAGCCAATCTTTTGCTCCGGCTGGAGTGCCGCAACTTACTCAAGGCCTTGGCCTGAATCTGGCGAATGCGTTCACGCGTCAGACCAAACTCATCCCCCACCTCTTGAAGAGTATGTCCCGTCTCCTCCCCAATTCCGAAGCGTCTCCGCAAGATCTTCTCCTCACGAGGGGTTAGAGTGGCAAGAATCACATGAACTCGCTCGGCCCGATCCTTCTGGATCGTTGCCTCTTCCGGGGAAACGCTAGCTCTATCGGCAATGAAGTCTCCCACGTGAGAGTCCTGTTCACCCACTGGAGTCTCCAGTGAAATGGCGTATCTTCTTCGGGCAATCTCAAGTGCCTTCTTCACTTTCTCTATGGGTAGTTCCATCTTCCTGGCAATCTCATCAGGGGTTGGACTCCGACCGATCTCCTTGGCCAGGTCTCCAGAACTCCGGATCACCTTGTTGAGCACCTCACCTATATGAACGGGTAGTCGGATCGTTCGAGCCTGATCTTGAATGGCACGGGTGATTCCCTGCCGTATCCACCAGGTGGCGTAGGTGCCAAACTTATATCCCCTGCGGTAGTCGAACTTATCCACAGCTTTCATGAGGCCGATATTTCCCTCCTGGATTAGGTCCAGAAACTGAACTCCTCTATTAGTGTACTTCTTAGCGATACTGATGACCAGACGCTGGTTCGCCTCCACAAACTCCTTTTTGGCAGCCTCTATCTCTTCGCGAGCGTGAAGAACCTTTCTTAAATCCTCTTTGAGTTGGCAGATACTCGTCTGGGTTTCCGACTCTACATGCCTGATCTCCTGGAGGGCACGATGAATCGTCTCCTCCTTATCCACAAGCTTCTTGATGGATATACCGGTCTCCTTAACAATCCCTTTTGCCTCCTGAGGATCTTTCTTGCCCACGCCCATCGGCTCTTCAATTTCTTCGAGGGGTAGACCCAATTGCTTTCCACAATTCTGAATGGCGTTTTCCGCCTGGACGACCTTTTTTTGACCAACTTCGATCCGCTTGGCGATCTTAATCTCTTCTTCTCGAGTCAGAAGGGAGAACCGCCCCACTTCCTTGAAGTAAGGGTGAACGAAATCATTCTCATGCCCCCCTTCAGGGAGAAGATTGCCCTTGGCCCCGGTGCCATTCTGCTTTCCCAAATTCACCTCCGTATCTCCCTTCTCTTTATTAGAAATCTACCACTTGCCTTTCTCTAGATTCCTCAAAACCTATGAGTCCTTAAGCCTGACAAGTAGAAAAGTGCAGTTTTCAATGGTAATGGTTCCGATGGCTTTATACAGAGGAGTTTCCTTTGGCTCAAGAAGGCATACAAAAATAAAAAGGACATCTTGCCTCATTTAGACGAGATGCCCTTGATAAGCGTCTTACTGCCAACTAAACCTTGGTGACGTTCACAGCAGCAGGACCTTTTTGGCCTTGCTCCACATCAAAAGTCACACTGTCGCCTTCATTGAGAGACTTGAAACCGCTTGCGTTGATCCCCGAATGGTGAACGAATACATCCGGGCCATCTTCCTGCTCGATGAAGCCGTAGCCTTTGTGGTCATTAAACCACTTGACACTTCCATTAGCCATAGTGACACCCTCCTTTCAAAGAAATTCTCATGGTCCCAAATTCGAGGTTGCCACTTTTGACAAATGGATTTTCCCTCAGAACGAAACCGGGCCGCCAATAAAGACGGCCCTTTATTGATTACCTAGACGATAACCTACTTCCTTGATGGAAGTCAAGCAATTTATAATTATGATCTCCCGAAAGTAATAATATAAAAAGATTACTATAATAGTATTACCAACTTTTTTTAGATAATTTGCCTAAAAGCCTTTTTTTTAAGCTAAAAACATTAATAAGTATGAGATAAATTTGCGACCATTATTTTAACTAAAAATGACTATAATATCTTGACAAGTTCGATTTTAAAGTTGAGCTTTTCTTTTACAAATTGATCGTTTCCATCAAATATTACATATTTTTCACCAATATATTTTACACATCGTGGTCGGGTTAAATTATCCTTCTGTTTTGCCGGTTAGCCAGTTTGGCCGGTCTTAGCCCGTTGGCCATCAGCACAAAAGAATTCCACGTTCCGCGTTCCGACTTCCGCGTTTTAATCCTCGTCTCGCTTTACTCTATGCTCCATGCGCTCTTCCTCTTACAACAAATGACAGCGCAGCGTAGTGACCTAATGACGGCGAAGCCAAGTGACATAAATAGCCTTGAGCCTTGCGCCCTAAGCCCTGTGCCTTTTTTACCGCTCCCTTACCGCTCACTGCTTACCGTTTACCGCTTACTGAATTGTTCGCTTGGCCCGACCAAGGATCACAGATAGTATCGACCCTGAAGGTAGTCATCCGACTGTAGATACGATGAGCATATGTATAATATTGAGTCATATTGGAAGGTTAGCATAAATAGCAGAAATCGCAACAATCTAATCGTTTTATTGTGTTTCAATATATAGTAAACTCTCTCATTCAAGCAGCTCATCAGGAATTGACACACTGGCTATTTATTAGCCTGGGATAAAAGAGGAGCCAAGGTTAAGGCGTTTCGGAAAAGGACGGGATCGAAGGTTAATCACAATGCCATTTGTGAGAAAGAACTGAGTGATAGAAATACAGAACTTCCCGAGTGTTCATAATCACAGATGGGGAGAGAGAGTGAAGAATGTTAATGCAGCGAAAGAGGTGCCCCAACTTTAATCATAGGCGAGCAGATGCTCCGGTGCGCTTCTGCCCGCTCTGTGGTGTGGTGGTTAATGAAGCCATCCGCATTGGAGAGTGTAGTAAAGAGAAACACGCCAAAAGTCGACTTGGAGGAACTAAATACTGTGTGAATTGTGGCGAACAGCTCATCCTCGCAAGATGAAAATTATGAAGTGAATCTCCTGGCAGAAGACGTCGCACATCGTGGTCGGGCCAAATTATCCTTCTGTTTAGCCGGGTAACCAGTTTGTCGGTCTTATCAGCTAGCAGCGGTCAGCTTGCAGCCCACAGCAATAATTCTGCGGCCAGGATATCTTTTTACTGCTGGCTGTCTGCTGCACGCTGTCAGCTGCCTGCTGAATATCCTCGTCTCGCCCGTCTTGCCCGACCTCTCAGGGAGTTCACCCTCCTTCGACTCCGCTCAGAACAAGCAGACAGCTCGCAGGTAGTTAATTAGGGAATTAGTCAAACAGTCAAGTAATTGGCCGTTCACCGCTAACCGTTTACCGTTTACCACGCCAACGACTTTTCTAGTCCTCTACTTTTCTAATTCCCAAATTCGCAATCCGAAATCCGAAATCCCAAATTAGTCCATGCCCTATGCCTGGACTCCGTTCCCCACCCGTCTTCGGGAGGAGGACCAGGTGCCCAGTTTTTCCCGGACAGATTCCATGTAAAGATAGAAGACGGGGGTTACAAAGAGGGTCAGGAATTGGGAGAAGAGCAGCCCCCCAACCACGGCTAGGCCAAGGGGTCGGCGCGATTCCGCCCCCGCGCCGAAGCCTATGGCAATGGGAAGAGTACCCATAAGGGCTGCCATGGTCGTCATCATGATGGGTCGGAACCGAACAACGCACGCCTCATAAATGGCATCCACCGGCTTCTTGCCTTGGCTCCTCTGCGCCTCTATGGCAAAGTCGATCATGATAATCCCATTTTTCTTCACCAGCCCCACCAGCATGATGAGCCCCACGAAGGAGTAAATGTTGAGGTCGGTGCCGAATAGAACAAGGGTCACCAGAGCTCCGAAACCGGCGAGAGGAAGAGAGGTGAGGATGGTGAGCGGATGAATGAAGCTCTCATAGAGGATACCCAAGACGATGTAAATCACCAGAATGGTGGTAAGCAGCAACAGTCCCAGCCCTCGCAAAGATGATTGAAAAACTTGCGCTGTTCCCTGAAAGTTCGCGGTTACGGTGGGAGGGAGAACTGTCTTGGCCATTCTCTCCAGGGTGGTTACCGCTGCACCCAGGGAATATTGCGGTTGGAGATTGAAGGAGACGGTGACAGCCGGGAGTTGCCCGGAATGGTTGATGGTGAGCGGCCCGAGTACCTGGGTTATTGTGGCGATTGAATTCAGCGGCACCAGTTGACCGTTTGCAGAACGGATATAAAGCATGGACAGAGCATCTGGGTCCATCTGGTACTGGGGCTCAAGTTCCATGATGACCTCGTAGTCATTGGTGGCGGCGTAAATGGTCGATATGGGCCGGGAGCCATAGGCACTGTAGAGGGCGTCCTCGATCTGCTCCGCAGTCACCCCAACCATTGAGGCCTTATCCCTGTCGATCTCCACATTCACCTGAGGGTTTTTGAGCTGCAAATCGGTGGTCACATCCAGGAAGCCTGGAAGGGTGCGCATTTTCTCCGCAAGCAGTGGGGCGTAGCGGTATAGTTCTTCCGTGTTTGTGCTTTGTAGCGTGTACTGATACTGACTCTTGCTGAGTCGCCCGCCGATTCGAATCGGTGGTGGGTTCTGCATGAAGACGCGAATACCCGGCATCTGTGACAGTTTTGGCCGCAGTTCCTCCATGATCTGTTCTACGCTGAGCTTCCTCTCAGGTTTGGGCTTCAGCAGGATGAAGAGAAAGCCGGAGTTGGTGCCGGTGATACTTCCCGCTCTGGCTCCGGCACTGGACATAAAGGCCTCTACATTCGGGTTCTCCGCAGCAATCTTTGCCACGGCCAGCTGGTAGTTCATCATGGCATTCCAGGAGATCCCCTCAGCAGCCTCGGTCATTGCAAAAAGCTGTCCCCTGTCCTCAGCGGGCAGGAAGCCTTTCGGTACCAACTTGAAGAGAATCATGCTGGCCGCCACAACGACGGCCAGGAAAATCATGGTTGTTCGGCGATGCCGGAGGAACCACCTCAGACTCCGTCCATACAGGCGAAGTATACGCTCGTAGATACCCTCGGTGAGAAAGTAGAAGCGACCGTGTTCTACCAGGCCCGGCGGCCGAAGAAAGAGACTACAGAGCATGGGCGTGAGCGTGAGCGAGACGAAGCCGGAGACTATTACAGCCACACCGATAGTGACCGCAAACTCGCGAAAAAGCCGACCGACGATGCCCCCCATGAAAAGCACCGGGATGAAGACGGCTGCCAGGGAGATGGTCATGGAAACGATGGTGAAGCCGATTTCTTTTGAGCCGTTCAGTGCCGCTTCGAGCACACCCTCGCCCATCTCCAGGTGGCGGACGATGTTTTCAAGCATGACGATGGCATCGTCTATGACGAAGCCGATGGAGAGGACCAGAGCCATGAGAGACAGGTTGTCGAGGCTGTAACCCAAGAGGTACATGACCGCAAAAGTGCCGACGATGGACATGGGCATGGCCAGGCTGGGGATGATGGTTGAGGGTAGGCTGCGAATGAAAAGGAAAATGACGAAAACCACCAGAAAGAGGGTGAACACCAGGGTGAATTTGACGTCGTTTACCGAGGCCTGGATGGATTCAGAACGGTCGTAGAGTATGTTCAGAGAAACCGAAGCCGGGAGGTCAGCTCGGAAAGCTGGAAGGAGTTCTTTGACATCCTTTGCCACCTGCACCGTATTGGTCCCCGGCTGGCGCTGGATGGCCAGAATCAGCGAGCGCTCATTCACGTACCAGGCTGCAGTCTTATCATTTTCCACGCTGTCAATGGCCCGGCCCACATCCCGCAATCGTACGGGGTCACCATCGCTATGGGCAACGATAATGGGGTGGTAGGCCGCAGCAGTGGTAAGCTGCCCACTGGCCTTTACGGTAAAGGCCTTGCTGGTTCCGTACAGAATGCCGGTGGGTAGGTTTACGTTGGCGTTGCGTATTGCCTGGGCCACCTCGTCGATCCCGATTCCCCGACTGGCGAGGGCTTTGGGATTGAGCTGGATGCGGACGGCGTACTTCTGGGCGCCGTAAACGAGGACCTGCGCCACGCCGCTCACCATGGAGATGCGCTGGGCCATCATGGTCTCGGCATATTCGTTCAGAGCATACAGAGGAAGAGTGGGAGAGGTGAGAGCCAGGTACAGGATGGGCTGGTCCGCTGGATTGACCTTACGATAGCTGGGTGGATTGGGCATATCGTCGGGTAGCTGGCCCTGGGCCCTGGCAATGGCCGACTGGACATCCTGGGCGGCGGCATCTATGTTCCGGTTGAGGTTGAACTGAAGCGTAATCTGGCTCGCCCCAAGAGAGCTGATCGAGGTCATAGAATCCAGCCCGGCGATGGTGGAAAACTGTCGTTCCAAGGGGGTGGCCACGGCAGTAGCCATGGTCTCCGGGCTTGCCCCCGGGAGGCTGGCGGTGACCAGGATGGTGGGGAAATCCACGTTGGGTAGATCGCTCACGGGCAAGAGCCTGTAACCCATGGCGCCGAACAGGAGAATAGACAACATAATCAGCGTTGTCATCACCGGTCTGCGGATAAAGAGGGCTGAGGTGTTCATGTCTTATCTGTTTCTTTGCCCTCCGGCGGGTTCATGATTTCCACGTGGGCACCCGGGACCAGCCTGAGCTGGCCTTCGGTAACCACCCTTTCCCCGTCAACGAGACCCTCCACTACGGCTTCATCATTGAGTGTCATTTTGACCACTAGAGGGCGAGCCTCAACCGTGAGATCCGGCTTGACCACAAAGGCATATTGGCCTTGCTGTCCGGTCTGAATTGCTTGGGAAGGAACCACCACCGCATCCGGCATGGTGGCAACAGTCAGAGCCACATCCACAAACTGGCCCGGCCACAGCTGACCGTTCTTGTTGGTGAAAGTCGCCTTGAGCCGGATGGTTCCTGTTTTCTTGTCCACCTCATTGTCCAGGAAGCTCAGAAAGCCCTTCTCGACGAGTCGCTCTTCCTGTGGCAGGGAAACCTCGACCTCGAGTCTCCCATTGGCCATGTACCTCTTGATCGCCGCAATGTTCTTTTCCGGGACGGCGAAACTTACATAGACCGGCTCAATCTGGAGAATATGCACCATGGCTTGGTCGTCATTCGCCTCGATCTGGTTGCCCTGGTCCACCTGGAGATTTCCGGTGCGACCTGTGATCGGTGATCGAATGAAACAATAGTTCAGCGCCAACTTGGCCTGTTCAATGCGGGCGTCATCCACTTCCACTGAAGCTTTGAGGGCTTTGGCGTTGGAATAAACTTGATCATATTGTTCCTGGCTAATAGTGTCTGAATCGACGAGTGCTTGGTAGCGCAACAGATCTTTTTCCGCTTTTTGGGCAAGAATCGTATCTTTTTCCAGCTGAGCCTTTGCCTCTTTGAGGGCGACCTCATAGGGACGTGGGTCAATCGTAAAGAGCAAATCCCCTTTCTTTACCTCTTGGCCCTCCTGAAAATGGACAGCGGTGAGCTCACCATCGACCCTCGCTTTAATGGCCACAGAGGCATAGCCCTCCACGTTTCCTATGGCATGTAACTGCACAGGCACTGTCTTTTGTGTTGCCGTTCCTATAACTACCGGTACTTTTTCTTGTTTAGCAGGGTTTTGCGGCCGTCCTACGTCTTGCGTCCAAAAGGAGAGGCCAACCCAGAGCGAAACGCCAAGACCGAGCAGAATAAAAACAGTGGCCGTGATTCCAGTCTTTCTAGACTTCAACTTCTTTTCCTTCGGCGAATCAGGTGCAGCGTCCACGTTCATACGTCTTTTTCACTGTATTTGGCTAATCTATCAAAGTATGAAAAAACCCGGTCCCTAAACAGTTCAGGCGATGGCCGGGCAAAGACAGTATTTTACACTCTAAATGAGAAAAGGCCAATGTATATGAGAGGTATGAACGTAAAATACTGAACCGGGGTCGGGCCAAATTATCCTTCTTTTTTGCCGGTTAGCCAGTTTGGTCGGTCTTATCGCTAGCAGCGGTTGGCTCATCCCGCACAATAGAATTCCACGGCCGGATATCTCCGACTTCCCGCTTAAATCCTCGTCTCGCTTTACTCTATGCTCCATGCGCTCTTCCTCTTACAACAAATGACAGCGCAGCGTAGTGACCTAATGACGGCGAAGCCAAGTGACATAAATAGCCTTGAGCCTTCCCTTACCCTGCCTTTTTCACCGCTCACCGCTTACTGAATTGTTCGCTGGGCCCTACCCCATTTCAGTTTTTACTTAGTTTTGACTTAAGTCATCGCGAAGGCCACCATCCCCATTTTAGGATAGGGGTTAAAAGTGGGAGACATATTATTTTGCACTCAAATCCTATGACCCTGTAGACATAAAACCAAACATCAAGATAACTGCTGCTTGTGGGTCTTTTGGATCAAGCAGTAGTTATAATGACTTATGACGGAGGTGTAGCTATGAAACCAAGAGGTCCTTTAATGATTGAACATCGGCTTATTGAGAAAATGTTTGAGCTGGTAAGAAAAGAAATAGAGCAAATAGAAGAACTAAAACAAGTGGATCCGATCTTTATAGATACAACTGTTGACTTCATCCGAATGTACGCTGATAGAACACACCATGGCAAGGAGGAAGATATCCTATTCAGGGATCTTGAGAAAAAGAACATAGCAGAACTAGATAAAAAAATAATGCAAGAGTTAATTGATGAGCACAAGTATGGCAGAAAAACGGTGAAGGAATTAGTTGAGGCTAAAGAAAAGTATCTTCAAGGGCAAACAGGCGCTTTAGAAGTTATCCTGGACAAGCTCGATGTGCTGGTCAATTTTTATCCGAAACACATAGAGAAAGAAGATAAGGTCTTCTTCCCGGCAACCGAAAAATATTTCAGTCAAGAGGAACAGGACTCTATGCTTGAGGAATTCTGGGAATTTGACAAAGAGATGATCCATGAAAAATATAGGCGTCTGGTGAAACAACTGCAAGACGAGAAGAGTCAGTAGGGAAGAATTAGAGTTATTGAGCAGCGTCCCCCTTTTTGCTGCCCGCTGCCCGCTGCCCGCTGCCCGCTGTCCGCTGTCATCTGTCTGCTGAATATCCCCGTCTCGCCCGACCTCTCGTCTCGCCAGTCTCGCCGGAGCCTTCCGCTTACCGCTCACCGCTTTCTGAATTGTTCGCTTG
>CAVQGX010000043.1:0-137071 GCA_963712115.1 uncultured delta proteobacterium | reverse complement strand
ATTGGTGCTGTGAAGTGTTAAACTTCCCCGCTACAGATACTATCATATGTTTTTGAACATTTTTAAGAGGTTTGTTCAGGAGTCTTCGACTTCTTTTGATTGCGACATCTTAAACTCTCTACATGGGATTCTGCCTGCTAAATGCTATATGACTTCCATATTCATACCCGCGAGTATTCGGATTGCTCTATAAGTTCGGCTGAGGAAATGTGCCAAAGGGCTGTTGACTCAGGGCTGGCGGGAATAGCCCTGACCGAGCATGATCTTTGGAGGCCTCCATCTGAGATCCAGGAACTGCAACAAAGATTTCCACAACTAACGATCATGCGGGGCATGGAACATTCGTGCCCCGAGGGGCATTTCCTGGTATTTCTTCCCAACCCTGAAAACGGCGACATTCCCGGCTGGTGCTCCGTACTTGATCTGATTCCTTTGGTCCACAATTATGGCGGAATTGTCATCTGGGCCCATCCCTTCCGCTTTAGCTCAAAGCGGCCAAGCTGGCTGAAACATGCCCAACCGAACGGCATGGAAGTAGCCAGCAGTAACATGCACCGCGAAGCCGAAGCCATGGCAAAAAAAAATGCCGCACAGAGAGGCATCTTGACGTTCCGCAACAGCGATGCCCACGATGCCTTCATTGTAGGTAGGTACGGAAACGAATTGGACATCCACCTGACCTGTGTAGAAGATTTCATCACCTATGTCCGCCAGCATGGAGGTAAATCTTCGGGCCAAGCCATGGATTCCAGGGCAAGATAGAGTTGAGTTTAAAAGTACAAAAGGGGAGCAAATCCGAAATCCGAATATCGAAATCCTAAACAAATTCAAATCACCAAAATCGCAATGCTCCAAACCCATAGTTTCGTCTACTCGCTTTGTTTTGAACATTTGAAAATTAGAATTTCGGATTTGTTTCGTGCTTCGGATTTGGAATTTCGAATTTATCCGAGATTGGGGTGAATAGTCACTGAGTTGTCTGTTTCGAGCTACTCTTACTAAACACCGTAATGTTAAAAAGGTCTCGACGGAATGGCCAGAACTGTAAGTAAGACCGAATCTTTTGTTGGGTACAGTGTTATCCTCCTACTCATGATCATTACCGGTGGTATTTTTCTCGAACAATCCCGCTTTGACCAGTCTGTCCTCAAGCCTGGTGCCTTACAACAAGAACTATCCACTCAACCACCTTCTCCCTTTACCCCTCCACAAGATCTCCGACATTATGCCCCCCACAATCTCACTAACCTTCCGCCAGCCGAATCCTTCGGGCCCGAAAATCTTTCTGACAAGATCAACGGTAAGGCTGAGCTTTACTTTCTGCCGGATTTGTTCGTCTTGTCAGTCAGCGTTTTGCCATTGAAGACGAGCCTAGTGCTTGGATGGAAGCATTCATTTACGATATGGGGTCCCCGCGGGGGTCTTACGCAGTTTACAGTCTGCAAAAACGGTTTGAGGCCAAGGAACTGGAATTGGGAGACTATGGCTATGGCACGAGAAAACTCCCTCTATTTCGTTCATGGTCCTTATTACCTAGAGATAGTTTCATCGGTTGCCCAGGAGAGAATGGCTGAACTGATGCTCTCCTTCGGCAGAAATTTCATCAGCAAAACCCCAGTGGAAAGCAATGAACTCAATGAACTGGCTCTATCTCCAGAGAAAAACCTCAATAGAGAAAGCATCTCCCTTATACCCTCCAATGGTTTCGGCTTTGAGCAGTTCGATTCAATTTTCACTGCCCAGTATGGGGTGGGAGATACAGAACTGACCGCATTCTTGTCTCGACGAAAGAGCCAAGCCGAAGCCGCCGAGACTGGTGGAATCCTACACCTCATTTTTACTAAAATTCGGTGGCACTGAACTGAAATCTAACCTGAACATCCCCGGAGCCAAGCTTGTCGAAATAATGGACACCTTTGAATTGTTCTTCAGCAGGGGCAGCATCCTTGCCGGCGTCCACGGCGCGGAGAACAGAAAAGCGGCGGAAGAGCTTGCCCTGATGTTGAACCAAACTCTGGCGGAGAAAGGCCAGTGAATCAAAAAGCGCAGCAGCCAACAGCAAGTCGAAGGGATTTTCTTCTACGATTGCTCAAGGGAGGTATTTCCATAGGTGCTGCTTGCTCCTTGAGCTATTGGCTTTATGACTTCACCGGTCCGGGGATAGGCAAAAACCAGAATGGGCTGGTGACATTTCCCGACTTCTCCATACCCAGTCCCAGGGGCAAGATGAGTATCGTTACAGGCCTGGACCGGGAAAAGACAATCAACCGCGGACTCGAAGCTTTGGGGGGAATCGAAACCTTCGTCAAACAAGGTGACAGGGTGCTGCTGAAAGTCAACGCTGCTTTCGCAACCCCCCCGATCCTTTCTGCCACGACAAACCCTCAATTAGTGGCCGAAATTGCTAGACTGTGCTACAAAGCCGGGGCCTCCACCGTAGTAGTCACTGACAACCCTATAAACGACCCCACCAGTTGCTTTTCCCTGACCGGCATTGCAGAAGCAGCTCAATTGGCAGGAGCCAAAGTCCTTCTCCCCAAGGAAAGTTATTTTCAGCCCACAACGGTCTCCAATGGTGTCCTGATCCAGAACTGGCCGATCCTCTGGGAGCCATTTCAAAAGATAAACAGGGTAATAGGTATTGCTCCGGTGAAGGATCACCACCGGAGTGGCGCTTCCATGACCATGAAAAACTGGTATGGTCTTTTGGGCGGTAGCCGCAACATCTTTCATCAGGATATCCATAACATAATCAAAGAATTGGCAATCATGGTCAAACCCACTCTGGTGGTTTTGGACGGCACCACAACCATGATGACAAATGGTCCCACTGGCGGCTCTCTAGGAGATCTAAAAGAGACCGGTACCATGATAGTCAGCACAGATCAGGTAGCGGCCGATGCCTTCGGCGCCTCCTTGTTGGGGAAAAAACCCGCCGAACTACCTTATATAGCCAAGGCGGAAGCCGCCGGGGTTGGCACTGCAGACTACGAATCACTCAATCCAATACGGTTAAGCGTTGCTTAGCCGCTGATATGGGATGTGGGATATGGACTGTGAGATTTGGGATTTTGAGATTGTGTGACGACTTCTACGATTTTTACGATTTTTACGATTTGAACGGTTTCAACGACTTGAACGACTTGAACGACTTGAACGGCTAGAACGATTGAACAATGCGAATCGTAACCGTCAGGACGCATCAGCCAGATTTTCTTCCTCCTTCTCCTAATCTGGTTCTGTATAGTCACCACATTGGGAGTGGAGTGGTGGCGACTAAGGGGCTGGCCAGTCAACTGGCTACTGCAGCTTGACCCTCTGGTGGCGGTGGCCACAATGCTCAGCACCAATTCCCTCTACAAAGGTCTCCTCTGGGCTTTAGTAACTGTGATTCTAACTATATTAGTGGGGAGATTCTTCTGTAGCTGGGTATGCCCCTTTGGCACCATTCACCATTTCATCGGTTATCTTGCCAGGCGAGGGAAGGCCATCTCAGCCAAAATAGCCCTCAATAAATACCATCCCGGCCAATCGATCAAATACTACCTGCTCATCTTTTTACTAACAGCGGCTGCCGGTTCCCTGCTATCGAGTCTTCTCAGAGTGGTACCCGAAAAACCAATGCTGTTTTCCATAGCGGCAGTAATTTGTCTGGCAGGGCTCGCCATGCTTTCCCTGCTCAGAGTTGTAACCGATGCAAAAAAAGCACTGGCAACTCTGCTCATCCTTTTAGCCCTGTGGATGGGGCTGGGTTTACTATTTCCAACATCCACTCTGGTTGCGGCTTCGTTGCAGACAGGTTTGCTCGATCCGATCCCATTGATCCATCGTTCCATCAATATGACCTTGCTACCTCTTACAGAGAGGATCTCACCCATCCAGCGCTACTACTCAGGCTCATGGTTTATCGGTGCTGTCTTTCTCACCGCGGTTTTATTGAACCTCAAGGTTCCCCGCTTCTACTGCAGGTTCGTCTGCCCCTTGGGAGCTCTTTTTGGCGTCTTGTCTGCATTTTCGCTCTGGAGAATAGGTGTAGTTGAAACTAGCAGTGAATGCAGCCACTGCCATCTCTGTGACACTGATTGTGAGGGAGCCTGCCAGCCAGCCGAAAAAATACGAATAAGTGAGTGCGTCCTATGCATGAACTGCCTTGACGACTGTCCACACAACCTCGTGGGTTACCGCACAACCATCTCTGAAACCGGCGAAGTTGCCTTGCCTGACCTCTCCCGGCGGGGATTTATCGCCTCTTTTCTCTCAGGCGCAGTGGCCATACCTATAGTTCGTCTGGCGGGTTTAGTAGGGCCCAACTGGCAACCTTCTGTAATTCGCCCTCCTGGCTCTCTGGCAGAACCTGATTTTCTCAGTCGCTGCCTTAAATGCGGTCAGTGCATGCGAATTTGCCCCACCAATATAATTCATCCCGCCAGCCTAGAAAGCGGACTGGAAGGGTTGTGGAGCCCCGTTCTCAATTTTCGCATCGGCACCAGTGGCTGCCAGCTTAATTGCATCGCCTGCTCCCATATCTGCCCCACCGCCGCAATCCGCCCTATAAGTTTGGACGAGAAACTCGGAAAAGGGCAATTTGCCCAGGTTGGTCCGATCAGATTGGGAACAGCGTTTGTAGACAGAGGCCGCTGTCTGCCCTGGGCCATGGACAGGCCGTGTATTGTCTGCCAAGAAAATTGCCCTGTGAGCCCAAAAGCGATCTTTACCCGTGAGTATTTTAGTGCTGTGAGAGGGGGTAAATTTCGTCTTGTTAAAATTGCCGGTCAGCGGCTTGAGTTTATGGACAGCAGTCTAGAGCCGGAAGAGTTGGCTACAGGGGATTACTATGTCATGACCACCCGCAACGGCAGAGAACACCGCTGGCGAATATTGGAGAACACCAAAAATAGTGTAACTATTGCTGGTAGTATTTCGCCGAATGCTGCACCAGATCTTGATAGTCACATCTCAGTTCAGGTGAGACTGCAGCAACCTTACGTGGACCCGAAGCTCTGTATTGGTTGCGGTATTTGCGAACACGAATGCCCGGTGAGCGGCAGGCGGGCCATAAGGGTCACGGCGGAGAATGAATCTAGGAGCCCAGGCAGGTCAATGCTCTTGCCGCGAAGTACCTAGGACGGAGGTCAGAGGTCAGACGTCAGAGGGCAGAGGACAGCGGGCAGAACTCAGAGGTCAGAGATCGGATGTCGGAGGTCAGGGGTAAAGCTGATCTCTGATCTCCGACTTCTGACCTCTATGATGGACGACTTCAACGATTTTGACCATTTAACTAATTAACCGCCTACGCTATGCGCTTGGCGCTATGCTCGACAGGAGGAAAAATACGTGTCCAAGAAAAAAGGTGGATTCTCGCGGAGAGACTTTCTGAAAACGGCTGGCGCAGCCACTGCAGGCTCTCTTCTGAGCGCAAGGGAGACTCTTGGCAAGATAAGCGGAAGCTCTGGTTCAGAGCTCGCCCTGGTCCCAACCCGGCCTTTTGGTAAAACAGGGGCCCAAGTCTCAATCCTCGGACTAGGTGGTATGTTCGATATTCCCTCAAATCAGCTCGTTCTAAGACAGGCCCTCAAATGGGGCGTTACCTATTGGGATACGGCTGACTGCTATGAGGGAGGAGAAGCGAGAGGGGAATAGGCAGTTTTTTCGCCAAATACCCGGAAGCCCGGAAGCAGGTCTTCTTGGTAAGCAAGTCAGATGCCAGGGATCCGAGTGGCATGACTCGCCTACTGGATCGTTCACTCGAGAGAATGAAGACGGATTACATTGATCTTTACTTCGTCCATGGCATAAGTGGCGTGGATGAGCTCGACAAAGGTACCAGAGGTTGGGCGGAAAAAGCCAAGACTGAAGGGAAGATCAAGCTTTTCGGATTCAGCACCCACAGTAACATAGATGAATGCTTGCTCGAAGCGGCCAAGCTTGGCTTGATTGACGGCATCATGATGACCTATAACTACAGAATCATGCATAAGACCGAGATGAAAGAGGCTGTCGCCGCCTGCAAAGAGGCCGGCATTGGTTTAACAGCCATGAAAACCCAAGGAGGTTGGTCCTTTGGCTCCTCAAGTGCAACCAAACTGGTGGACACTTTTATTGAAAAGGGATTTACCGATAACCAGGCCAAGCTCAAAGCAGTTTGGACAAATCCTAACATAGCCTCCATATGTTCCCAAATGCCCAACATTACCATCCTCATGTCCAACGTCGCCGCCGCAATGGACAAAACAAGCCTTTCTGTCGGGGATTTGCACCTCCTGGACCAGTACGCCAAGGAGACTGCCTCCAACTACTGCGCGGGTTGTAGCAATATTTGCGAGACTGCCCTGGATGGAGCGCTGCCGGTGGCCACGGTAATGAGATATCTGATGTACTACGAGAGCTATGGAGATCGTCATCGCGCCCGGTCTCTTTATGGACAGCTCTCATCTGAAATTCGTGCTCGGATTGGGAGCTTGGACTATTCCCTCGCTGAGAGGAGATGTCCCCAAGGGATGGCTATCGGGAGACTGATGAAAAGGGCAGAGCAACTATTGGTATAGTCGAGCCGGACGAATACTCGAGTCATGGTCATAGAACCGAAAATAAGAAACAACATTTGCCTCAATGCACACCCTTTGGGTTGTGCTGAACAGGTGAAAGCTCAGATAAATTACATCAAAGCTCAGAATAAAATCAAAAGCCCCAAGAGGGTCCTGGTGATTGGTGCTTCTAACGGTTATGGCCTTGCTGCGCGCATAGTCTCAACCTTCAGTTCGGGGGCTTCCACCATTGGCGTTGGCTACGAAAGACCAGGTACTAAAACCAGAACCGGCACCGCTGGATGGTACAACATTGAATCTTTCAAAAAAGAAGCTGAGAAGGAAGGCTGCAAAGCTTGGAACATTAACGGAGATGCTTTTTCAAAAGAAGTCAAGTCTGAGGTATCAGACATTATAAGAGACAATTTCGGAGCAGTTGATTTACTGATCTATAGCATAGCCGCACCAAGAAGAATCGATCCCGAAACCGGAGAAATTTACTCTTCCGTGATCAAGCCCATTGGCGAAAAGTACACCTCCAAGACGGTTGATTTTCTCAGCGGAGAGGTCAGGGAGATCACCGCCGACGCAGCAACGGAAGAAGAAATTGCCCACACAGTTAAAGTCATGGGGGGTGAGGATTGGGGGTTGTGGGCAAAAACCCTTCGAGAGGCCGGTCTGCTGGCGGAAAATTTTATAACGGTAGCCTTTTCCTATATTGGGCCTACTTTTACCAATGCCATTTATCGCCATGGGACAATCGGCAGGGCGAAGACCCATTTGGAGGAGAGTGCAGCTGAGATCAACAAGCTTGTCGAACCCCTAGGAGGTAAGTCCATTATCAGTGTTAACAAGGCCCTGGTAACAAGAGCAAGTGCAGTTATACCGGCGGTTCCCCTCTACATATCTCTCCTGTATAAGGTTATGAAGGCGAAAAAACTACACGAGGGATGTATACATCAAATGTACAGGCTCTATGGCGATTACCTCTTTACCAACGGAGCCCTTAGGACCGACCACAAGGGCAGAATACGTCTAGACGATTGGGAAATGCGTGAAGATGTCCAGGAACAAGTAGCCAGGCTGTGGGAAATGGTGACAACGGAAAACGTCAGCATGCTGTCAGACATTGATGGATTCCGGGAAGAATTCCTCAGACACCACGGCTTTGGCATGCCCGGGGTAGACTATGGCAAAGATATCCAACCTGACATCTTCTGATATTAGACAAATGTCTCTAGCAGTTGTGGTCCATTTCTCTCATTGAGCATTACATCCGAACCAAAGAAAAGGAGCGGTATAATGATCAACATACTAAGAGGTTCCGTGGTCGTGATTATCACGGTTCTCCTATTTTCTGGAACTGTGAATGGCTGAGGAGCAATTTGGCCTAGGAGTTACCGTGGGAGTGCCAACGGGTGTGAATGGCAAATATTTTATCGATAAGTATAATGCTCTCGACGCGGGGTTTGGCTGGTCGCCAGATAGTGATCACGATTTTCACATCTATGCCGATTACCTCTATCACATTTATTCTTTGATCGATTCTGGCTCGGGAGAAACACCAATATATTTAGGTGTCGGCACCAGAGCTGTATTTCGAGATCACAAAGACAACAAGGCTGGTTTTCGATTTCCTCTGGGAGTGGAACATCTATTTAAAAGCGCTCCTTTCGGCGTTTTTGCAGAAATAGTCCCCATATTCAACGTCTCTCCAGACACGGAATTCGATTTAGAAGGCGTTGTCGGCGCTCGATTTTACTTTTAGCCCGGATGTTTCTTCAACTGCAGTAATTTGCCTTTTTCACATTGCACAAGAGAACACGAAGATTTGTGGCACCCATGGCCGGATCACAGCCTCCATAACCATTGTCGGTGAGAACATTCACGTTGGAGCGATCCCAGCCTAGATCATCACCCTCCTCGGGAAACCACCACCCATGATCCGCCGCAATTACGTTTTCCGGAACCCGGTCCGTAAGAACAGCCCTTTGCACCACGGTGCCACGGGGTGAGCTGATCTCTACCCAGTCCCCCTCGCTGATTCCCTTTGCCCTGGCTACCTTTGGATGTATTTCCACCAAGGGATCGGGACGTTTATTGCGCAACGGCCCGGGTACCCTGTTCTCGGTGTGGAAAAAAAATGGAATGCGAGCACCAGTTATGAGCTGAAAGGGGTAGTCCTCTAAGAGCTCCGGGCTGCTCCAGGGGCTTTCCGGTGGATCGAAAAAGGCCGGCAGGGGATCATAGCCCAATTTCTTCATGGTGGTGGAGTAGAATTCCACCTTGCCCGTTGGTGTGCTGAAGCCCTCTTTTAGATATTTAAGAAAAATCCGCTCGCCCTGCAAATAGCCACCCTCACAGAAATCCTCCCAGGTCAATCCGGAAGGGGATAGTATGTAATTGAGAGCATCCTTAACTCTGGGCCACCAGTGGACGGGGTCTGAACACCGCTTACCCAGTTCGTTCAGAATAGCGTAATCTGACCGGGCCTGGCCAACTTGCACCGCCTTTTGACGAGCTACCACCCATCCGTGTCGCTTCCACAGATCAGCCACATAGTCGTGTTCCAACCAGGTGGAGGCAGGGAGCACTATATCCGCCTCCTGAGCCGTGGGCGTGAGGAAAAAGTCCTGCACCACCAGAAAGTCCACTTTTTCCAGGGCTGCCTTGACCTCTCTGGAGTTGGCCCGGGAAATCACCGGATTGGTGCTTATCAGATACAAACCCTTAACCGGGTAAGGTTTTTCATCCAGTATGGCATCCCAAACAACCTTCGGGTTGATCACGCCGATGCGATTCGCCAGACGAAACAAATCCCCGCCCAATCGCTTCTGACGCGCCTCGGGCGACAACATCCGGTGCGCGCCTAACTGCGAGGCGTTTATCACTGGTGGATTTGCATAGAAGACGCTGCCACCAGGTCGATCCAGGTTCCCGGTCATCGCCATCAAGCAAATTAGCAAGCTTATTGTGTTTACGCAGTTCTTGGACTGCTCCAGAGCCACACCCCAGTGGATGCCTGCCGGCTTGGTGGCAGCGAAGGTCTCAGCGGCAGAGTGGATTTCCTCCTCCCTCAGCCCAGTCTTACTTGCCGCCCAGGAAAGGGGATATTTTTTAGCCCTCTGGCAAAACTCCTCCCAGCCATAGACAAAGTTTTCCACGAACTCACGGTCGAATAACCCCTGGTCAATTATAATATTTGCCATTCCCCAGGCCAGAGCACCGTCTGTTCCGGGCCTGATTCGAAGCCATTGGTGAGATTGTCTGGCCACCATGGATCGCCGTGGATCAACACAGATAATCTTTGCGCCACCCTTCATTGCTTGAGCCAAGTAGAGACCCTTGTATTCGTCGGGATGGGAAACGAGTGGATTGGCCCCCCAGACGATAATACAAGCTGGCTTACCCTGGTAATCTACCACCGGCAGGTTGCCACAGAGGGTTATTCCAGTAGCAATCCGCGGCCCATAACACATGTGGCCGGCGGTTAGCACATTTGGGGTGCCGAAGGTGTTGGCGAAACGGTAGATGAAAGATTCATTGTCGCGCCCGGTTCCGTATCCCAATACAAGAGATTCCGGGCCGAGTTTTTCCTTTATGTGTAGAAATGTTTCAGCTATTTCTTCAAGAGCCTCTTCCCAGGATATCTTCTTCCAGGAACCCTTTGTTTTTCGTAAAGGATCGGTTAAACGGTCGGGATGATGGGTTATTGTGTTGTATCTTTTCCCCTTAATGCACAGCCATCCTCTGTTCACCGGACAATCTAGATCGCCCTTTATACTGGTGACCTTGTTGTTTTCCACTTCAACCAGTACTCCGCAACCGCCGTGGCAAGCGCGACAGGAGCTTCTCACCACTCTACCGGCCATGCACCTCTCCTCCTGTTTCTAGGCTCGTGTCGAGAAGTATCTAGGTATGACTTTGAGTAAATGATAAAGTCCCTTAGCTCGTTGAGCAATGGATTTGCCATAAAGAAATTTTGTAGCCCCTAGGAGTCCTTGAAATAACTTGGGGGTATGCGGGTGCCACCAGATATTCTGTCTTGCAAAGGGCAGAATATCATGGACTATCACCTGGGGTTGGGTCATCTCATTAAAACCAATGGCACCGTGGCTGCGGCCGATTCCCGACTGTTTTACCCCACCCCAGGGAGTTTCAGCCAGACCATGGCTGATTAGATGATCGTTAATCGTAACCGCGCCGGCCTGAATTTGCCTGGCCAGTGTCTCAGCCCGTCTTCTATTTCGTGACCATACTGAACCGGTGAGACCATACTGAGAGTCGTTGGCGAGAGCAACGGCTTCATCCATATCCTTTACCTTCATTACTCCCACCAAGGGGCCAAAGGTCTCCTCCTGCATGATTAACATCTCATGGTTGACTCCAGTTAAAACCATGGCTGGGACAATGGTACCCGACTCTTTACCTTGCGGTGGAGCTGAACGGGCGTAAATTAGTGCTCCTTTGGCCAGTGCGTCTTCTAGATGGCTCTTGACTGTGGAAACCTGGCGTTCGGTGGTCATGGCTCCAATGTCCACCTTGAAATCCTCACCAAGGCCCACCCGTAAAGCCTCTACTTTCTTTTTTAGTAGCTGAAGAAATGAATGGTAGACGTTTTCATGGACATATACACGCTCAACCCCACCACAGGATTGGCCGCTGTTTTGGAACCCCGCCCATACAGCACCAGAGGTTGCCCGGAATAGGTCAGCATCCTCACAGACAAGCATGGCATCATTGCCCCCCAACTCGAGGACAAGTGGAGTTAGGGTCTCGCCGGCTTCAGCCATAAGTTGTTTACCCACTGCCACCGAGCCTGTGAAAAAGAGCTTGTCAATTCCGTTTTTCAGAAAAGCACTCCCGGCAAAACTGCCGGGGATGTTGACATAGTTAAAAATTCCCTGTGGTAGTTCCGCTGCCAAGAAACATTCTTCCAAAATTCGGCCAACCCATTGAGTTTCTGAAGCAGTTTTAACAACCGCAGCATTTCCGGCAAGAAGTGCCGTTACCACCTCCGAAAAAGGTATGGAAAAGGGATAGTTCCAGGGCGAAATCACCCCGACAACCCCGTAGGGCATTCGTACTATTTTTGAGAGCTTGTATAATAACAGGATATTTCCCGGGCAGATGTATCGAGTTTTCAAAAACTTCTTGGCGTGCTTGGCGTAATAACTAACTGCCATCGCGGCAGGGAGCACTTCTGTTGCCAGGGCATCCATCCAGGTTTTGCCATTGTCCTTGGAAATAACCTCTGAGATTTTCTCGGCATGCTGCACCAGATAATCCCGAACCCGGAGCATATGTCTAACTCGCTCTCTGACGTCCAGTTTCGACCACGATTTCTGCGCAATTTTCGCCCTGGAGATAATTTGTTCAAACTCTTGAAGGTCGGTCAAGGGAGAATATCCCAAGATTCCTCCTGTGGCAGGATTGCGACAAAGCGTTGCCTCAACCTTTTGCTTCGTTTGTTGGTCAGTCATAGTGCTATTCCTTATTGCTTCGGTCATCACGGAGGAAGCATAGAGCATAGCGTAGCCGGTCAATTAGTTAAATGGTCAAAATCGTTGAAGTCGTCCATCATAGAGGTCAGAAGTCGGAGATCAGAGATCAGCTTTACCCCTGACCTCCGACATCCGATCTCTGACCTCTGAGTTCTGCGCGCTGTCCGCTGCCAGCTGCAATCTGCCTGCTCTCGTCTGTGATCTGACCTCTGACCTCTAACCCACGTCTCGCCGTTTCTCCCCATCCCCGCGTCCTCCACCTGTGGCTAGTGCTCAGTCCCTAGTGCCTAGTGCTTCTTCGGGCCGCTGGCCCCGAAACTCATCCATAGCGTCGTTGATCCCCAAAAAGTCAGCCACCTTATCAAATATGGACACCGGGAGCAGCCTAAGGGGCCAGGTAGCATAGACCAGCGGAGGCATAATCACCCGTTGTTTTTTCCGGGCAATGGCTTTGACTATCCGCTCGCTCACCTTCTCAGCATCCAAAATAGGCAATAAAAACGAAAATCGTGTCTTAACCCCTGCAAACATCTCGCCCCTTATATAATATGGACAGACCACGGTGGTGTGGATTTTCAGTTTCTGCTTTTTCAACTCAGCTCGCAAGGCTTCATCGAAGCCGAAAGCGGCAAATTTGCTGGCAGCATAATCAACCAATCCTGAGCTGCCCACAATACCTCCAGCGGAAGCGACTGTGACGATGTGTCCGCTATTTGTCTGGACCATATCCGGAAGGAAAGCCTTCACCGTCCAAAAGTGGGCCAGCACATTGACCCTCATAGTTCGTTCTATTTGTTCGTCACTGCACTCCAGGAAAGGTCTTCCAGAGACAACCGCGGCGTTATTAATAATGATATCTACTTTGCCAACATCTTTTTTCACTTTTTCTCCAAGACCATAGACCATATCACGGTCAGAAACATCGCAGTGATAAGTCGTCACCTTGTAGCCAGCTGCAGAAATTTCTCTGGCTGTATTAGCTAAACTCTCATGGGCGATATCCCAGAGGACGACGTGACTTCCCTTTGCAGCCATCTTCTGAGCAACCAGCCGCCCCAGACCACAGGCGCCACCAGTAATCAAAGTCACTTTGCCGGTGAAATCGGTCATGGTCTCTCCTTTGCGTAAAGCGCATAGCGTCAATTGGTTGATTAGTTAATTAGTCAATTTGTTATAGGTTGTTCTGGCTAGAGGATGAAAGGTAAAAAGTGAGCAGTAAGCGGTGAGCGGTAAACCGTTAACCACTTGACTATTTAACTAATTCTCTAATTCATCGTACCGTTACCTTGCGATCTGAGCTAGGAAATGGCAAATTGGGGAGGCAGAGGCAAATTTAGTTTATTCCATCTTCCCGCTGGAGTATATCACGCTACCCTGAATTGCGTGAGGGGGATTCAGGGGGAATTAGCGGCCTTTAGAAATGATGCCGGCTGTTCCAATATCGTCACCTGGCCCCTGCGATATCTCGATCAAGGAAGGCTCAAGGCGGTCCTAGGCGGCTGGGATTCGTCTGATCGAAAATTTCTCAAGACCGACGAAATTACCTTTACCGTTCCCTTTGAAATGTTTAAACGAATGGTGAACCGCTGGCCGGAGTCCTTCCTTACCACCAAAACCTGGGCCACAGTGCGGAAAAAGATAGAGCGCAGTCGGAAGGCATGGGGAGAAGGGGAGTGATTGTAGATTGGGGTACTGACCATTTTTGATTAAATTGAAAAAGGAAGCCCCCGCCAGATATCGCGCCCGATTCTGATGGGGGCAAGGGCCATAAAGAGTTGAGCAAGAAAAGGAGTTTTGGAGTCTGCCTTGTTAACATAGGCAGAAAAGATGCCAAGAACTGTAAAAATACACTTAAATTAATAAAATCAAATATTTAATATCAACCACTCACCCATGGTGAATCTTGCCAAATGACTAAATCTGGCCAAATCCGGAAATCAACTTGGTCAAAGAGCCAAAAACAAAAGTCAGGAGTCAGAATTCAGGAGACAGGAGAAAGCATGGCAATATTGGAAAGTTGGTTTAATGGCATGAGGGGGTATGAAGGTTATGTGTTTGATGGGTTTTTTGAACCTTTGTACAGTGGAGTCTGAGGCAGGTTGCGTAAGTCTATCTAAGAATTTTGGTAATAACCCCTGGGTTGCAGTTCTTTTGAATTAACCCCCATTTCCATGGTGAGATAGTGCCTGATGTCAAAACAGAGATCACATTTGGACAAGTATTCTCGTGAGGGCTTAAAACCGTAATCATTGGCTGCTAGATCCAAAAATCCCTTAATGCCATAGTGGTAAAGAGTGGTCAGGAAGGGATATTCTTCTCGGGCCACCCTGTCTCCGAGATCCTCGTATCGAATAGCAAGGCCCGAGCAAAGTCCAGGAATATAATTGCCAAATAAGTCAATGTGAAAGTGACTCACATCCAACAGTTCGCTGCAACCCCCCTTGTTCACGGAGACAATGTCTCTATAGTCCTTGGTGCCATAGATCCTGGCAAAAGTCTTGAGAGCTCTTCCGCCAAAATGGACCCAGTAACGTGAGGGGATTTTCGCCAGGTAGTTTTCACCGTACCTACTTTCATAGGCGGATAGGGCGTGAGTAATCTGGTCGTCAAATGAATCTATCTCCGGATAGAATTCTGAAATCCAGGGAAAGACGTTTATCTTGACCTCTTTGCACGCTTCAATAACACCCTTTACTCTATAAAAAGGTATGTGTTCGTTGTGGAATGGACTCATGGATATGAGGAGGGTGGAAAGGCCTTTCCCTTTCAGGGCAGACAAAACATCGAGCGCGGGTTGTCTTCCTCTGAACCAAGAGGAGTTGGTCTCTACGTATTCAAGGTTAACCGACATGGAGCGAGCCACTTCCACAACCATTTCTAGGCCATCCAAGTTCAGAAATGGCTCGCCGCCGCCAATGTGAACCGAGTGGCAGCCCAGGTTTTTGACTTTTTGCAGTATCTGCCGCAGTTTTTCCCTGCCAATGTATTCCCTTTTCCAGCGAGGACTACAATTATAGAGACAGTGGCCACAGGCAGACGTGCAGTAATAGTTTGTTATTATCCCTCCCGACTGCAATCGCTTTATGGCGAATGCTCCTTCTGCCAACCAAACAATTATTTTTCCCTTTCACAAATCGCCAATTCTGAGCATCAGATGTGGGATATGCGATATGTGATATGAGGTTCGCTATTTTCGGATTTAGTATCCCACATCTCAGATCTCATATCTCACTCCAGATTTCAGCTGTCTCGGATTTGACTGCAAGCTATGCGTTCTTGTACTTGGTGCTTAGTGTTCACTGCCTAGTGCTTAGTCTCCCCTGTCTGCTGCCAGCTGCCTGCTACCCGTTCGATCTCGCTTTAAGCGAGATCCAGTCCCCACTTCTTCAGGCACGCCACTCCCCCTTGTAGGTTACAACTATCCGTTATGCCCATCTCGTCAAGGATCACCTGGGCCTCGTAGGAACGCACACCGGTGTTGCATATTAGCACGAGCTTTTTATCACGGGGCACTTCCGCCATCCTGGCCCTTAGCTCGTCCTGAGGAAGGCTCTTCCAGTGGTGGGGATATTTATTGACAAAAGGCTCCGCATTGCCCCAACCCCTGCAATCCAGAAAGACCACATCGCCGCTCTCTTTCTGCTTCCAGAGTTCATCGAATTCGTCTACATCCACAACCCTGTTCTTTCCTGCCAGAATGTTCTCCGCAGTATTCCCGAGGGCATTGACAATATCCATTGCCGCCGAGAATGGAGGAGAATAGGCCAGTTCCAAATTACCGATATCTTCTGCTGTGGGTTTGTATTTTAGAATTGACGCCACCGCATTTATTCGGCCGACTGTACCCTCGCCCATTGGACCCACACCCTGAATCCCCAAAACCCTTCCGCTAGCTTTTTCTACTACTAGCTCCAAGGTCATTAAATCTTTCTCGGGGTAAAAATGGGCTCGATCGAACTGGATCACCAGAGCACTTGCTGCGTCGAAACCTTCCCGCTGTGCCGCCTCGATACTCAAACCAGCGGCTGCAACGGACAGATCGAATACTTTAACTACAAAACTTCCCACAGCACCGGGAAATTCTGCATTTCCACCGGCCAGATTAGTTCCTATGATCCGTCCCTGACGATTAGCCATGGAGCCCAGGGGATAGTAACCCGGCTTGCCGCTTATTAGATTGGTAACTTCTACACAGTCTCCACCAGCATATATGTCCGGGTCGGAAGTTTGCATCCTACTGTTCACCACTATGGCTCCCTTAGGTGAAATGTCCAGCCCGGCTGCCCTGGCCAAATCAGAGTTTGGTTCAGCTCCCACAGCCAAGATTACCATATCCGTTTCAATGGTCTTCTCGGCGGTTACGGCCCGTTCAACTTTGCCATTGCCCTCCAGACACTCGACCCTGTGCTCAAGCAGAAAGGAGACCTCCTTTTCCTCCATGTGATGTTTGACAATCTGAGCCATGTTGCGACTGATTAAACCAGGGAGAAGCTGGTCGGTTATTTCCACTACCGTAGTCTCTATCCCCCACATATCAGTCAAAGCCTCTGCCATCTCCAGACCAATGAACCCTCCACCAATGATGAGCGCTTTCTCCACCTGACCGGAAGAAATTCTATCCTTGATGGCAATGGCCGCATTCATGTTGCTCACAGCGAAGACCCCGTCTAGATCGGTTCCCGGTATATCCAATAGCCTGGGACGGCTTCCGGTGGCAAGCACCAGTTTGTCGTAGGGCAGGGTGCTCTCTTCTTGAGTGATGAGGTTCTTGATCAGGACATGCTTCTCCTGTCGATCAATTTTCACAGCCTCTGTTTTAGTCAAAACCTCGATGTCTTTTGCTTCTTGAAAGAATGTCTTATCCCGAAGCATATGGAAGCTCGTTTCCTGGAGCTGACTAGGATCACTCACGTCACCAGAAATAAAATAGGGAATACCGCAACCGCCATAAGAGATAATGTCATCCTTGTCCACCATTACCACCTTGGAATCTGGCTCCAACCTTTTGAACCGACAAGCAGCTTTTGGTCCGAGGGCAACAGCACCGATGACAACAATTTTCTGTGGCATGCCTAATTCCTCCCCATGTTCTGCAAAGATTCACCTTTTATAGGACAGATCCAGCCTGGATTTCAACGACTTATTATAACCGCTCTGCCAGCGCGACTGGAGTCTTAGCGATTGCTGATTTTAGATTGCACAATACAGATTGAAAAGCTTTCTTGCAGATTAGGAAAGCAAGAAACTTCAGGCCACAATCTAAAATCCGCAATCCGTAATCTCTTTGGTACAGATGGTACAGATCTTGCTGCACTCTCCACCTAACAATTTTTTTGTTGGCAAGGGGGAGTAACTCTAGGAGCTAGAAACAATTTTCGCTGCCCGGATGGGTGCAGAAAAAATGATTTAAAGGTGCCAAAATCCTACGAATTCAGCGTTGGCAGAGGTTGGCTGAAACTAAATAATCTTGAGTCGAATTGTGTATGGGAAAGTACAAAAAAAGACACAACACCTCAGCGGGCCCATTATTGAATCTTGGTAATTTTTACCCCACCAGAGGTAGAACCACGGGTCTGCTGCCAAGGCAAAAGTGCCGGTAAAAAAGGAGGAGGTTCCAATGTCCTTGACGAAATTACTCATAATTTGGCCTGGATCCCCAGTCATCTCCATGCTTATATGGATCGTGGTGATGGTGGTTCTGCTCTATCTGGCGCGAACACCAGCACACAGGGCAATACACTCCCTGACTCGGGTTCTCCATAACGGTTTCCGCTTGATGTCTCGGTCCGTTATGTTGGCGGAGCAAAAGCTGGTGCAGCGCAACAAGGAAGTATTGCTCAGTGCCGGAATCGAATCAGTAGAGCGTTTGATCGAACGGGAATTCCACCGGGTCAATTCCGTGGTAAAGCGAGACCTTAGTGGCTATCCTACTCTGCACCGCGCTCTGTCGGACCAAACCACTAAAATAGATGAGGATTACAGGGATAGTTCCGAGACGCCACCGCCTCCTCCTGGGTGGATAAATGCTATGGAGGCAGTTGCCAAACTTCCCTCCCAGGGTGATGGAACGGTTGTCAATATTTTAAACGAAATACACAAGACCTCCGTTGGTCAGTACAAGAACACCATGGAAGAGTACCGCAAATCTGTGGCTGAGCGTCACAATCTACTGAAGAAAATGATGCCGTATTGGCGCCGGATGGCCCAGACCCTGGAACAGGTAGGAAAGACCATAACCGGTCTACACGAACGAGCCAATGTGATTGACAACCGCATGGCTGAGTATGAAGAGATTCGGGAGAAGACTGATAAGTCGGCACGGATGCTAACTGCTTCGTCACTTACCCAGTTTTTTATCTCCGGTTTTGTTCTGCTTATCGCCGTAGGGGGAGCGGTAATTAACTTTAACCTTATTGCCCTTCCCATGTCGGAGATGGTGGGAGGCGGTAGTTACATCGGCAACTTCAAGACCGCCAACGTTGCCGCTATGGTCATTATTCTAGTCGAGGTCGCCATGGGCCTCTATTTGATGGAATCACTCCGCATCACCAGATTGTTTCCCATCATAGGGCAAATGGATGACAAGATGCGTACCCGCATGATTTGGATCACTTTCAGCATTCTTCTTGTCCTGGCCAGCGTTGAATCGGCCTTGGCTTACATGCGGGACCAGATCGCCGCTGATATGCAGGCTTTGAGGCAATCACTCGCTGCTGTAGAGGCAACCGGTGTTGCAGTTAACAGCTGGATTCCCACAGTTGGACAGATGGTAATGGGCTTTGTTTTGCCCTTTGCTCTCACATTCGTTGCCATACCGCTTGAGTCCTTTGTTCATTCTACACGTACTGTATTGGGCGTTGCCGGTACAGCTGTCCTAAGGTGGCTTTCCTTTTTCCTCCGTCTGCTAGGAAATATCAGCCGTTATTTGGGTGAATTGCTGGTTAATATCTACGACCTGTTCATCTTTCCACCGTTGTGGGTGGAAAATCTGATCAGGGACAAGAGACAGCATCATTCTGAGATTATCGTCGAGGAGGAGGCATCGTGATGAAGAAATATCTGGCCTTAGTGATAATTCTTTCAGCATTGCTTTGGGGCTGTCCTGACACGACAAGTTACTCCAGGGGAGTCTACATGCTGCTGGACACCTCTGGTACTTATAAGGTGGAGCTCAAGCGTGCTGAGGCGATCATCAACTACCTTTTAGGGACTTTGCAACCTGGAGACAGCCTGGCGGTGGCACGTATCGACAGTGGTAGCTTCAGCGAAAAGGACATAGTAGCAAAGATGACTTTTGACAAGCGCCCATCGGTAGCCAACCAACAGAAACGCCTCTTCAAGCAGAAAGTGGATGATTTCGTCCAGACTGCAAAAGGCAGTGCTTACACGGATATTACCGGTGGGGTACTGCAGTCAGTGGAATTTTTGAACGAAGCTGGAGCTGGTCGGAAATACATACTTATCTTCTCTGATCTCAAAGAAGAGCTGGTCAAAGGCCATGTCCGCAACTTCCCCATACAGGTAGACGGTTGCAATGTCGTTGCCCTCAATGTCACAAAACTGCGCAGCGACAATGTTGACCCCCGGGACTACTATAAAAGGGTCGAAGACTGGAGAAATCGGGTTGAGGCCGGCGGTGGTACTTGGCGAGTGGTCAATGACCTTGAACGGTTAGAAAATATATTTGAAGGGTAAGCTGTTTTGCACTCTGATTACCCAGGGAGCTGCAACCTGGACAAGATCAACTTGCCCTTCAGATGCAAAAACTATCTATGAAGATTGACAAAAACAAGTCAGCTAGGCCCCTGATAATGGGCCTTTTTCTTCTTTTGACCCTCAGCGGATGTGCCGCGGCTGTAGGAGCTTTAGGCACTTTGGGATCTGGGGTTGTCGGTGGCGCAGATTACCTTGCGTCAGAACCTGCCTCTAAGACTGTTTGTTACGACTATGATCGGGTGAAAAAAGCCCTACTAGTGACCTTATGCAAAATGGTAATTGATGTCGAGAAGGTAAAAGAGGTGGAGAACGGTGAAAAAATCTATGCCAAGGCAGAGGATTTAGAAATTGTCATAGAACTGAAAAGAATCACTCCTAGCGTAACCCGTATCAAGATCAAGGCGGGAGAAGGCATGGTAAAACGGGATAAGGCCACAGCAAGTGAAATTGTCCAAAGAACTGCCGAGACTGCTGAAACACTGATTACCTAGCCCGGATAATTCATGAATTATCCGGGCTAATATATTATCTATTTTTTGCGCTGCTTCACCGCTATGTTCCCTGCTACCCAGCCCTTTTGCTTTAGGGGGGGTAGCCACACTTGGTACCAGCCCCTCCTCTCATCCAGCATTACGAACTCCTGACGCTGTTTAGCCTTGAAGATAATTCTGCTCTTGGTAGAGGGTCCTTTTCTGATGTTTACCCTTGACTTTAAGATATTGAGGATGGTGAGATATTGCGTGGGCACAGTATCCTCGTCTGAGGTTTTTCCTTTGACACGATAGAGCTGATTTACCCGCACCCAACCAGAAATCCTCAGCCTCGGGATCCAGATCAAGGTCCAGAGTCTTGTACCATCAACTCTTTTTACTAGTTCTCCTCCAATCAAAGGGCCAAAGAAAGACGAGTCTCCATCGGGCTGCAGGAATACGTAGCAGGATTCCAAGCCTACCGCGAGGGTAGGCAGCAAGCTGGCAGAGATGTTGTCCGGTATGGTGACAGGTCCACTTTTTGGTCGATCTCCCGTGCTCTTTCCCTGTTTACTCCCTGCACAGCTGAGCGCTATGAGAGTTACCAGGGTCAAGGCCAAAAATAATCTCATGTTCAGCCGCATAGATTCATCTACTCCTAAAAACGATAATAGGCAATAATCAGGAGCTAGAGCGGTAGGCTAACGTTTTTGAAGCTTTTTCCTAAACAGACGAAGTGAGGATTATGCAGATCCTTTTTGTTGTAAGCAAGGGGGGTTTTCTCACTCATTCGCACAACTGCCCCACCACTCTGTTCCACCACGCAATGACCGGCCGCCGTGTCCCACTCCATAGTAGGCCCGAATCTCGGGTACAGATCTGCCTTGCCTTCTGCCACAAGACAAAACTTGAGGGCACTGCCAGCTGGAACGAATTCCACCTTGTCGTAATTCTCTTGCATCTTCTCGACGAAATCAGACAAAGCTTCTGTGCCATGGGATCGACTGCCAACTAGATTAATCTGGTTTGAGGGTCTCCCAACTGCCTGACGGCTTGGTAATCTTAGCGCCCCTTGCACCACAACCCCCAAATCTAAGGCCTTTTCCGAAGAATTCCCTGCCTCATCCAGGAGGTGGCCAACTGTTTCGACCTTTTCCAACTTATAGGAACCCAGCCCCTCCGCAGCGAAATACAAGGAGCCTACGGCCGGGAGGAAGACAACTCCCACCACTGGTCTGTTTTTCTCAATCAGGGCTATATTTACAGTGAATTCGTCCCGTCGTTTTACAAATTCCTTAGTGCCATCCAAAGGATCTACGAGCCAGAAATATTTCCACTCCGCCCTTTGTTCATAGGGAATGTCTTTGCCTTCTTCACTAAGAATGGGGATATCATTCTTGGAAAATGAGGACAGGATTTTGAGGATAGTTCGATGAGCCCTTTCGTCAGCCAGGGTCAAAGGTGAATTATCTTCTTTATATGTGACGTCAATTTCACCGTGATAGACCTCGAGTATTTCATCCCCAGCCTTTTTGGCGGCTACAAGAGCAGAGGCCAAGCAATTCTCTATTTGGGTCGGCAAAATCTTGCTTCCTTTCAAACAGCTGAACTAAAATCCAGCAGAAGAGAAGTTGTGTAACCGATTTCTTTGAATCCATGGTAACCTACCGGAGCCTAGAACATTTCGCAAGCAAAAGATTGCAGGCTTGCCTAATTAGATAACCTCAAGCCTAAATCATCTAATGATCATTAACAACACGCATCCAGCTTTTGGGTTGAAGCTCCTTAGGTTGCTTGGTTTATTGTGATCTCAAGTTGGAGGAGCCAATGGGGGAGACAGTCAAGAAGGCTGCCCGGGAAATTTGCCAATCCACAAAGACCATAGCTCTCACCGGAGCGGGCATCTCAGTTGAATCTGGGATTCCCGACTTTCGCAGCGCCGGTGGACTTTGGGAGCGGTTCAACCCCATAGAGTACGGCACCATTGGAGCGTTTCAAGCTAATCCGGAAAAAGTATGGCAGATGCTTCAAGAGGTCTCTTATTTACTCGCCAGTGCTCGTCCCAACCCAGCACACAAGGGTCTGGGCAGGCTTCAGGAGCTGGGATTGCTCCACACCATTATCACCCAAAACGTAGACTACCTGCACCAGGAAGGTGGTGCTACCCGCGTCATCGAATATCACGGTAATGCCAAAACCCTCGCCTGTATTTGGTGTAACCAACGATACGACTCAGATGAACTGGGAGGGCAAATACCCCCTAAGTGCAGCTGCGGCAAAATCCTCAAACCAGATGTGGTGTTCTTTGGAGAGCCAATCCCAATAAGGGCCCTGCAGGAGTCCTACGAACTAGCCTCAAGCTGCAGAGCCCTTTTGATAGTGGGCACCTCGGGAGAGGTGGCTCCCGCAAATACCATTCCTGAAACGGCCAAGAGGGCTGGGGCAACTATCATTGAGGTTAATGTTGAACCAACCGTACTCACCGAGTATCTAACAGATATCTTTCTTCAGGGTAAGGCCAGTGAAATGGTGACCGAGTTAGTAAGCGAAGTTGAAAACATAATGGTAAGAAATTAAAAATATCTTTAATAGAGAAACCGGTCCCTAGGCATCCCCGCGACGCTAAGCGCAGAGCGCAAAGCGTTTGGTGAACAGTAAACCGATCATGCGCTGGCTTCGCAACTGTTCACCATATCCATTTACTCTTTTTTACGCTATGCGCCATGCTCTATGCGATCTGACCTGGCCCAGAGCGCCAGGTTTCCTAGGATTAAATAAAAAGCTGTGACAATAGGTTGCCGCGGGCATATGTGGGTTACTGGGAGCGACTAAGATTCATCTTCCGCTCCTCAGTAATCAATCCTTTCTGCAGAAGGATACGAAGAGCATCATTTTTTTCCTTGGAAGGTAAGTTGAGAACATCGTTTAGCACTCGTTCTATTCCCTGCTCTCGCACCATTTCCGCATCGTGGAGCATTTTTAGGGTATAGTAACGGATCAAGCTTCTGTAACTTTCTCCTAGGTCAAGGAATCTCACACCAGAAAAATGAACCCTCTCCTGTTTTGCTGCAGCTTTTTTATCAAAGCGGTACCACACCGCTTCCCCACCCAAGCGAACAGAATTGAGGGTGTCCGGAAGTAAAAACTCTGCTGTTATCTCTTCTTTGGCGAAAATCGGATCGTCCGTCTTAATGCAAATACCTTCGGTGCTGAGGTTTATGACCTTCCCCTTCACTACGGTTCCGTCTTTAAGATCAACCCGCACATCCATATACACTGGGATTCGCGGGCACTTACGCTTGGCTCGCCCCTCTTCCATAAACGTACCCTCTTATAAGGCGTGGCTGTTGACTCTCACCACACCCAATGGATCAACCTTTCATGGCTTAACAAATTGGTGGTTTTTGAAAACGACAGTAAAAATGAGTTTGGTAGTTAGAGGCCTCAGACCATTAATACTACATTTCAATATCCGCAATGTAAATCCAAAAACTAACAGGAGTTTTCCCATTTTTTTTCTTTGGCATTTGCCCATCCGCTGTGGTGAATGTGCGGCAAGGACAGGCTCAGCTGCGGAAGACCTGTGATCGAAGAAAGGGATGGCCACATCTGTGGTCGTAGCAGCTGTTTCGTCGACAATCGGGGGCTAAAGACTCACGCAATGCCACTGGTTTTTTAGAAGATCTACGAAGAGGACAGTGTTTTCTCGTTCTTTTTTCCCCAGCAGTAGCTTTATTCCCTCGCTCACCATGAGAGCGGCAATAAAGGCGGGAGTAAAAGGCGGGTTACCCAGGGCCTTTTCGATGCCCTCCTGTCTTGTCCCATAGACATTACTTAGAAGTTTACTTCCAGGCCAGACAATTGCCACTTGCCCGTACCATCCTCCTATGGCACCGTGAATAAGGGGAATACTGAGACGTTCTCCCACTTCCTGCAGATGAAGCCTGGAGGGTATGGTATCGAGGCAGTCGAAAATCAGATCCACCCCGTCGTAGGCTCCATCTTCAAGGTCTTCAACCCTGCGAAGGAAGGGATGAAACTCCACCGCGTCATTTATCGCTTCAACTCTTCTTTGAGTTGCCTCTGTCTTCCTCAACCCAATTGTGTTGAGATCAGAGTAGAGTTGCCGGTTGAGATTGGTCTCATCGAATAGGTCCGCATCTACACCCACCAAAATGCCCAAACCACACCTCACCAGTTGCTCCACAACATAACCACCAAGACCGCCCAAGCCAGCAACCATGACCTTGGAGCGCAAAAGGTGTTTCTGACCCGTACTTCCAAAAGTGCCGGCATTAAGCTCGTAGCGTTTTGGGAAGATGTGGAGACCGCAAGCCAGTGACTCTGCAATCCGCTTTGGAATACTCTGCTCGGCCACCAACACCTGTATGGCTTTCTCCACTTCTCCCGTGAGTTCTAGTTGTTCTTTTAGCAGTTGGGATAGGTACTCTTCATTTTCGCTGATCTTGGCCAAGTTATCCTCCTGCAATGGGTGGGAAAATTGCAACCGTTTCGCCGTCATGCAACTTCTGGTCAAACTGTACATGTCGGCCATTGACAAGGGTGATCGCTACTTCAGAGGAATTGATACCGATTTTTTCTAGTAATTCAAGTACTGTACAGTTGTCATTCAGTTCCACTTTCTGCACATTGGGCATGAATTTCTGCAAACTTGCAAAAAGCTTTATTTCCAACTTCATTGTCCGTCCTCTCGGTCAGGGAACTACTCTAACCTTCCATTCATACTAACCAAACACCTTCCAATTTGAACAGTATAGCAGCTTCTGGACACAATAAGAATATATCCATAAAGTGAAAACTATTTCACCTCCTCCTTGCATCATTACGTGACATATTGATAAATTGCTCTTTAAAAACCGCGATTCTTTTTAGAGGTTAATCAGATGAACTTTAAGGCGGTAATATTTGACCTGGACGGGACCCTACTTGACACCATAGCAGATCTCACTGACGCTATGAACATGGCACTAAATCATTTTGGCTTCCCCGGCCACGATGTTGAGACATGCAAGATGTTCGTAGGTGATGGTGTGGAGATGTTCGCCTTTCGCGCTCTACCCGAACACAGCCGAGACCAAGCCATGGTAACCAAATGCGCTGCTCTTATGCGTGAGGAGTATAGTAAGCGTTGGGCGAAGAAAACGCGCCTCTATGACGGCATCCCCCAACTGTTGGACGAACTAACTTTGCAAAACCTAAAGATGGCAATACTCTCCAATAAGCCGGATGACTCCACCAAGGAGATGGTGGCTGAAATCCTCTCCAAATGGCGATTCCATCCCGTTGCAGGCGCTCAACCGTCTGTGCCCAAAAAGCCTGATCCCACTCGAGCAATACAGATATCGCAGGAGCTCCGGGTCCCTCCGGAGCAATTCCTTTATTTGGGCGACACCGGTACTGACATGAGAACAGCTCAAGGTGCCGGCATGTTTGCTGTAGGGGCCCTATGGGGCTTTCGCACCGCCGAGGAGCTTGAGCATGCTGGGGCGGAAGTACTCGTCAAACATCCGAGAGACGTTTTGGAGCTTCTATAGTTTCGCAAATTAGGCACGAGCAGGTTATAGGTTATTTGTTATCAGTTATTAGGGTTGAACTCGATTTTGAGACCCGGGATATTGATAGAGACTTGCTTCCATGTGGAAGATACGTATAACCTTTAACAAATAACGGCTAACTTCTGCGTGTCGCTGGGACGATGGGGCTCTTTAGGCAAAAGGAAGAAGATGAAAAAGCCGTCTTTCGAAAAAAACCCGGTACTCTTCGGTGCTGACCCCACCGAGGGCATAGTGGCGGTTGAGCCCGTTGGGGGAAATTCAATGCGCATTTTCCTGCGGTCAGACGGTCGGCTGGAAACGCGTGATGAGCCTTTTACCCCCTTTGTTCTGGTAGAAGAAGGCAAATTGCTCCAGAATTTCAGCGAAACATCAAGATATGAATCCCTTTCATCCACAAACGAATTCAGGGTTCTGGCACTGTTCAAAGATTGGGGAGACTGTATCAAGGCCAGAAAGCACCTCTACAAAACAACTGGGGCACCATCATCCTCTCCTTATGCTCCCTATCTTTTCCTTTCAGATCCCGTACATCAGTTCCTGTTGCTGACGGGCAAAACCCTTTTCAAAGGACTTCCTTTCAAGGACCTTCACCGGCTAGCACTTGATATAGAGACAGCCACCGCTCCTGGCTATGCTTTCTCCAATCCTTCCCGCCAAGAGGACCGCATTCTCTCCGTAGCTCTAATGGATAATCGCGGTAACGAAGAAGTTCTCTTCGCTACGGAATATGAAGAAAAGGAAATGCTTGAGGCCCTGGGCGCTAAAGTACAAAGCCTCGATCCAGATGTTCTGGAGGGGCATAACCTGTTCAATTTCGATCTGGAATATATAGTCACCCGAGCCCGAATGTATGGGGTCAAGCTCCAATGGGGCAGGGACGGGAGCGAACCTCGTATCAGAAGGTCTCGCTTCAGCGTAGCTGAGCGGGTAATCGACTACACCCGCATGGACATTTTTGGCCGGCATGTGGTCGATACCCTTTTTCTTCTACAGTATTATGACATTGTGGCGAGGGAATTGGAAAGTTACGCACTAAAGGCTGCAGCCCGTCATTTTGGGCTGGCAGCGCCAGATAGGACCTACATAGAGCCCGAGGAAATCCAGTGGTATTATGAGAACAAACCCGAGGAACTGAAGCAATACAATCTCGACGACGTCAGAGAAACTTTAGCCCTGTCTGAACTTCTAGCCTATCCTTTTTTCCTGCAAACACGTATCTTTCCCTTCTCATACCAGAACATTTTCGTGCGGGGAAATGCCACAAAAATCAATGCTCTATTCATCCGAGAATATCTCAGACAGCGAACCTCCGTGCCCAAACCGGGCGAGGCTGAAGCTTTTGCCGGCGGCCACACAGATGTTTTCCGCCATGGTGTCGTTAGCCCCGTGGTCTCTTGCGACGTAGCTTCTCTTTATCCCTCCATTCTGATCTCCAACAGCCTCAAGCCTTCAGCCGACACTCTGGATGTTTTCTTACCCTTACTCCGCGACCTGCGAGACTTTCGCATGGAAGCGAAAAAAAGAGCACTAACAGCTGAAGACCCACACCAAAAAGACTACTACGAAGCCCTGCAGCAAACCTTCAAGATCTTGATCAACTCATTTTACGGCTACCTTGGCACCAGACTCCATAACTTTGCCGATCCCCAACTGGCAGGCGAGGTGACTCGTCGCGGTAGAGAAATCATTGGTCAGATGGTAGAGTGGCTAAGGAAAGAGGGTGGCGAACCAATCGAGATAGATACTGACGGCATCTATTTTGTTCCGCCTCCAAGGGTAAGGACCGATGAGGAGGCAGAGGAGCTCATTGAACGTTTATCAGACAGCTTACCATCCGGTATAGAAGTGGAAATGGCTGGGAAATACCAGGCCATGTTCTCTTACAAGAAGAAAAACTATGCTCTAATGGATGACAAGGGTAATGTAACCATAAAAGGAAGCGGGCTGCGCTCCCGTGGGATGGAGAAGTACCTGCGGGAGTTTCTCTCCAGCATGATTAGGCTTTTGTTGCAAGGAAAGGAAAAAGAAATTCACTCTTTATTCAAAGACTGCTTGAATAGGCTCGAACAGCACCAGATGGGAATCTCCTGGCTAGCTAAGACTGAAACTCTTACCGAATCCTTGGACACTTACGGTGAAAAGGTAGCAGCGAAAAAGCGCAACCCTGCAGCAACCTACGAATTGGCCCTTGCCTCAACTCGGCCATACCGAGCCGGAGATCAAGTCTCCTATTATGTAACCGGCAAGGCCAAGAGGGTTAGGGTGTATGAAAATTCCAAACTCACCTCAGACTATGATCCAAATCATCCGGATGAAAACGTGGCTTACTATGAGGAGAAACTTCATAGCCTTTTGAAAAAGTTTCAGGAGTTTCTTCCAGGAAGACTATTTTAACCAAGGAATTCAACTTCCACCCGCCAGATTCTAAATGAGATGAGTCGAAGAAACCCGTACGCTATGATCATCCTCTCGCTGATCTGCACCCTCCCTGCTTTGGTCCTGGGGTGTGCTCATCTCCAGAAACCCCCAGAGGAAATAGACAATATTTGCCAGATCTTTCGGCAAAACCGTGACTGGTACCAGCGTACTTACCGGTCATCTAGAAAATGGTCAGTTTCCATTCCCGTGCTTATGGCCATTGTGCATCAGGAGTCAAAATTCAAAGCCGAGGCAAAACCACCCCGGACCACCTGTTTTTGTTTTCTCCCAGGCCCAAGACCTTCCTCTGCTTATGGCTATTCGCAGGCGGTGGACGAAACCTGGGAGAAGTATAAGAGTGCTACTGGTAATTGGGGAGCTGACAGGGATAACTTCGCTGATGCCATTGATTTTATCGGCTGGTATTGCGATCTCAGCTATTCTATCTGTGGAATTGCTCAAAATGACGCCTATAATCTCTATCTTGCCTACCATGAGGGACACAACGGCTTCAACCGAGGAACCTATAATAAGAAATCCTGGTTGAAAAGAGTGGCGGGCAAAGTCCAAAACCGCAGCAGAAGTTATTCGAGCCAACTGGCCTCCTGTGAAAACGAATTTGAAAAACCACGACCTTGTTGCCTCTGGCCACTCTAACTTGAGGAGTCAGTAGTCCAGTTGGCAAAGGGCAACGAGCATAGAGTTGAAATTTCAAATGTCGAAACCGGGAACCCGCCCGAAGGGTGGGAGTCCGAAGGACAATTTCGAAATTAGAACTCCGCAATCCAAAATCTCACTTATGATAGATACTCACGCACATCTGAACGAGATTGAAGATATCCACCGGGCAATCCTAAGGGCCAAAGATGTGGGCATCAAGGGGATTGTGGCGGTGGGAATGGATCTGCTCTCAAACCAAAGGACTCTCGATCTCGCCAGACAATTCCCTGGAATGGTGCATCCTGCAATTGGCTATCACCCCTGGTCAATAAGCCAGGACACCATAGAGGAAAACGTAAAGTTCATCGAGAAAAACCTGGCCAGCTGCATAGCCTTGGGTGAGGTGGGAATCGATTACAAGGCAAAGGTGAAGAAGCCGGTTCAGTGGGAGGTTTTTTCAAAACTACTCTCCATAGCATTCCGGTACAACCGCCCAGTTGTTGTCCATTCACGCTTCTCCCACAAAAGGTCTCATCAGATGGTAAAGGATTCGGGAATTGAAAAGGGTGTGTTCCACTGGTATAGCGGCCCACTGGAGATTCTCGAAAAGATCATTGGCGACGGCTACTACGTCTCCGCCACCCCTGCTCTAGCCTACAGCCCACCGCACCAGGCAGCTATGAGAGTTGCACCCATGGAGCGCATATTAGTTGAGACTGATTCTCCGGTTGAATACCAGGGAAGGATTTCTGAGCCTGCCGACCTAATGATCACCCTAGAAGAACTCTCTAGGCTAAAAGGCATACCTTTCGAGGATGTTCGGTTCATCACTTCCAACAATGCCAAGCTGTTTTTTGGCATCTAAACTTGATCCAAAAGCTCGCCTTCATGGAATACTGAAAACTGGGAACCCGCTTGCGGGACTGAGCGGAGCAAAGCGAGCGCGAACAATATTGGGTCCAAAAGTACTAAGCTATTTATGAGTTGTGTGGAAACCGTCCAGTATTCCGTTATTCCATCATTTCTTATTCAATCTTGTTTTTTTTTACATTGCCCGCTAGTATGCTAATATGACTCGGCAAACAGAGCATAGCTCTGCGTGATCGGGAAAGGCCTATTTTCCCAGATCCACCACCTTTTTTGCTTTTGTTGTTACAAAGAGAAGAGTGACAAAAATGAAGCCCAAATTCTGCCGGACAGACTCCCAATAGGACAAGACTGTTCTGTTGGGAGTTTGGAAAGTGATCTCTTGGGACTTTCCTCCTCTATTCTGAGGTACTCTTTTGGAATTCCAATCACCATTCCGGTTTGCTGCGGGCATCTTTTACCAGCACTATCAGTCGGTCCCAATCATTTCTGCTAATAAACAAGTGGTGCAAGATATTCAGACGTTTTGCAGGGTAGGCGGATAGCCCTTTCGGTGCAGTTGCTTTGGACATTGGTCGGTCAATCTTTGGAGGCCGAACCGGAGGGTTGGCAGAACATCAAAGTTGGTGATTGAGGAACTACAATGAAACAGGAACTATCGACTATGGATCAAACAGAGCTGATGTTGAACTTGGCTCAGATGGTATTGGAAGTAGATGTGAGAAAACAATGCGGCAACATAGCCAGGTGGTTCAAACAGCATTTTCCTGTGCAGGGGATTGGTTTTTTACTCAAGGAGCCTGGCTCTAGCCAACCTTACCTTCATATGGAAGAGGTTCCAACAGGTACTATTGAGGTTTTTGAGAAAATTCTTCCGGAACTCGACTTCAGCAAAACAGCAGCCGACGAATTCATGGTCTTTTCCTTAGATGAGGGAACAATGACCATTTTTGATCCGAAGGAACACCCTCCATCCTCAAAACCAATAGTGCTCACTACCCAATTAAACGCCAAAGATACCTTGTTAGGAAGCCTGGCCCTGGTCACTGACCTGGAAAAGGTTCATCATTTGACCGGAGGAAAATCGCCGTTGCCCTGGCTCACAACGACAATATCTAGCTTGTTGTACAATACCATTTCTCAAGAACAGAACGCCGAGAAAATACGTTTTTTGAGATTATACCAGACAGTGAGTTCTGCCTTGGGCTATGTGGGCGATTTGCAGGAGCTTTTAACTACCATAGTAAGCATTGTTACGGCGGAGCTTCCCTCAGAAGAAGGCTCGATCCTCCTGCACGATGAAGAGACCAATGAGTTCGAATTTTTCACTGCTGTGGGTGAGACTGGCGCAGAGCTGGTAAAATTGCGTTTTCCAGCCGACAAAGGTATTGCAGGTCGTGCTCTGAGAGAGCGCAGTACACTCGTAGTAAATGACGTTCAAAGCTCACCCGACTTCTACGGCTCCATAGATGAAGATCACGATTTTCAAACTAGGTCTATCCTAGCGGCTCCCCTTATATCGGGAGAAGAAACCGTCGGAGTTATTGAGGCCATAAACAAGATTGGAAAAGATGGTTTTGATGAAGAAGATAAGCGACTGCTCACCGCCATTGCAGACGAAGTGGCATTAGCAATCAAAAATGCGAAACTCTTTGATTATGTGGTTGATAGCTACTGCAAAATAAGACAGGGCCAAAATAGCTGTAAAGGCTGCAAGAGGCCCCTCAAATCGTGGACTCCTTGTGCAATACAAATCGGAAAACTGCAATAGGGAAATACCTTGCTCTCGGTAAGGAAAAATTTAGGCCTTCATTAGACGACGAAAATAGAAATTCAGACTAGAAGATAAAATGACTAGTTCAGAATATTTAGCTAAGCTAGAAGGGGGTGTTGAGATCTATTATTTTCCGTAGCTCATTCCAGGATTCTGTTCTTTCTTTGTTCTCAACTGGACGGGCAAGCTCCTCTAGCACATCCTCAACATAGGCTTCCCTGCGCATCCCTACCAGAACTGTGGTTATTCCTGCCGTAGACCGCAGTGCGCGGATTGCCATCTGACTCAAGGTCACAGCCTCAGACCAGTCCACATCCGCTGAGGCGAGCCGGTTTTTGATCTGACCGCATCTTTCGGCTGCTTCTTCCCGATAAATTGACGCCACAGCCTCAAGTACTGCCTCAAGTTTTTCCAGGTGTGAGTTCACCCACGAGGAAATTTCTTCTGCCAAATTTACCTGTTGTTTCAAAAACTGAAACACTCCTTTAACCCGAGGCAAGAAATAGTATTCTTGAAGCTCCTGCCAGCGCTCATAGGTACCAAAGCTTTGCCAATGTTGTTTAAGGACTGCACCGGTGGCAACTTGCTCCATAACCTGAGATTGTGTAGCCGGCGGAAGGCCGAGTTGGGGAAGAATTTTATCCTTTAGAATTCCTTCCGAATAAATAAGGGCATCAATAAGGTCAGCAATATCCTTGTCGCTAACTCGGCGCGTTGGCCTGACCTCAGCCAGACGCAGGAGTTTATTATGGGCGATTGCATTCAACGGTCGGTTGATCAGCACAGCCAGATTCTTGTCGCGAGCAAACTCGAGAACACTCTGCCCCTTTGCCTGGTTTTTCTCGGTAATTCCCCCCGTTTCCAGGAGATTCATTGGCAACTGAATCACGCGAAAATGATGATCAGAGGACAGGGACTGTGCTATTTCCCAGATCTGCTCCAAAGAGGTAAATTCAGGATCAGCAGCAGGGGAGGGGAAGGTGTTGGAGCTAATGCCGTAAAGCCTGATTCTCCCACGCTTCACCTCGGTTTCCAGGTGCTCGAAGGCCTGTTTTATGCGACTGTAGTATTCTTGCCTGGCTTTCTCTAGAGAAACTCCGGTTTTAGTAGCCCAGCTGAGATAATATTCGGGGTTGTGCAGAAGGTAGAAATCCAAAGTGTCGAGTTTGAGCCGCTCCAAACTCCGGGTAAGTTGATCATCTATGAACTCCGGATGGATACAGTGTTCGAGTCCGTCTGCGTAAAGAACCAACTCCTTGAATGGTTTCCCCTGGCGTTTGCGCTCCTGGCTGAGCTGGTAATTTTGTCCCTGAAGATAGCCCACCTTGGAAACCACTATTACCGACTCTCGGGCAATTTCACCTGATGCACCCATCTGTTCCAGAACCTCTCCCACCAGTTTTTCCGCGCCGCCATCTCCGTAGTTGGAGCTTGTATCTATGAGATTTATCCCGGAGAGCATTGCTTTCCGCAAAGATCTTTCATGCCCGGGATCGGTAATATCCACCCGGTAGCAGCCGAACCCCGCCTGACTAGCGAGTAAACCGGTTCCATCCAATTCACCATAGCCAAGTGAACTGTTCCGCTCCGCATATGATCTCGTGCCTTCCTTGGTGGCAAATCCGTGAATCAAGACAATCTCCTTTAGTATGCTGTCCGACAACTAGCTTTCCCCTTCCCCGGCGGCAGGGGATGAACTTTTCTTATTGGTTAGTATAATCACGTTATATGTGATCTCAAGGTGTTATGAGAAGTTGGTAATGGCAAAACCATCCATGCCAAGACCACCTAGGCTTTAGATGTTGACTATTTAAGCTACATCTACTATTAAAATAGTAAATACAGAAGGGAGGGACACAATGGCAGACTCGGCCTACACTATAAGACCCTTTCCACGGGAGTTGCACCGAAAGGCGAAAGCCACTGCGGCACTTGAGGGAATAACCTTGAGAGAGCTTATCTTGAAATCCCTGGGCGAATATGTGGACAAGCAACAAAACCACCTTACGGGGAGCAAGCCGACTCTGGAGGAACTACTCTATAAATGCGAGGAGGACACTGAGAGGATAATCGGCTCAGCCGAAGCAAAGAGAATTGGAAAATGGAGAGAATTTGAAGGTAATTACCTGAGAGTCATCCCTTTTGTTCAATGGCGGACTCCGAGTTGGAAATGAGGAAGTTGCCACAAAATTGGACAGGGAGGGTGGACTGAGCTTGGAGAGAATTGCCCTGGATTACTATCCGGAGTTTTTCAATCAAGGCGACATCCAGCAAGCCAAGAAGAATTTGGGAATTAAGTAGGAATTAATGTAAATTATAAAGAGTAATATTAATATTAATGTTATATCAGTGTGTTATTTACACTGCTTAAGAGGAAGTCTAGGATGAGTAGTGTGCAAGTGGCGCCCTATGGATCATGGAGATCCCCCATTACCTCAGAATTAATTGTCTCCGAGACCATAAAACTAGTACAGATTTTTCTCGATGGCAGTGACGTTTACTGGAGCGAGTCTCGGCCGGCAGAAGGTGGCCGCAATGTCATTGTCAGGTGGAGTCCCAGTGGCAAAATAGAAGACCTCACTCCAAAACACTTTGATGTGCGTAGCCGGGTCCATGAATATGGGGGTGGGGCCTTCGTTGTCTCGGATGGAACTGTTTATTTCTCCAACTTCGCCGATCAGGGATTGTACCAGCAAAAATCAAACCTTGAACCACGATCTTTAAACTCTCCAGGAGCCAGACGGTATGGCGACATTACAGTGGACAAATTACGAAACCGGCTGATTTGTGTAAGGGAAGACCACAGCACCAGAGCAAGAGAGCCAGTTAACACCATAGTTGCTTTAGACATGCGCAACAACCAAGAAGAACACGTTCTAGTTGCCCACAATGATTTTTATAGTTCTCCTCGGATTAGTCCCGACGGTTCATCTTTGGCCTGGCTTACCTGGAATCACCCCAATCTCCCCTGGGATGGAACCGAGCTCTGGGTGGGAAAGATTAGATCCGACAGCTCAATTGGTGAGAGATTGAAGGTGGCAGGTGGTATAAGTGAATCCATCTTCCAGCCGGAATGGTCCCCAGATGGTGTGCTTTATTTCGTCTCCGATAGAAACGAGTGGTGGAATTTGTACCGCTATCGCCACGATCAGGTAGAGCCAGTCTGTCCGAGGGATTGGGAGTTCGGCAGACCGCAGTGGCTGCTTTCCATGTCTACCTATGGATTCGAGTCCACAGATCGCATCATTTGTACTTATACTAGCAAGGGGGTCTGGCATCTGGCCAGTCTTGACTGTGCTTTCGGCGATCTAGCGGAGATTGAAACTCCTTTCAGCGAAATTTGGAACCTGCGGGCCTCCTCAAAACAAGCAGTATTCTGCGCCGGCTCCCCAACCCAAGCTGCCTCTATCATTCGATTTGATCTCGAGGGCAGGAAATTTCACCCTCTGCGATCATCGAGTGATATCGAGGTAGACAAAGGCTACATATCTATTCCAAAAGCCATTGAATTTCCTGCAGAACATGGAAAAACTTCACACGCTTTCTTTTATCCGCCCCAGAACTGCGACCACCAAGCTCCGGCGGACGAGTTGCCACCACTGCTAGTTAAGATTCATGGAGGTCCCACTGCTGCCACCTCGACCTCTCTCGTTTGGGATATTCAGTACTGGACCAGCAGGGGTTTTGCTGTGTTGGATGTAAACTACGGGGGTAGCAGCGGTTATGGTCGCTCTTATCGGCAGAGGCTGGAAGGGCAATGGGGAATTGTCGATGTTAACGATTGCGTTAATGGCGCACGTTTTTTGGTAGAGCAGGGCTGGGTAGACGGGGAGCGCCTTGCCATTCGTGGCAGCAGTGCCGGAGGATATACTACCCTCTGCGCTCTAACCTTCCGCCATACATTCAAAGCTGGGGCCAGTTACTATGGAATCAGTGATCTCGAAGCCCTGGCTAAGGAAACCCACAAATTCGAGGCCAGATACCTCGACCGACTCGTGGGGCCCTATCCGGATAGGCTGGACATCTATCGCCAACGTTCCCCCATACATTACAGCCATTTACTCTCTTGTCCCTTGATACTGTTCCAGGGACTCGAGGACGAGGTGGTCCCCCCAAATCAGGCAGAGATGATGCTAGAGGCTTTACAATCCAAGGGCCTACCAGTGGCATATATTCCCTTTGAAGGTGAACAGCACGGTTTCCGCCGGGCTGAAACTATTAAACGCGCCTTGGACAGTGAATTATATTTTTATTCCAGAGTTTTCGATTTCGAGCTCCCGGAACCGGTAGAACCCATAGAAATCCACAATCTATAATTACCCTATGCGCTTCCGGTACCAATCCCAGGTGAGTTTTAGTCCCTCCTCGAGACTGTAACGAGGCTCGAAGTCCAACAGCTCGTAGGCCCGGGAGATCTCGGCAACCGACTGCCGAATGTCTCCGGGACGAAAATTAGCTCTCTCTGGCTCATCTTGCACACCTGCAAGCTCAGCGATATTTTTCCAAAGACTGTTCACCGTCACTGATTTGCCAGTGCCCACGTTGATAAGTACGGAGGAGATGTTCTCTCGTTGAGCAGCCAGCAGATTGGCCTGAACAACATCGGCCACATAGACAAAATCCCGGCACTGTTCCCCATCTCCGTAGATGGTGGGCGGTTTGCCTCTAGCAGCCTTGTCCATGAAAATGGATATTACCCCCGAATAGGGGGAGCTGGGATCTTGCCTGGGGCCGTAAACGTTGAAATATCGAAGGCAGACAGTCTCGAGTCCATACAAATTTCTATACAGTCTGGCATAGGTCTCTCCGTGTAATTTGCTGGCTGCGTAAGGGCTCAACGGCTTGGTGTCCATCTCTTCCTTTTTGGGCAGTTGGGGTAGATCGCCGTAAACAGCGCACGAACTAGCAAATACTACCCTTTTAACCCCACTATGACGGGCAGCTTCCAGAACATTGAGCGTGCCAAGATCATTTACCATGGCCGCCTCAATGGGATCTTCGATAGATTGAGGAACTGATACCAGGGCAGCCTGGTGAAAAACCACCTCAACGCCAGACATCATTTCCTGCAAAGTGCCTAGATCCCTCACGTCTCCTTGTTTGAATTCAATATATTTCCGGAATGGTTCTAGATTCTGCAACAACCCCGAACTCAGGTTGTCCAGAACCTTAACCTGAGCGGATGCACCGACTAAATTCTCGACCAGATTTGAGCCGATGAATCCCGCCCCGCCAGTTACAAGACATTTTTTCATCATCCACCTATTCTCTCAGTCGATAGATTTATACAAAATGCCACTCTTGCTGGGCAATGCCCACCATAAAATTATCAGGCACAAGGCTGAAGGCGCAGGGTAAAGGAGAAAGAATTCAGAATCTCCTGGCTTCTGAATACTGGCTGCTGAATTCGATCAACTGGCCTTGCTCCTCAAGCCATTGACCTTTGCGCTATGGGAAAGAATAATAGTCCAGAAAACGTCCATAGAGCCTTCTCAAGTGCTGATCTGGGTCTCGGTAGTATTCTTCTTGGGACAAATCGGTCCATTTTGAAGAGATCCCTTCCTTCTCTAATCCGCTGGGCTCAGACTTAAACACTGAAGCAGCAACCTTGGGGGTGCCGTCATACCGGACTAGGCCGGAGAAGCGCTCGGTTGTATGGTTGTTCAAGGGCGGCCACTCCCAAATGGATGGATGGTAGTCTCCGTACGACTTCCAGAATGCACCCATCAAGTGCAATCTTCGCAGGTGCAATATGACATCCGTTGCGTACATAGCAGCATCTTCCTCACTGACCAACAGCTGATCACCCTTGCTTCCCTGGTCAGAATCCCGGGGTCCGGGCAAAATGCTCTTAGTGGCTAATCCGAATTCTTGGATCATCACCGGAAATTTTCCCAGCCAGCCGGCCACAGTACCCAGAAAGCAAGGAAGAGCAGGAGAAAAAGGATCCTCAGCCCAGGGAACACCCTGCGGATGACCGCTAATAGATAAATAATCCAAGTATTTAGCTACCAGACTTGGTGTGAGACCTTTACTTCGCCCGAGATCGCTAACATGCAAATTTAAGGTCAGTAGCACCCTATCGTCCTTTTTTTTCAGTGTTTCAGTCATCGCTTGCAGCCAAATTTCAACTGCAAAGTTGTCGGCAGAAAAAGACCACCGTGAAGGTTCATTGCCCAAATCCCAACCGAAAAGGGCAGGGTGCCCAGATACAGCGTTTTCCAGCTCTCCGAGGAAATAAATTTGGCTTTCCATGATGTCGGGTTCAGCGTAAGGATTCCTTATTCCATTGAAACGAACTTTGCCCAAAGAAAATACCTGAGATTGATTCCGATCAGCAGAAGCCAGAAGCATCCACGGGGGGAGCCAGTTCAAACCACAAATGTGTCCAGCGAAAAGGGTCACTACTACCTTGATATTCTTCTCATCCGCCGTCTCCAACAATTCCACCAGCCGGTCCAACATAATGGCAGGAACGGTTTTAGGGGTTGGCTGGAAATCCTCCCAAAGAAGGTAAATCCTTATAAAGGAAAGACCCAGTCCGCTAATTATCTCCACATCTTGGTCCATGACGGCTTTGTCGAACTCTCGCCACATAAACATGGCCGTTTTTTGTGGCCAATAGTTTACTCCTAGCATTAAGGCTTGTTCTGTCATTCAGACTCCTGTCTCCCGAACAACCTATATCCCTTATCACACATCCTGGCACTATCCAGCTCGATCATTCGGCTGTGGGTCTAGAGGTCTATGTCCAAATCACCCACTTCTTCAATGTTAGCGGGTTGCCACTGAGGGTTATCATCTTTGTCCACGAGGCGAGCCCGCACACCCTCCACGTAGTCGGGATGTGCCAAAATGAAACGGGCAACCTTGAGATCGGCTCGAAAAACTTCCTCTAGAGGTTGAATCTCATTGTGTCGCAGAAGCTTTAGAGTGAGCACCACTGCCGTCGGAGAGCGCTCGGCTAGCCTGGTGAAAACCCCGTCGCATAACTGGGCCTCAATGGTACACTGGCGAAGCGATTCCATAATTTCTACCATTGAACTTTTACCAGCAAAGTAAGCCGCTACCCACTGGTCCATGTCCGGATTACTAGGAATATTTTTGTCGAAGAAATGATCTAACTCTGCAAGTAGAGCTTCCGCCCCATGCGATCTAGTCTGGGAGAGGCTTCCGGAATATCTTTCAAGTGCACTCACCAGTTCTGGCAACCTTTCGGATCTCACCAAGTGGCTGGCAAAGCCCACGCGCACTGCCTCCGCGCCAACCATTTCGTATCCGGTAAGCCCCAGATACTCCGGATAACCTTTAGGGCATTTGCTGAACATCCATCCTGTTGCTCCCACGTCCGGGAAAAAACCGATTCTGGTCTCCGGCATGGCCATGCGGGTTTTCTCTGTTGCCACCAACAGATCAGCCGCAGCGGCCAACCCCAGTCCTGCACCCATAATAATGCCATCTGCCAAGACGATTATGGGTTTTGCAAAACGATGAATCCTCAGGCACAAATCGTATTCCTCTTCCAGGATCTGTTCAGCCGACGGCGTGCTTTTCTCCTGCACAGCCCGGGCAATTGCCTTTATATCTCCCCCGGCGCAAAACCCCCTCTCTCCGGCCCCATAGAACAAAATAAACTGGCAGTGCTTATCTGCCTCAGCCTCGTCCAAGACCTTGTCGATCAAGCGAATCATCTCTAAATTAAGACTGTTTAGAACCCTTGGACGGTTAAGAATTATACTCACCATGCGACCATGTCGTTGAACGAGAACAGTTGGTTCTCCCTGGCTTTTCAACTCAGTCATAATAAACTCCTAAAGTTATCATCACATAGCCTTTAACCCGAGAAAGGCACTAATGTCTCCAAGCTTGATATCATTTCTCGCTTTTCTCGCCTGTCTAGCTGAGTGTTTTCCTGGCTAACTCCAGCGCCAACCTTTCTATTTTCTCTCGATTTTCCAGCTTGGTACGCCACAACAGCGGAATTGCCTCAAACCCCAGATAAGCTCCTGATATAGCTCCAGCCATAGCACCCAGGGTGTCTCGATCGCCGCCATGCATAATAGCACAATAAAGGCAGTCCTCGAAGGAACTTGGAAATCGAAGGAAGGAATAAATGGCGAAAGGCAGCGACTCATGCACGGCAACACTCTGGCCTAGTTGTTTAGCCACAATCGGTGGAGGGACATCCTCATTTAGCAGCTCTTTCAGGAGCTCGAGCTTTTCCCTTATCTCACTGGTACGCGCAAAGTCTATCAGGTAACGAACAAAATCTTCTGGACGAAATGCCTCTGTCGAGTCAAGCCTCACAGCTTGTGCCACAGCCAAAGCCTGCACTGCCGCCCCATCTTTTCCAATTGGATGCCCATGGGTGACCTCAGCCGATTTACAGGCGAATTCATAAATCTGCCGGGAATTGTGAAAGAGAAGACCCAAGGGAACAATGCGCATGGCAGCCCCATTACCAAAAGAGCCACTGCCGCCGAACAACATCTGGGCTGCATCCACGTAGGTGATTTCCTTGGAACGGACCAGAGAAAATATTGTTGGAGGTCCTGTTGCATATCCTCTCCATGGTTCCTTTTCAAAATTGCGGTGAAAGGTTTCACCCAGGTGGTGCCCCTCTACGTGCCCTTTATTGACGAGGGACGTGGCCAAGCCGATTGCCATGGCAGTATCATCCGTGTAGCGCAGTTCCGCCATTCTCTCTGCCGCGCCAATTAGCATATTTCTATCTGGATACTGAAAAGCAAGCTCGCCCATGGCATCGCCGATAGCGCTACCCACCATACCTCCCAAATATTTGGCATTCAGCAATGACTCTGTCATATAATCCCCTTCAGAAAAATGGGCATGGAGCATGGTGCATCATCCAGCTTGCAGCAGACAGCGGGCAGGAGAAAGATATCTTGTCTATAAAATCATTCCTGCTGGCTGCGAGCTGACCGCTGCCAGCTGAATATCCCCGTCTCGCACGTCTCGCCAAATTAATATGCTCTTTGACTACTGGCATCTAGCTACTGAATTCTTTATACTATTAAGATACTGTCCAAGTGTAAATATAATCGGACGGTCCCAGGCCATGACATTAGCAGCAAGCCCCTTTTGGAGTTTGTCAGCCAACTCCTTTTCCCTCCTGTGGCAAAGACCCCGCTTCCGGGGGGTGGGGGAGGATAAAAGGGAGATTTAGGGGCTTTTTGGATTCCATCATCATGCAACAAACAGAGCTGGATTACTTCAAAGACTGGTTCAAGCAATACGTTGCCCTCTACTATGAATTGCAGGGAGATGGGCTGAAGCCTATCCTCCTGAAAGAGCAGCATACTAAACGCACCTGCAAAGAAATAGTTTTTTTAGGTCGAGAGTCAGGTATGAGGGATAAGGATTTACTACTGGCTGAGACAGCTGCTCTATTTCACGATATCGGCCGCTTTCCTCAGTGGAAGAATTATTCCACTTTCAATGATAGTGCATCTGAGGATCACGCTCTACTAGGTCTTGAGGTAATCTCTCAACACGAGATCTTAATGGGTCTAAAGGCAGAGGATCGGGAGCTGATCCAAATAGCAATTCGCCATCACAATGTGCGAAAACTACCTCTGAATCTCTCCCAAAGGCAGGATTTTTTTTCCCGACTCCTCCGGGATGCAGACAAGCTGGACATATGGCGCGTGGTCATCACCGAACTGGAAGGACATGGTAACCTATTGGAAACCCTAGAGGGTGTCATACCTACTAGCAATTCTTTCAACCGTGGAATAGTGACTGAACTTATGGAGAGAAAGATCCCGGACTTTAGCTCAGTGCAAAACCGAAACGACATGATATTGTTACGCCTTGGATGGGTATTTGACCTCAACTTTTCGATCTCATGCCGTGAGGTACTAGAAAGACATTATGTTGAGAGGCTTTGCAGTAATCTGCCTGCGCTAAAGGAAATAAAGGAAGTTGAGAAATCGCTCATCTCATATCTGAATAACCGCGCAAAGGAGCAATCATAATCTGCCTTCCTCCAGCGGCACGCTCTTTGCTGAGTTTGCCGGTGCAGCTCCTCCATTCCGACATTCAATCAGCGAATTAACCATAAACTCTAATTCATCAAAGGGAAAGGGCTCGGGGATAATGGCATCGAAGGGGGAGTGGTCTGGTCTGGTGCCGAAATCCAGACCGGTAATCAGGGCCACAGGCACTGAAGATGGGCTGCTCTTGACTATACGGCCTAACTCCCAGCCTGATATTCTTGAAGTAGAAAGATTGGTGAGAATGAGGTTGAAATGTCCAAGACGGAATTTCTCCAAACCGTCAAGACCATCTACGGCTGTGGTCACCCGATAACCCTTCCAACAAAGCATTGTTTCAAGGAGCTCAAGAGCACCCCGATTCCGTTCGACAAGCAAAATGTGAGCTCGAGGTGATTCAAGGTTGGAGTTCTGCATGGGGGTCCTCCCAATCATCAGGTTATCATCACTCAAACACTGCCAAACATCCTAGGAATTAAACCTGGACTATTATCGAAGTCTAAACCTCATTTATGGTAAAATCGTGGCAGATCTGGCGGAACCTAGCACCTGCAACAGCTGTTGCTAGGCTGGCGGCCACTGATTTAATTAGTTTATTATCATGAGCAGTAAATGGGCCCTGTTCCTTGTTCCACATATGAATTGCACCTATCACCTCTCCACCAACCACCATAGGCACACATAAAATTGAACGTGCTTTTGTTCCACCGAAATCTCTGACCATTGAGGACAGGTGAGGGTTTTGTGAGGCATCTCGCACGAGCACAGATTCTCCCCGAGACATCACATAACCGCATATTCCTTCGATCCTTTTCATCCGAAATGGCTCAATTCTGTCTCCCTTGGTTCCAAAGCTTTTTTTGACAGCTAGACCGTCCTTCTCCTGAAGATAAATGGCGCCAGCCTCAACCGTTATCATTTGGCCAATCAGGGTTCCAACCTTATCCAAAACGTCGTCCAAATCAAATAGAGATGAAGTCACTACATTTCCTATTCTGTTGAAAGCTTCAAGTTCCCGACCTTGCTCATCTCTCTGCTGCAAGAGCATCTGATTGTGCACGGCCAATCCTAGATAATCGCATGCTTGCTTCAAGATGACTCGCTGAGGATCGGAAAAACCTCTTTTTGTATCGCTTCCGACGAACAGAATTCCAGCATTGACACCTTGAATACGGAAGGGAGCCAGGTAACATGAGTTGATACCTAATTCTCGGAACCAGCGTGCTTCCAGAGGGTGAACTTTCCCGGTGACGTCCTCTCGATAGATTTCCCTGTTTTCCTCCAGCACCAACCTCAAGAGACTCTGGTTGAGAGGCAAAGCCATACCTCGGCGAAGTGAAATTGGTTCCTTAGAGGCCACTTCCAATAGTTTCAATTGTTCTTGAGCGTTTTCAAAAAGAGCTAGAAAGGACACAGTTACCGGTACAAAATTTTGTAGTTCTTTGATTAACAGCTGAAACACTTTTCCCTGCACCAGCCCCTTATTGCAAATATTGTTGAAGGCGGCGAGGCAATTGTATTGACTGGACTGGGTGGCGATTAGCTTCCTAAGCTTAATATTTTCGTAACGGTAGGAGAGAAAAGCGGCCAACGGCAGGACATAGTCGAGATCTGCGGGCGAAAAAGATAGGCTTCCTTGCTTATCCTCGAGACACATGACACCAAACACGTCTCTACCCGTTATGAGAGGCACAACAAGCGCGATTCCCTTGTCATCCACCATCTGGTCATCTGGCTCATTCACCTCTTCCTGCCAGAAAGGCGCACTAAGGAATCTCGGGCTTCGCTGGATCACAGCATCTTTTGCCTTAGTATCGCTGAAAGCAATTTTGAACCCCTCTCGGCTCTGGCGGCCACCGTTTGTATCCACCTCACAGGCAACTTTGAAGTGGTGTCGACGGCTTTCGTCCAGCAATAATACCCAACCCCGTCCGGCACCAACTCCTTCGCAGGCCTTCTGCAAACCCAACTTCAATAGACCAGTGGTATTCGGGGTGGCCGGACTAAGCTGCATTACTTCTCCAAAGGAGCGAAGCTGCCATGCACGTGATTCAAGCGCTTGATTGTTTTTCTCCAATCTCTCGATCAACTGATGAAAGGAAAAGACAATCCGATTTAGCTCGCTCGTCTGCTTTTTGCTGGAGTCTTGCTGAACCTCTGGTAGCGACAGTTCCAAGTTTTCGGAAATGCTACGGATTCTATCTGCATGCGAGCGAAGTATGAAAAACCCCAGATAGGAAAAGATGAGGATGGAGAGAAAGTAGTAAGTTATGTCTCGGTCGGCGAAAAAGTCATACTTGAAGGCAAAATTGATAAAACCCAGGCTGGGAAGGACGAACAGGAGGCCGAAGGCCATGACCAGACCGTAGTAAACCCTATGTTCGCCTAACCCCATGGCCTTCGCAATGTGCCTGATAACAAGGCTGGCTCTGCCCCTCAATGGGTTACCCACGCTATCTGTATAATCATTTGTTATCACGAGATAAACTCTCGAAGCTTTAAACAAAAAGATTATAAATCTTGCTCTTCTGGTGGGTGGACGTTGATTATCTCCGTGACTGCAAGGTTACTTATCTCCCTCAGTCCTCTCTGATGCAGTTCGTCACCGCTGACCAGTTCCTTTACTTGAGAATAAATACCTGGGCTGACGAACCTCTCTTGGCCGGTTCCAAGTCGAACTCCGAATTCAACTCGCTGACGGTCTCCTGGCGACATGTTTTCAATCACTTTCTTGCTGGCCCAGATAGAGCCACCCTCAGCAAATTCGCTTAGTTTGACCGACTCTATCAGGCTTTCGCCCATAACGGTGAAATCGAAGGCCAGTGATGACGGTATGGTTCCCAGCCACTCCTCACCACAGTGAATGGACATATTCATCTGCAAGGTGTTTTTCCACACCTTTTTGTATTTCCAGCGCTTGTCGAGAGTGGCGATAATCTGTTTCAGGGTCTGAGCACATTGTATGGCTGAGTGAAGGTATTCCCTGGGTGAATCAGGGGCTGAAAGAAAAAAGCACACCACGCCTTCTTGAATTGAACGGCCTGGCGTACCACCGTGATCCTTGAAGCATTGGTGGGAGGTCAAAATGACTTGGTTGATTAAATCAAAATACTCGTGGGGGGGCAGGGCAGTACGAAGATGAAGGCTCGACTCTAAACGACCAGCGAGAATACAAAGTGATGTAAGGGAAGGAATTCGCCGTGACAGCAGAGCTTTGACCAGCCTTTCTCTACCCATAAGAAGGTTTAAAATCTGGTCCAGCTGCATGTTAACAGGGGTATATAGTAGCAGCGTGCCCTCACGAAAATCAGTGGAAAAAAGCGTATGTCTGCTATTCTTGCCTTTGTAAGGCCTCAAAATCAAGTCTTGCTGGGTAATAGGCCGTTCCTGCAAGGCTTCAGCCTCACGCCATAATTCCTTCAGCTCTTCTAGAGGACAAGTTTCTATCTGGCGACAGATCTGTTCGACCCGGTCCTCAGTCAGATCCCGCTTAGCCAGACGCAAATGCAGCGTCAGGATTTCCTTCCAGTTTTTAAACCGTCCCAGCAAACCTTTCTCCAGGAAAAGTCTCAAGATATTCCGGTTTGCTGCGGTAGGAATTTCACGAACAGACTCTTGAAAAAACACCCTCTCGGCACTTTGGTTAATCCAAATGATCTCCCAACTTGAGTTGACCAGAATGGCAGGAAAAACTATCCGCTCAATTGATTGATAGGTAAAATCAAGCACCCCTTGCCGTGGGACTTCTTTTCCTTCAGTACCCTCATCCATAAAGTGGAGGGCTATTTCTGCCATCCTCATTCCAGAAGATTTCATCTCCTGAATTCTCTCGATCCTTTTCACAACCCACACAGGGAAATACCCCATTTTTGTCGGACCACCAGGCTCTTCTGGCCTGCGCACTGCAGGAGAGGGAATAAGATTGAGGGAAATATAATTATTCAGAGTAGCCCTGGATATTCCTGTCTTGGCAATTAGTTCCTTACTAGAGATAGTGCTACTGTTTAAATTGTTGTCCAAAAGTTATCCTTGATTGACTGGGTTACATTTTTTACCTAGTGATTTAGACAGTACAAATATATTGTATAAATGTCAAGAAAAAAATTCAAAAAAATTAATATAAGATAAAACTTGCAGCGATATTAGTATTTTATACTGTCTAAGACACTAAAAAAGACTTGCGTATAGTTGCCAATAAGACTCATTTGGAAAAGTCTTTTTGCGTATACATTTAGACAGTCTAAGTCTAAATAATTATAGTAAGATAACCTAATATCTTCCATATACCCCATCCATACTGTCTAACTCAATACCACCTAGCTTAGACAGTAAAAGTCTGTATCCTTTTAAGCTCTGTTCTCTCCATTAATTAATAGACTTCTACTTCCTTGACAGGCAATCTTCTCTCTGTACTATGTAGGTATATGCTTCCTCCTGGGATTTCGCTATGAATAGACCTGTCAATATTCACCTCAGCAAGCTTGAGAGTTCCGTTGAGAACCTTATCGCGGGCTGCAAAACCATTTCTGCTCTGCTGGAGGTTGCGCAAAGGGAGGAGTATCAACTCTATTTGGTGGGAGGTTTCTTGCGCGACGCCTTGCTCGGAAGGAGTTGTAAGGATGTAGATTTTGTAAGCAGCAACGCTTCTGAACTGGCAAAGTTAGTGGCGAGGCAAACCGGTAGCAAGCCAGTGGTCATAGACCGGAAATTTGGGACCGTTCGCCTCATATCCTATCTCCATACAGATGGAATAGGAGAGCCGTACGTAGTTGACCTTTCCCCCCTGAGAGGTTCATCTATCTTTGATGATCTTTATCAGCGTGATTTTACAATAAATTCCCTGGCTTTTGATATATCAGCTTGGTGGACTGGTAGAGGAGCCCATCTCCTCGACCCTTTAGGAGGGATTACGGACCTTGAGGCCGGTAGATTGCGTGTTTGCTCGCAAGGTTCACTTTCAGATGATCCGCTTCGCATTTTGAGGGCGTACCGTTTAGTGTCAGCTTACGGTCTTGTCCTCCCTGCTCAGACCCGGAAAAGCATACTCCAAGCATGTCACCGTTTAAATCAGGTAGCGGTAGAGCGGATCAGGGATGAAATGATGCTGATTCTTTCGGCAGCGAGTTCCGCATCAGTCCTAAGAATGTTGGACAAAGACGGTGTATTGCAACTTTTGCTGCCTGAGTGCGCAGCCATGCGGAATCTGGGGCAGAATGATTCTCAGCATCGGGATCTTTGGCAGCATAGCCTCTCAGCCCTAGAAGCAATGGAGTTCTTTCTAACCAACATGCAGGAGTTGCTTGGAGACTATGCTGACGACGTTTCAGCTATTCTTTTACAGAAGCTCGCAGGCGAAAGAACGCGACAAACTGCCCTGAAACTAGGTGTTTTGCTCCATAATATAGGTAAGCCGTGTCGCAGATCCCTGGGCAAAAACGGTGCTGTCCACTTTTACGGCCACGAAGTTGCAGGATCAGAGTTGGCTGCTTCCCTTTGCACCCGGCTACTGTTAAGTAACAAGGAAATCAACTTTGTCAGCCAGCTTGTTCGCCAGCATATGCGTCCAGTCCATCTCTTCCGCCTCACTCGCACTCCAACACGGGCCCTGTCCCGTTTCTTTAGACTAGGACCTGAGCTTTTTTGGCCGCTCATTCTGCTGTTTGCCTCAAATTACAAAGCATTTCACGACGCTACCTCAGCTGGAAGCGATTTGCAGCCACTGCGCCAGCGAATACGTGACTGGCTAGATTTTTACTATGAACAACTGAAGCCTAGGGAGATGGAGCCTCCTGTAGTCAGCGGTCACGATCTTATGAAGTTTCTGCATCTCTCTCCAAGCCCTATGGTGGGAAGGCTTCTTGACGCTCTGGTTGAACTCCAGTGGGAGGGGCGCATAAGTACTCAGCAGGAAGCGCTTGATCAGGCCGCTCGGTTGCTAATAAAGTGGAAATAAAGAGGTCAGGTGCCAGGAGTTATTAGTCGATTCGTCAAATCGTTTAAATCGTTGAAGTCGTCCATCAAAGAGGTCAGAAGTCGGAGGTCAGAGATCAGGTTTACTCCTGACCTTCGACATCTGATCTCTGACCTCTAAGTTCTATCTGCTGCCCGCTCTCAGCTGCTGGCTGTCTTCTGGCCCCTTAATTCTGGCCGCTGAATTCAAGCCTGATTCATTTACCTTGACGGTCCAACGCTTTTTGGCTACACTGACCGTCATTACTCTAAATAATTAATAATATGAAGATTTTACCCGACTCATTGTTGAACCATCTCCGGCAAAGCGAACTCAGGCTGGCCAAATCCATTCTGCGCTGGAAATTGCAGAAAGAAGGATCCCCTATACCAAATAACAGCGATCTCGATGTCGCAGCCTCACGCCTCCTGGATGAGGCCCGAGAGATTGCAAAGAAAAGAGGAATGACTCTGTTGGACATTCTCAAAGACGAAGCGAGGCAGTTCTTCAACTCGAGATCACGGTAATTAATCATTATTCCACTGGAGTTAGAATGCTCTCTGCAGAAAATTTTTTCGCTCTTAAAGATTGGGCCCATGGGGAACTCTTCAACAAGGACGAGCCTGTCTGGCAGGCCCTCACTCGCCTTAAATCTTACATAGCCCAAACTTTGAAGCCCAATTTGCAGGGACTTGTCAGCTCTGGACCGGTGTTTCAGCAAACAGTGGTTTTACACCGGGGGAATGTCCTGACCTCTGGTTTTGATTTACGCCCAGGAGACGTCTGCAAAGGCAAATTTCAGGTGATCCACGAAGGAGAGGTTCTCGAAGGCGCCATTGTATTCTATGCAGGGGCCTGCCTGATGGACGATGATATCTTTGTGGGACCAGGGAGTGTGGTAGAGCCTGGAGCCTTGATCAAAGGCCCTACGATCATTGGCTCCTACTGCGAGGTTCGACAAGGTGCATATCTCCGTGGACATTGCCTTGTGGGGGACCGCTGTGTACTAGGACACACCACCGAAATGAAGCACTCAGTTATGTTGGATGGTGCCAAAGCCGGCCACTTTGCTTACATTGGAGATAGTATTCTTGGAAATCGCACCAACTTAGGGGCGGGCACAAAATTGGCCAATCTCAAAATAACCGGAACACCAGTAGGGATAAGAATAAACGACAAGTTATACGACACCGGTTTGCGAAAATTCGGTGCCATTATCGGCGACGATACCGAAACGGGCTGCAATTCAGTTACTAATCCCGGGACCCTACTGGGTCGCCGTTGTTTAGTGTTCCCGGCCATATCGGTCAAAAGTGGATATTATGCAGATCGCTCGATTGTGCGCTAAGCTCAATCCGGCCATGAGCCAAAGCCTTATTCACACCAATTATTCCCGCCCTTTATTTTTTTATAATTATTTTAGTTAATTATCGAAAAATATCGTTGACAAAGGTAAAAGCTTCGGCTAGTTTGTTAAGAACCTTTCAGAGAGATAGGAATTGTCGTCGTACCCTCCTTATTAATAAAGGAGGATGCCTGGGTGAACATTTTAGCGGGGAGGAAGGAGGATGAACAAGAGCCAGCTCATCGAGCGAATTGCCAAAGAGGAGGGTATTACGATCAAGAATGCTGCCAGCGTGGTGAATGTGGTGTTTGACTCCATGTCAGACTCTCTTGCCAAGGGCGACCGGGTCGAAATCCGAGGCTTCGGCAGCTTTAAAGTCAAAAGCTACAATAGCTATCAGGGACGTAATCCAAAGACAGGAGAAATAATTCAAGTAAAGGAAAAGAAGCTTCCTTATTTCAAAGTTGGAAAAGAAATGAAGGAGCGCGTTGACAGCAAATAGAACTTCGAAGTTCTAATTTGTAAATCAGTCACCCATCTATTCAAGCATCCGCTGCAATAGTCGCATTTGCGGAAAAAGATAACTCCATAGAAATTCTGGGAGACCTGCAGGGGAGGGTAAGTTTCTTATCGACTCGATCTTGCCCATGTTTCGCAAGATAAGTACTCGCCATTACAATAAAAAGCCCGCTTAATCTTGCCTACCAAAATGTCTGATCCGTCACGGGATAGAGATTTAACCTTCAGGAAGGTTAAAACCGCTTACCAAGACTTTTATCAAAGGCTCAAACTCTTAGAAGACAGGCCACCATACCGTAGTACGAAGTCGGGAATGTGGGCCACTTCTATCGCGGAAGAGGTCTATCGCGGTTTTTGCCATTTTCAGCTGGATCAATATAGCCACATGGCTGACTTGGGGAGTGGAGACGGCATAGTGGTGGCCATTGCTTCATTATTCACTCAGGCTACGGGCTACGAAATTGACGAATGGCTCTATCAAAAGTCAATCGAATTTTGGCATTCTCTTAACTTGTCCAAGGCCACATTTTTACGAGCAAATTTTCTCCGAGCCGACCTCAGGGGTCATGACTTGTTGTACCTGTATCCGGACAAGCCGTTTTACGAGTTGGAGGAGCGCTTACTTACCACCTGGAGGGGACGCTTACTTGTAAATGGTCCCCATTTTCCCCCCCGTTATTTTAGAAGAATAGCTGAGTGTGCACCATCTGTGGGGAGATTTGTCCTATATGAATCTCCTTGAGGCCGCATAGCTCTCTCACCTGGCAGGCACAAGTTGCTCAAAAGGTATGATACACCTCAAGTGTTTATGGAGTATTGGAGGGTTGGAGTATTGGAGTGTTGTTAAGATGCTGAATTCTTTAGAATGTTAAGTTGCCATTTTGTACTACTCCATTACTCCAGTACTCCATTACTCCTTTCAGGACGTTGGCGGGAGCACACTGCGCATCCATGTCCACACTTAAGGTATTGAGGTTGCCTCCCTAGGTAGATCTGACAAGCAAGGCACCCAGCAAAAGAGAATCGATCTGGTCCAAGAGTAGGCGGTAAAGACCGCCATAACTCTTACTCCCATAACACTCAACGCAGTTGAAAATTTCTGTTCGCAAAGTTCGAACTCTAGGGGTGATCTTGCCGGTATTTATATCATTTTCGCCATTGAGTCCCCGTGCTTCCTCTTCCAGCAAAGCGCACCCTTTGTGGTGAAATTGCCTCCAAAGTTCCTCAAGTCTGTCACATTGCTCTCCCATTTCCACTATAACGGGAGCTGTGGGAAACAATTGCCACTGCTCCTGTCCGTTCCAGCTCATCTGCAAGTCCATTCAGAAGTACGGAAATTGTGCCAAATTCAGCTCCGCGGACACCTCTTTTCCACTGCAGCAACCAGGAATTGCGCCAGGACCAAAGGTTATGTCTTTCACCCAAGTCAACTAACATAAGGGCTTCGCGCGCTATTTTTCCTATCCGCTCCAAGCTCTTACCATCCACCTCTTTTATTGTTAGAGGACTGACCTTATCAGAATCACCACCGGCTCCAACAACAGAATTATTCAGTAAATCATACCAAATATTGAAAAGGGCCGTATTGCCCGCGGCATCACCCGGGGTTTCCAAATGTGGATATGAGAGTAAGACTCGGCCCTCACCGTATCTACCTTCAAGAACTGCAGGCTCGTTAATCAGACGCTCGGGATCTAGATTGATCTGATAGGTTTCCTCAAATTGTTTCCAATCTCTTCCAGCCGCCAGGGTTTCAGCGACCTTAAGGTCCGAGACGCAGAAATCGCTCTCCGGCTCGCCATATCGTCCGAGAATTTTAATGTCATTAGGTTCCACGAGATCAAACTGCGAAGGCCACCAAACTTGAAAGACTTCCTCCCCTTGAAGGCTCCACCAGAGAGGGTGTGAGCTTGCCTGGCGCACCCGGATGGAACCGCTAAAATTGGGGAGTCGATCGGTTATCGCTTTCCGTGCAACAGGCACTAGCGCCAGCCCTTCATCCACCTGAAGAGCGAGCCCAGCACCACCGCAGATTCCCAAGTAGGCTCCACCTCTATACACATAGCGTCGGAGCTCTTCCCGGCCACCAAAGCCCAGCTCTTCGCTCTTGAGACTAGCCCAACCGCCTGGCACAATAAGCAACTGGTAGCTTGCCAGAGCTCCAGCTCTCACATCGGTGGCGGTGAGCAGATCAACAGAAAATCCGAGATCCCTGAAAGTACTAACTGCTAGGAATCCCCAGAGAAAAGACTTGTCCCACAGGAGGGCAACCCGTCCGGATTTGAGGGGCACAAGGTGATTGAGCGCCGACTCTGGCAGTTCTACAGATTCAGAGGGAGCCGGGATCTCTTTGCTTGCCCCTGAAGCAAGAAAAAGGTCTCCAGGGCGGGCAAAAGGAGTCGGAGAACCCTGCCAACGGTAAACTACATTTCCCTCATATACATAGCGATTAACCGTCCTGAGGACGTTGGGAAACGATTCCGGATGGTGCAGTTTGAAGCGATCTGTGTGGAAGGTCATTTTTGGTAAGGTTAGATACCCCGCAACTCGCCACAGTCGGGGCAGATCCAGGTCACAGAGTTACCGCTTATACCCCATTGATTCTCCTGCATACAAGTTAGACATATCTGAAAGCCGCAGTCGCAGGTCCAGCAGAATTTGTGTTCTTTGCTGCAGCAATGGCAGATATATTTCTTCCTTTTTGCCTTTCGCAGTTCTATAGTCCGTTTCATCGCTAGCACTTCTCGGGGGGAATGTCTTCTCAGGCTGGAATCTTTCCCCTGCGTCCCATTTCAATATCGTGGATTGGAATCAAAATATCTGCCAGTTTTTTAACGCGCTGAGCGCTTTCATAAGCGTCAATGGCGTTTATATGTACACCCGGTGTTACCGCAGGGCCCACGCTGGGGAAGTTATCAGCATTACAACAAAAACCGGTGATGACTGCAGTTCCCTTATGGGTCTCCACCGCAACAGATTGTCCACCCGCTGTGTGCCCGGGAGTCAAAATGACGCGAACGCCAGGAACGATTTCTGCATCACCCTCCAAAGTAATCACCTCCAAGTCGTCAAGAAGATCTGAATAGTAGCGGTGATCAAGAGGGTGGGGCGCGTTGAAAAAATCCAATTCTGCTTGCTGCACGTAAATCTTGGCATTTGTGCACTTGTAGGTATTCTCACAGTGATCATTGTGCAGGTGAGTCTGGATTACTATGTCCACATCTTCCGGCTTCAAATTCACGGTGGCCAGCGCGTCTTCAAACTTCATAATTTGCAAACCGGTCTGTTCTTCGGCCTCGGGAGGAACCATGAACTCCTCCATACCGGTATCCACGAGAATTCTCTGATCACCGCCCTCTAGGTAGAAAACATATATGGGAAGAAAAATACGCTTACCGTAACCTTTCTGATAAGTCATAATGCCCTGATCAGTCTCATTGATGCCCACAACCAAGGGATGGATCACGAATTTGCTCATGTTCAATCACCTGTCGTAATAAACAGATCCAAATACGGCTCCGTATTAGTCATTCTTCCTTTTCCTTATTTTTGCGCCAATTCGCATACCAGCAGCTGAAATCGTACATGCCTCGGTAACTATCTTTTTCACGGAAAATACCCTCTGCTATTTCCAAAACCCCCTTGACATATTCGGCCGAGTAGTCGGTTATTTTACGTCCGGCGAAAAACCTCTCATATAACTCGTGGCCGGAATCTAGGCTAACCTCCTCACCCCTGGCCTCTTGTCTTAACTTGTAGCCCAATGGTTCTTTGGGCATCATAAAGGGGTCCCATTCTTCATAGCCCTTTTTGAGGATGCGTTCCTGGGTTTTGGGGGACATTCCGTCGAAAATTGCCCTTTTTTTCTCTTCTTCTTCGGGAGTTAGCTTTGCCATAGCTCCGTGGTCCTAAGCGTAACGCGTCCAGATGTTCCTTGAAATTATACGCGGGCTAGCATTATCTGAGGCTCTAGTAGCCCACGGCAAATCCTAAATCCTAGTATCAAAATCCGAAACAATTCTCAAATTCTCCTTCGGAGTCCCCACCTTCCAGGCGGGGCCCCGGTTTCAAATGATCAAAGCTTTTGAATTGTAGATTGGAGCGAGTTTCCTTTGGAACATTTGAAATTTGGATTTAGAATTTGTTTCGTGCTTAGTATTTAGAATTTCGAATTTCCGCCTATTCCATAGGCGGCCCCTCTGTTTGCCCAAACTCACAAGGTCTGAGAATCTCTAATTCTTCTCGGTTCGCTTCTCTGACATTCTCAACGGTGAACTCATAGATGAGAGTCTTTCCGGCCAGTGGATGGTTGTAGTCAAGGATGATACGGTCCGGTTTTTTTTCTAATACCAGATATCCAAATGTCACCCGATGATCAGGGTTGGTGGCCCTAACCCAGCGACCTTCTTCCAGATTCCTACCTTCCGGAAATTCTTTGTAAAGTTTCTCCTGTATCAGCTTGGGATCATATGAGCCGAAGCCCTCCTCTGGTGGTACGGCAACTTCACCCCTGTCTCCCTTGGACATCCCGATTAGTCTTCTTTCCAGCCCTAGGATTACCTGGTTGTAACCGGTGACAAACTCCATATGGGCCAATCCCTCCTCGGGGTCACCCTTGATAACCTCGCCATCTTCCAATTTTACCGTGTATTTTATCACCACGTAACTGTTTTCGGGTTGAATTTTCACCATGCACCCATACTCCCTTTAGCCGCAGCCTAACTCTTTAGCCAGCTCAGGATTTACCTGAAAGCCGAGTTCCAATGCTTTCTCACAGTGAATTTTGGCCGACTCCTGGTCGTCGATTGCACGATAAGCATGGAGCAGGTTGTTGTGGGCCAAAGCAAAGCTAGGATTTAATTCAAGGGCCTTGAGATTTTCTTTGATGGCTGCCTCAAAGTTGCCTTTTTGGAAATAAGCCCCGCCTAGATTAGCCCTTACCGCAGCTTGATTTGGATCTATTTCCAGGGCCTTCTCATACTCAATCATGCCCTCATCCACTTTTCCCTGCTGGATTAGGGAGAAACCCAGGTTACTGTGGGCGAGAGGATGGCTGGGGTTTATTTCAAGTGCCTTCTGATTGGCCTCTATGCAAGCCTCCAAATTACCTTTGCGTAAATAAATTCCTCCCAGGTTGATATAGGCCTCAACCATCTTTGGGTCAAAAACAATGGCCTGTTGGAAAGCTGTGACTGACTCGTCCAGCTGGCCCCTTCGGGCGTAAGCAAGACCCAAATTGTAATGCAGCGGAGCCGAGTAGGGCGTCGCCAAAAGCTGCCTTCTCAGAGCCCGAAAAACCGTATCTTCAGAAACCTCTTTCTTTTTTTTCTCTTCCATAACTATCTAACTCCATAATAATAAATTCGGAAATTTAGGAATGCCGAATTCAGGGATTTCAAATCTTGGGGTTTTGGAACTGGGGAACCCAAATTCCCTAATCCCTCAATTCCTTAATCCCTTAATACCTGAATTCGTAAATACGTGAATTAACAAATTTATCTACCTCTCCCTCACATGTCAACAGCAAACTCAATAAAGTATAAATGAGGGGAGGGCAGGGGGATACTCAAACTTTATCCACCTCCTTTTTCTCGTCTTCCAAAGTGGCTTGAATGGCATCTATTTCCGCTGCTAGCAATTCTGCTGGCTTGCCCGCCCCCAGCCTCTTGTAGATGTGCAAGGCCCTGCCCAGGTAATCCAGAGCTTCCTGTGGTTGTCCTATTTTGTATTGAAGTTCACCCAAGCCAGTGAGGACAAAGGCAAGTCGATCCGCAACACGGTGTTGCTCATAATAACTCAGCGCTTGTTGAAAACACTCGATTGCTGAACCAAAGTTCTCCTGTTGCCTGTGCACCAGGGCCATTCTCTCGCTAAAATGGGCTGTGCCAACTTCGTCGCCGTGATTCTGACAGATGAGCCGTGCCCTGGCGAAGGCCTCCATTGCCCGGGAGAAATCTCCCTGTTCTCTAGAAAGATCTCCCAATCTCTCCATCAGATTAGCTATTTTCTTTTCGTTCCCTTCTTTTTCGAAAAAATCCAGGGCTTGCTCGTAGTGGTTGCGGGCTGTTTCAAGATTCCGGGTATTACGGTAAACATCTCCCAGTCCAATGGCGGTTATGGCGGATCCTTCTTCGTTGCCCAGTTTTCCACATATGGCCTTTGCTTCTCTCAGATATTCTTTGGCATCACTCCACTTACCTTTGCTGAGGTAGAGGTCGCCTATCTTGAAACAGGCATTGGCAATGCCTGGCTCATTGTCAGTGGCCCGAAAAGCTTCTAATTCCTCCAGGTGTTTCTTGAGAGACATGCAAGACCCTCGATTTCGCTAGCCTAGTAGGCTTTCTGTTTGTGTACTTCCAGAGGGCGACAGATAAACCTAATCTTTATATAATATATAGAGGCTCCGGACAACAAAAGATAGGTTATCCTTGCCAGCTTTTTTTATTGACAAAAGGTAGGCTGCGGATTATAGATGATGAGTGAGTGAATTGATTCACTTATTCGTCTAGACATTCACTACCCCTCAAGGAGGAAGAAATGAGCGAGGCAGAGAAGCAGGCAATTATCGATTTCATGAAATCTAAAAAGGGGAAAACCAAGCATTATTTCAATGAGCTCTGCAAGGCACTACCCGACATGAAAATGCGCCAGGTTAAGAAAGTCATAAACGAGATGGTCAATGACGGTCAGCTGAAGTACTGGTCCAGCGGCAGTACCACACTTTACTTACTTCCCGAACATGCCGACCTGGGTGCAGAAGAGAAGGGGATGGGCGACTAGGCCATCACCTGGCCAGTGTCAAATCTGGCTGTTTTACCACTTGATGCAAGGGATGCATCACGAGCTCGACCCCCCAAAGACCTTTGCCGACTTGATTTCTTGAGGTCGGTCTTGATTTTAACTTGACAGCCTATTTTGGCCTTCGAACAAAACGCTTCACCATTGTCCTCAACACGTTAAGCCCGAGGCCGCAACCAACTCTTAAGGAAATTGGGGCGGCCTTCTCTGTTAAGGCACCAATAAGTGAGACTACAACTGCGGGTGAGTTAAATACCTGCATCTGAGAGGGTAGGGCACTGGTAACTGCGGTCCAGATCCTTCCACCTTGCCCCCCAGCTATTTCCCTGATCTTATTTTGATTGACAAAATTCAAAAGACGGTTTATACAAACATAAATCACTGAGTGAATTGATTCACGAATAGCGCTATGGATTGCATCTCAGACCTGTCCCACCTAAATTTGAATAGCGCAACTATTTGTAATTACTGCAAAAAGATAAAGCTGTTTATCCAAATAACAGCCATGAGAGGGGAGGTGAGAATTTCACGGTTGAGATAAATCCGCATTCACTAGGCAAGGAAATGATTTCCACTTGAAGGAGGTAAATGGAATGGCTCTAAAACACAAGACCCCCCTGCTGGACGAGCTGGAAAAGGGGCCCTGGCCAAGCTTCATCTCGGACATCAAGCAGATGGCCGAGAGAAAACCCATGTGCGATGACCTCTTGGGCGTAATGGAACAGTCCTATGTAGACAAAGAGGGGCACTGGAAGCACGGCGGCATCGTGGGCGTGCTGGGTTATGGTGGAGGCGTTATCGGCCGCTATTGCGACCGCCCCGACCTTTTCCCCAACGTGGCCCACTTTCACACCCTACGTGTGAATCAGCCCGCAAGTAAGTTTTACTCCACCGAACAGCTCAGAAAACTCTGTGAACTGTGGGAGAGGCGCGGCAGCGGCCTCACCAACATGCATGGCTCAACCGGTGACGTCATCCTCCTCGGCACCACTACCGACGAGCTGGAGCCGGTTTTTTACGAATTGACCCATAACCTTAACATGGACCTGGGTGGATCAGGCTCCAACCTGCGTACCCCCAGTTGCTGCCTGGGCAAGGCCCGCTGCGAGTGGTCCTGTATAGACACCCAGGCTATCACCTACGACCTCACCCACACATACCAGGACGAACTCCATCGACCTGCCTTCCCATACAAGTTCAAGTTCAAGACCTCGGGCTGCCCCAACGACTGTGTGGCCGCCATTGCCCGGGCCGACTGCTCAATCATCGGCACCTGGCGTGACAACATCCGCATCGACCAGAAGGCTGTAAGGGCTTATGCCGCCGGTGAGTTCGCCCCCAACGGCAATGCTCATGGCACAGGAGCGAGCGCTCTGGATATTCAGAAAGAGGTATGCGATTTGTGCCCCACCCGCTGCATCGACTGGGACGGCAAGAACCTTAAGATCTGGGATGAGAACTGCACTCGCTGCATGCACTGCATCAATGTGATGCCCCGGGCCTTGTGGCCGGGAAAAGATGTGGGCGCCACCATCCTGTGCGGTGCTAAAGCCCCCATCCTTGAGGGTGCGCAGCTTTCCAGCGTGATCATCCCCTTCATCAAGATGGAAGAGCCGTACGAAGAATTCAAGGACTTCGTGGAAAAGATGTGGGATTGGTGGATGGAGGAGGGCAAGAACCGCGAGCGCCTGGGCGAATTGATCCAGAGGCTAGGCCTCAGGGAATTCCTCAAAGCGGTTGAATTGGAGCCCGATCCACGGATGATCAACACACCGCGCTACAACCCCTACATCTTCTACGACCGCGAAGATGTACCCGGTGGTTGGGAGATTGATGGAGTAGCTTTCCGCAAGAAACACCATGCCTAGGAGGTTAACACAATGGCATATGATCCTAATGAACCGATGAAAGACCGAATCACTGATATCGGGCCGCCGCACTACGAGCAGTTTTTCCCGCCTGTGATCAAGGAAAACTACGGCAAGTGGAAATATCACGACATTCTCGAGCCGGGGGTGCTCGTCCATGTCTCGGAAACCGGTGCGGAAGTCTACACCGTCAGGGTGGGCGGCTGCCGACTCATGAGCGTTGACATCATCCGGGAAATCTGCGACATCGCCGACAAGCACTGCGAAGGCTATGTTCGCTGGACGACTCGAAATAATGTGGAGTTCATGGTCGACAACAAGGCCAAGCTGCAGCCGCTGATCAAGGACCTCAAGGGCCGGAAGTTCGCCGGTGGCAGCAACAAGTTCCCCATTGGCGGTACTGGCGCCGGTGTTACCAACATCGTTCACACCCAGGGCTGGCTCCACTGCCACACCCCGGCCATCGACGCTTCCGGTATCGTCAAAGCGGTACTGGATGAGCTCTATGATGACTTCTGTGGCATGCGTCTTCCGGCCCAGGTGCGGATTTCTCTGGCCTGTTGTCTCAACATGTGTGGCGCCGTGCACTGCTCGGATATCGCCATCCTCGGCGTTCACAGAAAGCCGCCTTTCATTGAGCATGAACGAGTCGGCAAGGTCTGTGAGATTCCGCTGGCCATCGCTGCTTGTCCCACCGCAGCCATCAAACCGGCCAAGGAAGGCGAGCTCAAAACCGTGGCGGTAAAAAACGAGCGTTGCATGTTTTGCGGCAACTGCTACACCATGTGTCCAGCTATGCCCCTAGCGAGCGCCGAGGGAGATGGCATTGCCTTATGGGTAGGCGGTAAGGTTTCTAACTCGCGCTGTGCTCCCAAGTTTTCCAAGCTGGCTGTGCCTTACATTCCCAACGAGCCGCCACGCTGGCCCACCACGGTCAAGACCATAAAAAAGATTGTGGATCTTTACGCCAGCGACGCCAACCGTTACGAGCGTGTGGGTGAATGGATAGAGCGAATCGGCTGGGAGAAGTTCTTCGAAAAGGCCGAACTGGAATTCCGGCATGAGCACATTGACGACTACCGGTTGGCCATGACCACCTGGAGAACCACCACTCAGTTCAAGTGGTAAGAAAGAAACCTGAAATCTATGGATAACAGCAAACCCCGCGTAGTGATTGCAGGTCTACGCGGGGGTTCAGGAAAAACCACCCTTTCCCTTGGATTGGTTGCCGCCTGGCGGCAAAGGGTAGGGGAGGTTGTGCCCTTTAAAAAGGGCCCTGACTATATTGACGCGGGCTGGCTTGCCCTGGCTGCCGGCCAGCCTTGCTACAATTTAGATCCGTATATGATGAGCGGGGAGCAAATCCTCGACTCATTCTGGCAACACGTTCAGAAAGCTGAAGCCGCAGTAATCGAGGGTAATCGTGGCCTTTTTGACGGAATGGACGCTGACGGCTCCTGTAGCACCGCAGAACTGGCCAAATTACTCCAGGCCCCGGTCATTTTGGTGGTAGATGGTACCATGGTCACTCGCACTGCGGCTGCGGCTGTCCTGGGCTGCCAGCATCTCGACCCTGAGGTCGCTATCCAGGGTGTAGTTTTGAACCGGGTGGCAGGACCCCGCCACGAGGAGATGCTGAAAACCACAATTGAGCGTTATTGCAGGGTTCCAGTGGTAGGTGCCATTCCCAAGCTCAAGGAAGATGACTTCCCTGAGCGGCATATGGGCTTGGTCACCGCCCTTGAGCATCCGGAAGCAAGGGAGGCTATTTTCGCTCGCATTCAGGTTGTAGAACGCTACCTGGATCTGGAAAAGGTACTTACAATAGCCGACCAGGCTCCCCCGTTGACCTGGGAGCCAGTTTACCCCAGGAAGAGGGCGAGCAAAGCTTATCGCCAGCCAACTATTGGGATTATCAGGGATTCTGCTTTCCAATTCTACTATCCTGAGAATCTCGAGGCCCTTGAAAGAAGGGGGGCTAACTTGGTGACCATAAACGCCTTGCAAGACACCTTTCTTCCAGAACTGGACGGGCTTTATATCGGCGGCGGTTTTCCCGAGACACATGCGGAGCAATTGGCTGTCAATGATCAACTGAGAACAGGACTCAGATCGGCAATTGAAGATGGGCTGCCGGTTTACGCTGAATGCGGTGGCCTCATGTACCTGGGACGAAACTTGGAGATCAAGGGCAACACCTATCCTATGGTACAAGCTCTGCCGATGGACTTCCGGCTTGAGAAAAAGCCACAAGGACACGGCTACACCGAGCTGGAAGTGGTGAAGAGAAATCCTTTTTATCCAGTGGGAACCACCTTGAAGGGACATGAATTTCATTACTCCCGGGTGACCCGCTTCGACCTTAGCCCTGAATCATTAGCATTCGCCATGAGGAGAGGGTCCGGCATCTTGGATCGAAAGGATGGAGTGTGTTATAAAAATATACTGGCCACCTATTCGCATGTGCACGCCATCGGTACACCGGAATGGGCCGAGGGGTTGATCCGACGGGCCCTGGCATACCAACGGGAGTTGAGAGGTAATACTAAGGAGAAAAAAAGAAAAATGGACCACCGGACTACCAACACTGGGGTTGGCGACGGGGTCCGCTAATAAAATCAGGAGGTGAATTTCATGGCAACAGTTGAGCACATGGGCAAAACGTTCGAGATTGATGAAGACGGCTTCATCGATGCTTTTGACAGTTGGTGCACCGAGTGGGTCGATTACGTAAAGGCGTCTGAGGGAATTCAGGAATTGACCGAAGAGCACTGGAAGGTCATCCACGTACTGCAGGACTACTATCAGAAGCACGGTATTGCACCCATGGTCCGGATCCTTACCAAGGTGACGGGGTACAAGCTCAAATATATCTACGAGCTCTTTCCCTCTGGACCAGGCAAAGGCGCCTGTAAGATGGCTGGGCTTCCCAAGCCCACCGGTTGTGTCTAACTAGGGATTCTACAACTTTTTCACTGGGGGTGGGAAGTATAAGACTCTCCCAAAGAGGATTAGTGTTTGCTCGAGGCCGGAGATCCTGTCCGGCCTCTTTTTTTGGTGGGAAGGGGGTTGCTCCCATGATTCGTTTTCGGCAGAGAAATATAGTCTGATAATGTATATTATGTAAACTTTAATTTCTGTGATAATAATTCTGCTAGTAGCACCCTCCTGAGATCTCCCGCAACACCCCTCCTTTTGGCCTCGCACTTCCGACTTGCTTTAACAAAATTATCCTTTCGATCCTAGACCACCCTTCAATGGTTTTATAGATGGCAAAGAACAATGGCTGTTATAATAGCAGTGTAATTGGAGGCTAAAACTAGCCAAATTTGTTATTAAGTGAAAAGATCAGTTATTGAAAAAAGCTTATAATTGTAATCATCTATACTTGTGAATGAATTCATGGAGGCTATCAGAGATGGACAGCCCAGATCTTGATAAGAGAATCAAAGCGCGAGGCCAAGAGTTCTTTTCGGTAATCAGGGGTGAAACACCCTCCATATTCGATAAAGGATGGTGGACCGGAAAACTCACAGACTGGTGCATGAGTAATGATAACTTCAAGGTCCAGCTTTTCCGTTTTGTCGATGTAATGCCCTACTTGACCACCAGTGAATCTCTCAGTCGTCACATTCAAGAATATTTCGCCGACGACGACGAGGACATTCCCTCCGTGCTTAAGTGGGGCGCCAAGACCGCTGGTATAGGTGGTAGGGTTGCCGGCAAAATTTTGGCTCAAACTATCCGAGCCAACATCGAAAGTATGGCCAAACAATTCATTATAGGTGAAAACACCAAAGAGGCTCTTAAGGTATTGACAAAACTAAGAAAAAACAACTTCGGCTTTACCGTCGACATACTAGGTGAAGCCTCGGTGAGCAAGAAAGAGGCTGAACAATATCAGCTGAGCTACCTCGATCTTCTCGATAACCTGAAAAAGGAGGAAAAAAACTGGACAAGCCTTGGGGATGCAGCCTCAGGACTGGATTGGGCCCATACAGCCAAAGTCTACATCTCGGTCAAGCCTTCAAGTTTATACTCCCAGGCCAATCCTGCCGATTTTGAGGGTTCTGTCCAAGCCATCAGCGATCGTTTCAAGCCCATTTTATCTAAGGCCAAGGAAATGGCAGCTTTTGTCAGAATCGACATGGAACAGTACAAATATAAGGACATAACCCTAGAAGTGTACCGCAGGCTACGTTCTTCTCCAGAATTTAGGAATTATTCCAACTTTGGTTTAGTGCTGCAGAGCTATTTGCGTGACACAGATGAAGACCTGGATGACTTGCTTAACTGGTCGCGAGATGAGGGTCTGCCCTTCTCTATCAGGCTGGTCAAAGGAGCCTACTGGGATTATGAAACTGTTATTGCCAGGCAGCACGGATGGAAAGTGCCCGTTTATACAATCAAGGCTGAGACTGACGCCGCCTTCGAACGCCAGGCAAAGAAAATTTTGCAAAACCACGACATCTGCCACTTAGCCTGCGGCTCTCACAATATCCGAAGCATTTCCGCCGTATTGGAGACGGCGAATACATTGCAGGTGCCCGAAGACCGCTATGAATTCCAGGTTCTATACGGCATGGCAGAACCGGTTAGAAAAGCACTGCAAAAGGTGGTAAAAAGGGTAAGACTATACTGCCCTTACGGTGAGCTTTTGCCTGGTATGGCCTATCTGGTCCGTCGCCTTCTAGAAAATACAGCAAATGAGTCCTTTCTCCGCCAGAGTTTTGCCGAAAAATTGGATATAGACAAGCTCCTGGCGGACCCAGTTGAGCAATTGTCTGATACAGAAAAAGCTAGTATATTCGAAGAATTAACAACAAACAATAAAAATGGCTTAAGTCCCTTTATTAACCATCCTACGGTGGATTTTACCAAGTCCGAAATAAGGTCAGCATTTCCGCAAGCAATTACCCAGGTGCGAGGGATGCTGGGACGCACTTATCCCCTCTTGATTGCAGGTAGAGAGACGAGAACAAGAGACACCCTGCCCTCTTTAAATCCGGCAAAACCGTCAGAAGTAATCGGCCATGTATGTCAGGCTGGCACCAAGGAGATTGACTCCGCCATTGCAGCTGCCAAGGAGACTTTCCCCTCTTGGCGGGACACGTCACCCAAAGATAGAGCCCAATATCTTTTCCGAGCCGCAGATATCGCCCGTAACCGTATATACAATTTAGCAGCCTGGCAGGTGCTGGAAGTGGGTAAGCAATGGGACCAGGCTTATGCCGACGTTGGAGAAGCTATTGATTTCCTGGAATATTACGGAAAAGAGATGATCCGACTAGGCAAGGAAACTCCCCTGGGAAGAGCCCCCGGTGAGTTGAATCACTATTTTTATCAACCTAAAGGTCTGGCCGTGGTCATCGCCCCCTGGAACTTCCCTCTCGCTATAAGTTGCGGCATGTCTGCAGCGGCAATTGTCGCGGGCAATTGCGTGATATATAAGCCTTCCGGCCTCTCGTCTGTTACAGGCTTCACCTTAGCCGAGATTTTCCAGCAGGCCGGTCTACCCCAAGGCGTCTTCAACTATACCCCGGGACGGGGCAAAGTAATTGGCGATTACCTAGTGGACCACCCTGATGTGAGTGTCATCGCCTTTACCGGTTCCATGGAGGTTGGCCTCCGCATACTCGGGAGAGCAAGTAAAGTGCAACCACAGCAGGCGGAAGTGAAAAAGGTTATTGCTGAAATGGGTGGCAAGAACGCCATAATCGTTGACGATGATGCCGACCTAGACGAAGCCATTGTCCACATACTTCAGTCGGCCTTTGCCTTTCAGGGGCAAAAGTGTTCAGCCTGTTCCAGAGTGATCGTCTTGGAACCCATCTACGACAAGTTTGTTCATCGCCTAGCACAGGCGGCAGAATCGCTAAACATAGGTCCTGCAGAAGATCCAGCTAACTACATGGGACCCGTTATCGACGAGCAGGCTCAGCTAAGAATTCTAGACTATATCCAAATAGGAAAAAAAGAAGGTAAAATATTGATATCCAGAGATGTTCCAAATCAAGGTTACTATGTTCCTCTAACTATTTTTACCAACATCAAGCCTGAACATCGTCTGGCGCAGGAGGAAATTTTTGGCCCAGTGCTTTCCGTCATGAAAGCCAAGACTTTTGAGCAAGCAATCAAATTGGCCAATTCCACCAAGTTTGCCCTTACCGGGGGCGTCTTCAGCCGAAGCCCAAAACACCTGGAACAAGCCCGGAGGAATTTCAGAGTTGGAAACCTCTATCTTAATAGGGGCATTACCGGTGCCCTGGTTGAAAGGCAGCCTTTCGGCGGGTTCAAAATGTCGGGTGTAGGCTCAAAGGCTGGAGGCCCTGACTATCTCATGCAATTCATGCATCCCCGTACAATCACTGAAAACACAATGAGAAGAGGTTTTACACCCATAAGTGATCAGGATCATAATATTTAAGCATTCTAGTTTAAAACTTTAATTTACTTAAAAATCCAGATGGTTGCAATTATTGATCAAAAGACAGCTCGGAATATTTAATGGCGGGACCGGAACCAGAATAAATGAGTCTTTGAGTTCGCGTATTTGTAAATATTGCAGCAAATTTTTATTGAAGTAATACTTTAATAAAATACTATAATATATATATATTACAGTGTTTTATGTATAAATTAATATTGCTTCTTTAAAGGCAACAATCTAACCTTGGCTTAATTCAAACCCTGCTTCCTCCAAGATAAGCCTTCTGCACTTCTGGACTGGCCAGAAGGGCTTCCGCCGTATTTTCCAGAACAATCCGCCCGACCTCCATCACGTAACCGCGATTTGCCAGTTTGAGGGCAGCTCTCGCGTTTTGCTCCACCAGAAGAATGGTTACGCCGGATTCATTGATCTGTTTCAGCGTCTGGAAAATCGCTTTAACCAGCAGTGGCGCCAAACCAAGACTCGGCTCGTCCAGCAGGAGAATCCTTGGCTGATTCATCAGACCCCGACCGATGGCTAGCATTTGCTGTTCTCCACCACTGAGGGTTCCGGCCAGTTGTTGGCGACGCTCTTCCAGGATGGGAAATAACTGATAAACCCACTCCCTGGTCTCATTAACTTGATGGGAGTCCTTGCGGACAAAGGCCCCCATGTTCAAGTTTTCCTGCACCGAGAGCGTGTCGAATATGCGTCTGCCCTCTGGTACCTGGGCAATACCATGTTTAACGATTTCATGAGCCCGGAGCTTTTGGAGTTCACCGTTCTCAAAAAGAATAGTTCCCGCCGCCACTCTAACTAGGCCGCTAATGCTAAGAAGTGTAGTTGATTTTCCCGCGCCGTTTGCCCCCAGAATAGTAACAATCTCCCCCTGGTTTACCTCCAAACTGACACCGTGTAGAACCTCAATGTTTCCATATTTCACTCGCAGGTTTTCAACGCGTAGGAGCATCAACCTAGTCCTCATCTGTGCCAAGATAAGCCTCAATTACCAGGGGATCACTCTTAACTCTCTCAGCTGTGCCTTCTGAAATCTTGGCCCCATAATCAAGCACAACAATATTCTCACAAACACGCATTACCAGACTCATGTCATGTTCGATGAGTAGAATGGTTATTCCCTTATCCCTGATCTTGCGGATAAGGCTTATCAGACCTGTTGTCTCTTGTTCGTTCATCCCTCCCGCAGGCTCATCAAGAATCAGTAGGCTAGGCTCTGTGACCAAGGCTCGGGCAATTTCCAGGAGTCGTTGATTTCCATAGGAAAGATTTTTGGCCAACTGCTCGGCATCTCGTCTCAGTCCGACGAAGTTTAATGCCTGCACAGCCCTTGCAAGAGCAGCTTTTTCCTCCCCCCGTTGGAACGGAGTCCGGAGCATGGCCTGCAAAGAGCCCGACTTCATCCTACTGTGGCATCCTGCCATGACGTTCTCCAAAACGGAGAGATTCTGGAAGAGCCGGATGGTTTGAAAGGTCCTAGCAATGCCAAGAGAGATAATGCTATGGGTCAATAGATTGACAATTGACTTTCCATCAAAGATTATTTCTCCTTGATCCGGACGATAAATCCCTGTAATCAGGTTAAAAACAGTAGTTTTACCTGCCCCATTGGGCCCGATTAGTCCCATGATGGAACCGGTGGTTACCTCGAAAGAGACATCGTTGACCGCTTGCACACCCCCGAATCTCTTGGTGAGATTCTTTATACTCAACAGACTCATGCCCTACTCTCCCCCGAGGAATCATCTGGCAAAGCGTACTGCCGCGGCCGGGGAGGTAGAATTCCCTCGGTTCGAAAGATCATCATGGCGATCATGGCGCCGCCGAAGATTAGCATCCGAGCATTGGCAATCCCCCTGAACACTTCAGGTAGGCCAACAATCAACAAAGCACCCAATATTACCCCGGGAATGCTCGCTGATCCTCCCAGCAAAATGAGAGTGAACAAGAGCACAGACTCCCAAAAACTAAATGACTCCGGTGATATGATGGTCATTTTCGAGGCGAAGATATCACCGACCATTCCGGCCCAGGCCGCTCCGATGACAAAGCAGGCTAGTTTGTAATGGGCAACATTTATCCCACTGCCCTCAGCTGCCACCTCATCTTCCCTTAGGTAATTAAGGGCTCTGCCAAATCGTGAATTCTCCAACCTGTGAAAGAAGAATACGCTAACAGCTACGAATCCCCAAATAAGATAAAAGAATTCATGGGGTCGCCGAATTGAGATTCCAAAAATTGACGGCCGACCAATGCCAAAAATGCCGTTGGCGCCGCCGGTTATGCCGAAAACATCATTGATCAGGGCAATACGAACTATTTCTCCCAGGCCGATGGTAACGATGCAGAGATAGTCTCCCCGGAGGTGGATAATAGGACGCATCACAATTGCAGCGAAGAGTCCTGCAGAAAGTGCACACAGGGGTAGAAGCCACAAGACCGGAATATTGAAGCGGGTGTTGAGAATCGCAGCGGTATACGCCCCCACGGCGTAAAACGCGGCATGGCCAAGATTGAATAATCCAGCATGGCCTACAATGATATTCAGACTGAGCCCCAGGATGGCGTAGAGCCCCACGTTGTTAAGAACATCTACCCAGTACTTGTTTAGAAATAGAGGTGAGATTGCCAAAAGCGCTGTGACAATTCCGTAGGCGATCTTCCTATGATCCTTCATACCTTTTCTGCCACCCGTTCGCCCAACAGACCTGTAGGACGCACGATGAGAATCAAGATCAGCACTACAAAGGCAATGGCATCTTTCCAAGCAATGGAGATGTAGGCCGCGCCCATGGCCTCGATGACCCCGAGCAGGATCCCTCCCACCATAGCACCAGGGATGTTGCCTATTCCTCCAAGAATAGCCGCGGTAAAAGCCTTCAACCCGTACACCCAACCCATGGTGAAATTGATCTGCCCATAGAGAAGCCCCACCATAAGTCCAGCCGCTCCCCCCAATGCCGGCCCAATCAAGAAGACAATGAGAATAACCCGGTCAACATCAATACCCATCAGCTTGGCTGCCCCTTGATCAATGGCCGCTGCTCTGATAGCCGTGCCTATTCTGGTTTTGTGGATATACAAGTAGAGTGCGGTCATGATTACTACCGCGGCAAGTAATATTAGGAGCTTCACTAGGGGAAGGTAGAGACCGAAAAGATTCACCGCAGTCCTGGGAAGGATTCCCAGGGGATATACTTGTAAGCGAGCCCCATAGATAAGCATCACCGCGTTCTGGAAAAAAATGGAAGCTCCCAGCGCCGAAACCACTGCAGAAAGCCGGGGTGACTCCCGAAGGGGGCGGTAAGCCACCCTTTCCAGAAGCGCCCCCACCACTGCCACCAGTCCCATGACCATTACGGCGAGTAGGAGCACACCTAGAACTGGCCCGAATAAACCGCTCAATCCAAGGGAGGTTAGCAGAGTCAGTCCTAGGTAGGAGCCGATGGTGAAAAGCTCACCATGGGCGAAATTGATCAGCTTTAGCACACCATAGACCATGGTGTAACCAAGGGCAATCAGGGCATAAATGGCACCAACGGCCAGACCATTGGTGAGCTGTTGAAAGAATTCTTCCATTGTCGTGCGGAGTAATTGAGAAAAATCGGCTCACGGCAAATTAACCGTGAGCCGATCATGGAAGGAGCAGGGTTACGGCTGCAAAATGAATTCGCCTTTCGCATTTACCCGGTAGACCCTATAGACCTCGCCAACTCGATCACCTTTATCATCAAAGGATATCGTCCCGGTCAGTCCCGGATAATTTCTGAGTTTGTTGTGCAAGTAATCAGCCACCTTATCGGAATCGGTCGAGCCGGTAGCCTTGATGGCCGCTGCTAGCACCCGGAAACCGTCTCCCGACAACACCGCCCAAATGGAACCGGGAGCAGAGCCATATTTCTTCTTATAGGCCGCAAGAAAATCCGACGCCTCTTTGGAGGGAAGATCCTGGGGAACCGGCGGGCTGAGAAAATAGAAGCCCTCAGCCGCGTCGTTACCAGCAATCTTGATCAGATCAGGATTATTGTTGGCGTCACCTCCGAGGAAAGGCACATTCCAGTTCATCTCTTTCTTCTGCCGAAGCAAAAGGCCACATTCCGGATAGTAACCAGTAAAGAAAACTCCATCCGGACGCGCGGACTTCAGCTTAGTGAGAATAGCGGTATAATCTCTTTCGCCGGGTGTGAGGGCATCGTAGAAGACAATCTTCACGCCTTTTTTCTGCAAAAGAGCCTTCGCCTCCTCAGCGAGCCCCTTGGCATAGGTGGTATTGTCGTGGAGAATGGCGACATTTTTATATCCAAGTTTCTGAAGAGTCTGAACGCCCACCCTCCCCTGCTCGTCATCGCGAGGAGAGGTCCGAAAGAAGTACTTCAAACCTTTAGCAGTGAGTCGGACAGCGGTGGAACCATTGGCAATTTGTATGACGTTGGATTCGTCATAAATGTTTTGGGATGCTTCAGTAATGGATGACCCGTAGGTACCGATTGCACCTACGACGTCTTGAGTTACAAGTTTCTGTGCTGCCAGGGCAGCGGTCTTCGGATCGCCCCCGTCATCTGCACTGATAATTTCGATTTTCTTCCCCAGAAGTCCCCCTTGTCCATTTAATTCATCGGCAAGCAGTTCAACGATCTGTTTCATATCCTGGCCCTCGCTTGCCCACGGGCCAGTCAGGGGAGCCATCAAACCTATCTTGATGGTGTTTGCAGCAAGAGCCGTCCCTGCTACGAGGCAGAGAGCCAGCGTAAAAAGTAGAATCCTTTTCATACGTACCTCCTCTATAGAGATTTAGCCACTTTACTTCTCTTCTGCGCTTCCACATTCATACCCTACTTATAGCACAACGTGAGAAAAATATCAGAGCGTTGCCTCCGAGTCAATGGATTGCTGTCAAGTCAATATGACCTGCCAGAAAATATTTAATATTATTTCTAGGTTTTATATTTTTTAACTATAAAATACATATATATATCTAAAATACATGTGTGGAAATAAACTCCCCAATAACCTGCTGCATTTTGTCTAAGTGAGCATCGGCATGCCCTTGAATTAAATGCAATTCCTCCTGTGATAATTCGTATATGTCCAAATATTGCTTTAGCATTTGCAGCCAATCTTTTTTCGTGAAACTGCGAAGCAAATCCAGGATTTCTCCTCCTGATGGAATACCTCTTCTGAATCTCTCATCCCCTAAGGCCAAGCCCTCTAGGAATCCTACCACCACCCCTTCCAAACAATAATCCTCTGCCCAGACGACATCACCCACACCATCAAGACGATCAAGTCGCATCTGGACAGTCAAGTGCAGAAAGAAGAGGATCAGGGCTAGAAGTTTACCCGAACTTTTCCTGGTCCTGAAATCAACCATTGGCCCGTAGTTTCTTACCGTAATCAAACGAAGATTTACCCTACCCTTTTCCGTTTTCAGGACAAAGTCTCCAGCCGCATGGTGCCAGGGGTAGATTTGCCTAAAAGTGTTCCAATCGTAATAGAGGGTAAGGATCCTGGCCATCTGCCGGTAGAGCTCCACACACTGTTTTCGAGATAAAAAGCGGCAGCCACGATCCAGATCCCATAGCAACACACGCAAAGAACTCTCTGATTGGTCGTAGTGCAGGTGAAATTCGTGGTAGCCCCTGAACCATTCAGCCACAAACATATGAAGCCACCTTGATCTTTTTTCGCTCTCTTTGTACAGTCCCGCACCCTTGAAGTATACCTGGGGCAGACATTGGCCTTGATATTGCTGCGCCAGTCTCCGCAGCAGCCGAAAATCTCTCTCTAATAGGGATCTGGTCGCATCGGAAACAGCCAGGTTCACCGCAAAGGACACTGCATTTTCTGCGACTTTCAGATCGGCGCGAGCCACGTGATAACAGGCACCGTGCTTTTCCGTCCTGATCTCTATCCATTCAATCTCCTCGAGCTGCACAATCCGACCCAACCGGGAGGCCAGGGCTTCCAGAATCTTCTTACAGCCTTTCTGCAAGAGCAGATAGCGTACGGCCTTCAGATAGGGCTCATAGCGTAAATCAGCCTCAAAATCTGACTCTCCTGGGCCCACAGGCAAATGTCTTGCTCCTCTCTCCTCTCGCAACGGGGATATCTCCCATGGGGGTTGTAGCAATAAGCCGTGTCGGAATCTGGCAGGGATCCTTCATTGTCGCAATGGCCTCATATTGTTCTTGCCTGAGATGGTTTGAACTCTCCTCAGTCACAATTGATTCTATGCATTGCTGCACTATCTACTTCGTGGTAAATGAAATATAGAGATTACCTGGCAATGACTGGATACATGTTCCTTTGCTGATCCTCAATGGGCGATCCGCAATCCCTGTTCCGAATGGATAGCTCGAAAGGACCCTTAGAACCATGATCCTATCTTTCCATCCGTGTATCGATGCTGATCTAAACGCTATAGTAGCAGGTAGACCTCCCGGGCCTGAAGAAGAATCAATGGTGAAACGAGCTGACGCCATCATTCTTCCTCAAGGGGTTAGAAAGGATCTTTACGATCTATGCCGCAAATATACTACCCGGGTCTTTCCCAACTACGATCTGCGCTTTCAAAGCCCTGGAAAGATTGGTGATATTTTACTCTTCCGCACCGCGACAGTCCCTCACCCCGAAACGTTTTTGTTCCAGAATGTGGCCGATTACCACTCACACTTCCCTGCAGAGGAAGATAGCTTGCCTTTTCCCTTTCCTTTTGTGGTCAAAGGAAATTACGGGGGCGAAGGTCGCATGGTTTACAGAATTCATAGTGGACAAGAGCTGCAGACCATTATTGACCAACTGGGAGCAATGGAAAGTAGCGGAACCCGGGGGTTTATTATCCAGCAGTGGATTGACCACGGCGGGCGGGATGTCCGCGTTGTGGTCCTCCATGACCGCTTGATCAGCTACTGGAGAGTCCAGAGAGATCCCCGGCAGTTTTTAACAAATCTGAGTGCAGGTGGGACAATAGACCTCCACTCTGACTATCATCTTTTAGAAAAGGCCGAGGAGATTGTCCACCATTTTTGCAAACAGACAGGCATTAATCTAGCTGGTATTGATTTGATGTTCGACAAAGATGATGAGTCCAAGAAACCACTTTTCCTGGAAATTAACTATTGGTTCGGCCGCAGATTCTTTGGCTCTTCGGAGGCTTACTACGCTGAACTTAAGAAGGCAGTAAAACGCTGGCTTGCCACCTTTGAGCCAGAATGGGCAAATCATATCCGCTAATTATGGCGAACTAGGCGCGGAAGTTCTTGATATTTCTGGACGTAGATAAATCCGAATATCGAATATCGAAATCCTAAACAAATTCAAATGACCAAAATCCAAATGACCGAAACACTGACGCGTTTAGAACATTGGAAAATTCGAATTTCGGATTTGTTTTGAATTTCATGCTTCGGATTTCGAATTTGATATTGAGCGCTCAATGTTCTCCGTCCCGAGCTCTTCTGCCAGCTGCCTCCTGCTAGCTGCTGGCTGATAATCCCCTTGTTCTCAACCCTTTGTTCTGCGAAAATAAAGTAGTCTGAATATTCCCTTTCCCTGATGCAACTCGCTTACAGAGGTGACGATATGATGGTTTTGGAGATCAATCCGCAGAATCCACAAAAACGTCTCATTCGTAGAGCAGCTGAGATTCTCCGTGGCGGTGGCATCATTGCCTACCCCACTGACACTTACTACGGTATCGGCTGTGATATCATGAACAAGAAAGCCATTGAAAGAGTTTATTTGCTAAAAAGAAGATCCAAACACAAACCTTTCAGCTTCATTTGTTCGGACCTAAAGAATATTAGTCAATATGCCCAAGTAACCAATTACGCCTACAAAACAATGAAGCGCCTCTTACCCGGACCATATACCTTCATCTTGGAAGGCTCGCGGCTAGTGCCAAAGATCATGTTGACCAAGAGAAAAACTGCCGGTATCCGGGTTCCAGACCATACAATCTGTCTCGCCATCGTAGAAGAACTGGGCAATCCTATATTGAGTACCAGTGCAACTGACCCTGACGGGGCGATACTGGAGTCTGTTGTTGAGATTGAGGCAAGGTTGGGCCATGCTCTAGATTTGATTATCGATGGTGGCCCTGTATCTTTAAAGCCTTCAAGTGTTGTCTCACTCATTGACGATTCCCCGGACATTATCCGAGAAGGACAGGGAGATGTGAGCGTATTTGAGTGAGTTGGGATGGTTTGCGGGAATGTGATGGTTGCAGTTTGGTGAGACTCGGAGACTAATAGGCGATACTTAGGAAAGGCTGGCTTTCCCAGGAAGAGGCGGGAGCAGTAAGAGTCCCATATAGGGCTGGACGTTATTGGCAATCTTCTCTGTGATTCGATCGAACAAATAGTCAAATACAGATTTCTTTTCCTTTTCTGGGTAAACAATCTTCGGTTCACCTTCAATTGCGGCCATTTTTGCAGCCGCATTTATGGCATCCTTAAGATTTCCCAGTTCATCCACCAGCCCCAATTCCATGGCCTGCTCTCCTGTAAAGATACGGCCGTCGGCAACCTCTCGCACTTTCTCTACCTTCATGCCTCTTCCTCTAGCCACGTCTCGAACGAATTGCTGATGGACATTGTCAACCATTTCTTGGAGATAGGCTTTCTCCTCAGCGGTCATCTCGCGCCCGGGATTGCCCACATCCTTGTAGGGGCCGCTTTTTACGACTTCCATGCGGAAGCCAATCTTTCTTAAAAGTTCCTCGAAATTGGTGAACTGTAGAATCACGCCTATACTGCCGGTGATAGTGCCCGGGTTGGCATAGATCTTTTGGGCAGCGCAAGCGATGTAGTAGCCCCCGGAGGCGGCAACAGAACCCATTGACACCACCACCGGCTTCTCCCGCACCGTGCGTCTTATTTCCTGGTAAAGTTCCTGGGAGGGGCTTACACCACCGCCGGGAGACTCAATCCTTACTACTACGGCCTTTACCGAACCATCTCTTCTAAACTTCGCCAGCTCTTCTATAGTTGGTTGGACGTTTGCTATTACTCCCTTCACCTCAAGGACGCCAACCTTTTCGCCAAACATCAGTCCTGCTTCACGGCCACGCAAGTGCGAAAACCAGGCAATGCTGCCAAGAAGGGCAACAAGGATCAGAACTAATATGCTTCCCGCCAGCAAGACGGAACGTTTGCGCACCTTCCCGCCTCCTAGTTTTGGTTCGGTCCTTGTTCAAGAAAAAACTTGGGGTCTATTCCTTGTCCTCCCCCCCCAAAAGGTTGTCAGCACGTCCTTCCAACTCCTCTTTAAGTAGCTGACCGAGATTCGAGGTAGCTGCCTTGGGGCTATCTATGTAATCGTAATAACGAGTTTTTTCTTCTTCCTCTTCCAGTCGCTTGAGAGAAAGCCCAATCTTGCGTTCTTCCCTGCCTATATTTACCACCTTGGCGGTTACCTCTTGACCTTCTTGAAAAAGCCCTACAGGTGTCTTGATTTTTTCTTTACTTATTTCTGAAACGTGAACCAACCCCTCTATTCCTTCTTCAATTTCGACGAAGAGACCAAAATCCGTAACATTGGTCACCGTGCCCACGACAGAACTTCCCACTGGGTATCTCTTTGGAATCTCTTCCCATGGATCGGCATTCAGTTGTTTGACTCCCAGAGAAAAACGCTCGTTTTCTTTATCTATATTCAAGACAATAGCCTGTAGTTCTTCTCCTTTTTTGTAGAGCTCGGAGGGGTGTTTGATCCGTTTAGTCCAGGAAAGATCAGAGATATGTACAAGACCGTCTATACCTTCATCTATGCCAATAAAAAGTCCAAAATCTGTTATATTTTTAATTTTCCCCTGAATGGTAGTGCCCACTGGATACTTCTCACCAATGACGTCCCACGGATTGGGCTCCACCTGTTTCATACCCAAACTGATCCGTTTGTTCTCTTTGTTCAGATTGAGAACCACGGCCTCGACAATATCGCCTACTGAAACGACCTTGGACGGATGCCGAACTTTCGCGGTCCAGGACATTTCAGACACATGAATCAGCCCTTCAATGCCTGGCTCTAGTTCCACGAAAGCCCCATAATCCGTAAGGCTTACCACGCGCCCTGTTACCCGTCCGCCCTCAGGATATCGTGCATCAACCGAACTCCACGGGTCCTCTGACAACTGTTTTAGACCCAAAGAGACCCGTTCTTTTTCGGGATCAAAGTTCAGCACCATTACTTCGATGGAATCACCTATGGAACACATCTCAGATGGGTGCCCGACTCGGCCCCAACTCATGTCGGTGATGTGAAGCAAACCATCGATTCCACCGAGATCTACAAAAACTCCATACTCTGTGATGTTTTTTACAACACCTTCAAGGACTTTTCCCTCTTCTAGCCTATCTAGAGTATCGGACTTGAGTTCCTCCCTCTCTTTCTCCAGGAGGACCCTGCGTGAGAGCACCACGTTTCGCCTTTTCTTGTTATATTTCAAAATCTTGAACTGACACTGCTGACCAATTAGACTATCAAGATTACGAACTGGTCGCAGATCAACCTGGGAGCCAGGTAAGAAAGCCTGCACGCCAATGTCAACTGAAAGCCCACCTTTTACCTTGGAAACAATTCGGCCCTCGATTACACCGTCATCTTTATAAATTTTGCTAATTTCGTCCCATACCTTAATCTTAGCGGCCTTCTCTTTGGAGAGCACTATTTCGCCATTTTCGTCCTCGTGGTATTCTAGCAAAACGTCCACTTCGTCGCCGACTTTGGCGGATACAGCACCCTCTTCATCTGTGAATTCAGAGATGCGGATCTGGCCTTCCGATTTGTAGCCTATATCTACCATCACATAATCGTCGGTCACTTGGATAATATTACCACGCACAACCTCACCTTCCTTGATGCTCTTGAGACTTTCCTCATAAAGCTCCTGGAAGGATTCCTCCTTAATGGTGTCGACCTGATCATTTTCTTCGACAGCAACCTGACTGTCTACAGGCTGTGCTTCAGTATCCGCTGCCAACTCCACAACAACTTCCTCGGAATCCTGAGTTTCAGTTTCATCTTGAGCATCAGCCTCGACATCCACCTGCTGAGGTTCTTGGTCCTCTGTTGTTTCCAAGGTATCCTCTGCAGACTCCTGAGCCTCAGTTTCCTCTTTCGCAGTCGCCTCGACCTTTTCTACCTGGCCTACTTGCTCTTCGGCCTCTTGCATAACTTCGTTTTGTTTTTTTTCAACCATTAACAAGCCACCCCCGTTACTTATTTAAAATCCCTTTCCCTTTATGCCAAATCAATTCCACCCGGTCTATTATCTCTGATCCCGCATGAAAATTTGGTACCTGTATAACAGAAACGGTAGGGAATTACAAACTATTTCCCCAAATTACTGCTTATAGTGCAGCCTATCTCGCCGATCATGTTTGCTCATTTTTCTAGGTCATGACGCCATGCACTATGCGCTTTGTTCATTGCTTCAATATGGTCAAACATCAGCTTTACAACCGCTTCAATCTGCAGATCGCTGGAATCCACCAAAATGGCGTCGTCCGCTGGTTTGAGGGGAGCCAACTGACGACTACGATCGTTGCGATCCCTTTCCAGCATCAGCCGGTGCACTTCCTCAGGTGTGGTATCTTGGCCCTCAGCCTCTAACTCCAGAAAACGTCTCTTGCTGCGGACTTCAGGACTAGCATCCAAGAAGAACTTAACATCAGCTTCTGGGAATACTACCGTGCCCATGTCACGACCTTCGAGGACTACCCCTCCAGCTTTGCCCATACTTCGCTGAATCGTTGAGAGCCGCTCCCGTACAACACCCTTTGCAGACACTGCTGAGGCAAGGGAGCTAATCTCGGGCTGCCGTATCTCCTCAGTGATATCTCTTCCATTTGCCAGCAAACGTAATGTCCCGTCTTTCTGGACAAATTCTAAATAAAGCCCTAGACAGATCTCCTCAAGGGTTCTTTCATCCAGAGGATCCGAGTGTCCACTATTCCTTGCCAGTAAGGCCACGGCCCGATACATGGCCCCAGTATCTAGGTAGATGTAACCAAGTCTTTTAGCCAGGAGCTTGCTCACGGTACTTTTCCCAGCGCCGGCTGGTCCGTCTATTGTTATGAGCCATTTCTTAGAGGGTTTCATTGGCCGACTCCAATTCCGCCAGAACCTCTTTAAGACTCTCTACAAACCTTTTATTCTCTTCTGGCCGTCCCACAGAAATTCGTATGTAGTTATCCAAACCGTATGAATTCATAGCCCGGACAATCACCCCCCGCCTCAGCATTGCCTCATAAACCTTTCGTCCGTCGTATCCAACCTCTATGAGAAAAAAATTGGCCTGAGTGGCATGGGTGCGCAGTTGCAACTTATCCAACTCGACATATAAGAAAGCTAGTCCTTCGCGCACAATCTTCTGAGTTTCCTGCAGAAATTCTTCATCGTCCAGCGCTGCAAGAGCCGCCACCTGAGCTAAACTATTGACGTTAAAGGGCTGACGTACCCGGTTGAGATAATCAGCCACCTCTGGCGGCATGACTCCATAACCAACCCGCAGTCCTGCAAGACCATAGGCTTTGGAAAAGGTTCGAAGGCTAATAACTGGCGGGGAACCGTTAAGGTATTCAAGGCCAGCCATAGTCTGCTCGGGGTCAGCAAATTCCATATATGCCTCATCGAGGACGATGATTACATCTTGAGGAATTCGGCTCCTGAAAGTTTCGAAATCCTTGCGACTAATGACCGTACCACTTGGATTATTGGGATTGTCCATAAAGACGACGCGGGTGTTCTTAGTTGCGGCCTCTGCCATAGCTTTCAAGTCATGGGCAAAGTTCTTCTGGGGCACCTTGACAGCTCGAGCACCAATCGCCTGTGTCATCAGGGGATACACCAAAAAGGTGGGCTCCGACATCAACACTTCTTCTTTCGGTTGGACAAAGGTGCGGATGACTAGATCGATGATTTCATTCGACCCATTGCCCAAGACAATAGAAGACTCTCCCACACCCAATCGCTGGCTGAGACCTTGTTTGAGATAGTAAGCGCTCCCATCTGGGTATCTGCGCAGGTTTTTCAGGTGGCTCCTTATAGCTTCGAGTGCCAGCGGAGATGTCCCCAATGGGTTTTCGTTGGAGGCTAGTTTTATTGAATCTGTTATACCGTATTCGCGTTCTAGCTCTTCGAGGGGCTTTCCAGGTGGGTAGGGTTTCAAGGTAGCGATGTGATTAGGTACACGAATTCCCATAATTTATGCTGGATTCCAACCAGCGTTGGCCCAGTGGGGCATGTTGAAGGCTCACTCCAACAGGATCCCGAGAAGAAAGTGAAAAGGCAGGCTAGAAAAGGTGGGGTTGCTAGTGGTTTTATCGAATTAGTCGGGCCAAAGTACTTAAATTATTAGATTCACTGGTTTTATATGCCCTGATTAAACTTGGACCAGATGGTTTCTAAATCGATCTTGTGTTCTTGCCTGCTAAAATCTTACTTTCAAGTGGTTACTGGTTGGTGTTCTCTTCTCTCCTCTCCTTCATATAAACAATCATATAAACAATTGAAAGTTACTCCATAACGGAACAACATCGCGCTATATATCGCAGTTTTGCACCAAAGGCAACTCCTAAGTTCGCATAGCGCTTTGCACAGCGGGCAGCAGACAGCTTGCAGTGTAAAAACTTAATATATAGACCTTTTATTGGTGCTTGCTGCCAGCTGGTTTAAATGCGCTATGCGACTAGATATACTGATCCGCTATTTCTTTAATTATTTCATCCAGTTGTCCCGAGGTTTCCAGATTCCACTGGTGGATGACCTTTTCGATCTTGCCCCTGAGGTCAGGATCTCTCAGGTCGTCTACACTCCTGAAAGCTCCACCCCATCTTCCAACTTTATATATGATTCGTTCCTCTTCCGGCAGGTCCAAATAGCGGTCAGCTACAGACAACATCTTTTCTTTGTCATCAGGCAAGGTTCCAGATATCTCCTCCAGCAGGTTCATGATATGATCCGAAGTAACGGCTGAGGTAATGCCATTTAGGTTTTCAATGAAAAGTCGGATCTCACGCACCACACCGTCATCGTCGAGAAGTTCTATCTCTCCGTTGTCAATCTTCTCTGAAAGAGGAGCAGTTTTAGGAACCCGCAAAGAACGGAGCCTTATGAAATCAGGGTTGATTCGATTCAGCACATCTGCTGTGGCCAGGGCGTGCTCTCGCCACCACCGTTTACCCCCAAGCCCAGGCATCACATACTCTGACAAAGAGATGCCGGCTTCTCTAACAAGGCAACCTGCCTTGATATGATCGGCTGCGGTGCTTCCCTTTTCCATGAAACGTAACACCGGATCGTAACCGCTCTCCATGCCGATATGAATCCGATTCAGCCCAGCCTCCCGCAGCATGACCAGCTGGCCTGGCTTTCTCCGGGCCAAAGTTCTGGAGCGGGCGTAACTGGTGATTCGACGTATTCCTGGAATTTTCTGGCGCAAATAGTTGAGAATCTCCGCCAAATCCTCCGGTTTCATGATCAAGCTGTTCGCATCCTGGAGAAAAACGCTTCCTTCTCCGAAATACAACCAGTGAGCAACATGCCGGTAAATAGTAGCGTAATCCTTGCTCGGGTAAATATGGGAGATAACTGTCCCGGTAATCTTCCCCGCGAATCCGAGCTTGCATGAAATGTTTTTGATATCATTAATAATTTCATTGAGTTGATCTATCTCTGCTTTAATCTCTGCTACAGATCGACGAGAAAACGTCGTGCCCTTGTAAACAGGGCAAAACAAGCATCTATTCCAGGGACAGTTGCGCGTCAGCCTCAAGAGTAGACTTTTACTTTCACTAGGGGGTCTTATAGGGCCTTGTTCTATCATTCCTATCCTCTCTTGCTTTTCTACCAGGCCTTCTACCCACACCCAGACTTGAATAATAAATCTTATCATACTGAGTGGTAGATATGTACCTGGCCCCCTTGATCAGTCTGATTTAAATGAGGGATCCTAAACATTTCTTGCCTTGCTCGTACATCTATCTTGTGCTATCGATGTGCTTCGGTAGTGCTCATATGCAGCTCTTTGCTCGAAATCGAGGTAGATGTTTCAGTAGGTAAACCTCCTTTGGACTAAAACCACCTCTGAGACCTCCTGTGTCGATCCTGGAATGTAGAAAAAGGAGTTGTCATGCGGAAGATAGCCCTGTTGACCGGTGTGCTGGTTGGAGTCCTTTTGGTTTGGCCATCTGCTTCCTGGGCCGGAGTCGAGCTACAAATCGACCAAGATTCCAACTTGGAGCTAGGCTTCAGGCTCCAGACCCAATTTCTCAGTAGCACCAATTCTCAGGCGGATGCAGAAAGCGAGCACGAGGAGAAATTTCTTCTTCGTCGGGCCCGGATCAGACTCGGGGGCAACGTCACCAAATGGGTCAATTTCTTCATGCAGATTGGGTCAGATTCAGGAGAGGACGGAAGCGTTGGCGACGCAAAAGTGATCGACGGTTTTATCAATCTCCATTTACTTGAGCAAGCACAAGTCATCTTGGGGGAGCACATGGCTCCTGCGGGCCGGCAACAACTTACCAGCTCTGCCGCCATGTTGGCCATCGATCGTCCAGGTATCACCGACTATAATCTCACCTGGGGTCTAAACGGTGGTGCCGTATTCAACACCGCCATCTTTGACGATGGCAACTTGGATCTCAGCGGGGATGGTAATGTAAACCGCGATATTGGGGTAACATTGTTCGGCTCCACATCTTTCACCGAGACATTTCATGCCAAGTACTATGTGGGCGGTTACACCGGCATCCAATTTATGAACAATGCCGAAGACAAAGAGCGGGTCACCGGTCGGGTGCAATTGAACTTTTTCGAACCCGAACCGGGCTACTATAATCTCTCTACCTATCTCGGAAGAAAAAAGACCGTAGCCATCGGCGCCTCCATTGATCATCAGCAGAGGATTGCCCGTGATACTATCACCGATGACAACGTCAACTATATCTGGTACTCCTTCGATGCTTTCGCCGATATTCCTGTTGGACCAGGGAACACAACCTTAGAGGCAGGTTATAGTAATCTAGATCTTGAAGACTCAACCTCTCTTCGAGACTCAGCCTCTGGTCCTCCAAAAAATGCCAAAGAGACCGAGGGGAAGGGATTCTATGTTCAGAGCGGATACTACCTCGAGAACCTAAATCTCCAACCCTGGGCCCTATATGAAAGTTGGTACAGCGATGCCTCAGATGATGCGGGAAGCTGGTCCGCCTGGCGGGTTGGACTTAGCTATTTCATCAAGGGGCATAATGCCAACATAAAGGTGGGACTCGAGCGATTCAGTGCTGCTGAGAAAATCGGCGGTAGCGCCGATAAAAACATCGATACTTTTCTTATCGGCTTCTATGTTAGTTACTGATAAAGAACCGTGGACTTTTGACCTCGAACTCACCTATAGATGCAAGCTGCAAGACAATTCGAGCCCGGATATTTCATGAATTGCTGTCGCGAGATCACGAAGATGGGAGTGCCACCGGGTCGACGATTGCGGAATGCGGAATGCGGATTTAAAATTTGCTGAAGAGTTCGTGAGAACCAGAGAGCAAGTGGTGAGATCTGAACTGTTAAGTTCTATATCACCAATTGTACTCAAAAATCCGAGATCCGAAATCCCAAATCCAAGATCGAAGCCGAGGCATACCTGAACGGTACGTCGCAGGGGCCGACACCCGAGGACGCCAGGAAGGACGGCCATATCCGTGGTCGCAGCAGGTGATTCATGAAATATGCGGGCTAGGTGAATCAACTTGGCAGCAAAAATTTTTCTGCAAACAAGTCTATGGGGAGGCTAATGTGGATATAAGAACCCTGTTGACCACTTTCAGTCTTATTTTTCTGGCAGAACTGGGGGACAAAACTCAATTTGCAGCCCTCTGCCTATCAGCTGACAGCAAATCGCCTTTGGCCGTGTTCTTAGGAGCTTCTCTGGCCCTGGTCATCAGCTCGTTGCTGGCGGTTTTGTTGGGGGCTTTTCTGGCTCGCTGCTTTCCGCCCTACGTGATTAAAACAGTGGCCGGAATCCTCTTTATCGTCATGGGTGTGATTATGCTGGTAACGCGCTAGTGAAGAAACTAGGCACTAGACAGTAGGCACTAAACACTACCAAGAATCACCTGGTGCGTGGTGCTTAGTTCTTGGTGCCTAGTAGCATACTAGAACCGGCGGTAGTAGAAAGTAATACCTGGACCGCCGGGTGGTGGAAACAAAAAGATATTAATCAACAATATCAATATGCTGTACATGACTGCCCCGCCCAAAGCACTCCAGAATCCACCTACATGAAACCCGGGGACCAGAATAGAAGTTAGCTTGAAAAGTGTGGCGTTGATAACCAAGGTGAAAAGCCCGAGAGTCATCACAGTAAGGGGTAATGTTAAAAGTAAAAAGATCGGTCGAATAAAAGCATTAATGAAGGCAAGGATCATAACAGCAAGAACTGCAGAGAAAAATCCCTCCAGATAAATGCTTTCAAACAGCCCTGCCGTGAGAACCAATGCCACTGCATTTAGCAAGATTCTGATAACCGTTCGTTGAGCATCGGTAAAATGCGGGCCCCTTGTAGGTAAGTTATTGTTATGCATGATAAACCTTCCAGCAAGCAATTCAGAGAAAATAGACCTTCGCCCGCTCCCTTGCCTCTGCGATCTCGCTGGAGAACTCAGAGAACTGCTCCGACTAGGCACCAGGCATTATGCTCGGCCGTGGCTCCTTAGTGAGAGTGGGCTGCCTTATCCTTTTCTATCTCCAATAGCAGCGTAACCCAGCCTTCTTCCTCCAGCACCGGCTTTTTTAACACGGCACAAGATGGTAGTAAAACTCGAACCTCGGGTAGTTTTTCTTTAAGGAAGCCGCCGACTATGGCCCAACGGTAACGGCAAACAGCAGAGCTTCCCAAAAAAGTCTCAAGGAAGTCAAAGTGTATATTAACGCACAAAAGTTCCGCTTCAGGCAATTGGTGGCGAGCATCTCCCTGAATCAATCTTACAGCATCTTTAACCCCGTTGCGCTCGCAATTATCTGCTGCAGTAGAAATGGCCATTGGATTCAAATCCACGGCATCCACCTGCTCAGCTCCAAGTTTCGCAGCTGCTATCGCCAGTATACCAGTACCGGTGCCCAGGTCTAAGACTTTAACCGGTGCAGCCTGAGAATAAAGACTTGACAACGCTCGCAAGCAACCGCGGGTAGTTGGATGAAGGCCCGATCCGAATATAACTCCAGGATCAATCCATAGGAGAATCTCACCCGCTGACAACTTGACCGACTGCTTACTAGTGATGATTTTGAACCTATCGATAACCAGTGGCTCCTTCACCGCAAGCTGCTGCCAATGCCCATAGGGGAGTCGATAGTGACGAGTCAAGCTATACTCAGGATGCTCGCGAAAAAACAACTCTAAGGTGGCATCGGCAGGGCTGGTAAAGAACAAATAGGTATAATCTGCCTCCGGCCAAACTCCTAATAACCCTTTGAGATCCAAAAAGGGCGGAGGAACTCCCCCCTTCAACTCGTACACATATAGAAGTTGTTCTGGATCCAACATCCCTGCTCCAATCTCTCGCTGGTAAACTCTAAATCCGAAGCACGAAGCACTAAACAAATCCTAATTACCAAAATCCAAATGACCAAGACAGTGATTCGTTTTGAGCATTGGAGAATTTGGTAATTTGAATTTGTTTCGGATTTAGATATTAGAATTTCGAATTTATCTGAATTCCCGGAGGGAATCCTTAGCCATTACCACCGTACGTACCCCCTTCAGATTACGAAAGGCAGCACCTTGTTCGACCTCAGCCAAAACAGCGTTCACAACTTCCACCAAGGCACCACCGATGGCGTCCAGACCATAATCAAAAAGAACAGGACTCAAGGGAGTGGATGGACCCAACATTATTTTGAAACTACCCGATCTGCAATTAGACATGATACGTTCGAAGGTATGGTTGATCAAGCTACTACCCGTAATGGCAACGACGTCGGCCTCTGGCAGGAGATGATAGCCCTCTTCCTCAGAGATGTACTCAGCACCTGATTTTTTTTCCATAATCCAAAGATTACGCACACTTGGCCGAATTGTATTCACAAAAGGAAAATGCCCCACTACCATAAGATTTTTGCCAGCAGCCCGGTCTGCTATTATATGTTTGGCGTTGATCTCATGGAGTTTGCCGTGGTCAATTTCAAGCAGAGAATTGAGTGATGCCATGCCGATTCCAGCCCTAAGCCACTCGTCGCCCATTAGCCACATGGCAAGATCGCGGGCGCTCCTGCCAACCAGGGTAAACATCGCCTTCTCAGAAGAAACTAGCTCTTTGCCTTCAGCCCTGGGAAGATGAGCCGCTAACCCTAGCCGCCGGCTCGCCACTGCGATTAGATGAGAACCCACCACTCCAGCTGTTACAGGAAGGTCCCTTTTCAAGCTATTTATCAATTCCTCTAGTAACTGCATGAGCTGTTCACTATAGCCAGAGGCTCATGTTTTGTCATGCGCCATTTGCTCGTCGGCCCGAGCCCATAAGAGCTCTGCGCTCTGGTGAAACTCCATTGGATTTGACAACTGGCGCGCTCTGAATTAAAGTGGGATAAATGTTCAACCCCGGGATACTTGGGCTCGGAGGGTAAATATGCCTATTTATGAATTCCGCTGTCTTTCCTGCAATCATTGTTTCGAGCTTCTTGCTGTTCGCCAAGATGACACAACCGAGATGAAATGTCCCAACTGCAATAACGAAGAGGTTGAGCGAGTAATGAGCTGCGTTAGCTATGTGATGGGTAGCAGTTCAAGTGGGGGCTCCGACAAAACCAAGGTGACCAGCAAATCTTGCAGCGGCGGAACCTGCGCCACTATAGACATCCCTGGGCCCACTCGTTAAGGAACTCTAGGCACTACGAACCAGGCACTGAGCAGTAAACACATTCCACATTTACCACCAGTCCATTCTTAGAATAAAAGCTCTCCTGGACTATTCTTATAGATGTCAAATGTAAAAAGACCATTGTGCTTTGCGCTATAAGACGCACTGGCACACCTAACTTATCCCTCTATACTAAATGCAGGCCGGTGAAATAAATGTTTTAGATGGCGGGTGAAACCCTTCTAATGGTCAGCTATACTTTGGAGAAATTCCTCGATGAGTTTACGGAGGTAAGGATTGGGTTCGCTGAATTTTACCCCCATGCGGGCTTTCCTTCCACCCATTGCGCGTGCCCAAGCAATATGGCCCGCCACCTTAATCATGGGTTTGCCGGGAAGGGTAAACTGAAAGTTGAACTGGGCCCCTAGACGGTGGGTTGCTTCACTAAAACTGTTTGTAAGCAAGGCTAGACCCATGCCGGTACTCGCCAAGTCTAGAAGTATACCTTGGTAGGTTTCCGTCCTAACGCCCCCTTCCAGTGAGTAGGTTACCTGAATGCGCAGGTCCTGCAAGGGATTCCGCTTTGCCTCACGCCTTTCCAGGCTCGGTCTATCCATACGCCTTGCGGCAAGCCGAGCTGCCAAGGCCGTAGTCTTGCTGAAGCGCTCAGCCAACTCTTTAAGCATTTGCTGAAAGAGGGGTGAGAGTGCTTTGTACTCACCTGATAACTTTTCATGGTCTAAAATCCCAATTTTTACTTTACCCCTAGCGGCAATAGTTGCAGAGCGAGCTCCAACCCTCTGGGCCAAGAATGAAACCTCGCCGAAAATGTCACCTTCCTCGAGCAAAGCGAGCGTCACTTGCCCTTTGTCGGTCTCCTTGGTCACCTTTGCCTGACCTTCCAGAAGAACATAAATATCCCGGTCGCTCTCCCCTCCTTCCATTAGAATGAGCTCTCCATCCTCGTATTCTACAGTACGCTTAAATTCCATCTTTAAGTGTCCCGAGGGGTTGAGTTCTCCTGGCTGGGATTATTACCTCATTTCACTTGATAAAATCAACTATATTATCTTCTGATTACACCTCTTACAGTACACTGTAGCCGGTGGGTTGACAAAACCACAGCTTTGACAAGTCTTGCTATTGGACGGAACATTGGCAGCAAGCTCAAATCCACACTTCGAACAAAACGATGCGTCTGGATCAGTTGGCGCACCGCACTTAGAACACTCACTGAGCCCAAGTTTACTTCCACATCCTTTGCAAAAAGCAGCATCAGCATCGTTCAGCGCGCCGCACGTCTCGCATTTCATAAGATGTTCCTTCACAAGACAAAAGGGTTCTTATGCCCTCTGTCTGACCTGTTAAGTTGACCTTTTCGAAGGTGCTGGATGCTTATGATTTAGTGCTTTTACTCGATTATACAGTAATCTTGCGGACCTCGTCACCTCTTTTTCAATGATCTGCATTCAATCCCTACCTCAGTTTCTCCAGTGCCGGGCAGTCACGTTGGACTGTAGTCTCCAGAGGGAAACCTATTGGTACTCCACAGTGATCCAGAGGATCCGTTTCGAAATGTAGAATTTCACTACCATCGAAATATCCATCCCCATCGGTGTCACCATCTGCCCAAGAGGTCCCGTACAACATATACTCTGCGTAGTTACTCAGGCCGTCTTCATCTGGGTCCCAGCTTTTCATCTGCTCGAGGAGAAACCCGACGGTTTGTTCCAATTGAGCAATGGCCTCACTCGCCTGGGTCCAATTGCCCTTGTCCAACATTCCACCCACCTCCTCAGTGAGACGCATGGCCTCCTCCAGGCCAACTGGATCCAAGCTATCTGCACCCATATTGCGACACTCTGACAAATGGAATCGCACCACCTTATAAGAGTTGACCAAATCTTCCTCGCCCTTTCTGTTGTTGCAAGTGGCGTTGGCAAGAACAAGCCAGAGGAGTGGTAATCCTAGTAAGATTAACGTTTTTTGTCTAATCATACCTCATAACCCAAATCAAATGCCTTCAGATTTATCTCCAGAAAAGATTTCTTTGTCCTAGTATTGAGAACCTTCTTTACCACCTTCTCATCGAAGGGCATTGTTGCATGGCGCATAAGGGTTCCAAGCATCACAATATTTACCGAGAGCTCCGAGCCGGCTTCGCGGGCCAGAGCTCTGGCGTCATAGGCAATGAGATTGCTTACTTGGCTCCATATAGCTTTCATCATACTAGAGACATCTGGATATCGATCCCTGCCACTGGATACACTAAAAGGAGCTACAGGGCTAGTGTTGCAAATCACCAGGCTACGAGACGAGCACTTTCGTACTGCCCTCAAAGCCTCTAACGGTTCAAAGGCCATAAGGATGTCTACTTCACCATCTGATATAACTGGACTCTGTACCTCGCCCAGCACCACTGCCGACTCGACCACCCCTCCGCGCTGGGCCATACCGTGAACCTCACTCACCACCACAGGAATATTAGAGACTAGCGCCGCTTCACCTAACACCCTGGTGGCCAGCAAGGTACCCTGCCCGCCTACACCAGTAAAAAAAATACGCCAGCTTTCCATACCTTGTTCCTCAGTTGTCGACTAATTGCAGATCCGTCACAACCATGGGCGTGTACATCCATGCGTCAAGCGTCCGCGGTCGGTTGTCAAAAGCGGCACAGAGCATAGAGCCTAGGGTAAAATATTAAATTCAAAACCGCTATGCGCCTGGCGCTCTGCGCTTTGCGAATCTAGACAACAGACCTTAAGCACTCTTCTTCTTCGGCTTTATTGCGTGACAAATTTGCTTACAGACGCTGCAACCGCTGCATAAATGTTCATCGATTGCAATAAAAGCGCACTCATTCTCATCCTCACAGTAGGTAAAGGCCGGACATCCGAGCTCATCCAGGCACCTTCTACACATATCGCACTCGTTAGTCACCCTAAAAACAACCTTCTGTTTCTTGCCAGTGACACGTCTTTCGAATAGCGGACAGGGTGATTTTGAGATGACCACCTTTACACCAGGTTTGTCTTGCATAACCTCTTTTATAGTGGCGACTGTCTTTTCAACCTGCAGGGGATTAACCACAACTACCCGATCTACACCGCAACCTCGAACTAATGCCTTAAGATCCACTTTGGGAGGCTGGCGCCCTTCTTCAGTGAGTTCCACCCCAGGATGGGGCTGCTGTCCTGTCATGGCGGTTGTGCCGTTGTCCAAAATTACCAGGATAAAATTGTGTTCATTCTGGACAGCATTAATAAGCCCGGTAACACCCGAGTGGAAGAAGGTCGAATCGCCAACAAAAGCCACTACAGGCTGGTCCTGAGCCTTGGAAAAACCGCCAGCGCTGGAAACACTGGATCCCATACAAAGGAGATAGTCGGCTGCAGCGAGAGGCGGCAGTAACCCCAGAGTGTAACAACCTATGTCAGATGGGTAAATAGCACCCCCTTCGCCAAATGCCTGTCTCACCGCATAATAACTGGCTCTGTGCGGACAACCCGCGCAAAGATTAGGCGGTCGCTGAGGAAGATCCGATCTCATTTCCACCTTCGGTGGCTCATAATCCAGTTGGAAAAACCGGGCAACGGCTGACTTGACCAGGACTGGATCGAATTCGAAGTAACGGGGCAGTAATTCATCACCCTTACCCTTAATTTTGATTGTCAGCCCTTGTTCCTGAGCTGTCACCTTGAGCATGTCTTCCAAGAAGGGCTCCAACTCTTCAACCACCAGAACTTTCTTAACTTTTCCAATGAAGTCCAAGCAGAGTGCCTCTGGAAATGGATAGGTCATTCCCAGTTTTAGCACCTGAACTTGGTCGGCAATATTTAATTCTCGAATGGCATCCTTGACATAGTTGTAACTCACCCCACTGGTTACCACTCCCCAGGTCCCCTCCCCTTCAACTCTGTTGAAAGACGAACTATCAGCCTCCACTCGTAATTTTTTTAGCTTTTCGAGTAGTTCAACGTGAAGCCTTCTTGCCACCATGGGCACCGGCACGAGGTTAAGGGGATCCTTTATGAAGCTCCCTTTCACCCTCGAGTCCTGCAATGGTCCCACCTCTACAACGGACCGGCTGTGATTTACTCGCGTAGTGGTGCGCAGCAGGACTGGAATACCATGGGACTCGGACAGCGCAAAAGCGGCCCGGGCCATATCCAAGGCTTCCTGGGAATTGGCTGGCTCGAGCATAGGTATTCCGGCGAATCTGGCGTAGAAACGGTTGTCCTGTTCGTTTTGGCTGGAGTGCATTGAGGGATCGTCAGCACTGACTATGACCATGCCTCCCTTTACCCCTACATAAGCCAAAGTCATAAGAGCATCGGACGCTACATTCAAGCCAACATGCTTCATGCTGCACATGGTGCGCAGACCAGAAGTCGAAGCCGCAGCTGCAGTTTCTAGTGCTACTTTCTCATTTACCGAATACTCGAAATAAATATCTGTTTCTTGGGATATTCGATAGAAATTGTCGCCGATCTCCGAGGAGGGAGTTCCGGGGTAGGTGGTGGCAAAGGAGATACCTGCCTCAAGAGCCCCTCGGACAATAGCCTCGTTTCCCAGGAGTAATCTCTTGCTACCCGGTTCGGCTGCCAGCAGTTCATGCATTTTTTTACCTCTCAGTTTGCTAATTTTTCCCGGTCCGTAGTCAGTTGAGCTCACTTCGTTGGCCGCAAAGCGCAGAGCGTCAAGAGCACAGCGGTTTTGAATTTGAGATTTTGCCCTATGCCTCATGCTCTATGCCCTATGCCGCTCTTGACAACAGGCCACGGACTACAAGTACAATGTCATTTGGATAGTTTCCTGTAATCCACCACTTTGAAGGCAGTCTCTTTCTCCCGCTTGATGGACCCAGGTTCAACCAAAATAATTTTTGGGGTAACTCCGATTCCCCCCGCGACCTTTTCACCCATTCTCTCTATCAAGGAGCGCTGCTCCCGCATTTTGTCAAAGAATAGGTCCTCAGAAACCTCAACTTGCACCGTAAGGCTGTCTAGGTGGCCTTTTCTGTCCACCACCAACTGGTAAGGGGGCTTGCTTCCTAGGACTTCCTCAAGAAGATCACCCACGCGACTCGGAATGATATTTATGCCTTTTACTATGATTACCTGGTCGGTACGGCCGAGCACCCTGCTCATGCGGGCCAGACTCCGACCGCACTGGCAAGTCTCAGATTGCATAGAGCAGAGATCACCTGTACGAAACCTGATCAGAGGAAATGCCTCTTTGGTAACAGTTGTTATGATCAGTTCCCCAACTTCCCCGGGCTGCAAATTCTCTCCCGTTTTTGGATCCACTACCTCAAAAATGAAATGATCCTCGTTCAGATGCATTCCGGCCTGATAAAGACATTCGCCAGCCACCCCAGGCCCCATTATCTCGCTGAGGCCGTAATTGTCCGTAGCCTTGACGTACAATCTTGCTTCAATTTCCTGTCGCATCTCCTCAGACCATGGCTCCCCGGCAAGCATGGCAAACTTGAGCGTAAGTGTCTTCGCATCAACGCCCATCCTTTCCATGCGATCAGCTATAACCAGAGCATAAGAAGGAGTAGCCACTAAAGCCGTGGTACGGTAGTCTTGCATAATTTTTACCTGCCGTTCAGTACGCCCAACTGAGGTGGGAAGTACTGACGCACCGATGAGCTCGGCTCCATAGTGGAGTCCCAAGCCTCCGGTGAGAAGTCCATAATTCAGCGTCACTTGTACCACATCGTCAGCCGTGACGCCTCCGGCGGTAAGAACGCGGGCTACAAGCTCGCTCCAATTTTTAAGGTCCTGTCTAGTATAACCTACAACAACTGGCTTGGTGGCACCTGAGGAAGAATGGACCCTTACCACCTCTCGCAAGGGAACGGCGAAAAGATCATAGGGGTAAGCATCACTGAGATCCCTGCTGCAGGTGAAAGGCAGTTTCCCCAGATCATTCAGCTCAACAAGGTCCTCAGGCTCAAAGTCAATCTCATCAAATTTCTTCCGGTAAAAAGCGACGTTCTTGTAAACCCGATTGAGCGTTGCCTGTAGGCGCTCAAGCTGCAACTGGGCTAGCTCGTCCCGTGGCATACATTCATAATCCGCATCCCAAATCTTCATAGTCCTTTAATCCTCGTCAGATCAGAAGAAACGTTCATTCCAGGGATCGATCCTGAACTAAATCCGAAATCCGAAGCACGAAATCCGAAACAAATCCGAAATTCAAATTTTCCAATGTTCTAAACGCGTCAGTGTTTCGGTCATTTGGATTTTGGTCATTTGAATTTGTTTAGGATTTCGATATTAGATATTCGAATTTAGCTTCTCAGTCCTCCCAAACTTCCCGATAGCCTTTGCCGAGATAGGCCCGCTTTACTTCTTCGTGCTCGAGAAGCATCCGGCATTTCCCCTGGAGGACGATTTTGCCAGTTTCCAGCACATAGCCACGATCTGCTATGTGAAGGGCGGCACGGGCGTTCTGTTCGATGAGCAAAATGGTGGTTCCCTCTTCTCGCAATGTTTTTATGATTTTAAACGTTTCCTTGACTAGCAAAGGTGAAAGACCCATGGAAGGTTCGTCCAGTATTAGAAGCCTTGGCCTCGCCATTAAGGCTCGAGTTATAGCCAAGACTTGTTGTTCACCACCACTAAGGGTACCTGCCATCTGATTCCATCGGTCAGAGAGAATGGGAAACTTCTCTCTGAAACGATCCATATCCGCTTGTACTTCTTTCTTGTCCCTACGGATAAATCCGCCCATTTCAAGGTTATCTCGCAAGCTTAGGGTGGAAAAGACCTTCCGTCCTTCTGGAACGTGAGAAATGCCGGCCCGGACGATCTCCTCAGCTGCCACCCTAGTTAAGTCCCTCCCTTCGAAAGTAATGGAACCGCGACTGGCAGGGGTAATTCCGGAAATTGTTTTTAAAACCGTAGTCTTACCGGCTCCGTTGGCGCCTATTAATGTCACTATTTCGCCTTGGTTTACATGAAGAGAAACACCCCTAAGAGCGTGAATATTGCCGTAGTAAGTGTGGACACTTTTAAGTGTTAGCATGGTTTAGTTTTCACTTACCACATATCTTGCGTTGTGTTCGATGAGCGGAGAGTCAAACGCCAGGGGCATAAGGCTCAAGGTATATGCCTAGCTCTAAGCGCAATGCGCTTCGCGCTAGAGATCTGAATAATCAACCTCTTCCCCTAAATAAGCTTCGACCACCACGGGATCATTCTTTATTTGTTTCGGCTTGCCTTCAGCGATTTTTTCACCAAAGTTCATGACAACGATCTCGTCCGAAATGTCCATTACAAGATTCATGTCGTGCTCGACCAACACTACTGTGATTCCCCTTTCCAGAATCCGCCGGATCAATGCCGCCAACTCTTCAGTCTCTCTGGTATTCAGCCCCCCAGCTGGCTCGTCCAGCAACAGTATTTTTGGTTCTGTGGCCAATGCTCGGGCTATCTCAAGAAGCTTTTGTTCCCCTAAAGGCAGATTACCAGCTAACTCGCCTGCTTTGTGTTCTAGCCCTACGAATTCCAGGTAATCCCTTGCACCGTTCCGGATCTGTCGCTCCTCCCTCCTCATCCAAGGCAGTTTGAGACCTGTACTGATTATTCCGGCCCGACTCTGGATGTGCCTTCCCACCATTACATTTTCCAGCACAGTCATACGACCAAATACTTCCACGTTTTGAAAAGTCCGGGAAACACCTAGGCGGGCAATCTCCCGGGACTTCCTGCCCTCGATAGGCACACCTTCAAAGATAATGGATCCATTGTTGGGTGGGAAAACCCCACTAATTATATTGAATAGTGTTGTCTTTCCCGCCCCGTTTGGTCCGATAATTGCCTTGATCATTCCGGAAGCTACCGTGAAGCTTAACCCCTTTAGAGCTCGCACGCCACCAAATGATTTGCGCAGGTCCTCTACGCGCAGGAAAGTGTTGAAATTCTCAGAAGCCATTTAAATCTCACCAAAATCTCAGGCTGCCGCAAACAATTCTTAACATGGGATCCCAACGGCGAGGTTCACAAAGAGCACAAAAGGAAAGCCGGGGCGCGCATGGCGCCGCCAAGCTCAGGCTTTCAGCTTCGCTTCCATAACCGTCTCATTTTCGGAGTTAGATCAACCAAACCTTCAGGCAGAAACATTACAATAGCCAGGAGAACAGCTCCATAGACTAGAATATCAAAATCGCGGAAAACATGAAGCCACTCGTTCCCCAAAAAAGTAAGCAGCCAGGTACCGAGAAGCGCTCCCCAGATGTTATGCATGCCACCCACCACTACCATCATTACCAGTTTTATAGAAAGGAAGAGATCAAAAGAACTGGGGCTCAAGAAACCTACGTAATGGGTGTAGAGACTTCCGGCAAGGGAGGCATATGCAGCGCTTAAGACAAAAATGATGACTTTGAATCTCGAGGTTTCAACCCCCATTGCGTCTGCTGCAACTTCACTGTCGTGCAAAGAACGCAAGGCCCTGCCTATACGGGAATTAATCACATTGAGCGAGAAAACCAGGGTAAGCAACACCAGCGACCAAACCAGGATATAGTAATAGAGATCATTATTTAGGTCTAAACCAAAGATGGTTAACCCCGGAATGTCTGAAAATCCAGAGGGACCACCGGTGAGGGCCACCTCCTCATTGAAAAAAATGTAGACGATAACACCAAAACCAAGGGTGGCCATGGCAAGATAGTGCCCTTTTAGTTTCAGCGACGGAACGCCCACAATGTATGCAACCAGAGCTGTCAGGAAAACGCCGGCAACCATGGCTAGCCATGGAGACAGGGAAAGTTTTGTGCATAATATCCCTGAAGTGTAAGCTCCCAGACCAAAAAAGGCTGCGTGTCCAAGGGAGATCTGACCCGCATAACCCATGAGAAGGCTTAGTCCCATGTTTATTAAACTGTAGATACCGACAAATATCATCACGTCGAGATAGTGGCCAATTGCCCTCACATTAAAAACCACCGCCGGAAACAGGGCAAGAAAGATAATCAAGCAAAAAAGCATTTTTAGATTGGATTTCTGCATGTCCTAAGTACTAGAACTCCTTTATTTTGCTCGCCTCTACATTGCCAAACAAACCACTTGGACGAACGTATAAAACCAAGAGCAGTAGAAGAAGCGCTACAGCATCCTTGTAGCCTGAGGAAACAAAACCAGCGCATAGGGATTCGATAATTCCAAGAAAAATACCAGCCACCACTGCTCCATAAAAACTTCCCAAGCCACCCATCACAGCAGCGCCAAAACCCTTTAAGGCTAAAAGGGCACCTCGGTCGTATTCCATCAGGGATATGGGAGTGATTATGGCTCCCGCAACTGCACCAATGGCCGCACTCAAGGCAAAAGAAATTAAAATCATAATGTTAACTCTAATGCCTACTAGGCGAGCCGCTTCGGGATCATCGGCACATGCCAGCATGGCTTTACCATATCGTGTTTTCTTAAAAAAGAGGGTCAGCAGCACTACCACTACCGCAGTTATGAGCAGCACCCATAATGTCTGGGTTTGAATAGCTGCTCCGAGGATGAATATTGGTTCGCTTCCGCTAAATGGTGGGATAATATACGGATCTTTGCCCCAAACAAACATAGCAATTCCCTTAAAGAGAATTGAAACAGCGATGGTGACGATAATCATCGTCAATACGGTGGCATTTTTGAGTGGGTTAATGGTAAACCTCTCCATCAAAACTCCCACACCGGTGACCGCCGTGACTGTCAGAACAAAAGCTATTGGCAGAGGCAGTTTAGCCGCAGCGGTGAAAAAGACCATAATAAGCCCGCCCAGCATGACAAACTCGCCCTGGGCGAAGTTAATTATTTCTGTAACGTTGTAGATGATATTAAAGCCCACGGCCACCAAAGCGTAAATGCTTCCCACGGTGATTCCAGTGAAAAGATACTGAGTGAGCTGTCCTATTAAGGAAATTCTTTCCATAGCAACAACAACTTGAAGCTTTTGTCCAGTTCTAGCCCGGATGTTTCATGAATTGGTGTCACGAGACCACGAAGATGGACGTGCCACCGGGTCGACGATTGCGGAATGCGGATTGCGGAATGCGGATTTAAAATTTGCTGAAGAGTTCGCGAGAACCAGAGAGCAAATGGTGAGATCTGAACTGTTAAGTTCTATATCACCAATTGTACTCAAAAATCCGAGATCCGAAATCCCAAATCCAAGATCGAAGCCGAGGCGTACCTGAATGGTACGTCGCAGGGGCCGACACCCGAGGACGCACGGCCTCGGGCTCGTAGAGCCTACAGCTCGGAGAGAAGGACGACCATATCCGTGGTCCGCCTTAGGCGGATTCATGAAACATCCGGGCTAAGCAATCTTCAACAGAAAGCCTCTCCTGACCAAAGGACTGGAGAGGCTTCCATCGCCATCGCATTCTTATTGAACTCTAAGGAGCCAAGGCCCAAGTGTTTTCCTTCACCACTACCATTACAAAGGCCTCCTTGGTAAGGCCATTGTGATCGGTGGGAGAGAAATTGAACACGCCGTGCTGACCGATGAATTTTTGTCGGTTCTCGATGTAGTCCCTAATTTTAGCTGAATCGGGTCCCACACTCCTCATGGCATCGATGACTAGGTTCAGCGAATCCCAGGCATGCCCGCCAAAGGACGATATGGGTTCATTGTACTTTTGCTCATAGGCTTCGTTGTAAAGCATTATTACCTTCTTTTGTGGATCGTCATCAGCAACAAGTAGAGGAATATTGACCTTGCCCAGAGGACAAAATACGCCTTCGGCGGCACCTGCCGCTAGCTCGATGTTTTTGTGACTCCCAAAGCCGTGACTCTGAAAGAACGGAATGGATGTCATTCCCAGATCTTTCCAGTTTTTTACTGCCAGAACCTGGGTGGGTCCCACAGACCAGTTGACAATTGCCTGTGCTCCGGTGCCGCGGATGCGAGTAAGTTGAGCGGTAATATCAGTATCCTTAGGGCCATAGCGTTCGTCCGCCAGTATCTCTATGCCAACTTCAGGAGCTAGTCGCAGCAGTTCTTCGCGACCGCTGGCACCGAACCCAGTGGAAACGCTCATGATGGCAATCTTAGTCATGCCATTTTTCAGCAGATAATCATAAATTTTTTCAACCGCATGGCTATCCGACTGCGGTACCTTGAAGACCCACTTTCGCTCTGCCACCGGAGTCACAATCTTGTTGCTGGCCGCACAGGAAACCAAGGGGATCTGCTCATCATTCGCAACTTTGATCACCGCCATAGTGTTACCACTGAGGCTGGGTCCGATGATCACGGGGACATTGTCTTTCTTAATTAGCCGTTTAACCGCAAGGACGCTTTTGGTTTCGTCACTTTCGTCATCATAGAGTATGACCTCCAGTCGATGGCCATTGATACCACCAACCTTGTTTATTGCCTCGGCGATCATCTCGACAGTCTTTTTTTCGGGTTCACCCAGGAACGAGGCACGGCCAGTGGCTGAGAAAACGGCGCCCACTTTATAAGGCTCTTTCTCTTTAGCGCACGAAAATACCAAAACAAGTGAGATGGTTAACGCCAGCGCTATCCATATCGATCTTCCCTTTATCTTCATTGATTTTCCCTCCTCTAGGTCATATGGCATCATAATCTCTTACACCGAATGTGGATGGGGTGTCACCTCCTTTCCCGTGTTTCTTAGATTTTGTCAATATCAAAAAATTCGCACCTTAGATGGTCCAGGCTTAAGCTCCACAAAAAACTCTTTCGAGGCCAGAATCAAACAAAAAAAGCCGCTTTCATGTGGCGGCCTCTTTGCAGACAAAAAAGCCGCAGGCAGTTGAGTCTGCCCCCGGCCTCGATTCTATAGGTTGAACAGGGCTAGTGGACAGACGTCTCCCCACTAAAATAATAAAAAAAGTAATAATATCTCTGGAGGACGGTCTGTCTCGCGGAGAAGGCCATGAAGTACTCCCGACTCCTTGCCTTTCGGATGAATGATGCTATACCATAGAGAATAGGCGGGATTGTGTCAAGAATAAAAGGTAGATAAATTGACCAACAATTTGCTTGCACAGAACTCTGGGACCAAACATTGAGGAAATACCAGCTTCAGGAACTAGGAAAAATCATCGAGTACATCCTCCTCTACCGACCTGATGAATTCGGGCTATTTTTGGACAATGATGGCTCCCTCCCTATCAAAGAGCTCCTGTGGGCCCTTCATGAGGAAGAAGGCTTGAAGCACATCCGTTTGAGCCATCTGCAAGAATTGGCTTACTCCCAATTTGAGTCAGCCTTCACCCTAGAGGAAAATTATATAAAACCCAAACAACCGAGGGAGCAGATAAGTTCAACCACTGTCCCGCCTCGATTGCTCTTTTACGCCGCAAGAAGAAAGGCTTACCCCGTGATCCTCAAGCATGGGCTCAGGCCGGCAGGCCGTCCCTATGTGCCCTTGGCCACAACAGAGGAAATAGCCTTGCGTATTGGTAGACGTCGTGACCCCAAACCGATACTTTTGACCATACATGCGGCTCAGGCCCACGATAAAGGCCACGCCTTTTCTCTTTGTGGCGAATTCCTCTATTTGGTAAGAACTCTCCCTCCCCCCTTCCTGAGTGGCCCGCCTCTCCGCGAATCTCCCAAGCCCACTAAGGTCTCACGACCGAAAGCCCCTAAGCCTCGCAAAGTGGATGTAACGGAAATGATTGGTTCTTTTTTGCTTGACCCCGCCAGGGACCCTGATCCAATGAGAAGAGAGAGGAGGAAAAAGGATAAAGAGCGTAAGCGCCAGAGAAGCAGCGAGCGGCGCCTCAAAAGAAGCAAAAGATAAGCACTTCCCAGCTGGCAGCTCGCAGGTAGTTAATTAGAGAACTAGTCAAGTAGTTAATTGTTCACCGTTTACCAAAATAAAAAAGCGGGGCCGAAGCCCCGCGGTAGATCTCCCACCGACCTTTACCGGCCCCATCCACAGGATTCGCTTTCGTTGCCAGTAACCTACTTGCGAAAGGAAGCGGTAGCAAACGCTTGCAGCCCCTAGGGACCACGGCCGGAGAGCCTGTGGGAGTTAAATCTAGTTTACATTCCAGCCTTTCAATTCGTCAACCATTATTCGTCGTTCCCTGCACCCTCTGTCAAAAATTCGAAGCCTACGATGTGAGATGTGAGATTCCCCGCCTATCCTCTTCCAATCTTCCATCCCACATCGAAGTCCTAGAAATCGTAGAAGTCGTCCCTCACAGAGGTCAGAAGTCGGAGATCAGAGATCAGCTTTACTCCTGACCTCCGACATCTGATCTCTGACCTCTAAGTTCTATCTGCTGCCTGCTGTCTTCTGTCCTCTTTACTCTTTTACTCTGCCTGCCGCCCACACCTCAGGAATTCGATTCGTCGCTCTCCCCTTCTTGGCGTGGCAGAAGCTCCACCACCGTGGCTCCCCACCCGCCAGATTTCCGCGGGGCATCATAAAATGCTAGAACTCGTCGATCCCGTGCTAATAAAGCCTGCACCCGACGGCGCAGGGCGCCAGAACCCTTCCCGTGAACTATCTTGACTAGATAAATCTCAGCTCTCTGTGACTGATGGATAAACTCCTCTAGCAGCGATGGTACCTCTTTGGGAGAAAAGGTGTGGAGATCTAAAGTGTCACTTGGACCTACTACAACTGCCTCCCTTTGGGAGAAGTCCGGCAAAACCTCCTCCCCCTCATCGGATTGCGAATTAACATTTGAAGAGTCATGAACCTCCAGAGTCGCGAAACTTTCCAAAGGATTGTCTAGAATCAACCAGAGCACAGCCAAAATAAATAAAATGCCGAAACCTATGCTTTTTTCGCCTACCAGAAGGAATAGTCCAGCAACAAGGCAGACCAGCAGCAGCAACCATCGCCCCAGTTGAATAAATCTCCGGTAAAGAAGTCGAAAATCTTGTTCATCTCTCATATTCAACTTCTTTTCTACCTTGCCCAGAGTTCCACTAACCCATTATTCCATTATTCCAGTCTTGCCGAAACCATCTCTTGTAATTATGGGGCCCCGGGCATAGAATAATGCTGATAAAATTCAAAGCCGACAAAGGACATGTGCAAATGTGCAGCAACCACCGTTTATCGTGCAGCTGCGGTCAGAATCAAGCTAATCTTTTGTTCAAGAATCATATTTTAAATCTCAGTGTCCTTAGTAACATTTTCTGTCCTGAGTGCTCAAGAAATGTAAATTTCGACGCCGAGTCCATGCTTGAAGACAACGATTGGATTTTGAAATTCGATCTAGTTATCGCCCGCGGTTGTTTGCATCGTGCCAATATCAACACCGCAGATCTTAGCCCAGCATTCATTTTTGACCAGGGCTATGCAAGTTGGAATGGTTTTACACCCGATGAATTGGACCAGAGACTGGTGGAAAGGCAACAAATAATTGGACTGGCAGATCAAGACATGCGCCTCTATCTAGCGGAAATAAAACGGTGGGGCTCTGCCCGAGTTAAGAAATTCCGTGAGGCTGGCTGGCGCAAGGCCCAGTTCTGTTAACTACTTTCATTGATCAAGGTGGTAACAAAACTGATCAATAATCGGCTCAATAGCAGAGCATCTCCAGCCGGCTCGAAACCTCTGCCGTCTGGAGTCCCCTTAGTCTGTCTTAATTTTAAGGGCAATTCGAGCTGCATTCCTTTAGCAGGTGGGAGGTTAACCAGGTTACTCGGGCTTTGGCCGCTTAACCCCGGCGGTATGATCTCCGGGTCCGATATCCACTCATATTGCGAAAGGGCTGGCCGCGCAAGCTCTACAAAACTCTGCACCATGCTTTGATGCAGGCCTCCTACATAAGCGCGGTTTTGTCCGCGACCGTGGCCGTGTATTGATATGGCAGTTTTCACATGCTTGAGGAATTGCACAACCAAAGCCCTTTTCTCGATTCTCCCATCATGGCTGGGTCGGTGCAAGGAAAGATTTCCCCCGGACAGCCGGCCTGCGTAAATGTAAAGGCTGGCTCCGCTGTGATAGGCTACAAATCTTGCTATTTCCTCGGTGCCAGGCTCAATACCTCCACCGTGAATGGCCATAAGACCTAGCGGACCTTCAAGTCGGAGGTACTCCTGGACCTCTCTACCTTCAGACATAGAAACCGACTCCCCACAATAAGAGGAAAACCATCTTCACATTTATACCAGAGAAGGGGAACAGAGCAAGACTAAAGACTCCAGGCGCAAAGGACCTGGCTTTGAGGTCCACCAGAGCTGGTCTTTCCTTCATCCGAAAGTCTGCTGGAGTAATGGAGTGCTAGAGTAATTAAAATTCCAAATCGCAAATCACAAATTTCAAACAAATCACAATGACCAAAATTCAAAATTCCAAACCTGTCTCTGTGTTTGAATATTGGAATTTGGTGCTTGGAATTTGATATTTTGTAATGCTCTAGCACTCTAACCGGGCATAGTTCCCTACGGAATGGAGTCGAACCGGAGGCCGGAGGACCAAATTTCCTAGATTTGAATGAAAAACCAATCGGTGATATAAGTTAATGTTAAATATTAATTTAGAAATCTAATTTATATATATATCAATATGTTAAATTATATATGAATAGAAGAAGATATCCCACAAAAAAATACCAACGGAAGCGCAGAAAAGGTCAACCTGGAGCGCAAAAGGATTCTCCTGGGTTTAAACCAAGGGCTTCGCGCCAACTGAAACCGCTCCTTGCGGAGATCGGCGTGCCCAAAGCTACGCCCCTTGTCCCAGACCCCTTTCAGCTAAGAGCTGTCGAGGAATTGCAGCATAGTGACGTGTTGGTTACCGCCCCTACAGGCTCTGGCAAGACCTGGATTGCTCTTCAGGCTATGGAAAAGTTGCTGGCCCAGAGAGAACGCATCTGGTATGCCTCTCCTTTGAAGGCACTCTCTAATTCCAAGTATACGGAATTCTGTCATAAATTTGGCAAAGAAAACGTTGGCATTCTCACCGGCGATCGCAAAGAGAATACTCAAGCGCCTGTAATTGTTGGCACTACCGAAATTCTTCGCAATCAGCTTTACGACGCCATGCACCGGGGAGAGGACCTAGAGGTTGATCTTGTAGTACTTGATGAAGCTCATTACCTGGGAGATGAGGATCGGGGGGTAGTCTGGGAGGAGGTTATAATTTATCTTCCGGCTCGGGTGAGGGTGTTGCTCCTCTCAGCAACCATCTCTAACGGAGCAGAGATTGCCGGATGGCTGGAATGGTTGCGTCAGGCTCCATGCAGAGTTGTGGCAGCTCATGAACGACCTGTGCCCATCCACCCACTCTTCATGTTTCCCACCGGCGAGGTCACACCTCTTATTCAGCGAAGACAAATGACGGGCAAGGTGCGCCACTTTCTCCGCAATAGCCCGAGGGCCGGACTTACTCCACGGCAGGGGGTTGCGAACTTCTCCCAGATAATTAATGGGCTTCGTCACCTCAACATGTTGCCTGCTATTTTTTTCCTGAAGTCGAGATCAGACTGTAACCAGGCTTTGCTCGCGGCATTGCCCCGTCTTCTCCCCAATGAGAGCGAAGAGAAAGATCGTCGCTTTCACAAACGACTGCGGCAACTGCTGCAAACCCACGGGTACCTAAAAGGCCACCGGCAACTTTCTTCGCTTCGAAACGGCCGGGTGGCAGCCCACCATGGAGGGCAACTACCCCAATGGAAGGGCCTCGTGGAAATTATGATGAAAGAAGGACAGCTAGAGGCGATTTTTTCTACCTCAACTGTGGCAGCAGGTGTCAATTTTCCAGCACGCACCGTGGTTCTTTCCCAAAGCGATCGTTTCAACGGACGTGCATTCGTTCCCCTCAGTGCAACTGATCTCCTCCAAATGACCGGCAGGGCGGGACGGCGAGGTATGGACAAGGTGGGCTTCGTTGTTGTGTTACCTGGACCTTATCAGGATCCTCACCTCATCATAGATCTCCTGCACTCAACACCTGACCCAGTAAATAGCCAAATTCATATCACCTTCTCTATGGTTTTGAATTTACTGCTTTCCCATCGACCCGAAGGAATAAGGACGTTACTTGCTCGTTCCTTTGCCACTTACCAGAATTTGGAAGAACGGAGAGAACTTGTTGAGGATTTGAGACTGCTGGAAAAAGACCTAAGCGCTGAACTGGGGGAAGCTCGATGTGGCGATCTGGATACGGTTTTGCGAACTCTGTCCAAAAAACGCGAGTTGGAGTACCAGCTTAAACAATCGCACCTGGAGCTCCGCCGGAGTTGGGATCTTCTCAGTAAACAGGCCTATATAACTCCTGGAAGGCTCTTTCAAAACAAGAAGCGAGACTTCTTCGTTACCTTAGGGAAGGAGAGCCGAGGAGGAGCAGAGGGGATTACTGCCCTTCGGGTAGGACCAGGCTTGCGCCGCGGTCGTGTGCGGAAAAGATGGCTGCGTTTTGACAAGGTTGTTTCCTTACTAGACGTTTGTTTTGATCTAACTGGTCTGGATAAACCAGAGCTTTGGCTCCAATCAGTTCTCACCAAGCCCCTTGACACTCATCCGAAGCTGGAAATCAAAGAACCTCTCCCCTCCCCCCAGCAAGATGGTTGGCAAACCCTGAAGACCAGGCGCGATGACCTCCAGGCTGCCATTGCAGCCCTCCCCTGCCCCCAATGCGCTCATCTAAACAGATGTGAGCCAGAGAGACGGGGTAATTTCACAAAAAAAATGAACAAAATCCTAGACTTGCGACAGCGCGTTGATCAAGTGACCAATCAAATTTGGTTCGAATTCAACCGTCACTTCCACTTTCTGCGAGAAGAAGGTTATGTGGACGAGGCAGGTCGTTTGAGTGCCGATGGCGTCTGGGCCTCACAGCTGCGGCTCGACCAGCCATTACTGGTAGCTGAGTCTATCCGGCATGATGTTTTTCCCCATGACGACCCAGCCATGTTAGCCAGCCTCATAGCCCCCTTCGTCAGCGATCGGGATAGTCACGACGATCCTGCGGAACAACTCAACCTGAAGTATCCAAATCTGGGCCAGGCCTTCGCTAAAATGGTCTCGGCGCTGCATCCTTTGCGCCGCCGCCTGCGTTCTCAAGGTTTTGTGGTTCAGCCTTTATCCTTCTGGCCCGCAGCCGCTATTTACTTTTGGATTGGAGGAGCCACCTGGGACGAGTTGCTGGCCATTTCTGGTCTAGACGAAGGCGATCTGGCTATGCTGATTTATCGTACCGCTGACAGCCTTCGACAATTAGAAGGCCTCACCCAAACTCACCCACGTCTTGCAGCCAGTGCCACTGAGGCTATTGAACGTTTGTTGCGGGAGCCAGTTGTAATACCTACCTGATATTCCTTCACAGTCCAAGATTGTTCCGGAATTGGCATGGGGCATGGAGCATGGGGCATAGGGAAATAAAGCTGAAAGCAGGTAGAACTCAGAGGTCAGGGGTCGGAGGTCAGAATTTCGGATTGCGGATTTAAAAATGTTTTACGATTTGAACGGCTTGAACGAATTGAACGGTTTAAACGGTTTCAAAAACCTACCGGTTACCAGAGGCTATGCCTCTAACATCAGGCTAGTTCAAGAATCTTCTCTAACTTATAATAATCCTCGTCTTTTAGAGCAAGGAACTTAAGACCCATACCTGTTGGATGAAAGGTAGCCTCCAAAGGATGGACCCACACCACTTCGGCCAAGGCGGTAACTGTCTCCAGTGTCTCCGGCAATTCGATTGAGACAAACATCTCATAGCCAACTTCATAAGGGGTTGAAGTCGCCACTGAGATGCCGCCTTCGGAAATGTCTCTAAGGCCTCCCAAATAAGTACCGCCATTGGTAAAAATCTTCACATCTCCAGCCATGTTCTTGCGTCTAGAACGACGAGATTCTTCCATTTTTCACCATTTATTCTTACTCAGAATCTTTCTTCTTTACGATTACTTCCTGGACATCAAGGGTAATAGGGCCAGAAAGGTACCCGGTCACTGCCTGCACAACAAGTTCTCTTAGGGTAATCCCCTCCAGGGCAGCGCGTGATTTGGCCTGCTCGTGTAAATCTTCAGGAAAGTTCTTGAGGTTCAATGTGGCCATGCGTCATCCCCCCAGCAATTAGCATTTAACTCACATAGTTTATGAAAAAGTGTTGAGAGACCGTGAAGATGGGCTTGGCACGCGCAGCGCAGACGCTTGCGCCGCGTGCCGGGCACCCACACCGTACTTGAAAAGTCGTTGTGACGCCCGGAAGAACGGCCATATCTGCGGTCTTAGTAGCCCTTTGATGCGACTTAAGATTATCAAGGCTGAGAAAAGAACGCAAGTTCCATTTCAGATTTGAGATGTTAGGTTTTAGATTGGCTGCCGCAATATCCGAACTTGCACTGTGGATGTAGTTTAACAATCGATAGAATGCACATGAACTATGGCACGTATGTTGCTTAAATCCAATATGTTAGATGGTTTTACCCTACGAAAAGAGTCTCCTATTATGAACCAGGTGTTGGCAAACCTTTGTGGTCTACTATTCATTCTCCTCGGCTCCTTCTGGGGCACTGCCGTCGGATGGTGGCTTTACAGCAGCCTCGGAGCGATGTTAGGACTGACACTGGGGTCCCTCTGGGGTTATCACCTGGCGGAAGGCTACGCTTCGTTGCTCAGCGCCCAAATAGAAAACAAAAATGATGGACTACCAGTTGCAATACTGGCCCAGTCAGAAAATCCACCCTTGTCCTCTTCAAGGCGGTCTTGGTTCTCAAAAATTTTGGGCCGCAAACCAGTCAAACCATCCTTTCCTGAGTCCTACAGCCTAGAAGAAATTCACCGCCGACTTAAGGCAATAAATTCTCAAATCTGGCTGGAGTTGCGTCGGGGCGTCCTCTCAAGCTGTCATGCAGGCCTCTACACTGTGCAACTCGAAGAAAGGGGAGAACCTCTTGATTGGAAAGAGATAAATCGCCTTACAGTTGCCGCCCTGCACCGTTTCGAGACTGCCATCAACGACGACGAGCGCCGTGTCAGTCTCAACGAAGCGCTTGACCGCATAGGACAGAAGCTTCTCCTTGTCCAAAAAGCTGCTATGCGCAAGGCTGACCGATTAAATCAGGAAGAAGAGCAAGAAATTCAAAAAAATGAGGCGGAACTATGGCGCCTTTCCCGTTTAGCCCGCACACCTTCATCTCAAAACTAACAAAAACTAATTACCTCTTCCCGTGAACTGCCGTAAATCAAGCAAATTGATTGATTTGGCTCAACCCAGTAAAAAGATCCTTCCCGTTTTTGACGGCATGGGTATACTAGGGGGTCAGGGGTCAGACGTCAGGGGTCAGGATTCAGTAGCCAGGTATAGTAATTTCTAACTTCGAAATTCGAAATCGGGAACCCGCCCGAAGGGTGGAAGTCCGAAGAACAATTTCGAAATGTTTAGACTCTATGCTCCATGCCCTATGCCTTGTGCCCTTCGCCTTACCGCCTAAGTTGTGGTTTTTAAGAGCTTACTTCTGATTCTAACCAACTAAGGGGAGCAACCATGTCCAAGACCACGGCTGACATCCTTATAGTCGGTGGGGGTATAATTGGCCTTACAATCGCCAGAGAGCTGATCCAAAAGGGATACAAAGACATTGTTATTATAGACAAAGAGAAGGATTTAGGTAAACACGCATCCGGGCGTAATAGCGGAGTATTGCACGCAGGTATTTACTATGCCCCAGATAGCTTAAAAGCCAGATCATGCCTAAATGGCAATTTCCTCATGCGTACATACTGCAAGGAGAAAGGACTGCCAATACTGGAGAGCGGAAAGGTAATCGTCACAAGAAGTGAGAAAGAAATCCCGACCTTGAAAGAGCTTTACCAACGAGCACTTGCCAACGGCGCCAAGGTTGATATGGTGAACGAACAGGAACTCAACGAGATCGAACCCAACGCCAGAACAGTGCAGAAAGCCATCTATTCACACCACACAGCTGTTGTCGACCCCAAAAAGGTCGTACTTAGTCTGGAAAAAGATCTTGCGGCCTCGGGTAAGGTAAAGTTTCTTCTCACTTGCGGCTTTTTGGGGATTAAAGGGAGTTCAACTGCCATTGCTAGTTGCGGTGAGATTGAATTCAAGCGCTTCATCAACGCTGCTGGTGCTTACTGCGACCGAGTGGCAAGAGCTTTCCATTTGGGTTTGAACCTCAGGATGGTTCCATTCAAGGGCATTTATAAGAAACTAATAAAGGACAAAACCCACTTGGTCCGCGGAAACATCTACCCGGTTCCCGACATCCGTAACCCCTTTCTTGGGATCCACTTCACCCGAAGTGTCCATGGAGAAGTATATTTGGGCCCAACCGCTATCCCGGCCCTAGGAAGGGAAAACTACGGCATCTTGGAGGGAATCGATGCAGAAGCGTTATCAATACTTTTTCGAGATGCAGTTCTCTTCTGTGCCAACCCCAAGTTCAGAGATGTAGCCCTCACGGAACCCAAGAAATATCTGACCCCATATTTCTTTAAAAGTGCGTCAAAACTCGTAAAAAAGTTGGATCCAAGAGACATAGAACCAGCAGATAAAGTTGGCATCCGGGCACAACTGGTTGATTGGGACAAGAAAGAACTGGTATTGGATTTTCTCGTGAAGAAAGAAGGAGAGAGTATCCATATACTTAACCCTGTGTCCCCTGCCTTTACGAGCTCCATGGATCTCGCACGAACCATTGTACGGGATTATTTTGACTAGTGCCGGGTAAGCGGTAAGCCGTAAGCGGTAAACGGTGAACGGTAAACGGTTTGAGACTCGGCTGTATAACAAATTCTCTAATTGCCTAATTGCCTAATTGACTAATCTCGTCGCTGCCCGCTGTCGTCTGACTTCCGACCTCCGTCCTCTGACCTCTGCGTCATACCCTCTGGCCAGCTGCCAGGTGTATTTTCCTATGCCCTATGCCCTATGCCTTACTCCGTACCCTGCCTTTTCAGCTTGGACATCCATTGGGAAACAGATTTTTTAGGCGACGTTTTGTCCTGAGGAACATGAACAAGGTGGAGGTTAGCGTTTAGCCATTCCCTATCCTCTTTGCTCATTCTGTCGCGCCCTATCATCTTTTCCTCTTTCAGCAACATCTTTACTTTCTCTCTCTTGAATTCCTGAGCATGGACAGCTTTTCTTAACTCGAATAGGTGCTGTCCCCGCATTACTCCCTGCTCAGTAAAAGCAAACTCTTCTAGCATCATCTTTCCAGGTCCCCACACATCTGAGTGAGCCTGTTGCATGGCTACATAGTCTGTCAAGATAGCCTCAACCACTTCGTGCCTGGAAATGTTGAGCACAGAACTGTAATGGTCTACTAATGCTTGGACAGGGCCCTCAAAATCCGTGGCAAGCATTACTTTTTGGCGTGCCAGATCTGTCATGGACATACCTTTACTTTGGGCCTCTGCCTCCAACTTCTTCCAAGTTTCTTCAGGAAGCCTGAATCCTAAAGTCTTACTAGCCATGTCTAGACACCTTATTTTATGCAATGTTAACAGTAACGTTAGCATATTCTTTTGCTAACACAATCGTTAGCGTATGCTAACATTAGAGTTAACGGTTGTCAAGTAGAATATTACAGAAACCTTTTCACAGAAAAAAGCCCCTACCAAACTGACAGTAGAGGCTCCTTCAATCATGTAATTTTTTTTCTCAGGTTGACTACCACTAATCTTGCTGGATCAGTGATGTCTCTTGTAGTCATTTAGCATTTCAATATGGCGATTTTCCTCTGCAATGATTTCAGTCAGTTGCCCCAAAGTCTCAGGATCCTCGACGAATGACTGAAGCATCTCGTAAAAGAGAATGCTATCTTTTTCGAATTCAATGGCAATTCCAATCAGCTTCTCTGTTGAGTCCAGTTTGGCAAGATCCATATCATCAAGAGAAAATCTTTGGTTACCTACCACGCTCTGTAACATTGTCCCGCTTATCTCAGCCAGCTTCCGATCTTCATCTGAATCCTTTATTCTCTGCTTAAAAGCCTCAAATTTTCTCGCATGTTCGTATTCCTCATCTGCCAGAAAAAGGAAAAGAGATTGAAGCGACGCATCTGTAACCTTTGCAATTGCTTGGCGATAGTAATTCTCTCCATTTCTTTCGATCTTTATAGCCATATCAATGATTTCGCGAGCGGAAAACATTTTTCCCTCCCCATCTAAATCCGACTACACATTATCTAGCTTCCCCATAAGGTTATTATTACCATATCTCACATCTCATATCGGTGACAGGTAAGTGGTAAGCACTAAACGGTAAATCGTTTAAACCGTTCAATTCGTCAAATAGTCAACTGGTCAAATCGTACGCGGTAAAAGGTAAACGGCATTGGTAAGCGGTAAGCAGTAAGCAGTCAGCTGTAATAGTTTCTCATTATTATTTCGAACTTTAAACTTTGAACCTTGAACTTTAAATAGCTGACTTCTGACCTCCGATCTCCGACTTCTGTCCTCTGCCCTATGCCTTCCCCCATCTCACATCCGACTGTGACTAATTGAAGAAAGAAATCGGTGCAATATCCGCCATGGTTCTGAGTCCAGGTTGTGCCTGAATCACAACAGGTATGGCGTTAACTATGATGGCACAGGTTGCAGTATCTCCGTTCACCCCCTTGCTGATTGCCATATCGATATCAGGATTTCCTTGAATAACAATTCTGTCCCGGGGGTCTGGTTCTCCGATCGAAGCCCTGAATACCAGGGTGATGACCTCTTTGCTGTCAAGGTAAGCTCGGCCGATCTGGTTTACCCCAAGTGCCTTGCCTGGCTCAATGGTGCGATTTTCGGTAACCACCGGTTTGTCTGCTAGAACAGGATCGACAACGTCTTCTGTCCTGTCCAAGGTCCATCCGAGTCTCGTTGCCATGAGGTGCATCGACTCTGTAAGCCCTACGTGTCTCAGGCTACCTTCTCTCACTCTACTCTCGAACTCTTGTACGGAAAGCCCAGCGCCTATTTTTTCCTGAAAAGGCAATCTTCTAAACTGGGCATCCTGGATGCGCTCCACAGTTACCCTTTTCACATCTCGACAGATGGAGGTCATTACCAGTGGCAAAAAATCCATTAAAAACCCCGGGTTAACCCCTGTAGACAAAACTGAAACTTTATGCTCTTTTGCGGCCCCATCAATCTCTCTGGCGACCTCAGGGTTGGTAACCCACGGATACATGAGCTCCTCGCATGTGGAAACAACGTTCTTTCCACAGGAGATGATTTCCAAGATCTGTGGTCGAATTTTCTCGAGGTCTGAAGTGGTCGTAAGTACCACAACATCCGCATCTACCTGTTCAAGCAAATCTCTTGAATTAGCGGTTACATTCAAGCCCAATGGTGCGTTCAACTCTGCCAGATAGCCTAAATCAGTGCCAACTTTTTTTGGGTCGGAATCAATGGCTCCAACTATTTCGAAGTGACCCCTCTCATTTAAGTATTGAGAGACCTTGCAGCCAATAGGTCCCAAGCCGTACTGAACTACCCTGATTTTCTTTTCCATCTATTTCCCTCTCAAAATCTAGCCTTAGCAATCCCTATAACAACCGACGAAGATTACTTGTTCCATAGCCATAGGTCAATACCTAAGGTTGCTAAGACTTACTTGGATCTCGGGACAGTGGATTTTACCCAAAAGAGGCTTGACCAGAAATGGGTAATGAAGGCAGAGGGCATGGAGCATAGGGCATATAAATTCAGGCGAGAAAAGCGGGAAAGGCAAGAAAGGGATTTTGGGTAATAGGAGATGGGCAATAGGTAAGAGGACAGAGTTTAGAATTGCGGATTTGGGGCTAGGATTCCCTTCACTAAGTTCAGGGTAAACTCACGTAGGTCCTTCCCTCTGCCCTCTGCAACCTTAGAAAAAAGGCCTTCCCGGTGGGAAGGCCTTTTTTCTAATGGCTCGGGGGCTAGGATTCGAACCTAGATTAGAGGTTCCAAAGACCCCTGTCCTGCCCTTAGACGACCCCCGAACATGTACAACAAAAGCAATGCGGTTACTCTATTGTAATGACTTTCCCGGTCAATACAAGAGTAAAAAACCGAACCAATCGAAGATCCCACCGTGCGGGAAAAGACCCGGCTTTGAGATGCCGGCAGGCGTGGTAATTACTCTTTGCCCTTAAAGAAACGAAAGAGGAATTCTTCATCTTTTGGAGAAAGATTGAATCTCCCGCTTGCCTCTTCAATGAGGGTGGCAAGCGGACCGCCCTCTTCATACTGCCGTTTATCCGAAATCCACTGAACTGCCTTTCTGACGTTTTCACCTTCAGGCCCAACACCTGTCATAGTGTCCCCCTTTTACCTGTAGTCAAGAACTGTTGGCTTCCTCCCCGGATACAGCTTGGCAGGTTTTTACACCTCTCAACATACAAAAAACATGCCTTCACAAATTGGATCAACGACTTATCGTCTATGGGCTATCATCGTTGCTGGTGAGATTTGTAAGATACTCTTCCCATTCCATGGGAAGCATATGTTTCTTTTTGTTGTTGCAGTCTTTACAAGCTGTTGCAAGGTTGTTCTTAGTACTTCTGCCCCCGCGGATCATTGGAATGATGTGATCCATGGTCAGCTCATGCGGTGCAAAACGTTGACCGCAGTAATAGCAGGTGCCGCGGGATAATCTTTGCTTCCACCACCGCGTTTTACGCAGAGCCCTGGCCTTTTCCCGCTCCTGCTTTATCTCCTTTTCGGTAACGCTCACTATAAATGGATCGGTCATACTTTAACCCTGGCCATAATTTGCTCAAAAAGCTCGAATCCCTTCGGGGTCACCGTGCCAAACCAAAAAGGTGGCCCAATTTGGGGATTTGTTTTCGCTTGCTGCTGAAGAAACTCTCTGGCGAAATTGATAAGATCCGTAAGCGAGCTATTTTCCTGGCACATACGAAATAGCCTTGTTTCTCCTGCGAGGGTTCGCGGTATGGCCACACTTTTACCTATTTGAATCCTCTGAAGGGGTAGTTGTCCTTCCTCACTTCCCCAGAGGGCAAGCTGATAGGAATCTTCCTGGGACCGAAATGAATAGCCCCCCACCAGAAAATAGATCCTGTCAAGCTGCCCCTCCATACCTTTAGGTTGGCCAATTCCGCCCATAGCTTGCCTGAACTGGTCTGACAGGTATGCCCCTGCCGCTCCGATTATTTTCTCAATTCCAACTAACTGCCGCTTTTCCGCATATTGTTTAAATCTCCTGCTGAGCTCAACACTTATACCCATTCCACCACTGACAACAAAGGCATGACTCCCAATGGAAAAGAGCTTGTCAATGGTAAATTGTCGCTCCTTGCCATCCGCATCCAAAGTTGTGGCCATACTGTCCGTTGCCACCATAATGCCTTCCGAACAAATCGCCACTTAGTATCTGGGTCATATCAAATCCTAATATCTAAATCCGAAAAGACACTATTAAGGATGTGGGATGTGAGATCTGGGATGTGGGATAAACTGACTAAATCATTTTTTCTCCTCACATCGCACATCACATATCACACATCGGACTTTAATAGGGTTGCACTGGCGTTCCGTGCCAGACGCCACTCTCTATAAATTCGGCCTCATCCATTGGCCCCACGTACTCATAAAACCAACAGGTAATAAAGCCCTCTCCATTAAGGAGCTCCGCTTCATGCTCAACTCGGCGGTAGAGATTGTTCGGATCCCCTTCCCCGTAATATTCCTCCACTTCGTCAAGGATCCCCAGGACCGTTTCTATTTGGCGAAAACGTTGAACCTCTCCCATAACCACACCAGCATTGGACTTCAGAATCATTCCGGGAAAAAGGCCAAGATTATAGAGCAACCCACCTTGCACTCTCGCAGGAAAGATCTCAAGGCGCAAATCCCTAATACCCTCAAAGAAATACAAGGGTTCGCCCTGCTTCAGGCTGCCGTAGACGAAAACGTGTCCTATTTCAGCATGGTCCATCGTGGTCGATTCCAACCTCCTGAGAAACCTGTATTTACCCATGCGAGTAAGGTGTGGCCGGCGTCTAAATCCTAAATCGCAAACAAATCCCAAATCCAAATGCCAAATTACCAAAAAATCACTCTTTTGTCGGATGAACCCGCTACGCGGAACCATCCGCCCTACAGTCTCCTCCTTCGAGCCGCCAAACCGGGATACTCTGATCGAGCTCCTTGATCAGAGAGACGGTTTCGGGATGGCAGGTAAAAAAAAGTATCTGATTCCTCTCAGCTAGCTCTAGTATGGCGCTGATCGAGGCCCGTGCCCTCTGTGGATCGAAATTTACTAGGATGTCATCCATGACCACAGGCAGGGGTTGAGCCCGACGGCCAAATTCTTGAACATAGCCAAAACGCAAGGAAAGATACAGTTGTTCGGCAGTGCCTCGACTAAGGATATCTAGTTGGTAACGACTACCGTTAGCTCCCACAACCTCGATGCTTTCTTCGCCGTGAGGCGCCACTATCGCCTGATATCGACCATTTGTGATAGTTCGGAAAAAATGTTCTGACTCTCGTACTACCGGTTGTTTTCTTTCCTTCTCATAGATCCGGCGGGCTTCTTGTAGGAAACGAAGGCAGATGGATAGGACACTCCAACGGTTAGCAATTTCGCTGAGTTCCGCCAGTAGCCCTTTGCGGCGCTGCCGCAAAACTGAGAGTTCCTCTGCTGACTCTAGCTGCTCCCTCCGTTCATCGAGACGGCCAAACTGCTCCTGTAATGATGCGAGTTTTTCTTCCAGTTCCTTAACCTCTTGCTGAAGTTCATCCCCATCAGCTTGCAGTCTCTCTGGTGAACAACGGTGCAGTTCCTCCTGGAACCGAACCTGGTCATCGCCCCGTCCACCGAGATTCTCCAGGTTACTCAAGTGTTGTTCTAAAGCTACCTTCGCCGTCAGACGATGCTCATAGAGATTAGCCCTATGGCGAAATTCGGCCTCGTCGGTAGCTCCCCCTTCTGTGAACAGACCCTTAAGCTCCTCCTCAACCTCTCGCAAATGTACACTGTCTTGTTCTAGCTCTCCCTTGTATTCCCCCAGCTGCTGTTGGAGCGCCTCACGGCTCCTTTGAGCCTCTTCCTCTCTCTCCAATTCAGACACCAACCTATGAACCACCGTTTCGACATCCTCCGTCAATATGTCGCTTACTTCCAACTGCTGAGCAATAGACTTTGTTTCTTCGCGGTAATCCTGCACTAATCTCTCCAGCACATTGAGCCTATCTTCAATTTCTCTCAGTGATCCCGCCTGTTGACGGAGTGAGCGAATTCGTTCCATAACTTCCAGAGCGGAGTTGGGAGTGAGGCTCTCGGCCAGACCTGCCTGGCTCAGCCAGCTCAGCCACTGCTGTTCCGAGTCGTGGAGTGCCTTTTGCGCTTCTACCATATTTTGCTCAGCCTCAACCAATTCTCTCTGGCATCGTTCAGTTTCCTCCTTGCACTCCTGGTATCGTTGGTGTGCAGGCTGCCAAAGATGGAGAGCCTCCTGTTCAGCCTCTAACTCAGACTCACCTTGGTCTACCTCTTCCAGGCTTGGGCGGGTCCTGAATCCCAAAGTTTGTGCTGAGTGGACTATTTCCTGGTCATTAGCACTAATCTCAGCCAGCAATAGTCCTTCCTCACCACTCAGAGAATCCAATTTTTCCTCGATCTCAAAGAGTTGCTGTATCAGGAGATCCTTCTGAGCCTTCTGCCGGCTCCTTTGTCCGAGAGTGAACCAGAGTAAGGCAACAGTTAGAAGCAAACCAACCGCAGTAACTGCCGCGCCGGCAAACAAGTCCCGATACCAACCAGCAGTGAAGCCAGCGGCAGCGGACAGCAGAAACGCTAGTACTATTGGCCAGAGTGGTGCGGTTCCTATCCCTTCCATTTGCTGGTTCAAACCATCCCTTTGCTTCTGGAAATCCTCCTGACGCTCTCGCAGCTGTTCTGAGCGGCGGTCCAGGTCTCGTCCGATCTGGATTAGGTTGCGCAAAGAACGCAATCTTTGTCGTCTCCTCAAAAGAACACGAGGGTCCTTTTCCGTCGGCTCCGAAATCTGCCCTAAAGCTTTCTCAGCCTCCCGTGCCCTAACCTCCGCTTGCTCAAACCCACTGGTCGCATTGACCAAAGCGCGCTCAGACTGGCGTTTGCCATCTCGAGCCCCTTCCAGTCTCTCCAGATGACGGAGAATCTCTTCCCGGGCACTGATGGAAGCGTCAAATCTATCCAGATTGTCCTGCTGCCAGTCCGGTCCCAAACCCTTGAGATCATTTACCAGCGATTTTCGTTGGTTTTCCAACCGCAGGCGGATTTCCATCAGTTCCTGATTGGCAGCAGAAAATCGCTCCACCTTTCTCTCTAATAGACGGATTTGTTCTCCTGCTGCCAGCCACTTTAGTCGTGGTTCGAGTATGTTCAGATTTTTCTCTACCTGTTCAATCCTCTGAGCCAGTTCGCCTCTATGGATACTGAGAAGTCGATTTCTTTCCTGTAGTTTCTCCAGCCGGTTGACACCATCTGCGGGAAATACCTCGATCTTGGGAAGATCAGCAATTTCCTCTTGGATTCTACAAAGACCTACCCAGTCCCCCCAACCCCTTTGCAGGAGTCTAACCCGCTCGAGTCTGTGCCTCTTTGTGTCAAGAAGGCTTTTCGCACCCTCAATCTTGACAGCCAACTGATCTAGGTCATCCCGAAGTCCATCGTACCGGTCAATTTCCGCCACCCGCTGGCCAATAGTGAAATCTATCTCCTGCAACTCTCTCAAAATCTGGTTGATCAAGGGCTTTCTTCCACCGGATTTGAAAATTCGCCCAATGGAATCCTGCAGATCTTTCTCCACTTTGGCCAATGAAACCTTACCAACGCCGGCACCTGCACTGTAAATCGCAGATCTAACAGCCTGGCTGTTGAGGGAATCGAAGCTCTGCAATTCCGAGAGGCTGAAGGCGAAGACCGACCGAAAAAGATCTTCTGTGGCAGCACCAGTTAACTGACGCAGTACCTCCTCGTCGCCCTGACTACCGTCAGGCAGAGTTACTGTCACCGGCCCTCGCTTACGTCCCTGGTGGCGGGTGATTGCATACTCTTCACCCTCCTGCCCCAGCAGAATCAGACGACCGCCGTGACGGCCACCTGTCAAGGGTGGATAAAGATTTTCCCGCCGCTGTCCTGGCGCAAAGCCGAAAAGGATAGTGCGAAAAAAGGCAAGTAAAGTGGTTTTGCCCGACTCGTTGTCACCGAGAAAGACGTTTAATCCTGGCGACAACCGCACAACATCAAGCTCATGAAATATGCCAAATCCATCGATATGAATGGCCGCAAGCCTCACTCGGTCTCCTCCGCCACGAGCTCATCCAAACACATGCTTTCAACTTCACCGAGGATTTCAACAACCTCTTCTTCTGCAGGGATCTCCAAAAATCTTCGCACCCGCCGATCATGGTAAAGCTCGCTGATCACTTCCTGTAGCCCCGTCGGATTCCGGCGAGAATTTTCAATAAGCCGTAGAACCTCACCAAGAAAATCAGCAGAATTTCTCCTAGAATCTAAATCAATAGGGGTATTCGTTTGAACCTGGATCCGCTCGATCCAAAGCGGCGGCGCTGATTCAAGTCCTGTCTCACGCAAACGCTCCATCAGGTCACCCACCACTTGCGGCCTCCGTAAAACCGAATGCAACACGCCCCTACCAATAATGGTGATTCTGGCAATGGCCGGCCGTCCCTGAGCTTCATGGCGAATCTCATCACAGGTTCGTTCCAGTGCTTCGATGAGATCTGGTTCTGTCTCAAGATCATTGATCTGAATATTTTTAGAAAACCAGCGCACAGCGTCTGTCGGCTCGAATCTGGCATTGACTGTTCCTTGCCCATCCACCTGCACTACAAGGCAGCCGCGAGGGCCGGGCTCACGAATATGGAGTCCCTGAGTGTTTCCCGGATATGCAATAAAGGGGTGGCCGTCTTTCAGCAGCCGGTATGTGTGAACATGACCCAAAGCCCAATAATCCAGGTCTGCGGACACCAGTTCATTAATTGTGCGGGGGGCGTAGGTCTCATGGGCTGGATCGCTTCCCAAGCTGCAGTGAAACAGGCCGATCTGAAAGGGATATGGCCCCTGGCGGTGAAAACCCTTGCCGAAATCTTCGTCTATCTGCGATTTGGGGTAACTGATACCATGAACAACCACAACATTTTCACCGTCGAGAACCAAAGGAATAGACTCCAGCTCCGGGCCGAAAATGTGGACCCCCTCCGGCCAACGAAGGGCGGCGGACCAGCCGTCCAGAGGATCGTGATTGCCATGGCAAACAAAAGAACGAACTCCCGCCCGAGCAAGTTTTTCCAACCCGTCGGCAAACTTAAGCTGAGCACGCAAACTCCGATCAGAACCATCGTATACGTCCCCGGCCACGAGGAGAAAATCCACTTTGTGGCGAAGGGCTAAATCCACCACGTTATCAAATGCCCTAAAGGTGGCATCTTTGATCAGAGAGGCAACAGTGCCATCCACCTGACGCAGTCCAGTGAAAGGGCTATCCAGGTGCAAATCAGCGGTATGAATGAATGAAAAACTCTTCATCCCAGATTTACTCAGTTCTGGTGCAAACCACGACTAGAAAGTCGCTGGCGACACTCTTTTTCGTCAAAATACCTGCAACTCATCGGTTTGACATGATGAATAGCACAGAAAAAACGGGGCTCTCCAAAATATTGAAATAGAAAGGGACACAATTGCTGGTTATCCACCGCCCCGCCCACTAGATATTTGTACCAGTGATCGGGATAATGGATTCCCGCCGGCGGTTCGGCTGGCACTCCGCCAATCTGGCAGCACACCCCGCAGAGGGTGCACCATTGATCTCGCGGAAGCTGATGTTTCTGTCCATCCAGGGGAATACAAGTGATCGTCATTGGGTCAAAAAGCGTTTCAATATCAAACCGGATCTTAAGAAAAGCCTCCGAATATTTGCCAAGTTCAGCAGCGAGAATTGGCACCAGATCAGGCCGACGCTTAAAAATGAAAAAGCGCATCCCATCAACATCTGAAAAAACCGTTTTTTCCAACATTCCAAGGGGGAAATAAGGATCGAGCAAAGATTGCCGTAACAAGGAAATTTCTGAATCACTGGAGCAGATAGTTAGCAACGGATCAAGCTTGCCGTTTAGCCGCAGAGCTTGTCCTAGCCGGAGTTCTCTTAGCGATTCTTGCTGCGTGTGGGCAAACTGCTTGAAAAGATCCGTAATATGAAGAGTTGTCTTTTCCATGGGCGATGGAGATATTCATCTATAGATATAGCAAAGTTCCTGGTTTGTATACCACATCTATCATGCCAATACCCCCCCTTTTTCTCTTGACATTGCAGGGGCGAACTCGATAAAAAGATTGACACATGGAGCCCATTATAGATTAAGGCTCCAAGAAGCTTTACTATCGGGTTATGCTCTAGGTGAAAGCCATCCAGACTCGTGCTGGATGGCTTTTTAAGTTGGTGACGATCCGGAAACCACTCACTGTCATTCTGAGCCCTTCGGCTAGCTCAGGATAAACTAAGCGAAGAATCTTCGGCGGAAATGGGAATTAACAGATTCTTCGTCGCTTTGCTCCTCAGAATGACATGCAATTGCGGCGATTTCCGGATGGACACCAACTTAAGGAGGTGAACTCATGAAAACACGAGGTCTATACATTGGACTAGCTGCGGTATTGATAGTAGTTTTGGGAGTAGTAGTATTCATTTACCTCCGCAAGCCCCCTGCTCCAGATTCCATCTTGGTTGGAGTGACGGTTTCCGCTTCTGGTAAGTTCTCCACTGAGGTTGGTCCTTTCCAACGACTTTGTCAGGCCTGGGTTGACCAGGTTAATCGTCGGGGCGGAATCTACTTAAAAAAATACAATCGCAAACTACCTTTGAAGTTAATCACCTATGATGACCGAAGCGATGCCGCCACTGCGCGGCGGTATTACGAAAGGTTAGTCACCGTGGACGGAGCTCACCTGCTCTTCGGTCCCTACAGCAGTCCCCTAACCTTCGCTGCCAGTTCAGCTTCAGAACAGCACCAAATTCCATTCATAGCCATTTGCGCCAACTCCCCTAAAGTATATGACCGAGGCTTCAAATGGATAGTTTGCGTCATCGATGCCGCATCCCGATACACCTATCGCTACTGGGAAATGGTCAAGGCCGAGGGCAAAGCTCGCTCTGTTGGGTTTGTAGTGGAAGACACTCTCCATCCGGTAGGTGTATATAAAGGCTCCCGAGTGCTGGCTGAGCAAGCAGGCCTTAAAGTTGTGGCAGGCGACATCTTTCCTCCGGATACCAGCGACTTCACTCCGGCTATTTTGAAGCTCAAGAAGCTTAACCCTGAGATCGTTTATGTCTCATCAAACATTCCTTTTGCAGTTGCCTTTATGAAACAGGCCAGGGAATTGAACCTCTCCCCGAAAGAGTTTCATTGCATACATCATAGCGGTGTATTCCGCCAGCCTCTGGGAGATGCAGCTGACTATGTGGTGGGGCAGTCCTACTGGGAGCCCGGCATGAAATACAGCGACCCGGACCGCTTCCTCTCAATCCTGGGGGAGGCCAACATCGACTTGGACGATTACCCTTGGTCTCCAGCCTACATGATGGCTTTTGAAATAGCCGAAGCTGCACTCAATCAGGCGGGTACCCTAGAGCCAGCGGCTCTGATGAAGAGTTTGAAGAATCTGAGGATCACAACACTCGGAGGGGTTGTCTGGTTCGCAGAAAACGGTGTGGGAACTATTAACACCTACCCCTCTCAGATCCAAAAGGGTAAGTATCAGATCATATGGCCACCGGAGGTTGCAACAGCTGAGCACATCTACCCGACGCCGGCCTGGGACCAGCGTTAGGTCGGAGTCCTGTGCTAATGATCAGCTTTTCTTAATGCAAGGTTGATTCGCAAATTGAGATGGTCCCAGCCGGTAAATCCGAAATCCGAAGCACGAAGCACTAAAGAAATCCGAATTACCAAATTCTCCAATGTTCAAAACAACGTTGAATGAAGCTCGCGCAAGAGGTTTTGGACATTTTAATTTGGGATTTGTTTCGGATTTCGATATTCGATATTCGGATTTTGGAACTGGCCCTATTTTCCAGGTTAGAAACACCCAATCACGGGAAAAGGATAGTGACTTGGACCTCGCAACCTTCATTCAACTCCTCCTTAGCGGTTTGCTGCTGGGTGGCATTTACGCCATGGTTGCCGTGGGGTTAGCCCTTTGTTTTGGAGTCCTTGGTCTACTAAACCTGGCTCATGGGGCATTTCTAGTACTCGCCGGCTTTGTCTTCCAGGCCGTTCAAGGCCTCTGGCCCACTGGTACTTTGGCAAGTTTCATCATAGTCCCATTATTCTTTGCCGGTCTTGGATGGCTGGCCTTTCGCTGCTTCCTTCAATCTTCCCTCAAGCGTTCCCCTCAGGACTTTTTGGTCCCCGCCTTGCTCATAACTCTCGGCCTGGCATTCATACTTGAAGAAGGAACTTTAACCCTATGGGACCGATCCATGGCTGGTCTTGTAAGCCAGTTTGCCACAATACGGTGGGGTCAGATCTATCTTTCGGGCAACAGGTTGGTTGTCCTCATCCTCATGCTGGCCATCTCTGCAGGTCTACAGATATGGCTCACTCGAACTGACAGCGGTAGGCGTCTCCGGGCACTTTCCCAGGAACCCACTGCAGCCACCCTGATGGGGATCTCCTTAACACGAGAAACTGGCATCGCTTTCGCAATGGCTACAGCACTTGCCGCTATGGCAGGCCTATTCTATGTCACCCTTTTCACTGTAAGTCCTCACCTTGGCCTACCATTAACCCTGAAGGCATTGTTTATTGTGGTTATAAGTGGGAGCGGTTCTCTTACCCGCCCCCTCGCCGGCGGCTTGGCCCTTGGCACGTTGGAAACCATGCTCGCTGCAACTTTTGGGGCCCATTGGGCCAATTTCCTTTCCATTGGCTTGTTGCTGGCTTTTCTTTGTTGGCGGCCGCAAGGATTGTTTATTAGTAAGAGGGAAGCTGGCATTGGATAGGGTGAGAGAATGGTCTATCTTTCCATTAAACCTTCAAAACTGAAACGGTCAGGCCTGCTACTCATTCCACTCTCAGCCCTCATTTTATTCCTATTTCTCGTCCCCAGCCTTTGGGGTGGTTATGCCAGGATTCTTCTTTTCACCATCCTGCTTTATGTCACTCTGGCAGTGAGCTACGATGTGGTGGGAGGCCTGTTGGGTTATCTCTACCTTGGACACGGCTTGTTTTTCGGTCTTGGAGCTTACATAACAGCGCTAGCCCTGAAGCATGGGCAACCCCTACCACTCGCCCTTCTCTTAGGAGCATCTTTGGTTTTCCCAGTCGCAGCTTTCTTGAGCCTCCCACTTTTTCGACTTAATGGGGCTGTGTTCGCTCTGGCTACCCTAGGCCTCCTGTTGCTGGGCGGCCAACTGGCCAGCAATCTACCAGACTTGACCGGAGGAGCCGCCGGTCTTTCTTTGCCTCCAAATACCAACCCAATGTTGACTTACTCTCTGGCTTTGGTTTTAACCCTGGCAGCAGTCTTGCTGCACTGGCTTCTTTGTAGCTCAAGTTTAGGTTTGCAGCTCAGCTCCATTCAAGAAAGCGAGGACATAGCAGAATCAGTAGGTATAAACTGTGTGAAGGCAAAAAGACTGGCATTGATAATAAGCGCGGTACCTGCAGCCATGGCAGGAGGGCTGCATGCCCGGGAGATATCTTTTGTCATACCGGCAGAAGCTTTTGGGCTTGAGAATTCTCTGGCGCCGCTGCTAATGTGTTTACTTTTCAAACCAGGGACCACTTGGGGTCCTTTGCTGGGAGCATTAGTCCTCTCATCTGCCCAGGAATTCATCTGGACCACAGTGCCTAGTTTTCGCCTGAGTCTCTATGGCATTCTCCTCATCTTCATAGGAATGCAGAGAGCGAGGCGCTCCTAGGCGAGACGGGATATCGAGCGAGACGCGCGAGACGTGAGAAGAAAAATATCAAAAACTTGCTCACTCGACCTCTCGTCTCGCCCGACCTCTCGTCCTCCCAAGCAAAGCGTAGCGCTTGGCGCAGTTTACTCCAGCAGATACTCCACTTCATTGTAATGTTGGGAGAAAATGGAGGCAGCTCCCTTGAAAATATTTAACTGGGTCAAGATAAAATCAGCTACTTCCTGCCGCTTCCTCAGGCTAAGCTCATTAAAGCGCACTCGCATTTCTTCGATGGAAGAGCACTCTTCTAAAGCTTGCCAAATCTCCTCGGAGCTATGGAAATCAGTTACAGCTGTTTGATCCTCTAGCTTGGCCTGGTGTTGGTGAAATGTTGTTTTGGCACTCTCTAGTATACTGTCCATGCTTTTCTTGAGGTGGGCTAAGGCTTTCTCGAACCCTTCTAATGTCTCACAATCTGGGGTCAGCGAGACATACCCCCTTGAGTCTGAAGGATAACCCCTGACCACCAGTCTCACGCAAACCGGCACTAATTCTCCCTCCTCTTTCTCAACCAAGTCTAGATGCAACACTTCCATGCTCACTGCCCTCCCCTTTCCAGTCTGCAGTGGATTAGCCACCCTTAATTTACCATAGCACCATTGACACTCCGCTGTCCTTATTTTAATCTCAATTAAAAACGTCCGTTGTCCGTGGTCAGTGGTCAGTTGCATGAACAGATCACTTTTTTGCTTGCCGCGAAAATCGTCGGGCTTAGGGCATGGCGAAAATATCGCTCTTTCAATCACTCCATGCCCCATGCCCCTGCTCCATGCCGCTTCTAACAACGGACAACCGACATCCGACATTCATGGACCACATCTTTCTTTATCAACGATGGCTGCACCATAGGTTGCACGAGTATGAAACCTCCTCCAAGCCACCTCAACTCCGTGGCAGAGATATCGCTTTGTCCACAAGCCAGTATGGAGCTGCCCTGATGCAGGCCTATCTTGGCAAAGCCTCCCTGAGGTGGGTAGCCGACCTCTCATGCATCTCCCTGGAGTTGCTGCATCAGTGGCGACAAGAACCGCGATTTCTCCTCGTAATGGATTGGAGTAAATCGATTTTCTCCAAGGCCTTTCAAGAAAACCTGGCGCTGAACGATTATACTCTAGAGGAGTACTATTGCATCGCCGCGGAGATTTCCCTGCTGGAAGAGTCGCTACGCGTAGTGGTCAGGGTGCCACTGTATCAGCGCTTCAAGAAACTGGGCCGGCGTCTTATCAGTCGCCGTCAAAACAACCTTTCTCTGTCCAAATATGACCTGAGGTTGTTTAGGCGTTTGTTTCTTTTCTTTCTAACTCTGGAGCAACACTGGCCTAGCTCTGCCAGAAAGCGTATAAATGAGGACTTTCTTCCCCTGGCCAGAGACGTGGTATGGCCTCTGTTGAATGAGGGAAAGTGGGTGGAATCAGCGCTGGAATCCTTGCAGCAAACGGCCCCCTTGCCCCAAATTCGTCACGAGCTTGAAAACAGATTGAGTGAGACGTTACAAAGCTTCTATTGATGCTGGGCTGCTGGCTAATCTGTTTCATGAAAAATGATAGATGCAAAATGAGAATTGATAAATGATAAAGGCGGTTAGTGCTTATCCACGGTTAATTGCCGCCCTGAGATCCATACAGTATAGTACTAAATAAACAAAACGCTCCTTGGCCGGAGACCCGAGAGATGCCCAGAGACAAAAAACAGAAACGTGTGATCATAATGGGAGCGGGCGGACGTGATTTTCACAACTTTAACATGGTATTCCGCCACAACTCCGCGGTGCGGGTAATCGCTTTTACAGCTGCGCAAATTCCAGGTATTGAGGAAAAGGTTTACCCCGCGGCTCTAGCTGGGACCCTTTATCCTGAAGGCATACCTATCGTATCAGAGGAGCGGCTACCTGAGCTCATCAGGGAACACTCAGTTGACCAGGTTGTATTTTCCTATAGCGATATATCCCACGAGATGGTGGGACACCACGCCTCAGTTGCGTTGGCGGCCGGGGCGGATTTCGTGCTTCTCGGGCCAGATCGGACCATGCTGGAAACGGATATTCCAGTAATATCTGTGTGCGCGGTGCGAACCGGCTGCGGCAAGAGTCAACTTACAAGGCATCTTTGCGACCTCCTTAAAAAGCGGAATATTACCACAGTGGTTATCCGCCACCCTATGGCCTATGGTGATCTCTATCGGCAACGAGTCCAACGCTTTGCCACCATCGACGATATTGATGGACAGGAGTGCACCATAGAGGAGAGAGAGGAATACGAGCCTCTCATAGCAAGAAACGCCGTGGTCTTTGCCGGGGTGGATTATCGGGAAGTTTTAAAACAGGCCGAGGCAGAAAATCCCCAGATCATTCTCTGGGATGGTGGCAACAATGACTTCCCCTTTGTTCGCCCGGATTTGGAAATTGTTCTTCTGGATCCCTTCAGACCAGGCCATGGCGTGCTTTATCATCCAGGAGAAACGAATCTGCGGCGCGCCCATGTACTGGTGGTGAACAAAGTGAACAGTGCTTCACCACACTGTGTTGAACGCGTTTTAGAAATCGTCTCCCAGACAAATCCGCAAGCTCAGGTTGTAGAAACAGCTTCCGTTTACCAGGTGGACAAGCCCGAAGCTATACGGAACAAGAGGGTGCTAGTGGTGGAAGATGGTCCAACTCTCACCCACGGTGAAATGTCACACGGCATAGGCTATATCGCAGCTCAGGAGTTGGGAGCCAGGGAAATTGTAAATCCCAAGCCATTCGCCCAGGGCAGCTTGCGGAAAACTTTTGCCTTGTATCCCCACATCGCCGAACTACTCCCGGCCATGGGCTACGGAGCCGAACAAATGGCCGATTTAGAAGCCACCATAAACCAAACTCCAGCTGACGTAGTTCTGGTGGCAACTCCCGTGGACCTGGCAAGTCTTCTCGACATCAAGAAGGAATCTGTACGGTTGGTTTACGAAATCCAGCCCATGGACAAGCCTCGGGTAGAAGATATCCTGGTGGAGTTTCTGGAGCGACACAAGCTGCTTTAGAGCCCGCTTAGGGGTGATAAAGCTTGACCTTATGTGATAATGGCCTGACTCCTGCCTTTTTGTTAACCACAGGGGCATTGCTTTAGGACGAAGAGCGGGCAGCAAGGAGTGGACACATTTTTCATTTCCCATTTCGCATTTCTCAATTATCATTTAAAAGACAGCAACAAGTATCATTTACCAAGGTTAAATGGTCATGCAATCAAGGTCAGCTTGACATGACAACATACCTAGGGTAATTTAATTGCTTCTCTGTGGTCGGTTATATCCACACTCCGCAGGACAGTTAAGCAAAAGGGAAAAACTGCAAGATGGCAGAGAAAAGAGCAAAAAAAGCAAAGGAAGAGGAGAAAAATCACAATCAAGATTTCGACTTCGATTTCGACGAGAGCGAAATTGCGCCCCTGAAGAGTTACTCTTCAGACTCCCTCGTCACTTATGATCCCCTCAAACACTATCTCATGGAGATAAAGAGGTATCCCCTTCTGAGCCGAGAAGAAGAACAGAGGCTGGCCATTCGTTATAAAGAAAAGGGCGATATGGAAGCAGCCTACCGGCTCATCACCTCAAATCTTAGATTAGTCGTGAAAATTGCCCTGAGCTTTCAGCGCCACTGGATGCGTAATCTAATGGATCTAATTCAGGAAGGTAATATTGGCTTGATGCAGGCAGTAAAAAAATTCGACCCATACCGCGGTTTTAAACTCTCCTACTATGCCTCGTTCTGGATCAAGGCTTACATCATCAAATTCATCATGGACAATTGGAAACTTGTCAAGATCGGTACCACCCAGGCCCAGCGCAAGCTTTTTTTCAATCTTCGTAAAGAAAAAGAAAACTTGCTGGCCATGGGATATGAGCCGAGACCTAAGTTGCTGGCTGAGCGGTTGGATGTAAAAGAATCTGAAGTAATCGAAATGGATCAACGGCTGGGTAGCTGGGAGGTGTCTCTTGATGCTCCTATCAAAGAAGGCTCGGAGAGTGACCACCAATCTTTCATCCCTTCCGATCAGATCGGCGCAGACGAACAACTCGCAGACTTCGAAAAAAGAGAAATCCTCAAAGAAAAACTTGCCGAGTTCAGAACCACTCTGCCGAAGAAAGAGAGATTTATTTTCGACAACAGACTAATGGCCGAAGAACCGCTTACTCTGCAAGAAATCGGGGACGTCTACGGAATCAGCCGCGAGCGCGTGCGGCAGATACAAGTTAGAATCACCAAGAAGATTAAGTCTTATCTGCAGGAGGAGATCGAGAACATCGAAGATTTGTATTCCGAGTTGCTTTAGCCCGGATATTTCATAAATGGCCTCCTGCGACCGCGGATATGGTCGTCCTTCCTGGCGTCCTCGGGTCACGCCCCCTGCGACTTACTGTCAAGTACGTCTCGGGTTAGAGTCCCTGCGGTTGCCAGGTTGCAAGCCCATCTTCACGCTCTCGTGACGGTAATTCATGAAATATCCGGGCTAGAAAAACCTGCCAAAAAAAAGCCCCCAGCGATGTTTGTATCAAACACCGTTAGGGGCAACACGGTACGAACCGCGCAGACCTTCCCCCACTATACACAACTTGCCTTAAAGCACAATACGAAAAATTCGTATTTTTATATTTTTTTTCTTTCTTTTTCTCCTAACGAGGAATTTCTTTCAAATATTTGTAAAAATCGCTATCTGTGGTCAATATCATCCTCGTTTTGTTGTAATTCTGCTGCCGATAGAGTTCCAGGGTCTTGGAAAAGGAATAGAATCCCGGATCCTGGTTATAGGCGCTGCCATAGATTTTTGTGGCCTCGGCATCAGCTTTCCCTTGAATTTCCTGTGCTGTGCGAAAGGCTTCCGAGGAGATTCGCTTCAGCTCCTTTTGCATCTCCCCGTTTATTCTCGCCGCCTCACCTTCACCCTCTGAGCGATACTGGGCAGCGATTCGTTTACGCTCGGAGATCATTCTTTCAAAAACCTTCTTCAAAACGCTATCCACGTAATTGATCCGCTTGATCCGCACATCCACCAGTTCGATGCCGAACTCAGGAGAGAGTTTCGAAGCAGAGAGCAGCATTGCCCTGGTGATCTTTTCACGGCCCACTTTCAGAGGACGACTCACTTCCTCCATTTCCTTCTGAGCGTAGCCAGCATCGCTTACCTGCGCACCCACCTCACCCGCCCAACCCTCACTGCGAATAAGTTCCACTAAATCGTTTTCTGAAACAGCGTCCCGGACCACAGAATCGATAATACCATCCAGCCGCGAAAGTGCGGTGGTAATGGTGGTCACCCGGGTCAGATACAGTAGCGGATCACTGATACGCCAGCGAGCAGTGGTGTCCACCCAGATGAGCTTCTTGTCCTTGGTAGGAATCTGGTTGGGGCTACCGTCCCAGTTAAGAAGACGCTTCTCAAACCGGTTCACCGCTTGAATGAAGGGTATTTTGAAGTTAAGACCGGCATCCTGGACAGCATCTCCCACGGGCCTGCCGAACTGGGTGATTACCACCTGTTCGCCTTCATTTACCACATAAAATGCGCCCGTGGAAACTATAGCGGCGACTACAATCAGGGCAAGCAGTACCTGCATTGCTCTACTTTTCATTTGTCTTTCCTCGCGCTTTCTGGAGATCAAGCAGGGGAACTAGTCCCTTCTGGTCTGCGTCAATCACGTAGATTTCATCCACCTTGTCGAGCAGTTGGTTCATGCTCTCTAAATAAAGACGTCTTTTGGTAACATCCTTTGCCTGGCGATATTCTTTAAGCACGTCGAGAAAACGTTTCGCCTCGCCCTCCGCCTTATTCACCCTTTCCAAGGCGTAGCCTTCGGCCTGTGATATGGTCTGCAAAGCACTACCTTTAGCTTTAGGGATCTCCCGATTATAGGCGCCCTGAGCCTGGTTGATCTTTGACTCTCTTTCCTGTTCAGCTTCGTTCACTTCATTGAAGGCAGCCTCCACCGGCTCTGGCGGAGTGACATTTTGCATCTTGACGTTGACCACCTGGATGCCGGTGCGATAGGAGTCCAGAACCTTTTGCATTTCCACTTTAACTCTGTCGGCGATCTCGGCACGTCCTACTGTAAGGACGAAGTCGAAAAGCCGGTTTCCAACCACCCTCCGCATGACCGATTCGGACATATCTCGAATGGCACTATCCACATCCTTCACCTGAAAGAGAAAATCCTTTGGATCCCCGATCTTGTATTGCACGGTCCACTGAAGATCGACCACGTTGAGGTCACCACTCAGCATGAGTGACTCTTCTTTAAAACCCCTTTCAGTAAAGCGTGAACGAACCCCAGCTTCTACCGTCCTGTAGCCGAACTCCATCTGGAAATTTCGACCTGTCTTGACTTTGCCCACCGTCTCAATACCGAAAGGCAGCTTGAAATGCAGGCCCGGACCGGTTAACCGCACATAGCGACCGAAACGCTGAATCACTCCAGTCTCTTCTGGGGCCACGGTATAGACACTGGCATAGCCAGCGGCAACAATGAGCGCCGCCAGAATGAAGAGCCACAAGGAGCCGCCCAAGCGAAACCTGCCTCGAAATTTTTCGCGGATCTTTTGCAGAATTTCTTCGAAATCTTTTATGCCCCCGGGGCCTCGCGACGGTGGCCCCTTCCAGTCCATTGGACTCATTTGATCACCTCATATTAGATTTGTATCAACAATGGGATAACGGCTGACTTCGAAACAAAAATCAAAACGAAACCCTAAAGCTGGAAACACTGATAAATATTTCACCAAAAACATGGCAGCAGTGTTAATAATAAATATGACCAAACATTTCTGCAACTGTCAACAATCACCTCAGTCGCTCTTGACTCTGTCTTCTTTCCCGCAAATGGGCGAGTAGATATGCAAGCCCTACAAAAAAGACTGCAAAACCTGCCATTGTCAAGATACCGCCACCGAGGTGAAATATCTTCACTAAAATAAAGGCAAAGAGAATGCCTAAACCCATCCTCATCAAAAAGATAGAGCCAGCACCCATAACTGTTTCAATGCTCCTGGATCTACATAGTGCAAGCAAAACCTGTGAAGATCGTTACCGTAACACTTTTGCTTGGGTAGAGCAAGCTTTGTTCAGTGGGCTGTGCCCACCGTACGTTTCTCATTTATCATTTATCATTTATTGATTAGCTTTGGTACTTTTGGTTTGAGAATGGAAAATGAAAATTGATAAATGCGAAATCTGAGCAACCGCTCTGCGCCATGGGATTTATTGCATTTTCATACGCTATCGGTTATGGTAAGCACGCATTTTTAGCCCGCTAGAAGCGGCCCGAGCAATTTCGAAATAGGGATAATTTAGGATTGAGGAATTTAGGGATTAAGGGATTAAGGAATTAGGGCATGGCAAATCCAAAGGTTCTCTTAATCATTATCAATTCCTCAATCCCTAATTCCTCAATTTCCTAGAGGGAGATTATCACATGTTGGAAATAAATGACCTTTGGGTGGATGTCAACGGTAAAGAGGTTTTAAAAGGCGTCAACCTTACCATCCCTAGTGGCGAAACCCATATCCTTTTTGGCAAGAACGGTTCGGGCAAATCTTCCCTCCTCATGACCATTATGGGTTTCCGCAGGTACAAGGTGCGACAGGGCCGAATTTCTTTTAAAGGTGTGGATATCACCAAATTACCCATTGATGAACGGGCAAAAATGGGAATCGGTATGGCATTCCAACGTCCACCTAGTATTCGGGGGGTCAAGACCCGTGACGTTTTCAACGTCTGCAACATCAATGCGGTATCATGTGATGACCTGGCAGATAAGTTTAATTTTTCGGGTCTCTTAGAACGAGAACTAAATGTTGGCTTTTCCGGCGGTGAGATGAAAAAATCTGAGCTACTACAGCTACTCCTCCAGGACCCTGAGTTGGTGATGCTGGACGAGCCTGAATCTGGAGTTGACTTGGAGAATCTTCAAATCCTGGGAAAAGCTATAAATAAGCTGCTGGAAAAGTATCTCTGGCGTAAACGGGCCAAATCAGGTCTGGTCATCTCCCACTTGGGTTTCATTCTCAACTATATAGAAGCAGACGCTGGCTACGTGCTCTTGGACGGCCGTATCCACTGCCGTGGTAATCCTCGCGAGCTTTTCAAAGGAATCCAGCGACACGGATACCAGGAGTGTCTCAAATGTCAAAGGTGAGAAAAACCCAAGCAGCACAGGCTAAAGATAAGAAGGCTGCCTTTGGCACAGATATTGACCTGCTTAAGTACCAGCTACTTTCGGACGATAAAACTGATCCCCTAGACCTTGAGGGACTAACTCAAGAAGACCGAGCGAAGATCATCCAATCGGGCGTTGATCTCGATGAGCAGAACAGGGCCGGGACTTTCTTGCAGGCAGACAATCGAATTGTCCATTGCGCGGTCAAGCAGCCGGGGTTAGAAGTACTCCCCATGGCTCAGGCCATGGAGGAGCATCCTTGGCTGGAAGAATTCTACTGGCAGGCCGTCCCAGTGGATGCTGACAAATACACAGCACAGGCTGAACTACATTTTCAAAACGGCTACTTTATCCGGGCTCTCGAGGGACAACGTGTCACCACTCCCATTCAAGCCTGCCTCTATATGAAACATGACAATACGGCCCAGAATGTTCATAACGTCATAATCGCCGAAGAAGGTTCTGAACTCAATATAATCACCGGTTGCGCCACAGCCCCTAGTCTACAAACAGGTATTCATATAGGTATCTCTGAATTTTACGTCAAACGAGGAGCGAAACTCACTTTCACCATGATTCACGATTGGGCTGAAGAGGTAATGGTAAGACCCCGATCGGGTATCGTGGTTGAAGAGGATGGCTTGTTTCTCTCCAATTATGTGAGCTTAAGGCCCGTGCGCTCGCTGCAAATGTACCCCACCACTCGCTTAATAGGGCCTGGGGCGGTGGCTCGCTTTCACTCAATTCTGCTGGCTCCTCCAGGGTGTGAGCTTGACACAGGCGCTCGGGTGGTGTTGGAAGCCTCCAACACCCGGGCTGAGATAGTCTCTAGGGCTATTACAACCGGAGGATTGATCAAGGCGAGGGGTCATTTAATAGGCTTGAAGCCGAATGTCAAGGCTCACCTTGAATGCCACGGGCTTATCCTTGCTGATGAAGGCATCATCCACGCCATACCGGAGCTGGAAGCTCACAGGTCCGGGGCGGAAATGTCGCACGAGGCGGCGGTGGGTAAAATCGCTGAAGAGGAAATTGAGTACTTGATGGCCCGCGGGCTCTCCGAGGAAGAAGCCACCGCCACAATTGTTAGGGGTTTTTTGAATGTGCAAATCGAAGGGTTGCCCCCGGAGCTACAAGCAAAAGTAGACAAAGCCATTGAAGAAAGCGAAAAGAGTATGCTGTAATCCAGGGGACAGCGGTCAGCTCTAGGAACTACACGGCGAGACGTCTCGCTCTTCAATGCGCCACAAGCAGACCTAAACTCTCCAGCCTCTTTATGATAATATCCAACCATGACCCACTATCGTATTCTTCTTCCATATTTTCGCCAGAATCTTAGCATAATTGTCATGGGAGTCGGCTCGCTGCTACTGGTGGATTTTTTGCAGCTCCTGATTCCAAGGGTCATCAAGCTGGCTGTGGACGACCTCACTCGCTACCAGGCCACTAGCTCCAGACTTCTAGCCTATGCCGGGATGGTTCTGGCCTTGGCCTTGGGCATCGTAGTCTTCCGCTTCGTGTGGAGGCGGTGCCTTTTTGGCCATTCCCGTCAAGTTGAAGAGGCTCTGCGGAATCGTCTTTTTGCCCACTTACAAACTCTTCCTTTCTCTTACTTTGACAGGGCTAGCACCGGGGATCTTATGGCTCACGCCACCAATGACATCCAAGCGGTGCAGCTGGCAACCGGTATGGGGCTGGTAGCTCTTACAGATACCCTGGTTCTGGGAACTGCTGCGATTGGCTTCATGCTATACATTAATCCCGCTCTTACCCTTATTGCCCTGTTGCCCATGCCTTTCATCGCCCTTTTCGCCCGTACCATAAGTAAGACTTTCTACGAGCGCTTCCGACAAGTGCAGGCCTCCTTCTCCCGCCTGACAGAGCGCGCCAGAGAGAATCTCGCCGGCATACGCGCAATAAAGGCCTATACCCAGGAAGAGGCGGAAGCCAGACGCTTTGATCAAACCGGGAGGGAATATATCGCAGAAAATCTCGGTATGGTTAAAATTGGCGGCCTCTTTTCCCCCATGAGTCTTTTATTTACAAACCTGAGCATGGCCTTGGTCCTTGTGGTCGGCGGCAAGCTTACCATTCTAAACACAATTTCTACCGGTGACTTCGTTGCCTTTAACAGCTATCTGCTCATCCTCGCCTGGCCCATGATGGCCCTTGGGTGGATGATAAATTTATTTCAACGGGGATCGGCCTCTTTAGGCAGAATTAAAACAATTCTGGACACCCCTGCCGAAATCGATGATGAGTCAGAAGTAGTCAATCAACCCCTTACCCATGGCGATATTGAAGGTCGGGGGATTAGCTTTACATATCCCGGTTTCAAATTGCCGGCTCTGGAGAATGTCCATCTGAGCATCAAACCCGGACAGGTGGTGGGGATAGTCGGCCGCACAGGTGCTGGGAAAAGCACTCTTTGCCAGTTATTACCCCGCCTCTACGATATACCTTACGGCAAGCTTTTCCTTGATGGAGAGGAAATACATCGCTACCCTCTGGAGGAGCTTCGGCGAGCCATCGCGGTGGTATCCCAGGATCCTTTTATCTTTGCAGACACGGTTAAAGCAAACATTTGTTTCGGGAATCCGAGCGCCAGCATGGAAGAGATTACAAAAGCTGCTGAGGCGGCACATCTACTCAAGGAAATCCTCGCCCTGCCCCAGCAGTTCGATACCCTCCTGGGAGAACGTGGCGTTACTTTGTCCGGTGGTCAAAAGCAGCGCCTCACTCTTGCCAGGGCGCTGTTGTTGTCTGCGCCTTTGCTAATTCTCGACGACTGCTTCTCTTCAGTGGATTTTGAAACAGAACTGGCCATTCTCAGCAATCTCAACCGCTATTTCCAGAACAGAACTACCATTATCGCTTCGCACCGCTTAGAGGTCATGCGCGCTGCTGACGTGGTTTTTGTCTTTGACCAGGGGCGCTTGCAGGAGCAGGGAAATCACGATCAGCTTATGGCGCAAAGTGGGCTCTATGCTGCCTTGTACCGCCGCCAGAAATTGGAGGAAGAGTTATACGAGGAAGCAACGATTGGATAGGAGGCAGAGGTCGGAGGGCAGAGGACAGCTGGCAGCAATGAAAACTAGGTACTAGGGACTAAGCACTAGGCACCAAATTATTTAAGAATTAAGGAGCTAGAATTCAGAATCCAGGAGGCAAAAACAAAAAGAGCATTCTTCCATTCTGGTTCCTTGAGCCTTTACGATTTGAACGACTGCAACGATGGTTAATTTTAGGCATTTTAGCTCACTTTAGTTCACTTTAGGCATTTTTCGACATGCACGGTAATTACGGCTACTTTGAGGAAGGGAAGTTAGGAAAGCCATATGACTGGCCGCTCTGGCGTCGTCTGGCCGGCTATGCACGAGCCTACCTCAAAGTTATCGGCTTGAGCTGCGTGCTCATCTTGTTAGTAACCGGATTCGACCTCGCCCTACCTTACTTGCTCAAGGTAGGTATAGACAGATACATTTTGCCTTCTGCCCGACAAGTGAGGGTGCCGGAAGCCCCGGCGGAGCCACCACTCACAAGCTTTCTCAACCAGGTCCGTGGAAAGTTAAACTTGGGCCCGGAACCTGGACAATTCTTCATAAGCGGACAAACTTTGACCCAGGTGGATCCTCGCCTGCTTCGATGGCTTGAAGAAAAGGGCGTGATTACCCCCCAGCGTTTCTATTTCACTTCCATCCAAACCGCAGCCCAAAAAGAAGTAGTTCTGGCCCATCCCAGCCTTTTTCACAGTGCCAATGGAATTACTTACATTAACTACCGAGATCAGGCCAAACTCTCAGCCGCTGAGATCGTTGCCTTGCGCAGACACGACATCTCCGGGCTCTACCGTTTGGGATTCATCTTTGTTTCGCTTCTTCTCCTTAGCGCAGCTTGTACCTTTGGCCAGAATCTGTTGATGGTCTATGCCGGCCAACACATGATGCACGACTTGCGTATGCAGCTTTTTAGCCATCTACAAAAAATGTCTCTCTCCTTCTTCAACCGAAATCCGGTTGGAAGACTGGTCACCCGTCTGACCAATGACATCCAAAACCTGGACGAGATGTTCGGATCCGTGGTGATGACCCTTTTAAAAGATGCGGTACTGCTTTTTGGTATTCTAGTGATTCTCTTTAACCTCAGTTGGACTCTCACCCTGGTCACCCTGTCCGTTATTCCCCTCATAGCGGTTCTTTTTCGTGCTTTTGGTATCCAGGTTCGCTCCGCCTACCGAGAGATTAGAGCCAAATTGGCCAAGATCAATGCTGTTCTAAATGAATATCTTTCCGGCATCAGGGTAATCAAAATTTTTCGCCAAGAGAGGGCGACCTTGAGTCGTTTTGAAGCTCTCAACCATAGTTACTACAACGCCACCGTGAGACAAATAACTATCCAAGCAGTCTTTTTCCCCTGTATTGAATTACTGGCCACTACCACCATCGCATTGCTCCTCTGGTATGGGGGCAGGCAGGTTTTGTCTGATAGTCTGACTCTTGGCGCTCTCGTGGTTTTTATTTCTTACCTGCGAATGTTTTTTGGACCCATTCGAGATGTCTCACAAAAATACAGCATTATGCAGTCCGCCATGGCTTCTGCCGAGCGCATCTTCCTTCTTCTGGACGACAAGGAGAAGGAGAAATACACTTCCGGCAAAGCCAAACCTCACTCGCTGAAGGGTGAAATCGAGTTTCAACAGGTGACTTTTGGCTATCACCACGACGAACCGGTTTTGAAAGATATCTCTTTCAAGGTCCGGAGTGGCGAAACCCTTGCGATTGTGGGTGTCACCGGCGCCGGCAAAACCACTCTGATGCATCTCTTAGAAAGATTTCACCAACCACAGGGGGGAAGAATTCTTCTTGATGGGAGAGATATTCGAGATCTGGACCTGTCCTGGCTCAGGTCTCAGGTTGGACTGATAATGCAAGATGTATTTCTCTTTGCCGGAAGGTTGAGGGAAAATATCGCCTTAAATCGCCACATATCCTCAAGAGAGCTTGAGAGAATTACTCGCCTGGCTCACCTGGAAGATCTGGTTTCCCGCCTTCCCGGCCAACTGGATGCGGAGGTGCAGGAAGGTGGCGTCACCCTTTCCACTGGGCAGCGTCAACTCCTCGCCATCGCCCGGGCTATGGCTTATGACCCGAAAGTACTAATTCTCGATGAGGCCACAGCAAACATTGACAGTGAGACAGAGTACCTGATTCAGCAGGCCTTGCAACGCCTTTTTCAAGGAAGAACCACCCTGGTTATAGCCCATAGGCTTTCCACCATACGCCAAGCTGATCGGATTTTGGTCTTACATAAAGGAAGGATTGTCGAACACGGCACTCAAGAGGATCTTCTCTCACGCAGAGAGTTCTATTACCGTTTGCACCAATTGCAGTTTGCTTCGGTTTAACCCCGGTCTGATTGAAATTGATGTAGGGCTTTGGGTTTCAGTGTTCAGGTGTCAGGTTTTACACTCTATTTTTCCTTTTCCTGACACCTGAAACCTGAACACTACAGTCAGCAGGTCTGTGCAGTGCAAGGTAGCCATTCGAACATTAAAATCTATAGGCTTTTCGTCACTGTTCTGATGATTGCCCTCCTACCGCCTTGCATCGACAGGGTCACGGGCCAAACCAATGACCTCCGAGAGTTTTTTTTCCAGGCTCAGAGAGAACCGCAGTTGCGCAACAATTTCATCGAATCGTACGTGCAACGGGAGGGGTTACCGGATTATGTACTGGAGATCCTATATTCTAGCGAAGTAAAGGTCTTTGCCGTTACCAACCCCTTGGTGAGGGCTGAAAATGGAAGCTATCGGACCACTAGCCATGCCCTTGCTATTGGCCGGGGCTATCCTTCTAGGATGACCTTTGGCCCGAAGATGTTCCACCCCGCCTTCACTTATGGCGATTTCCAAAGCGTTGTTCAACATGAAGGAGCACACGCCAAATTCTGGGCCACGGGAGAGTTAAACTATTTGAAAAATGTCGATACCAGCGAAAATAGCGAGGTCAGGCTCAAGGGATTATTTCCTATCCTCTTCGAGTTGGACGCCTTGAAGACGCAAATGGAACATCCCAGCTGGCAACAAACCTCAGTGCCATTCAGAAAAGGGCAGGAAGCTTACCGGCAAAAGTGGTTGAATAAATTGGACAGTTTGGAGAAACAATCCTACATGTATGACATGAATCCCCTGTTTAAGCAAATCCGTCGAACCTATGGGAGTTATTAGCCCGGATATTTCACGAATGGCCTACTGCGACCGTGGTTATGACCGTCCTCCCGGTCGTCCTCGGGTGTCGGACCCTGCGACGTACTTTCCAAGTGCGCCTCGGGTCCAACCCCCTGCGGTTGCCCGGTGGCACAGCCTTCTCCACGGTCTCGCGACGGCCATTCGTGAAATATCCGGGCTGGGGGCATCGCCGTGACAACCAACTCAACTAAAGGATATCTGTGTGTGATAAGCGCAGCCTTACTGTGGGCTGCCTCAGGCACAGTGGGAAAAGGACTTTTCGCAGGTGGAATTACGCCATTGGATGTTGTTCAAGTCAGAGCCACCTTTGGATCCCTCCTCCTTGCCTTATTCTTTGGAATCCGCGCCAGACATCTTTTTCGAATTCAAGGCAAAGACTTCTGGTTTCTAGCTTTCCTGGGCTGCGTGGTCATGGCCCTAGTTCAGTTGACCTACTTCACCGCCATCAGCAAAATTCAAGTGGCGGCAGCCATACTCCTTCAGTATCTTGCTCCAATTCTGGTGGCCTTTTACTCAGTTTGTTTTTGGAGAGAGCGCTTAACCGTGTTCAAGTTGCTATCCCTGTTTTTATCTTTTATTGGCTGCTACCTGGTGGTTGGAGGGTACAACCTCCAACTTCTGCAGCTGAACCGCGCAGGAATATTGTGGGGACTAGCCTCGGCAGTTTGCTATGCTTCATATGCTTTGCTTGGTGAAAGGGCAATGCATCGTTACTCCCCCTGGACCGTACTCTTCTATTCCCTGTTGTTCTCAGCCATCCCCTGGTACATTTTCTATCCTCCCTTTCATTACCTGGTAGCAGGATTCACCTGGTCCCAATGGACAGGGCTTTTGTACATAGCATTCCTGGGTACCGCTGTTCCCTTTGGCCTTTATTTTGTCGGCATAAATTACATCCGTTCAACCCGCGCTTCGATCACGGCCACCTTAGAACCTATCTCTGCCGGCTTCATTGCCTACCTTTTTCTTGGTGAGACCCTCGAACCCTTTCAGGTTCTTGGTGCTATATTGGTGATTACAGCAATAGTGGTGTTGCAATTACGAAGTGAGAAAGACGAACTGACACCCGAGCTGATTCGCACCCAAGCCACCCAAAGTAATTCACCAGACGACAGATAACAGAGGGCAGAGGTCAGCTGGCAGCTTGCAACGGGCAGCAGGCAGCAAGGAAAACTAGGCACTAGGAACTAAGCACTGAGCACTGCTGAACGATACGGAGTAGCGGGGACACGGCGAGAAGAGATTAGAGGTCAGAGATCGGAGGTCGGAGGTTAGACGACAGAGGACAGAGGACGGCAGCTAGAATTTTGCATTGCGGATTGCGGATTTGGGATATGGGATGTGAGATGTGGGATATGCCAACCATTCGCATGGCGCATAGCGAAAAGGCAGATTTTGCATTTGCCCTATGCTCCATGCCCTATGCCCCATGCTGAGATCTGCTGACTACAGGCTACTGAATATGAGATGTGAGAAGGTATATGCTATATTGTTCCTATGATTCGCATAACCGACCAACTTTCGATTCCACAGGAAGAAATCAAGTTCACCGCTTCGCGTAGCAGTGGCCCAGGAGGCCAACACGTCAATAAGGCCAGCACTCGAGTAACACTCAGGTTTGACCTGGCCAACTCACCCAGCCTTAGCCCAGATCAGAAACAGCTTCTACTAGAGCGACTGCCGACTCGAATCAGTAAGCTAGGAGTGCTGCGGGTTGTCTCACAGAAAACTCGCAGTCAGGCCGCTAACAGGGAGGTGGCCTTGGAGCGCTTTGTTGAGCTATTGCAGCAAGCTTTGGAACTGAGGCCTGGACGAAAGCCAATTAAAGTACCATCCGCAGCAAAGGAAAAGCGGATTGCCCACAAGAAGCACCGGGGTCATTTAAAACGGGAAAGGGGTTGGAAGGTTTCCCGGGAAGATTGATTGATTCAGAGATTTAGCCACCGTCAAGATGACGTTTTTCCTTCATCCGGTACCACCCTTCAGGGTCTTTAAAATAATCATAGGTATCCTCAAGGGAAAGGCGGTGCTCCCGCTCCATGGAAGCCAATATCCCATAGAATTCTTTCTCCATAGGGTCGTCAACCGAGTCGCGGAGATCGCTATAGAACTTCTCTCCTTTCGACTCAAAATCTATGGCGATCTTCACAGCTTCCATGTCATCGGTGTCAACTTTGGCGGAAGTGTCTACAGAGGCAATGACCTTCTTGAGGACCGCTTTCATATCCACCCCCTTGACCTTTAAGGGTATGGTTTCTGGCCACTTACCCTTTTCCTTGAGCTTCTTGTGCAGCTCCAGGATCTTTTGGTAGTGTTCGTCCTCATCTTTGGCGATGGATTGAAACATCAACTTACCGAAAGAGTTGCTCGTTCTCTCTGCATGCTTCAGATAGAAATCTCTCTCCCTCGACTCGTTATTAAGGGCCATCTCCAAGGCTTCTAT
>CAVQGX010000042.1:0-185298 GCA_963712115.1 uncultured delta proteobacterium | reverse complement strand
CCGATGAACTGGAGAGAGCAGTAGCTTACATTGGCGAACTGGAGAAAGATTCCACGGCTTTAACAAAAGTAGATTTATGAATAACTGCAATCAGTGAGAGATCTATGGATGCTTTGTTGAGTGGGAGAAATGTAGTAGAGGTGCATGGTGTAATTTTTCAGAACTGGATTTGGACCATGAGCATTTCGCTAACATGGAAGGCGTGTACGTCATATGGCAAGGCGAAGAGAATCCAGTAGCCCTGCGAGTTGGCCACGGCTTCATCAGGGAATGCTTGGCCAGAGAGCAAAATGATAAAGACGTACTGGCCTACCTACAGGATGAAATCTATGTGACTTGGGCGAAAATAGATCAAAAATTCTGTGGTGGTATTGTCAGATATATTGCAGACATACTGCAGCCAGAACTAGACAGTTCCTCTCCAGATGTCGAGCCAATCAAGGTAAATATACCCTCACCCTGGTACGAAGAAAGTTTCCCTTGGGAATAATATGATAAGTAATATTGTTTTTTTAAAAAACACTGCAGGGTTCACCCCACTTCTTATCATGCTTACCCGTAATTTGTATTACATACTTTAATGCACACTTACCATCTTGAGACTAAGGTACAATATATAGGTTTAAGCTAAGAAAATGCGGAGTCTTTGGCTCCGCTTTTTTTCTGCTCAATATCTTGTGCCTGAGCAAATCTTAGGGAAATGTGAATTAAGGGATGTCATCGCCACTTTAGAGTCTCACTTATTGTCCCACCAAGGAACAAGCCGTTGGCCCTTTTTTGCAAAACCAGATGAGGGTATTATTGGGTGTAATGAAAGCGGATGTTGGTTTCAGTATTTGCCTTTTTCAATATTGTGAGACCTGCCGCATAAGTAGCTGTTGTCTTTCGCAATTTACAGTTGAATTAGGAGGGTTTCCGCATTATAAAGCGGATAATACACCGTATAATCTAAGGTTATAATTTTTGGACAAGAATAAATGACTAAGAAAAAAAAGATAAAGAATCGAATGCGAAAAGCTGATGACACTTCCAGCAGCCGTATTGGGGTTGCATGGTATAGGCGTGAACAATGGGAACGCCCTTTGGAAATCTCGTCTGATCGTGAAGAGCTTGAGGATACTTATGACGAATGGCTGGCTATGGCGGAGAGGCGCATGAAAGAACTAGCTCGGCACGGATACATGCTCCGCAAAGTAGACATTGATGTTGAGGAGCTCGTGAGTTGGTGCAATTCACAGAATCGTCCTGTTGACGGTACAGCCCGAACAGAGTTCGTCATTCTGAAACTCCGAGAGCAAGATGAAGCATATCAATAATGGTGCTCTCTTATAACCACTCGCTGCAGTCGGACAGGGCAAACAGTTTCTTTAATTTGTGGCCTGACTGAATATTCCATACTTTAATCCACACTTTTGCCCTTGAGGCCAAGCTACAATATCTTGGTTTAAACTAAGAAAATGCAGAGTCCTTGGTTCCGCTTTTTATACTCACAATATCTTGTGCCTGAGCAAATAACAGAAGAGTGTGAATCTAAGGGATGTAATACAAAGTCCGCTCTCACTCCTCCATCCTGCCCTCCTCACTATCCAGATGGGCATAGACTTTGCACTTCCTGCCAGGTAAAAGGAGGATCACTATGTTCCTTTCGGGCTATGTAGTCGCCTTCGTTATCGGCGTGGTAGTTGGCTTTCTCTTCGCTGCAAACATGGTTCCAGCGGCCTTGACGAATCAACCTGAGCAGATGAGCAGGAGTAGGCTGTAACATTTTGACCTTGTGGTAATGTTTCTGCAACCCAAATGCCCCTAGTCCCTCTCCGCATGGGTCTTAGGCTGGACTGGTCAGGGGGGGTTTTCTTGCTTGGCATCGGGTTTGCATCACAAATTTACTGGACTGAACATAGGGTTCGCTCGATCGTAGGGTCCCCCATCGGTTTACGTGCGCCGTGCCGATGGGGTTTTCTTGTTCTCCACATTGACAAGAAACCATATCTTGTGCCAGATTGAAATCCAGCAAAGTGTGAATTAAGGGATGTAATCTCCACTTTGATCTCTTCCTTTCTAGCACCCGCCCAAACAGCCTCAAAATTGTGCTTTCGCTTGACAGCGACCGCCTCCGTCGCCTAATCTGAAAGAAGTTCTATTTTCTCGTCCCAGCCCATTCTCCAGCGATCACATCTCTGAACCTGACCTCCCTTTGCTATGCTCAAGCTCTCAGCGTTCGTTAGCTTGTCCTCTTCAACGCTTAAAGGAGGTATTGGCATGGCTACAGAAGACTTTAAACGTAAGCTCACCGCAATCCTCAGTGCCGATGTCAAAGGTTATAGCCGCCTCATGGGCGAAGATGAGGAAGCCACCGTCCGCACCATAACCGCCCACCGCAAGGTGATAACCTCGGTCATCGAGAAGTACCGGGGCCGGGTGGTGGACTCGCCTGGAGACAACATACTGGCTGAGTTTGTCAGTGTGGTGGATGCTGTGCAGAGTGCGGTGGAGATCCAGGAGGTGGTAAGAGCCAAGAATGCTGAACTGCCTGAAGAGCGCAAGATGGAGTTTCGCATCGGTATCAACCTTGGTGATGTGATCCAGGAGGGTGAGCGTATCTATGGCGATGGGGTCAACATCGCTGCCCGGGTGGAGGGTCTGGCCGATCCGGGAGGAATCTGCATCTCAGGGAGCGCCTACGAGCAGATCGAGAACAAGCTGGCCCTGGGCTATGATTACATAGGTGAACACACCGTAAAAAACATCGTCAAGCCCATACGGGTATACAGGGTGCCAACGGGGCCCGAAACACTCAAAAGGTCACTGAAGAGAAAAGGCCCGCTGCGGGGTGGCAGAAGGCAGCTCTTGCAGTGGTCATAGCACTCGTTTTGGTGGGAGGGGGTGTAGCTATTTGGAAATCTTCCGACCTCCCGCTTCTCCTCCAATTGAGACTGCCTCCGTAGAAAGGATGGCATATCCCCTGCCTGACAAGCCTTCCATTGCGGTACTGCCCTTTAACAACCTGAGCGGCGACCCCGAGCAGGATTATTTTAGCGACGGGCTCACTGAGGAGATCATTCCTGCACTTGGCAGTGTTCCAAAGCTCTTTGTGATTGCTCGAAACTCGACATTCACTTACAAAGACAAACCTTTAAAGGTTCAGCAAGTGGCGGAAGAACTGGGGGTGCGGTATGTTCTGGAGGGGAGTGTTAGAAAGGCTGGAGACAAGGTACGCATAACCGCCCAGTTGGTCGATGCTCTTAATGGTCATCATTTATGGGCGAAACGATATGACCGAAGTCTGAGCGACATATTTGCCGTTCAAGACGACCTCACCAAGAACATCATCACGGCCATGCAGGTAAAGCTGACGGCGGGGGAGGAAGTAAAAGCCGCTGCTAAAGGCACCAAAAACCTCGAGGCCTATCTAAAGTATTTGCAGGCGAGTGAGCTAATTAACCAGATAAATCCAGAGAGTAATGCTTTGGCAAAGCAATTGGCAGAGGAAGCCATTGCCTTAGACCCGGAGTATGCTTGGGCCTACTATGCTCTCGGTAGAACCTACACGTTGGATGTGTGGCTTGGCACGACTAAATCCCCTAAACAATCTATAGCCAAGGCCATGGAGTCGTTACAAAAGGCTATTGCCCTGGATAACACTTTTGCTGAAGCCTACAGCAGGTTGGGCTTCCTATATTCAATGACCAGACAGCATGATAAGGGCATTGCCGAAGCTGAGAAGGCTGTGGCCCTTAATCCTAATTCAGCTACGGCCCATTTTTATCTGGGTAAGACACTTTTTTTTGCTGGCAGGTGCGAGGAATCCATTCGGAATACAAAAAAGCGATACGTCTTAATCCTATCCCGCCGAGTATGTACCCATGGAGTTTAGGATTGTCCTACGCTTATATCGGGGCAATACGAGGAGGCAATAACATGGTGTAAAAAAGCGGTCCGTCAAGAGCCTAATGATCTCTTAGCCCGCATGATGATGACTGTGGTGTATAGTTTGTCAGGACGGGATGAGGAAGCTCGGGCTGAAGCAGCTGAAGTGCTCAGAATACAACCCAAATTTACCCTGGAGAAACTTGAAAAGAAACTCACATACAAAAGAGAAGAGGATAGAGAGAAATTTCTTGATGCCCTGCGCAAGGCAGGGCTGACGTGAGAAAGCGAATCAGAGAGGGCGAGACTGACATCCCGTTTTTTTCTAAAATGTGGATTACATACTTTAATCTACACTCTCACTTTTGAGATCTTGCTACAATATCTTGTTTTCAGTGTTTGGAGGTTGATGTTCAGATATAAGGATTGGATCTACACTGTCGCAGCGAAGGAGTTGGGGTTACATTTTTCCTAATTATCTAAAAATGTTCGGTCGTCCCGAGTCGCCCAACTAAAAATAGATAGATGTTTTTTTATTTGACCAAATCAATGGCCTGATTGTATTCTTGTCTCAGGTTGTTTCCTTTCTAAACTCTTAAACGTATATTTCTAAGGTCTAAAAGGTGAACCTAAAACTGTGCCAGTCTGACTCCCACCAGAACTTTGTCTCTTCTGTTGGGAGTCTAAGATCTTAGCCGGGATTCTCCTCGACTTGGTGTAGCATTGATTTTGCCAGTATTTCTACATCCCACGCCTACTAACCTGCGAAAATACTCCTCCTTTCGTCAGAGTTCATCCTCCGGTAGCAGATTTGTCTTTTGCACCTCCTCACCGATCAGCTCTTGCTAACGCTAAATCGCAGCAAAAATAAGCGAAATTCACTGATTTGAAAGAATCCCTGTCCTTTCTAATTAAAAGCTTACCGTAATTAATGGCAGAGTAGGCAAGTCTAGTTTGTAACATGCGGTGGAGGGCGTAAGTAAATCCTTAGTTATTAGCTGTGCAACAAAGACCGGGAGGTGGTTCTCATGTTAAGTCAAAAAAAAGTAACAAATAAGAAAATAACACATCCGATCTGGCTGATGATCGTCCTGCTAGTTGCAATGCTAATCCCGCTTAATGGTTATACAGCGGACATAAATGCAGATCTTGTCAAAGCGGTGTTAAAAGGCGACACTGCTGCCATGAAAGGTCTGCTGGCTCAGGGCGCTGATATCAGTACCAAGGATCGGATCTACGGCCGGACACTGCTTCATCTCGCAGTGGAAAGGAATCACAGGGACATGGTGGAACTGCTAATCGCCAACGGGGCCGACGTAAACGCCAAGGACGAAGTTAACGGCTGGACACCGTTGCATCAAGCAGCGCAAAGAGACGACAAGATCATGGTACAAGTGCTTATCGCCAACGGCGCCAACCTAGAGATTAAAGACGAGGTTAACAACCAAACACCGCTGTTCTTCGCTGTTTTATGGGGTAACAAGGACATGGTGAAAATGCTCATTGCCAACGGCGCCAACATCAACGCCAAAGCATATTTCAATAGTACAGTGCTGCACCTGGCCTCGGAAAGGGGCGACAAAGAGATGGTCGAGCTACTTGTCAGTAAAGGTGCCGATGTGAACGCGAAAGATGAAATTGGGGAAACTGCCATGAGCTGCGCGGCAAGATGTGGCCACTTTGAAATCGCTCAACTACTCAAGAATGCCGGAGCCAGAAAATAATCAGCCATGCCCCATGCCCACACAGTTAGGATGCATAGATCGAGCACTTTCTCACCGCCATGGCCGCTTCCTGCAAGGCCTCGGCAAAGGTAGGATGGCCGTGGACGGTTCGGGCAATGTCTTCGGAACTGGCACCGAATTCCACCGCCAGAACACATTCTGCTATCATATCTGAAGCGCGCGGGCCGAGGATGTGCACGCCCAGGATGCGGTCGGTCTTGGAGTGGGCTATTATCTTTACAAACCCATCTTTTTCACCCATGCAGCGCGCCCGACCGGCACCGGCAAAGGGATAGGTGCCGACACAGTACTCGATGTTGCGCTCTTTTGCCTGTTCTTCCGTGAGCCCCACACTTGCCACTTCAGGCCAGGTATAAATTATGGAAGGAATGGCATCGTAATTGACCTCTCCGGGGAGCCCGGCAATACATTCAACCGCAGCGATTCCCTCGGCAGAGGCGGTGTGAGCCAGTGCCGGACCAGGGATCAGGTCGCCAATTGCATAAATAGATTTGACATTGGTCTGGAACTTTTCGTCCACCAAAACGTGGCCGGTTCTGGGATCCAATTCCACCCCTACTTCCTTCAAGCCGAGATCCCGAGTCAAAGGTCTCCGCCCTACGGCGACCAGTAAGCGGTCGCAATTCATGGTTTCTTTTTTCCCATCCTTTTCAAGGCTCACCTGGACCTTTTGACCTGACACCTTTGCCCCTGAAGCCTTTGTTTGCAGACGAAAAGTCAAGCCCTGTTTAGCAAGAATTCTTTCAAGACCACGGGCTACCTGCCCATCCAGGAGGGTGGCTATCTGCGGCAGCATCTCGATTGTGGTCACCTTGGATCCCAATCGCAGCCAGACAGATCCCAACTCGAGGCCGATATAGCCGCCGCCCACAATGCCAAGGTGTTTGGGGACAGAATCGAAGGTCAAAGCCTCGGTAGAGCTGATGATTCGATGGCCGTCAAATTCGAGACCGGGAACGGCCAGTGGTGCACTGCCGGTGGCTAACAAAATTGCTTTAGCTTTGAGAGTTTGACTATCACTCTTGCGGCGCGAACCCGGTTTTTTCACTACTTCGACCTGATCTTCGGCCACAAGGCGACCGGTGCCTTGGATAATGTCAACCTTATTGCCCTCTAGAAGTTTGCGCACGTTGTCAGTCAGCTCCTCTACAACTTGCTCTTTCCTCGCCATCATGGCAGCCAGGTCCAGGCTCACCGTGCCTGTCTTTATCCCGTGCTCGGCGAAATGAGCCTTGGCAAGATGATAGTATTCACTGGAATCGAGCAGGGCCTTGCTGGGAATGCAGCCAAAATTCAAACAAACACCACCCAACCGTGGCTCCTTCTCAATGCAGGCCACCTTCATCTTTAGCTGCGCCGCCCGCACTGCTGCTACGTATCCACCAGGCCCCGAACCGATGATGACTAAGTCGTAAGTTTGATTTTTTGCCATTTTTTTCTATCCCATGTTGAGGTTTGGCTCATTAACGAAAATGCCTAAAATGCCTAAAGTGTCTAAAGTTAAGGTAATGGGTCGTTAAAATCGTTGAAGTCGTTCAAAACGTAAAAATCGTTCACATCTTTCAAATCGCAACGAGACAATTTCAAATTTCGCAATCCGCAATTCGAAATTCCTTCCCTATGCCCCATGCTCCATGCCCTATGCCCGAACAACGGACGGCGACTAAATTTCTATCATAATCCGGTCTGGTTCCTCGATGAACTCCTTGATGCGCACCAAGAATGTTACTGCTTGTCTTCCATCTACAATGCGGTGATCGTAGGTCAGGGCCACATACATCATTGGCCGCACTACTATCTGACCGTCTAACACCACCGGGCGTTTCTCGATCTTGTGCATGCCCAGAATGCCGCTCTGAGGAATGTTTAGAATCGGAGTGCTCAGCAGCGAGCCAAACACGCCGCCGTTTGTGATGGTAAAAGTGCCGCCCTCGAGGTCGGCAAGTTCGAGGCGGTTTTCCTGGATCTTCTTTACATAGTCTATAATGGCCTGCTCCAACTGGGCGAAGCTGAGTTTGTCCACATCCCGAATCACCGGGACCACCAGGCCACGTTCACCACCAATGGCAACGCCCAGGTGATAGTAGTTGTGATAGATGATGTCCTTGTTTTGTATGTAGGCGTTTAACTCGGGAAATTCCATCAAGGCCTCCACACACGCCTTGATAAAGAAAGACATGATGCCAAGCCTAACTCCATACTTTTTGTGGAAAGGTTCCTTGTAATGAGCGCGAATCTCCTGGACCCTGGTCATGTCAATTTCATTGAAGGTAGTGAGCATGGCAGTATTTTGCTTTGCTTCTAGCAGACGGGCGGCAATTCGCTGCCTTATCTGGCTCATAGGCTTGCGAGTAATGGACTCTTCAATTGCAGGAGCAACCTCCTGGGGCAAAGATGGCTGTGGTGCCGGAACCACACTGGGTACTGCCACCGCTGCTTGCTCCAGATAGAGAATTACATCACCTTTGGTGATTCGCCCTCCAGGCCCGGTGCCCGTTATCTTCGAAGCATCCAAGTTTCTCTCGGCCACAAGTCTGCGGACTGAGGGGGGTAGAACTGGCTTTGCTGCTAAAGGGATTTCAGCGGCCGGCTCTGCCGGCGGTGGTTCGGCAGGTGGTGCCGGAGCTGCCGGGGGCGGCTCTACCGCCTCAGCGGGGGCAACCTCTTCCACTGCTTCCGGGGCGGCCTCCGTATCAATTGTGCCGACAATTCCACCGATTGGTATGGTCTCGCCCTCCGATTTTGATATTTTCAAAACCCCATCGGCCTCGGCTTCTATCTCAAGGGTGACCTTGTCGGTCTCGAGTACGAAAAGGAGTTCACCCTTGCGCACCTGGTCGCCTTCTTTTTTGTACCACTGGGCCAAGGTAGCTTCGGTTACAGATTCTCCCACGCTTGGGACTTTAATTTCTAGCAACATGGTTTCTCCACCTTCGAGTGCCTAAAATGTCTAAAGTGCCTAAAGTGAGCTAAAATGCCTAAAAATTTAGGAATTCAGGGATTAAGGAATTCACGGATTGGAAAAAGAAGGAAGCCTAATCTCTTAATTCTCCAATTCCCCAATCCCTCAATCCCGAAATTCGAAATCTCACATCTCACATCCCAAATCCCCAATCTGACCTCTTACTTCCGTCTTCTGTCCTCCAGCTGTCCGCGGTCTGCTGCTTACTTTTTCTTGGGCGGCGGTGGTCCCACTGCTTCCTCAATAATCGCCGCTTGTTGTTTATTGTAGATATTGCGAAAACCGGTAGCTGGGCTTGCTGCATCCTTTCTGCCAACATACTTGATGTGCTTATGCACCAGAGAGGCAAGGCGGGAGCGGACAAAGTTCCATCCTCCCATGTTTTCAGGTTCTTCCTGAACCCAGTACCACTCTTTAACCCGACCATACTTGGCAATAACTTCTTCCAGTTGCTTATGGGGGAAAGGATAGAATTGTTCCAGTCGTATTATGCTAATGTCAGTAATTTTCAGATCGTCACGCCTCTGAAAGAGTTCGTAGCAGATCTTGCCACTGCAGAAGATTATGCGGCGGGAAGTCTTCTTGTTAGTTCCATGATCAAGGACTTCTTGGAAGGAACCTTTGGTCAGGTCTGATAGGTTGGAAACTGCAAGGGGATTTCGGAGAAGGCTTTTGGGGGTCATAACCACAAGGGGCTTGCGAAAATCACGCTTTACCTGACGTCTAAGGAGGTGAAAATACTGAGCTGGTGTTGTGGGATAACAAACCTGAAGGTTTTCCTCTGCACACAACTGTAGGAATCGCTCGAGACGGGCACTTGAGTGTTCTGGTCCCATTCCTTCGAAGCCATGAGGTAGGAGCAATACAAGCCCGTTCAACCTCTGCCACTTGGATTGACCGCTGCTTATGTAAAGATCAATTACTGCCTGTGCGTTGTTGACGAAATCACCAAATTGAGCCTCCCACATGATCAGGCCATTAGGTTGGGCAAGGGAATAGCCATACTCGAAGCCAACCACCCCAGCCTCAGAGAGTAGACTATCATAAGCATAGAATGTTGCCTGCCCGTCATCCAGGGATTCCAGGGCAGTGAATGTTTCCCCAGTCTGGGTGTCCACTAGGGAGCTGTGTCTTTGGCTGAAGGTGCCTCGACGGCTGTCCTGGCCACTAAGCCTGACAGGATGGCCCTCCGACAGTAGAGAGGCAAAGGCCAGGGCTTCTCCATTGGCCCAGTCAATTCCTGCGCCATTCTCTATGGTTTCCAGCCTTTTCTTGAGTAGCCCCTCCAGCTTTGGATGAAGGGAGAACCCTTTGGGGACCTGGTTAAGTCTCCGGGCGAGGGCAAGGAGCTGTTTTTTGGTGACACCTGTTAGGGCGGGTTTGTGAGAGTAATCTCCCTGAAGTCCTTCCCAGTCTTCGTAAAATTGCATCCTGGGAAGGACGCACTGTTTTTCTCTCATAGTCGTAAAGGATGTTTCCAAAGCCTGGTTAATTCCAGCCTCGATTTTTTTGACCTCATCTTCAATTGCAACCTTCTCAGCGAGCAGTTGTTCTCCATATATCTTGTAAAGTGGCGGTCTTTCTCTAATGCGCTCGTACATCTGTGGTTGAGTAAAATAAGGCTCATCCCCTTCGTTGTGCCCATAGCGCCGGTAGCAGACCAAGTCAATGACCACATCTTTGCCGAATTCCATGCGGTAATCACAGGCAAGTTTAGTAACGTGAATGAGGGCCTCAGGATTCTCCCCGTGGACATGGAAAATGGGCACCATGAGCATTTTGGCCATGTCGGTGGAATAGCGAGTAGAGCGGGCATCCTCGGGGAGGGTGGTGTAGCCAATCTGGTTATTTATCACAAGGTGAACTGTACCACCGGTGGAATAACCTTCCAACTGAGACATATTTAGAGTTTCGGCAACGACCCCCTGGCCGGCAAAGGCGGCGTCACCGTGGATGAGCAGAGGCAATACTGGTTTTTGCCCTTTGCCCCCTGCCAATATATCCTGACGGGCCCGGGCAAAACCTTCGACAACCGGATTAACCGACTCCAAGTGGCTGGGGTTGTTGAGGAGCAAAACCCTCATCTCCCGATCTTTGGCTGTCCTGAGGTCGGCCAGGAAACCATTATGGTATTTTACATCTCCAGCGCCAAATATGGTGTCAGGATCGTAATTGCTTTCAAACTCGCAGAAAACCTCCCCGTAAGATTTACCCAGGACATTGACCTGAACATTGAGCCGGCCACGATGGGCCATCCCCAGGATAATTTCTCTACAACCCTGCTCAGCCACCTGGGTGAGTAGCGCATCTAGCATGGGGATAAGAGCCTCAGCTCCCTCCAGAGAAAATCGTGTCTGCCCAAGATACTTTTTATGTAAGAATTGCTCGAATAGAGAAGCTTGGTAAAGCTTTTGCAGGATCCTTATTTTTTCATCCCTTGACAGTGCAGGACGATTTCTGCTCGGTTCCATGCGCTCCTGCAACCACTGCCGTTCTGCAGGGTCTTGTAGATGCATGTATTCCACACCAACCGAGCGGCAGTAAGTTTCCCTGAGAGCTGCAAGGATTTCTCGGAGGGAGGCCAGATTCTTGCCCGGGAAAAGCTGGGTATAGAACTCCCGCTCCATATCATCATCCGTCAGGCCAAAGGCTGCAATGTTCAGCAGGGGATGATCAGTTGGGCAGGCCGCTAAGGGATCCAGGCAAGCCAGCAGGTGGCCGAGATCGCGATACCGATAGGTCAAACCCTCCGCCCGAGATTGTCGTGAGACCTGGTCTTCGTCGCAAACCAGAACAACTTCCGAATCTTTGGCAGAGGCCAACTCAAAGCCCTGAAAGAAAAACTGCCAATCTCGGGATACCGTTGTTGGATCTGACTGCCAAAGCCTGTATTGCTCCTCAATGAATTCGGTATTCCAAGCACCGGTTACAGCCATAGTTTTTTCACCCTTATGAAGTGCCTAAAGTGAGCTAAAATGTCTAAAATGTCCTAAAGTGTCTAAATTATTTAAAATAACCATAACAGATCAAGCATCCCAAATCCGCAATCTAAAATCTAAGATCCTTCCTTCGAGGCCAGCCCCTTAAACCATTGCGCTACCCGTTGCGCAACTTCTTGACGATGCTCATCCTGGCTGAACATATGGTCAGCTCCGGGAATGATGACCAGTTCGGTATTCGCACTCTTGTACTGATGAAGTCTATAGGCGTTCTCCACCGGAATGATTTCGTCCATATCCCCGTGGACCAACATTAAAGGCTGAGGTAAAGACGGCATAATGGCGGAGAGGTCATATTTGGCTGCGTCTGCAAAAAAAGCCTCTGTAAGCTCTAGATTGCGGCCCCTGCTGATGAAGTTGACCCGCCCGTTGCGCTGCAGTTCGTCAATCTGATCCTGGCTGAGAAAATGAAAGCTCTGTAAAGCTGATGCTTTTGCCGCCAGGGTGCAAACCGCTTTTATATTGTCCATCACGGATGCTGCAAGCAGAGCGACCATGGCACCCATGCTGTGACCGGCCACTCCAATCCACGAAACACCTTGAGTTGACATAAATGAGGCTGCAGTCTTTATATCGTCAACCTGCTTAGAATAAAGGGATTCAGAAAAATTGCCTTCACTCTGACCATTCCCGGAAAAATCAAAACGGAGTACTTTGAAACCCTCGTCCACCAAGGCCAAGCTTAGGTCGCGAAGAATCCTGGTATGTCTTGAGCAGGTGAAACAGTGACCGAGAATGATGCCATGGCGAGAATTCTTTGCAGGGACATGGAAGGTTCCCGCCAATTTCTCACCAGAGAGATTTAAAAAGTGAACCTGCTGTTGCAAGGCCATCCTTAACGACGAGAATTAGGGAATTAGAGAATTAGTCAATTCGTAAATAATGATCAAACTAATATTAAGGTCATCAAACCATAAATTCTGAATTCCTAAATACCTCAATTCATGTATTGTTCGAGCTCGCTTCAGTCTGTTCAGTGCCCATCCCTTTGGAATTGGGCTCCGGTTTCCTGAATCTTTTAATTGTACTCAGATTGCTGCAGGCGGCAACGGATGTCAAGGAAGAGTCCAAGACTAAATTCTAAACATAAACGGCAGTTAATTCAATCACAGAGGTCAGAAGTCGGAGATCAGAGATCAGCTTTAACCCTGACCTCAGACATCTGATCTCTGACCTCTACTTGCTGCCTGCTGTTAGCTGCCTCCTGCCAGCTGTCTTTTCCCCCATGCTCCATGCCCTATGCTCTATGCCTTCTCAAATCCGCAATCCGCAATCTCACATCCCAAATCCGCAATCAGAGATTCCAGTAGCCAGTAGTTGAAAAGAAATTACTCTTGATTGCTTTTTTCCTGAATTTTGGATTTTGACCTCTACCAATTACAACAAATGACAGCGCAGCTTAATGACCTAATGACGCCGAAGGCTAATGACAGAGTAGCCTAATCATGGCAAGGTCAACTTAAGCGAACCGCGGCTGCCTGCTGTCAGTTGCCTCCTGCCAGCTGTCTTACCCCTATGCCCCATGCAAAGAAACCTTGACCCAAAGCTCGCAAACGGTTCTTATTATGGTTTAACTACAAGGTTTCTACAACCTTGCGCCTGTTCGATTGTGCTGAGGGAAAGGGCTTGCACTCCCTAGCACTCTTAATTATCATAAGCTTCATTATGGTTTCCCCTTGTAGGATTCTCTAAGGTCCCTTTTAGCCTGGGGTAACCTGAGCGGCCATACAGCATGCATCAACACAACTCCTGAGCTACAATTTTTGCAGAAGAATAGGGGGCTATGCCTCACTTGGAATAATGGAATAATGTCTTATCATTCCTCCTGACCGGCAAATTTGTGACAACTATATCCATTACAGTGGACCACCTAAAAATGCTTTAGAAAGCCAATTGGGGTGACACTCCGGAGGACGTGTGCAGCCAATCCTTCATGGAGCTTCATTATCTCCCTGGGAGCCTGGTCTTTTTAGCTTGGCCGTCTATGGTCTTATGGTACTGGGCTTGGTGGCAGTGCTCCTCTTCTTTGCCTCCTGGCTGGGGGAAAAGAAAGAGAATCCGGAAAAACTGCGACCGTATGAAAGCGGCATCATCCCAACAGGCTCAGCCCGCCTCCGTTACCCCGTTCCATTTTTTCTTGTTGCCATTTTTTTCCTAATTTTCGATGTGGAAGCAGCCTACATCTTTTCTTGGGCCATCTCCTACTACAGGCTCGGTTGGGCTGGCTGGCTGCAGATATCCTTCTTTATCTTCGTCCTGCTTCTTGGCCTTGTTTACATTTGGAGGAAGGGAGGGCTCGAGTGGGGGCCAACATCGAGAGAGGATTGAACAACCCCCTCTTGAGGGGGGCTGACGTCCTGATTAACTGGGCTCGCAAGTACAGTCTCTGGCCTATGTTTTTCGGCCTTTCATGCTGTTTCGTCGAGGAGGCAGCAGCCTTCACCGCCAGATATGACATGGCTCGGTTCGGAGCAGAGGTGCTTCGGCCTTCACCGAGGCAGGCGGATCTCCTTATTGTCTCTGGCACGGTTTTCAAAAAGATTGCACCGGTTGTTTTAAGGCTTTACGAGCAGATGGCGGAACCTAAGTGGGTCATCTCCATGGGTTCTTGTTCCAACAGCGGGGGAATGTACGATGCCTACAGTGTGGTTCAGGGAGTGGATCAAATACTGCCGGTGGATGTCTACATCCCAGGCTGTCCGCCGCGACCTGAGGCCGTACTACAAGGGCTCGTAATGTTGCAGGAAAAAATAGTTGCCGAGGAACGACCAACTCGCACAATCTTCCATCTTAAGGGTGGAACCCAAGGGACTCAAAAGCCTATTCTGGTTGACGGCCAAACAAAGTCTAGAGATCCTCGGGGGCCCGGAATGCAAGGAACTGCCATACGGGGAACTTCCTCAGTGCCGCCTGGATTCTGGGACAGCCGCTCGGATTTAATGTGGACGCCACCGTCGAGACGAATCGAGTTAAGTGAGGGTGACAATAGTCTGGCCAAAACTCTTCAACAAAGGTTCAGCGACAGTGTGAAGCAGACGGAGCAAACCTCTGACATGCTTACCTTTCAGGTGGAGGAAGAGCGGCTCAAAGAGATGATTAAATTCCTCAAACAGGAGGCCACCCCACGGTACCAACGTTTAGAGGATCTTACTGCTGTTGATGAATCTACTCGCAGGAATCGCCAGAACTACCCGGATTATACTCTGGTTTACAATCTGCTGTCCTTCGAGCCCGCCACCAGGTTGCGGCTTAAAGTGGGATTAAAAGGGCAAGATCCTTTAGCTCAAAGTGTGACTGATATCTGGCCCTCTGCAAACTGGTACGAGCGGGAAGTATTCGACATGTTTGGCATAAGGTTCGAAGGCCATCCGAACCTGCGGAGACTTATTATGCCCCACGACTGGGAGGGCCATCCCCTGAGAAAGAGTCATCCAGGTCGAGCCACGGAAATGACTCCTTACACTCTTGCCGATGCCCAGAGGCTCCAACCCTTGGACGGCGGTATCTACATCAAAAGAGAGGGTAGAGAACACGAGCTCATACTAAACATCGGTCCCCACCATGTAAGTACCCACGGTTTGATGCGCTATATAGTTTCCCTCAACGGTGAAGAAATAACCGAAATGGACATGGACATTGGTTACCATCATCGGGCGGCGGAAAAAATTGGCGAAAGACAAACCTGGAACCAGTACATTCCATATACAGATCGTGTGGATTATTTGGCTGGGGCAGCCAACAATCTTCCCTACGTCATGGCCGTTGAAACTCTGGCTGGTATAGAAGTTCCGGAGCGGGCCCAGGTGATCAGGGTTATGCTCAGCGAGTTTTTCCGCTTAAGCAATCATCTCGTCTTTTTTGCTACCTTCGCTCACGACTTGGGGGCCATGACCCCTAATTTCTATACCTTTAGAGAGCGGGAAATCCTTCTTGACATAGTTGAGCTCATAACCGGAGGTCGATTGCATCCCTCGTGGTTCCGGCTGGGAGGCGTTGCCGCGGATTTGCCGGAGGGCTGGAAAGAAGCTGTTGATCATTTCGTCAAGATATTTCCTAATCGACTCAAAGAATACGAAGCTCTGACAACCAAAAACCCCATCTTTAAAGCTAGAACTCAAGGCATCGGTCGCATTTCTTTGGAGGACTCAATTGATTGGGGTGTAAGCGGTCCTAACTTGCGGGCTTGCGGCCTGGAGTGGGATTTACGGAAAAAGTTTCCCTACTCAGGCTACGAAAACTTTGATTTTGAGATTCCCACTGCCACCAATATTCTACCTCCTATTTATTCATAAATCCTAAACTTAAAATTATAACAATTCAAATATTTTTGCCCGCCACCAGGTTGCGGCTTAAAGTGGGATTAAAAGGCAAGATCCTTTAGCTCAAAGTGTGACTGATATCTGGCCCTCTGCAAACTGGTACGAGCGGGAAGTATTCGACATGTTTGGCATAAGGTTCGAAGGCCATCCGAACCTGCGGAGACTTATTATGCCCCACGACTGGGAGGGCCATCCCCTGAGAAAGAGTCATCCAGGTCGAGCCACGGAAATGACTCCTTACACTCTTGCCGATGCCCAGAGGCTCCAACCCTTGGACGGCGGTATCTACATCAAAAGAGAGGGTAGAGAACACGAGCTCATACTAAACATCGGTCCCCACCATGTAAGTACCCACGGTTTGATGCGCTATATAGTTTCCCTCAACGGTGAAGAAATAACCGAAATGGACATGGACATTGGTTACCATCATCGGGCGGCGGAAAAAATTGGCGAAAGACAAACCTGGAACCAGTACATTCCATATACAGATCGTGTGGATTATTTGGCTGGGGCAGCCAACAATCTTCCCTACGTCATGGCCGTTGAAACTCTGGCTGGTATAGAAGTTCCGGAGCGGGCCCAGGTGATCAGGGTTATGCTCAGCGAGTTTTTCCGCTTAAGCAATCATCTCGTCTTTTTTGCTACCTTCGCTCACGACTTGGGGGCCATGACCCCTAATTTCTATACCTTTAGAGAGCGGGAAATCCTTCTTGACATAGTTGAGCTCATAACCGGAGGTCGATTGCATCCCTCGTGGTTCCGGCTGGGAGGCGTTGCCGCGGATTTGCCGGAGGGCTGGAAAGAAGCTGTTGATCATTTCGTCAAGATATTTCCTAATCGACTCAAAGAATACGAAGCTCTGACAACCAAAAACCCCATCTTTAAAGCTAGAACTCAAGGCATCGGTCGCATTTCTTTGGAGGACTCAATTGATTGGGGTGTAAGCGGTCCTAACTTGCGGGCTTGCGGCCTGGAGTGGGATTTACGGAAAAAGTTTCCCTACTCAGGCTACGAAAACTTTGATTTTGAGATTCCCACTGCCACCGAGGGAGATTGCTACGCTCGCTATCTGGTGAGGGTCGAGGAAATGCGCCAAAGCTTGAAAATTATCAAGCAAGCCGCGGAGCAGATGCCATCTGGGCGCTACGTGACAGATGATTATCGCTATGTGATCCCCCAAAGGTCGGACATGTTGAAAGATATAGAGAGCCTGATACATCACTTTATCAACGTGACCCGAGGAGCCAAGATCCCCAGAGGGGAGGCTTACGCATCCTGCGAGATCCCCAGGGGAGAGCAGGGCTATTATGTTGTGAGTGACGGACTCGGTTATTCGTACCGCACCCGTATACGCTCACCGGGGTTTGCAAATGTACAAGTAATGCCGCTTATGGCTGTGGGTGAGAGTATAGCCGACTTGATCGCCACCATCGGATCCATTGACTACATTCTCCCGGATATTGATAGGTAAAGGGATTTCGGATTTGGGATTTCGGATTGCGGATTTGGAAAGGCATAGAGCATAGAGTTTCAGCAGGCAGCAGACAGCGGATAGCAGGCAGCAAGTAGAACTCAGAGGTCAGAGATCAGATGTCTGAGGTCAGGGGTAAAGCTGATCTCTGATCTCCGACTTCTGACCTCTGTGATGGACGATTTTAACGATTTAAACGACCAATAACCCATAACCTATAACCAAACTTTAGTACATTTTAGCTCATTTTAAAGACCTCCAATGATACCTAGAGAACTCAAACAATCGCTGCAAAAGAACATCGCCAGCATTGACCATCCCCGTGAGTTGGTGGTGGATGTCATGTTCGCTGTTCAGGATCACTACGGCTATTTGAGCGATGAAGCCGTCGAGGAGGTAGCTGAACTTCTGGACATGTCTCCCCTGGAAGTGGAACAGCTGGCCACCTTTTACACCTTCATCTACCGAGAACCCGTGGGCAAATACGTCATACATGTGTGCGACAGCGTCATCTGCTGGATGGAAGGACACGAATCCCTGCTGGATCATCTCTCTGGGAAGTTGGGGATAAACCTGGGTGAGACCACCCCAGATAGGATGTTCAGCTTGCTGCCAGTCTGCTGCATTGGCTACTGTGACAGGGCGCCGGCTATTATGATTAACAAGAAGGTATATGGACCGCTCACGATTGAGAAGTTAGACGACATTCTGGAAAGACTAAGAGCAGAAGCCTAACTGTAGATTTAAGATTTTAGATTGTAGATTGCAAATTGATGATAGGCGCAAGGCATAAGGCGCAAGGCACAAGGCAATAGAAGACTAAATTTTTTTCCTTGTGCCCTGAGCCCTGAGCCGTATGCCTCTCTGGATTCTGGCTACTGAGTCCTGGCTACTTAAGCTTTTGCGATTTGAACGACTTGAACGATTTGAACGACCCCTTACCTTAACTTTAGGCATTTTAGAACATTTTAGACACTTTAGGCATTTATGATGAATTACCCTCAAGTGCTCTTCCAGAATCGAAAACCAGACCGGATTGCCACGCTGGAAGAATACCGGCAGAGCGGCGGATACGAGGGGTTGGCTGATACGCTGCGGAGGTCTTCCTATAAGGAGGTGCAACAAGTCCTCTTGGATGCGGTGCTTCTGGGGCGGGGCGGTGCCGCTTTTCCAGCCGGCAGAAAACTGATGACCGTGGCGGATGATGCACCCCATCCGAGATACATCGTGTGCAATGCTGATGAGATGGAACCAGGCACATTCAAAGATCGAGTTTTGATCCACGCCGATCCCCACATGCTCATCGAGGGAATGATCATAGCTGGGTACGGAGCCCAGGCGGAGAAGGGCGTAATTTTTATCCGGCCCGAGTACGAGAGTGCAGCAAGAATTCTGGAAAGAGAAATCAAGATAGCAGAGGAGGCCGGCTATCTGGGTAAGAACATACTGGGGAATGGCTATTCCCTAGACATCGTTGTCCACCGCAGTGCTGGCAGGTATATCTGCGGTGAGGTAACAGCACAACTAAATGCTCTCATGGGAAAAAGAGCCAACCCTCAGCAGCCACCCCCCTATCCCACAGAAAAAGGGCTCTGGCAAAAGCCCACAGTGCTTCAAAACGTGGAAACCCTTGCCTGCATGCCACACATACTTAGAAATGGGCCTGAATGGTTCAAGAACCTGGCGCTCACAGAAACCGGTGCCGGGACCAAGATTTTCTGCGTAAGCGGCAAGATAAATAGTCCAGGTTGCTATGAACTTCCCATGGGAGTTCGGTTGAGCGAAATCATTGAGGTGCATGCCGGCGGAATGGTCGGGGGATCAGAATACAAGGCCTGTCTGCCGGGTGGTGCCTCAACCCGGTTCTTGCCCAGGGACTTCTATGATATCGAGATGGATTTCGATACCTTGCGCAATGTTGGACACAGGCTAGGCACCGGGGCGATTATGGTCTTTAATCAGAAAACCTGTCTTGTCGCCGCTACCTTGAACCTGGTTGAATTTTTCGCCCGAGAATCATGTGGCTGGTGTACACCTTGCCGGGAGGGATTGCCGTATATCAGGGATTTGCTGAGGCGATTGGAGGAAGGCGAGGGTGAGGAAGAGTTCATTCCCATGCTTCAGCAGATGAGCAAGCACCTCTGGAGTTCTTACTGTGCCTTCGCACCCGGGGCCGTATCACCTGTTGAGAGTCTGATTACATATTTTGAGGATGAGGTAAGGGAGCATATCTCACAGAAGAAATGTCCTTTTAAGTAGATTTTGTCAGTTGTTCCGCCTAAGGCGGATCTGTTTTCCTTTGTGTAGGCATAGAGCATGGGGGTAAGACAGCCGGCAGGAGGCAACTGACAGCAGGCAGCCGCGGTTCGCTCAAGTTGACCTTGCCATGATCAGGCTACTCTGTCATTAGCCTTCGGCGTCATTAGGTCATTACGCTGCGCTGTCATTTGTTGTAATTGGTAGGGGTCAGAGGTCGGAAGTCAGAGATCAGGGATTAATAATTTCGAATTGCGAAATTAATACTGGCTACTGGCTACTGGATTCTTTGCTTTCTGATTGCAGATTTCAAATTTTAGGCACTTTAGACATTTTAGCTCACTTGAGACATTTGATCTGACATGGCAAAGATAATAATCGATAATCGTGAGATAGAAGTCCCGGAAGGGACAAAGGTAATCGAAGCCGCGAAGCAACTGGGCATAATGATTCCGCGCTTCTGTTACCATCAAGCCTTGGGGTCTGTGGGTGCGTGCCGTGTTTGTGCGGTGAAGTTCCTGGAGGGGCCTTTTAAAGGCGTACAAATGAGCTGCATGATCGATGCGAAGGACGGCATGATAGTTTCCACCACCGACGAAGAGGCGGTTGAGTTCCGCAAATACGTAATCGAATGGTTGATGCTGAACCATCCCCATGATTGCCCGGTTTGTGATGAAGGGGGCCACTGCTTGCTCCAGGATACGACAATTTCGGGTGGACATGGAATGAGAAGATATTTGGGGTTGAAACGAACCTACCGAGACCAGTACCTAGGACCTTTGGTGCAACACGAAATGAACCGCTGTATCCACTGTTACAGGTGTTCACGGTTCTACCAGGAGTTTGCTGGCTACTTCGACTTGGGAGTCATGCAAAGCGCCAATCGCACTTATTTTGGTCGGTTTAAAGACGGCATTCTGGAAAGCCCTTTCAGCGGGAACTTAAGCGACATCTGCCCCACCGGGGTTTACACTGACCGACCGTCTCGATTCTTCGGCAGGCGTTGGGACTACCAGCGAAGTCCTTCTCTCTGCATAAACTGTTCACTGGGATGTCACACTACAGCCAGTGCCCGCTATCGTGAGGTGGTTAGACAGGAAGCAAGATACAGTGAGGCTGTAAACGGCTATTTCATCTGCGACCGGGGACGCCACGGCTTTCACTACGCTAGAAATGAGACGAGGCCGCGGCAGGCTCTAATTGACGGCAAGGAAGTTCCCACTGAGGAGGCTATCCGAACTGCCAGGGAAAAACTGGCAGAGCTCGTAAATAGTCCAGGCCCCGACAGTGTTGCCTGCTTAGGCTCGGGGCGGAGCAGTTTGGAAACTCAGGCTGTGCTCAAGCAGCTTTGTCAGAAAAAGGCATGGCAAGGGCCCTCATATTTTATGGAAAACTCCCTGGCGGAAAAGGTGAGAACAGCAGTCTCTCGACTGGATCCAGGATTGGCGGTTTCACTCCGCGATCTGGAAGGTGCAGATTTTATTCTCGCACTTGGAGCTGATCCGATCAATGAAGCTCCCATGTCGGCTTTGGCAATGAGACAAGCCCAGCGAAATGGCGCAAAGATAGTTGTAATAGACCCACGACCCATCTTTTTGCCTTTCGACTTCACCCACCTGCCTGTGCAGGCTGGATGAGATAAATCTCTACTTTGGTGCGTTGATCAAAGCAGCGGTGGATCACGAAGTTATTGCAGAAGCTGGAGAGACTGCTGCCGAATTCTACCAAGAGGCACCGACCTTTGAGATTGTTCCGGACTTACTTCAAGAAAAAGCTTCTGCTTTGGCACAAGAACTTCGAGCCAGTCGAAGGGTGGTAATCGTCTGCGGGACTCAGATTGTGCGAGAGACCACCCCTGCCTTGGCGGCCGACCATGCCCAACTCTTGCGGGCTGCGAAAAAGCAAGCAGGTCTTTTTTATTTGCTGCCTCAAGCTAATTCTTTCGGGGCTTCATTGCTCGCCAGCAAAAAGTTCTCTTTTTTGGAGATACTCGAAGGCATGGAAAACGGTAGGATCAAAGGTCTGATCCTGGTTGAAAATGACCCCTTTCACAACTTTCACCACAGGCAGAGGTTAGATCTGGCCATAGAAAAGCTGGATTTGCTCGTTGTCCTTGATTACCTTGAGTCGGCCGCGGTTCAGAAAGCTCATGTGTTCCTGCCCACCTCGACATTATACGAGTCAGGTGGAATGTTCATCAACCAGGAGGGAAGACTACAGGCTGCTCCAAAGGCCTATCTGGGGGGAACTTCTATTGCTCAGATTGGTGGTGGGAACCATCCGCCAAGGGTCTATGAAAGTGAAATCCCCGGCGGAGAGGTGCGAGCCGCCTCTCAGTTTCTAAATCATATTGCAAATGGTAGCTCAGTTGAAGATGAAGGTAGCACCCGGCGGAACCTGCTTGGTTGGCTAGCTGACAATATACCTGCATTGGCGGAGGTCCCGCATTTCGATGAACTTACTGACGACGGGATGCTGATCAGCTCATCTGATGACACCCCACCTCAATTTTCAGCAAATTGGCAGGAGGAGAAAGATAAAGGCGACGACCCTAAGGACTCTTTGGAAGTCATCTTGACTGATTGGACATTCGGAACCGAAGAACTCTCCTCGTTTTCACCTCCCCTCAGGAAGTTGGAGAAAAGTCCCTGCGCTTCCATGCATACCAATGATGCCGCTAGATTGGGGCTAGGCCGTGGGGATAAAGTAAAAATCAAGTTGGACGAAGGCGTTGTTGAAGTGGATGTCTGGGTAGAAGAGGATATGGCTCCCGGGGTAATGGTTTTGCCGCGACATCGGTTGCTAGAGTGGCAGAAGATAAAGAGCTTGCCGAAGTTTGTGTCATATGAGGACGTAAAAAAAGTCAGTACCTAATCATGTGAGGTTGGCAGCAAACGTAAAAACCCCGGAGTAATGGAGTACTGGAGTAATGGAGTAATGGAAGAAGCGAAGAAATACAATGTCTTAGAGGCATTCCTCAACACTCCAACACTCCAATACTCCACAGATCTAACACGAGCCAGGGAAAATCTATCGGTGGGTGGTGCCCACCAAACATGTGAGTAAACTTAATGGATTGGATACTCGGATTCATAATCCTGATCGTTAAACTGGGGGTGGTGCTTGTCGGTCTTTTGCTGCTGGCCGCCTACCTGGTGCTTGTGGAGCGGAAGTTTCTGGGACGGTTACAGATCCGCTACGGCCCCAACCGTGCCGGCAAGTACGGACTGCTGCAGCCCTTTGCCGACACGATCAAGATGTTGACCAAAGAAGATATTGTGCCCGCAGAAGCCGACAGGGTCATTTTTCTTTTGGCTCCGGCAGTGGTTGCCATTGAGGCGCTACTCATCTTTGCAGTGGTACCTTTTGGAGCCAGCATAACCCTTTTGGGGAAAAATATCCCCATGGTGATAACAGATTTGAACGTGGGACTGCTTTATGTTTTTGCCCTGGCATCACTGGGTGTTTACGGAGTTGCCTTGGGAGGCTGGGCCTCAAACTCGAAGTACAGTCTTTTGGGAGGTATTCGGGGCGCGGCCCAGATGATCAGCTACGAACTCTCTTTGGGCCTTTCACTCGTACCCATAGTCATGCTGGCCCGCTCCTTCAGCTTGGTGGATATTGTTCGGGCCCAGGCTGATTATCCCTTTATTCTAGTACAACCGATTTCATTCATAATTTTCTTGATCAGCGCTGTGGCTGAAACAAAACGCATTCCATTTGATCTCCCTGAGGCGGAAAATGAGTTGGGCGCCGGGTACCATACTGAATATAGCGGTATGCGTTTCGGCCTGTTCTTTCTTGGTGAATATGTCAACCTTCAGGTTCTGGGCGCTCTGGTAGCCGTGTTTTTCTTAGGAGGCTGGCATGGTCCCTTACTGCCGCCGGTGGTTTGGTTCTTGATTAAGGTTCTGGCCATTGCCCTTCTCATGATTTGGGTGAGAGGCACCCTGCCACGGCTACGCTATGATCAACTCATGCACCTGGGCTGGAAGGTTCTGGTACCTGTGGCGTTAATAAACATAGTGGTAACTGGAGCAGTACTATTAATGTGAGATATGGGATGTGGGATTTGTCAAGCATTCGCAAAGCGCAGAGCGCATAGCGAAAAGGCAAATGGTATCAGTGAAGAGGAGAGTTAGAGCCTGATGAAAACCGCTTTAGAAGGCATAGTGGCCATTTTCACTGGGTTTGCCACCACCTTCAAGCATCTCTTTCGTAAACCCATTACGGAAGAATACCCGGAATACAAAAGGGTCTTACCAGAGCGAGCCAGGGCAGTAATCATCCTGACCCGCGATCCGGATGGAGAGGAACGTTGTGTCGCCTGTTATCTGTGCTCGGCTGCGTGCCCGGTCAGCTGCATTTCAATGCAATCTGCCGAAAGAGAAGATGGGCGTCGCTATGCCCGTTGGTTTCGAATTAATTTCGCCCGCTGTATCTATTGCGGACTTTGCGAGGAAGCCTGTCCCACCTCGGCCATCCAGTTGACGCCCCATTTCGAAACCTGCGAGCGCGACATTTTGAAACTGGTCTACGAAAAGGAAGACCTTCTGGTTGACCACGGTGGCAAGGATAAAGAGTACAACTTCTATCGTTACGCCGGGGTGGTAACCGAAGTAGGTGACAAAGGTACCCATATCAAAGAGGACAAACCCGTTAACATCAAGAGCAATATGCCGTAGGAGTTAGCCTCGAGACAGCAGGCAGTCGCGGTTGGAGGAACGCTACGCTTTAGGTTGGAGGCAGGAGTCAGAGGTCAGAGGTCGGAAATCAGAGATCAGAGGACAGAAGACAGATGTCGGATTGCGGCTTTCGGATTTTAGATCATTTTAGGCATTTTAGACACTTTAGTTCATTTTAGACATTCCATGCCTGTGGCACGGGACTCGTTGACCGCTGCAGACTGGTGACCTTTCCCAGTACAACGTTCCAAAGGTAAAACATGACCCTTTATGCTGTCATCTTTTATGTACTTGCCGGTGTCATTCTCGTTTCCACCGGCCTGGCCATTACCCGGCGAAATCTTGTGCACGCCATAGTCTATTTGATCATCTCCTTTTTTGGCAGCGCCATGCTCTATTACCTTTTCGGAGCTCCACTCCTGGCCGCTTTAGAAATCATCATTTATGCTGGGGCAATAATGGTCCTCTTCCTTTTCATCATCATGATGCTCCGGGTGGATCCTTCAACTCTCCGCCCCCCCTCACTTAGACACTGGCTTCCCGCTGGTGTTCTGGGCCTGATTTATGTAGTTATTGCCATTCTTGTGGTGACCCAAGATCCGGGTAGCCGGACCATACTGGAAACAGCGGTGGCAAAGCCAAGAGTATTTGGCCAATTTCTCTTTCAAAAATATTGGCTCTCAGTTGAGATAGTATCTTTCCTGCTGCTTATAGCGCTGGTTGGAGCCTTGTATCTGGGAAAAGCCTTCGCTAAAGATACCGGGCGTGAAAAAGAGGTCGAAAAATGATAGTGCCGTACAGTCATGTCCTTTTTTTTGCGGGGATTCTTTTCGCCATGGGGGTGGTATGCGCTGTGGCTCGGCGTAATTTGATTATGATGCTCATCGGTGTGGAAATCATGCTGAACTCGGCCGGGCTTGCCTTCGTTGCCGCTTCACTGCGCTGGCAGCAGTTGGAGGGACAGGTGTTTGTATTGTTCATCTTTGCCATAGCAGCAGCCGAAGTGTCTGTGGGGCTGGCATTGATTATATATGCCTATAGACGGACAGGCTCACTGGATCCGGACACTTACAACATCCTGAAGTGGTGATGGCCACCGGCATTTCAAATGCCTAAAATGAACTAAAGTGTCTAAAATGTCTAAAGTGTCTATAACGAGATAAAGGCGTCAGATTGTGACGAGAGATATTAAGAAGTTTGCAAAGGAGTTAGAGAAGCGAACCAAGCAATTTGCAATCGATATCATCCGTCTTTCATCGAGTTTGCCAAATACGCCGGAAGGAAGGACCATTAGAACTCAATTAACCAAGGCAGGGACATCTGTTGGGGCCAATTACCGTGAAGCTAACCGGGCCAGAAGCAAAGCGGATTTTAGGAACAAGATTGCTATTTGCGAAAGTGAGGCTAGTGAAACTCAGTAATGGCTAGAAGTAATTGCAGGAGTAGGATGGAAGTCCTGGGATGAATTGCAGCCTCATTATGATGAATGTAGTGAACTACTGGCTATTTTCACTTCTATCGGAAAAAAATAGGAACGTGGCTTTGACTGACATTTGCGAGATTATTTTGAAAGCTCTTAAGTCCTTAATTTTAGGCATTTTTGCACATTTTAGAACATTTTAGGCACTGCAAAATAACTTTAGGCACTTTAGACATTTTACCCAGTAGTGGATTGCACCTATGCAATGGGGCTTGTTCATACCTGAACTGTATTTCATGTTGATGATAGGTGTATTCCTCTGCCTGGCTATGGTGTTGCAGTCCAATCCCAAAAGGGATTTTTTCATCGCTCTCCTTCTGGCCACTGTAGGCGTGGTGGTTTGTCTGGCCTCAGTCAAGCTGGAGGGAACTCTATTCTTTAATGTCTATCGGGTGGACCTATTTTCTCAGGTCTTCAAACTCGTCCTAGCCACAGGTTTTTTCCTGGTAATCTGCATCTGCTCTGAACTCAAGGGGATTCAGGAGAACCACCATCCAGAATTCTACCTTCTAATGACCACCTGCACCTTGGCCATGATGCTGCTGGTCAGCAGTGTCGAGTTGCTGACGATCTACGTGGCCCTGGAACTCTCCAGTTACTCCCTTTACCTTCTGGTTCCACTCCGGAAGGGCTACGGAGTTCATGTGGAGTCGGGTATCAAGTACTTTCTGGTGGGAGCCTTTACTTCTGCGGTGATGCTATTTGGCATAGCCTCTCTCTATGGTGTTGTTCACACCACTTATGTGGCTGAGATTATAACAGTACTTCCCTCCGTCATAGGAAGGCCCGCCGCCATAATCGGCCTGCTCCTTACCTTGTGCGGGTTTTTCTTTAAGCTAGCCGTTTTCCCCTTTCACTTTTGGGCTCCTGACGCCTACCAAGGAGCAGCAAATCAGGTCACCGCTTACATTGCCACAGCCTCGAAGGTGGCGGCAGTGGCTATCCTCACCCGAATGGTTGCCCTAAGCAGCGGCAGCAGCATCTATCTTGTTCACGTACTGGTTACTCTCTCCATCGCTTCCATGACTCTGGGAAATCTAGTGGCAATCGTGCAGAAAGACATGAAGACGGTTGCTGGCCTACTCCAGTATCTCCCACGCCGGCTACGTCCTTATCGGGATTCTCAGCATGAATCAGAGTGGATATGCCGGCGCCATCTTTTATGCCGTGGCATATCTGATAATGAAGTTCACCTGCTTCTTGGTGGTGGTCAAAGTGGCCTATGACGGCAGCGATCTGAAGATCGCCCAACTGGCCGGGTTACATCGTCGCTCCCCCATGCTGGCCATGGCTCTGATGCTGGGAGTTTTTGGTCTGGCCGGTATTCCGCCGACCATTGGCTTCACCGGTAAATTCCTTGTCTTTGCCGCTGCCATGAAGAAGGGTTATTTCACCCTGGTGCTCATCGCCATGATCAATGTGGTGATCTCTCTCTACTACTACATTCTGGTAGTGAGAGCCGCCTACCTCCTGGAGTCGGATCAATCTTTGCCCCGCCTGCAAGTGTCCATTCCCACCAAAATGCTCACGGGAGCACTGGTAACGGCAATGCTGGTCCTTGGGGTATTTCCCCAATACCTGCTAGAGCTTGCCCGAGCCGCCGCCAGGGCGTTGATGTGAAGTATCTAAAATGCCTAAAATGCCTAAAGTGTCTAAAGTGTCTAAAATGAGCTAAAGAGTAGGGGCTAATGGCGAGGAATATTAAGAAGTTTGCAAAGGAGTTGGAGGAGCGGACGAAGCAATTTGCAATTGACATTGTTCGTCTTTCGTCGTCTCTGCCGAATACACCAAAAGGGAGGGCAGTGAGGACTCAAATGACGAAATCAGGTACTTCTGTTGGTGCAAATTACCGCGAAGCGAATCGCGCCAGGAGCAAAGCGGATTTTGGGAATAAGATCGCTATTTGCGAGATTATTTTGAAAGCTCTTAAGTCCTTAATTTTAGGCACTTTAGCACATTTTAGTTCATTTTAGACATTTTACTGGGGAATAAAAAGTTGATAATCTTTTTCTGACAGCTTGCGCCTCTTTGGAGGCGGACTTGCTCTCTTTGCTACCTCCTTCCTCCTGATTCCTCTTCTCGTAACATAGACGTTCTTGTTCAATTAGGGTGGTGTTTGTCAACTTAATCGAGTTTCCCCACTTATATTCCTCGTCCCTGCTGTGCTGGAGGATCAGACTGATGCTGTTGCCGTTCTCATCCCTGAAAGACCATTTCCAGGCTATGATGACGTGAAAGGGGTCGCCACGCCACTCATCAGGTTCTCCAAACTTCTTGTTGAATTTTTCCAGAAGTTCATCGTAAAAATTCTTGTCCTCGTATTCATATTTTAACTTGATCCGAACAATCTGCCCCGGCTTGGAACAGTTGCCAAAGTCCACGGTGCCGCTTTTATAGCCGTCGATTTCCCGAATATTTACTTCGCGCAAATACTGTCGATCACGGAGTACTATGGAGGTCTCCATTTGTACAAGGTCGACAAACATGGAAATCTGCTCTCCCAGGGTAAGTCCCTGCTATTTTACGGGGAGCCTTGTCCGCTGAGGCATTATTGGGAAACAGCAACACAATTGCAACCAGAATGGAAAAGAACATACACCTATTCATTCTGAATCTCCTTTAGCACCACCCGGAGAAAGCAGCAGTTATCACTTCTCCTCCAACCTCTTCGGAGGTTGAAAGCTCATTGAATCAAAGTCATTATCTAGCACGAGCCCCCCAAAGGCAATAGTAATAATAAATGTCCTTTCAGGCAAGATAATCATTTACCGCGGAGAGCGCGGAGAGCGCAGAGGGAAGGTTTATGATTTGGGACTTCGGATTTCGGATTTGGGATTTGGGGAGGCATAGAGCATGGGGGTAAGACAGCCGGCAGGAGGCAACTGACAGCAGGCAGCCGCGGTTCGCTCAAGTTGACCTTGCCATGATCAGGCTACTCTGTCATTAGCCTTCGGCGTCATTAGGTCATTACGCTGCGCTGTCATTTGTTGTAATTGGTAGGGGTCAGAGGTCGGAGGTCAGAAGGCAGATTGTAGATTTGAGATTTTAGGTTGCGGATTGCGGATTTGGGATGTGAGATTTGAGATTTTGGACTTTTTGACCTTCCCAAGCATTGTGTGCTACGGTCAAGCAAAAAGTGAGAGGCGAACACAGCGACAACCATGCATCTCGAAGAAAAACTTATTCAAGATATCAAAGCCGGAAAAAGTGCCTCTCTGGAGAGAACCCTGCTAATAATCTCCGGGTTGCAAACAGAGGGAGAGATTGAAACATACACCCAAAAACTGGATCAGATTTATAATGGGTTTATTGAGAGGCTAAGGTCAAAGAGTCCTTTAAGTCTGGCGTCGACACGGAACTATATGACCACGTCTGTGGCCAAGTGGTTGTTTGAGTATCTGTGGAACACCAAACCAAGGAGATGTAACAGTAATTTCTTATTAGCCGATGTAATCGATGCCCAATTGAACACTGATGTAAATCAAAAGGTTGGTTCATGTGTTGGGCTAACATCTCTGTACACGGTCTTGGGATTAAGAGAAGGTCTGAATCTCACAATACTGGTGAGCGACAGTCACATTGTAAATAGATTGAGAATAGATAGCAGCAATTTTTCTGACATAGACAACACCGATCCCCTGGGTTTTGATTGCTCTATCAAAGAAGAAGAATTTCTGGAGTACCCTCCTATTAAGCTTGTAGCGAATGTCTTGAACAGTCGTGGAATGGCATGGGAGAGAGCTGATAATTTGGAAAAGGCAGGAGAAGACTATGAAAAGGCAATCGAAGTAAACCCGGAATATGCTAACGCTTACAATAATAGGGGCAACATAAAGTCAAAGCAAAGGGATTATGACGGGGCAATGGCAGACTACAACAGAGCAATTGGCTTGAATGGGCAATTTGTTGAAGCACATTGTAATCGTGGGATAGCCAGGGAGAATTTTGGGGACCTCACCGGAGCCATTGAAGACTTTAACAGAGCAATTGAACTGAATTCAGAATATGTAGATGCATATTTCCGACGTGGAAAAGTTAAGGAGCATCTGGGCGATTACACTGGGGCCCTCTCAGATTTTGACAGAGTGCTCGAGATCGATCCTGAATCCGCAAATAAAGTAATAAAATTTAGGGACCGTGCAGCAAGCCTACAGAAGGCGACACAAAAATCCTCATCTCTGACTTCCGTAAGCGTCAGCGACCTCTGATCTCTGACCTCTGATCTCTGACTTCCGACCTCTGTCATCTATCCTCTGACCCCTGATCCCTCCTACTAATCCGATTTCTTCAGCATTGATTGTGAAACATGCACTCCCACCAACCAGGCGACCTGGACCACCAGATAAAGTTGGCCGATAACTGCTTCGAGAATGCACAAGGATCTGGCCAGGCTGCTAACAGGGGTAATATCGCCGTAACCCAGAGTGGTTATAGTGACGAAACTGTAGTAGAGAAAGTTGCGGCTGGTTGAAATACCCTGAATTTCTGGGATTGAAAATGAACCGGGGTGCAGTGACTCCACAGCCCCAAAAATAAAACTCCACGCCAGTGCCATGAGCAAATAAACGATAGCTGCGCCGACTATGAGATCCCTGGTCACCTCTTTCTGGCTGTATATAAAGATCAGTATCTGAATAATGGCAAAAATAAAAAAAGCAGCCCCACAAAGGGCACCTACCACCACCACAGCCGAAAGCTCCACAAAGTAGCTGGACCATATTGATCCGAGCATTGGCAGCGCGAGGAGCAGGGCAATAAGGATGTGATGTTTTTTGTGGCTCACAGCATAGATGATGGCTATAAAGATAGCAGACCAGAAAATGTCCATAAGCATGCGAAGACGCACGAACTCTTCCGCTAGAGGAGCGACAATGAGCATGGCAAGGATTAAAACGAGGAGGGTCAGAAACCTTCCTCTTGAAACACCACCGACTAAAAGGTACACAAGTCTGATCGTCCATTTACATGCCCTTCGTCTCATCTCACCGTTTGTCATTGCATCTTGGTAAACCAAGTGGCCCCTGGAGGTCAAGGGCTAAAGGAAAGGAAAAGATAACCTAATTGTTGACAGTTGCGACCTCTCGACCTTATTTTTATAACCATCACGGCCTGAAACAGGACCGGTTGTTTAGCTTCGGTAGACCTAAAACAAGGGGAAAAGCATGAGCAGTATCTTCCGTGCTGCGAGGGCATCAATTGCCGAAAAAGTCAAACGACATCGAAACAAGCCTTTTCTAGAGGCCATGATGGGAGCCACGGCTCTTTTGGCCCTTGCAGATAAAGAGATCGTGCTCTCGCATCGGCTGGCGCTAGACTTCATTTTGGAAAATGTAAAAGAGCTCAAAGTATTTGATGTCCATCAGGCGGTCAATCTCTTCCGAGAATACAGCCAAGAGGTACAAGAGGATTTTAATAAAGCAAGAGAAAAGGTGTTAAAGACTGTTGCTAAATTTTCAGGGGACCAGGAAAAGGCTGCCCTTCTTGTTCGTGCCTGCATCCTCATTGCCAAAGCAGATGGCAATTTTAGTGAACCGGAGCAAAAGGTGGTTGATGAGATTTGCCGAGTATTGTGCCTGGATTCTGCAAAAGTATGTAAATTTGAGCCGGAAGAGGGGGTTTGAGATTGCGGATTGCGGATTGGGATGGCAAGGCATAGGGCACGGGGCATAGGGAAGTAATTGCGAATTTCGAATTTCGAATTTGAGATTTGGGATGTGGGAAGGCATAGAGAATGGAGATAGGAGCCAGAAGTCCAGAATTTAGGAGAAAAGCAAGCAAGAGTGATTTCTTTTTGACTACTGGCTACTGGCTACTGCTACTGGATTCTTTGGTTGTAGGTTTTAGCTCTCGAGTGAGGAGGAATAGGACGTGGAAAATTTTACCAAATCAAGTGCTGTTCTACTGGTGATTATGATTTTACTGTACGGTTCCACCTTGGTTTTTTCAGAGGTATCCAAAAAAGATATTTATGATCTGGGCAGATTGAAGCCAATCGACAGCGTTTTGAAGGTCAAGGTAGGGGAGCCGGCTCCGGACTTCGTTCTCCCTTCAGTTTCGGGGAAGAAGATTGCCCTCAGCCAGTTTTTGGGGAAAAAGAATGTGGTGCTATCTTTTGTCCCGGCAGCTTGGACACCCGTGTGCTCGCAACAGTTTCCAGGTTACAGCATCGTAAAAAACGTTTTCGATGAAACTGATGCAGTGCTCATAGGAATCACGGTTGATAACATCCCCACTCTCCATGCTTGGACCAGAGAGATGGGAACGGTTTGGTTCCATGTACTTTCTGATTTCTGGCCCCACGGAACCGTAGCTAAAGAGTATGGCGTGTTTCGTTCTGACGGCTTTACAGAAAGGGCCGTATTTATAATCGACAAAGAGGGAATTATCCGATTCATTCAGGTGTCAGACATCAACAAAAAACCGGATCCATCTGTCTGCGCCCTCGAGTTGAAGAAGTTGGAAAAATAATCGCCAAAAACCGCTTGAATGTCTAAAGTGTCTAAAGTGAGCTAAAATGCCTAAAGTTAAGGTAATGGGTCATGGGTTAGAGGTCGTTAAAATCGTTCAAGTCGTTCAAAACGTTGAAACCATATAAATCGCTGAACTCTTACAAATCCGCCAAGACCTGCCTCCAACCTAAAGCGTAGCGCTCCTCCAACCTCTAACTGCGGCTGCCTGCTGACCGCTGCCTCCTGCCAGCTATCTTTTCCCTATGCTCTATGCCTTCTCAAATCTTAAATCTAAAATCTCAAATCTAAACTGCTACTTACCGAGCAACCCCTTGACCGTTTGATTGACTGTTTTCTCAACTGATTTTTTAGTTTCCTCGTCTTCTATGGGAATGCGCGAGGTGAGCCCCTTCAACTCTTTGTTGAGGGTGGCAGTCACGGCAGGGGAGACTAACTTATCGTACAGTTCGGCGAAAACTATGTAAAAAACTTCTTCGGCAGTAGCACCCCCGCTTTTCTCCCCTACATTTTTAAGGTGAATCTTCGGAAGGGACGCTGAAGCACTTATGCTGGAGCCAGCTTGCATGTTCACGTCCATGTTTACCTTGCCATCCGTAATGATGAAGTCTCTGATCACAAGCTTCTTTCCAGCGGACTCCTTTGACGGTTTTTTGCTTGAAGAGGAGGACTTGGAAGTTTCTGCGCTCCTTTTAACATTATTCAAAATGGTTTGGAAGTTATCGGTACGTTGGACTTTTTCGTAGGTGATGTTGGGGCCAACAACCTCGACTCTGTCAATAATAATCGGATCACGGGTTATAGACTTTTCATCCACATTCACATAAATAGCATTTACACTCATGGCCTCAGGTGATTTGAACCCCTTGGGGTTGCCCAGGTAAAAATCCTTGAGTTTGGCCTCACCAGAAAAGAGAGAAATGCTTACATCGTTAATCCGTAAATCTGTTTTGGTCATTGCGGGACCATATTTGTTCACCGCGGTTTTAATTATGGGGCCCAGATTGGATATTCCAATAACCAGTACTACTGCAAGAATAACTACAAGTGCGATGCCTATATAAATAAACTTTTTCATGCTTACTCTCCTTTTTGGGTTCATGGGAAGAAACCAACAAAGTAGAGGACTGCGAGTACAGTCCTTGCTTTGCTAAACTATAATTACTTATTTCTCTGAGACAACTCTTCCCGGATTTGCGGGCGGGTCTCCGCCCGAGAACCATTTACCTTGAGCTTGCCTATTGACAATAAATTGTCAAGTATTACACTTCCGCAAAGTTAATCGACTGTGCTCCCATTGTGAGGACTCCTGTTGTACTTGTTGTCTGGGATCGGGAAATGAAAAGCCTTTTCGTAGCATTACTCTCAGTTCTGGTATTGACCTTGAATTCCAATGTCTTTTCAGAACAAGAAAAGCCAGATAGATCTGATAATCCAGCTTCAATAATCAAGTCAAAAAATCTAAATAAACAAGAAAATGAGCAACCTCAAAGAAATAATTATCTAATCGATTTTTCCGACTATGAGGCAGGGTCTATCGACGAATGGCTCGAAAACAAAGGATTCAAGTTTGAACAAGCGGCCAGGGACCGCAAAAAACTTGATCTGGATGTGGATGAAGGTGCTCTGATTCTAGAGGCTAAAACGCGTTTGAGAGGTTTTATCGTAAATGACTCTTTGGAGCCAAGAAAATATTCTGGAGTGAGGGTCGAATGGGGAGTAGTCAAATACCCCAGAGGTGCTTCGTATGAGGCTGAGGTTAACAATGAAGCTATACAGGTTCTAATATTTTTTGGTTATGAGAAAATTTCCAGTGGCCATTTGGTGCTGCCGAACAGTCCTTATTTTATTGGTTTATTTCTTGGCAGACATGACATGCCTTATAAGGCCTATATGGGGAAATATTATCAGGAGGGCGGGCGTTTTGTCTGTATGGGTAATCCGCTGCCAGGTGAGACAATAGTTTCAGAATTCGATCTGGTCTATGCTTTTAAGAATTATTTTGAAAAAGACGAGGTTCCCCGCATAACCGGTGTGGCTCTTGTAATGGATACAACTTCATCAGGAGATGACGGTAGAGCAGTGGCATTCGTTAACAGAATAGAGTTTTTTGAATAGTTGATTGAGATCAGCTCTCGTTTGGTAGTTTTTCGTATTGACAATCACCCTCCAGTTTTTAACTTGCCTTTTATAGACTTAAACAATTCGTAACTTCCGCCAACTGAAAAAAATATAGTAAAGAAACCTTTTTTTATGATTACCGCTTGACTGCAAACTTTGCGGTGATTAACTGGAACAAACTTTAGTTTCCATTAAAACAGGGGGGAAATCTATGTTCAGTACAGCAAAAAAACTTTTAGTAATGGGCTTTGTCGTGGCCATGGTGGTCACCCTGGGTGTGGTTGTGGCGGAGGCCAAGAAAATCCCCAGGGTGGACAATTTCATCATCCTGATCGATCAATCCGGCTCCATGTTCATGGAGCACAAAGAAAGGAAAGAGGTCAAAGCCGTCCTGGTCAAAAAGATGCTTCTGGAGATGAACGAGCGGATTCCCGAATTAGGTTACAATGCTGCAATCCAGGTCTTCAGTCCTGACGCAACACTCATTGGTCCACAGAAATTCTCGCGATATTTCTTCGAGCAGGAAATTAAAAACCTGCCCGATAAGGGAAAAATCTTCGGAAACTTGACCCCACTTGGAACAGAGATCGAGGCTTTGGACAAAGTGATGGGCGGATTTTCCGGCAAGACCTCAGTGATTGTTGTCTCCGACGGCGAAGTAAACGAGGGCAAGGATCCTTACCAAGCCGCAAAATACATTGATAACGAGTATACGAACATCTGTTTTGACGTTATCTCCCTGGCCGACACTGAGGCAGGTGAAGAAACCTTGAGAAAGATAAACGGACTTGGAACCTGCACATTTGCTGACGGTGAAGAGATGATATCAGACTTGGTGGCAATAGAGACTTTCCTTAGCAAGGTGCTGTACATGGAGGTGGAAGATGTTGCTACCGAGGAGATGAAAGTCCAAGAAGTCGCCCCCAACATCATCACCGTGGGGGGGGGCTACTTTGGTTTCGACAGCGCTGAAATCAACGAGGCCGCCTGGACCGCCATAGCAAACGTAGTGACTGAGAAAGTTGGAAAGGTTCCGGGGTCTAGTCTGGTCATCGAAGGGCACACCGACTCCACCGGCCCCTCGGATTACAACCAGAATCTATCTGAGAGGCGGGCCAAGGCGGTCAGTGACTTCTTTGCCAGCAAGGGTATTCCCTCAGGTAGCATGACTACCGTCGGTTATGGAGAGACCATGCCCAGGGTTAGCAACACCACTCCAGAGGGAAGAGCCGTTAACAGGAGAGTGGACATTCGGATAGTGGAATAGACTACTTAAAGACAGGAGTCAGCCCTTCGACAGGCTCAGGGCAGGAAGCCAGAATTCAGTTGGCATAGCGCAAGGCAATAGCAGGCTATTGCCTTGCGCTGTGGGTAATTCTCTTGAATTCTGGTTTCTGACCCCGTCACAATCAAGGTCAGAATCAAAAGTTCCTTCCTTGGGCAAATAAAAGCCGGGTTTTCAGCATAAGGGATTCTTAAATTAGCGTCCATCAGGAAAGCAAAGATTTCCGGCTGGAGCTTTAAGTTTTCAGCATTCAGCTTAAGTAATTGGGTTTATGTATATTTAGCTGAAATCTGATCGCTGATGGCGCGAATCCGAAAACCGTTGTTTTCGAATGAGCACTAATTAATAAGCTTTTTGAGATTTGGCTTGATAAATGGAGAGAAGTAAATGGATCTGAACACTATTCTACCTAAGCTACAAGAATTGACAACCCTTTACGGTCTTAAGGTCATTGCAGCAGCCGTTATTTTTATTGTGGGGCGCTGGGTGGCAAAAGGCTTGAAAAAACTAATAGTAAGGGCTCTGATCAAGGGCAAGGTGGATGAAACCCTGGTTTCATTTCTCGGCCACCTGACTTATTTCACCCTTCTTGCTTTTATAATCATCGCGGCCCTTAATCAGCTTGGCATCCAGACCACCTCCTTCATCGCTATTCTCGGTGCCGCCGGCCTTGCGGTTGGTTTGGCCCTACAGGGGTCTCTGGCGAATTTCGCCGCCGGCATCTTGATGATTATATTCAGGCCCTTTAGAGTTGGTGACTATGTCGAGGGTGGAGGAACTGCCGGGATTGTTGAGGAGATTCAGATTTTCACAACCAAGCTGAGAACGCCCGATAACAAGTCTATAATCATCCCAAATTCAAAAATAACCGGGGACAACATAGTCAATTACTCCGCCAAAGACTCCAGGCGTATGGATATGATTGTGGGTGTTAGTTACGACGACGATTACGACCAGGTTAAGGAGGTTCTGCAGGACATCATCGCCAAAGATGGACGAATACTCGAGGAGCCGGCGCCTACAATTGGTATCGTTGAATTCGGTGATAACAGTGTTAACTTTGCTTTTCGTCCCTGGGTTAAGACCGCGCAATATTGGGATGTTTATTTTGCTCTAACCGAAGCCATCAAGAAACGCTTCGATGAGGAAGGCATCACTATCCCTTATCCACAGAGGGATGTTCATTTGTTTGAGCACAAAGAAGAAGTTCTGCAATAGAAGGGGCGACGATCCTCCAAATCCACATGAATCCCCCTTTCTAAAGGGGGATTTTTTATATAAGTTCCTTGCCGGGCGGTGGAGTCTACGTTATAAGGAAACGGGCCTTTCACCGCCCTTTCTTTGATTATTTCTATTTTTTAACTCCTAATCTTTAACGGTTTAATCTTATGAGATCTGAAGTCCGCCTGATAGTTTTTATCATTTGTATTATTGTCTTATCACTGGCATACCCGGCAAGGGCAGACGAGGTGTACCTGAAAAACGGTGATCTCATATCCGGTGAGATCGAGACCTCCGAAGACGGACTGCTGGTCGTGGAAACCGCCTACGCCCAGAAAATCAAGGTCAAGTGGGAGGAGGTTGCCTGTGTTACCTCTGATAAGGAGGTGACACTTCTACTGAAAAACAATGAGAAGATAGTTGGTCGAGCTACATGCCCGACTCTTGGCTCTATCCAACTATTGGACCAAGAAACAGGGGAAACAAGGGTTTTCTCCCTTGCCGAGTTCCAGGGGATCAACCCGCCCCCACCTCCACCAACGGTTACTTATAAGGCACTGGTTGACGTGGGTGGAGCTATCAACAGCGGCAACACCCGCAGCAAGACTTTCAATTCATCCGGTAAGTTTCAAGCCCGGTCCAAAAAACAGCGGATTTACTTGGAGGGAAAGTTCAACTATGGCGAGAGCGAGGGCGAAGAAGACCAGCGAAACTGGCTGACCGGCGCAAAATATGACTACTTCTGGACCGAGAAACTCTACTCTTACCTGCGGCCTTTCGCTGAATATGACAAATTCCAGGATCTTGACCTTCGTTTTATCACCTCTGCAGGACCTGGTTACCAGTTCATCGACACTGAGACTGCAAGCCTGTTCGCCGAACTGGGTCCGGCCTATTTTTACGAGGACTATGGCAATGGCAACGACAACGAATACCTGGCCGCCAGGTGGGCTGCGGGAGTCAGGTACCATATAATTGCCCAAAAGATAATCTTCTTTCACTTACACGAACTCTACTATGACCTGACCTCGGATGAAGGTGCTTACCTCCGCACTGAGCAGGGGGTCCGCCTTGCCCTGGTGGAGAACTTCTACCTCAATTTCCAGGTAGACTACAAATACAAGAGTGATCCGCCGGAGGGGAACAAGAGTTCCGACACGGCTCTTGTCCTAGGAATAGGCTACGAACTGAATTTCTAGAAATAAAAAAGTTTCAATCATGGTATCCGAAAATTTGAATCCCTGCCAATCTCCTGCCAACTAACTACCATTTTTCATTGACAAACCCGTACCATGTATTAGTTTTAAACGCGGAATTGAATTTGGCAGTGGAGCACATTTTCTACAGGTACTTCTAAAAGAAGGAGAAGGTTCTTGCGGGCAAATGTCAGTAACTATCTCTTGTTTGCTGGATTTCTAATGCCCTTGGTGGCCTGCCAAGCTGCAGCCCAGCAGAGTCTGCCTAATGAAAGCGAGAGGAGTATCAGAGAGTTTCGCGGCCACCTCGTCCTTGGCCATGAGGTTAGATCATTCAAGCCTTGCGGCTCAGACCAGGAAAGCTGGGTTTTGGATCGTACCGGAGGAGATTTGTCGGACGTATACAGAAAGCTGACCAATCAGCCATACCAACCCATATATGTTGAAGTTCGCGGGCTGACAGGACCTCCTCCGCGAGATGGATTCGGGGCGGAGTATGACAACCAACTGACCATTATGGAATTGCGACGGGCTGGAGTTGAGACACGGGGATGTGAAGAAGATTTCGGGGGATTTGAGTTCCGCGCTTCTGGCAATGAACCCTGCTGGAATGTGGTAATTTCAAAAGATGGAATGGTCTTTTCTGAGTTGGGTAAACCAAGGATCACATTCCCCTATGCTCCCCCAAGAATATCCGCTGACAAAACCATATATTCGTCGCAGACCAAAGAGGGATCTCTGCTCGTGACGATTGATGAGAGCCACTGCATTGACTCCATGTCAGGAGAGCATTTCAGTTTTGCCGCCAGGGTGGTCCTGAACGGTCGCACTTATACTGGATGCGGTAGGGAGGGCTGGAGGGAATCGCAAGATGATGTATTAAATAAGGCATTAACCATAGATGAACTCAAAAGCGGAGAATACAGGTCGGAATGGTCCGCCAAAGGAAAAATAAAACTGAATGACGGTATTTACCAAGAGAAAATCGCGCCAGACTCTGCCACTGAACTTGTGATAAAGTTGAGCGACAAAATGGCCCTCGGTGATCTGAACGGCGACGGGGCCGAAGATGCAGCGGTAATACTGGTATCCAACCCCGGTGGTAGCGGGACCTTTTATGAGCTGGCAGCCGTAATTAATAGTAGAGGCAAGGCCAAACATGCTGCCAGCGTTTTCTTGGGAGATCGGGTGAAGGTGGAAGATATTAGTATCAGCACCGGCCAAATAGTGGTTAAAATGGTAACCCACGACCGCACTGATCCAATGTGTTGCCCATCTCTGAAGGTTGAGCAAGAATATGCGCTTCAGGGAGATGAACTGGTTCGGCAGCCCTTAGAGATGAAAGCTGGTGGACGGAGGTAGATATGCTTGTACAACGGGTGAGAGTGTTTCTGTTGCTGGCGATCTTGCTGCTTTTCCCTTTGACTCTCAGCGGCACAACATACGGGCAGAATGACAAGTCCGCGCAGCCTTCCGCAGAAGAAAAAAAAGAACCACCTGTAGCACCGAATGTGGCGGAAATCATTCCCCTGGGCACACAACTGGCCGAACGCTCGGCTGCTCTCGAAAGTGAGCTAACAAACGTTTTCAATTTCTCCGAGGCTGAGGAAAGGTTGGACAAGATCGCCAAAGAAACTGCAAAGCTCTCCGAGCAGTTGCAAACATTAAAGACCGCTGGAAATTATGGTTACGATCAGCTTGCTGAGCTCAGAGGGGAAATAGAAAGGAAAGCCGATTCTCTCGAGAAGATCATCGAGTCTCTCACACAAGCTATCAATAAAACCGATCTTTGGAAAGAGGAGTGGTCCAAGGAGAGTCAAAGGTGGAAAGATCTCCGATCTTCAGTACCGCAAAATATACCGCTCAAGACAGTAACATCCACTTTTGCAAAAGCCAACAAGACAATCAACAGAACACTCGAACTCATCACGGAGAAGCTAAAATCTCTGTTAGCTCTGCAGCAGGAGACGGGAGCCATGCAGTCCGCGCTATATTCACTGAGGCAGGAAGTAGACAATTTGCTCCTGGCCATGCGCGGTGAGGTCTGGAGTAAATCGGCTGCCTCCATGTTTTCAACTGATTATTATTCTCAATTTGACACCGGGCTCTGGGGAGAACTGCGAAAGGGACTTGATAATATCTCATGGCCCGGAAGGAAATTTTTGCAGAGACAAGGATGGCTTTTTATCCTGCAAATTCTGCTGTCAGTGGCCGTGACAATCAACATTCTGCGCAGTCGGAGTCTGCTGGAGCAGGATGAGCGATGGCGGTTTATTGCCAGGCGACCCTTTGCCGCGGGTATTTTCTTCGGCTTTTTCGCCTTAATCCTTTTTTATAAAACGCCTCCATCCACCTGGCGCTTGGCCTTCAACCTTATTCTTATAATAGCTCTCGCCAGGCTCCTCGGAGGTTTTGTCGCAAAAGTGTGGAGAAAAAGGGTTGTTTATGCCCTGGCGGCGTTTTTGATTGCAACCTGGGTGCTCCGAGCTTTGAGTCTGCCCCTTCCTCTTTTCCGGCTTTACGTTTTCCTTACCGCCCTTGCCGGTATGTTTCTCTGCCTGTGGCGCGCGGGTGAGAGCTCCCGTCACCAGGGTCCCCTTCTCTATATCTGGACCCTTAGGTTGGGTGGCTTGATTTTCCTGAGTGTGATCATAGCTGAGATTGGAGGTTACAGCTCCCTGGCCGCCCATGTACTCCAATCCTCCCTGGCAACCACCTTTGTGGTGCTGGGGGCTTGGATGCTCATGTTGATGGCTCGCGGTACACTGGCATGGATCATCCAAACTCCACCACTTAGAAACATACCATATTTGCAGAGCAAGGCGAATGTCATCGTCAGCAGATCGGCACTCTTGACTAATGTTCTAATCGGAGCCCTTTTCACCACCTTCATCCTGGTGATCTGGAGGTTCTATGACAGGCCGGCCGAGGCAATCCAAGGGGTGTTTGGTTTTGGATTCATGGTGGGATCTCGGAAGGTTACCCTAGGGTTGGTTCTCACTGCAGCGGCCGTCCTCTACGGCTCATTTCTGACTTCCTGGGCTGTGCAGACAATGCTGATGAAGGGAGTGTTTGCCAGCCGGGAGTTGCAAGTTGGCGTTCGCCTTTCAATTGCCAGGCTGATCCACTACGGTTTTGTCTTCGTGGGCTTCCTCTTGGCTCTGGTGGCCCTTGGTGTTCACCTGAGGGATATCACCATCATTGCCGGTGCTCTGGGTGTTGGCATCGGCTTCGGCCTGCAGGGCATCGTCAATAACTTTGTCTCCGGTCTGATCCTGCTCTTCGAAAGGCCGGTAAAGGTGGGTGACTATGTCCAACTGGGCGAGCAGTGGGCCGAGATCAAAAAAATCGGGCTACGAGCTACAGTGGTTGAGACTTTCGATCGGTCGGAGATCGTCGTTCCCAACAGCGATCTTGTCTCAAACCAGGTGACTAACTGGACGCTTTCGCACCGCATAATGAGGATTATTATTAAGGTGGGTGTAGAGTATGGCTCCGACGTTCCCCTGGTGATGGAAACTCTCATGGAGTGCGCCACGGCAAGCTCAAAGGTTATGAAAATGCCCGAGCCTCAGGTATTCTTCTTAAACTTTGGAGAGAGTTCTCTCGATTTTGAACTTCGGGTGTGGATATCGAATATTGACTACAGACGCGTGGTAAAGAGTGAACTGCACCAGGAGATCGACCGCAGGTTCCGCCAAGCTGGAATTGTAATTGCCTTTCCCCAAAGAGATCTGCACCTGCGCACTGCGGATGAATCGGCTTCTTCTAATCTTTCAGGATCAATTTCAAAGTCGGATGAAGACAGCAGCTCGTAGAAATAATGATCCGGCTGTGATCCCAAGTTATGGCAAAAATTACTACTAGATTGATGGTTTTTGCTATTGAAAGTTTTTCTCTCAGAGTTAGACTGTCTCAGAAGATAAGATCTAACTACCAGACAGAGGAGAGATAATTCATGACAGCATATGGGAAATACACAACCACAGTTATAGGGTCCTACAGTGTTCCCCGCTGGTACGAAACCCTGGAAAAGCAGGTGGAAGCAGGGACATTATCGAAAGGGGACATGGAGGATGCACAATATCGGGCAACTCAGGCGGCAATACTGGATCAGGAGACAGCCGGTATTGATATTATCACCGGCGGGGAAATGCACCGGCGGACTAACAACAGGCACGCACCACCCAATGCCATGCTCAATTTCTTCTGGGATAAAATTCCCGGCTTTTCCAGGGAAACCCGGCCCAGGCCCATTACTACAAAGGATCCGAACGTATTTCATCCGGCGGCTATTTGCACCGGTCCCATAGATTACGGTGATCTCGGCCTGGCAGACGAGTTCCGGATGGTTTCCAAGTTTGCCAAAAAACAAGTGAAAATCACTATGACCGGACCTCACATGCTGGCAAAGGTGGCCTGGGACGAACACTATGGAGACATGGGCAAGATGATGCAGGACCTGGCCAAGGTGATGAACCGCAACTTCAAAGACCTGGAAAAGGCCGGCTGCAAATACATCCAGATTGACGAACCTCTTTTTGCCATCTCGGATGACCCGGAGGTGGAAGCGGCGGTGGAGGCCATCAACTTGTCCACCGAGGGTCTCAAGAAAGTATCAGTGCAGGTGCACATCTGCCAGGGAAACTACGCAGTGGGTCCGGATTACGACGGGCAAATCGGCCACCGTTACTTTGATACTGGCAGGTACCCCGCTGAACTCATATGCAAGATCAATTGTGATGCGTTATTGATTGAACACGATCAAACTCCCAAATATGAGGGGCTTCTCGGCAACAAATATCTGGCAGTTGGGGCTGTGGACGTTCAGGACTTCAATGTTGAGTCTGCTGAAACAATCGGAGAACGGATCAGCAAATACCGCTGGCTCTCTCCTGAACAGACTTTGATCACCAGTTCCTGCGGCATGAACCATCTGCCGCGCCACATCGCCTTCGGCAAGCTCAAGGCAATGGCAGCAGCCAAGGAGTTATTGCTCGCCTAGTGCAAAGCGCATAGCGTCAATGGCTCAAACCACCCGGCATAGGGCATAGGGCCTGAAAACCACTAATCACAAAACTGATCAAATTGAAAGTGGTCCTTACTGAATTCTGGATTCTGACTCCTGGCTCCTTACTCTATGCTCCATGCCCTATGCCCTATGCTTCCCCAAATATCCAATCTCCTTCTCTCCCCAGATTCCTCGCCCGCCCTAGGGCCCTGAAAGGAAAGCGGCCAACTTTGACCTTGAGCCCCTGCGGTTTGGCTTCCCGCCCGGTGAGACTCGCCCAGGCTATCTGCGGTCGGTTTTCCTAGCCAGGTCCGCTCAGATTTGATATTTGTAGTAAAGTAAGATTTGTTCTGAAGCCAATCCTCCTCCAGGTTATCTGAGATGAAGAATATCATCATTACTTTGACCTTAACTTTGGCAGTCGCCATGAGCCTGGCGCTTGACGGATGTTCGGCCTATTCCATTCCCGGGGGTCAAAAAGCGCTGGACTGAAATACGGAGGCAAGAGGGGGGATAAGCATGAAAAAGAAAGAGCAGTATAAACTTTGGGTTACCAGGAGAGAAGCCTTCGAAATTGATGACGAGCCTGACCACACCATGATGATAGTAGAAATGGAGGGGGAGCCCATTGAGTATCAGGTGGGCGTGGCTGGTGAGTTTGTCTCTCGCCGCAGTATAACCATCCATGACCGAGTCAGAGGCTGGGGCCTCATGGAAGGCTATGTCATGGCCTCTTTCAAGCATGGGGCAGTATACAGCCGCTTCAAGGGTAATCGGGATGGGCTTAGAAAAGTTACCGAAGGCACATGGAAGACTTACCGCGGCACAGGTAAGTTAGCAGGAACCCAAGGGGAAGGAAACTTCAAGCTGGTACCTATGGAAAAAGTAGGCGAGTTCGTTCTTCACATAGAAGGTGAATATGAAGCTGCTTGATTTCGCTCCTCTTCAACAACTTCTGATATTTGCAAGCTAACCTGGTGAGGCGCTGCGCTTTTCCAGCCAATAGGGATTCATCAGATCCTCGTAAATGCTTAGAGCGGCCTCGGCACCCTGTCCTACCGCAGTAACAATTTGCTTGTAGCCACCTTCCACGTCTCCGGCAGAATAGACGCCGGGTAAATTTGTCCGGTGATGTTCATCACGCTTGATGAAGCCGTCCTCTGTTAGTGCGACTCCAAGCTTCTTAGCCAATTCCACCGCAGGAATGTAACCGATAGCAATAAAAACCCCGTCTATGGGCATAGTTTTGCTTTCCTCGGTGACGCTGTTATAGAGGATAACCTCCCGGACCTTGTCCTCACCCCTGATCTCCTTTACCTCAGTATTCCAGAGAACGGGTATATTGGCGGAGAAGAGATATTTGGTCAAATGCTCCTGAGCCCGGAAGGTGTCTTGTCTGTGAACTACCGTAACATGTGCACCTATATTATGTAGATAAAGAGCCTCGGTAACGGCACTGTTACCGCCTCCCACCATGATGACCCTTTTTCCTTTGAACAAAGGGCCATCACAGGTGCTACAGTAAGTGACGCCTCGACCGGAAAACCTCGACTCTCCCGGAACCCCGAGGTGTTTGTGGGTGGCGCCGGTGGCCAAGAGAACGGCCTTGGTCTTAAACCGTCTCCTGCTGGTAATGACAGTGAGCCCTTCCTCGGTCTGAATGTCCATCACCTCTTCTCCCTGGAAAATAGTTACATATTCCAGTGCATGGCTCACGAGTAAGTCCACCAGGGCCTTTCCACCTACCTGGGTAAAGCCGGGATAGTTCTCTACCAGGGGGGTGGTTGCTACCTGACCGCCAAGTGTATCCCGTTCCACTACCGCCGTGTTTAGCCCGCTCCGAACAGCGTAGATAGCGGCGGTGAGACCGGCAGGGCCTCCTCCCACGATAACTAAGTCATTCTCCACCAGTTCAGCATCAACATCGGGGATGAATACAGTCTGTTCCTCCATTTTTTCCAAAGAGAGTATGAAGAGCTCCTCAGGTTGAGCTCCCTGGGCAATGAGGATGTCGTTGGCAAAGGTTTGAGGAACACTGTGAGCAGAATAACGCTCGGCAAGATGGGGGTTGGCCTGGATGTCAACGATTTCTAAAGAAATTAATTCCGGCTTGGCAATGGCCGCCTTGATAGCATTCACTGCCTGTTGGGGACAGTAAGGGCAGGTGGGGCTGGAAAAAACCTTAACCTTCCGGGGAGAATTGACCTTTTCTATTATTTTAAGAGACTGTTCGCTGAGATTGCTTTTTCTGAGGCCGATAAGCACCACCGCTTCAAGAAGTGTCCTGCCCTCCTCGCCAATGGGAGCACCGAGGAAGCGAATTGAATAGTGCTCCGGGTCGAAGAGGACGGCAGGGGATGTTTCTACCTGGTATTTTTTGGCGAGTTCGTGATCGAGACTGAATTCATGCAGCTCAACTTTGCTGCCGAGCTCGGCAAAAGAGCGAACAACCTCTTTGGCGGCTTGATTGTAGACGTCATTATTTCCCTTCTGGGTGAAAAGATAAAGAGGGACCGTGTTAGGCAATTGATCAAATACCATCCTGAGCTGATGTTGAACCTCCGGGGGTATGGGGCTACCTGATTGGCCGTGGGGATCTCTTGGTATATTCATGGCATTTCCTGTCTGAAAGAAGTTGCTGCGAGCTTCAGTTTTTATCATGGACAAACAATTATAATATAAGACAATTTTTTATGTGATCAACCTAGCAAAGTCCTCGAACCACTGTCAAGAATCAAAGGAGGGGTGGAAACCTTGACGGGTTTTATTATGTTGTCTTACATTGACAGCACTGGAGGGAATGCCTATTTTTCAAAATAATGACTAAGAGTACGAAAGGGGGTGTAATTATGGCAGAGGAATTTGCTTGTGTAGCTTGCGGCGAACCTGCGGAAAAGGATGATGTGGTATTGATCCAAGAGTGCAGGCTTTGCCGTCGAAGGCACTGTGACGGCTGCCTAAATGAAGAAGGCTTGTGTGTCGAGTGTACCGACTGAGATAATTTGGGGGTCAGGTCTATGTAAGCCTGCCCCCTTTTAATTTCCCCAAAAACTGTTGTTTGCCTTTTCCCACCGTGATATAAGATTTCCTCTTATCATTCCTACTAATTGCTCCTGAAGGTGAATGAAATCCCCAGCCAATCCTCCTGGTTAAGGGAGGGGAGCTAGTCTGCCGGCAAAACTCTCGCTTGCGAGGCGGACGGGCGGGGTGAGGGTGAGAAGGAAACTGTGAAGACCGGTTTTTTCAAAGTAAAGACCCGTGAGGAGGTATGGGATGAATTCGAGCGATTTATCCCGTTACACACTGAAGAGATTCCCCTGGGTCAGGCATTGAACCGAGTGCTGGCAGAGCCCATAGTCGCCAAGGAAGACTTACCCTCCTTCACTAAATCTATTGTTGACGGCTACGCGGTGCGGGCCCAAGACACCTTCGGAGCTTCAGAAAGCCTGCCGTCCCTCTTGGAAATTGTGGGGGAGGTGGGTATGGGAGAGACGGTCTCTTTTGAACTGAGTGGCGGCAAGGTGGCAAGGATTCCCACTGGAGGCATGCTTCCTGCAGGAGCAGACAGTGTTGTCATGGTGGAATACACCGAAGAGCTTGATCAAAAGAGTGTTGCCATCAGCCGCAGCGTTGCCCCTTTAGAGAATGTTATCCGTCCAGGCGATGACTTTAGCGCCGGGCAGGAGGTGCTACAGGCAGGAAAGCGACTCCGTCCACAGGAGATCGGTCTTCTGGCAGCTTTGGGTCTGAACAAGATAATAGTAAGGCGACGGCCGAAAGTGGCAATAATCAGCACCGGCGATGAGATTGTCCCCATTGAAAAAGAGCCCCGGCCAGGCGAGCTGCGCGACATCAATTCCCACAGTCTCGCGGCAATGGTAGAAAGCTGCGGAGGAGTGCCACTTCAGTTGGGCCTGTCCCCCGATCAATTCCCAGCTCTTCGAGAAAAGTGTCAAGAGGCCCTCGATCGTGCGGATATCTGTCTTATCTCGGGCGGTTCCTCGGTTGGAAGTCGCGATCTAACCCTGGATGTACTGGCCTCATTTGAAGGTAGTGAGGTTCTCGTCCATGGGGTTGCCATCAGCCCTGGTAAGCCCACTCTGTTGGTAAAAACAGGTGAAAAAGGTTTTTGGGGTCTTCCTGGGCATGTGGCCTCGGCCATGGTAGTGTTCCAGGTATTGGTCCGTCCCTTTATGGCTTACCTTAAGGGGGTGAAGTTGTCCCTGGGGGATGGGAGGCCGGTTCGAGCGCGATTAAATCGAAACGTGGCCTCCAAACAAGGGAGGGAGGATTTTATCAGGGTGAGGATAAAAGAAGAAGAAGATGGCGAACTCATAGCTGAGCCGATTTTTGGAGAATCCGCCCTGATTTCCACCTTAGTGCGCGCCGATGGGCTAGTGCGTATAGATCGACACACCGAAGGGCTTTATGCAGGAGAGACAGTTGAGGTAATCAGGATTTGAGATTGCGGATTTGAGAAGGCATAGAGCATAGAGGCATATGGAGAACATGGAGTCATGAAGCCAGAAGCAGAGCCAGAATCCAGATTTCAGTGTTCAGGATCAGATTTTGCTGTCATCTTCATCTGACATCTGATCGCCTCCGGAGGAAAACCTGACAGCCCTGAGATTTGCTAGGCTTGTGATCTGGAATTTCGGATTTCAGAGTATTCGCGATTTCGACGATTTCAACGATTTCAACGACTTTGAACGATTTAATACGACCGATAACCTATTACCTTAACTTTAGGCACTTTAGGCACTTTAGGCATTTCTTATGTCCCGTCGGATATATCTGAAAATGAAGAGCCTGAAAGAGGCGAGAGACATCTTCCTGGCCCACTGGAATTTGGCTGAGATGCTCTCCGCTGAGACGATAGCCACGGTGGAGTCAGCCGGTCGGGTGACAGCTGCTCCCATCTTTGCCCGATTTTCCTCTCCAACTTTTCATTCTGCTGCCATGGACGGAATTTCGGTTAGAGCGGAGCATACCTTCGGTGCCAGGCCGGAAAGGCCAATGGAGCTCAGAATAGGTACTGATGCCAAGTGGATCAATACGGGCCAGCCCATGCCTGCCGATGCGGATGCCGTCATTATGGTGGAAAATATACACCAGATTGATGAGGAGACCGTGGAGATCCAGGCTGCAACCTATCCGTGGCAGAATGTCCGCAAGGTGGGCGAAGATATCGTGGCCACAGAACTGCTTTTGCCGCAGAACCACCAGATTAATGCATACGACATAGGAGCTCTCTTAGCAGCCGGAGTCCTGGAGTTAACGGTCTATAAGCGGCCACAGGTGCTGATTATCCCCACTGGCAATGAGCTTGTGGAGGCCGAAGCCCTAAAGGACAAGGAGAATGTGCCGGCGGGTGAGATTGTAGAATTCAACTCCTGGGTGCTGGCCAACCTTGTCCGTCAATGGGGTGGAAAATGTGATCGACACCCAATCATCCCGGACGATCCTGCCCTTCTGCGCCAGGAGTTGTTGGATGGTGTTGGAGGGAAATACGATGTGATCATTATCAATGCCGGGTCCTCTGCGGGCTCTGAGGATCACACCGCCAACCTGATAGCTGAATTGGGAGAAGTGCTGGTACACGGTGTGGCAATCATGCCGGGTAAACCCACTGTTCTGGGCGACATAAAAGGGAAACCCGTGGTCGGCAACCCAGGTTATCCGGTTTCCGCTGTTATTAGCATGGAACAGTTCGTGCGGCCACTTCTCTACCGGATGCAGGGATTGGACGAGCCAGAGCCCGAGATGGTTGAAACCTACCCAGCTCAAAAGATCCCTTCCAAACTTGGAGTCGAAGAATTCCTCCGAGTTAATATCGGCAGGGTAGGTGAGCGGCTCATAGCCACACCACTAGCTAGGGGGGCGGGTTCAATCACCTCATTAACCCAGGCTACCGGTTTTTTGAGAATTCCGGACACGGTGGAAGGTGTGACCGAGTCAGAATCACATGCAGTCAGCCTGCTGACCAGCAGGAGAGGAATTGAGCGCACCCTGGTAGTAGTGGGCAGTCATGACATGACCCTAGATCTCATTGCCAACCTATTAAAGAAATGTGACCCTCAAATTAACCTGGCTTCCAGCAATGTTGGAAGTTTAGGTGGTCTGCTGGCCCTGAGAAAATCCACTGCTCATTTGGCCGGCTCCCATCTGCTGGATACCGATACCGGCGAATATAACATTTCCTATATTAATCGTTACCTGTCCGGTGTAGAGGTTTATTTAATTAATCTTGTTCACCGGGAACAGGGGTTGATAGTTGCACCTGGTAACCCCAAATCCATTAAAGGTTTGGAAGATCTTACCCGGGATGGAGTAAGCTTTGTCAATCGGCAAGCAGGATCTGGGACCCGTATCCTTTTAGATTGGCGACTAGGACAGCTTGGCATTGATTCTGCTAAAATAAGAGGTTACGAACGGGACGAATATACTCACATGGCGGTAGCGGTGGATATATTGAGTGGCACTGCCGATGTGGGTATGGGAATTCACGCAGCAGCGCAGGCTTTGGCTCTCGATTTCATCCCTGTAACCACTGAAAGGTACGATCTGGTGATTCCAGCTGAACATTATGACAAGCCGCTGGTGCAGGAGCTTCTTGAGGTGATTGCCAGCCAGGAATTCAAAGAACAGGTGATGGCGCTTGGCGGCTATGATGTGCGTGACACTGGGCGCATTATACTTTCCTGGCTAGCAGGAGCGGAGTAAGGATCACTGTGACTAGAATTCTCAAAGATCAGATTAAAAGGCTAAACCAAATTGGTATTGCCCTTACCAGTGAAACCCACCTGCCGACTCTATTGGAGCTCATAGTTCGAGAGGTTCGAAACTTTACCAGGGCTGATGCGGGGAGCCTATACAGTGTGGATCGAAATCAGCTAAGGTTCGAGGTGGCGCAAAACGACACCCTGGCAGCGCGCAAAAATGAAGTTTATGAGTCGTTTAGACCTTACCCAATGCCATTAGACAAAACCAGCATCGCAGGTTACGTGGCCATAACCGGCAAGACATTAAATATCCCAGACGTTTACCAGCTCACAGGTCGCGAGGAATACCGTTTTAACCCTGCCTTCGATGAGCGTAACCGCTATCGAACCCGTTCTATGCTTGTGGTCCCCATACGTAATCAGGGTGGCGAAATAATAGGAGTGCTCCAGCTAATTAACTCCTTGGACGAAAATGGTAATGTGGTTGTCTTCGATCGCAGTCAAGAAGATCTAGTGGCTTCACTCGCTTCCCAGGCAGCCGCTGCCATAGAAAATGCTCGCTTGATCAATGCCGTCCACGACATTTTTGCTGCCCTGGTGCGGTACTCTGCCTCTGCAATTGACGCCAGGAGCCCCCACACTGCCGGGCACTCACGGAGAGTGGCTACTTACTCAATGCGTTTGGCTCGAGCAGTAAATAAAGAGACCGAGGGGGTTTTGGCAAATATGATGTTCAGCGATAAAGAGCTCGAAGAGCTCAACTATGCTGCCTGGCTGCATGATATAGGCAAGATAGGGGTGCGGGAAGAGCTTTTGGAAAGGGTAGACCGGCTCTCTTCTTCGGACATGGAACTTATTTCAACCCGTTTCGAGGCAATCAAATTAGCTGTGGCCAGAGACTTTGAGCGTCAGAAAAGTGAGTTGGAGGGTTCCAAAGAAACTGATCATTTGGAGCTTGAACGCAGGCTTCGGGAAGTTGACGAGGATCTGGCGTTTATTAGAAGGATCAACAGGGCCAAGAACCTTACCTCTGAGGAAATCCGGCGAGTTCGCGAGCTCCAAGGAAAGATCTTCCGCAATGCCCGGGGTGAGGTCAGAGCCTATCTTAGTGAGGAAGAGGCCCATCACCTGAGCCTACCCACGGGTAACCTCTCCGGCATGGAGTTCCAGGAGGTCCAGGGCCATGTGCTCCAGACATTGAATATCATCAACAAGATTCCTTTTACAAAAGATCTGGAGCGCATTCCAGTGATTGCTGCAGCCCATCACGAAAAACTAGACGGATCTGGTTACCCCCTTGGCCTGACGGCTCCAGACATCATGATCCAAGCACGCATTCTAGGCATAGCAGATGTCTATGATGCCCTCACCGCCACCGACCGTCCTTATCGCGGCGCAATGCCGGTGGAGGAGGCTCTAGGACACCTGATCGAAGAGGCCGAAGCGGGGAAACTGGATCGTGACTTGGTAGACTTATTTGTGCGCAAAAAGCTCTATGAAGGCGTAACTTAAGGAATACTAGGCACTAAGCACTAGGGACTAGGCACAGGGGGAAGACGCGGGGAGGCGCAGAGACGGCGAGTCGGGCGAGACGGGGACGCGGCGATTTCGGATTGAGGCTTGCGGATTTGAAAAGGCAAGGGCATAGTGACTTGGGGTAGGCAGAGCCACCGTCAAGATATATAATTTAGCCACTTTGGATCATATTAAATAGAAATAGTAGGTTTTCATAATGTCGAGACCTAGTGTTTTTGCAGCTTTGGAGCGGTTAGCTGAAGAAAGAATCCGCGATGCCATCCAGCGTGGTGAATTCGACAATCTTCCTGGTCGCGGAAAGCCACTCAATTTGGAAGACGATCGACATATCCCGGATGATCTTCGTCTGGCCTACAAAGTACTAAAGAACGCTGCCTGCCTGCCTCCAGATTTGGAGTTAAAAAAAGAAATCCGAAAGGCTGAGGAATTGCTGAGTTCGATGAAAGATGAGGGTGAAAAGTATCGTCATCTACAAAAGCTGAACTTCCTAATAATGAAGCTGAATGAAATGCGAAAAGGCTCAGTAAAGTGGGAGGAAAAACAGCTGTATTATGAGAAGATCGTAGAGAAGGTGGGCAGTGGCAAAGGACCGAAGAAGTGAAGATAGCAAGGCAAAGACAGAGAAGCGAAGCACTTCTCCCGGATTAATGGAGCAGTGGAGTATTGGAGTACTGGAGTGACAAAATATAATTCTGGACTAATCAATGATTGAGGTTTCAGGTTTCAGTTTTTGTGTTTCTCCTCCCTGACACCTGAAACCTGACACCCGACACCCTAAACCTAGAGAGGTCTTGCTCCGACTAGAGCTAAGGTAAATCTGATACGTCCAGAGAAGCTGGCTAGACTCGCTGCAGTGACTTATGCACGAAATGTCAATAGCTCAGTCTGTATTGGATATCATTCTCCAAGAGAGTCAGAATCACAAAGTCAACCGGGTGCTGTCCGTGGCAGTCAAAGTGGGTGAACTCAGCGCTGTAGAGACGGAGTCACTTCGGTTTTGCTTTGACTTTCTCACCAAAGGGACCCTGGCCGAAGGGGCGAGGCTGGAAATTGAGCGGGTGCAGGTGACTTGCCACTGTCAGGAATGTGGCTCAAATTTTACTGTACAGGAGTTGATCTTCACTTGTCCTGCATGCAAGAGCCCCAAGATAAAGATGTTGAGTGGACGGGAGTTGAGCGTCGAGAGTTTCGAGGCAGAGTGACTGCTACTAAGCACTAAACAGTAGGCACTATGCACTACAACTCGAAGCGGGGAGCGGGGAACGCGGAATCACAGAACTAGAGAAAAGATTTACTTGGATTTGCTTTGTCGAAACATTCCGCGCTCCGCGTTCCGAATTCCGCCTTCTCGTTCTTGGGGCCTAGTGCCTAGTAAAGCGTGGTGGAGACACTGCCCAAGGACTCTGCGCAGAATTGCTGGAGACAAGCGAGCAAGGAAAATGAAGGTACCTGTAGTACGCAATATTTTGGAAGCCAATGAACGGTTGGCCGAGGATAATCGACGGGTTTTTCGAGATGCAGGTCTTTTTGTCATCAACTTGATGAGCGGCCCAGGTGCGGGGAAGACCTCTTTGCTTGAAAGAACCATCGATGCACTCCGCCAGGAGATTCGCATTGGCGTAATCGAGGGAGACATACAGTCTTCATATGACGCTGAGCGAATAGGGCAGAAAGGAGTCCAGGTGGTACAGCTCAACACTGGCGGATCTTGTCATCTGGACGGCAACATGATCAAATCCAGTTTAGACGCTTTGGACCTGAAACTACTGGATCTACTGATGGTTGAAAACGTGGGGAATCTTGTGTGTCCGGCGGAATTCAACTTGGGCGAAGACATGAAGGCCATGATCCTTAGTGTTGCAGAGGGAGACGATAAACCCCTCAAATACCCCCTCATGTTTCAGCAATCCCGGGTTTTAATCATCAACAAGATTGACCTGCTACCTTATGTAGACTGTGATGTGGGGAAAATGAGAGAGCGGGCCCTGCAGCTGAATACGAATTTAGAGATCTTCGAGGTTTCATGCCGCACAGGTGAAGGGTTGGATCCCTGGTTCGACTGGCTCAGGAGACAGGTTAGAGACCGCAAAGCTGAAGTAGATGGCACTAAGACTTAGAGTTCACATCCAAGGAATTGTCCAGGGTGTAGGTTTCCGTCCCTTCGTTTATCAGTTGGCTCACCAACACCGGTTAAACGGCTATGTAGCCAACACGCCAAAGGGTGTTGAAATAGAGATAGAAGGGGGCCAAGAGGCCCTCCAACACTTTCTTCAAGAACTTCCTAAAACGGCCCCACCCCTGGCAACTATTACGCAGATAGACACTGAGGAACTGCCTGCCGCTAATTATTACAATTTCGAAATCAAAGCCAGCGAAGAGGGCGAAGAGCGAGCAGCCCTCATATCCCCAGACACAGCAACCTGCAGCGATTGCCTCAGAGAACTCTTCGACCGGCAAGACAGGCGATACCTTTACCCTTTTATCAACTGCACCAATTGCGGGCCACGGTATACCATAATTAACGACATACCTTACGATAGATCCAAGACCTCCATGGCTGGTTTTACCATGTGTAATGACTGTTCCCGCGAATATTGTGATCCCATGGACCGACGTTTCCATGCTCAGCCCAACGCTTGTTGGTCCTGTGGTCCTCAGGTGTGGCTGGCTGGCAGGGAGGGAAAAGACCTGTCCATAAAAGAGCCCATATCCGAGGCAGCTAACCTGCTCAGCCAGGGTGCTATTCTTGCAGTGAAGGGGTTAGGCGGGTTTCACTTGGCTGTTGATGCTACCCAGAAAGAACCGGTAGAAAGGCTCCGCTGGAGAAAGGGTAGGGAAGAGAAGCCTCTGGCCCTAATGTCATCCAGCTTGGAGCAGATCGAAACTTATGCTTTCATAGGAGAAGATGAGCGGCAGCTCCTCACTTCTGCAAAACGCCCTATCGTTATAGTTCCAAAGCGAGCTGGTAATATCATTGCCTCAGAAGTGGCTCCAAGAAATCGCTACCTGGGGGTAATGCTACCATACACACCTCTTCACCACCTGCTTCTTTCTCATCCCTTTGTAGCTCTGGTCATGACCAGCGGCAATCTCAGCGAGGAGCCAATAGCTATTGATAATCTCGAGGCGGTAAAGCGGTTGGGAAATATTGCAGACTATTTTCTTTTGCACGACAGAGATATCATTTTGCGCAGCGATGACTCGGTGTTGAGAATAGCAAGGGGCCGACCCAGACAAATACGGCGATCGAGAGGGTACGTGCCGGTGCCCATTTTCCTGAGAAAATCTGTTCCTGAAGTCCTGGCTTTGGGAGGAGAATTGAAAGCAACCATCTGCCTAACCAAAGAAAACAGGGCTTTTGTAGGACAGCACATTGGTGACCTTGAAAATTTAGAGACTCTGGAGTTTCTCGAGCAGACATTAGATCACCTGCAGAGAATACTTCAGGTGAGTCCTAGTCTGCTTATTCACGATCTCCACCCGGATTATCTAACAACCCAAGTGGCCGAGGCCCAGGACGAACTCCCCACCCTGGCAGTTCAGCACCATCACGCCCACGTGGTTAGTTGCATGGCGGAGCATGGGCTGAAAGGCAAAGTCCTGGGGCTAGCCCTCGATGGAACCGGTTATGGGGAGGATGGCACCGTCTGGGGAGGAGAAATTCTGGTTGCGGATGAGAAGCTTTATGAAAGAGTGGCCCATTTCGAATATGTGCCTATGCCCGGCGGTGCGAAAGCCATAAAGGAGCCTTGGCGAATGGCGGTGGCTTATTTATGGGCCACTTTTGGCGAAGAAATTTTCCAGGAAGAACTCCCCTTGACTAGAAGGTGGGACCGGGGCCAGATAGAGGTCCTACTGCAAATGATGCAAAGAGGGTTGAACAGCCCCCTCACCTCAAGTTGCGGAAGGCTTTTTGATGGTGTAGCTGCCCTTGCAGGGATGAGGGACCGCATTGCTTACGAGGGACAGGCGGCCATCGAATTAGAGCAGTGGATGGAGCCGACCACAGAAAGATACCAGCATGAATTCAGGGAGGTGGGGGAAAAACTACTCTTGAGTCCAACGGCAATCTTTAGACAGGTGTATGAAGACGCAGTCTCAGGAGTGGAGCTACCATTTATCAGCGGCAAGTTTCATCAGACCCTGGTTGAGATGTTTGCCGAAGTGTCTCTGAATCTCTGCAAGCTTCATGGGCTCAACAGGGTTGTCTGTTCTGGGGGGGTGTTCCAGAATGTCTTTCTGCTAGAGAACCTGGAGGAGAGGCTGGCGAGGTCGGGCTTGGAGGTTTATACGCCCGAGCTTATTCCGGCCAACGATGCTTGTATATCTTTGGGACAAGCGGTGATTGGAGCGATGCGTCTAGAAGAATAGTAACCCTCGTAATAGACGGTTAGTCACCTTATAATCAGTTGGCCAATGCTGTAAATCCGAAATTCGAAATCCGAAGCACGAAACAAATTCGAAATCCTAATTTTCCAATGTTCAAAACGGAATTCTACAAGCAGACTCTTTTTTACTTTTGGTCATTGGGATTTGGAGAATTTGAATTTGTTTAGTATTTCGATATTAGATATTCGGGTTTACCTACAATGGTATTGCGTCTTACCGTTGGAAAGGCATAATTCCTTTCGAGCTGGGGGAGAGCATAGACCATGAAATACCAAGATGAATACAGAGATCCGGAACTGGCAGAGAAGATAGTGCTGGCCATTAAGCAGAAATCCCGCAGGCGGGTGCGGTTTATGGAAGTTTGCGGCACGCACACTGTGGCTATTTTCCGCTCCGGCCTGAAAGAGCTCCTTCCCGAAACTATCACTCTGATTTCCGGCCCTGGCTGTCCGGTCTGTGTAACTGCGGCCGAGGATATTGATAGAGCAATTTTGCTTTGTCGGCAGCCTAATGTAATGGTGGCCACCTTTGGAGATCTCATGCGGGTACCTGGCTCGGACTCCTCGTTACAACGAGAGAAAGCCCGAGGAGCTGATGTGCGCATGGTGTATGCTAGTTTCGATGGACTGGAGTTGGCTCGGCAACATCGGGATCGACCCGTAGTCATGCTTGGCATCGGGTTCGAGACCACCATACCGACCATTGCAGCTGCGGTCCACCAGGCGCACAAGGAGGGGCTTGACAACTTCCTGGTATTCTCGGCGCACAAGTTGCTGCCTCCAGCAATGGACGGGCTTTTGTCTGCCGAAGAGGTGCACATAGACGGCTTCCTGTGTCCGGGGCATGTGACCACCATCATTGGCACCAACCCCTACCAAACCGTGGTGGATAGGTACGGTAAATCCTGCGTGATCAGTGGTTTTGAGCCGGTGGACGTCCTACAGTCCATTCAAATGCTGGTGAGCCAGATGGAAGAGGCCCGTTGCGAAGTAGAAATCCAATACACTCGTGGCGTTAGACCGGAAGGAAACCCCAAAGCTAGACAAATCATAGAGGAAGTTTTTGAGCCGGCTAATGCCACATGGCGAGGACTGGGTTCCATCCCTGGGAGCGGCCTGAAACTGAGGGATAAATATCTTGCCCATGCAGCCGAGAGCCATTATGACCTCAGGGTCCCCCCTGGGCAGGAGATGCCAGGGTGCCGCTGTGGCGAAGTACTTCGAGGGGTGTGCACCCCACCAGAATGTGCACTCTTTCGGGAGCGCTGTAATCCGGCAAATCCATATGGCCCCTGCATGGTCTCCAGCGAAGGGACTTGTGCCGCATACTATAAATATCACCAGGATTGAGGATTTTAGATTGCAGAATTAAGGAATTGAGGAATTAAGATGAGGATTTTAGTCAGTCATCTAGTAGATCTTCATTTTTTGAATTCCTAAATTTAGGCACTTTAGACATTTTAGACACTTGAGCTCGCTTTAGTTCATTTTAGCTGACTTTCAGCACTCTAAGGAAAGGCCCCATGAAGACCAAGAGAATCCAGATGGACCACGGTGCAGGGGGTAGAGCTTCGCATGATCTCGTGGCCAAAACCTTCATGCCCGCCTTAGCTAATCCCATTCTCAAAGAACTTAACGACAGCGCCCTCCTAAATTTCCAAGATATGCGCTTGGCCATGAGCACTGACTCGTATGTGGTGGATCCGATCTTTTTCCCGGGAGGAGATATAGGCAGTCTCGCGGTGCATGGCACAGTAAACGATTTAGCAATGCGCGGTGCCCAGCCCTGTTATCTCAGTGTCGGTTTCATTCTGGAGGAGGGCTTGGAAATAACCGATTTGGAAAAACTCTTAAACTCCATGGCCGAAGCAGCCAGGGAGGCTGGCGTACAGGTGGTGGCAGCCGACACCAAGGTGGTGGAGCGAGGGAAAGCGGATCGAATCTTCATCAATACCGCCGGGGTGGGTATAATTGCACCCGGAGTGGATATCGCCGGTCAGAACGCGAAGCCAGGAGATTTTATCTTGGTAAATGGGCCAGTGGGAGATCATGGCATTGCGGTACTGTCAACTAGGGAAGGGCTTTCTTTCCAAACAGAGATACAAAGCGATTCAGCCCCTCTCAACGGGCTGGTGAGTGATATGCTAGAGGTGAGCCGAAATATTCACGTGCTTCGAGATCCTACCAGGGGTGGGGTCGCTACCGCCCTCAATGAGGTGGCAAACCAGTCGGCGGTTGGGATAGAGTTGGAAGAATCAAGTCTGCCGGTAAGGCCCGAGGTGAACGCAGCCTGTGAAATGCTGGGGCTTGATCCTCTCTACGTAGCCAATGAGGGAAAGGTGCTTGTCGTGGTGGCACCAGAGGATGCAGACCAGGTCTTGCATAAAATGCGACAGCATCCGTTAGGGAGGGATAGCTGTATCATAGGGAGGGTTGTTTCCCAGCATCCAGGGAGGGTAGTTTTGCACACGGGTATCGGTGGCCGTCGAATTGTGGATATGCTTAGTGGAGAGCAACTACCGCGAATTTGTTGAAACCGATACTGGATATTTGATGCTGGATGCTCGATAAACTGAGGCAGAAATCCTAAATCACAATATCTAAATCCTAAACAAATTCAAAATCCCAATTCTCCAATGTTCAAAACGGAACTGCACAAATAGACTCATCCTGAGTTTGGATCATTTGGATTTGGAGAATTTGAATTTGTTTGGTGCTTAGGATTTGGGATTTAGAATTTAATAGAGTTTCCCGTTCCGCATTGAACTCCGAATTCGATTTAATCTTTCTCAAGGGCCAGTTCGATTAGTCGGTCCAGGAGTTCTGAAAAACTAATACCTGCAGCGGCTGCCGCCTGGGGATAAAGACTGGTGGCGGTCATGCCGGGTATGGTATTGGTTTCTAGAATATAGATTTCATCCTTGCTGACAATCATATCTGTACGGCTGTAGCCCCTGCATTTCAACGCCTGGTGGGCTCGTACCGCATAGTCCTGTGCTTTTTTGGTGAGTTTTTCACTAAGCCGGGCCGGACAGATCTCTTCAGTGGCCCCTGGTTTGTATTTGGCCTCGTAGTCAAAAAACTCATACTGATCACCAGGAATAATCTCCACCAAGGGGAGAGGCTCGGGATTAAGATTGCCGAGAACCGCACCGGTTATCTCGGTACCCTCCAGGTATTTCTCCACCAGGACGAACCGGTCATACTCACCGGCCAGTTCCAGTGCAGGCTTGAGTTTGCCAGCTTCAGCCACTATACTAAGGCCTATACTGGAGCCTTCATGCTCGGGTTTGACCACCACCGGAAAACCTAACACTTCCTGAACTTTGGCCCGACCATCTGGGTCGGCACGATCAAGGATAAGGTAGGGAGAAACCGGAAGGCCGGCGTGTTCATAAAGCCGTTTGGAAAGGATTTTGTTTATGCCAAGAGCGCTACCGAGGACACCACTGCCGTGATAGGGAATATCCAGTAGCTCTAGGAGTCCTTGGATTGTTCCGTCTTCGCCGTAACGTCCGTGGAGAATTATCAGGGCCACGTCGATCTCTCCAGCTTCGGTTATGAGATGAGCTAAGTCATCCCTGGGGTCGTAGCGGCGGATGTTGTATTTGACCTTATTCAGGGCTTGGTAAACTTGTTCTCCACTTTTTAGTGATACCTCGCGCTCGGCTGAGCGCCCGCCACTGAGCAATGCCACAGTGAGTTTTTCCATGGAGGCTCTCCTATTCTTGCAGGTAGGCCTGCAGTTATGAGACGGTTGTTAGTAGCAAAGCATTACTAAGACAAGGCCTAGCGGGCCAGTCGACAATGGTGTTGATATCTCGTCAATGTCAATGGTGGAAGGAAATGTATTAAGTATATTGGCAAAATCTGATTTTGAATTCAACGCCCAAGTTGATGGTTGTGATGAAAAAAATTGATGGTAAAAAAAAGGAGGAAATCGGCGAAATCAGAAGATCATGAATGTTGATAAAGAAAAAATAAGAAAAAATGCCTACGTAAGCCCTTGAATATCAGATAGATTTCTCGAAAGATAGGAAAAATGACTGTTGCCGCACCCTTATCTGAATATACTTTAACAAGGTCCGGAAATCTGGATGAAATTTAATTGTTAACAATTTAGGGATGATTAGAGTAAAATGCGGCTATACAGAGTTTGACATCAGAATTCGGATAGATTACAAAGCTAACCCATGTGACGAAACGTCTCCGCGCTTTAGCCAGGAAAAAGCATCGTCCATTTGACTACCGCTTTGCTCCCAAGTAAAAGTCGACAAGTCAAAAACTTTGGAGACGAATTTGAATTAAGGTCTTAGCATCTCTCTGGTGTTCCGTTCCAGAGTAAACCAACCAAGCGGAACCTAAGCGAGAAAAAGAGTTATCACAACTATCCGGGCTTTCATTGCGGTCTGAACGCAAGAAAATTTTTGTTTCCGTGTTTTGTCCTCATTAGTGAAGTCTAATTCCTTGTGCACGAATAGATGGGGCTAGAATGCAGAGGGATTTGGCATATCTGTAGAGGGTGTTTTATGGAAGATATCTGGAGGCGGACCAAGGATGACCTGCAAGGTCGCATCTCTAGCAACTGTTATAAAATGTGGATTGATCCCCTGGATTTGGTTGTTTCTGATGAAGGTAAAGTGTCCCTGGCTTGCCCCAACCGTTTTTTTCTCAACTGGGTCCGGGAAAATTATCTAGCTGAAATTAAAAGCAGTTGGGAAAGACACAGCGGCACCTCCGAAGAAATCCATTTGCGCTTGGCAGCCACCCCTCGAAGACTCCCAACAGGCGATGATGATTCCAGCCAATTGCCGCTTCCATTGCCCCCGCAAGAAAACGGAAATCTTTACCGCTTAAATCGCAGATTCACTTTTGACCAATTCGTGGTGGGCTCGGGTAACAGCTTTGCCTTTCAAGCTTCCTTTGCTATTGCCAGCGGCGACCGCGGCCTCAGCAGTTCTCTTTATCTATTGGCCGATACCGGGCTGGGGAAAAGCCACCTCTCCCATGCTATTGGCAACCATATCCTATCCCACAATAGAAACACCCGTGTTCTCTATCTCACTGCTGAGGAATTCACCAATGAGATGGTCGTCGCTATTAAGCAACGGCGCATGGAAGGATTCAAGGAAAAATTCCGCAGCGGTTGCGATGTACTTCTTTTGGAGGAAGTGCAATTTCTCAGTGGCAAAGAGAAAACGCAGGCTGAACTGTCTTATACACTTGATGCTCTGAGTAGGGATGATAAGCGAGTCATATTCACCGGGACCCATTTCCCAAGGGATATTCCCAAACTCAAGAGCAAGCTGCAATCACGGTTGACCGCGGGAATGGTTACCCACATCGAACCGCCCGATTTTCAAACAAGGCTAAAGATTCTCGAGAAGAAAGCAGACAACGAGGGAATCCGACTTCCCTCGGAGGTGGCAGAGTTGTTGGCCACCCACATCACCCGAGATATACGACAGCTGGAAAGCTCTATAATTGGTATCGTAGCCAAGTCCTCACTTTTGGAGAAGCCTATTGATCTAAGACTCGCCCACGAGGTTCTGGAATCGGTCTGTGACAGCCGCGAGGCAGTAAGCATAGAACGAGTACAACAAGTTATCTGTCAGTACTTCAAGGTCTCGGTTGAAGCACTGAAGTCAAATTCCCGCAAAAAAGGCGTCGTATATCCACGTAATTTGGGAATGTACTTTTGCCGCAAGTACACTGATGAAACTCTGGAGTCCATCGGTCGGGCCTTCAATCGTTCCCACGCCACGGTCATCCATGCTGTGGATAACATCTCACGGCAGATTCAACAAAAAAGCGGTGTGCGTAACCAAGTAGAGTTTTTGGGGCAACAGCTCGAAAATCCCTCCTCTAGTACCTCCCCCTTTGCCATCTAGTTAGCCCGGATATTTTAGATTTGAGCAATACGCCTATGCATTTAACTCCGCATAGACATTGAGGGCTGGGAGTTACTGTCTGTCACCTGGTTGAATTTCTGACGGGTAGATTAAAAGCGTAATTCCATTGGTGTCCGCGGGGGCGTACATTTTTGCAGCCGGCAGTTTTAGGCCAGATGCTAAGGCAAAAGCCACCTCTGGCTGCATCCTGGGATAGCACAGGCACTCGAGCTTCAGGTAGCGGCTGGGCTTTTCAGAGGCTGGCCAGAGCTGGCGAAACCCATGGGCCTGTTCTTGCAGATGATGGTTTATTTCTTGCCACATTACCTCTTGGAGTGGCTCTCGCTCTAGTTGTTCAAAAACGGCAGTAAGGGACTTTCGCCAATTATCCACAGTTGACTCGCGGCTCAGCAACCGTCTGAATTCCAGGACCTCTTCCAGAGAAAGCGACTGGGGATCTGGAAGAATGGACAGGAGATGCTGTTCCATTTCCATTGCCGGCAATTCTCCCGAGAGAGCGGCAAACTGGGATGGCAACCGTTCAACAATCTCCGACAAGACCTCTGGGCTGGTAGTGAGGGCAGGAAAAGATGACATATGCTTCTGTAAACAATAAAGATGGGTCCAACCCCTCAGACGTTGGAAAGGATATTGAGCTCGAGGTGGATCCGACTCTTGCAATAATACCGATGTCGCCGCCGTGATCTCGCTTTCTTCGTCGGTACCAATACCCACCTCTTCCTGAAACTTGGCCTCCAGTCCACGGATTCGCTCCAGCTGTAGATCCAATTCGAGATGCTCCTGATCGAATTGATGAGCGAGAAGGATGAAGACAGCATCGTTAACAAATTCCAGCTCGTCTTCACTCAACCGAGGGTGAGCCTGCCTAATTCTCGCCACTAGACCAGTGCGAGAGCCCTCGAAATCCTCCTGTAAGGCAAAGGTTTGAAGCAAATGAGCCAGGCCATCCTGGTGAACTCTTCCCAGTTGATCATATGTTTTGCGTGCTCTGCTAACGGTTTCTAATAGGGCCGGGTTGGATATGGGGGCGTAGAGTTGTACCAGCTGGGAGGTCTGGACCAGATCTGGCAGCCCAGGATCAGAATCAGGGAAAACTTGAAGTAACCGAATGTTATCGAAATAAGGGATTAACCTTTTCAGGTCATTCTTATGCATTAAGGTGTAGGGAAAATAGGTGACGGTCAATTTGTTGTTCTCTGTGCGCATTGTTGTTCTTCCGTTCAGCTAGTCCGTCAGAAAAAGACCAGCAGTCACAGGGGGCAGGAGGCCACGTTTATGGGCCAGCTCTAGCAGTGTCTTGATGGCGAGCCTACCCTCCTCCCCCAAATCAAGGGAGTACTCATTGACGTAAAGATCTATATGCTGCCTTATTACCTCGTCGTCCATCTCCTGGGCGTGCGTCTTGATATAGGGCCAGATTTCTTCTGAGTTTTGGCGAGCGAAGTTCAAGCTGTGGCGAATAGCATCCTCTATTACCTCGGCAACATCATAACCAAGGTCGCGGCGAACAAGAATTCCTCCCAGTGCAATAGGAAGATCTTGGGTTTCTTCCCACCAGCCGCCCAAATCCAGCACCTGGTGTAATCCGTGGTTGTGATAAGTAAATCTCCCTTCATGGATGACCACACCAGCAGCAAACTCGCCGCGCTGTAACCGTGGCATGATGGTTTCGTAGGACGTTGGGTGTACATGGGCAAAACCTTCTCCGTAAAGCTGGAGAAGGAGATTTGCTGTAGTTAGCTCTCCAGGAATAGCTATGGCTTCCCCGCGCAGACTGTCCATATCCCTTGGTTCCCTTGCTACCACCAGGGGGCCGCAGCCCCTACCCAGGGCAGCACCGGAGCGAAGGAGAGCGTAGCGCTTTACCACCAGTGCGAAGGCGTGAAAAGATATTTTGGTAAAGTCCAGAAGGGCTTCCCTGGCAAGTTTATTCAGGGCTTCCACATCTTCGTGGATTATCTCCAGCCGGAAGCCGGGAACCTCAAGCTTGCCGGTGGCGAGTGCTCCAAAAATAAAGGTGTCGTTGGGGCAAGGGGAGAAACCAAGAGTCAAAGTTCTCATGCGTACGATACCTTGATTGCAGGCAAAAAAATCTGTCTAGAACGGCGCTAGCCTGTGCAGGTCGACTGGGCGAACCGGAGAAACGGAGACGCGGAGAAAAATGCTTGCCTCTCCGTGTCACTCCGCTAAAGCCGCAACCGTATTATTATTGAACTAAGCTTTAATGATAGCACAAAGGTGGAAGAGCTACTCACACCTTGTCCCAATTTTCGAGCAAATAGAGAAGGGCTTGCTGACAATTATTCAAAGCCTTGCTCAGCTGCCATCTCTTTTTGTTTCGGTCACCGGCCCGATTGCTCAATCCCCTGATTTCCAGAAAGGGCACTTGATAGCGGAGGCATACCTGGGCAACTGCTCCACCTTCCATATTTTCGCACAGAGCCCTGTAACGGTCGGATAAAAGACGGGCCCTGGCGGGGCTACCACTGACGGCTGATACTGTGACAAATGAGCCCACATGTATTCGGGGTGCGGGCGGAACACGCTGCCACTCACTAAGCAATTGCCTGCTTCGCTTCAACTCCAGCGGATCCACCTCCATTCGGTTAAAGATGGGCTCCCCCTTGGTATCAATCAAGGAAATACCTATGGCATCAAGTGGTTGCCAGTTGCTGATAGTTGCAACACCCTCGTCCCCAAGAATTTCCTCGCTGGCCAAGGCTACATCGTTGATCTCGACTCCCGCCAAATCATAAGCCCCTCCCGAGCCCCACATCCAAAGACGTGAAACTGAGTAGCTGGACAGGATTGCTGCTGCCGCAGCAGCAGCGTTTATTTTGCCCAGGCCACTGAAAGTGACAAGCACCTTTTTGTCGGTCAGAGTACCACGAAGGATTTCCAGGTCACCCTTAGTCTCAGTCCCAACAATTCTGCATTGATCTAGGATAAGCTCACCCTCGCTGGGCAGAGCAGCCATTAAGGCGAAGTAATCAGATATCTTATCAAAAACCATCTTTGCCTTTCTATTTCATTAGGACGTCGAAAAATCTTAAATCCCAAGCACCAAATCTCAAGGTGTCAGGTTTCAGGTGTCAGGGAAGAGAAACACAAAAGCTGAAACCTGAATTCTGGATTCTGACTCGTGACTCCTTACCCTATGCCCCATGCTCTATGCCCTATGCCAAATCCCATATCCCACATCACATTAACTTTCCTAAATAGTTGAAGGTGCTGTGCGTTTGCGGACAACGTTGCCGGCCCAGTCCCTTCATAATATTATTCAGTTCATGACCCTGAAATTTTTGCCCTCTCAGGTCTACGACAAAATCCATCACACCCATTTTGCCCAATTCCATCAAGTGCTCAAACAGGCACAGTGGACGATCAGAGCGGACCGAGGTAATCTCTGCCTGCCGGCTGTGTTGCAGCCTATTTCTATTCGAGCCCCAGATGGCATATCCCTCCCGTGGCTTTACCCCTAGACGGCTAGTAAAGAGAGCTGGCCATCCGAAGACTGTTGCCAGGGGGGTTAATCTCTGGATTGCCGGTGCCAATTTCCTGAGATTGTTCCGGTCGTTTTCCAAAGAGAGAATCACCCGTTGGCAACCCATCTCATTGAGCAAAAAGGCAGCATGCGAGTTGAGTACATTGAAGGTGTAGTCTGCAATGATGGCGTCGGGCGGCCGAGAAAATAAGCGGAAATGTGCCCAGTTGGCCACCAGCCATTGGTTATGCCCTGTTTGCTGCAGTATACCTACCTGCTCCCTATAAAACTCCAAATCCTTCTGGTGAATTATTGCTGGCAAACCCCAGAAGAGACGACTTCTTTTACTCAAGGCCATTTTGCGTTTGGACAGGGAGTTTAGGTTGGACTTGGTTGCCTGCAGGAGGATCCAGTCGGCACCTGAGTCAAGGCCAGCATTGAGCCCTCCCAAATGAGATAACCTAAGGTAAAGGGTGGAGGCTTGCTTATCTGATTCTCCTTTTTTTGGTTGGGGGGGTATCTTTGTCTCGATAACTGCTATAGAGCCAGCCAGCCGAGGTGTTGAAGTTTTTTCTCTGAGAAGACGGCGGAGTTTGGCTGATGATGGGCTCTTTCCAGACTTGGAACCGGTTTTGAACACCCGATCTCCCCGGCGAGCGTCACGAATCCGGGGAACAGCAACTACGGTACCAGTTGAGGCCTCGGTCGGATGCTTACCTTTAACAACCATATCTCTAATAGTAAAAGCGGTTTTTTCCACTTCCTCATTCGACTCCAACCGCAGTCGATCGCCAACTGCCAGGGGACAATGTAACCTCAGCCCCATGCGGTTGTCACGCACCCATTCCACCTTGGCAGCAATACGACCACTGGCACCACTACGATGGGGCGTAATGATCTCGCCCCGCTGATCGGCCGGGAGAAATCCTTGGGTGGGTTTTCGGCCGTATGCCTCTTTGAGGAAGCGTCGGGCTTCGGCAATCGCCTTGGTCTCATCACCTGGTGGAGAATCCAATACGAGTCGATAGGCACGGACAACCGCTGCAACGTAAGACGCTGGCTTCATGCGACCTTCAATTTTGAAGGCAGCAAGTCTAAGTTGGCGCAACCTGGGGATCAAATCGATAGCAGATAGATCATTGGGAGAGAAAAAGTATCCTTGGTGTCTGCCTGAGCGATACAGACGCCTGCAAGGCTGCACACATCTGCCTCGCACGCTGCTCCGGCCTCCATAGAAGGAACTAGCCAAACATAGACCTGAGTATGAATAGCACAGCGCACCGTGGATGAAGATTTCCAGCTCTAAAGTGGTACTCGTGGCAATGCTGGCAAGTTCTTCAATTGTAAGCTCACGGGCCAGCACCACCCGCTGAAAACCCATGCTTTGCAGTTGTTCAACCCCAGCTGAATTGTGCACGGTCATGAGAGTGCTGGCGTGTAGGCTCAAGTTGGGGAAGTGAAGTTGACACAGGCGAGCAATGGCCCCATCCTGGATGATGAGCCCATCGGGCTCAACCTGCGAAAGGCCAGAGAGGGTATCAACTATTTCTTCGATTTCCTCTTCACGCAATGCAGCGTTCAAGGCTACATAAAGTTTAACCCCGTGGTTGTGGGCGTATTCCTTCAACCGGGCAATATCTTCGAGGGTGAAGTTGGCGGCCAGGGCTCTGGCGTTGAAATGGCGATAACCCACATATACGGCGTCGGCACCATTTTCCAAGGCGGCGAAGAAGCTTTCAATGTTTCCCGCTGGTGCCAGTAAATCTGGAGTGTTCATAGTTGTTCGCCATTACCGTCGAGATCCTTGATTAGCCGGACAAGAGCGGCAACCGAGAGATCAAATAGCTTACTGCCCTTCCCCTCTGAGGCATGACTGGCGTCACCCCACACTCCGCCTGGCCAGTAGCGCAACTTATCCCTAACCAGCAAGTGTTCGGGAAAATGGGGCCTCTCCCGCGGTCTGGCCTCACCCACCAAATGGGGACGTAGATGAAGCATGATTGAGGTCTCCACCTCACCTGCGTGGGAGTCGTCTTGAGTGGTAATGACCTCCTGCCAGGCGGGCATACTCAGGTCGAGAAGGGAAAGCACCGCCATCCGAATGTCAGGATAACTCCGAAGAAGTTCTTCGCCGACCTCAATGAGGCAGGATATGTGAAGACCGCTGGCGTGTCCAGAGATGATGAGAAAATGGCGCAGTCCCTGTCGGTAAAGATCAGAAACTAAATCAGCGGTGATTGCCCGTAAAGTGGATGGTCTGATACCCACGGTACCAGGGTGATTGCGCGTACTTCGGCAAACACCATAAAATAGGGGAGGCGCCACGAACACCGAAATTTGTTTCGCGGCCTCTTTGCAGACTTCGTAAACATGAATGGTATCTGCACCCAAAGGAAGATGCGGTCCGTGTTCTTCTGTGGAACCAAAAGGGATGATCACGGTCCTCGTCTTTTCCAGGCCTGAGGCAAAATCATCCATAGTGATTTCTTCTATTATCACATGTTCTCCTCATTTGAGATTGCGGATTGCGGATTGCGGAAAAAAGGGTCTGCCAGGGCGGGGTCTCATCCTTCCTCAGTCAAAGGTTGCCAGGTTTCCCTTAAGATGGTCCATTGGCCGCCGTGCCAGAGAAGATGAAGAGTTTTAAGGCCAAAGTCCTGATGGATGTCGGAACGATATTCTTGCTTGCAGACCACCACTGCCCTGTTGCCATTCACCTCCCATTTGATGTCGGTCAACTGAATGACACGGTCCTGGGAGCGATGAAAAAGCTGCTCCTTATATCCCTTCCAGCCTCTCAAATCCATATCCCCCGTTTTGAATCGAGGATGATAACAGGCTAAGTATCTGGAAAGAGTGCCCTCTTCCCAGGCACGCCGCCAATCCTCTACAAAAAGGGAAACGGATCCTTTCTCACTATCTCTGTCAGCAGGAGGCTTAGCTGCCAGTTTTATAGGAGGAACCGCTCGACGACCTGATTTTCTCCAGTCCTCACCCAGAATACGCCACTCCTCCGAATTCTGAACCAAATACAGTTGCTTGAGGCCGGCGGAGGCAAATCGATCTGACCGATATATTTGCTCAGCTAAGGCCAGAACCACCTTTCCGTGACGGAAGAAGCGAATATCACTGAACTGGGCAGAAATTATTTTATAGCGATTGTTTAACTGGGCTTTTCTATTTCTCCAGCCCTGGAGGTCCAGATTTCCCCAAGTGAAATCTGAGGCATAGTAGGAAAGATAGCGATCCAGATCCTTTTGTGACCAAGCTTGGCTCCAGCCCTCAACCCTGTCAAGCAGTAACTGGCCCTGGCGGAGCAGGTTGTCTCGCTCTTCATACTTCAGTTCTTTTTCAATAATAATAGGGGTGTCCCAGAGTCTGATGTACTTTTCCAGCTCGACCACGTCTCCATTGGCAAGGACAATGCAGCCATTGGTACTGCGTTCTTTTAGCTCTTCGTTGGTGCCATGGACCCAGATGTTATTACCCCCCTTGTTCATTTTTCGATCCAGGAGGTTAGGATAATTCATGGGAAAGGCCCTGGCTCCATAAGTGGCGGTGAGGTACCTCTCCCCCACGGCCCTAGTAAAGAAGTATACGCCTTCAGGAGTTTTCTGATCACCACTCAGCTGTTTGTCCCCAGGGCTCTCACCTGTGGCGCATTTGAAGGTGGCCACAAGATTATAGTCCCCGGCAAACTCATAAACGAAGAGTCGCTGAGAAGCCTTTTCCACCAGAATAACGTGGTGTGGATCGGCCTTGGGAGAGATAAGCAAATTGGCTGGTAGTTTGGCACAATTACTGGTGACAGGTGTGCTTAAGAGCAGCAGGGTTGAAACCAGCAAGGTAAGTCTTGTAGATCTCGAGGGAGTTGCCCGTCCCCTTATCATGTGCATATCATTGCCGTCTAGTCGAATGAGATATCAATTTCAGGGATTTCTTCAATCCCCTCCCCCAAAGACCTGAGAGAAAATGGTATCAACGTGTTTCAGGTAATAGTTTAGGTCGAATAATTCTTCCAATTGATCTGGGCGCAGGTGCGCCATGACTTCAGGATCGGCTGCCAGACGGTCTTTGAAGGTGGAGCCTTCATTCCAAACAGCCATGGCATTTCGCTGGGTCAGACGATAGGCTTCGTCCCGGTCTACACCTTTCTCAGTCAAAGCCAGCAGCACGCGCTGCGAGAAAAATAATCCCCCAGTGCTCTCCAGATTCGCCCTCATTTTGTCTTGATAAACAACTAACCGGTCAAGCATGTTGGTGAGGCGGTGGAGCATAAAGTCGAGCACAATATTACTATCAGGGGCAATAACCCGCTCAACGGAGGAATGGCTGATGTCCCGTTCGTGCCAAAGAGGAACGTTTTCCATGGCTGCCACTGCATTGGCACGGACTAACCGCGCAAGTCCGGACAGATTTTCACTGCCAATTGGATTTCGTTTATGTGGCATCGCTGAAGAGCCCTTTTGGCCTTCGGAAAAATACTCTTCTACCTCGCGAACCTCTGTGCGCTGCAGATGGCGAATTTCGATGGCGATTTTTTCGATGCTGCTGGCAATAATAGCCAAAGTAGAGAAATACTCGGCGTGACGATCTCGTTGGATGATCTGGGTGGAAATGGATGCTGGCTGCAATCCCAACTGGACACAGGCAAGTTTTTCAACCCTAGGATCTACATTTGCATAGGTCCCAACTGCTCCCGACACTTTGCCTACACTGATGTTCTCCTGGGCTCGGAGCAACCTCTCTCTATTGCGGTCCATCTCCGCGTGCCAGAGTGCCAATTTGAGCCCAAAGGTGATCGGCTCAGCGTGTACTCCGTGGGAGCGGCCAATCATTACAGTGTGACGATGCTCGTAAGCCCGTCGCTTCAGAACTTCGAGCAATGCCTGAATATCATCGAGCAATATTTCTGCTGCTTGCCTGAGCAGCAGAGCGAGACTGGTATCCAAAATGTCCGAGGAGGTCAGTCCAAGATGGATGTAGCGGGCGGAGTCTCCAACATATTCCGCCACACAGGTAAGAAAGGCAATGACGTCGTGTTTTGTCTCACGCTCAATTTCGTCGATACGATCCACATCGAAGTCTGCCTTTTGAGCAATCTCCTGGGCCGCTTGAGCAGGTATCTGTCCCAACTGGGCCATAGCGTCTACTGCAGCTAGTTCCACCCTCAACCACTGACGATAAAGGTTTTCCTGCTCCCAGATGCGACCCATTACTGGACGGGTATAGCGGGTAATCATAATTTCATTCTTGGTTAATTGTGCACTACAGAGACCTTTTCCGCTAGAAGATTGACCGCTTATATCACAATAACAGTCATAGATTCAAGGAGTTATGCAATTTATGTGCTGAAAGTTCAGGACGAAGCCAGCATTGAGATGCTACATCCCATCTCCGATGAAACCTGTCACTTCTCTGACTTGTCCTGCTTCAAAAAATCATCCAACCGGATGACTTTGGCAGGGGAGGAGGGCCGGGGGGTGAAACTGCCGCGCTTCTCCCGTCTTTTCAGCTCTTCCACATATTGCTTCAGCTGCTCATTCTTTTTGATCAACCCATCAATGTGATCTTCAACCAGCTTCCATGATAGGTCCAATTCGGTGGTGTCCACCTCCAACTCTAGGAGGAGGTTAAGTCGTTTTATCAGTCCACTGCAGAGCCTGTAATTTGTGCCCTGCAAGTAAGAGGCGGCGTGCGCCCACAGGCTGATTGACTCCATCTTCTGTTCTTGCGCTTTGGCAAGGAATAAGGAGTGGATGGCGCTAGGGCCCACATAATCTATGAGTTCCACAGGTTCTCTAAGTTGGCGAAGTCTCTGGACGTCATCCATGGATGCACCTGCAGCGGAGATCTTGGTCTCGTTGTGAAGCACTTCGTCGTGAAGACCTCCCAGGGTGATTAAGGTCCTTACGCCGAAGCGGTGGCAGAGTTGCATGAATGCTTCTATGTATTGATGCCAGCATAACTGTGGCTCGGGACCGATAAATAGAATCACATCTGCACCTGGTGAATTTGTCGAAAAATAGAATCGGCTTCTGGGGAGATCCAAACTTTTCAAATGCCCGTTGGCGATGTTTACCAAAGGTCGATTGACAGAGAAGAGATAAAAATCATCGGACTCTAGACTGGCCAACTGCTCTGCTTCCAAGCTGTTGACCATAAAGTCCACAGTGCTGGTGGCCACCTCGCCAGCATTGCCCCAACCGCCAAAGCCGGCTAGCAGAACCGGGTCATTAAGCTGGGGTTCAGATAAATACTGTAGTGCGTCCATAGGAGTAGGCTTCAATTTCCACCATTCCAGTTGGGGGCTAGCCCAAAGTTCACATCAGTGTAGCCTCTTTTTTCATGACTGGCAAGCAGACGCCAACCTCGGTTCGAGGCGGAGTGGCAAGTCCTGCATTTCCTCTCTCCTGGGGATCGTCAGAGTGATTGACAGTGTATAGCCATTGTGGCATAGTAGCGCCGTCACTTGGGAGTCAGACCTGCAATTAGAGGTCACCACTCCAATCATATCACCTTCTATAATTCTGGATAGCCTGGTTGGATCAATGCCGTCGGTCCAGTTTTAAGGACCGGCTCTTGTCCACCCCCCTTCCATGACAGGCTGTGGACTGGTTTCATAGTTTTTCCATCAGGCATAGTCGAGGTCTTTCTTTCAGCAAGGGAGAAAAACTATGGCAAAGTACGTCTACTTTTTCGGAGAAGGCAAGGCTGACGGGACCAAAGAGATGAAGGCCTTACTTGGGGGTAAGGGTGCAAACCTGGCCGAGATGACCAACATGGGAATCCCAGTGCCGCCCGGTTTCACCATCAGCACCGATGTCTGTGCGTTCTACAAAGATCCCCAAAGATACCCGGCGGAGATTCAGGCAGAGGTGGATGAGGCTGTGGCCAGGATGGAGAGTGTACTGGGGTTGAAGTTCGGCGATCCTAATAAACCGCTGCTAATGAGCGTGCGCTCCGGCGCGGCCATCAGTATGCCGGGGATGATGGACACCGTCCTTAACCTGGGCCTAAACGACGAGACCGTAGCCGGCCTGGTCGAGCAGACAAAAAACCCTCGGTTTGTCTATGACAGCTACCGGCGGTTAATTGGCATGTACGGGGATGTGGTCATGGGCCTCAAACCAGAGTCCAGGGACGACATCGATCCCTTTGAGGAGATTCTGGAAGAGCTCAAGAAAAAGGCCGGGGTGGAATTGGACCTGGAGCTGTCAGCGGACGACCTCAAAGAGCTGACCGAACGCTACAAGGAGGCCATCAAGAGCAGGCTGGGTGTGGAATTTCCCCAGGACCCCAGGGAGCAACTCTGGGGGGGTATCGGTGCTGTGTTTTACTCCTGGGACATCCCCAGGGCCGTGGCTTACCGGGAGCTGAACAACATACCCGATGACATGGGCACCGCGGTAAATGTTCAGGCCATGGTATTTGGAAATCTGGGGGATGACTCGGGCACCGGCGTGGCCTTCACCCGCAATCCGGCCACCGGTGACAATACCTTCTACGGCGAATATTTAATGAACGCCCAGGGCGAGGACGTGGTGGCAGGTACCAGGACCCCCCAGCCCATCAACAAGGTCCAGAAGGGTGACCGCGACGCTCTGTCCCTGGAAGAGGAAATGCCTGATATATATGATGAGCTGGACTCCATAAGAAAGAAGCTGGACTCTCACTACCGGGAGATGCAGGACATCGAGTTCACCATCCAGAAGGGAAAGCTCTGGATGCTCCAGACCCGCTCCGGGAAACGCACGGGAGTCGCCTCGGTGAGGATTGCGGTGGAAATGGCGGAGGCGGGCCTCATCTCGAAAGAGGAGGCTCTCATGCGGGTGGAGCCCGATCAGCTCAACCAGCTCTTACAGCCCACCTTCAATCCCGCCGAGAAGAATAAAATAATCGATGGAGGTAAACTCTTGGCCGTAGGCCTCAATGCGGGTCCCGGTGCAGCTTCGGGAAAGGTGGTCTTCAACGCTGAAGACGCCGTTGAGTGGGCGGAACGGGGCGAAAAGGTAATTCTGGTACGCTGGGAGACCTCACCTGACGACATCCGCGGTATGGACGCCGCCCAAGGGATACTCACGGCCAGGGGCGGGATGACATCCCACGCTGCTTTGGTGGCTCGCCAGATGGGCAAGGTTTGCGTGGCTGGCTGCGGAGCTCTGGACATCAGCTACAGAGACCGAAAGATGTCGGTGGACGGGAAACAGGTGGTCAAGGAAGGCGATTGGATCTCTCTGGACGGCACTGAGGGCCAGGTGATCATCGGGCAAATACCCACTTACCCCTCAGAGATATACAGGGCGGTAATCGAGTGCAGCCTGGATCCAATGGACTCCGCCATCTGCCAGGCTTTCGGCAAGCTTCTCACCTGGGCCGATGAGGTGCGCAGGCTTGGCATAAGAACCAATGCCGACGAACCGGAACAGTGCGAAGTTGCCATTGCCTTTGGCGCCGAGGGCATAGGATTGACCCGCACTGAGCACATGTTCTTCATGGAGGATCGCATTACTTCCATGCGCGAGATGATTCTCGCCGACACCAAGGAGGATAGAGAAAAGGCCCTGACCAAACTCCTGCCCATGCAAAGGGAGGACTTTCTCGGCATATTTAGAGTGATGAACGGCAAGCCTGTGACAATCCGTACTCTGGACCCGCCCCTGCACGAGTTCCTGCCCCACGACGAAGCGGGCATAGCCGACCTGGCAAAGTCGCTTTCCATCCCGGTGCAAGAAGTGGAGGCTCGGGTGGAATCCCTGGCTGAGGCCAATCCCATGCTGGGACACAGGGGCTGTCGTCTGGGTATAGTCTATCCGGAGATCACAGCAATGCAGGCCAAGGCCATTTTGGAAGCGGCCTGCATCGCGGCCAAAGAGGGGGTGAAGGTCCTTCCAGAGATCATGATCCCCTTAATCAGTGGGGTGGAGGAACTGAAGCACCAAAAGAAGGTGGTACTCAAGGCCGCTGAAGAGGTTTTTGCCGAGCAGGGCATCGAAGTGGAGTTCAGTGTGGGCACCATGATCGAGATACCGCGGGCGGCGCTCACAGCCGACGCCATAGCCCAGGAGGCGGAGTTCTTCTCCTACGGCACCAACGATCTTACTCAGACCGTTTACGGCATAAGCAGAGACGACTCAGGGAAGTTTCTTTATCCATATCTTGAAGGCGATATCTGGCCGGACGACCCCTTCGAAAAGCTCGATCAGACCGGCGTCGGCCAGTTGGTGGATATGGGTGTTCGGCTGGGACGATCCACCAGACCAGACCTTAAAGTGGGTATATGTGGCGAGCATGGCGGTGAACCCACCTCCATCGACTTTTGCCACCGGGTCGGCCTCGACTACGTTAGCTGCTCACCCTTCCGGGTGCCAATTGCACGGTTGGCCGCAGCCCAAGCGGCTTTGAGAAACCCTTAAGGGGGCTGGAACACATTTTATCCTAAAGGCCCGTACGGATGCGAAAGTCGCTCCCTGTGGGCCTTTTTTATTAGCAATATGAGGTCGTCCCTGCGGTCAAAAGGGAAAATGTTTGTTTACTTGGCTCCGCAGGATAATTAGATTTTCCCTCTCCCCTCAAGAAACTGTGTCGCAATTCGTCATACCGGCCAAGCCCGCCGTCGGCGGACTCGTCCGGAATGACGGGTTCAGCCAATTGTGACAGTGTTTCCAAGGGGAGAGGAGATTTTTGCAGAGCTTAGTTAATAACCGTTTTGGTATTTCGAATGTGGGTGGGGAAGGAGGAGCAAACCAGGATGGAAAATAGGGGTCTGAACCTTGAAATACCTGGGTGGGGGGAACTGCGCTTGCGGCAGGCTCTGTTTGATTTGAACGGAACCCTGGCAACTGACGGGATCTTGCCAGGGGCAGTCAAAGAGAAACTGCGGCTTTTGCAGGACCTGCTTGCCATTTATCTGGTTACGGCTGATACCCATGGTACTGCTGCCCATCTGGCGGAGGATTGCGGGGGACTCGAGATTGCACGGATAGAGGCCGGAAAAGAGGCAGAGCAAAAAGGTGAGATCTTAGAGAAACTGGGGGCCTCGCAGACAGTTGCTTTTGGAAATGGTGCCAATGACGCACTAATGCTTCGCAAGGCACGCCTCGGGATTTGCGTTATGCAAGGGGAAGGGACCTCTTTACAGGCCCTGCTGGCGAGCGATATTTTAGTGGCAAGCGCAGAGGAGGCGCTAGACCTCTTACTGAAACCGGCTCGGCTGGTTGCCACCCTACGTTCCTAACTTAGAGGCTAGCGCAGGAGCAACCGAAGGAAAAAAATCATCCCACACTGGAGAATAGAGAGATAATACAGGTAGAGCAACTATTCTCCTGTTCACAAGAAGAGACACAAGCTTAGCGGCTGTTAATTGCTTGTCGTAGAACACCGGAGCACTTAAAGGTGACTACCTTGCGCGGTGAGAGCATAATGGGGTTGCCGGTCTGGGGGTTACGACCGCGCCGCTGATTCTTGTCCTTCACACTGAATTTGCCGAAGCCGCTGATGAGAACGTCTTCGCCCTCCTCCAATGTCTTCTTGACTATCTCGAAGAGGGTTTCGACAATCTCTGCGCACTCGCTCTTGGTGAAAATATTCCTTGCAAACAGACTCTCTACAATATGCGCCTTCGTTAAAGTCATAGATGACTCCCCCCTCCTCAAGTTACCTAAGCGAATTCCCTATCTGGCTGGACTATTTTAGTAAATACAGGATAATTCTGAATATTTCAAGGAAAAAAATCATAGAATTTTAAGAGAAATGATTCCGACTATGAATTCATACCCATCTGATGTTCTTTTGTAACCGATCGATTAGCTCTAATTTTAAGTAGTGATTATGAGTATTTAGCATTAGTATTGGATTGTCGTTTTAGATTTTTTTTGCTCTTCTTGGGAGCCAAAAATAGAGGGAACAATTGCCAAGGTACAACCGGCAGCTTGTTCCCTCATAATCAGCTTACTCGCTGATATCGTTATCTTGTTTGGTGGCGGTGCAGGGACTTGAACCCCGGACACTGCGGATATGAGCCGCATGCTCTGACCTGCTGAGCTACACCGCCAGAACGTAGGGGATTCATACTCAACAGTGACTCCGTTGTCAACAGAAAAAACCGAAGGCCGGCACAATGGCAGAGAGAATTGTACCGCGAAGGAAGGAAATCTCAGCAGACCATGGGTTTTCCCCTAGTCAGGAGACGTCCTTGGTCAGTGGTCAGTAGTCCGTCGTCCGTTGCATAGAAGGCATGGGGCATAGGGCATGGAGCATAGGGTTCAAATTTGGCAATTCGAAATTAAGAATCCAAAATCCGAAGCCCTCTGTCCTCTGACCTCCGACTTCCGTCCTCTGACTTCTCACCTCGCATCGCCGTCTCGCCGTTTCTTCGCGCCTGCCCGCCATCGGCTTCGCCTTCAGGCGAGGCGGGCGGGTCCCCGGGTCGTCCCGCTTTGCATAGTGCTTAGTGCGCATGGCCCTGTACGCTCTGCGCTATGCTCTATGCGCTTTGCGCATAAATACAACGGACCACTGACGACGGACAACGGACGGGACTGTTCCAGCGCCCCTGTTGCGTTGACAAACACCAGAGATTAAGTTACAAGAGGTCGACTCTCAAAGGCATGCTCAGATTGCGGATTGCGGATTGCGGATTGCGGATTTGAGAATGTGATTGTGAATATGTCGTTAGCCAGGAAGTTGTAATTTAAATATCCACTGGCTTAGCCGTTCATCGATAGGGAGGAAAGTGCCTTGAAGTGCCCACACTGCGGTGAATCACTAGGGGAGGCCACATGTCCGGCATGTGAGCGATCGCTACCCGAAGACAGCCAGTATTGCTGCTGGTGTGGTCAAAAAGTGAGTGGGACTGCCGATGAGCCTGATGCAGAGTTGGCGGATGCTGCGGTTGAAGGTGACGATGAGGGTACAATTGATTTTGACAGCAGGAAGCTGTGCAGCGACGGTACTTGTATTGGGGTGATCGGAGATGATGGCCGCTGCAAAGAATGCGGCAAACCGTACACAGGTGAACCGGAGATAGATTAATCCTTCGAGCCATCTATTTATATTTAGGCTGAGACTCACTCGAACCCCTCAGGACTAAGGGAGAGGGAACATAGTTGCCGGCTAGTTAGTACTCATCCGAAAACAACATTTTTCGGACTCGCGCCATCAGCGATCAGCGTTTAGCTTTCAGCTAAATATAATATAACTCCAACAATTTAAGCTGAATGCTGACTGCTGAACACTGACAGCTCCAGCCGGAAATCTTTGGTTTCCGGCTGGACACTAGTTAATATTGAATGGATCAAACCATTTGGTAATTGAGGAATTAGATGTATGAGCTCAAGATAATAACAGAATTCTCTGCTGCACATAATTTAAGAAACTTCCGTGGCAAATGTGAAGCCCTTCACGGGCACAACTGGAAAGTGGAGGTTGTGCTCAGCGGCAAGAATCTGGACGACAGTGGGGTAGTGCTCGACTTTGCAGAAGTCAAGGCCGCCACCAGTGAAATCATGTCTGAGATTGATCACCGATATCTTAATGATTTGCCTTTTTTTATGGAGAACAATCCATCTTCGGAAAACATTGCCCGTTATATTTTCCATAGGCTCCAAGAGAAGATCGATAATGACCGAGTGCGGATTAGACGGGTGACCGCCTGGGAGTCTCAGGATGCCTGTGCAAGTTACTTGGGTGAATCTGCCGATTGAGTTAGATCTGTCGACTCGGCCGAGCAAGTAAAATTAGCCGGGCTTTTACTATCAATCTGAAACGGAGTGATTAGACTTCGTCTGGGAGTGAGAGTTAAGTGAGGTTTGTGCGGCGCAGCAAAGGGTTTTCCAGAGCCAGCAATGGCAACTACTACTTGCAACTTTTTCGCTTCTTTCTAAGCAACCTGGGTATCCTCCTTATTTTTTGCGCTTTTTTTACAGGTTGTTTCGAGGATGGTCCGTCGAAGGAAGTGGTCGAATCAAGTGGTGCAGTCACCACAGAGGTTGAAACACCTCAAAAGGAGGTAAAAGGTGAGGTCGCCGAAAAGCAAGAGGCGATTTCTGAGCCCAGCTTGACGCCCCGCACCGCAACTGAAAAGCTAGTCTCCACTGAGATTGCCGGAGTGGCTTTCACCGAAAAACTGACCGAACTATTAGACTATGAGCTTAATGGGCGTTTTTGGGGTTGGCGGCCAAATGATTTGCTCATCGGCAGACTTACCGACAATGTCAACGAGTATCAGTTGGGGGCTCTCGAGGCGATGCGCTATACGGCCATCAAACTGAAGGAGACTTTGACCCGTTTTGGCGATGCCGACGCCTATGATCCCCATTTAGTAGAGGCGGTGAACTTGCTGATGAACAGAGCGGATCAATTTTGGTTTCCGTCAACCGAGAGCCAGTATAAGGATGCGCTCAAAGAACTGCAGGGATTTCTCGAAAATCTTAAGCAGGGGAAAAGTCGCTTCTATTACCGCACGGACAACTTGCTTTCTCTCATTGCTTCTTACAAGGACCTCCTTGGCAATTGCCACGAGAACCTGGTTAAAGAGACGGAGCCGGATGGGTCACGGGTCAGCCACTTTCAAGCTGATAATTATTTTTATTATTGCCAGGGAGTGACCCACGTAATGTATGAAATCCTCAAAACTGTTCGGGTGGGCTTTGTCGAGCAGTTGCAGACCATTGATGCGTTGGCATTGATGGATAAGATCGTGGAGAATTTAAAACGGGGTTCGGAGTGCGCCCCTTGGCTTATTACCAATAGCCAAGATGATGATATTTTGGCAAACCATCGCTACAATCTTGCCGCCTCTATAAGTGCTGCTCTACACAATATGAGCACCATGCTCAGATATTAAGAGTTAGTGACCTCTGGGCCTGGGCCTTGCTTCTTTTATCCAGTATCTATCCCCCTTCAACTGAGCGACGCGCAGACACGGCGAAACGGGGACACGGAGAAAAATGCTTACCTCGCCGTCATCGCCCCTTCGTTCCCCTCAGGGTCGTGAAGCCATGGTTCTATCTAAATTGCTGCTGCTGAAGCTCGGCACGGAATCTCTCCACCTGTTTGACATAATAAGAAGAGTCTCCGGATGCAGCTGCCAGAGCCTTCTCAGCCGTGGCCAAAGCCTTTATGGTTAGGCCATTTACGTAATAAGACTCCGCCAAGGTGTCCAGGATATGAGATTGTTGGGAACTAGTCGCTGCTTTTTCAGCCAGGACAAGGGCTTTTTCCGGTTGGAATAGGGGAGCTTCTTTGCTGGTGGCGAAAACCCAGGCCAAATTGTTCAGAATGTCGGGGTTGTTTGGGTCTAGTTCCAGGGCGCGCTGCAAATGGAAAACAGCTTGTTTAGGTTGATGCCGGGTGTAGTAAAGTGTTCCGAGTCGCAATTGGAGGAGGGGATTGTCAGGTTCCAGTTGGACCAGACTGCTGAGCATCTTGAAGTTTAGTTGTTCATTGTACTGTTTGCCCACCGCTCCGGAGTAAAAGAGGTAACCGAAAACACCAACTGCGATAATTCCCACCAAGTATCCTGATAGTGCTTTTCTGATTTTGCCACGGTGGTTTCTCGACAGGGAAGGATTGCCCGCTGCCTCAGTAAGAAAATCAACCCGTTCTTTAATGCTGAAGTGATGCCAGCTGGGTACATCCCGAATGTTGCCACTGTAAAAAGCTACCTTTTCCAAAGCCGAAATCAACGGATAAGGTCTGCCCATGACCGAGAGTCCATAAAGGTCAGCCTGTCTCTCAAAGTTACGGATAAAAAAGCCAAAGAGGAAACGAAAATAGAAGACCAGCAAGACTAACAAAGGGAGGGTGGAGAGTATAGAAATTAAGGTCATGAATTCATAATCGGTCCTAATCATCAGAGTCAGTGGCAGGTCGCTAGTCAGCACCAACAAAAAAGAAATACCAGAGATGGGGTAGGCAAGGACAAGATAGCCAAGCAAAAATATAAGATAGAAAAATAGATGGTATTCTTTCACATGGCCCATCTCGTGGGCCAGGACTGAACGCAATTCTTCGTCGTCGAGAATATCGAGAAGCCCTTGGGTTACTAAAAGATAGCGGTAACGACCAAACAGCCCCATAACTCCAGCGGTTATAAAAACCCCGCCTTGGCCGGGCCAAAGAACTATCTCTCGGACATGGAAATTCTCTTTTTGACAAAACCTCTCGATGAGTGATCTTCTCGTTCCCGGCTCCAGAGGCTGACAACTCCAAAGACGCACCACAAGGGGTGGGGCAAAGATCATGAATATGATCATTAGCAGGGCGAAGAAAAGAACCTGGCCCACAGGAGTATTAAGTTGGTCGTGTATCGAGCCAAGGGGCAAGAGTTGTATAAGATCGAAGCTGCCTGAAATGAGGAGCCAAGGCAAAAGGATGGCGAGATTAAACTTAAGGTTGTGAGTTACGATTGATACCCTGGAGAAAGTGTCGGAGGAGAAGCGGCAGCTGGCATTCGTAGCTGTAAAACCAGACGATTGCCAGGTGGAGCAAAAATATCACTAAGCCAGCTAATCCTTGAAGAGTGAAACTAAAACGAATGAGGGCAACAGTAGAGAGGTAGTATTTGATATCAAGCAGATAGATCTGAGCACAAAAAAAGACGAGAGCCAAAAGCGATTGGCGGGTTACGCTGCGATGGTAGAGAACCGCCAAATGAGTGCTCACCGTAACCCTCGACATTTTTGCTGCCAACCCTCTGAAAACCTGCCTGTTGATGAGTCCGAAGAGGAACAGCAGAGTAAGGCTAGAGGCAAAAGTAAAAAATAAGGAGAGCCGTGGTGTTGGGGCTGGCTGCTGAGTAGAGAAGATAAGCAGGACGACTATGAAGTATATAAAGTTTGTGTACATTCAAACATATCCGTTGTTCCGCCGAAGGCGGATCAGTGATCCGTCTTAAAAGGCAGTGAAGCACGAGGGGCTGCACTACTTTAAGGCTCTGGAAGATGTTCCAGGATTATTTCTGTCGCCCTTTCTTCTTCGTGGGTCATCAAACCTTCGGTTTTCCCTGATATCAACCCCCAGGCGGCAAGTACCGCCGGAATGATACGGACGGGAGCTTGTTTGTAGTGTCTTTGTAAAGTTCGAACTCGCTGGCCGGCTTCCCACAGATGGCGGAAGCTGCTGGCCTGAGCGAAATGACTGTCTTCCAAGTTGAGTGAGGCTAAGGTGATGGTCCTCCACTCGTAGGGCAAGAGATTGGCTCCTACTGAAAGCACTCCACTGGAGCTGGGGCGTTTAAGGAAATTACTTTCCCTCCCGTCATAGACTAAGAAGTCGGATCTGCTCCGCACTGCTCTCTGGTAATTTATCCCACGTCTGAGATCACCTCGGTGCACAAGTGCTACCAAACGGGGCTCTTGAACAAGTTTTTTCAAAACGGCCGTCCGGATATTCTTCCGCTTGGTCGTGTCTCCGATTTTTCTTATTAGTTGTGGGTCGTTATCGACGATCAGGTTGAATTCCGTATCTGCAAGGAGGCTTTGGTAGTATTCGGGCAGGCCACGATTACTGTGGTAGAAGAGTGGTGTGTCCACCCAGGCGAGGGGGCCGCGGTATTTGAGACGACGACAGGCATTTTCCAGTTGGTGGCAGATGTGTATAGTCTGCTCTGCAGATGTGCCGGTAATACGCACCCAAAGAGGAAGGTCAGGAGGTGCTAGGCCAATTGCCTCCTCCAGCAAGGAGGATGAAGCCGGGCCACAGCAGTTGGCGTCGGGGCACCAGAACATAGGATCCAAAAACAGACCCGCAACTGCTGGCTGCAATCGAGCTATGAGTGACTCGAGACCCCGGTAAACTGAACGGTTTTCGGGGTTTGGCACCAGGGCCAGCGAACAGATAAGACCTCTAGGGGTGACGGGCTTATTCATTAACCATATCCTAAAACGATGCCGCGAGTTGATAAGCACCACGGAGGTCTAATGCAGGAGTACTGAAATCCGAAATCCTAATATCGAAATCCTAAACAAATTCAAATTTTCAAATTTCCAAATGACCCAAACTCTAGACTCCTCTTTTGCGCCGTTTTCGTTTTGAACATTGGGAAATTAGGATTTTGGATTTGTTTAGTGCTTCGTGCTTCGGATTTCGATATTTGTTTACTTACATGGTAAACTTTATGTGTCCTTTGCCAAGGAGGTCGTGAAGATGAATAATTCCCAACAACTGACCCTTTGGACCCACCACGGGTAGCACGGTGATTTCATTTTGTTCCATTATCTCCAGGGCGTCTGCAACAAAGCCACTAACGTAGACAGCCTTGGGGTTCTTAGTCATAATGGCTTTGACAGGCTTTTCCAACAACCTTTCATACCTGCATAATCCACGCCGCAGATCACCGTCAGTTACAATCCCTACCAGCCTGTCAGCATCACCCATTACAAGGGTTGCCCCCAAAGTCTTGTCATCCATTTCCTTAATGGCTTCACCCACCAGAGTTTTTTCTTGGACTTTTGGGATACTGGAGCCGGTACGCATAATCATCTCAATTGGTACTCGCAGTCTTTCTCCCAACACTCCGCCAGGATGGCAGCGATGGAAATCTGCGGGCTGAAACCTGCGCCGGTTGATGAGTGCGACGCAAAGTGCGTCGCCCAGGGCGAGCATGGCGGTGGTGCTGGCTGTTGGGGCCAAACCAAAGGGACAGGCCTCTCGTTCAACCCCGGCGTAGACAGTGAGGTCGCTGTTGCGACCCAGGGTAGAGTCGGTATTCCCGGTGAAACAGATAATCCGTGTTCCCAAATCTTTTAAGGTCGGCAGAATCATCTTCAGTTCATCAGTTTCACCGCTGCTGGATAAAACCAGGATAATGTCGTCCGGACTAACCATTCCGAGATCACCGTGCATGGCTTCCACTGGATGCAAAAAAAGCGATTGAGTGCCGGTGCTATTGAGCGTGGCGACAACCTTGCGGCCAACTATTCCTGATTTACCGATGCCGGTAACAATCACTCGCCCGCGAGCCTTGTAGATCCACTGCACAGCTTCGGCGAATTCATCCCCTACCCGATCGATGAGACTGTAGATGCCCTCTGCTTCAATTCGGAGCACATCCTTTGCTTCGCGAATGATTTTAACTGCACCCCGGCGTTGATTACTCTTATTGGGTTTAACCATAACACTCACTCACTGATTCTTTTTTTATGGAGGATTGACATTTCAAAGCTGTTGGCGTGAAACCGAATTTGTTTCCATGCAGTGCTTATGAAGGTCATCGGTGAAACTAACTGGATACTCTCCAGTGAAGCAGGCAAGGCAAAAGCCTTCCCTGTCCAGATTAATTGCTTGGAGGAGTCCTTCAAGACTCAAATAATGCAGGGTATCAAGCCCTAAGAATTTCTTGATCTCATCAACAGAATGGGTGGCTGCGATGAGTTCTTTTCGGGTAGGAAAGTCAATGCCGTAAAAGCAGGGGAAGCGATGGGGCGGACAGCTGACAGCCATATGAACTTCCTTGGCGCCTGCTTTCCTGAGTGTCTTGACACGATTTTTGGTGGTGGTACCGCGAACGATGGAGTCTTCTATTATGAGGAGTCGCTTGTCGATCAATAGAGGGCGCACGGGATTCAGTTTTACTCTTACATGGAAGTCCCGCATGGCCTGGGTAGGCTCGATAAAAGTGCGGCCCACGTAGTGGTTACGGATTACGCCCATTTCCAATGGAATGCCAGATGCCTCGGCGAATCCAAGGGCGGCATAGTTACCGGAGTCAGGAAATGGCATGACTATATCTGCATCCACCTTATACTCACTGGCCATCTCGTGTCCCAGGCGTTTACGGGCCATATAAACATTCTGTCCAAAAATATTGCTGTCCGGGCGGGCAAAGTAGATGAACTCGAAGATGCAGAAGGCTGTGCGACCAGGATTAGGGAGGTGTCGGGACCTGAGTCCATTCCCATCGATGAAGACTACCTCTCCCGGCTGGACGTCTCGAAGGTAGCGAGCTCCTATCAGGTCAAGGGCGCAAGTTTCTGAAGTAATCACATAGGCGTCGTTATCAATCATGCCCAGGCACATGGGGCGAAAGCCATAGGGGTCGCGGGCGCCAATTATCTGGTCTTCTGCGGCGATTACCAGCGAGTAAGCACCTTTAATCTCACTCAGGGCGCTGATAAGTGCCTCTTCCAGTCCATGGGTAAGCTGGCGGGCAATAAGGTGAACGATTACCTCACTGTCCATGGTTGTTTGAAAGATCGAGCCCCGCTGCTCCAATTCACATTTCAAGCTGTGGGCATTGACCAGGTTTCCGTTATGAGCAATGGAGAGGCTGCAGCCTGAGTGAGTGATGCAGAAGGGTTGGGCATTGACGAGAACGGACGAGCCAGTGGTAGAATAGCGCACATGTCCAATGCCAAGATAGCCCTTTAGGCTGGCGAGGATATCCTCGTCGAAAATTTCGCTCACCAGACCCATGCCCTTGTGATGGAGCATTAATCGACCGTCAGAAACACTAATTCCAGCGCTCTCCTGGCCTCGATGCTGGAGAGCATAGAGTCCGAAATAAGTAAGACGAGCCGTGTCTTCGTGTCCATAAATACCGAAGATACCGCACTCTTCCTTTGGTCTGCCATCAGGGATTATTATGCGGTTCTGCAAGATCAGTTCCTAGTCAAATGTCTAAAGTGCCTAAAATGAACTAAAATGCCTAAAATGTCTAAAATTAATTATAGGTAAAAGGTTGTGGGTCATGGGTCGTTTAAATCGTTAAAGTCGTTGAATTCGTTCAAATCGTCTATCCCAGAGGTCAGAAGTCGGAGATCAGAGATCAGATTTACCCCTGACCTCAGACATCTGATCCCGTCTCGCTTTACTCTATGCTCCATGCCTCCTCAAATGCACCATCGCTAATTTTTTAAGCTGTTGGCATGGTACTCCTGTAAAGAGGTGACCTGCAATTCTCCTTCACAGATTGCGGCAATCGCCTGGACAAAAGCTCTTGCTCCGGCAATGGTTGTTGCGTAGGGAAGATTATAAACTAAGGTAGCCCGCCGAATCAAATAAGCGTCAGAAGCAGTTTTTCTACCTGTACTGGTGTTGATGACCAAGTTGATCTCATCGTTTTTGATGTGGTCTATGACGTGGGGACGTCCTTCGGTTAATTTTGCCACCATCAGGTTTTGTAATCCGTGTTGCGAGAGAAAAGCGGAAGTGCCATGGGTGGCGTAGATTTTGAAGCCGAGTTTGTCGAAATCCTTAGCAACTTTTAATATGGCCGGCTTGTCCTGATCTCGAACGCTTATGAACACATTTCCCTTCAGCGGTAGAGAATAACCCGCCGCTAACTGAGCTTTGGCAAAGGCCATTCCGAAGGTCTTGTCGATGCCCATAACTTCGCCGGTGGATTTCATCTCCGGTCCTAAGAGAATGTCTATGTTGGGGAAGCGAATAAAAGGAAACACCGACTCCTTCACCGCTAGGTGAGGCGGCTCCACTTCCCGAGTAAATCCGAGTTCCGCTAGGCTCTTACCCAGCATGATCTTGGTGGCGAGCTTGGCAAGAGGTACACCAATTGCCTTACTAACAAAGGGTGCCGTACGGGAGGCCCGGGGGTTCACCTCGAGGACATAGAGCAAGTTGTCCTTAACCGCGTACTGAATGTTCATCAACCCTACCACTCCCAGTTCTCTGGCAAGAGCCTTTGTTTGAACCTTTATTTCCTCAATGATTTCCTGGGAGATACTAATGGGCGGAAGCACACAGGCACTGTCGCCAGAGTGAATGCCCGCCTCCTCAATATGTTCCATGATGCCGCCAATTACGGTGGTATTCCCGTCGGAGATTGCGTCCACGTCAATCTCGATGGCGTCTTGAAGAAATTGATCCACCAGGATGGGGTGGCCGGGGGCGACGCGGACCGCCTGTTGAATAAAGGCCTCCAATTGTTCTCGTTGGTAAACTATTTCCATGGCACGACCGCCCAAAACGTAGGAGGGCCTCACTAGCACGGGGTAGCCGATTTGGGCTGCTGCCTTCAGAGCCTCGGCAGCAGTGGTGGCAATGGCGTTTTTGGGTTGCCGCAGGCCAAGCTTATTGAGAAGAGCCTGGAAGCGCTCGCGATCCTCAGCCCGATCAATACTGTCCGGGGTGGTTCCGATGATAGGTGCCTCAGCCCTGGCTAAAGGAACGGCGAGGTTCAACGGCGTCTGGCCGCCAAACTGGACAATGAGGCCCTCCGGCTGTTCGCGCTGGACTATGTGGAGAACGTCCTCAAATGTAAGAGGCTCGAAGTAAAGCTTGTCAGAAGTATCATAGTCGGTGCTCACTGTCTCCGGGTTGGAATTGACCATGATTGACTGCACCCCCTCCTCACGCAAGGCGAAAGAGGCATGGACACAGCAATAATCAAATTCGATACCCTGGCCGATTCGGTTGGGACCGCCGCCCAGGATCATTACTTTCCTGACGTCGCTGGGTTTCGATTCATCCTCCGTTTCATAGGTAGAATAGTAGTAGGGTGTAAAAGCCTCAAACTCAGCGGCGCAGGTATCCACCAGCTTGTACACAGGAAGGATGTTGGCCTTATATCTTCGCAAGCGGATGGTTTCATCATCACTGCCGGTGAGCTCCGCTAACCTGCGGTCGGAAAAACCGAAAGTCTTGGAAAGGTGCAAGAGCTCGTCCGTTAGCTCTTGTCCCCGCAAGTGGTCCTCAAAATCCACAATCTGCTTGATATTGTGAAGGAACCAGGGATCAATCTTGGTGAGTTGGTATATTTCATCCAGGTCAATTTCTGCCCGCATAGCAGCGGTTAGAAAGAAAAGCCTTTCCGAATTTGGCTCACGCAGCTTCTTGCGGATCAAACTTCGGCATTCCGGGTCACTCAGAGACTCGGGCGACAGGCCACTGTCCAGAGAGTGACGGCCGATCTCCAATGAGCGCACTGCCTTTTGTAATGCTTCCTTGAAGGTCCGGCCAATGGCCATGGTTTCGCCCACCGATTTCATCGATGTGGTCAGGATATCTTGAGTTCGAGGGAACTTTTCAAAAGTCCAGCGAGGGATCTTCACCACGCAATAGTCAATTGTTGGTTCGAAGGAGGCCAGGGTTTCTCGAGTGATATCGTTGGCAATCTCGTCCAGGCTGTAGCCAACGGCCAGTTTAGCAGCGATCTTGGCAATGGGAAAACCAGTGGCTTTTGAGGCGAGGGCGGAGGAGCGTGACACTCTCGGGTTCATCTCGATAATGACCATTTCACCGGTATCCGGATTGATGGCAAATTGAATGTTGGAACCCCCGGTCTCTACCCCGATCTCTCGGATAACGGCAATAGAGGCATCCCGCATGGCTTGATATTCGCGGTCGGTAAGGGTCTGGGCCGGAGCCACCGTAATGCTGTCACCGGTATGAATGCCCATGGGGTCGAAATTTTCAATTGAGCAAATAATAACCACATTGTCCATGTGGTCCCTCATTACCTCCAGTTCGAATTCCTTCCATCCCAAAACCGATTCTTCCAGCATAATTGCCCCGATCATGCTGGCATCCAGGCCGGCACGGGCCATGTTTTCTAGATCTTCTCTGTTGTAGACCACACCTCCTCCGGTGCCTCCCAGGGTGAAAGAGGGACGAATAATAAGGGGATAACCGATCTCCTCTGCTGCTTGGCGTGCTTCTTTCATGGAGCGAGCAATGCGGCTGGCAGGCACTCGCAGACCGATGTTCTCCATGGCAGCACGGAAAAGCTCACGATCCTCACCTTTCTTGATCACCGGCAAAGAAGCGCCTATTACCTCCACCCCGTAACGATCAAATACACCCATCTCGCCGACGGCAACCGCCACGTTGAGTGCGGTCTGACCTCCAAGTGTGGGTAACAGGGCATCCGGCCTCTCTCGCTCAATGACTTTGGCGACGCATTCGGGGGTAATAGGCTCAATGTAGGTTCGCTGAGCCGTCTCTGGGTCGGTCATGATAGTGGCGGGGTTACTGTTTATGAGAACGATGTCGAAACCCTCTTCCCGAAGAGCTTTGCAGGCCTGAGTACCTGAGTAGTCGAACTCACATGCTTGACTGATGATAATAGGACCTGAACCGATTATCAGGATTTTATTTATGTCTGTTCGTTTAGGCATGGACTTGGTTAAACCGGGGTCATTTCTATGTTGCTCTTCAAGGTGTATTCAATTCACGCTCAGCTGCAAACGGCGCGACACGGTGACACGGCGAGACGGCGACCCAGCGAAGAATCTGTTAGCTGAAAACTGTATTCTCTTGGCCTATCTTGGCACGTGATCAGTTGACTATTCTTGTATTTCTCCCCGTGTCTCCGTTTCACCGCGTCTCCGCGTCCAGAATTACGGCACACTACCAGCTTTTTCTCTGCATAAGGGTAAGGAAGTCATCGAAGAGATATGTCGCGTCATGGGGGCCTGGAGAGGCCTCTGGGTGGTACTGGACCGAATAGACGGGCAATTTCCGGTGTCGCATGCCCTCAAGTGTCTGATCGTTTAGGTTGATGTGGGTGAGTTCCACATCTTTGTCCCTGAGTGAATTTATGTCCACACAGAAGCCGTGATTCTGAGAGGTTATTTCTACTTTGCCGGTGAGCAGATCCTTCACTGGCTGGTTGCCGCCGCGGTGTCCAAACTTGAGTTTGAAAGTGGTGCCTCCCATGGCCAGACCAAGGAGTTGATGACCTAAGCAGATGCCGAAGATGGGCAGTTGGGTCAGAAGGGCGCGGACTGTCTCGATAGCGTAAGTAACGCCGGCGGGGTCTCCCGGGCCGTTGGACAGGAAGAGCCCATCGGGTTCCAAGGCCAAGATGTCAGCTGGTTTAGCCTTGGCAGGCAGTACGATAATATGGCAGTCACGCTTAGCCAGATGGCGCAATATGTTGTATTTGATCCCGTAGTCGAAGGCCACCACCTTGTAAGGGTGTCTTGGGTCTGGCCAGACGTCTACTCCGCTCATGCCTGGTTTCCACTCCAGGGGCCGCCTCTCGCCCTGCCACAGGTATGGAGAAGAGGTTGTGACATTTGAAACCAGATCCCGGCCCAAAAGCCCAGGATAGGCTTGCACCTTGTTCAACAGCTCCTCAGGTCTTCTGTCCCCGGTTGCCATAATTCCCTTCATGGCACCTGCTGTACGGATGTGTTTGGTAAGGGCCCGAGTGTCGATTCCCTCGACGCCGAGAACTTTAGCTTCCTCCAGGAAGTCCTTGAGAGTTTTTTGGCTTCGCCAGTTACTGGGATAAGGCATATACTCGCGGACAATAAAGCCCTCAACCTGAATTGCTGCTGATTCCATGTCTTCATCATTGACACCGTAGTTGCCAATGAGAGGATAGGTCATGGCCACTATTTGTCCTTCGTAGGAGGGATCACTCAGTACTTCCTGATAACCCGTCATGGAGGTGTTGAAAACCACTTCACCAAGGGTTTCTCCCTCGCCGGCGAAAGCCCTTCCGTGAAAGGTCCTGCCGTCTTCCAAAACCAAAGTAACCCTAGGTTGGTTGAAACTAACCATGGTGACCAGTCACCTCATGACATTACAAAGCACCTGACTAACGGATCCTACGAATCCAACAACATAATCGTTTTGGTGAACTATGGCAAGCATTTTAGCTGGACAAAAAATCTTTTCAGTTGGGCTAAATTTGCCACTTTTTTAGACAGTTATACTGAAAAAATCTTGAAGATTAGGATTTGTCCCGCCGTACTATTGTTCGATGATTTTTCGGACCCGGGCGAGATCTTCAGGGGTGTCTACGGAGATGGAGTCAAAAGGGGTAATTACCACCGAAATGGAAAAGCCATGTTCCAGGGCGCGAAGTTGCTCGAGTTTTTCCAGTTTTTCCAAGACTCCGGGAGAGAGCCTGGTGAACTCCTGCAGAAAGCCATTGCGGTAGCCGTAAAAGCCCAGGTGCTTGTAATAGGGTGGGGGTGAAGACTTATCCCGGACAGCAGGAATGGGAGAACGGGAAAAGTACAGGGCTCGCCCCTTTGCGTCGAGGACAACCTTGACAACTCCTGGGTCGGCAAGATCATTTTTGTCTGTGTCCGGATAGGCAAGAGTGGCCATGGGAACATCACCATTCTCTTGGAGGTTCTGCACCAGGCTATCAATCATTTCAGCCCTGAGTAGAGGTTCGTCACCTTGAATGTTCACCACGATGGCATCATCTTTGAGCATTAATTGTCGAGCTGCCTCTGCCACTCGATCAGTACCACTAAGGTGTTCACCGGAGGTCATGAGGACCTCCCCGCCAAATTGAGCAACTGCTTTTTGGATGCGGGGGTCATCTGTGGCAACAACCAGTTGCTGAAGGGTGGTTGCCTCGGAGGCACGCTGGTAAACGTGTTGAATCATCGGTCGGTCATGGATCAGGACCAGCGGCTTGCCGGGAAGTCGCTTAGAGTCGTAACGTGCGGGAATGATTCCCACTACGTCGGCCATAAGATACCCCTAGACTGAGTTTTGTTTTACTGGTGGGCATAAAGCCCGCCCTCAAATGTCTAAAATGCCTAAAGTGAACTAAAGTGCCTAAAGTTAAGGTAATGGGTTATAGATTATGGGTCGTTCAAATCGTTCAAGCCGTTCAAATCGTTTAAGTCGTTGAAGTTGTCCATCACAGAGGTCAGAAGTCGGAGATCAGATATCAGCTTTACCCCTGACCTCAGACATCTGATCTCTGACCTCTGATCCCGTCTCGCTTTACTCTATGCTCTATGCCCTATGCCTTCGCAAATCTATAATCTGAAATCCACCACCCTTTATAGCAAGCGGAGATTGCTCCTACATGAATGGCTATGATCAAGATCTGGCTGCTAGCCGCTTGCCAAGATTAAACCACAAGGAGGGTAAAGAGCACAGAGAAAAGTTTGCCCCATTGATGAAATTGACCGCAATTTTGTCTAAGTTGTCCTACGAGTAGATGAGCTAAAGGATGAGGAGTGAAAGATTTCCTGACCTCTCAAGCTCGGGTATTATCAACTATTCAAATAAGTTCACAGGGATGGTGCGAGTGTCATGCCCCCCTTTGTACTTGACCATCATCTATGAGGCGGGTAAGATAAAGCAGCGTTTAACGCTACCTCCCCCCAATGGGGGTTCTTTGAAACCATTCCAATCCAAGAATATCAATCACTAATTTGCTTTGTGATTAAGGCCATGTTGGAAGGAGGTGAGAGAGCTAATTCGTGGGCCGAATCGTGTTTTGTTCGTCCAACCTTAAAGAGATAGGAGAAAATCTATGAAAAGAATTGGATTAATCACTATAATTGCGGCCATTTGCTTGGCCCTTGGCATGATGGTGAATCCAACTCCGGTTGTTGCCAAGACCACCTTCGTCACCATTGGAACCGGTGGTATCACAGGGGTTTACTATCCAACAGGCGGTGCCATTGCCAGGATCGTCAACCAGAAAAGAAAGGTTTACGGGATCCGCTGCACAGTGGAATCCACTGGCGGGTCAGTCTTTAACGTCAATGCGATTATGGCCGGTGACCTGGAATTCGGCGTGGTTCAGTCCGACCGTCAATACCAGGCTTACAACGGCTTGGAGGAATGGGCGGAAAAAGGTCCCCAAAAGGACCTCCGTGCCGTGTTCACCATACATCCTGAATCAATAACGCTGGTGGCTGCGGATGATGCAGGTATCAATACGCTTGCGGATCTCAAGGGCAAACGGGTAAACATCGGCAACCCCGGCTCCGGCCAGCGGCAGAACTCCATCGATGCCCTGGAAAATGCAGGGATCAACTACGAGACAGATCTAACCGCGGAGGGAGTCAAGGCAGCTGAGGCCCCCGGATTGCTGCAAGACGGCCGCATCGATGCGTTCTTCTACACAGTAGGTCATCCCAGCGGTGCAATCAAGGAGGCAACTGCAGGCAGGAGAAAGGTCCACTTCGTGCCGATCGTCGGCGTAGAAAAGCTCCTGGCAAAGTATCCTTACTATGCCAAAGCTGTCATTCCCATCAAGCTCTATGAAGGTGCCACCAACAAAGAAGATGTGCAGACCTTCGGAGTGAAGGCCACCTTCGTCACCTCGGCTAAGGTGGATGATAAGATAGTCTATGCCGTCACCAAAGAGGTCTTCGACAACTTCGAGGAATTCAAGAAGCTGCATCCAGCTTACGAGGACCTCACTAAGCAGAACATGCTCGAAGGTATGTCGGCACCCATACATCCAGGTGCCATGAAGTATTACAAAGAGGCAGGTTTGATGTAAACCAGCAAGCATTCAAACAGGCGGCGGGAACATCCCGCCGCCGACTTTTTCCCTGGCCAAAAACCCCACCTTGGGGCAGCTTTAAAGTCATGAATGTTGGAATACTGGAAGGATGGAAAATGCTAAAACCATTCAGCCCTACATTCCAATATTCCATTATCCCATCACTTCGAAAGGGAGGTAATATCCTGATTCATCTAGAAAGTTGCTATTAAAAATTAAATCAACCTTTCAACCTCTAGGTGATGATATGACTGACTTGGAAAAGCATGAAAAGGAAGAAGGTCTGGATCTGGCCAAAAAGCTGGCGGAGGAAGAGGAAGGAGTAGGCCGCTTACCCAAAGGTCCCTCCAGGTACGTCATTCCCACCATTGCGGTAGTCTGGTCCTTTTTCCAGTTGTCCATCGCCAGTTGGCTCATTCTCGACACCGTTTATATCCGGGCCATTCACCTGGGTTTTGCCTTGCTCATCGTCTTTTTGAACTATCCCTTTCTAAAGAAGACCAGGTTTGGCCTGGAATTCCTCTCTGCCACTGACAAAATCCCTGTCTTCGACTACATTGTCGCCCTTATCGCTGCCTTCTCTGCCATATATATTGTGCTTGATTTCGGTGGGATCATGGAACGCATCGGATCCCCCATCAGCCGCGACGTTGTTGTGGGACTGGCCTTGACAGCCCTGCTCCTGGAGGCAGCCCGCCGGGTTATTGGTCCAGCCCTTCCCGCTATTGCTATTGCCTTTTGCGCCTACTCCTTTTTGGGGCCCCATATGCCTGACATCATTGCTTTCAAGGGTGTTTCCATGGACCGGTTCATAGGCCAGATGACCATGTCCACTGAAGGCATCTACGGCATCCCCCTGGATGTGTCGGCTACCATTGTTTTTCTCTTCGTTCTCTTCGGGGCCATGCTGGACAAGGCAGGGGCAGGGAGGTATTTCATTCAACTTGCCTTGAGTCTGCTGGGCGGCTTCAAGGGCGGACCGGCCAAGGCTGCCATCGTGGGAAGTGGGTTGACCGGTCTGGTCTCAGGCTCGAGTATTGCCAACATAGTTACTACCGGGACCTTCACCATCCCCCTAATGAAGAAGGTTGGCTATCCGGCAACCAAGGCGGCTGCGATTGAGGTGGCGGCCAGCACCGACGGCCAGCTCGCCCCTCCCATTATGGGGGCGGCGGCTTTTATCATTGCCGAGTACGTCAATGTGCCTTACATTGCGGTGATCAAAGCGGCGGCCATACCGGCCTTTGCCTCTTACGCAGCTCTTTTTTACATCACTCACATCGAAGCCTCCAAACTGGGTTTGCGGGGCATCCCCCGGGCAGAATTGCCAAAATTCTTTAAAACCCTGATCGGCGGCGCTCACTACCTCATTCCAATCTTACTGTTGCTCTATGAATTGGTAGTGGTGCGTCACTCGCCCGAACTGGCGGCATTTCATGGTATCTGGGTCATGGCTGCGGTAATGCTGTTGCAGAATCCGGTTAAAGCCTACCTCAACAAAGAGCCCATCGGTGCGGCCTTCAAGCAAAGTGTAGTCGAGATATTCTCTGCCCTGGCAGCGGGTGGCAGGAATATGGTTTCTGTGGCCCTGGCCACAGCCTCCGCCGGGATCATCGTTGGGGTGGTGGCCATGGGTTTGGGAGGTCTTATCACCCAGATTATCGATACCCTCTCCGGAGGCAATATCTACTTGTTACTAATCATTACTGCGCTTGCCAGCCTTGTTATCGGCATGGGTCTGCCCACCACCGCCACCTACATTGTCATGGCCTCACTTACGGCACCGGCCATCGTTGAGATCGGCGCTCTATATGACTTCATCGTGCCCTTAATGTCGGCCCATCTGTTCTGTTTTTATTTCGGTATTCTGGCCGATGACACTCCGCCGGTTGGTCTGGCTGCCTACGCTGCTGCGGCCATTGCCAAATCGGATCCCATTGCTACGGGGATCCAGGGATTCATGTACGATATTCGCACGGCCATTTTGCCATTCATGTTTATTTTCAATAGTGACCTCATCCTGCACAATATCAACAGCTGGCCGGCTGGTTTGCTAATATTTGCCATGGCATGTATGGGTAACTTTGCTTTTGCCTCGGCAACGCAGGGGTGGTTTGTGGCGAAGAACAGGTTTTACGAGTTGCCGCTGCTCTTATTGGTGACATTCGTTCTGATGAGACCTGATGCTATTGCAAGATATCTCGGTGTTGCGCACGACCAGCGTTACTGGATGTACCTGATCGGCCTTGCTCTTTACGGCTTGATCTACCTGATGCAAAGGCCGAGGAGGCCACAAGTTGCCGTTTCAGCCGCGGCATAATGCGAGGTTTAAAGGGGTGTTTGCCAGAGGGGGTGATTAACCACGAAGTACACGAAGAACACAATTGAGGCGAAGCGCATAGAGCATAGCGCATAGCGAAAAGACAGTAAAAACAAAACAGCGAAGGGTGAGCAGGTGCATAATAGATCCGTTTGCTGTTCACCATTTACTGTTTACCAAACGTTTTGCGGTATTTTCTTTGTGCTCTTTGTATTCTCTGTGGTTTTGTTTCCATCCAGCCGCAATCTGATAAGAACTGACAAGCGGTGTTGATGGTTCTCAAGGAGAGGAAAGATGTTAAGGCTTCGAGCTTCGTGCTTCGGTTTGTTTATAGTTTTTCTGGCAGTTATCGTTTCTTCTGCTTCAGCTGGTGAGCGATTTACCGATAACGGTGACGGAACGGTGACGGACCACCAGTTGGGAGTCATGTGGGCCAAAGATGACAATCAGGGAGACATAGATTGGCGGGATGCAGAGAAATATTGTAAGTGGACTTTTCCCTACCTTATACCCGCTCGCTACGACAACTGGCGGCTGCCCACCATCGAAGAACTACAAACACTGTACGTCCGTGACAAAGACTACCAAGGATATGAGACTGATTGTGGCCAAAATGTCAAGATAGTCCCTGAAATCAGGCTTAGTTGCGGTTGGGTGTGGGCATCAGAGCCCATGACCATAGACTACAAATTGCAGGATAGACAAATAAAAGTAAGAACAATAAGCTCTAAACTTTTTAACTTTAACCGGGGATATGCCTATACTGACCTGATGCGGCACTTTAAAGCATATCGGGCTCTGCCCAGTCAGAGATTTACAAGAGGGGAAGTGAAGTGGAGGAGAGATCATGCTGGAAGTGAACAAAATACTGGTTGCCATCTGCTTTTCAGAGTACTGTTCCGGAACATTTGCTTACGCCACTCGGCTGGCCACGCAATTGCAGGCGGAACTTGTTGTGGCCAACATCATTAACATTAAAGATGTACAAGCTATTGCTTCCATTCAATCCATGGGGTACTCAATAAGTGCCGAGGATTACGTGAAAGGTGTCAAAGAAGCGCGACAGGCAGAGCTCGAAAAAATGATAGCTGATTCCGGGTTTCCCAAAGAGAAAACAAAAACCATCTTCAAGGTGGGCCATCCCTTTGAAGAGCTTCTAAGAATTACCAAAGAAGAAAAAGTCGATATGGTGGTCATGGGAGCCAAAGGGCGGAGCAATATTGAACATCTGTTAGTGGGTTCGGTGGCTGAGAAGATGTTCCGGCATTCACCGGTGACCGTCGCTTCTTACCGAAGAAGATAGCATGCCGCAAAGTCCCAATCCAGGCGATATGGATGGATTGGGGATCCTTAAAATACTCCTGCGAAATTATTGTCGCAAGGCCCATCGAAGACTTTAAAACCGGCAAAAGGTTTGGCGATGCTGCAAAAACTCGGGATAAAAAAGGGACTGAAAACTGCAGAGGAGCTGCTGAAGGAAGAAACGGGTGATGTTCGCACTTTGCGGCCAGTTGAAAATATACTCGTTTCAATAATAGCCATTGCCTGGGCTCTCTATCAACTGGCACTTCCAAGCGTGCTGGTAATTGACAGCACTCAAGAAAGGGCTATCCATCTTGCTTTTGCCATGTCGCTACTCTTTCTTCTCATGCCAGCCTTGAAAAAGCGGAAAAAATACCTCGGCTATCTTTCGGTTACCAGACCGCATACCTATGGCGGACTATGTATTTGCCCTTTTAGGCTCTTTTACGGCCCTTTACCTGGCCATTTTCTACGAAGCGATCGCCATGCGGGCCGGATCGCCCACTACCCTTGACCTGATTTCCGGAAGCATCCTGGTCATACTGCTCCTTGAAGCCACCCGGAGAATTATCGGGCCGGCTCTGTCTGTCATTGCCGTGGGCTTTACCCTCTATGCCTTCCTCGGCCCACACATGCCGGCAATTCTGGCATTCAAAGGGGTTTCACTGAGCAAATACCTGAGCAACATCACCCTTTCTACGGAAGGAATATACGGTATTCCTCTCGGGGTGTCCTCGGCAATCGTCTATCTTTTTGTCCTTTTGGGTGCTTTACTGGACAAGGCGGGCGCAGGAAGATTTTTCACCAACCTTGCTCTCTCCTTTCTTGGTAGATTCAAGGGGGGAGCGGCAAAGGCCGCCATTGTGGCCAGCGGTGCCACTGGACTCGTTTCCGGCTCCAGCATTGCTAATATTGTTACCACCGGGCCTTTTACCATCCCCTTGATGAAGAAGATCGGTTACCCGGCAAAGAAAGCGGCTGCGGTGGAGGTGGCCGCCAGCACCGACGGGCAGTTGATGCCTCCCATAATGGGGGCGGCGGCCTTTATCATCGCCGAGTATGTAAACGTGCCCTACATAGAGGTGGTAAAGGCGGCGGCCATTCCTGCTTTCGCTTCTTATTTCGGGCTTTTTTGCATAGCACACCTGGAAGCATCCAAACTGGGCATTGAAGGACTTCCCCCTGAAGATATTCCAAGCTTTATTGGCACACTGAAAACAGGCGTCCATTATTTGATCCCACTAGGTGTCCTGCTCTGGGAACTGGTGTATCTCAGGCACTCTCCGGAACTTGCTGCTTTTAGATCAATACTGCTCTTGTTTGTGGTCATTTTCTACCAGGAAATACGAAAGGCGATCAGTGACAAGAAGGGGGTTGGATCAGGCATAGCAGAGAGTGTTCGAATTATCGTGAATGGTTTGATTCAAGGCTCGAAAAACATGATGTCCGTGGCCTTGGCATGTGCCTCCGCCGGAATCATAGTCGGTGTGGTCAATATGGGGCTAGGGGGTATGATAGCTTATGTGGTAGAGGTTCTCTCCCAGGGGAACATCTTTCTCTTGCTGCTGATCACCGCCATTGCCAGTCTCATAATTGGCATGGGCCTTCCCACCACGGCGACATATATCGTCATGGCATCATTGACTGCTCCGATCATCGTCAATGTTGGTTCTCTTTTTGACTTTGTCATTCCTCTTATGGCCGCTCACCTGTTTTGTTTCTATTTCGGCATCCTGGCTGACGATACCCCACCGGTGGGTCTGGCTGCTTATGCTGCTGCGGCCATAGCGGATTCTGACCCGATTGCCACCGGTATTCAAGGATTTTTGTACGACATCCGAACTTCTTGTATTGCCTTCATGTTCGTCTTCAATCCGGAGCTGATCCTCCACAACATCAACAACTGGCCTCAGGCCATCCTCATATTTGTTATGGCCCTGATCGGCATGTCCTCATTTGAATGTTTTGCCCAAGGGTGGTGTTTGACCAAAAACAAGTTGTATGACATTCCTTTCTTTCTAACAGCATGGTTTATACTCTTTCACCCGGGGGGCGTTGCCACCTTCTTCAATGTGGATCAAACCATGAAGTATTATTTCTACCCCCTTGGTATTGCCATTTATGCTGCAGTGGTGGGCATTCAAAAAATAAGGATGCTGTCGGCGGAAAGGGCCAAAACCAGGACGGTTGGTTAATCAGATCGCATAGCCCATTTCATTTCTCATCTCTCGTCTCTCATCTCTTATTGCTCATTTATCATTGCACATTGAGTGCTATGACTCATCCTTCAATTTGATACAGTTGAAAATGAGAAAGGTGAAACGTCAGATGATAAATGATAAATGTAAAATGAAAAATGCGAAATGAGAAATGCGAAAGGAAATGGGTTAGCCTGTCTGTTTGGTGCCCAGCGGCCGTGCAAGAGGTAGTAGCCAACTTTCTGGTGGAACAAACGAAGCGGGGTGTTCAACTCGAAGGAGAATGGGTCACGGCTTACTGCTACGAGGGTCAGGAAGCGCAGGTCTGCCTCCAGCAGTTAACCCATTATTACCGAGATCTACAGCAGTTGTATCCGAACCTGCCGGAACTAAGGGTGGCGCAAAAAGATCTGCCAGGTGAAGATTGGTCTGAGACCTGGAAGTCATTCTTCAAACCATTGATTATCGGCAAAAACATTGTAATCAAGCCCACCTGGGAACCATATGAGCCAAAACCTGGGCAGGTGTTGATAGAGATCGATCCTGGACGAGCCTTTGGAACCGGCAAACATCCCAGCACGGCTCTTTGCCTTGAAATACTAGAGCTAATTCTAAGTGAGTCCTCCAGGGAAAAAATGGACTCAGTCACTTCTGTCTTGGATGTTGGCACAGGGAGCGGTATTTTAGGGATTGCTGCTGCACGTTTAGGGGCTAGACGAGTTTTGGGCCTGGACCTTGATCCCGAAGCCCTCAAGGTGGCGGAGGAGAACCTGCTCAGAAATGGGGTAGAGGGGATTATGTCGGTAAGTAGTATTCCTCTCCATCGATTGGGCGATAGATACGATTTGGTCATCGCCAACCTAACTGCGCCAGTCATAACGCAAATGGCAGCCAGCCTGTCCCGCTGCGTTTCACCCGAGGGGTGGTTGGTGCTTTCGGGTATATTGAACGAACAGATGGAAGAGGTTGTCAAATGCTTCGAGGCTCATTATTTTAAAGAGGTAGATAGCTGGACAATGGAAGAGTGGCGAGCGATTCTTTTAAGAAGGAAAGATCTGGCATAGCGCATGGGCTGCTTCAGTCATTGGGTCACTACGCTGCTATGTCATTAAGTCATTCGGGCTTAGTTTCCATTATAAAGCAATATGATGAGATACTATAAATGACAGTCGAGCATAATGACGGCCACGTTAGTGGCCAAATGACCTAATTAGTGAGGGCTAAATCATGACTACAGAGACTTCATCTCAAAAGGGTGAAAAAATAACTCTCAACGATGACGGAACCTTAACCGTTCCTGAGAATCCCCAGCTGATTTTCATTGAAGGTGACGGAATCGGCCCTGATATTTCGCGGGCCGCCGTCAAGGTGTTTGACTCTGGAGTAGCAAAGGCATATGGGGGTCAAAGACGGATTCAGTGGCAGGAGGGACTGGCTGGTGAAATCGCTTTCGCCGAGACCGGCCAGTGGTTGCCGGAAGAGACTTTGCAGTTGCTGCGCGATAATATTGTGGGAATAAAAGGACCCCTCACCACTCCAGTAGGCGGTGGCATACGGAGCTTGAATGTTACACTCAGGCAGGTCCTCGACCTCTATGCCTGTGTGCGACCGGTCCGTTACTACAAGGGTGTTCCTGCGCCCGTTCGTTTCCCGGAAAAGGTGGACATGGTGGTCTTCCGAGAAAACACGGAAGACGTTTATGCAGGGATTGAGTGGCCAGCCGGTTCACCCGAGGCCAACCGTCTGGTTAGTTACATCAGAGAACACCTGAATAAGGAGATCCGGCCGGAATCTGCTATTGGAATCAAGCCCATGAGTCGCTATGCAAGTCAGAGGCTGGTTAGACGAGCCATTCGGCATGCCCTCGATCAAGGTTACCGGAGCGTCACACTGGTGCACAAGGGGAACATCATGAAGTACACCGAAGGTGCCTTCCGCCAATGGGGTTACGAGTTGGCAGCAGCGGAATTCCCAGGTCAGACCGTCTCGGAAGCTGAAATTTACGAAAAACATGGGGGACAGGAGCCAACGGACAAGGTGGTCATTAAGGATCGCATCGCGGACATGATGTTCCAGCAGGCACTACTGAGGCCCGACGAGTATGGCGTGTTGGCAATGCCAAACTTGAATGGTGACTATCTTTCCGATGCCCTGGCAGCTCAAGTAGGAGGTCTAGGAATGGCCCCCGGAGCCAACATTGGTGACCAAGCCGCAGTTTTTGAAGCCACGCACGGGACGGCCCCAAAATATGCTGGCCAGGACAAGGTAAACCCGAGTTCCCTTATTCTTTCCGGTGCTATGATGTTTGATTTTTTAGGGTGGAAAGAGGTGGGTGATCTAATTCGCACCGCCCTGGAATCGACCATATTAGACGGAATTGTGACCTACGACCTGGCCAGGCAGATGGAAGGGGCTAAAGAGGTCAAATGCTCCGAGTTCGGCGCCGCAATAGTGGAACATATGTAAAACGCAGAGCGCAAATCGCATAGCGCATAGCGCTCTGCGCACTAGGCACTAGGCAGTATGCACTATGAACTACCCAGAGGAACAAGTTAAATGGATCAATTCCCTTCAGTGCCTAGTGCTTAGTGCCTAGTGCCTGGTTGGAATTGCCGCTCGCTAGTAAAAATGCAGGCAAACAAACCAAATCTCCGCAGAGCCACTGCCCATATGCAAAGCTGGGCCCGGCGGGTACCAGCTCTCACCGCCAGACTAGCACAAGAGATAATTCTTCTCCTCTATCCACCAATGTGTGCGGGTTGCTCTCGAGCCTTCTATGCTGAAAAGTCAGAACCGTTTTGCCCGGATTGTTTCATTGCTCTGGATCTCATTTCAGAACCCTATTGTCCCCTCTGTGGAATTCCTTTCGGCGCAAAAACAGCGACCAGCCACCTCTGTGGTGACTGTCTCGGGTCCGTTCACCTCTTTGACCGGGCTCGAGCAACAGGATTCTACCAGGGACTTATCAGAGAGGTCATCCATCGCTTCAAGTATGGGGGGCAGACTTTTCTGGTGAGGCCTTTAGCCAGAATGTTGATTGGTCCGGGAAAGGAGTTAACCGGGCTGCACAGGATAGATAAGATTGTTCCCGTTCCTCTCCATTACAAACGTCTGCGCCAGAGGGGATTTAACCAGGCATCTTTGCTGGCGAGACGGTTAGGTTCTCTTTTGAAAATACCCGTAGATTATTCCAGTTTAAAGCGGACTCGCTGGACTGACCCGCAAATCGGTTTAAGCCGCAACCAAAGGGCAGCGAACGTCAAAGGAGCCTTCAGTCTAAAGGTTACAGAAAAGATTAAGGGTAAAGGTATCCTCCTTCTGGATGATGTGCTGACCACAGGAGAAACGGTGAATCAGTGTGTGCGGGTATTAAAAAAGGCTGGAAGGGCCAGGGAGGTAGTAGTCCTGACTGTTGCACGAACCGTAGCGTAGTAATGACAGGGCAGAGGCTTTGGGAGTTAAAGCTGAACATTTCCGTGCCCGGACCACTGCTTAGCGACATACGCAAGCAAAATCCGAAATTCGAATATCGAAATCCTAAACAAATTCAAATTTCCAAAATCCAAATGAACAAAACGCCGGGCAATTCTTCTTGAAAAGAGTAGATATGTTTTTGATATTGGAGAATTGGAATTTGGGATTTGTTTCGTGCTTCGGATTTAGAATTTAGGATTTGATCACAGGCTTTTTCTGTGGACAGACAACGAAAATGATTTTCCCTCTGCAACCTGCACAATAACATGGAGATGTAATGTTAGATGCGGCGGAAAAGATTCTTGATCGAAATACTATAAAGGCAAAGGTGGACTCACTCCGGCAGTCAGGAAAAATAGTGGTCTTTACCAATGGCTGTTTCGACCTTCTTCATGTTGGACACGTGCGCTACCTGCAAGAGGCTCGCAAGCAGGGTGACTGTTTGGTGGTGGCGGTCAACAGTGACAGCTCGGTGCGGCAGATCAAAGGACCAGACCGCCCGATTATTCCGGAGGAGCAGAGAGCAGAGGTAGTGGCGGCACTGGGTTGTGTCGATTGGGTAACAATCTTCGATGAACTTGATCCCCTAGTTTTGATCAAGCTGCTCAAACCGGATGTTCTGGTCAAGGGAGGCGATTGGCCGGAAGAAAAAATCGTAGGTGCTTCAGAGGTTAAGGAAGCTGGGGGCAAGGTGTCAAGGATCCCCCTAGAGGTTGGAGTCTCCACCAGCGATATTTTGGAGAAAGTAGGGACAGCTGCTAGAAAGAAAACCAAGAAGGACGCAAAGCACTCATTACACTAGACACTAAGAACTAGGCACTAGGCACCAAATAATTTTAAAAAGTGCTTAGTGTCTAGTCCCTAGTTCCTAGTCTCTTACGCCCTTCCGGGCGAGGAGGTGGGCGGCGGCCAGAGGACCATAGTTACTCTTTTCTTTTAGCTCCCACCAGGAAAATCCAGTGGACCGCATTAAAAAGTCGTATTCGCCGGCAGTGAGTGCCCCGGCTACGCACCAGCTCCAGGCTTCCTCGAATCCTTCAACAATTGGCTCCATCTCATCCACGGCAATGAGGTCTGCCAGAGAGAGATAACCTCCAGGCTTAAGCACTCGATGTATCTCTGTCAGGGCTTGTTCTTTATGGGGCATCAGATTAAAAGACCCGTTGGCCGTGACCAAGTCGATACACTCTGATCGCAAGGGAAGCTGCTCCCCATCACCTGTCAGCCAGTGACAAACAGGGTGCGAACTTGAATACTCTCTGGCATGATGGAGCAGTTCTCTAGTGATGTCCATGCCGATCACCCTACCAGGTGGCTTCATAGAAAGGGCAGCCATCTGGCTATCAATACCAACACCACAGCCTAAATCCAAAACTGTCCAGTGCAGCCCGAGCCTGATCTCTTCAAGAGGGTTCCCGCAACCGGCAAATAATCTCCAAGCTTTTTTGGGAATTGGCAAGAATGAGGTGTCGTATCCGAGAGCGTGGGCCAGTTCTTCTCCGCAGGCTATAGGCGCAGAACTGATGTTGGCACTGCCGTGTGCTGCAAGTTTCGCATATAGTTCGCGAACGTAAGCTTTGATTTTTTGAGATGATTGCTTTTCTGTCATCTAGTAATCTTCATCGTTCGTTTAGTGGCGGAGTAACATTATGACAGAGAGTGACTAATGAAGCAATCGGATGGACTTAGGAAGGTTCTGGACATAAAAGGGCTGCGTTGCTATAATCGCATCGATTTTACATAGGAGGAGTGCATGAAGATATCAACTAGAGGTAGATACGGTACTAGAATGATGTTGGACTTGGCGGCTCACCATGATGAAGGTCCAACTCCTCTGAGAGAAATTGCCAAGCGACAGGACCTTTCGGTTAAGTACTTGGAACAATTGATTATTCCGCTTAAGGCTGCTGGTTTTATTCGCAGTGTTCGCGGAGCTCGGGGAGGATACACCCTGGCCAGGAAACCTGAAAAAATCAGCGTTGGGCAGATTATAGAGACCCTCGAAGGAGGTATGACCCTCGTTGACTGCGTGGAAGATCCCAAGGCCTGTGAACGAGAGAGTCAATGTCTCACCCGGGACATCTGGATTCGCATGAGTGAGCGGCTAATGGAAGAGCTATCCTCTTTGAGCCTTAGAGATGTTTTGGATGGCAGGAAACTGTCAGTAGAAACTCAATAGGTGGAGGAGGGCAATGGCCATTCGAGTTTTAATAGAGAGGAAAATTATCCCGGAAAATCAGCCGAGTTTAAATAACCTCCTAATGAAGCTTAGGGGTAAGGCCATGTTTGCCAAAGGCTATATATCCGGGGAGACGTTGCGTTCCATAGATGATCCCACTGAGTACTTGGTGATCAGTACTTGGAACACTTTGAATGACTGGAAGAGATGGGAATTGGATAAAGAACGGCAAGAGATGCAAAATCAGATTGACGGACTTTTACGGGCGCCTTCCATTCATCGGGTGTTTGTCTACGACTAGCTCGCTTTGTTCGCCGCATAGCGCCAAGCGCAGAGCGCATAGCGTGGAGTTACCATCTCCATAATACGCTCTGCCCTTTGCGCTATGCGCCATGCGATTTCTCACGACGGACTCCTAAATATCTTTCCTCCTCGCTATAAATGCAGCCGCAGTATTCCTGCCTGTATAGATTCATTTCTTTTGATTTTTCTATACCCTCTTCCCAACCCTGGCGGAAATCTCGGCAGATGAAGGGTATCCCCCGTCGGCGACCGATCTCTTCGCCTAACTGACAAATTAATTCGTGGTTTTGACGCTTACTGTAGAGGAGGGTACTGGTAAAGCCGTCCAGGTGGCTTTTTTTTGCCAACTGCGCAGCCGCATCGAGACGCAAGTCATAGCAAATGGGACAACGCTGAGACTCCCGAAATACCACCTGGCGCAAAAAACTCACAACGTCATATTCGTCCCGGTAGATCATTTCCAACCCGAGACTTTCTGCCAACTGCTCCACGGCTTGCCGGCGGCGGCGGAATTCCTGGTAGGGATGGATGTTGGGGTTATAGAAGAAGCCAAAGACGCGTGCTCCTTCACCCTGCAAGATCTCGAGAGGGTAAATGGAACATGGTGCACAGCACATGTGGAGGAGTACTTTCAAGAGGGCACCTCATTCTTTGCCAGACGACCACTCGTCACTGAAGGAATTATAAGTCACAATCCTTCTCCCGGCAAACTCTGGGGTAGGGGAGTAATGGCTATTTTGGATTGTAGATTGCAATGATAAACCACAATGACTAGGATTTCATTTTAATCTCAAGTTGTCTCAATCTCAGATCTTAAATCTACCAAATGACAACAATTCCTTGGTATTCGTCACTTTACAGAGTTTTTGTGCTGCTATGTGGATGGGATCCCAGGCGCCCGAGAAGGGTGGGGCGTAGGCCAGATCAACATAAGCCAGTTCTTCTATGGACAATCCGCCGGTCAAGGCAACTGCCAAGGCGTTGATCCTGGAGACCACCCCGTCACCACCCACAGACTGAGCTCCGAGAAATTGGCCGGTTTCAGTGTCGGCAACTAAGCGGATTTTGAGTTCACGGCTATCGGGATAGCTGTGTGCCTTAGAGACACCTTGAATAGTAGAAGAATCTGCTTTAAATCCCGCTTTCTCGGCTTCTTCCAAGGTCAGGCCAGTGCTGGCAACTTCCAGATTAAACACCTTGAAGCAAATGGATCCCACGATTCCGGGAAACAAAACGTTCTGGCCACCGATGTTAGTACCGGCAATGCGACCTTGTTTGTTGGCAATATCTCCAAGGGGAGCATACACCGGTTTGCGGCTAATGCGATGAAAGCACTCGCAACAATCTCCAGCCGCATAGATAAAGGGGAAGTTGGTTTGCATATACTCATTTGTCGCAATGGCACCGGTTGGACCTAGTTCGATGCCAGCCTCTGAGGCAAGAGAAACCTCTGGAACAACACCGATGCCAATTAACACAAGATCGGACTCTAAAGCGCCATTACTAGTGTGAACGATGATGGTTCCGGAGTCTGTTGGCTCAAAACTCTCCAACTCTGTGCCACCCATGAAGTTTGTGCCATTGGATTCGAGTTCAATGAGTATCTGCTCAGCGAAGTCTTCGCCTAGTCTCCTCATGGGAAGATCTTTTCGATAAACAACTGTGGTCTCGAGTCCAAGTCGCCTAAAGGCTTCGCACACCTCGAGGGATATTAAGCCAGCCCCCACTATCACCGCTCGTCTGGCATTCCTTTGCCGAATGAAGCTTTTTATGCGAATAGCGTCAGCAACGTTCCTTAAACAAAAGATCCCGTCAAGATCAAGCCCGGGAACGGAGGGCAAGCGGGGGGTTGCACCAGTGGCCACCATGAGATAGTCGAAAGGAAGTGTTTCACCGGTGGCGATTTCTACCAGCTTTTGCTCTGGTCGTATGGTGACCACCTTAGTATGGAGCTTTACCTCAATGCCAGACTTGGCAAAGGCTTCGGGTGTTCGGGCAATCAGCTTAGCCTCATCCCTGATTACATCGCCGATGTAATAAGGTGTTGGTCAGGCAGAAAAAGAGACGTGCTCCCCACCCTCCAGTATGGTCACCTCCAGATCTGGGTTAACCCGCTTAGCTTTGGCGGCAGCACTGGGTCCCCCAGCACCACCACCTATTACTATTAATCTCTTTTTCATGGCGCATCTCCTAGTTCGATAAGAGCGCTCTTATTACTCCATGTTTTAAATCCGAATATCTAATATCGAAATCCGAAACAAATTCAAATTTTCAAAATTCTCCTTCGGAGTCCCCACCCTTCGGGCGGGGCCCCGGTTTCAAATGACCGAAATTTTAGACAAGTATTTAAGGCTGGTTTTGTTTTGAGCATTGAAGAATTAGGATTTTGAATTTGTTTAGTGCTTCGTGCTTAGGATTTCGAATTTTCCACTTATGCTCTGGTCCTCGGTTCTTCCCATGGAGGTACTTTATTGTCTGATTTTTTCAACTAACCACTGAACAATAATCTCCTCTAATTCCTTTTCATGGTTGAGGAAACGGTGGTCTGCACCTCCAATCTTCCTAACCGTCACGGAACTCCCGGTTCCCGCGTTGTTCTTGAGTTGATCTGCCACCTGGGGATCCGCGAGGCGATCAGCCAGACCGTGGACTGCAAGAACCGGTTTGGCAAGGCGGGCAATGTTCATGAATGGGTCGGAGAGGGTTTGTGGGCCCCTGAGACTTACCACATGGTTGGCTGTGTAGAGAGTCTTGCCAAGTGGGCCAAGGTTAATGAGCATCCAGTTATCACCTTTGCCTTCGGCCTTGAGCTCCTGGGCCCGGTGGAGAACTTGAGTCGCTGCTTCCAGGCCGAAGGTTCTCACATTCCATTGGAAAAGGTTTCCTGGGGACCCCGTAAGAATTATTCCGGCAATCCTCGGGTCTTGGGTTTCTGCCAGATAAAAGAGGACTCGGTTGGTTCCCATGCTGTGGCCATAGAGGAAGAGAGCTTCATAGCCGTGTCGAGCCATTTCATCCACACCTGCCACGATGTCTGGCAGATTCTCTTCAAATAGATTTTTTTTGGGGCCCAAGTCGTGGTCTCGCATGTTAAGGGCCAAAGTAGCGAAGCCACGGCGAGATAGGGCCTCGGGAAGAAAGGCCATAATTCCGGAGTAGAAATTTCCCCCATATCCATGAACCATAACCACTCCGCCTTTGGCCCGGGCAGGGTAAGGCTCACGCAAGACGGATTCCAGTCTCACTCCATCAGTGGTCTGCAGTTCTATCAGTTCTGTCCGAACTCCTTGCTCGGTCTTAGGACAGGATGAGCAAATTAGAATGACGACCACTGCGGTGCAAAGAATCAATATTTTGTCTGCTCGCATCATTGGCTAGCCTTAAATATAGTGCCTAATTGGAATTTGCCCGGCCATTCGTGGCGCGGAAAAAATGGAAGGACTGTATAATTGCTCTTAAGAATAGCAATATAGAGCCGGCAAACGTTTGTGAGTAAAAAATTCTTATAGATTCTGGCCGCCAAGGAGCCAGGCAGGATCCAACGAGAATGTCTCTCTCAGGACCTCGATGTTTTCCGGAGAGAGCTTCTTTTTTCCTGTTTCCATATCCTCAAGGGCTTTTTCACTTATGCCCAGCCTTTGAGCGATCACAGCTCGAGTGAGTCCACGAACTTCCCTAAAATTCTGGAGACGTTCTCCAACTTTCTTGTAATCGATATCTGTTTCCATAACCATCAGTCCTTTCTCACCGATCTCATTCAGTAACAGGATTCTATACCCTAATGTTGCTTTGAGACTGTAGGAAAACCTTAATTTAACATACCTGGAAGTTCTCTGTAAAATTCTTTCATGGTTAGCCCGGATAATTCATGAATCATCCGGGCTAGGGGTGTCCGTAGTCCGTTGCTAAACAGACAATCATCGGGTGGATGCCGACTTCGCCAGAGTTTGACCGAGACGGGCAAACCTGATTAGGTTTAATGCGTAATGAGAAATGTGAAATGCCAAATGACAAATAGCCAATGAGACCGTATACTGGTCCAACCCCTTTGCTGAAGATAAAGCTCAAGTCGAAAAGGAGGTGTGAAGGCGATGTACGCGGTAATCATGGCTGGAGGCAAGGGTACCAGATTCTGGCCTAGGAGCAGAGAGAAGAAACCCAAGCAACTTCTCAATATTGTGGGACGACGTTCAATGTTGCAACAGACCATAGCGCGGATCGGTAGTTTGCTCCCGGTGGAAAATATTCTAGTGGTGGCTGGTGAAGATCACGGAGAGGAGTTGCGCATTCAACTGGCTGAGCTTCCGGCTGAAAATATCTTCCTGGAACCAGTTGGACGAAACACAGCCGCATGTATAGGTTTAGCTGCTCTTCTGGTGCAACATCGTGACCCAAGTGCAATAATGGTAGTACTGCCAGCGGACCACCTGATTGCTGATGAGGACCTGTTTCTGTCCACTTTAAGGGCAGCGGTAGCAATGGCTCGAAAACAGCCAGCCCTGGTTACTTTGGGTATTCGCCCCGCATCACCTGAGACCGGCTACGGCTATATTGAGGCGGGGGAACAGCTGGATAAGGTGCAAGAGCACAAATTCTATAGAGTTACTTCCTTTCATGAGAAACCTGACGTTGAACGGGCCAAACATTATTTGGAAAAGGGTAATTTTTTCTGGAACAGTGGCATGTTTGTTTGGCAGCCTGAAGCTATTTTGGCGCAAATGAAAAAGTATTTACCTGGCCTCTACACAGATCTCCATAAACTAAAGCCTTTTTTGGATGCAGATGGTCTGGAACAGGAGATCAACCACATCTATCCCGATCTGGAGTCCATTTCCATAGACTGTGGTGTGATGGAAAAGGCTGGTAATGTCCTGATGATACCTGCTGATTTTGGCTGGAACGACTTGGGGACATGGGCCTCCATGGCACAAATCTGGCCCAAAGATGATCAGGGAAATGTCAACCAGGGTGAAATTGTGGCCATGGAATCCCAAGGCAATGTTGTCTTCTGTCAGGAGAAACTTTGCGTCCTTCTTGGGGTGGATGACCTGATTGTGGTGGATACTGAAGACGCCCTACTGGTCTGTCCTGTGAATAGAGCCCAGGATATTGGCAAGGTTCTTGATCTAATGAAACAGCGCGGTATGGAGCAGTATTTGTAGGTTTCAGTCAGCAGAGTGTTTTGGCTGCAAGAGGCCAGATCTGTCCTCGTCCAGGCGGCGCAAGCCTTCCATCAGCAGATGCATGGTGTCTTTTTGCACCTGTCGTTTAATGGAAAGAGTCTCGGCAGACTGAAACTGGAACTGCCCCTCCTGCCAGGCAAGTAGCTGGTAAAAGGCTTGTTCTCCGAGAAAATCTCCAAGTGTTACCTGGTAAATGAAACCTCTCTCGAAGGAAATTTCAGCCTCACCTCTCTTGCTGGAGATCACTAATACGCCGGTTCTACCGTTGAGTGCGAGGGTTTGGACGAGTTCAGGAATACTGAAGGTCTCAATACTTCCAAGCATGCCTTTGTCCAGAGTTTCCGCCATCCTCGTACTGGTCCTCTGCAATCGCTGGGTAAGTAGTTTTGTGAAATAGATGCTCAGTGAAGGATTATCCCGGACAAGCTGATCAAAGTTTTTCTTGCTTATCTGAAGCAAGGTAACCGGGGTTTTCGCTCTGATGGTAGCTGAGATGGGTTCACCAGAAATCAGTGACATTTCACCGAAACACTCTCCTTCCGGCAGATTGGCAATCACTTCTTCCCGAACCTGCCCACCCTGACGCAACACCAACACCTCCCCCTTGGTAATTACATAAAGAAACTCACCCACGTCACCCTGCTGAATGATGTCGGTTCCTGTGTTGATCTGTTGAAGTTGAAGAAGGGGAATGATCTTTTCCAGAGAAGCTTCTGGAAGGGGCTCAAATATAGGCATGGATTGAAGCTTTGACAGGTCAAGTTTCAGGTCTGCCAGACGCTTCAGTGTTTCCGGGGTGATGGATGCACGAGAGCGTCTTTTGATGACATTGAAAATGACACTACCCATATTGCAGCAGCAACGCAAGCTGCCAAGCTCTTCACCAATACCCAGGGTGGCGAAAGCTACTCCTCGAGACAGCGGCAGGATGTATGGCTGGCACTGATTTAGGGCCGAGATGCAGATTTTGTCGGTTTCTTCCAGGACAATTTCCGGGTAGTCTATAGTGATTTGGTCGCCCTTTGCATAAATGGCACAGTCGGAGACTTTCTCGGCGATCAGAGTGACTCTAAGTAAAGCCATAAGTGCTCATCTCAAAGCAAAGCACAAGAGCATACAAGTGACAGGCAAGCAATTATAGCAGACTTCCGAAAGCCAACAAAGCTCTTGTACTTTTCCCGTGGGTTATTTTGGTGTAACATGGTCGCTCGACAGTAGAGGTGACATTTTGTCTTGTTGAGAATTCCCTAAGTATGCTTGCAAGGTCTTTGCCAGAAAGAGGATTTTTGTTGTCTAATTTGTTTAATCATAGAAAACCTGGTCCTCTGGGCCAGGTCAAGTTTCAATAGCTTTGCAGATACAGATGAAGAGCGCTTTTGGAGTATTGGAGTGTTGAAGTGACTGAAATTCCAAATAACAAATCACAATGACTAAGGTTTCAGTGTTCGGGTATATCATTTCTGAAACCTGACACCTGAAACCTTAAGATAAGGTCGGCCTCAAGTAGGGTGGAATTCCTCCAGGTGGCGAGAATAGCGGAAATAATCGTGGTGCGGCGGGGAGAGGAGCATGAAAGTACTTAGTATCCTCGGTAGTCCGAGGAGAGGTGGAAATACTGAAATTCTTTTAGATGAGGCGCTGCGGGGTGCGAGCGACCAGGGCGGCTCCTGTGAGAAAGTCGTATTGCGAGATCTTAAAATCACACCGTGCTTGGAGATCTATAAATGTGCTAAGGATGGAGTATGTGCAATTAAAGACGATATGCAGGATCTTTTCCCGAAAATCGAGCAAGCCCAGAGAATCATCATAGCTTCACCCATATTTTTTTACAGTGTCTCGGCCTGGACCAAAGCAATGATTGACAGATGTCAGTCTTTATGGGCAAAAAAGTATATTTTGAAGTTGCCGGTCTCCCCCGTTCCCGATCGCCAGGGAGCATTTATCTCGGTAGCAGCTACCCGGGGAAAAAAGCTTTTTGATGGGGTGAGACTGACGATCAAATATTTTTTCGATGCCATCGATGTAACTTACAAGGATGAACTCTTGGTGCGGGGAGTAGATGCTAAGGGTGAGGTGAGGAAACAAAAGGAAGTATTGCAGCAAGCTTATGAGTTGGGTCGGAGGCTGGTAGTAGAGTGAGAAGTAGGGCTCTATGCTCCATGCCCTTAGCCGAGGAAGGAGGTACCTACATGTTGTTTATGGCCGTTTTTACCTATGACCCTCAGGATAGAGATCGGGTGATTGAGCGCAGGATGGAAAATCCTCGAAGCCCGAAGGGCGTAAAAATCAAAGGAGAGTGGTTCGATGTTTCAGGTCACCGAGTTTTTTGCCTCTTTGAGGCAGACGACGCCGCCCACGTAGCTGCTACTTTCTACGATTGGAGTGATCTTGGGGTGGCGGAGTTGATTCCGGTTGTTGATACTGAATTAGCTATTAAACTGTTGAAAAGAACGAGTCGGAAGTAGGGAAATCGGCGGTTGCCATCAGTTGAGGGGTTGTTGCCCAAAGGGGATTTCCCCAAGGACATTGAACTCTTTGTCTACTTAGTGATTTCCCTAAGACTTGCGGAACTGATGAAGATAGGTTTTGAGTAACAGCATGTTGAGGTTCTGAACAGGAGAAGGCGGGTCAACTTGACATCAAAGTTTCCTATGGGCTAACCTGGTGTCGTTTCAAGGCAGACCCCAGGCACATAGAGCCAGGAGATTCGCTGATGAATCGAATCGGTCGTAAAGGATGGATGAAGTGGTTTATAGTGGCGGCCATTATTTTGGGTGGCTGCGGCCCACCAATAACGACCAGGCTGGTGACCATAGAACTGGAAAAACCTCCCGAGGCAGAGGTACAAAGCATCAAGACTATTGGGGTTATACCTTTCAGCAGTCCAGCCTCGGATGTAGGTCGCAAAATGGCTGCAGATATAGCGAAGGCACTAGACAGCGGCGTACTGGGGCTAGGACCATTTGCGGCACGGCTAGTTAGACCACCCGAGGATTTCGAGCCTACAGCTGGCTCAATCAGGCAACTTGGGCAAAAGAACCAGGTGGATGCTTTCATCCTGGGGGAGATTAGCCAGTTCTCGGTGCAAACCTCGAGAGCTTCTCAACCTATGCTATCCACGCCAGAATTCGGTCCCAGTGACCCTGCCGAATATGAATGGTTAGGAATTTTGGAAGAAGGGTCAATAAAAGATACATATTACTATCGAATCTTGTCCCGCCAAGATCCAGACACAGTGGCGGTCTCAGTTACCAAGCTGGTCTCTTCCCTGGCTTCGCGAATGCGGCTTGTCGAAACCCAGAATGGCAGTATTCTTTGGGAGCGAGAAATAAGTAGAAAGTCTGAAAGAATCAGGTTTACTGGTCCCCAGGCGGAAACAGAAGCCGAAATTGAGAGACTGGTGATCTCCATAGTCAATGAGGTGGTTGCTCGGCTGAAGCCTGAGGAACATAGAGTCCAGCGGCTAATTAAAGCCCCCCACCTTGCAATGAAACCTGTGGCTGCTAAATGGGTGCGACGGGGAATTCAGGCAGCAGCAGAGGATGATTGGCTGAAGGCAGAGGAGTTGTTTCTGAAGGCGCTGGAAGAAGCCCCAGATGAATGCACTGTAAATGGAAACCTGGGGGTTGCCTACGAAAGGAATGGACGATTGTTGGAGGCTGTAGCTGCTTATGAGAGGGCCTATCGCTGCCGGCCGCGCGATCCCACTTACCGTTACTACGGTGATGATCTGCAGAGCAGTTTTGCCCCGAATTTGAAACGAAAGGATCTGCCAACTATAGTTTTGGGAGTAGGTGGGGACGGAACCATTTACATGACCGGGAGTCGAAGGGGCGGCTACCCGGCAGGTCAGAGGTTTACTATCTATCGAACGGAGGTCGAGCGCTCCCAGAAGGGTGCAAGGATAGAGGAGTTTAAGGAAACTGATCTTGCGCGGGGCAGAATTATTGAAGTTGATGAGCAATTGTACCTGGGCCAACTGCTGCTCTGCAATCCTGAGCTGAAAGTTCGAAGAGGTGACCTAGTTCGCTTTGAAGCTAAGTAAACGAGGGCAGGGCATTAGAGTGGGGGCGGCGTGGTATACATCCGAGAGATAGCTCGAAACCTCTATGAACTGAAGAACCGTTTGGAGGAATTGGAGCAGGCGTACGATTCGGAACCACTGGGTGAGAGGAGAGACGAACTTCAGCTAGAATTAAATAGAACCCGTCAAGAGTATAAAAGGGTAAAGAGCATTCTCGAAGGAGCGAAGGAGTCTTCTTAGGGCCCAGAGGTTAATTGGGGCTGATTATCTCCCACCAAAAAAATGGCCCCAACAAACGTTATTCCATCTGGTTATTCCCGAACCACCGTTCTCCCCCCGGCATCACTATGACTACCGGAATTTGCGCCACCTGGCAGGGTTACTAGGTCCGTCCGGTAGGCCCAGCAAAATAGTCTTCCTAAGGCCAACCGTGATGGTTCCCGCTCGTTGGGACCACTTTTAATCTATCACGAGTCGGTCCCTTTGCCAAGAGAAATGTTGCTATATTTTACTGCGAGTTTAGGGCTGATCTGGAGAACTGATGGCTTTAGATTTTGCATTTGAGATTGCAGATTTCAGATTTAAGAGCTCAGAACCAAGTGACAAGGAATGCATTCAGCCTCAATCTGCAATCAGCAATCTGAAATTATAAATGATACTTGCTCCAATACTGCAAAAGCGCTCATCATTTTTACCGGTAAAGCCATTGCGATCTGACCTGTCCCAGAGGACCAGGTATCTGAGATTTGAGATCAAGCCTGCTAAGCTATTCTAACCTACCATTTTCGCAATAGATTTTGCCCTTGATCACTCTTGAATTCGAGTGTAGAGTAACCTAACTTCGAAGCCCTCGTGTGGGTGGGTTTCAACCACAGAGATCACAGAGATCACAGAGAGATCACAAAGGAAATCAAAGTAGATAATGATATTTGTAAATATGAAGATATGATTGTTTTTCTTTGTGCTCTTGGTGTGCTTTATGATTTAATCTTTCGATGCTAATGATTGCATGTGCGGAGATACCTGGACGAAGATGAATCGATCTATGGGAGATCGGAATCGAGCAACATTCCGCAAAAAGAACCGGCTGGCTGTTCTAATGAAGCGGGTGACAAGGAGTCGCACTTATCCGGTTATTGCGGCAGTTTTGCTCGTCTTTTTGATGAGTTCCCTGGGAGTACTGTTTTTTGAATACGGTGCCAACCAGGGTTTTGTCAACATGTGGGACGCCGTGTGGTGGACCCTGGTCACCGCAGCCACCGTGGGCTATGGCGACAAGGTACCATTGACGACTGGCGGAAGGTTAGTAGCCATCCTTGTTATGCTACTCGGTATTGGCTTGTTGGGAATGATCACCGGCCGGATCGCATCCTGGCTGGTGGCGTGGAAGATCAAGGAGGGAAGCGGCTTGGCCGATCAAAAAAAAATCAAAAAACATTTTGTCATCTGCGGCTGGAAAAGTGAGATGGTCTCCGTGCTGGAAGACATTCTCTGTATTAACCCCCATCTCTCAGATGAGGACATCGTTGTGGTGAGCACGGTGGAGCAATCAAAAATGGAGAATCTACGCTCGAATCCGAATCTGCAAAATGTGCGCTTCGTGCGGGGTGACTACGTGGATGAGAACGTGCTGCTACGCGCCAATATCAAGAAGGCCGACAGAGTGCTGGTGCTGGCAGACAAAAGTAACCAGGCATCCGACCAGGAAGTAGATGCTCGCACTGTGATGGCGGTTTTGACCATAAAGACAATATCAAGGGATATCTATACTTGTGTCGAGCTTATTGATTCCAAATTCAAGCGATACTTAGAAAATGTTCATTGCGATGAAATAGTATTGAGCCGCGAACATAACAGAATTCTTCTGGCCAATGCTACGGCAGCTTCAGGTATTGCCCACATAGTACAAGACCTTCTCAACGTGGGGGGAGGCTGGCTGATTACAAAGAATTTCCCGGATCGTTTCATAGGGGACTCTTTCGCCAATCTCAGCAGTTATTTCATGGAAGGAGAAAGTGGTATTCTCATAGGTCTACTGGAGAATACCGGGAATATTTTTCAGCGCAAACGGGAAGCCTTACATGAGGCTCAGAAGACTCCGGATATCTCAAGGTTGATAGCAAATCTCCAGGAAGTGAAAGAATTGCGCGGAAATCTGCCGGTGTTCAACCCCGGCCCGGATTATCGAATCAAGTCCTATTCCCGGGCCATCTTGATTCAAGGCTGATGCGTACGAACCACTCTGGTAATAACGGATTCGGTGAGGCATAGAGCATAGGGAAGTAATTTCGAATTGCGAATTTGCAGAAGCTCAGCGGTTTCTATGGCTTCAACGATTTGAACGACTTGAACGATTTTAACGACCCATAACCTATAACCCATTACCAATTACCTTAATTTTAGGCATTTTAGCTCACTTTAGACACTTTAGACATTTAAGATAAATGGGATAGAAGAATGGCTGAACAGGATGTAATTGAAAAACTGAAAAAGGTTAAACTGTTCCATACCCTCGAAGGTGATGAGGAGAGACTTGCCAAGCTGGCGAGTATCTTCACCTGGCAGCAGTGTAAGGCCGGAGACGAGTTAATCAGTGAAGGCATTGAGGGTAGTGAACTCTATATTCTTTATCAGGGGGCAGTGAAAGTTCAGAAACGAACTCTCGACCAGGAACTTTATACAATTATAACTTTAACGGACCAAGAGGATGCTTTTTTTGGAGAATTAGCCCTAATGGATAGAGAAGTGCGATCCGCCTCAGTGACCGCCGAGACTGATTGCGAGTTTCTGGTGATCAATCGTGAAGATTTTAACCGGTTGGGAGAGGAAGACCCACGGCTAGGCCTTCTGGTGACGAGGGCCATAGGAAAAGAGCTATCCAAAAGGCTGCGCAAAGCAAACAAGGATATGATCGTTCTATTTCAAGCCTTAGTGGAGCAGGTGGCTGAGAGTGGTGGACTTGAGAAAGGCTAGGGGTAGGTGCGAAAATGTGGGCGGGGTTTACCCCCGCCCTCAGCCGAAATTCCACTTAAACATTATTTGCAAAAAACCGATTGAAGGCATTCAAGTAAGCACGGGCACTGGCCTCGATAACGTCCGGGCTGGTGCCTAGGCCGGAGTAGACTCTTCCTTCTATCTCCACGCGAACCACTGCTTCACCCAAGGCATCTTTCCCAGTGGTGATTGCCTTGAGGTCGTAATCCAGCAGTTTCCCCTGATGTCCAACCAGACGTTCAATACAGCGATAGGTAGCATCCACCGGCCCGTTCCCTATTGCTGCGTCTGTGAGGAGGTCATCTCCTTTTTTGAGCCGCACGGATGAAAGCGGCGTCGTCTGGTTTCCGCTCATAATCTGCATGCCGAGGAAGATATAGGTTTCTGGTACCTTGGAGATTTCAACCTCTACAATGCTGCTGAGGTCCTTGGCAGTAATTTCCTTTTTTCGATCTGCCACATTAATAAAGCGCTGGAATACCCTTTCGAACGTCTCTTTTTCTAAGTCAAAACCGAGTTCCTTTAATTTATGACGTACGGCGGCGCGTCCGGAGCGAGCAGTTAGCACCATGGTGTGTTCTTTGATGCCCACATCTTCCGGTTTCATGATCTCATAGGTCCGTCGATCCTTAAGGATACCATCCTGGTGGATACCAGATGAATGAGCGAAGGCATTGGATCCTACAATGGCCTTATTGGGTTGAACCGGGATGTTCATAAGCCTGCTTACCATCCTGCTTGTTCGATAGATCTCTTTGGTATTTATATCAGTGTGAGCCTGGAAAATTGTAGGCCTGGTGCGCAAAGTCATCACTATCTCTTCCAGGGAAGCATTGCCGGCCCGTTCGCCAATGCCATTGATGGTGCACTCCACCTGTTGGGCTCCGTTGAGGATGGCAGTTAAAGAGTTGGCCACGGCCAAGCCAAGATCATTGTGGCAATGAACACTCAAAGTAACTTTGTCCAGAGCAGGCACACTCTCTCGCAGCCTAATGATTAGATCGCCGAATTCATGAGGGGTGGCATAGCCTACTGTGTCGGGGACGTTTATAGTGGTGGCGCCTACTTTGATAACTGCTTCGATCACCCGGCAAAGATATTCAAAGTCGGTGCGAGAGGCATCTTCCGTGGAATACTCGACGTCCGAGCAAAAGCTTTTGGCATATTTGACAGATTCCACCGCAAGGTTCATAGCTTTTTCCCGGTCCATACGGAGTTTTTTCTGGACATGGATGTCCGAGGAACCAAGGAATACGTGTATCCGCGGGCTCTCAGCCTGGCGCACAGATTCCCAACAGATATCTATATCCTGCTGGACGGCTCTAGCGAGGCCAGCGATGGTAGACTTCTTAACTTGTTGGGCCACATTTTTGACCGCCTGTGCATCCCCAGGTGATGAGCAGGGGAAACCGGCCTCGATTACGTCTACCCCGAGCCTTTCCAATTGGAGAGCGATTTCCAGTTTTTGCTTGGCATTGAGTTTGGCACCAGGCACCTGCTCGCCATCTCTCAGGGTAGTATCGAAGATTTTTATCTTCCTTGTTGACATGATTGCCTCCGAAAATATAAGGGTTTAGAGGAAGGTCCGATTCGTCAGCCGTCTCACTAGATATAAGAGCCAGCCCCATGTCCACCACCACCTCTCAGATTTCAGATTTCGGATTTCGGATTGAAAACAACAAGAACCAAATCAAACACTGAACTAAACTTCCGCAATCCGCATTCCAAAATCCGCAATTGAGCTGTCCCAATACTCCAGTACTCCAACACTCCATAAAAAAAAGGCCATGGGCGATTCGCCCATGGCCTTTGTAACTTTCGACGAGCAGGTGGTCAGCAACCGTCAAAGGCAATGGGCGGGCTGCAAAGGCACAAAAGGCCCAGCAGGAGCAAAAGCTCCAGGCTAAGAAGACCTTCCCACTGCCGGATTCTGTTCATGCTTTCCTCGTTGAGCTGTTAAAATCAAGGTAAATATATCGGAATCTGTAACAATTTTCAATAGAAAATTGTCAGTGGTCGGTTGTCCGTATCTGTGCATAAGTAGTTATCAGCCGCTAACTACAAACTCTAGTGGCTTTTTAAGATCCTCCAATCTAAGCATACCACTCGAGTTTTCCCTGGTGTAGGGCCACTGCAAGCCGCCTTCTTGCAAGAGCTCGTAAGTGAGTCCCTGGTAGAAGGGGACAACTGACATTATTTCCTCATAGATAGATTCGGCGTCCTTATATGTGGCTCCGGAATCCAGCTTTGCCAGTAGATCTGCCAGAATGCGCCAATCTGGAAGGGCACCGCCCGGAGCAGGCAAAGCTGGCGAGAGTTTTTGAGCTCTCCGTTCGGTATTGGTAAAAGTCCCCTCCTGTTCTGTAGAAGCTGTAGAAGGTAAGATCACATCTGCCAGTTCCCCACACTGGGTAAGTAACATATCCTGCACCACGAGAAATTCAACCTGCTTTAAAGCCTCCTGGATTTTCTCCCTCTCAGGCTGAGTGGCCAGCGGGTTTTCTCCCATTAGATAAAGTCCCTTAACTTTTTTCTGCTGGGCCGCTTCAATTATCTCCCTGTAATCTAATCCGGCGGTGGCAGGCAGCTGACCTCCCCAGACCTTAATGAATCTATGGTTAACCGCTAGGTCTGAGATGCTGACATGGCCTGGGTAGTAAGATGGTGTCATGCCCATGTCCATGGCACCCTGAGCATTGATGTGGCGATATAGAGGATAGATGCCACTTTGCAGCTGACCAAGCCGAGCGGTGAGCATGGCTAGATTGGCTATGGCCTCGACCTTCTTGGTTCCCTTGGCATGAGCCGTAAAATCTTCTGAGTAGACTATGGCAAGGGAAGAAGTATTTGCAAGGGTTCGGGCCAGCTCTTCGAAAGTGCTCGGTAGCATCTTAAGTTTGGCTAACGTATCTAGATGATCGAAAGATGCCAGGGACTTTTCCAGATCCCCTATTCCCTTGGTATGAGCAGCTACGAAATCTTTATCGTAGAGCTTAAGTTCAAGCATAAGTTTGACCAGGCTTTGAAGGAAATCAGCCATGTATTCCTTGGGAACAACCAGGGCAGGTTCGGCAAACTTACCCAGAGCCACTTCTGAGGAGCTTAGAGTTATGAGACGGCGAGCGTGGGTGCGGCTGGCTCGCCGTATGGCAGTGGCCACTACAGGATTGTTTTCTTCGATTGCATTGCCCAGAGCGAAGATAACCTCCGCCTTTTCAATTTCGCTCAACGAATTGGTCATGGCGGACTTGCCCAGAGCCTGCGAAAGGGTTGACAAAGTGGCCCGATGAGACTGGCCTCCCGGGTAATCCAAATTGTTACACTCCAACTGGTTGCGAAAAATCTTTTGAAGCAGGTAATTGGCCTCATTAGTGGCTCGCGGGGAACCTATGGCAGCCAGCCCAACGGGGCCGTGCTCCTCCTTTAGTCGTTTAAACTCAGAGACTACTCGCTCCAGGGCCTCCTCCCAGCTGGCCTCAACTAATTTACCGCCTTTCTTGAGCAGCGGGGTCTGGAGCCGTTTGCCCTTGGAGAGATAATCAAAGCTATCAAAGCGACCCTGACGGCAGGTGTAACCATAGCTGGGTGGGGCGGTATTTCGAGTGGTCACAGTGAACAGCTTGTCGCTCTTTACGTTTAGCAGAAGGTTGCAGCCACAGCCGCAGTGAGGACAAATAGTCTCCTTTTGCTTGAAGTGAAATGGACCGGGTTTGCCGCTTATACGCTCCTCTAACGCCCCGGTGGGACACAAATCAACACAAAGACCACAAAAAACGCAATTGGAGTTTAAACTGGGAGTGTCCTCGAAGTCGATGGCATCTGAGCATTGAAAGAAAGTACAGGCCTCATGGCACTGCTTACAGCGTATGCACTTGTTGGGGTCCAAGGTGATGAATTGGTGCACGTCGCGACGCGATACCTCATGGAGGGATATTTGTGGCCGGACCCTGGTAGTGGTTTCCACGCCGAAATCAAAGGCAAATTTCCGCAGTCTGCAGTCAAAGGCATCCATGCAGCCACAGGAGAGACAGCGCTCCGCCTCCCTGCGCGCGCCCTCCTCGGGAAGACCCAACTCGATTTGCTCATAGTTTTTGATCCGTACACTCGGCTCCAGTTCAGGCATGAGTTCGCGAGGGGCTGAAGTAACCCTGGTGGTAAACTGTTCCTTCTCGATATTTTCAAGATCACCCTTTAAGATATTGAAGGGCCTGGGCGGGCCATGCACTTCTTTCTCGCGCAAATAAAGGTGTATGGCCATTGCCGCCTTGCGGCCATCAGCCAAGGCTCCAACCACGGTCTCAGGGCCGCGATAGACATCGCCCCCGGTGAATACGCCCTCTAAACCGGTATACAAGCTGTCAGAATCAGCGCCGAATGTATTCCAGCGAGTGGTAGGAATTCCTTCAACTCCTTTGTCGGATTCCACCGGAGAAAGATCAGGGAATTGCCCAATGGCTGCAATCACCATATCCACTGGAATTAGGGTCTCTGAGCCCTCGACGGGTACGGGTCGACGCCTGCCGCTGGCGTCCGGCTCGCCGAGTTCCATTTTGATATACTCAAGTTTGTCAACCTTGCCGTTACTGCCAAAGAGCCGGACCGGCGCAGCCAAGAAGTGGAACTGGACTCCCTCTTCTTCAGCACCATGAATTTCTTCGGGACTGGCGGGCATCTCTTCCCGCGAACGCCGGTAAATAATGGTTACAGTATCTGCGCCCATGCGCACGCTGTTGCGGGCTGCATCGATGGCAACGTTCCCACCGCCGATTATGGCAAGGTTCTTGCCAATCTGAATCGGCTTGCCGAGAGCAAGATCAACAAGGAAGTCCACCCCAGACCAGACACCTTGGAGGTCTTCTCCCACTACGCCTAATTTTCGTGTATCCCAAGCGCCGATGGCAAGAAAGAAGGCGTCGTACCCTTCCTGCCTGAGGGATTCTATGCTGAAGTCTTCTCCCCATTTGACTCCCAATTTGACCTCTATGTTGCCCAACTCGAGAATTCCGTCAATTTCCCAGTCGAGGATTTTTTTGGGTAAACGGTATTCAGGAATGCCGTAGCGGAGCATGCCGCCGAGATGAGGCATGGCGTCAAAGATGGTGCTGCCGTGCCCCAGCCTACGGAGATAATAGGCTGCCGAAAGGCCGGCAGGTCCACCGCCTATGATGGCCACTTTACGGCCGGAGAGTTCTGACAGAGGCGGCGGGTTACGTTTACCTGAGTGCATCTCATAGTCGGCGACAAACCGCTTGAGGTGGTTGATATTGATGGGTTCTTCCACCAGGTTCCGATTGCACTTGTACTCGCAGAAGTGAGGGCAGACCCGACCTATGGTAAGGGGCATGGGGAGACGCTCTCGAATAAGCTTTAAAGCCTCGATGTACTGTCCCTGGGCAATGAGGGCAATGTAGCCCTGAATATCTATTCCGGCCGGACAGGTTAGCTGGCAAGGGGCCACACAGTCACCGTAGTGTTCCTTGAGGAGGAGTTCGAGCATGAGCTTACGGATTTGATGAATTTCATCAGAATCGGTAGTAATCACCATGCCTTCTTGGATTTCGGTGCTGCAGGAGGCCTGAAGGTGTTCCTCTCCCTCCACTCGAACGACGCAGAGTCGACAGCTCTCGATAGGTCTAAGAACCTCGTTGAAGCAAAGTGTTGGAATATGGATGTCTTTTTGCCTGGCCACCTGCAAAATGGTGTTGCCCGCTTCGGCCTCAAATTCCTGCCCGTTGATGGTTAGTCGAATCTTCTCCTTCATGAAATCCCTCTTTTATATGGTTCTGGTCAAAAGACAATCTTTGCACCTGTGGCGAACCATTACCACTAGACTTTCTGCGATATTTCCATCCGGTTTTTGCTGGCCAGGTTGGCCACAGGAAGGGAAAACAAGACTGATCATATAACACACATTTTTAAAACAGTCATTAACTTCGTGAATTTTAGGACTTACTGCAAGGAAAAATGTATTAATCCCTCCCCCGCCGGGATTATGGCTCATACTCTTCGCATCAGGGCTCTAACGGGTAAGATAGATGGCGAAAGCGAAGACGATGGCTACTTCAATGGCAAATATCAAGGAGAAAAGTATGTATTTGGAGACAGGAAAGTCTTCAAAGATTTTGTTCGCCTTCTGCAAAAAAGTAGCGCCTACTGGGGAGGCGTACATCCTGAAAGGATCATCGGATTTAGTCCTTTGATCAGCTGCATGAGCGGCCATCTTAATGCTCCTTGTCCACTGATATGTTTAGGCTGAAAACGCTGGTCATTATAGGCAGGTCGGATTTACAGTCAAGCAAAAACTAGCCAAAGGAGAAGAGAATCGATTTCACTGATTTTGTGAATAATATCCCTTTCTCCGGCGACGGAGTATAACCTTTTTCAGACTGTTGTACAAGGGGAAACTCGGTCGATTTCGGATTTCGGATTTAGGATCTCGGATTTAGGATTTATGGTAATAAAATACAGATTTAAAAATTAGAATTCTGCAATCTTCAATCTTAAATATTAGGGAGGGGGAATCACCGGAAAAGGAAGCAAGGAGTTTCTCTCAAGAGCCACTAGCAAAGGAAATTAGGCAAATCTCCCAGCAAGTCAGAAAATTTATCTTTTATCCTTGACGCTCGTAGGGATTTCTGTTACAAATCACGTCGTTTGTGCCAAATAGCACCAAGTAACCTAATCCCGCCTCGCATGCCGTTCAAAGAACAATATGGGTGACGCTTGAGGCTGTTCCCCCGCGGGTGGCCCTAGACAAACGAGAGTAAGGTATGACAGCTCAGGTCTTGCACGACTTCCTCTACGTGGGAGTTTTTTTGCTGGTAGGTATTATCTTCGCCATAACGCCGATCATCATCTCGTGGTTGATTGGCGGCAGAAGCGTCGGGGTCAAGCGGGCGGAGACTTACGAAAGCGGCATGCCCGCCATTGGTAGTGCTTGGATACAATTCAGTGTTGCTTATTATATTTATGCCTTGATCTTTCTTGCCTTCGACGTGGACGTTCTCTACCTCTTTCCGGTAGCTTTGGCCTACGACAAAGGATATGTAATTCGCGATTTCATTGAGATTGTTATCTTTATTGGTATTCTGTCCTTGGCCATTGTCTACGCCTGGCGTAAAGGAGTTTTCACTTGGCAGAGAAGGAGTTAGCCCCTGGCCCCCGGGTGCAATTTGCGGTTGTAGAAGAGATACTCAACCTGTGTAGGGCCAATTCCCTTTGGCCTATGACCTTCGGTCTAGCCTGCTGCGCCATCGAAATGATGGCAGCCGGAGCCAGTCGCTTCGACCTGGACCGTTTCGGAGCAGGGGTGTTCCGCCCCTCACCCCGGCAGTCGGACTTAATGATCGTAGCGGGGACCATTGCCAAGAAGATGGCCCCCACTATAGTTACCCTTTGGGAGCAGATGCCCGCGCCGAAATGGTGTATTGCCATGGGCAACTGCGCCATCTCAGGAGGTCCTTTCGAATACGATGGTCAGTATGCCATAGTGCCAGGCGCTGATCTCATTGTTCCTGTGGATGTTTATGTGCCCGGCTGTCCACCTCGACCCGAGGGGTTAATTCAGGGATTTCTGGCCTTAGAGGACTTAATAACCAAAGGCGAAAAACGTAATGTCCTTAGAAGATTTAAAAGAAGAATTGTCAAAGGTCGTTGATCCGGCGCACATTCGGTCGCGGGACTACGAGAAAGACGGTTTTTCCTTGGAGATCGAAGCCAAGGGCAAGGAGGTGGAGGCTTTGGCCCAAGCAGCCCGCGAGGCCGATTGCTTCCTGGAATCCATCACCGCGGCGGACTTCACCGAGGGGGTCCAAATTCTCTACCAGTTTAACTCCTTTTCCAGTGTGGCCAGAGCGTTGGTAAGAGTGCAACTGGTACGAAATGAATCGGTTCCTACCATCAGCACCGTTTATGATGCGGCTCTCTGGTACGAGCGGGAAGTCTTCGATCTGTACGGCATTCGCTTCGACAATCACCCGGATCTGCGCCGCATTTTGCTGCCGGAGGATGCTGACTTCCATCCACTTTTGAAAGACTACGGCAAAGTCCACGCTTTTAGGAGCACGGAAGAGATCTATGGCGAATGAGTTCCTCGAGCCCATAACCGAGCAGACCTTTTATCTAAATATGGGGCCGCAGCATCCCAGTACTCACGGGGTCCTAAGGCTCTTCCTCAAACTGGATGGCGAGTACATTGTTGAGGCGGACCCTATCATCGGCTACGGCCACCGCGGCCACGAGAAGATGGCGGAGAGCCACCTCTACGAGCAATTTCTCCCCAACTCTTCCCGCATGGATTACCTTGCAGGCCTGATTTACAACCATGGCTATGTTGCTGCGGTGGAAAAGATGGCGGGAATTGAGCCGCCACCACGGGCAGAATACATCAGAGTTATCTGTGCCGAGCTGAACCGCATTTCCAGCCACCTCCTGTGGTTCGGCACCTATATCATGGATTTGGGCGGCTTCACTCCCTTCCTTTACTCTTTTGATGATCGGGAGAACATCCTGGATATTTTGGACCGGGTTAGCGGCTCCCGTTTGACCTACAGCTACTGCCGTTTTGGCGGAGTGGCCAAGGATGTGGATGACGAGTTCATCGAGGCGACACGGAAATTCATCGACCGTCTGCGGAGCCGCTGGGATGATTATCATAACCTGGTCACCAAGAATGTGATCTTTATTCATCGAGCCAAGGATGTGGGGGTGATCAACCGTGAATTGGCCCTGCGCTTCGGCTGCACCGGACCAATCCTGAGAGCTGCCGGGGTAGCTTACGATATCCGGAGGGCAGAGCCCTATTCGGTTTATTCCGAGTTTGACTTCGAGATCCCCACCGGCACTACTGGGGATGCCTTGGATCGCTATATGGTCAGGTTGCAGGAGATGGAGCAGAGCTTGCGCATTATCGAGCAGGCTCTGGACAGGTTGCCGGAGGGACCTTTTAGGGCAGCGGTGCCCCACAAGGTGAGACCCCCTAAAGGAGACTATTACTTCGCAGTCGAATCTGCCCGGGGTGCCCTGGGCTATTACATAGTGAGCGACGGAACCTCTTATCCCTACCGACTCAAAGCCCGGGTCCCGTCTTATGGTAACCTGCAAGTCCTTACAGATGTACTCCCCGGAACCCTGGTAGCGGATACTATCTCCATCCTGGGAAGCATTGACATCGTTGTTCCTGAAGTAGATCGTTAGCATATAAGCGGAGAAAAGCATGGCCGCCTGGCAAAAACTGGTAAACTATCTCGGTCCCGATTTGACCGTGATTATTGTGGGGTTGGTAGGTGTCCTGGCGCTGGTGCAGGTCAACGCTTTGTTCCTGGTCTGGCTGGAAAGGAAGGTCGCTGCTCACATCCAACTTCGCATAGGTCCTAAAGAGGTTGGGCCCTTTGGTATTCTTCAGACTATTGTTGACGGTGTCAAACTGATGAGTAAGGAACTCATCACCCCGCGCCATGTGGACAAGAAACTTTTCATGCTGGCGCCCGTCGCTATATTCCTGCCGGTGCTGGTCAGCTTTGTGGTCATTCCTTTCAGTGAAAAGTTACAGATCCGGGATTTAAACGTTGGGCTGCTCGTAATCTTCGCCTTCTCCACCTTTAACGTGCTGGCAATTCTCGTAGGTGGTTGGGCTTCCAATAACAAGTATTCTTTGCTTGGTGCCGTCAGGTCTGTAGCCCAGAATATTGCTTACGAAATTCCCTTGCTGCTTACAGTCCTTAGCGCTCTCCTCTGGTCTAACAGCTTGCAAATGTCTAAGATCGTGGAGTCACAGTCTACCGTGTGGAACGTTTTTTGGATGCCGGTGGCCGCACTGATTTATCTTATTTGCGCCACGGCTGAGACTAACCGGGCGCCTTTCGACATCCCCGAGGCGGAATCAGAACTGGTGGCAGGGTTTCACACGGAATACGGTGGAATGCGTTTCGCCCTGTTTTTCTTGGCTGAGTATTCCAATATGCTTATTGTGGCGGCGGTGGCAACCACTCTGTTCTTTGGTGGCTGGAAACCCTTGCCTTTTCTCGGGTTTCTGCCGGTGCCTGGTCTGATTTGGTTTTTGGCCAAGACGTATGTGCTGATCTTTGTTGTAATCTGGGTACGTTGGACTTTCCCACGGCTGCGATTCGATCAGCTCATGAACTTCTGTTGGAAGATCATGATTCCGGCGGCACTGCTTCATCTGATCGTCTATGCCGGGATCATAAAATTATTGCGTTAGCTTGCAACATAGCAAGAGTTTTCAGTTAACTAGAAGCGTTGCGATCTGGCAGTAGGTCGTCTGAAATTCTAAATCCGAAGCACGAAGCACTAAACAAATTCAAAATCCTAATTTTCCAATGTTCAAAAGGAAAATAGCCCAAGAGACTCGACTAAAGTTTTGGTCATTTGGATTTTGAAATTTGAATTTGTTTGGGATTTCGAAATTCGATATTCGGATTTAATAACGCAACGGCGCGTTTGAAATGTAGAACTGAGCGGAGCTAAATCTCTTATGGGTATGATCAAAGACATTTTGCTGGGTGGCTGGAGCCTGATCGCAGGGATGTCGGTTACTATCCGGCGTATCTATCGGCCTGTGGTTACGGTCCAATACCCCCGGAAATATCTGGATATGAGCCCCGCCTACCGAGGGCATATTGAGTTTAAGAGCTTCCCAGAAACCGGCACCCATAATTGCGTTGCCTGTGGTACTTGCATGCGATTCTGCCCTACCAATGTGATCAAGGTTCAGGGCGAAAAGACTCATACCCACAGCGAAAAACGAGCCAGCCTATATTTTATCGATTTTTCTCATTGCAGTCTCTGTGGTCTGTGTGTGGCCAACTGTCCCACCCAGACTCTGAAATTTTCAGACGAATACGATTTAGCACATTATAGCCGTTGGGGCGGGGTGGTGGACCTCCTTCAGCGGTTGGAGGAGTCGGCATGAACTCGGTTCAGAGCCTTATCCAACCACAGCTTCTAGCTCAGGCAGGCTTTGCCGCCGTAGTTGCACTTACTTTTGCCGGAGCCCTTATAGCGGTATTCCCGCGGAACATACTCTACAATATCTTGGGCCTCATTGTCTGCCTCACCGGGGTGGCCGGCCTTTTCGTTTACCTGGGAAGCCCATTCATTGCGCTCATGCAGCTGCTCATTTACGTGGGAGCAATTTGTATCTCCATTATCTTCGCGATCATGCTGTCCAGACCCCTTCACCTGAGTGTCCCCAAACGGCGTTTGCCCAAGGTGGGGTTAGCTGCGGCAGTAGGTGCGGCGGTTTTCATTATGTTGGCTGGGATTGTAAGCCGCACCCCCTGGCAGCCGGCCGCGAGTCGCAGCAGTGATTGGTCGGTGACTACCCTGGGTCATTATCTACTTACCCGGTACGACCTGGTTTTTGAAGCAATCTCTTTGGTGCTGTTAGTGGCAATCCTCGGCGCCATTGTAATTTCCGGTTATGCCCGCAGGAGGCCGTCGTGAACAGTCTCTATTCCTATCTTTTTATAGCGGCTTTGCTGTTCAGTCTCGGGATTTTCGGTGTATTCCAGCGCCGTTCCCTCATCGGTATGCTCATCGCCATCGAACTCATGCTTAACGCCGCCAGCATAAATTTCATGGCATTCAACCGATTTTTGGCACCTGATCCGATTGTCGGTCAGATATATACTTTATTCATTATGGGCATTGCAGCAGCTGAGGCGGCCATTGCCCTTAGTATCATAGTGGCTTTATTCCGCAGGCTCCGCTCCATTAACATCGAGCGGGCCCAAGAACTACGAGGCTAACCATGACCTCTTCCTGGTTCCAAGATCCAACTCTGATGGCTGCCGCACTGGCAGCACTGCTGCCTTTCGTCACTTTTGCCTTGATCATGATCTTCACCCGGCCATATCCGAAACTGTCGGCCGCTCTGTCCATTGCAGCTGTGAGTGTCTCCCTCTCTTGCGCACTTTTCCTTCTCGGCAGTCATTGGCACTTGGAAAAACCCATACAGTACACCGCCAAGTGGATGATCTCAGGGGATATTTACATTCCATTCGGATTTCTGCTGGACCAACTCAGTCTTTTGATGCTCACCATTGTTGCGGTTATCTCATTCTTAGTTCAGGTCTACTCTTTAGGCTACATGGCAGGAGATCCGGGGTTTGCCCGCTACTATGCCTTCCAGTCCCTTTTCGCTTGGGCCATGATGACCATGAGCATAGCGCCCACCATGCTGCAATTTTACGTTTTCTGGGAGTTGGTGGGACTGGCCTCCTATCTGCTCATCGGCTTTTACTATGAAAAGTTCAGCGCCTCAGAGGCGGGTAAAAAGGCATTTGTTATGACCCGTTTCGGGGATATTGCCTTTTTCCTTGGACTGCTTCTGGTGTTGTTTAATTTCGGCAACCTTAATATCCTGGATATGAACTCCGTTGATGTGACCGCGCGTATGTCACCAGCCTTGATAACCCTTTGCGCTATATTGATTTTCGGTGGCGTTGCCGGCAAGAGCGCCCAGTTCCCCTTGCTCACCTGGTTGCCCGATGCTATGGAAGGTCCCACCCCTGTTAGTGCCCTGCTTCACTCGGCCACCATGGTGGCGGCAGGGGTTTACATGTTCGCCCGGATTTTCCCCTTTTTCAGCAATTCGGACGCCGCCATGACCACATTCCTGGCCATCGGCACCATTACAATGCTACTGGCCTCCACCATGGCCATGGTGACCAGGGACATCAAACAGGTCTGGGCCTACTCCACCATCAGCCAGCTCGGTTTCATGGTCATGGGACTGGCAGCGGGCAGTTATTTCGCCGGGATTTTTCATCTGACCACCCATGCCGGGTTCAAGGCCTTGCTCTTTCTCTGCTCGGGAGTTTTTATCCACGAGTTTGAAACCAACGATTTTTTCGAAATGGGTAAAAAGGGGGGGCGTGGCCTTAAAGTACCAATGGTGTGTATTACCTTGGCCGCGGCAGCCTTGTCTGGCCTGCCGCCGCTTTCCGGCTTTTTCAGCAAAGAGGCGATCATGGGCGGCTTGGCCGGACTCCACAATCCCGTCTGGCTGTGGGCAGGGTTGTTGGGTGCTTTTCTGACCGCCTATTATTCCTTCCGACTAATTTTTGCTATTCTCTTTCCAAACAAGATCGAAAAAGCCCACCACGGGGAGCATGGCGGCCATGGTCATGGACACGATGGTGGCCATCATCATGCTGGTATTTACTGGGTGATGGCTTGGCCTCTTATCATCCTTGCTTCTGTCACCCTGGTGCTCGGTTTCTTCCAGACTCCTCTAGAGAATTTCCTGGTTGGCCATCACGGTGGTAGTGAGGCTCACGGTGGTCACCACGCCTGGTTGCTTTATGTAGCAGTGGGCTTGGCCTTGTCAGGTGTGGGTCTGGCCTGGCTCGAGTTTGGCCGCAAAGGGGCCTCCCAGGTGGGTTTTATCGAAAAGGTAGAGCCAATCAGCGCTCTTTTTGCTAACCGCTGGTACATTGACCATTTCTATCGACGCTTTCTCGATTATTTCATCTACGGAATTGTCTCTAACCTGTTTACCAGAAACGACCGCCGGGTGATCGACGGCGGCATCGACGGAATTTGCAGGGCCACAGTTGGCAGTGGCTGGGCGCTTTCCTTCCTGCAGTCGGGAATGCTCCAGTACAATTTAATGGTGATGTTTGCTGTGCTGGCCCTGGTGGCACTTTACTTCTTCTTCTAAGGTTAAGGGCACATGAGTATGGAGTTTGCCAATTTTCCCTATCTTACCGCCATCCTCTTGAGTTGTGTGGTGGGCCTGCTGGTGATCCTTTTTATTCCAGATGAGCGTAAGATGCTGATCAAGTGGGTTAGCCTGGTCTCCTCCGGGATTACCATGGTGCTCTCCATCTACCTCTTTTTCGCCTATGACAAGACCCAGGGAGGTCTCCAATTTGTCGAGAAAGTCCTGTGGGTCAAATCACTGGGCATCTATTATTTCAATGCGGTTGACGGCTTCAGCCTTCCCATGTTGATGCTTACAGGCATTGTGCTCTTTACCGGAGTTCTCACCATGTGGGAGCTGGAGACCCGGGTTAAGGAGTTTTTCGCTTTCACCTTCCTGCTGGTTGCCGGGGTCTTCGGCGTTTTTATGAGCATGGATCTCTTTTTCATTTTTGTCTGGTATGATGTCTCTCTCTTCCCCATGTATCCGCTCATTGCCATCTGGGGCAGCACCCGCAAAGAATACGGCGCCATGAAGCTTACCCTTTATCTGTTGGCGGGAAGTGCTCTGATTCTGCCCGGCATCCTTTATCTCTTCGTGAATTCGGGTCTCAACACCTTCGATGTAGTCGCTCTTATGCAACCGGGCACTTTTACTCCATTCCAACAGAAATTTGCCTTCATCCTACTCTATCTCGGTTTCGGCATCTTGGCGGGTGTGTGGCCCTTCCACACCTGGTCTCCGGTGGGACACGTGGCCGCGCCCACTGCAGTGAGCATGATTCACGCCGGCGTGCTTATGAAGCTGGGGGCTTTTGGGGTTTTGCGCGTGGCCATATTCCTCTGCCCCGAGGGCTGGCAGTACTGGGCCCAACTCATGGCGGTGCTGGCCACCTGCGGCATCGTCTACGGTGCTTTCGTGGGGCTGGCCCAGACGGACCTCAAGTACGTCATTGGCTACTCCAGTGTGTCTCATATGGGTATCGTTGGTCTGGGATTGGCCACGGTCACGGTAGATGGCCTGAATGGTGCGGTGTTTCAGATGTTCGCCCACGGGGTCATGACTGCACTCTTGTTTTCCGCCGTGGGCTATATCTACGATAAGACCCACACCAAGATGATTCCGGAGCTGGGCGGTATGAGCAGAACAATGCCCATTGCCTCGGGTTATTTCATTGTAGCCGCGCTGGCAGGAATCGGCGTGCCCTGTCTGGCCAGCTTCTGGGCGGAACTACTTGTCTTTATCGCTGCTTTTAAGACTTACCCGATTCGGGGTGCTCTGGCCATCTGTGGCCTGGTGGTTAGTGCCCTGTTCATGTTGCGGGTGGTACAGCGAACCTTTTATGGTGAGAAAAGAGAGGAATTCGACCACCTGCCCGATGTCACATTCGGCCTGGGTATTCCCAGGATGATCCTGGTTGCGGTAATTGTCTTTTTCGGCCTTTTCCCATCAGTAATGCTTGATGTGATACAGGTCGCTTCAATTCCCTTTATTAACGGGTTGCCGTAATGAAATTGTGGATTCTATTTATTCCTGAGCTTTACTGTTTGTTGATGGGTGTCGTCTTCTTTGGCTTGGCAATGGTTGCCCGCCCCAATCCCAGGCGTGACTACTTCGCGGCACTTCTCTTGGCTTCAGTAGGGGTTGTTGTAGCTCTGGCTTCGGTAAAACTGGAGGGAACCCTATTTTTCGAGGCCTATCGGGTCGACCTTTTTTCCCAGGTTTTCAAAGTGATGCTGGCCATGGGCTTCTTCTTGGTTATCTGCCTCTGCACAGAGCTTAACGGCATAGAGGAGCGACACCACCCCGAGTTTTATCTATTCCTCACCACCTGCACCTTGGCGATGATGATGCTGGTGAGCAGTGTGGAGCTTTTGACCATCTATGTCGCCTTGGAGCTCTCCAGTTATTCACTTTACATTCTGGTGCCTTTGCGCCGGGGACACGGAATCGATGTGGAGGCCGGCATCAAATATCTCATGGTGGGGGCTACCTCTTCAGCAGTTATGCTCTTTGGCCTCTCTTTTATCTTCGGGGTAACCCATACTACCTACGTGGTAGACATTATCAATGTCCTCCCCAATGTTATCAGTAATCCGGCTGCAATCGTGGGCCTACTTCTTGTCCTGTGTGGTTTCTTTTTCAAGTTGGCCGTCTTTCCCTTCCATTTCTGGGCTCCTGATGTTTACCAGGGAGCTGCCAACCAGGTAACCGCCTACATTGCCTCCGCCTCTAAAGTGGCGGCTGTTGCCATTATCATGAGAATGGTGTCTCTTGTCGGTGGCAACAGTAAATATCTGGTGGATGTGCTGGTAACCCTTTCCATTGCCTCCATGACCCTGGGGAATCTGGTTGCCATTGTGCAAAAGGACATGAAGCGTCTTTTGGCCTATTCAAGTATTTCCCATGCAGGCTATGTGCTCATCGGAATTCTCAGTATGAGCCAAACTGGTTATGCCAGTGCCATATTCTATGCCCTGGCCTATCTGGTGATGAATCTTTGCTGTTTCCTGGTGGTTGTTAAAGTTGCCCAGGACGGCAGTGATCTGAAGATTGCTCAACTGGCAGGGCTGCATCGCCGCTCGCCCATATTGGCCATGGCCCTGATGCTGGCTGTTTTCGGGCTGGCAGGGATTCCGCCTACAATAGGATTTACCGGAAAATTCTTGGTATTCGCCGCAGCTATGGAGAAGGGCTATATCACCCTGGTTATTATCGCTATGGTCAATGCCACCATTTCTCTTTACTACTACATCATGGTGGTGAAAGCAGCATATCTCATGGAGCCTGATGTGGAGCAGCCCCGGCTTCCAGTTTCCATACCGACAAAGGTACTCACCGGAGCGCTGGTAGCCTTGATGGTGGTGTTTGGAGTTTTTCCCCATCATTTGCTTGAGGTGGCCAGAGCAGCGGCCAGAATGTTGATGTAGATGGGTAAGTGAGCTAAAGTGCCTAAAGTGTCTAAAATGCCTAAAATTAACTAGAGCGAAGTAGAATGGAACCTCAAGTCCCAAACTTTTGCCAAGCCAATGAACAGCGAGCCTGTATAACAATCTGCGCACCCTCTGACACCTGTACGTGTGACTGTGAAGAGGTTCGCAGGGTGCTGGAAGAAGAGATCGCCGCCATCAATCTGGGATTGACCGTTGGTACTATGAAGGTTGGCTGCAACGGTGACTGTCCTTACGGGGCTCTGGTGGGCTTTCCCCAAAGGGGCTTTTTCTATGAGCAGGTTGATGGAAAGAAGGCCAGAGAAGTGGTAAGTGGCACCTTGGCCCAAGGCCACATCCTTTTTGATCTCCTGCACATTGATCCCTTGAAAGCTACCTCCGGGAGAATTTTATACGACCGATCCGGGTTCATCGCCACCATTGACGATAGCTTCTGCATGGTTAAGGTCGCCCAGTACTTTCTACAATTTGAGGAGGGTGTCTCCTGTGGTAAATGCGTACCCTGCCGGGTTGGTTCGCTAGAGCTACGTGAAATCCTGGAGCGCATCATTGGAGGAAAGGGTGAGCCGGAGGATCTCCAAAGGCTTGATCTGGTTTGCAGGGCCATGCAGGATGCCCCCTACTGCGACTTTGCCAGGACGACCAGTGATCCTGTAGTTACCATCCTCAAGCATTTCCGCTCTGAGTTCGAGAAACACGTAGACCAGAAGGTATGCCCGGCTGGAGTTTGTGAGGGGCTGGCAAAGGAAGTGGAGGAAGAGGAAACAAAGAAAGAAAGCGAGGAATAATCGCGCACCTCAAAAATCAGGCAAAGGTATGGGGCGAGTTCATTCTCGCCCTTTTTTGTTTGGGGATGTCCGTGGTCCGTCGTCTGTAGTCCGTTGCTTAAACTCGCATAGCGCAGAGCGTGTATGGGCGAGAAAAGCGGGAAAAGCAAGAAAAGTCGTTCTCTTTCCTATCTCGCCTTGGCCCTTTCTCGCTTTAACCCTATGCGCTTGGCGCTCTTCGCTTTACGGCGAACGCAGTGAGGTGCAACGGACTACGGACCACGGACAAATAACTGGTTAATTTACCAAGATAAGGGAGCAGTCACGGGCGCTTTGCAGCATCTTTGCTGCCCTGCTCCCCAGGTTAAAATCACTGATTGCAGACAGACCTCTTCGGCCAAAGGCTAAGATATTGTAGTTACCCCGACTGGCCTCAGCAATGATATCGCGAGCGATGCCGCGCATTCGAGTCGGCATCTGGTTGGCAACTTGCTTTTCATTCATTCCGGCGTTGGTAAAAACTTCCTTGGCTTTGGCAAAAATTTCTGCCATTCGTTCCTCATGAGATGACCGCCACTTTGCCACCAGAGCGTCACGTTCGGTCCGTTCCTCCTCGTCCAGAATGTGGCCGTCGTCCCAGAACTCCGGCGGTTTTGCTGGCATCACATGGAACAAAGTTATCCGCGCTCCGGGAAATGGGGCAAGGTACTGAGCCAGGTGATCAAAGACGCGTTCAGCGCAATCGGAATCGTCCAGAGCAGCCAAGATGTTGGGTGGTTTCAGTTGAGGAGTGCCGATTACCCAAACAGGCTGCGCCTCTGAATACTGGCAGATCTTCGTGGTGGTGCTTCCCAAGAGGAATCTCTTTACAGCAGAGCGACCCTTTCTGGCAAGGACGATGGCGGCAAATTCGTTGCTTTCGCAGGCAGCCAAAATATTCTGTGCAGTGTCTACGCTTTTCAACATGCGCTCAGATTCGAGTCGAGAGCGCTTATAGCCCATTTCCACCAGTAATTCGACCGCCTTGTCTAAAACTCGCTGGGCTTGCCGCTCCTGCACCTTTTCCCATTCCGACACCTCACCACCTAGAGTAGAAAGTTCTCCGGGATATAGGAGGGAACTTTCAGGCACGGCGTGAAATAGGTGCAAAATAACATCACTTTCCAGGAAAAGTTCAGCAAAATTTTTGAGAGCCTGAAGGGTGTTTTCGGAATCGTCTACGCCAAAGAGAAATCTTCTGCTCATGGCAGGGCCTCCTTATCATTTATCCGGGCTAGTTCTTCTTTTAATTATACACAGAGCTCACCGGTTGGAACAACCAATATGAAGTATAGAGGGACTTTGTAGATTCACGGAGAGGGCTACATATATTTAAATCGAATAAAGGATTACATCTCGATGCCGAAGAAGTTTCCCATGAGGAAATTTAGTCTTTTGCGCAGTACTGCGTAAGAATAGTGCCTGGTGGCAACTTCATAGTTGTGATCGACCATTTGCTTTAACCGTTTTGGATTTTCAATAATCTCGCGAACCGCTTGCACCACTTTTTTCGTCAGAAATCCATCCATTACCACCACGTCAAAGGCTTGCGGCTCAATATCGCGGACAAAAACCCCGTAACGGTTCACCAGGAGGGGCTTGCGAAAGTAAATGGCCTCCAGAAAGGCATTGCCAAATCCTTCATACAGACTGGGGTAGGTAATAAAATCAGCATGGGGATAGACATCCCAAAGGGTGTATTGCCTCTCACCGTGATCATTGACGGACCGTCTGTCCCCCACACGGGTTGCGATCAACCTGAGATCGACTCCGTGATCCTGAGCATGATCTCTTAGCCATTCGGCGTAATCATACCCCTCGTCTCCAGCCTCGTGGGAGATGATCAGTTTGTATTTTGATTCCCGAAGCATTTTAACCAGTTCTATGGCGTGCTCAATCCCCTTGCGCTGGACGATACGAGTTGGCTGGAGGACCATGATGTCACCCTCCTCCAAACCAATTTCCCGACGGAAGTCAGCGGTGTACTCATGATCAACCTGAGGTGGATTCTCGAAATCCAGCACATTGGGGATAACAATAGACGCAACCCCAGTGCGGAGAGCGAGCTCCTCCTGAGCGGCAGAGTTTATCACTGCATGTTGAATATTGGGAAGGTTTGGGGGGAAGGCCATCTGCAAGTAATCGTGAACACTGGTAACCGAGAAACGGACCCTTTCCCAGTAAAAGTCGTGGTGGTGAGCGATTATAGGAATTTCCGTTTCTGCAGCTACCTCAGTGATTGCCAGCCCCAAGGCAATATGCATTGGAATTGTCAGTGAATTTTGGGCTATGAGCAGGTCAAGCTGAAACTTCTCGATGAACTCATAGAGTCTCACTTTTAGGAGGCTGCGGAGCGCATGGAGCATGTCTGTGACCACTCCCTTCCGGCCTTTCCGGCCGAACGCCTTTTCCTGAACCCATTTGACCGACTCGTGTTCAAAATGAGCTTCCTCCACCAACAGACTTTTTGCTGGATCCCTGTCAATCTCTCCGGCAAACCAATAACACTGGTGCCCGTTGGCCTGTAGAACCTCAGCCCATTTGGCAGACTCTAGAGAAACACCATCTGTTCCGGAAAAACGAGTTGATACGAAGCCTATATTTTTTGCCATCTTCGTGGTCTCGCGACAGTAATTCGTCAGATATCCGAGCTAGAACCTTGCCGGAAGCCTATATCATATGTAAGGCAGATGTACAAGATTTATGCCACCAAAGAAAATGGAGTAGTGGAGTACTGGAGTAATGGGATTAATGCACTCTGATTCTCGAAAAATATTTGCAACACTCCAATACTCCATCACTCCAACCTAAGTCTGCTGCTACTGCCAGGAAATGGAGATTCTCTAATGCCAAAGAGCTAGTGCGTTATTGTGGTCCCTTATTGCCAACCACTTGATATTATTATAAGGTAACTGATGGGAGGAAATGAGACTATGTCGCGCCCCGACAGTCTGGTGATTGTCCACTATCATCTTCTACCCGGAGGAGTTTGCTCTTCCCTCAAGAACAGTCTGGTTGCCCTGGGCCAGTCAGGCTGGCTTTCTCAACGGTCGGTCAAAGTCCTCACGGGGAGAACAACCGGTATCGATGAATTTCGGACATTCCTGGACCAGCGGGGCCTAGAGGTTCAGGTTGAAGTGGATTCCAGGCTAGACTATAGCGAAAGGGTTTGGCCGGATAGAGATTCATTTTGGCAGGAGGCCTCCCGCTTAGCAAGTTGGTTTCTTCTACAAGTTAGAGGGGACTCTCTGTTTTGGGCCCACAATCCCACCCTGGGCAAAAATGCCCTGGTGACTGCCGCACTAATGAAAGCGGCTCAGCAGGCGGTTGACAGGGGAGTTGCGCACCAATTTCTTTACCACATTCATGACTTTGCAGAATGCGGCCGGTTCTGGAACCTGAAACATTTGCGAAAATGTTGGGGCCATGGAGGTCTGGAAGATTTCTACCCTCTTTCCCAGAATGTAAGCTATGGAGTGCTGAACAAGGCAGACTCCAAGAGACTGGCCCAAGCGGGGATACCCAGGGAGAGAATATTTGTCCTACCCAACGCAGTACCCCTTGTTCGCACTGAAAAAAGAAAAAGCAAAGAATCGATAGGTAAGGACTTGCAAATCTATGCCCGGGAAAAGGGCTATCAATTTGAATACGGACGACCGTGGTGGACTCTCCCCATTCGGCTCATTCGCAGAAAGAACGTAGTGGAAGCTTTGCTCTTGGCTGCCATGGCAGAGGATTCTCCTCAACTGCTCATCACTCTGGATGCTAACTCTGAGCCGGAACGTCCCTACGCCGAAGCAGTAAAAGACCTGTTCAGAAAAGAGAAACACGCCGCGGTTGTAGGATTTGGGCATGAACTCGTAGGAAGTGCCTTTAGTTTTGACGATCTTCTTCTGGCCTCCGATGTTGTGGTCAGCACTTCACTTCTGGAGGGATTCGGATTCACCTTTCTCGAGGGGGCCAATCGAGGTAGGCCTCTGGTGGGAAGAAATCTTAATGATGTAACCTCTGATTTTGTCGATGTCGGTTTCCCGGCAACATCATTATATGACGAGTTCCTGGTGCCCATAGACGGACAAACGAGAAAGGAGATGATCAGCAAGGGTCAGAGATTCGCTCAAGAACAGGGGAGATTGTTGGGGCTGAACCATTCAACAGTCGACAGATTTAGTGAGGAAGTAGAGGCAATTTTTTCAAAGACCGCTGTAGATTTCGGTTTTCTCGAACTAAGCCAGCAGATCCGTCTCGCCGGTCGTCTCCAGAGAGGAGATTTGCTGGGGGAGTTGAAGCTGTTGAACTCGAAAGCAATTGAACCGGCAGGGTTCCCCCCTGATTTTTCTCAGCGAGTGGAGGAGCATTTCGGTCTGGAGTCCCATGCCGCAAAACTCACAGCAACATTCGAAGGGATTTTTGATCGGGAAAACCAAGAGAAGAAAATTGCAAATGTGAGCGACCGGCTGCTGGATCTTTATTTTCGCCCTCGATTTCATCGGCCGTTAATAGGAGGATGGTAATGGCTAACTGGCTTTCTATTTTGCAGGAGTTCCAGGTAGATGTTCCCGCCCCCACCAGACCAAAAGGGGTGGTTCCCACCTTAGAGCCGAATCCTAAAGCCATCCTTTTCGACGTTTACGGTACTTTAGTCTGTCCTCAAGTCGGGGATCTCAATGAACAGGCGAGACTTGCTTCAGGGGAGGAAAGCTTCATAGCGACTGCCAAACGTTTCGGCTTTTCCGAGGCAATTGGGATCAAATGGCACAAGTGGTTCTTCGAGGCCATCCGCTCAGAACACAAAGAACAGGAAAAAATGGGCATTGCCCCAGCGGAGGTTCAGGTAGATCTCATTTGGACTGAGATGATTGCCAGGGCAGGCGGGGATCCCTCCGTTAGCCAACCGCGCATGCTAGCGGCCTACCGTGAATTGATGGCAAATCCGGTTCGACCCTTTTCCGGAGCGGCGGAAGCCCTGTTGAAGCTGAAAAGAAGCGGCATAAAACTGGGCCTTGCGTCCAATTCGCAGTTTTACACTCTGCCCATTCTGGGAAAGGTTTTAAACATCAAACCTGAGGAGTACTTCAATGCAGAGCTGACTTTTCTCTCCTTTCACCTGGGCTTTTCTAAGCCTTCCCCTTACTTTTTTCGACTTATCAGGACAAGGGCTCTCTATTTAGGCCTAAGACCTGAAGAAGTTCTGGTTGTTGGAAACGACTGTGAGAATGATATTTTGCCAGCAAAGGCACATGGTTTGCAGGCCTTACTATTCTGGGGTAATGCTCAAAGCGTGCGCTTGGGTGGGACAATTGGCAAAGGGCCGATGGTTACTAACTATGAAACATTGCTAAAGGCATGCGGAAGGTGAAACGGCTGATATGGGCAAAAAGATTGGTTTCATCTCAACCAGGTTTGCTGGAAGAGACGGCGTTTCCCTAGAGGCTGCCAAATGGGCTCAGCTTCTTTGGGATAGGCAACATGTCTCCTACTGGTTTGCTGGAGAGCTAGACCGGGATCCCAAGGCGAGCATGCTGGTGGTTGAGGCCTTTTTTGACCACGAGGAAGTAAGGTGGATCAATGAGCACGTACTTGGGGTGAAATACAGGACTTCGGAAATCAGCGGTCACATCCATGCCATGAGAAATTATCTAAAGGGTAGGCTTTACGAGTTCATCGAGAAGTTCAACATCGATATAATTATTCCCCAGAATGTCCTGAGTATCCCCATGCATATCCCTCTGGGATTGGCGGTTACCGAGCTGATTGCAGAGACCGGCATTCCCACCATTGCCCATCACCATGATTTTTTTTGGGAAAGGGTTCGGTTTTCGTTGAACGCAGTGCAAGATTATCTGCAGATGGCGTTTCCGCCCAAACTTCCAAGTATCCAGCATGTTGTGATCAGCACCTTAGCCCAAGAAGAATTAGCATTGCGTACCGGAATCTCAGCCACAGTCATTCCAAATGTGCTGGATTTCGAGAATCAACCACAGGTAGATGTTGAATATAGCAAGAATTTTCGTCAAGAGATCGGTCTAGAGGAAGGTGACGTCCTCATTCTGCAACCCACCAGGATAGTTCAGAGAAAAGGCATCGAACACGCCATCGAGTTGGTGAGTCAACTAGGGGATGCCAAATATAAACTTGTCATCTCTCACCAAGCTGGTGACGAAGGTTATGACTATGCCCATTTTGTGGAAGAACATGCCCGTGACCACAATGTGGACCTCAGGCTGGTTTCTTGCCATATAGGCGAAACGCGTGGCCTTAATGAAAAGGGGGAGAAGGTTTATACTCTCTGGGATGTCTATCCACACGCAGATTTTGTCACCTACACCAGTCTTTATGAGGGATTCGGCAACGCCTTCCTAGAGGCGGTCTATTTTCGAAAACCCCTGCTAATTAATCGCTATGAGGTTTTCATCAGGGATATTGAACCACAAGAGTTTGATCTGATCGTTATGGACGGGTTCATAACAGAGCGCGTGGTCAAACAGGTGCGGGAGGTCCTGGAGTCCCCAGAAAGACGTGAGAGGATGGTTAACCATAACTATTTGGTGGCAACCCGTCACTATTCTTACGAAGTTCTGCGGAAGCGACTGGCTTTCCTAATTGCCAATTTTTTTGGTATCGAAATTTAGCATAGAGCATAGAGCAGAGGGCATAGAGAGCTCTAAATGTCTAAAGTGAACTAAAATGAACTAAAATGCCTAAAATTTGAGATGTGAGATGTGGGATGTGTGATCTCAAATCCGCAATCCGAAATCCTCGAGCCAAAATCCCAAATCCCAAGCACCAAATTACAAATAAATCTCAAATTTTCACCCTGTGGAATCCTCTGGAGGAGGGCCGCCAACAGGTGGCATTCCACAGGGCAAGTGATCAATGACCCAAACATATTTGGAATTTTCTTTTTTTAAGATGATGTGAAGGTTTGGGATTTTGAATTTCGGTCATTGTTATTTGCCCTTCGACTTGGCTCAGGGTGGTGAGCTTGTCGAACCATTTGTTATTTGGGTGTTGTGATTTGTAATTTCCATGCTTCAATCTGCGATCTAAAATCTTAAATCCCTCAATCCCTCAATTCTTTAATTCCTGAATTCCCAATTACGCCTATTCCCTTGTATGTCGGCAATTAATTTAGTAAGGTTATCTAATAAAAGCATGTCCCCAGAGGTTCTCCATAAAGTTCTTATCCAGAGGGAAGATTGATGTCTTTTTTTGCCCAAAAGCACACGAAAATCACCACCTTTCATCTCCTAGGTTCCCAGCCGGATGAGATGGATGAAAAGCTTCTCTTCCACTCCAAGTGGAAAAAGGCCGTGCTCGTAGTGCCTCTCCTGGCAACTGAATTCACCGAGGAAGAAAACCGCCCGGTGTTCGGCAACATTGTCGAACAGCTGACAGCAGTGGAGTATCTCTCTCATATTATTTTTGGCCTGGATAGTGCCAGCGACGAAGAAGCACTCGAACTGGCTGATATCCTGAAATCCAAGGGATTGAATAACTTTCTCATTCAACACAACAACGGGGCAGGGTTCGCTTCAATCTACAAAAAACTCTCAGAGGCGGGTTTCCGACTGGAAGAGCCGGGCAAGGGGAGGAACATGTTCCTCTCTTTCGGTATAGCTCTGGCTTTGGGCGCCGAGTGCATTGGTGTGGTTGATGCTGATATCAGGACCTTTGAGCGGAAGATGATCGACCGGCTTTTTTTTCCTGTAGTGGTCTTAAACTATCAGTTTTCAAAGGCATATTATGCGCGGCTTAAGGAGGACCAACTTTATGGTCGGGCCAAGAGGTTACTCCTAGACCCTCTTCTTATTGCACTCAAGCGCAAGTTCACCGATACGCAAGAGGACAGGGTCCTCAGGATTGTGGATTTTCTCTTAAATTTCCACTATCAACTGTCGGGCGAGGTTGCCTTCGAAAACAGCTTGCTGCGCAGAATGCACTTCGCTACCAACTGGGGAGTAGAAATCTTTACCCTTATCGAGGTTTACCGCAAGGCCAACACCATTGCCCAGGTGGAGGTCCTCGGTGGCGCCTATGATCACAAACACCAGCCAATATCGGAGGAGGATGGTAGTCGTGGAATCCACAAGATGGGGGTTGACATCGTCACTACCCTTCTGAGCGCTTTGGTCATTGAAGAAGGATTGGAGATTTCCGATCACTTCATCCGGGACCTCACCATTACTTATTTGGATGTGGCCGATCACCTGATCAAGATGTACGCAGACAACGCTGCCTTTGCAGGGCTTCGATACGATCGCAATGAAGAAGAGAATGCAGTGCGCACAGTCTTCAAGGATGCTATTCTCTTTGCTGGCGATCTGCTGATTACACCCTACCGTTTGAGTGACCGTTTTTTGAGCTTCGTCACAGCCAATGAAGAGTTTGAACCTTTCATGAAAAGTGGCCTTGCTCGCGCCATTGACCAAGCCGGACTAAAGCTGAGGGATCAACTCTACGAAACGCCCCAGACCGTTTCCTGGGACAGGGTCAGCATGAAGCTGCCGGAAATCATGTACGAGCTCGTGGATGTTATCGAGGAGGAGAAGAAGAGGTTTCGGTAAGGCTGATTCTAAAGAATCAAAATCCCAAATCCTAAGCTCGAAGCACGAAACAAATACGAAATCCAAATTTCCAAATGTTCAAAACCAATGACGTATGCATATTAATGGGTCAATTCGTTTTTCTCATTTGAATTTGGCGCATTTGGAAATTGTTTAGGATTTAGAAATTAGATATTAGGATTTAACTTTTGGTGGCTTTATTCCTTGGATTTCTCTGATGAAACGCCGTAGGCTTTGAGTTTACGGTGTAAATGGCTCCTCTCGATGCCGATGGCACCTGCGGTCTTTGAGATGTTCCAATCGTGTTCCTCCAGTTTCCTGCGCAAGTAGTCTTTTTCGAACTGAACTTTGGCTGTTTTGAAGTTGGCTTGCTCCATAGCGGTACTTGGGCTGACCTCTTCAAAGCACTGGTGGAAAGAGGCTGGTATATGGCTAAGCTCGATAACCTCCTCGGGGACTAATATTGCCAAGCGCTCGACGAAATTTTTGAGTTCTCTCACATTGCCTGGCCAGGGATAATTCTGCAACACAGGGATAACTTCTTCGGCAAAAGTCTTTCTGGTCGACTTGCCCTCCTGGGCGAATTCTACCACGAAATCTTCCACCAATAGCGGGATGTCTTCTTTTCGTTCCCTCAGCGGCGGAACGAAGACAGGAATTACGTTCAATCGATAGTAAAGATCCTCCCTGAACCAGCCTTCGTCGATCTCCCGCTTCAAATCTTTGTTGGTGGCCGCAATAATACGGACGTCAACCTGGATAATTTTGTTGCCGCCCACTCTTTCGAAGCGCTGCTCCTCCAGAATCCGTAAAATTTTAGCCTGGGTTTTCAGGCTCATGTCACCGATTTCATCCAAAAAGAGGGTGCCGTTATTTGCAAGGTCAAAGCGTCCGCGGCGCCGTTCATTGGCTCCGGTGAATGCGCCCTTCTCGTGCCCAAATAGCTCGCTCTCGATAAGTTCTTCAGGGATGGCAGCACAGTTAACCTCAACCAAAGGACGAGTATTTCTGGGGCTGAAATGATGGATGGCGCGAGCTACCAGTTCCTTGCCGGTTCCGTTCTCGCCGGTGATTAGGACTGTGGCCTGAGTTGGAGCCACGCGCTCAATTGTTTCTCGAAGTTGTTTTATAACTGCACTTTCCCCGGTGATCTTGTGCTTCCCTCTCGCCTTTTGGCGCAGGATAATATTTTCATCTCGAAGCCGACGAAAATTAAGAGCATTCTGAATGGTGACTAAGGTTTTCTCCAAAGAAAGGGGTTTTTCAATAAAATCGAAAGCCCCCAGCTTGGTGGCATTTACAGCCGTCTCTATGGTCCCGTGGCCAGAGATCATAATAACCTGGAGGGCAGGGTGGAGTTCCCGCATCCGTTTCAGAGTCTCAATCCCATCAATCCCGGGCATCCAGATATCCAGTAGAACCAGGTCCGGCATATCCTCTTCCATGGTCTTCAAGGCTTCGTGACCATCGCTTGCGCAGACAACCTTGAAACCCTCGTCTTCCAATACACCCTCCAAGGATGTGCGGATGCTCGGCTCATCATCTACTATCATTATGGTCCTGGTCATAGTTAAACGACTCTTCACTAGATTCTTGATACTAGATCCTGGATGCTAGATTTTTATTACAGAACTCATATGTTCATCTAATATCTAGTATCCAGCACCCAGCATCCAGTATCTCCTGCATTCAAGGGGCGCTAACATCAGGTTAGTTCGGTAACGGACTCGGCAGAGGTGCGGCTGCCCCCCGGCAGTTCGATAACGATGGTGGTTCCCTGCGGTTGATTGTCGCGAACGCGGATGAAACCTTGATGATCCGCAATGATATTACTGACTATAGCAAGGCCAAGTCCACTTCCCTTCTCTTTGGTTGAAAAATATGGTTCAAACATGCCTATTTTGTGCTCAGCCGGAATGCCAGGTCCGTTGTCGGAGACCTCAAGACGTACAATCTTGAGAATCTCGTCGAAAGAGAGATTAACCCGGATTTCGCCGTGTTCATCCACGGCCGCCACCGCATTGTCTAAAAGGTTGATCATAACCCTTTTCATCTGCTCCCGATCCAGGTCCAGCAAAGGAAGTGGATCTTGCTGTTCGAATATAAAATTGGTTGACGGATGGCTTTCGCTAAAAAGCGATAGGGTTTCCTGGACGATTTCTGCTAGATCATTGGGCGAGGGATTAGCGGTTGGCATCCTAGCGAAGTTAGAGAACTCGTTGACCAAGAGCTTGAGTTCATCCACCTGATTGATGATGGTGCGGGTGCATTCGTCAAACACCTTACCGTCTTCGGTAAAGCGCTGGAGGTACTTGCGTCTCAACCTTTGAGCTGAGAGCTGAATAGGAGTCAAGGGGTTTTTTATCTCATGAGCGATCCGTCTTGCCACCTCCCGCCAGGCAGCCATTCTCTGTGCCTTTTCCAATTCGGTAAGGTCATCAAAGACCACCACAATGCCCAGATATTGTCCTTCCTCGTCTTGCAAGATAGAGACCGTGACCAGTAGGGTCATTAGCCGGTTACCCACCAAGGATCGGACTTGCCTTTGCAAGGTGCGTTGTTTGGTAATTTGATGCATTTCAATGAATTTGCTGGCGATCTCCATGTGGTTTGCTTGCAGTACCTCAGAGTAGTGGTGATTCAGCACGTCTTCGGCCTTGAGACTAAATATGGATTCCGAAGATTTATTGATGGTCCGGATGTGGCCCTCCGCATCTACCGAGACCACGCCTGCGGCAACGTTGCGCAGGACTATTTCCATGTACCTCCGCCTTCTCTCTATTTCCTCACTGGTGAGTTTCAGTTCCAAGTTGCTCTTTTCCAGGGCTGCCTTGCTAGCTTGGAGGTCTAGGGTCATCCGGTTGAAAGAGTTGACCAGGGTGCCAATCTCGTCATCAGAATCCTGGTCAACATGAACGTCCAGGTCCCCATGGGCAATACGCCTGGTGCCTTCAGCCAGCTCTTGAATAGGCACAGTAATGCTCTTGGCAAGGTAAAAGCCGAACCAGGAGGCGAAGAGGAGAATCAATAGAGTGACAATAGAAAGGGTAATGAGATTGCTCATCTTCACTGGTTTCTTCAACATTTTCATCTGTTGGTAATTCTCAAAGCCGGTAGTGATTTCAGCCATGTCAGTAAGAAGATCTTTAGGAAGTAATCTTCCGATAACCAGAATGCCCATTATCTTTTTTGAGTCCCCTGAAGCGAGAATGGGACTCACAGTCCAGACCAGATCACCAGCAGATGTTGAGTTGATGTGATTCAGGGATTGACGTTCTTCAAACGTCTGCCTTATTACTTTGCCCATGGACTCGTCGAGGATAATAGGAGGAGATTTATCTTTAGTGTCACTTGCCATGAGCTGCAGACTGGGTAAGTAAACGGCAATGTGATGGAGATCATGGGCACGACGGGCTTCCTGCGTAAGTTCCGTTAGTTGTTTGCTCTTGTCTCTGTTGAGCATGTCGTGTCGGGAGATCAGTTCACTTAACTGGGCGCTAACGATGAAGCCGGAATCAATGGCTTTCTGATAGAGAGATTGGGCCACTTGTAGCGATTTTTTTAGCGACTGCTCCACTTGTATATTGTACCAGTATTCCATACTGGTGGAGATGAACTGGGTGGCCAATCCAAAGAGAACGATGGTTGGTATCAAGGAAAGGGTGATAAAGGTGATCACCAGCTTTGTGCGCAGTCGATGTCCGAAAATGTTCTGCTTCCGCTCAAATATGAGCTTAACCACATTGCGGGCGATCAAATAGAGAAGGAACAGCAACAGGATCACATTGATGTTCATTAGGGCGAAAATAACGATGTTACTGCCCATGGGGAGCTTGCTGCCAACCTGAAGAAAGTGGCTCTCAAGGTAGGTAAGGAGAAGTATGAGGGGCAGGGCGACGATAATAATGATTCTTTCTCGTCTCCTCCGCCTTTGTTCCGCGGTGCGATCAGGTCTTTTTGGCGATAACATGGCTCTTTGTTGCTGCTAGCATTATTCGGCCAATGGGGTAGCAATTGCTTCACAACCCCCTTGGCCTGTGGCTGAGTGGTTAACTGATAAAAAGATTATAAATGCTTCTCTTAGTAAGTGAAGTCAACCGTGTACCAGTCCGTTTCAAAGTCCCACAGGGTTACGAAAAAAAGGACGTAGTGGAGATAAAGAGGCAGACGGACTTTTTCCAATTCTGCTTTCACCCGGAGCTGATATTTACTATTCCTTTGAAGCTCCTTCAGTGGTACGACCTCTATGTTACTAATTCCCGCCATGACCTTTTTGGCCGCTTCGAACTCCTTAAATACTAGTTCGTTGTTGTTGTCTTCCGAACGGGTTACGCGAAATTCGTTTTTCAGGCTGTCATACTTTATAGTGTGTTCCAACCTTAAGGAAGAGATAGAGCCGTCAAACCAAAGCGTGCGGGTTTTATAAAGCCTGATAATAATGGTAAACGTAGTAGGAATGCCGTTGACTATTGCCTCCTCCATCTCCCGGGTAAAGCAGCCCTGAATATCAAAAAATACAAGAAGGTCCTCCTGGGTATTGGTGACTATTATATCGGATAGGGTGGCCTCGGCGGCCCGGAGTGGGGAAGGGGACGACCATAGGAGGCAGAGAAGTAGAAATAGCAAAAAGATATGTGAATGGCGCCGGAGTACGGACATGATTAGATGCCTCTGTGCCCACAGACAAAGAGGTTTGAATTGGCCCAAGGGGAGCGTCCCTATCCCGAATTGTAGCCTCAACCATTATATCTTGCCCACATCTGTTTCCGCTTTGCGGAATTAGGTCAAGCCACCACGGGAAATTTGTGGAAAGACTCCTCGTTTGTTTTAACAATCGCAAGATTTTCAATTAATTAACTTGGGATGTTATCTGAAAGAGGCCTAAATTGCAAGAGGGTTCGGAGGAGAGTAGTTCAGACTGTGGCGGGCTGAGGAAAGTCGAAAGTGGGAACCAAAATCTTTCGGTCCTCGCGGGCATGTTCATCAAGAAATTTGGCCGTTTTCCAACATTTTTTCCTCTTGCGAAGCTCTGTGAGAAAGATGTGATTAAGGGTGTGTCCAGATTTATTAATGACGAAGTGTCCAATAATGGGCATACCCAAAAGGTGAAGGTCGCCGATGAGGTCAAGTATTTTGTGGCGGACAAACTCGTCTCTGTAACGAAGGCCGTCCGAGTTGAGAACCCGAAAATCGTCCAAGACAATGGCGTTATTCAACGAGCCCCCTTGGGCGAAACCGTTGTTTTTCAAGGTCTCAACATCTTTGAGGAAACCAAAAGTGCGAGCTCGGCTGATCTCTTTCATAAAGGTAGGACCAGAGAAGCGCAAAACGTAAGTCTGCTCTGAAAGTAAGGGGTGATCGAAGTCAATAATATAGGTAATCTTTAATTCGCGGCATGGATACACGCTGATATTCTTATCTCCACTCTTGAGGCTGAAAGGTTTTTTGATTAAGAAAAACTTCTTAACCTCATCTTGCAGTCTGATCCCAACGTTTCTTAAGAGATACATAAAAGGCCCGGCGCTGCCGTCCATGATGGGGATTTCCGGGCCGTCCAATTCAACCAGGGCATTGTCGATTCCCATGCCAGCAAAGGCAGACATGAGGTGTTCAACCGTGGAAACAATATGCCCGTTGCGGCCAATAGTAGTTGCCAGCCTGGTGTCCACCACATTCTCGAGACGGGCGGTAATATAAGGGGAGTCCACAAGATCACTGCGGCAGAAGCGTATGCCGCTGTTGGGCGGCAGTGGCTTGATGGTTATGGCGACTTTTTTCCCCGTGTGCAGGCCGATTCCAGTACAGCCGATTTCGCCTTGAACAGTACGCTGGTGCAGGGGCATTAACTGGTCTCCTGAAGAATGGAGGTAACTTTAGAGCAATAAGCATGCCTATGGTGAGGGGATTTTGCTAGAATAGCCAGATAAATTGTACTAATGATGTCAACCACTTGAAATATAAACAAAAATTGGAAAAGAATCAGTCCAAATCGGCGCCACTTCATGGTAGCATTAACCCTGCCTTGAGCAGAATTTAACCTATTAGTGTTGCGAAAAAGCTACAGTTTTACCAGGTAGGTATGGAATTTTTGCTACTATAGCAATCCTGCCCCTGGAACACAACTTTTTTTAGAATATTTTCTATTGATATTAAAAATTTAACAGATTCAGAGCTCTCAATAATTTGGAGGCACTCTACCAATAAAAGCGAATCGAAGCAAGCAATAAAAAGGCAGAGTCGCTACCGACTCTGCCTCGTGCCACCTTATAATTATAGTTTGGCAGTGATAACCCTTTGCTCAGTGTTTGAAACGACTTAAAATCCAGCTCCAGATAGGGTGCTGCTTGTCGGGTTTGGTAGAGCACCCCGGCTTATTATGAGCAGCAGAAGAACCTGCACCTTTCTCCAGACTTGCCGAATTGCCTTCCAGGGTAATAGTATATTCGCCCAAGAACCTTTTGCCTCTGAAAAACCTGGGTTGTCCAGCGACAATGACTTGGTATTCACCAGTTGCAGGCAAGGTCGCAGATATTTGGTTTGGCAGTCTACCGGAGTCTATCCTGTAAAAACTGACACCCCTTATATTATCCTTCAGTTTCAGAGTTGCGCGGTCGCCGTGATTGTTCTTCCCAGCCGATTTAGCCTTGAGGGTGACAGTCACCTGCTTCCCTTCTGTGCCATGGAAGGTGTATATGTCCTTGTCAATACCCCATGGGCCATGCTCAGAACCTAAAACAGAGTTGATCTCCGTAATACTGTTTGTGCTTTGCAAGACGGTGATCTTAACCTCATCGGTGCTAGCAGCTTCACTATCATCTTTGACCTCAAGCTGAAATGTGAGGTGCTCATTTCCGGCCGACCAGGGAGGTGCCGTGAAGGTTAGCGTTGCTTCATTTGCAGTGCCGAGGTCAACATCTGGCCCATCAGTCTGCGTCCATGAGTATCTCAGGTCATCACCATCGAGGTCATAACTGTCAGATCCGTCCAAAGTGACCGGAGAACCTTCTTCGACCTCCAGGTTCTCCCCGGCATCGGCCACAGGAGGATGATTCTCAGGAACTAGGGTGAAAATATAGGCAGAGCCTGCATCTAGCATGACATTGTCGTCCACGTCCAAACCGTCATCTTTATGGGCCCCCACCACCACAATGTCGCCGCTTATGGCCACTCCATAGCCGAACTCATCTCCTGCCGCAGCATCAGAGGGGGTTAGTATGGCCTTTTCCGGCCAACCAGACCCGTCAAACCTAAACACATAGACCGAGCCGACATCTAGCAGGAGATTGTTGTCCACGTCTAAAGCGTCAGCTTTATAAGCTCCAACCACCACAGTGTTTCCGCTTAGGGCTACGCTGTTGCCAAAACGGGCATCTTCGGAAAGACCAGAATCGGTGAGCTTGGCTTCTTCTATCCAGGTTGCGTCACTATGACGAAACACATAAGCTGCGCCCGAAACGTCCTCCCCGTAACTGTGATAGGGTGCCCCAACGATAATGGTGTCACCCTCGATAGCCACTGAATAGCCGAACTTATCACTATCCCCCCGGGGCTCTACAAAAAGTTCAGCCTCTTCTTCCCAGTCAGAACCGTTGTACTTAAACACATAGACAGAGCCTGATTTTGAATCTCCCTCGCCACCATAAATAGCCCCAACTACAATGGTATCACCGTCAATGGCTACGGAGGAGCCGAATTTTTCTCCTCCCAGAGCATCGCCGGCCAAGAGTTTAGCCTCTTGAATCCAGGTGGATCCATTATTTCTGAAAACATAGACGGAGCCTGAATAACGGCCCTTATCATCGTCTTTATGGGCTCCGACCACCACCACATCGCCACTTATGGCCACTGCATAGCCGAATTCGTTTCCTGCTTCGGAGTCACCAGTTAGCCGAATTTGCTCGTTAATAGTCCATACAAAGGCCGAGCCCGCATTTCTTGCATTAATATCGTCTAAATAAGCTCCAATGACTAGAGCGTCACCACTGATATCCACGGAATTGCCGAAACGGTCATCTGTCTGAGGGTCATCACTCTCAGTGAGTTTGGTCTGCGGGAAGTTATTACCATCGGTATGCCTGAACAGGTGGGCGGAACCTGAATTGCTCGCCCCGTCATCGGCCCAAGGAGCCCCGACCACTAGCGTGCTACCATCAATGGCCACCCCGTAGCCGAATTCGTCCCCTGCTGACTCAGCCTCACTGTTGGTCAATCTGGTTTCAGAGATGACAAAGGAATCTTGACCGCTGGCAAGACACGGAACCAGTGCGCTCCACAGCAGTACTAGGACCGGTAGGATCAATATCCTCTGGTAAAATTTCATTTTCATGGCGCCCCTCCCCCTTTAGATCTCTGGATAAGATGGCATCTTTGTTGGATGCATCCTTTACTTACTTTTTTTGACATCCTCCTTTCTGGCTTACTTTACATTTCCCTGGAACTGGTGGCGGTGGCATTGCGGTACTCTCTTTTTACTTTCAACTCAACCACCACCGGCAGCTTGTCTACCCCCTTCATCCACCTGGTGTAGGTAACCTCGGCCAGGCAGGGGATGCGCAGCCTGTCCAGGCTAGTAGTGGTGCCATATTTGTTGGTTATTTTGGTAATTTCCGGTAATACGTACAGGGGTTGCTCGCCGACGTAGATACAGTCAACCCCTTTGTCCATTATCCGCAGGGTCTCGGTGGAAACCAACTTTGCCTGTTTGCCAGGGTTGTCTTGCCCAGCCAAGCCAATCATCACCTGACCTGCTGCGAGCAGCAGACTCAGAGCGAGAACTAAGCAGATCTTACGTGTTGACATGAAATCTCCCCCTTATCTGACTTCGCGCCAGTTCACGAAGCCGCTCTTGATACTAAAAGCCGGGTTCAGGTTAATTTGAGCAATGGTGCCGGTGGATTGCTGGATGAAGCCCCTGGCGCCGCCCTCACGGCCTACATGGATACCAAGACTTGAAGAAATACCCAAACCCAGATTGATCCTGTCCAGAACTCTGCCTGGGTCTGCATCATCCAGCCCCACCACGCTCTTGTAAAAGGCGGTACCGGTTTCAAAGTAGAGGGCATGGAGATAGCTGCTGCCACCGAAACCACAGACGTCTTGATTCGGCACGAAGGAAGGCGCCAAGAGAATGCCGCCCAGAACCGAAGGCTTGTTAATGATCCGCTCGCCGCTCTCCAGTTCCTTGTACCAGCCGCACGCATAGCGCTCATCATAGGACTGCTCTATTTTCAGATCGCCAAAAGTAGTACCGGCTATTGAAGTAGAGCCGTCCGTATAAATCCTCACCCCCGTGGTATCGAAAAAGAGATTGTTACTGTCGCTATCAACAGGAGCGACAGCGAGGGGTTCCAAGTCAAGGATAGCGTCCCGCTGAGCATCCAAGAGCAGTCCATTGTAGTAAGGATCTTTCAGGCCAACAAGGTATTGCGGATCGGTGTTAGTCTTGTCCCCATTGGACAGGTAGCGTCCGGTGCCGAAGTAAATCCAGAGACTGCTGCCAGAATCATCCGTGCCCACCGCCGCTGCAGGGGCAGCAGTGACTGGATGTTCAGTTTTTAGCATTTGGCTCAGGACCCAGGTACTAGGGGTGACCGTATAAAGTAAAACAGGTTGGTCGTTGACATAGTCGAGAGCGGCGGGAACCTGGAGTCGATATAAGGCTCCGCCGTCATCATCGCTCTCACCGATGTAGGCCACATTGACCGAATAGTCCACGCTGAGATCGACAGTAACCGGCGAGCCCATGAAACCGGCAGGAGGCAGCGAGGCCGTGGTGCCTTTTGTTGGGTGAGTGGACTCGGTAAAGACCCGTGCCGGATCTCCGGTGGCCAGATCCACCAGAAAGATCCTGCCGTTCTGAGTGCTGGTGCCCTCATAGGTGGTGGGCCCGGAGCCAAAGAAAAGGTACCAGTGCCGGCCGTCCACCTGCACTGATTCGTTGGGCTCTGTGCCGATAATTTGCTTGTCGTCCACCTTGAATACAGCAGGAAAGGAGGTGGTAAACCCCAACCCGGTGTAGGTTTTCTCCCACAGGAACACGGGTTCCTTGGGGTCGGTGATGTCTATGGCGAAGTAAGTGCTGCTAAAAGTCCTATTAGTGTTCCCATTAGGACCGGCATAGTCCCAATCACCAGATACGGTGATGCTGCCCCCACCAAAACGCATACCGCCCACAAGGAGGGTGCACCAACCATTGGGTCTTTCGGCCCTTTGTTCGGCGGTCATAGTCGTTGTCCACAAAGTATTGAGAGGGCCACCGACGTCAGCACCCTCGTACAGCCTGACGTCGAAGATCCTTGGCTTTAGGTCCACGTAGTAGACGTGGGTGCCCTCAATGTAATTTGGATCTGCCAGCCATTTGAGGTGCGGAAGAAGATTCTGGGGGATGTAGGCCCAGATCTCGTCGCCCGCATCTAGGCCTGAGTATTTGGTGTTGTCCACGGTAAATTTGGCACCATTGCCTGTCAGGCTGGCTCCCGGCTCGAAAACGCCCGCCAGGAAGGCATGGAGCATACCGTCGTTGGCCCCGGTGTAGACTGCGATTTCCCTGTTCTTGTGGAGCCTGTAATAAGCCGCATAGGTGTCATCTCCATAGATGATATCGTAGTTGTCCGCCGGGCGTCCCACCGGAGTGGGGGTGGAATGGACTATGTCGCCCAGCTTCCACACCTTGCCGTCCAGGGTGCGGTTTCTGGTGTTAGTTGTGTCTACGAAGTCTGTAGCTGAATCAAGCCCGCGGATGTACCTGATAAGGTTGGTCACCCGCTTGTCTTCGTCAGGACCCAGGTAGTTGTATAACCCAGTAGCCTCATCGTCGGCCAGATCCAGGTAGGGTTTGAGCTCGCCTTCATTGGCTTCGGTGAAGGGTATGAAACCGTTCGAGTCCGCGAAGGTATGGATAACCCGGCTGGAGGCACTGCGGCTCGCCAATTGAGAACCTGCCTCCCACAGCGGGTTGAGTTCCAGCAGCGGGTGCAGGGTAGGGGGATTTGTCGTGCCGTATGGATGAGCCGCCGACACTAGGTGGCGCTTGAATTTGGTCGCTCCCTCGGTGTCGTCATAGACAAACTCGACAATCGGGTCAGTATCCAGTTCAAGAACACCGGCAGTGCCCACGTCTTCCCGCAGGTTCCCGTGGGCATCCACCCAGAGCCCCTGCAGGTATCCGGTCCAGTGAACCTCTTCAGTTGCCGTTGAGAACTTGGGCTTAAAGAAGGCCTGGTACAGGGAACCTTCACCCTCGCCCGAGGTAGCAAGTACCGAGACCGCAGTACCTGAGTTGGCCCGCTCCAGGATCTTGGTGATGGCATTGATCAGCTCCAGTTCGAGCTTCCAGCCGTCCTTGGCCTCGAAATAGGTATCCGGCAGGGCTGAACCATCCTCACTGGTTCTCTTGTCTTCCCACCACTCGGACCAGTTGCCATCGGTGTCAGGGGTGCTGTAGTTCGCTGTTTGCACCATAAATCCAGCTGCAGGATCGGGCCGGTTGTTACCGTTCTTGTCAATGAAACCGCCGTTTCTGCTGGCGTCTTTCAACAAGCGCCTGGCCGCCGGATCATCGCCGAAGGCATAGACCACGAAGAGTTCGATGTTCTGATCATCCTCCAGGTCAGTTCTCAAATCATTGGTCCTGGCGTAGAGGGCGAGGTCGTCCAGATAGTCGGAACCATCGTCTGAATAAGAAGGTGACTGAGTGTTGGGATCATTGGGATCACCGTCATAGGTTTTGTAGGCGTTCGGAATACTCAAATCTTTAGTGGAGGAGCCGTCAGTGAAGAGCAAGACAAAGCTCTTGGCACAGTGAGCAGATTCCCCGTCCTGGTTGTAAGGATCCCAGGTGGAGTTGATCTGGTAGCCGGGGTTGTACAGGGATGCCAAGCTCGGATCTATGGGCTCCTGTTTGAAATACTGCATAGCCACATAAAGACTTTCCGACAGAGGCGTCCAGTTTTTCATGCCCTCATTTTCTATGTTGGTATAGAGACTGGTGATGGTTGGATGGCCCACGCGATTCTTGATGTAACCACCGTTATCCCCACTGCCGGTGCCGTTGCGGAAGAACTCCAGCCCCCAATAGGCTTTGTCTCCCACCTTCTGCATGACCCCGGCAATGTTGCCGTCGTGAAAGTCAAAGGCCTCGTCTGCATAAGAGGAATCCCGTTCGACCTTGACAGTGTACTTGTAATCAAACTTGTCGAAAGGACTCTCATTGAGGTCCTTACTCACATAGAGGTAGCCGTCTTTTAGCCCCACATAAAGGTCGTCGCCATCGTCGTGGGGAGTGTAGTCCTCGAGAGTGGCGGCATCCAGTTCAACCTTGTAGTAACGGCTCGACTGTGTCGGGTCCTCGCCGATGAGGGTGGTGTTACCGCCCCCGGTACGTGAGGTGGCCAGGCCGCCCACCAGGACTTTGCGAGCGATGTCTACCCGCCGCATGGTGAGCCAGTTGAGAAAGTTTCCCTCCCACTGACCGCTGGGGTCCCTGGAGAACTTGCTACTGGAGTAGGTGTACATGACCCTGTTTCCCATGGTGCCGGCAACAAAGTAGCCGTAGTAGTCCTTGGTGGGGTCGTAGGGCGAACTGGGTATGATGTCGTATTCTCCCGGAGTAAGGTCGTCGTGATCGACCTCCTCCTCCCAGTAGGCCATGGCGTTCATGCTCCCCGAATTATCAAAAATAATCAAAACGTTGGGAGGAACGGCATTGGCCATGAAGATGGGTGTCGACAGGTAGGGGGCCATGGTGTTTGTCCCTTCAGCTCCAGTTGCCCCCAGAAGAGCCAGCGCCAGAATCAACAGGGTGATTGCATATTTCTTTAGATGCTTCATGGTTACCTTCCTCCAGCCACACCCGCCACTTTGCGGTAAAGTGCCACTATGTTGGATGAGGTGGTTCTGGGTGCTGTGCCCACGGTGCCCCTGCTGTCGAGTCTATAGATGATAGCAGCACTGGCGGCACCACCGACCCCCACGCCTTCGGTTCCCGAGGCGAACTCAACTCCACCCCCGGAAAGGTACCGGGTGGCCACCCGGGTGAGATCCACAGCCATACTCCCCTGGGTTCCCTTATCCATAGAGATGTCAGTGGCATTGAGGTCCTCATCTTGATAATCGCTATCCATGGCGAAACCCATGATCTTTTTTAACAGGAGAGGATCCTCGCCAACCTTGACATAGTCATCATAGGTGATAAGTGGTGTCTGTGCAGATGTAGGCAGGTCCCGGTCAGTGATGATTTGGCTGATGACCTTTGGACTCAACATGATGCCCCCGTCCGCTACGTAAAAGGAGGTTCGGATCACCTTGGTATTGCCGCTCAACTTTAGGTCTATTTGGGAGGTCAAGGTGGCAGAGCTGCCGATGATGCTGACCACGAGCAGGAGCACCAGGGCGAAAACAAGGGCCACGCCTCGATCGCTGCCAATTAACCGACCCAGAAACCTTCTGAAGCCGAACCGTTTTATCCTTGCGAACATCTCTTTGGCTTTCACCTGCTACTCCTCTCCTGCTTAGGAAAGACCCAGGTTGCGAATCTGGATGTTAGAAATGAGCTGTCGGGTCCGAATATCCTTGCCACCTTCAAAGGGCTCGACGGCAATACTAGTCTGTGCCGTAATGCTTATGACCACCCCCCGGATCTCCTCAAGGTCGGTGGGATTAACACTGGTGGTGCCGTCAGCCATTTGATAAGTGAGGGTGAGATCCTGAATGTTCTCGAGAAATAGCTGCTCACCTCCACTAAGATCACTCCAGCCGCCATTCCAGAGCTTAACTTCTCGTGTCAGGGTGTTTTGCCGAGTGGAATCAGCGTGGTCACTATGGTAGTAAACGTAACGCACCGCTTCGGTGTCGTCATTGCCGTCCAGATCGGTGTCAATGCCGTCCAGATTTGATTTGAATGCCAAGATGGTGGTCTTATTGGTATCGTCCACAACAGCACTTTCAATGGCGGAATCACCACTGCCGGCCCAGGCGGGAGCAAAAATGGGATCCAGTCCACCTGTCTTATTATTGGCTGCAATAAATCCTGCCATTCTTATTTCTCTGCCTAAAATATCAAGGGCTGAGCGCGCCTCCTGCTGGGCGGCCACCACTTCTTCCTGGGAGATGTAGACCCTATTGGAGCGAACAAAAACCGAATAGATCCCTCCCATGACAATGCTGACTATGGCCAAAACCACGAGCAGTTCCACCAGGGTAAATCCCTGACAGCGGAGAAAGCTATTCCAGGTTGGCGTACTCTGCTTTGAGAGACTTCTTTCCACTGATTTTCGCCTGAGTCCTCGCTTCATTAGCAACCTCCATCACTGCGACAGCACGGTGTCTAGAAATACCTCGCGGCCATTTCCCCAAGTAACCCGCACCCGCACGGTCTTGGCTTTGGTTGTCGGCCTGTCATCCACCACGTACCAGGTTCTGGTGTAGCCACCATTGGAGACTGTGGCGCCGGTGACATCAATGGGGTTGGCTGCGCCTCCAGGGCTGTCACTGTTTATATGGTCCGGCGAGTCCGGCTGCCAACCGAATTGATCTGGGATGCTATCAGGGTCGGGGCCATCGGTTTCGACCCAGTTATCCACTGCGTCGCTCAGCTGACTGTTGTAGTTGTCGACAACATCCTGGTCCTCAGTTGTCCAGCTGATCTGAGGCCTGGCTGACACTTCCAGAAAACACTCGTTCAACAGCCGGAGCTCTTCCAGCTTGTCCTGGGCCAAGAAGGTTGCCTGGGTCAACTGGTTGCCAAAGGAGTTGCTTGCCACCGCCTGGGTTTGCATCTTGGCCAGAGCCAGGAGGCCTACGGTGAGAAGAAGGATTGCCACCAATACTTCCACCAGGCTGAATCCCTCCTGGGAGCCTTTTTCTCGAAACTTAATCCGCTGGCTTTCATTTGTTGAGCGATGTGATCTCCACATAATCTAACTCCCCATGGATATCTTGGTCTTTCCGAATGGGTTAAAGCTTATGGTTCTCGTCTGGTTCTTGCTGTTTTTCAGTTGGACGTCTCCAGTTACATAAACTACACTGCCTGACTGTCTTGCAGCTAAACCCTGGGAGTCGAAGCCGCAGGAAAATGTTTGTGTGGCCTCTCCAGAACCATTTGAGGTGAATGTCGCCGAAATAAGCTGCACTTTCGGCGGCATGTAGATCCGCTGCACTATGACATGCTCACCGGAGTCCTGAATCCAGTCGCTGTCAGTGTCTTCATAGATTAAAAAAGAGTTCGCCTGCTCTGCAGGGATGAAACTTTCCGGATAAAATACCACCACAGTGTTGACTCTGTTTTTAATGGCGTGGATCCGGGCAAGTTGCATCTGCGAGACAATCTGGCGAGCCGCCTTTTTCGAATTGTAAGAGGGGCTATAACCGCTCATAACTGGTGCGGAAAGAACGGCTAAAGCAACAACGATGCCCACCACCACTGCAAGCTCGATTACACTGAAGCCCTGATGATCGGAAAGATGTCTCGTACTAAAACCTTTTCTCCAACACATGACTGCTTCCTTTATGTATTAGTGATTCCTCATCCAGTCTCAGAACCGATGTTCTGAGCACAAACCTTGGTAATTTACAGGTCCGAAGGGGATACCGTTCCTATGGTACCTATTCCGCCATCTTCTCCGGCAGCATCCCAATCGCTTCGGTCATTCTCATCCAAGCTTTCGTCTCCGCCCCTGGTGGACACGGGATCCTCCAGGTGAAAAGTCTTATACCCGGTTCTGTGAATAGACCTCGCCCAGGCCGCCGAGACATTCCTGGTATTGATATGGGGGTTCTGCGTAGCCTTTTGGGAAACAACTCTGACCCTTTTGTTCTGAATGTGCTGTGCTTTTTTGATCTGGAAAGAAATAGGCTGAACACAAAGTAAAGGCGCCGCAAAGAACAGTGCTGTTACCAGGCTCAATGTAATAACTCTGTAGGTGTTTAGCATGATTGCGCTCCCCCCAAGGTGTTTGTAAGTTTTTTTATACCTACTGACATGTCTTGGCAGTAAATATGATTTTTTTAATACTAAAAGTGGACGGAGAATCCTTTAAATTTCTTTAGGTACAGACTCGTAAACCTTTATTAGTATAAGTTAATGAACCAAAATCAAAGAGTCTGTTTACTGGAAGGATTCCAGCCATCCGCGCCCGATTAGCTCAGTATCATTATCAAGAAGCGTGCCAAATGGAATATTGGCGCTAAATTCAGGTGGATTTACCCTGGTCGAATCATTGGGAAGTGTTGAGTAGAAGATAGGCGGGAAAACTTATTAGGAGAGAAATGGTCTCCTGACGTATACAGAGAGATGGGATTGGACAGGACAACTAGTGCGCGAGGGGTATCAGGTTCGTTTTTACAAGTAAATTCTATTGGATGGAGCAGGAGCAGTGAGTTTGCCTCAAGGATGAAATACCTAAATTAGCCGAGGCAAACAAATCTAATAGGGGGGGAGGTGCCTCCCACTAGCCTGGTCGGATAAGATCCAACCAAGCTAGGGGAGGCAGAGATAATTTGGTTAACAACTCCTTCCTGGCTAAATCGGGGCGGATGGTTGGCCAAAGTTGGAGTTGTTGCAGCCGGAAGTAAATAAAAGGATATTATGTCTAAAATTTTTTTAGGGTTAATCTCCTCCTTACCAGATCATATGTCCTCAGTCTGTCTTTTTGGCTAATATACGGTAAAAGTCTTCTCAGCCAGTTTTATTCCCTGGTGAAACAATTGAATGGTCAACTTACCAGGGGCGACCTGCGACTCGCTATCGAACTTCCAGCCTTCAAAGGAGGGAGTACCGATCTTCCTTGCAGTTACCCACTCGTCACTACTCTGCATTTCAGAATGGGAAACTCTAACCAGGAGATCCACCTCACCGCCTTCCTCTTGGCCATTGACCACGTAACGGATGCCAAATTCGGTGCCGTCACTGCCGGGAATCATTTTAGTCCGTTTTACCAGTTCCCGTTGGCCTATGATTTGAATCTTGCCGCGCTGAGTGCCAACCGCTTCCTGCCACCCGGCGCATGTGGTTTTGTACAAGCCGAAGTCGATAATCTTAATGCTGTCCACTTCTGTGGCCATGGAGGCCATGGGCCAACCAACAACAAATGAAACAATCATCAAACCCGTTATTAATCTCTTAACCATTGCTTTCATCTCTTTCCTCCCCCTCAACTGCTTTCTGATTTCTTTTGTTTTCACTAATTTGCAGAAGGAATGCCAAAGGAGAAAAAAACCAAAAAAATGAATAATTGCAACAGTTTATGAGATCATAAATATTCTATGCTCTCTAGCTAAATCGCAAAAAATGGCTAAATGGCCAAGCAATTATTTGCTAGTTAGCCAGCGGGGAGATTGCGGATTTCGAATTGTGGATTGCGGATTTCGGATTTTGGATTTGATGAGGCATGGAGCATGGAGCATAGGGCAGAGGACAGAAGGCAGAACTCAGAGGTCAGAGATCAGAGGTCAGATGTCGGTTGAAGTTCAAGTTCCAAGTTCAAAGTTAAGAGCTAAGAATGAACGATTTCCACCGTTTACCGTTCACCATTTGAACGACTTCAACGACTTCAACGGCTTGAACGGTTCCAACGATTTACCGTTTACTGCTCACTGTTTACCACACGTTCAGCGTCTTCCGGGCGAAGTGATGAGGATAATGGCAAAAATGGAAGGGGAGGATAGTAGAGAGACTAGTCTTCCTTGTCTTTGAGTTTTTTTCTTCGATAGCGAAAGGAATAGTAGCTCATTCTCAGGAGCTTCGCCGCCTTTGTTTCATTGCCATCGGCCTTTTGCAAAGCCTCTTTTATGTAGTGCTCCTCCAGGGCCTGAAGATCTAGTCCTTCATCCGGCAGCGCTGGAATTCCGTCCTCATTTTCGGCGGTGGGTGGAACTAAGGGTTCAGTAATACCTTCGAGACCAAGATCCTGCGGAGATAGTTCAGGCCCCTGGCCAACAAGTATGCCTCTTTCGACGAGGTTTCTCAGCTCGCGAATGTTCCCCTGCCAAGTGTGGTTTTTTAAATAACCTTCGGTTTCTAGAGAGAACCCGGAAAAGGATTTTCCGTGTTTATTACTAAATTCTGCAAGAAAGTGCCTGGCAATAGGCACAATATCGTCACGGCGTTTGTTGAGAGCCGGAACCTCTACCTTTATCACTGCAAGGCGGTAGTAAAGATCACGTCGAAAGAATTCTTTTTCTATCATGGTATCCAGATCCTTGTTGGTGGCCGAAACAACCCTGGTACGGATCCGGAGCTTCTTGGTTCCCCCCACTCGATAATACTCACCCTCTTCCAGAAAGCGCAGGAGTTTTGCCTGGGCGTCGAGGCTCAGGTCACCCACCTCGTCCAGAAAAAGGGTCCCGTCTGCGGCCTGTTCCACCAGCCCCTTTTTACCTGCTGCCTTGGCGCCGGTGAAGGCCCCTTTTTCGTAGCCAAAGAGCTCGCTCTCAATCAGGTCTTTGGGTATGGCCGAGCAGTTCAAGGTAAGAAAAGGCCCATTGAAGTTTGGACTCTTATAGTGGATTGCGCTTGCTATCAGTTCCTTACCGGTACCAGTTTCACCGAGTATAAGTACCGGAGTGTCGACAGCTTTGGCCACCTTATCCACGAATTGCATTACATCCTGGATAGCGTTACTTTCTCCCACAAAACAGGGGATGTTTTCCTTTAGATAGTTTTCCTGCAGGACCTGAACTTGTTTTCTAAGCCTAATCTTGTCAAGGACGTTTCGAACACTCACGTCCAGGGCATCAACATTGATCGGCTTCATCATGTAATCGGAGGCGCCGAGCTTCATGGTGGATATGGCGGTATTGATATCAGTAGAGGCGGTTACCATTACCACCAGGACGTCTGGACTAAGTTTTTTAATCTGCCGTAAAGCATCAACCCCGCTCATGTCGGGCAGCCCAATATCTAACAGAATTAGATCGGGCGGGTCATCTTTGATTGCCTCTAGTGCGCTTCCCGCTGTAGAGAAGGTTCTAACCTGATATTTCCCGTCGAGGGCAAGGCTCAACACTTCTCTCATGTCAGCGTCGTCGTCTACTATGTATATTGAGTAACCGATCACTTCAGTCAATCCCTCTTGAGATCATATCACGGGTGCTGGATTTCATCAGACTAAGGTCTGACAATAAGGTTACATACAAACATCATGCCAGCCTTAACCATCCTGAGCAAATATGGGGGTGGACAAAGCAAAGATTTGTCATTGTGTAAGGCTATAAATCGAAATTTTTAAAGAGCCTCTGTTTTTGTCTATTATATAAGCGGGAGAAGCTACTCTTCAGAAAAAGCGGCTGGACATTCATGTTCCTTAGGCAACTTTAAGGTTAAGGATAAGATGAATCCCACAAGTATTAGCCCTCCCACTAGGCCAAAACCCAGAGCAAAATTGGCAAAGTCACCCATTATCCCAATCCCGGTGGGAATGCCACCCGCTCCTATGAGGAAGGCTAGGGGAATAGCTAGGGAGACAGCAATGTTTCGAGAGCTCGAAGGTCCTATACAAGAGAGGGCGGCAAAACCTGCCGGGAAAAAACAAACAGCCAGCATGGGTTGCAAGAATACAATGATGACGATCCAATAACCTTTTACTAAACCTAACAGGACTGTCATGGTGCCGGTGAGGAGAAATACAGCGGCCATAATTCTTTTCGCCCCAAAACGGTCAGTTGCCCACCCTGCCATAAATGCCATCCCCAGGCAAGAGATGCGTGATATGGCCACCAGGATATTAGCCGAATATTGATCCATGCCACGCTCAGCTACAAGATAAAGAGGCAGCATGGCGTAAACACCCAAACTGCCTGTGATGCCGAGGCTAAAGAGGATGGTCATGATCCAAAAAGCTGGCTTTGCCAGAATGTCTTGGAAAGAGGCAACACTGGGAGCTGCGCCGGGAAACCTGCCGCCCTTACCAAAACGGGCGAAAGCCGCCCCTGCGGTAATAGAGGCCGCGCCCATCACCCCAAGGATTCCTCGCCAGGAAAACCATTTCAGCAGAGCCTCTGATATAAGTGGTGCCAAGACGAAACCAAGGTTGGGAGCCAATTCGTGAATAGCTATTGCCTTTCCCCACTGGTTAGGCCCTACCAGGGAGGTCAAGGTGGAGATCCCGGACGGCAGATAAAGCCCGGCTGCCAAGCCCACGAGGACTAACCCCACCAGCACGCCCGCTTGGCTGTCACTGAAGGAGATGGCTACCAGGGCCAATCCAATAGCGGAGGCAGAGAGGGTTATTGTTCGGTAGTGCATGAGGCGTGAGGCTACAAATCCCGAGGCAACTAAGGAGACGAAATATCCCATCGATATCAAGAGAAAGAGGGAACCTGCTTCTCCGTGACCAAAACCTAACTCCCTTTGGATGGTTGGCAGTAAGGGAGCAAGGATTACTCTGCCCAGGAAATTCAAGAGGAAAATTGCGGCCAGTAGAAAGATAGGCCCCATTTGAGATCTGAAATTTGTATCTTCTGCTTTTTTTCTATGATCGAAGCTACTGCCACTCGAGGGGAGGCTCACTTAAGCTACTCCTGATGCAAAAATAATCGTTTATATCCACCTAAAATAAGACATATCATCGCAGAGCGCAAAGGGCATAGCGCAAAGTGTTGATGAGAAGTATTTTCGCTATGCGCATGGCGCTATGCGCCATGCAGATCTGCAGGGCCCGAATCTTTTTTACCTCAAGCTGGGAAAATTGACAGACCAGGAGATTTTCTTGCCCTTAATGGGCAAGAACTCCTTTTTTCAATGAAGTAGCTCTCTCCAGTGGTGAGTTAGCGCTTGGGAAGGGTTCTATCCAGTTCCTCAATATAGGCCATTGCTCTCTCTAATTCGTCATTGAGATGACGGATTCGCAGCATGGACCTAACTCTAAAGGTGATTTCTGTTTTATCGAAAGGCTTGTTGACGAAGTCATCGGCGCCTTCGAGATATGCTTCTACGTCTCTGTCCTGATAGGCAGTTACCATAATGACGGGAATTGATTTGGTCCTTTCTTCCTCTTTCAGCCTCTTGCAGGTTTCCACCCCATCGATGCCGGGCATTTTGACGTCCATGAGGATTACCTGTGGATGCTCTGCCTGTGCCAAGCTTATGGCCTCTTGTCCGTTTGAAGCTGCAATTACGTTGTAACCATCTTCCTTTAGATAAATACTCAGCAGATCCCTTATTTCTTTTTCATCATCAACTACAAGAATTTTTTCCGCCATGGTGCCCCTCCTTTTTGTCCGAGTGCCCGAGCGCTGCAAATGGGATTATTTCGGGTCGTCAGAGACAAACTTTGTAGCAAGATCAGTGCCGAGATAACTGGATCAGAGGGAATTTGAGCATTTCCCATATACATAAAAGGTGGTTTTGGAGCGCAGAGTGAATAGTGAACAGGAGAAAATGGAGTACTGGAGTATTGGAGTGACGGAGTATTGGTGTGAAACTGTGGGAGCGGCTTTTAGCCGCGATTAGAGGTTGTGCCTATTCTGAGCTCGTCAAGGGATGCTATGCGCGCGGAGTAGTTTCAAAAACCATCTGCTGTGCAACTGGTAAGATTTAGCTTTACTTCAGTGAGCCCCCTATGGCGGCGCCACGGTTAGAATGAGTTAATATTGAAAGCTCTCGGCTATGCCGGGGGATGCTTTACCTTATAGGACAACGCTGAGAGATTATCGTGAGCAAATCCATCAACCCTATTATTATTTTGCAACATCAGAATCTTTAGCGAAACTCACGGGTCGACAAAGCTACGGGCGTCATGAAAGAACACTAGTTTTCTAGATTGTCAAGTTTTTCTTGACATTTAGCTTTTTTTGATATAATTAGTACTAATGATATCATTTAAGGGTGGGAATGATGGAAAAGAAATGGCTGTTACGATTGCCCAAGGATCTCGATAACTGGCTGACTTTGAAATCAGCTGAAGAGACGGTGTCACGGGGCAAAAGAATTTCAAAAAACACTTTGATCATAGAGTTGGCCACCAATGCCAGGCATGAAGACCTCTCGGATCCTCAGGTTAGACCAACCAAGGAAGAAGATTGGCAGGATGCAAAGTCAGCAATTGAATTCATCCAAAAGACAATAGAGCTAAAAGCCGAAGAGGGCTCAGCCTTTAGTGATCGCATAAGACAGAGAATATCAGTCAACCTGAAGTTGCTAGAATCCTACATTGAAGATCTGGAGGATTAACAGGAGATCCCGTGGTCAAATCCAAGTTTGAGACCTGACCCTATTTGTATGGAAACGCTAGTTACCTGCGACATCTGGATACCCGAGTATTTTACACCAATTCGTGGAAATCCGAGAACCTCGGTCGGGATATTAAATAAAGTAACGCAGTCGTTGACTATGGCTTCACATAACTCGACGAAGTTTTACACGTCTTTCATGGGTCTCAGGCTAACTCCATCATTATCTACACCTATCATCTTCAGAGCCGAAGGTAAAATTCCCTAAATATTTGGTGTTTTAGCGGACTGACTGCTGAACCTTTGGAAAAAGTGCCAAATCCGAACTATTCATTTCTCAAAGCCAATTATAGAAGGTACTGGCTCCGTTTTTTTTGGCACCGGGCTTGCATCACCTCCGAAGTGCTGTGCACTACGCGTCAGCTTTATCAATTATTTCTCTGGAGCCCTATTAGCATCTCAGAAGCGGAAATCACCACCACGGTTCTTGAGAGAGAAAAGCGTGAATTTCTCAGGGCGGACATTGGGTGGCCCGTGACTGTCCTTACTACTGATGTTAAGGTCGTTGGAGAGACCAAAGATGTCAGCCAGGTAGGTGTATCCATCTTTTGTCAAGAATTACCACCATTGGGGCAGGAGTTTCGTCTAGAAATCCAACCACCTAATCGCGAACCGCTCATAGTCACTGCAAAGGCTGTCTGGGTGAAAGAAATCACTTCTGAGAAGATTTCATGCCGTTTTATATTGGGTGCTGAATTTGAGTACATTTCTGAAGATGATATTACATTTCTCGGAAATGTAGTCTCCAGCGAACTACAAGATAAGTTCAGTGCATGGCTGAAAGGAACTTAAGAGGTATTATCTAAGGGAGCCTGCTCATGTCGGAGCACTTATGTCAAAGAGAATTAACCGTTCAGGTTTTACGCTCATTGAGTTGCTGATTGTCATTGCCATCATTGGTATTCTTGCCGCCATTGCCATTCCTCAGTTTACCTCCTATCGACAGAAAAGCTATAATTCGGCGGCTCAGAGCGATTTGCGAAATGTCAAGACCAATCTTGAGGCCTACTACGCCGACTATCAACATTATCCATAAGTGCAGTCCATGCCACCCTCTGCCGAATCATATTGGCATGAACAGGAACCCGTAGGCTGCGGTATCGATGAAGCACCCACCCCCTGTCCCAGCATCATAAATGTTATTGTTACTAGGCCAAATCACTTCGTTTGAAAAGTCACTTTCCTCACCCTCAGTACTATAAGCGGTGACAGCGAAATAGTATGTCTCACCGTCTTCAAGAGCTGCAATCGTGCAACTCGTCCAGTTACCTACATCCAACGACACATCATAATCCCCGCTGGAGGTGCCATAGTAAACCATGTAACCTTCAAGAAGCGGATGGATCACAGCATCCCATTCCAATGTTGCTTGAGCCGCATAGATAATTTTAGGATATGAAAGAAAAACAATGAGCAAAGCCGTCAAGCAAATAAATATCAATCTGGAGAGGCGGGATAATGATAAGTTTTCCCATTTTGATGATAAGTCATAAAGAGGTTTCACAGAGAGTTGCCTCCATGGGTGAAATACAGTGCCCCATGAGGCAACCTTTAAACTGCACTCACCCGGCAGCCCTGCGACCATCTCCCGGAGATCCGGGGCTTAGGCCAGTGGCTTTGCGTCACACTCTTTCGAGTGCTTTGCCTTTTTCGGACTGTTAAGGAACGGTTTTAGTTTGTTTTCTTCTTCTTACTGTTTTCGATGCGAAAGAAATATCGCTTCTTTATCAATTCAAGATAGCTATGAAGCAAGTGGTGTGCCAAAGGGTTTGAGGCCATCTCCCTGGTTGTGCCCCCAACGTGAGTGTGAAAAATTATCGCTGTTACTTCAGAAACATATCACCTGCTGCAAGAGCATGTCTGAAGAACATATTTTGTTTCTTACCTCGAAACAAAACTGCAAGGCCATGGTGAAGGGTCATGAAATAAATCACATGACCAGCATCAGGTAAAGGAGGGAGGGCATTTAGAATGGTGATGGAAACCAATCATGACCAACGCTAGCAGTCACGTTGATGGAAAAAAGGGGATGGGCAAGACGGACCTAAGGACATATTGAATGATAAAAACGTAAACTCACCTGAGTTACACCGAAAATTCTATTATCCCCACATAGAATCGAAGGGGAAAGTTGGAGGGCGCGCCTAGAATTGAACTAGGGACTAGCGGCTATGCACACCGTTGCCTTGACCACTCGGCCACGCGCCCTAATCGTTGACTTTTGTCATTAATGCAGTTTCGCTTTGTTTTAAGATGCAAAACTGATACCAAGTTTAGAATAATATAGATTGGTAAGTATAATGAATCTCTAGGAAAAAGATGGGTAAAGTCGGACACATTGAAAAATAGTTTACGAAGAACTTGTAACCAAAACTTGGCGTGAATGACCAGGGAGAAAGTGAGGTGAACAGCATGGAGGGGTGGGAGCAAAGTTTAGATGACATCCCTTAATTCACACCTATGAAAAAGCTGGTTGTCAAGTAAAAAAGCTCTGTTAACTGTCCGCCTGGACCCACTATATTGGGCTCATCGCCAAACACCTATCCGTGTTCACCCAAAGGTGTCACACTATCATGCATCTGATAAACGGCGTCCCAATCACTTTCTCGGCCTCACCTTTGTGGGCCATGTGAATTAACGGGTTACGCGCAAACAGGATAGGTCTCCTTGTAAGGTGTTTGGTTTTTCCAAACGTAGAAAGCGTACTGCAAGATCTTATGGGCTGTGGCCACAATGGCCTTTTGATAGCCCGCCTTGACGATTCTTCTGCGGAAGAAAACACGCAACCTGCAGTTTTGCATTCTGGCTGCAGCCTGGGCAGCCTCGACCAGAGCGGTTCTCAGGTAGCGGGATCCCTGTTTGGTGATCCTACCCCTTTTCTCTTTGCCAGCACTGGCATCTAACGAAGGCACCAGGCCGGCGTAAGAAGCCAGGTTCCGATATGAGCGAAACCGGGAGATATCATCTACCTCCGCTACAATAAACATGGCTGTGATAGGTCCAATGCCAGGGATAGTCATAAGAAGTTGGGCTGTGTGATTTTCCTTTGCCAGGGCACGCACTCTCTTGGTTAAAGGCTCGATCTGCTCTTGGAGCCTTTCATAGAGCAAAAGATAGGTCTCAACGTGTTGGCGATGGTAATCTGGCAAGTCAATCTCTTCCAGATACCTCAGGCCCTGAACACCAAAAAGATCGCTAAAAGGACTTCTAAAATTGTTCTTCATCAGCAGCATATGGATACGGTTCTTCATGCGGGTGGCATCTCGAACCAATTTGTTTCTATGACGCAGAAGTTCCTTGAGTTTACGGGTCTCAAGGCTGCTGACATGAACCGTAGAGATCAAATCAGCCCTGAGAAGCTGAGCCAGCATATGAGAGTCCACCTTGTCGTTTTTGATCTTGGCCGAAGCAATGGCCTTGGTCTTCACTGGATTGGAGATCACAACCTCAAAACCCTCTCCAGTGAGAAGATCGTAAAGCCAGTACCACGATGCCATAGATTCAATGACGATCTTAGTCTCGTCTCCTAGATTGTGCAAAGTAAGCCAAAATGTTCTCTTCCACATTCTGCAGGTTGGCTCTGGTGACGATCTTTCCACGTGCATCGATTGTAGTAATAAAAGATGTTTTCTTGTGTAAATCAATCCCGGTATAATACATGGTGGCTACCTCCTTTTGTTTTGGTTATCCCCAAGGCCCATTTAACACCTAGGGCCTCGAAGGAGGTAGCTTTTTCATATGATCACTTTTCCCACTAGAAGCCGCAGCACAAAATGTGGTGGATATATCAAAATAGCAGAAGTGTGGATTAAAGTATGTAATATGAAGTTTACTATCTAGCTTATTGATCCTCAGTGGAATGGAAAACATCTAGCTTCATGAAGGCGTACGGTGCGAATTCCGTCTGATCCACTTCAGCTACGACACTGCCTGGCTGCATTGTGTTATCGCCTATGGTATATACCGCACCCAGCACACGGACAACATCTACGTCGCCCCACGGATCATGGTCCGAGGACCTGAGCGTGATTTCAGCCTCGCCGATCTCCACTTGCTTTGGGCGTATATTCACTACTTCTCTTACCAGGCGTGGATTGTAGTCGAAGCCAACCCTTTCCGGCGCAGGAAAGTACTTGAAGTTGTATATTATTGGATCCATGGGAGGCTGCAAGACCTTAGCCATCACTTTCTGCGTGTACTCATCCTTGAATCTGCCGGTGAGTCTTGCCTTGATATCCAGAAAACGCACTCCGTGACGCTCGGTCCAGCCCTCAACGTTTTCCCCGTTACGTTGTAGGTGGATATGGCCGATTTTCTTGGGATACCCGAAGATCTCGCGACCAAGGATCATGGCCATGTGGTCCGTAACAGGCATCGAAAGGCAATAGTTTCCTTCATCTCCCTGGAAAGCCGCACGCAAGAACAGGCCACTTTCCAGATACTTCACACGAAAACTGGTGCTGGGATAGTTGGCGACGAAGACAATACCGAGAGGCGCTGATGCAGGCTCAAGCGGCGGTGGAAGCAGCTTCTCCACGGCAGATGTGGTCGTTTCAAAATAGACCATGAGTATTTCTGCATCATAGAACTCGACTGTCTTGGTAAGATTCTCACTGACCCATTGCATAGATTTGACGAAGCTCATTGTTTACCTCCCCTTATTTCAGACCCGCCCTGTGTAGCGCACTAACCATCCGGTCTGTATCCTCTTTCCTCTTGTATGCGCCTCTTTTGACAGTGTACTTGGGTTGTATCCTGAGCACTTCTGCGGCTTGAGCCCGTGCTTCCTCTAGCCTTCCTGAATCACTATAAACCAAAGTCATCATTATTCGGGCGTATAGAGAATCGGGCTCTTGACGGACTGCTTTTTCACACCATTCAATTGCCTCATCGTATTGCCCCGTATAAAAGTAGGAGATCCCCAAACTATAGAAGTAGATATTCTGCGGGATAGGATTAAGGCGTATCGCTTTTTTATATACTGGAATGGATTCCCCCCACCTGCCGGCAAAACTAAGTGTCTTACCCAATCTCATATGTGATTCAGCTGAATTGGGATTAAGGGCCAAGGCCTTCTCCGCTTGGGCAATGCCCTTTTCATACTGCTTTGTCATTGTATATAGATAGCCCAAAAGGGCGTGGGCTTCAGCATAGGAGTCATCCAAGACAATAGCCTTATGCACTAACTCCATGGCCTTCGCCATAGAAGCTTTGCGGGATTTGCTGGTTCTGAGCCATATATCCAACATGTGAGATTGCCCTAGAACCTTGTAAGCCATAGCATACTCTGGGTCTAAGGCAACGGCTTCTTCTGCCAATTTCTTTGCCAAAGCATTACTCTCTATATTAATCTGGTGAATCAACTCATTGGCTTGTAAGTACTTGAGGTAAGCCTCGAGGTTATCTGTGCCCTTTGCAGCAGCTCGGGCTTGCTCCCCTTCTGTCAGTTTCACTTGAATGGCCGTGATGATATTCTTTGTAATGTCATCTTGTATGGCAAACAGGTCTTTCAACTCTCGAATATAGCTGTTGGACCACAGGTGATTCCCTGTTGTCGCATCAATAAGCTGTGCCGTTATCCGCAGGCGGTCGCCTGCTCTTTGGACGCTACCTTCCATAACATACCGAACACCCAATTCCCTGCCCACCTGCTGAACCTTCACGGGCTTGCCCTTGTAAGCGAATGACGAATGCCGGGCAATGACAAATAGTTTCGAGAGCTTGGAAAGGGCGAAAATGATATGTTCGGTGATGCCGTCAGCGAGATATTCCTGCTTAGGATCAGCACTCATATTATCGAAGGCAAGCACCGCAATAGAAGGTTTGTCCGGTAGCGGTAGTGGTGGCTCATCGGGTAGCCCTGCCTTGCGCAAGGCGCCGAGAAACTTCTCTCTGTCCTCTTTCCTTTTGTATGTGAGCTTCTTTTCAAATTTCTTAATAGAAAGCTTGGGTTGTATCCTTAGTACTTCAGCGGCTTGAACTCGAGCTTGCTCATCTCTTCCTGACAAGCTATAAACCACAGTCATCATCATGCGGGCTAATAGATCATTAGGCTCTTGACGGACTGCTTTTTCACACCATTGTATTGCCTCGTCGTATTGCCCCGTATAGGCATAGGACAATCCTAAACTCCAGAGTTGATTGCCCGGCGGGATAGGATTAACACGTATCGCTTTCTTATATTCCGGAATGGATTCCCCCCACCTGCCGGCAAAACTAAGTGTCTTACCCACAGCGAAATGGGCCCAAGCTGAATTGGGATTAAGGGCCAAGGCCTTCTCCGCTTGAACAATGGACTTGTCATACTGTCTTGTCATTGAATATAGGAATGCCAAAAGGCCTTGAGCATCAACATTTGTGTCATCTAAGGCAATAGCCTTTTGCACTAATCCTATGGCCTTCCCTATGGACTCCTTTGGTGATTTACTGGCTTTAACCCACACGTCAAGCATGTGGCCTCTACCTAGAACATAGTATGCCCAAGCATACTCTGGGTCTAAAGCAATGGCTTCCTCTGCCAATCGCTTTCCTAAAGCATTACTCTCTGGATTAATCTGGTGCATATACTCATTCGCCTGCAAGCACTTCAGATAGGCCTCAAGGTTATTTGTGCCTCTGGCAGCAGTTCGGACTTGCTCGCCCACCGTCAGTTTTACCTGCATGGCCGTGATGATTCTTTTGGTGATCTCGTCTTGAACGGCAAATATGTCATCTATGTTTCGATCATACTTTTCCGCCCATAAATGATGCCCATTAATTGCGTCGACCAACTGAGCTGTTATTCTTATCTTGTCTCCACTCTTTCTAACGCTCCCTTCTAAAACATACCGAACCCCCAATTCCTCACTAACCTGTTGTACCTTTACGGGTTTGCCTTTGTAGGTGAATGTGGAGTTTCGAGCAATTACAAAGAGTTTTGGAACGCTGCTAAGTGCAGAGATGATCTCCTCAGTGAGCCCATCGCTGAAATATTCCTGCTCTGGGTCTTTGCTCAGGTTGTCAAACGGCAAGACTGCGATGGAAGGTCTGTCAGGCAAAGGAAAGGCCATCTTGTCCACAGAGGCGACTTGCACTGGTGGGAAGGCAGTACGCCAAATCAGCAGACCGCCTACTATCAGAAGGAGTGCGGTCACCACCACAAGAGCTATTCTTTGCCCTCGCCTTGGCTCAGCCTTTTGCTCCCCAATAACTTTTCCCACTGCCTCGGGATCCATAAGAGCTTTATAGATCCGCACCGGCTTAGAGATATTCTTTACACTCTGCTCCCCGAGGTACTCGTACCCCAAGGGAAGCTTGCTTTCGATCTGGTCAAATACGGTACCAGAGACACATATACCTCCAGCCTCAGCTAGGCTCTCTACTCTGGCAGCGACGTTGACTCCATCGCCATATATCCGCTCTTCTTCATGGATCACATCACCAAGGTTGACTCCAATGCGGAATTCCATCCTGCGATCTTCAGGCAGTTCAGCGTTTTTTGCCCTGAGTTCCTCTTGGATCTCCACCGCACTGCCAACTGCGTCTATCACACTGGCAAATTCTGCCAGTATGTTGTCGCCTGGAGAGTCCACAACCCGGCCTCTGTGTTTCTGTACAACCCCAGTAATAACCTCCCGGTAAGCTGTAATGGTGCGGACGGTGGCCTGGTCATCTTCGCCCATGAGGCGGCTGTAACCTTTGACATCGGCACTGAGGATTGCGGTGAGCTTACGCTTGAAGTCTTCTGTTGCCATGCCAATATCTCTTGTAAGCGTTGGAGAGGACAAGCTGATAAAAGCAGTGAACTTGAACAGGGCAAGGGCAGGTCAGATTCAGAAATATGATCGCTCGAGAATGAGCTGGAACGAGAAGATTGAACTTGTTTCAGATTAGGCTACTGGGGCGTTTGCTGTCAAGAGAAAGCACAATCTTTGGCAGTTTGGGCGGGTGGCAAAAATGGGGGGAGCAAACTGTGGATTACATCCCTTAATTCACATTTTGCTGGATTTGAATCTGGCACAAGATCTTGTCTACTTTCAACTGACAGTCACCGAGAAAGTGAGTGTATTGTGGCCAGGGACGTTGTTTGTGGTGCGCGGCTGGAGAGGCCTTTGGCTGGTGTTCAAATTGGGGAGCACGTGCCAATTTCTATATATGGCCTAGCACTTTTTGCATCGGTTATCTCCTTGTCCCCTGGGAGGACATTATAGTAGCCGAGGAGATAGGCGGCAAGATAACGGCCGTTCTTCCGGTTGAATCTAAAATCGTAACCCGTTGCCTTGCAAAAGAGAAACCCCGCCTCATCGAACCCATCCTGGCATGTAGCGATTGGAGAGAAGTTTCCCATCTCGCGAACCTCGAATGCCCACTTACTGCCCTCGGGCTTCGATATTGTGTACTTAGAGTCTGCCTTAATTTTTGTGCGCTGCCAACTCTCTGCTGCTCTGTTGAAATAAAAACCAGAGGCACTGTCGGCCGTACATCGGTATTGTTCGTCTGCAAAGGCAAACGAGGTAACAAGTGCAAATGTTATCGCGACAAGGATTATAACTCGGCTCATGTTTCCTCCTTTGGTCAGAGTCGACATATTGGCACAAAGCAGTGTAGGTAGTCAAGATTAAGGAATCTTGGTGTAGTTGGTACATAATGTGACCGCATATTTTAACAAATGAAATGTCCGCTTTTCGGCGGAAGGCTGTACAAAGGTAACCGAGGAGGGTTGCCTATGAAACTGTACGGGCCATCCGCGCTGGAGCGGGCAATGAAGATTCAAGAAGTGATCCTTAGAGCGATGAGCGGACAGTTGAAGTGGACACAAGCAGCTGACATTTTGGCGATAAGCCCACGTAGTTTGAGGCGTTGGAGAGGGCGCTACGAGCTCTATGGCTATGACGGTCTTTTGGACCGTCGTACAGGAAAACCCTCGCCCCGTCGGGCACCGGTGGCGGAGGTTGAGAAGGTACTTCGCCTCTACCGCGAGCGATATCAGGGCTTTAATGTCCGCCATTTCCATGGGATTGCACGCAGAGAACATGAAGTAAGCCTTTCATACAGCTTTGTCAAAAAAGCACTCCAGGAAGCAGGCCTAGTCAAAAAAAGACGTAAACGCGGCAGACACCGCAAAAGACGAGAGCGCCGGGCCCTGTTTGGAGAAATGCTCCATCTGGATGGCAGCCGTCATAGGTGGTTGGCCCGAAACGCAGAGCAATACCAAACGATGATTACCGTAGTCGATGACGCCACCAACGGTCTTCTGTATGCCCAGCTGTGGAAAAAAGAGTCCACCTGGGCGGTGATGACAGCCCTGGGCGAGGTCACAGAAACCTACGGGATCCCCATGGCACTGTATACCGATCGGGCCAGCTGGGCCTTCCATACTCCCAAGGCAGGAGGTCGGGTGGACAAGGAAAACCTCACCCAAGTTGGACGCTGTTTGGCTCGTCTCGGCGTAGAGCATATTCCCTCCTACTCGCCGCAAGCACGAGGACGAAGTGAGCGCATCAATCGCACCCTACAGGATCGGTTGGTTAATGAGTTGCGAATCGCTAGAATCTCCACCATCAAAGGGGCAAATCGGTATCTGCGTCAGCGCTTTTTGCCTCAGTACAATCAAGAATTCAAAAGAGAGCCAGCTCTCCCACAAAGTGCTTTTGTCACTGCTGGCAACGCTAACCTCAACCAAATTCTCTGTCTCGAAGAAGGTCGCACTGTCGCTAAAGACAATACTGTGGTCATGAACAAGGTGCGACTCCAAATAGACAAACAGCCAGGAAGAGCCTCCTGTGCAGGCTTACGTGTTATTGTGCGAAAACACCTCGATAATACACACACTGTCTGGTGGGGTACTAGATTGCTGGGTCGCTACAATGCCAAAGGAAAGCCGGTACCAAAACAAGTAACTCACAGCACTGAACTCCAGGCATCCAACCGTATCCCCGTTGCTAAAGCCTCGTCATGGTAACAGGGGGAGGACTGAAAACTATGGAGCGGACATTTCATTTGTCAAAATGAACCGGACAAATCACTTGTCAATAACAGATTAAGGAATCTTGGGACTTTTTGAAAAATGAATATCGCCATAACCCCAGATGTTGTGTCTGTCCCTAAAATGCAAAAGTGGGGATTAAAGTATGTCATCTCCAGTTTCGGTAAACCGATCTACCCAGGAAATAACCGCTTGCAATAAACACCTTGATCATCCAGATATGATTAGCAGATCGAAAATTCTGAGGCATGGTCGGGACTCCAGATAGATAGCAGATACGTTACATTCTGGCTGCCTAGTTTCGCATACATGATTTGGTAGTTCTTCAGCGATCGACACTATGTCGCTCATGGCGAGAACTAGTCTCTTCAGTACCTCGCCCCTAGTACATAAGCCGAACTGCCAGGCCTAGGGCGTAATTGTAGGCGTCTGTGCTAAACAAGCTATCCCCAGGAATGCTTCGGCACAGGTGCCGATGCGTAGCGGAACATCATGCCCAACTAAGGTTGAAGGAGGCTCAGACAAGCCTCCCTCAACCCTGGCGATTAATCATGCGGTGTCATCTCCGCGCCTTTGGGCATGGTCTCGGACTGGCGGTGCGGGAACTTTCTAATCATCATCATATGATCCCTCAGGTGATTTTGAATGGGCGTAACTGCAAAAAGCCCAGGATACATTGCACCGAATTTCTCTCCTGGGTCTCGCCGGACATTATAGAAGTCCATGCCGGGAAGGCCGCCGTGTCCGGGGCCTGTCATGAGAATTTTAAAATCCTCGTAACGCAATGCACCGATTTGGCCACCGCTGTAATGAAACATGTAATTGCGCCGTGAGTGACTCTCACCCAGCAGGAGCAAGGCGGTCTGATCAATGCCGGCGGTTACCCTATCAGAGGGAACCTTGTCTAGCGCACCGCCAATTCGCGCGGCGGTAGTGTAAAGATCCACAAGGTGGATCATATCGGCGGGATCCTGATTGGGTTCAATCATTCCCGGCCACCACGCCATGGCAGGCACCCGCACGCCACCTTCGGTAACAGAGCCCTTTCCGCCACGGAGCCAGGAATAGCCGGAAGTCGGATAAAACGCATACATCGGCCCGTTGTCGCTCCACCAGACAACGAGCGTGTTCTCGGCAATTCCCTCGTCCTTCAAAGTTTGCAAAAGGCTCTGCACGTGTGCGTTGTGCTGGGCCATCATCGAGGCCTGGGCGTTGGCCCGATCCACATGCGGCGCATTCTGGTAATCCTCAGCGCCGGTCATCTGCTGGGTGTATGTGGCCCAGTAGATGAAGAATGGACTTTCAGATTTGGCCTTTTCCTTTACATAGTCAAGGATCTGGCGTATAGATTCCTTCTCGAAGGCATCCTGGCGCTTGATGCTCAATGTCCCGGCAAGTCCCTCGATGGGCTCACGACCCTTGCCCTTGCGACCCACGTAACCGGCTGGCCCGTCGAGATCGATGCCCGTCATCTCCTTGTATTTCTCATTACCGGGATAATCATAGAATGGGCCTTTGGCCGGTGTCGGTTGGTTGAAAAGCGCCGCACTGTCCGGCCATGCATCAGGAGCGCCGTTGAACAGGCCATAGTAAGCGTAGTCGTACCCCTGGTTTTCAGGCGCTTGCTCGGGCAGTTCGCCTAGATGCCATTTGCCCCACATGGCCGTTTGGTAACCGGCCTTGGAGAGCACCTCGGCCAGGGTAACCTCTTCAGGGGACAGTCCCTCGGTCTGGCCCGGCCACAGGACACTTAGGAGTCCGGTGCGTACAGGATGCCTTCCGGTATTGATAGCTTGGCTCTATGATGTGTGCGTTTTTCCTTTTCAACCATAGTGTTACTCCGTGTATAAAATTGCATTTGCAAGTTCAACTAAATTAGCAGGAAATATGCCACGAGTTTTAGGTCTAATTTGAGAGTAGAAGCAGCGGCAGAGAAGGAAAAAAGCCCCCACTGACCGAGGCAACGAAGGCCAGTGAGGACAGAGCCGATTAGGGTAGGGTCAAGGTGAGAGACCCTACTCGCTTCACAGATTAGCACAAGGAAAACATATGCTGCAACCCCGTTGTTAACCCTGTACGGTGATAAATGTCAGGACTGTCGAAGATGTGCAAGAACCTTTTCAGCGTGATCGGAGCAAAGGGCCTCCTTGGTGCAGCATTGGCTTCTGCAGATTTTTTCAATTTCCTCAATGGTGGATAGCTGGGGAAATAGATAGAGTTTTTCTATTTGTTGCTGCTGTGGACATTTACCCCCAGCGAAAAGCGGACATGCTCTAATCAGAACCTCTATCATTGCTCTCGCTCATCTCAAACTGGTAAGGGACAGGAACAAAAAGTAAAGAGTAGCGTAGATTACTCTAGATACGGCTTGGGTTCAAAGTCGGGGCATTGGGCGCAGACTGCCTCAGCTTCTCTTTGCAATACTATGGTCCTGGTGATTACAAGGTCGCCGGGCACATTCTCGAGTACCGACTTCAAATGTTCACAGAATGGGTAGCTCTTGCAATCCGTAGGTCTTCTGCTCTCCGACATAATGTACCTCAGTTGTGAAAAAAGGTGGAAAATACTACGCTGCACTTTGGTCTCTTTTCAGGGGGATCGGTTGAGCTTGTCACGGAAAAGTATGACAACTGCGAAGACAAAGCCGACTGCCACGCCTGTAACGAAAGAGATTACATATCCTGCAATGACCATAGTGACTCACTAGTTTTTTTACTGCATTTAGAATGCAAAGTCTATGCCCGACTTTCTTGAAAGGTGGGCAGCATTGGAGCGGTGGAAAAGAAAGCCCCCATCAAACAGGGCGCAGATGGCTGATGGGGGCTAGGGCCATAACGTGGTATTCAAGACAAGGAAGCCACGGTTTCTGCTTATAAGTTTAGGCAGAAAAGATGCCAAATGAAGAAGAAAGGCAGATAAATATATTAAATATAGGTACTTAACTTCGTTGAACTGCTATAGAGGAATGTTATTAAATCGCCAAATTTGGCTAAGAAACCAAAGTTCAGTTGGTTAAAAGGTCAGGTGATTCTATGCCTGTTACAGGCCACGTGATTCAGTAGGTTAAGGGTCAGATGCCTTCAACGTACCACTCTCTTGGTCATGTTCTCCGGTTATGGTTGCTTCCTTTTTCTTAGAAGGAGGGACCGACACTTTGATGCTGCAATTCTTGCCAATCTTGACAACATCACCATGGTACAGTTCGGCAGATTTTACTTTTGTGCCGTTCACAGCTATCCCGTTCTTGCTCCCTGCGTCGAAGACAAGCAACTGCTGTCCCCTTACTTCAACGGTGGCATGATGGCGGGATACACTCATATCTTTGAGCACAATGTCGTTTTCAGAATGGCGGCCAATGCTCAGTTTGGCCCCATCAGAGAGAGCGTATTCTTTTAGCACAAGGTTTTGCAGCGTCAGTTCTAACTTAAACATAATAGGCTATCGCTTAGTTTGTGCAAATAAACTATCAGATGAATGCAATGATTGTGCCCCTATAAAATATGTAGGTGGACAGCATAGATGGAAGGAGAGCGGACTTGAGATTACATCCCTTAATTCACACTTTTAGCTTCTGGAAGGATACTACTACAAGTGGGGGCGGATCAGAAGGGGCAAAAGTGGGGAGTATGTAATTCACATTCTGGGTGTGGCGATCTGGACTTCCGATGATCACGCTTACACTAAGCTCTGGGATTATGCAGGTATGATTTTTAACTCTCTTCCATGCGATTGAACCTCTTACCAGGCATACTTTGCGACCATCTCACGGAGAAATTGGCGATCACTAAAAAAGATATCTGTGAAGCTAAAACCCGCTCCGAGCAATGTAATGCCGTCATTAGTCTTGATGATTCTGGACCATACAACCTCAGAGCGAACTAAGAGGGGAAAGCGGTCGGGCACTTTAATGACAAGGGATACTTGTGCATTCAAAGGAAGAGGTGCGGCTTTGTTCTGTGGCATTTCGTAATAAATGTATGCTCCGCTGGCACTGAGATTTCTTGCTATTCCATCTATCATCTTATCTTTGGTTAGAATTATAGTAGGCCAGTTGATCACTTTGAATCTCGGATATATCCGACCACTTACTTGCTTTTTCTTAGCTGCAATCTTTGACTGTTTATCCATTCTATCTTTTTCAAGGCTCTTGCGACCTTCTAAGTTCTGCTGATAGTCTTTCTCCTCTGGCTGGTTTCTGATTGCCTCCCCAAGAAGCCTAATATCATCTTCAGTGATGTATTCAAATTCAGCACCTGTCACAAAACCTCGAAAACCCTCCAAAAAGGTTGTATCCATTGACCAGATTGCTATTGCAGTAGCAGTGATTGGCTGGAAGTTAGGCGGCTGGATTTCCAAGCGAAACTCCTGCCCTATAGGTAGTGGTTCTTTGCAGTAAATAGACAAACCAACCTGACTTATATCTATAGTCTCACCAACAAGCTGACCGTTAGAGGTAATAATGGTGGCAGCCCATTTCACCTCTACCCTTGCGAATTGGCGTTTTTCTTTATAAACAGCCATATTGGACCTTTACCCCTGATACACAGATAGCGATCTAGGAGACAAAAAAACCACTTGAGCCTCACGCTCATCTCACTGTTTTTGAATGCAAACCCGATGCCAACAGAAAAACAGAACCAAAGCGCCGCTATCTCTCCAGTATATAAGCCTACGAACGCTTATCAGCGTTCAAGCAATTATGCACTATTAGAGCCAGAAAACTTCTGGACTCATCCGAAATTCTTTTGAACTGGACACCTATTGCATTGTGAGGATAGTACTTTTCAGGGGGCAGATACCTGCCGATCCAAATCACCTCAGCATCTACCTCCAAGGGCCGACTGGGAGCATTTAAGACTACTTTTACTATTTCACCCTTGCATAATGGCTGTAGGCAGACCAATAACGCACCAGTGGCGCTAATGTTTTCTGTGTGACCGTAAATGGGTCCTGCGATAGTTTCGACCGTGACTGGCCAAGAGAGTTTGGCTCGGACGTCAAGGCGCTTCTTGTTAATCTTCCAGGTTAGATATTCATCCCTTAGTAGAAGCAGACTTACCAGAAAAATATACCCAACGGACAAGTATAACTCCGGAAACATTGAGACCTCGAAAGGATTTCATCCACGACTAAGGAGTTGCTGTCTCGTCTGACTCTGCCTCAACTTCTAGCAAATCTATTTCCACCGCTTCGTTATCCGTCAAAAGTAGACGTATAAACACTGTGACAAGCAACAAGAAAAAGATGAGAACAAATGAAAGAAAGAAATAGGACATCAAACCCATACTGCCTCCCCAAAACCTATGCCGCTTCCTCTTGCAGACTTGGCACTAAAGAGCGTAGTTCTTCCTGGGACATATCTTGGGAACTATAGATTCTAATCCTCTCCTCAATTCGCCCATGAAGTTCCCGCTCCATTCTTTCCCAGTGTGCTCTCTCTGCCTCACCAAAGGAGAGTTCAGACTCCGCTAAGTGGTTTCCTCTCTGATGGCAACTAGAACATAGCATTCTGTTTCCCTCTGGCACCCTGTTGTTGCAGCCTTCCCTGGCGCAAATACGATTGGTGAGTTTCCTGAATCCATAAAGGTCTCTGCACCCAATGGTGCAGAACAAATACAACCGTCCACCGCTACAGACTGTTACAACTTCCCGACCTTGAGTGAGAGGTTTATTGCAGTATGCGCAGGAAATATTCATATTGCTTACACTCCCTCTTCCTTTTGGATTGGGCCATCAGAAAGCAATTCTCTCAATAAGGGTTGCCACAGCCACTTTTCGTATAATTTGAAGCACCACCTGCCATTTCCACCTACTCGACACCATAGATTCAAGGGGTGCAAAAAGTGCTGTAGCATTGCTTTCATATTCATCTCCCCCTTGACCATTTCTCTTTAAGCTAAGAAATTTTGGTGTACCTTCTTGCGGTGCCTTTTATAGGCAGGGATAGTGCCAAAGCAGCATGTAAACCGTAAATTCATTTGAAAACAAATACTTATGACTGCCGGAGGGAAGCAGGACTAACTTGGTAAATCACCAAATTTTGCCAAAAGGCCAAGTTCTATTTGGCCAAATGATCAATTTTTGACTGATGTCTCGATTCTGTAAAAGATGGAAGAATGAAAGAAGAAGAGAGATAGCCTTACGGGTGAGAATTGAGTTTGATCTCTGGTGGGTCTTGGGGGATGTGAAATAACTTGAGTGTATGATTCATGTACTTTTAAAGCATTTAGAAAGGTGTAACCTCAATTCGCCCACTGCGAAATTTTAGATTACATCCCTTAATTCACACTCACCTGGGTTTCAATCTAACACTAAATATGGTTTTCCTTTAAGGTGTAGAGATGAGGTTTTCAATGACCTCTGTAAGTGCTTTGCTCAACTTTCGATGCGCCTTCTTGTCCAAATGTACTCCATCAATCGAGCTGCCAGCTACGAGCCCTGACGCATCAAAACATGCACAACTTAAATGCTTCGCTACTGATTTATAGTAAGCTGATAGCTTTCCTGATTTCTCGAGCGCACCTTCAAAATCCAACGCAGTCTGACCAGGCAAGAAAAGAATCCGAGGTGGTACAACCAAAAGTACCTGCGGGTTGGCTCCATTAGGTCCAGCATCGCTCTCTTTTGCCATTTGAACGAGTTCGCCTACCCCTTGTGCAATATCGGAAGCTAATAATCCAAAGCGGTGTTTCAGGTCGTTAGTACCAAGCATGATGACAAGTAAGTCAATGGGTGAGTGAGACTCCAAAATGACTTTGAGACTTTTCTTTCCATCTCTACCCTCTGCTAGCGGGTCATCCCAAGCAGTGGTTCTTCCGTTCAATCCTTCTTCAATCACACGCACATTTTTTCCTAGTCTATTTTGTAAAATTCCAGGCCAGCGAGAGCCAAAAGAGTATCGTTTTCCAGTCCCTGGAACATATCCCCAGGTGTTTGAATTTCCGTAGCAAAGTATCTTGGCGATTTCATCCACTGGCAAATTCAGAGATTTTGGCAATGATATGGTACGCAACCAGCGCACAGCACCATTGATTAGATGCGATAGCTTCTGCATGCATTTACGTTGTCTATTTTCTCTAGCTAGAGTTTACTGTCTTCCAATCGGTGGGGTAGGGCCTCCAAACAGGCAAGTTACAGGAATGGGGGCCGAAGTGACAACAAAAAAAAGCCCCCACTGACCAGTGATGGCTTATGGGGGCAACCTATGAAAGCGGTATGAATACTATAGAAACTGATCGTCTTCTTTGTAAAAAGGGAGTATTGCGGTGTCTCCTGCTTTGGCTCTTGAAAGAGTACCATCCAATAATCCCCCAGATTCTATGGAAAGCGCACTATATGTTATCTCCCCTAGCACTTTTCCTGTTCTGAGGATGCTTAACTTGCGGCTGCAAATCATTTCGCCTTTAAAATTTCCTGCTACAGTTACGTTTTCACCTTCAATGTTCGCTTCGACCCTGCCATTTTCCAGAATCTCCAAGGATCCACACTTTATGGTACCCCTCACAGACCCCTCCACAATAAGAGTTCCTTCTGTTTCAATACTTCCCTCTAGGCTAACACTGGCTGAGATGAGAGTTGTCTCCACAGGCTTCATTGGATTACTGAAGAGTTTCTGTTTATAATCCTGCTCTTCCGGCTTTTCATTTTTCTTTTTCCACATGGTTAATCCTCTTTTGTTTAGGGAGCATTCAGGATTTCAGCCATACAGGATAAGCAAGGTTCGTGCCTATTTATCTCCAGTGCTGGGAAGCAGGGGAAGAGTGGAAAAAAAAGCCCCCACTGACCAGTTTAGTTAAGGCCAATGGGGGCCACCCTTAAAGGGGCACTAGGGCGAGGCAGATGAAGAGTATCATCGAGGACCTCGCCCATTATGCTTTCTACCATAATGGGAAAAGAGGGGTCAAGGAGGGGAGCATCGCCAAAGTTGCTGATTAAGAATTAAGGATTCTCAAAAGGTTATGGTAGTATGAAATATTGGCAATAATACCATTGAGACGAGCGGCTATGAACAAAGAGGGGGGAGCTAGAGTATGAAAAACGTACAGATGGAAGTCAAGGGCAACAACCTCATCATCACCGTGGACCTAACACAAGATCACGGTCCTAGCAAATCAGGTAAGACCATTGTAGTTGCCAGCACCCTTGGCAATGTGAACGTGCCTGGCGAGGAATTTAGCCACATTAAAATGGGCTTGAATGTATACAAGTACAAGTAGAAACTAGTTTTGTTAGCTCTGAAGTTCCGTTTAAGCACGATCAGCACAGAGGTTACGGCGATGAGAGAGTTGGTTGAATTCATGGCGAAGGCGATGGTGGACAATCCTCAACACGTGGAAGTAACCGAGATCGCTGGAGGACACACTTTAGTGATTGAATTGAAAGTAGCGAAAGAGGACATGGGCAAGATAATCGGCAAGAAAGGGCGCAATGTCCAGGCCATGCGGACCATCTTGAACGGTGCCTCTGGCAAGTTCAGGAAGAATGTGGTTCTGGAGATTATTGACCAGTGATGGCTACTATACTCGTTCAACATTTGATGAATTATATAAACGCCTACCCATATCACCCTGAAAGTTTATATTACATCCCTTAATTCACACTTTGCTAAAATTTAATCTGGCACAAGATATAGTTGCCTTTCAACGCTTCACTGGTCTTGGCAACGAACTCCCACAGACAGGGCAAACTTTCTCAGTTGGCTTTACCATTACGGTGAGCTTGCACTTGGGGCATTTGTCAGGGTGGACTTTGATTCGTTTGATTTCGTTAGTCGTCATAAGGAATTGATGTGAGATACACATCTGCTTCATATGTGGCAAGAATAGTCATTAACTTCTGTAGAAGGGTATCTTCATCGCCCTGACCTGACCCCCTTACACCGGTCCAGGTTTTGTGAGAGAATCATAGTGCAGCCTGGAGAAATGCATAAGGAGGTCAGAATGAGCCGGAAACGATTTAAAACTGAGCAGATCATCAGAATGCTGCGAGAGGCTGAGGTTGGTCTTTCTCAAGGGATGAAGATCAGAGATATCTGCAGAGGTCTTGGGATATCTGAGCAGACTTACTATCGCTGGCGCAGAGAATACGGTGGCTTGAAAGTATCGCAAGTCAAACGGTTTAAGGAACTTGAGAAAGAAAATTCACGTTTGAAGAAAGCTGTTGCCGAGTTAACCTTAGACAAGTTGATTCTCAAGGAGGCGCTTGAGGGAAACTACTAAGCCCCGCCCGGCGCCGGCGATGCGTTGCATATGTTCAGGGAAAACTTGGCATATCGGAAAGGCGAGCATGCCGGGTTATCGGGCAGCCGCGGTCAACCCAGAGACACAATCCGGTTGTCAAAGGTGACGAGGAGGCTCTAACAGCCGACATTATCAGGCTGGCCAGTCGATATGGTCGCTACGGTTATCGTCGGATCACGGCCCTGTTGAGACGGGAGGGCTGGAGGGTCAATCACAAGCGGGTACAACGCATCTGGCGGCAGGAGGGGCTTAAGGTTCCACAAAAACAACCTAAACGGGGCAGGTTGTGGCTTCATGATGGGTCCTGCATGAGGCTTCGGCCTACACACAGAAACCACGTCTGGTCATATGATTTTCTTATGGATCGTACCCATGATGGGCGCTCCATTAAGATACTGACTGTGATCGATGAGTTCAGCCGTGAGTGTTTGGCTATTTTGGCTGACCGAAACATAAGAGCCGATGATGTACTCCATTGCCTGACGGATCTTTTTATAGAGCATGGAGTACCGGAGCACATACGCTCAGATAACGGTCCTGAGTTCACGGCCAAAGCGGTACGCGATTGGCTTGCTCGAATAGGTGTAAAGACTCTTTTCATTGAGCCTGGTAGTCCGTGGGAGAATGGCTATAATGAAAGCTTTAACGGTAAACTTAGAGATGAGTTACTCAATGGGGAGGTCTTCTACACCCTAAAAGAAGCCCAGGTGCTGATAGAAAAGTGGCGGCAAGAATACAACACCTTAAGGCCACACAGTGCTTTGCAGTACAAACCACCGGCACCTGAAGCAATAAAACCGCGACTCCTAGATTCAACTTGGTTGCAGATTAAAACGGATAACACTCTAACTCTAAAGGTGGTACATTAATTGGGGGCAGGTCAGCCCTCGTAATAGATTTTAGCTAATAGTTCCTGGTCATAATAGACATCTTCTACGGAAAGCCAGTATAGAAACCTATAACCTTCATCATAGGAATCAGCTTGACATCTGACTCTGATTTCATAGTGCCAGTCCTCAGACTCAATGTTTATCTCGTAAAAGTTTGATACGTAATCGTTAAACTCAAATCGTATTGTAGGATTATCAGAAAACTCGCCAGCTAAAGCATCTATCGCTTTTTTTCAGGCTCAAACATTAAAGCTTCTGCCCTGCGCTGCTCTTCCTGGGATTTCCCTTCCTGCTCCTTAATCTTTGCAATGCGCTTTCTCGTTTCAGCTAATGCTTTCTTTATCTCATCTTTGAGGCTTGTCACTAGATTTATCCTATAAGAGTGGAGGCAGAACTGAAGCTCCGCAGTGTTCTTTGAAAAATGAATAGTTTCAACAACCCCAGATATTGTGGCTGGTTCTAAATAGCAAAAGTGTGGATTATGCTATCTCCAGTTTCCAACCAAAAAGGCAGGCCGTCGCTACACCTCTATTGTTTATGCTTGTGCCCGTCGAAACTACCCAAACAGCTGCGAACTTAGTCACCTGCAATTTCGCAAGCTCCTCGATTTCCGTCTTCGGGTCTTTCCTCGCAATGAAAGGCAATTCATCGCCCCAAATACCCCTAACCATTTCATGTCCGCTCTTGCTAATCAGAATAGGTCGATTGA
>CAVQGX010000041.1:0-24869 GCA_963712115.1 uncultured delta proteobacterium | reverse complement strand
TGGTCGCGATGGAACAACTGTGACCAGATAACCATGAAATCGATAGGCATCAATATTGCAGCCGTTCTGTCTCATGCAGCTTCCTTCTTGTTCGCGGGTATACCCGCTTCGAAGGCCCAATATTTATGTCAGCAGTGCTTGGTGATGCTCTATAAAAAGAATTGAGGACTGCAGTGTCAAACGTTTATAGAGAGAGTTTTTTCAGAAGCGTTTCCCGACAGATACGTCGGTCACGCAAACCAGTCACCATTCTGTTTACCGATGTGGAGGACTCAACGGCATATTGGGATGAGTATGGGGACCTTGATGGTCGGCTGATGATAGACCTGCACAATCGGCTTATTTCTCCGGTAATCAAAAGGTACCGGGGCAAAATTGTGAAGCACATTGGTGACTCCATTATGGCGTCTTTCAGGTCACCTAGAAATGCTTTGAAGGCTTCCATAGCTATCCAACAGATCTTGGAGAAGCGGCGAAATGAGGATGTGGCCTTTAGACTGAGGGTGCGTATTGGTGTTCATGCAGGCAAGGCCCTGGTGGAGGGGGGTGATATATTCGGAGATGCGGTGAATCTGGCGGCTCGCGTGAAAGGTCTTGCCAAGGGGAATGAGATCTACGTCTCCAGCAGCATGGCATCACTGTTTCAAAAAGAGGACTTTGCTCTGAAAAAGGTGGGCAACTTTCTTCTCAAAGGCAAACAGACCGAAATCGCAATCTATAAATGCCAATGGCGAGAATACCCAGATCTGATTGAGGGAATTGAACAGAATGTTTTTGTGCAGGTGGTGAGAAGGCAGAAACTTGAATTCCTGATATACTCCTGCGCCAGCATCGGTATAATCTATTTCCTCTTCCTCAATTACCTGCGTTACTTCCTGGCTGACAAAGAGCCGTTGGCCCTGCTTTCCCTAAGGCTTCAGCTTATCTTGGACGCACGCATTGCCATTCCGGCTGCCCTCGGGATTTTGACCCTTGTGGCGGTGTTTCTTGCTATTCGGACAAAAATCATTCCCCATCTGGTTCTCAGCCTTTTAAAGGGTGGTTTTGGCTTGGCCATCGGATTCCTCTTGTTTTACGGGCCGGCACATTACCTTCACTATGTTCTCGGCCCTGACTGGAACAAAACGCTGCACCAGTCGGATCATCTCTTCGTCGAAGTGCTTGAAGAGAAGGTGAACCTGCGCCGGGCACCCAGCGAATCTTCAGCTGCGATTTTCAAGGTTCCCAAAGGCACGATTCTGTTGCTTGCTGACGTTGCTAAGAAACGGAAAATTACGTGGAACAAAGTGTTGGTAGGCCGAGGAGAATATGGCTGGATCCCCCGTACAGTTCCCGCAAAGATCGGGGTACCGAAAAGGCGGCTTAGCATTGCAAACAAGTTCTATTTCACCTATCTGGATCTTGGAGCTCTGGTTGCGGGTCTAGCTGGGTTCTTCTGGGGTGTATTAAGCTTCAGGGTCCGGCCAATCTAGTAAAGGGGTCAAGTCTACGTTTGACTCTTGCAAAAATCAAAAGTGTTTCCATCCTACCTCCTAAAAAATCCCTTCAATTGACCTGATCTGTCAACTAAACCATTTATTCTAGGGCTGTCAGGCGCGCGGTCGGGCCAAGCAAACAATTCAGTAAGCAGTAAACGGTAGGCGGAAGGCTCCAGCGAGACGGGCGAGACGAGAGGTCGGGCGAGACGAGGATTTAAACGCGGAAGTCGGAACGGGTAACGTGGAATTCTTTTGTGCTGATGGCCATGGGCTAAACCGACCAAACTGGCTCACCGGCTAAACAGAACAATAATTTGGCCCGACCACAACGTAGCCAGGAAAAGAATGCAGTTGCTGGGGATTGTGCATCAAGAAGCTAACAGGATGAGGTGTAATCATTTCCAGCCAATGGGCTCGTATCCCTTTTCGCGGAGACATCTGTCAACAAATTGCCGAAATACAGGGTCTGGCTCACGTGAACCGAAAAGTCCCTGGAGACACCCTACAGCGGCACCACCGGCAGCACCTGCCGCTGCACCGCGCCCGACACTACCTAACACGGCCCCGGTAGCAGCTCCGCCTGCAGCGCCAACCGCCCCACCTCCCGCAGTCTTTTTTGCTACCTTGCCGCTGGAACTTGAAGAGGCACCATGCTCTTTGGCAAAGCTTATACACTCGTCGATTTCAGTTTGAGCCGTCTCATCTCCCACCTGTTGCAAATGGTAATTGGGATAGAGGACAGGGCGCTTCTGCGAGCATCCCACCAACAACAGCAAACAACTTAAAGCAAGAACTTTTAAGGTTTTCGACGAGCTCATCATCTCACTTCCCCCATAATCTATCTGGAGACTCCAGGCTATTATCCTACTACATTAAGAAAAGACAAGTATTATTAAGTTGTACATGTCAAATGTTCGAAATGGGGTCGGGCCGAGCGAACAATTCAGTAAGCGGTGAGCAGTAAGAAAGGCACAAGGCAGAGGGCTCAAGGCGCAAGGGAGCTCACTACGTGAGCCAGCGAGACGAGCGAGACGTGAGGTCGAGCGAGACGAAAGGCGAAAGAGAATGAAAAAAATAGACAGCCGCGAATCACTGCTTCTTTTGTCTTCTGTATTCCCAGGGGGGAATCCCACCTGTGTCTCTCCAGAGGCCTCGCTTCCCGGATCTCGCCTCAAGTTCGAGACCATTCCACTTGTCGCTGCAGAGAGGCAGTGTGCAATAGCGAACGTAGACCCACCCCAGACCTTCCTTGATCAGTTCCTCGTTGACCAGAACATTTCCAAGACAAAATTTACCCAAAACTTACCGTGTATAAAATGGGTAAATTTACCCATTTGTTACCGGGTAAGAAATGGGTAAAAAAATATATGAAGGAGGACGTTCTTTTACTTTTTAGTTTTACGCAAATGGGCCCGACCACGACGTGCTCTACATTTTGTGTTGAGATTTCAGGAGGGAATACTGTGAACTAAGGGATGTTATCGAAATCTACACCATGGGTGTATAATCGGGTGTATAATCCCTGGATGCCGCACCGACGGGTAAAAGGCTTCGCTGGTTTGCCCTGGGCTGATCCACATCGTTATAACAGCACGACAAATGAGCAGACATGAAAAGTGAATGCATCGGCAAGTGGCGTATATCAGAGGCGGTAAAATACAATCAGCAAATTCACCCCATCAGGTTGCTTTTCCGGTTGGAAATATGATTCGGCTGCTTAAAGGAAATCACATTTGAGTAGCCATTGACAGGATAAAGGAGGCAATATGGCAAAATTAGGGCACATGATGAAGAAAAAGATTGGCATCTGGATCGATCACAAGGAGGCAATTTTGGTTTCAATAGAAGGCGGCCAAACAAAGGTTGAGCGTATCGAGTCACACGCCGAAAGCCACTTTCGTCCATCAGGCGGATGGAAGGCTGCTGGCACTTCCGTGGCTCAGTCAGTATCAAAAGAGCAAAAAGCGGACGAACGCCGCAAACACCAGTTTCATAACTTCTATCAGATGGTAATTAAAGAGGCCGGCAAAGCCGACAATATCTTCATCTTTGGCCCCGGTGAGGCGAAACTTGAACTGGCAAAAGAAATTGAGAAAATAAAAGGCCAGAAAGACAGGATTGCAGCAGTCGAAACCACCGATAGATTAACCGAAAACCAAATAGTTGCGAGGGTGAAGTCCTTTTTTTTAGTGTCAGAGAATCGGCAGTTACCATAGGCTGAACCATAGCAATTTGAGACGACAGGAAATTGACGCAGAACAAATCATTTCACCAGACCGGAAGGGCACAATGAATAACTCATTAAAAGGAGCGCTTTTGTCAGGTCTTGTATTTCCAGGCCTGGGTCAGGTCATTCTAAAACATTATAAACGGGGTATTGCTTTCATGCTTGCAGTCTTAGCGGGCCTCTCGGTAATTGTAGTGAAAGCATCGCAACAAGCCCTTGCCATCGTCGAAAAGATTCAGTCGGAAGGTGGTGCAATCGATATGAATACGATTTCGAAGGCAGCCACCCAGGCATCCACCACTTCCGAGAGCTTCGCATTCAATCTCGTCTTGTTATTGATAATTGTCTGCTGGATCATTGGGGTTGTTGACGCTTACAGAATCGGGAGGAAAAAAGACATCGAAGAACGTTTGGCGAGTCAAGCTTCCACTGGAAATGGGGTGGGACCAAGCGAACAATTCAGTAAGCGGTGAGCGGTAAAAAAGGCACAGGGCTTAGGGCGCAAGGCTCAAGGCTATTTATGTCACTTGGCTTCGCCGTCATTAGGTCACTACGCTAAGCTGTCATTTGTTGTAAGAGGTAGGGGCATGGAGCAATTGTGGATTTTAGATTGCAGATTGCGGATTGTGGAATTAAGTATGACCAATAACGTATGACTTATAACTAATAACTGTATTTTTGCTAATGCAGTTCAGTTTTTGTTCCTATAGCTCCTGCCTCGCCAGACGATTCCCTTCCGATGATAAACAACTAGAGACCGCAGCATAATCCACCACCAGCCAACCTCTCGCAAGGGGTTCAAAAAAGCTATGTACCAGGGCTGTTGAAAGAAAAGCGAGATGCAGCCAAGAACCATGTGCATGAAAATGAGCGATGTCGCAGCCGGAACACTTATGAATCCAGCGAGCAAACCATCAAAGAAGCTGTAGTATGGCAGTAGAGTAAGAAGTAGACCGCCCACGAAGGGGATTGGTAAAAGCCAGGGAAGTTGTCGCGCCAGTGGATAAATGTTCTTAGTGAAGCCTTCAACAGTTTCTGAGGCACTGTGGTACATTCGGATACGTATAAGTGATCCAGCCATGGCCCCCGCAAGCCTGCAGCCTGCAGCCTTCACTTTGTATCCCAAGGCTACATCGTCGACCACAGCGTCTTTGATGCTCTCGAAGGCACCGCAAGCAGTCAAAGCATCCCTGCGCACCAAATTGAAAACCCCACCACCGCCTGCAAAACGTTTACTCTTTGAATGAGTTGCCAGATAAGCGGGAAAAGCTGCGGCACCGACAAGATAAATGGTCGACATGAGAACCGCTTCCATGACTCCTTTTGTGGTAAAGTTGGGAGCAAGAAAGAGCATGTCCGCCTCCTCGCGCACGACGTGGGCAATAGCGCGGCCGAGAAGATCAGGGGCATAGACCACGTCAGCATCCACAAAGAGTAGCCATTGACCTTTCGCCTCTTTCCTGCCAATCTCGAGGGCATTAGGCTTTCCCAGCCAGCCATCGGGCGGATCTCGTCCGTCAATCACTTTCAGGTTTGAAAAGCGCGTCCGGAGCTCTGCAAGAATCTGGGGGGTGGCGTCCGTGGAACGGTCGTCCACTACCAGGACCTCAAAGAGCGGGTAGTCTTGTGTGCAAAATGAGGCAACCGCTTCTCGAATGGATCTTTCTTCGTTGCGTGCTGGAACTACGATGGAGACAAATGGCGGGTTCTTGACCGCTTCGAGTTTGGTCCTGGACAGATCTCGTGCCAGGGCACGATTTACGATTAACTGAATAAAAAGGAGAATCCAGAGTACCGCTCCCAGCCACAAAAGTATGTTTATCATGACGATTCACAGCCTCGCAGAAGGTTAAACACCAGCTGCCCCTGTAGTTACTGGGGCAAGTCTTTGTTTGCATCTTGTGCAAATTAAACGCCATTTTTTGGCCTGACTGAACATTACTTTAATCTTAACTCGCCTACCTTTTGACCAGCCAGTCCATCTTGTGGTAGGTTCCCTGGTACTGAGACTGTAGATTTAGGGATGAGGTAGCGGCTTGTACACCGCATTACAATTAGGCTCACTTAAAGTCATAGGCAAGTGCTTTGACAAATCAACATACAAGATGAAATACATACAACATGAAACCCATTTTGACTGACTTTAGTATCTTGTGCTAACGTGTACAGTCCGGGTGGTTCCTGGTTGGTCACTGGCCGTGAAGCTCGGCTGTTTCCTATCTTTGGAGCGGGTTGATGGCACCAAATGAGAGAGCTCGTCATGCGTGAGAGATCGATATCCCCGCAATCTGTTAGAGGGCAGAGAAAGAGGAGATCAAAGCCATGAGTGGTTACGATCTCTGCCTTTTATGGAACTGGGAATACGACGCTGATTTTGTTTCGCTGCTCGACAGCGCCTGTCGGTCGCACGGTATATCACTCATGCAGATTACGCCTGAGAACCTCATGCAACACTTGCGGGCTCTTAACGATAATCGGCTTAGCTTCCGGGCATTCTTTGACCGAGCTTCGGATGCCGATCCACGTGTTCTGCCTATCGTACAGTGGGCCCGCGATAACGCTGTGTATCGGATCAACCCTTATGAGCACGCAACTCGTACCTGGGACAAAGCCACAATGCATCACCTCCTAACGAGATTCTGCCTTCACACTCCATATACCATCGTTCTCCCATCGTATGAGCAACAGCCAGTGCTGGGACCCCTTGATCTTAGCCCACTGGGTGATAGATTTACTATCAAACCCGCACACGGCGGTGGTGGCGAAGGAGTGGTCAACAAAGCCACCTCGCTCAGTGAAGTGCTCTCGGCCCGACGGGATCACCCCAGCGATAGATACCTGTTGCAAGCTCATGTAGTTTCAGCTCAGCTTGACTTTCGTCCGGCATGGTTTCGCGTTATCTACTGCGGGGGAAAGGTGTATCCTTGCTGGTGGGATAGTCGTAAACGCTTCTATGCCCCAGTCACTTTCGCCGAAGAAAGCCGCTACCGTCTAGGAAGCTTGCACGAAACAGTCGTTTCTATTGCAAGGCTTTGTAAGCTTGATTTATTCTCTACTGAAATTTCGTTAACTCCTGATGGTTTTTTCGTGGTTGTAGACTATGTCAATGATGTGCTCGATCTACGTCTGCAATCGAAGACGCCTGATGGTGTGCCTGATGATATTGTGCACGATATTGCAGAACGGCTGATTCTGCTTGTCAAAAGCCACACTCCTCTCCAGCAGGAGTCCTGGGTCTCACCAACTCACTCTTAGTCTGATTTGTCAACGGAGCAGGTCGATCCGTGGTCGGGCCAAGCCATCAATTCAGTAAGCGGTAACGGTAAGCTGAGTGAGCGGGAAGAAACGCATAGGGCGCAAGGGAGCTCACTGCGTGAGCCGGCGAGACTAGCGAGACGGGGAAAGAAGAAAGAGGTCAGAGGTCAGAGGGCAGAGATCAGATTGTAGATTTTAGATTGTAGATTGCGGATTTCGGATTGCGGATTGGGGAAGGCAAAGCGCAGAGCGCAGAGCGCATAGCGTAAGGAGAGAGGAGTCAGAATCCAGAATTCAGGAGAAAAGCAATCAAAATTGAGTTCCTTTCAACTACTGGCTACTGCCTACTGACTACTGGCCAAGTCATTTAGCATGGGGCATAGGCATGGAGTGCCCTGCGAGACTAGCGAGACATTTAAACGCGGAAGTCGGAACGCGGACTTCTTTTGATGCGAGTGGCAGACAGGCTAAACCGGCTCAACTGGTTAACCGGCTAAACAGACAAAGGGAATGGGGCAAAAAGAGGTCAGATTCTTTTTTGCCGTTCTCTACTCAGACTCATTGATATGAAGGGAAAACAAAATGGATCTTGAACGTTATTATCTTGATTTATTTGAGATGCTTAATTCTGCATGTAAGAAGATTGCGGCTGGTCGATATGAGAAATCAGATGCTGATAAATTATTTGAGCTTGCCAAGAAAGGCAGATATCCAAGTCTGCTGGCAGAATTAGCCGAATCATTTGGGATGATGTTGGTCAAAGTTGAGGCCAGAGAATTTGAACTCTCCAAAATTATCGAAGAACTCGAGGAGGCCAAAGCCAAGCTTGAAGATTATTCACAAGGATTGGAAAAACACTTAGAAGAATGCTGCCCAGAAGAGTAATGTGAGCCGTTTGAACCGTGGTCGGGCCAAGCGAACAATTTAGTAAGCAGTAAACCGGTAAGCAGTGAGCGGTAAAAAAGGCACAGGGCTTAGGGCAGCGAGCGGTAAAAAAGGCACAGGGCTTAGGGCGCAAGGCGCAGGGACACCATGCGATTTAACACTGTCTGGTTGATACTACTGTTGCTGAGCATCTTTTCGCCCCAAGCGGGCCGCGCCGAGGAAACCGACTGGATCGCGGTTGGTTTTCGAGCGGGTCTCTCTGCAACAGACAGCAATGAAGACTTTGAGCAATATGAGGTGTTTGCGACCTATGGGCTCCCATGGAGTTGGGGACTAACTCCAGGTTGGTTTGTGAGTACGAGGATTCACCTCTCAGCCGGTGCTCTCAGGGGTGGAGGGGAAACAGGTTTCATTGGCTCGGTCGGTCCGAGCATTGCACTGAGTATGGTTCACGGTCTAATTTTGCTGAGCGGTGGGATCAGTGCTGCACTTCTGAGTGAGCATCAGTTCGGCCGGGAAAACTTTGGGGGGCCCATTCAATTTATTAGTCATGTGGGCATAAGTTTCAAACTCGGTGCTAATCTGGGTGTGGGCTATCGGTTCCAGCACATGTCCAACGCGAGCATCTATAATCGGAATCCAGGCTTGGAGCTTCACGTGCTCGAGCTAAGTTATTTATTCTAATCAGTTTCGGCCTAATTCGACTTGTATAGTGATTTGGCGAGAGGTTGGAACAAGATAAGATAGGAGGCGCAGGGCTCAAGGCGATTTATGTCACTTGGCTTCGCCGTCATTAGGTCACTACGCTGCGCTGTCATTTGTCGTAAGAGGAAGAGCGCATGGCGCAAAGCGAAAATGGTCGGTGGTCGGACCAGGCTAATATTAGATGAATCCTATGATATTTATTGAATGGTGAAAAGATGGAAAAAATTTATGATGGCAAAAAGAAGACAAAATTAGGTACTGCAAAGAGACCCGCTGTTGTTAATGTACAAACCGAAGAAAGATTGAAAGAAGTAGCATCGATATTTGAAGAAAAGGGTTGGAACTATACAATTGGATTGGAGCCAGATAAACCAGAGGACATCACCGATTTAGAAATATTATTAGATACACCGCAGACGAAGATAGCCGAAAAGAAAGTTGGACGCAATGAGCCCTGCCCATGTGGTAGCGGGAAGAAGTACAAAAAATGCTGTGGTGAATAAGGCTATGAGGGGAAAATAGGCACGTCCATTTGTAAATAAGTAACATCGGGGGACGTCCATAGACTTGCCGTATCCGTCTTGCCGGGTGATTCTGAACCCAAAGGGAATAAATGTAAATTCCCTCTTATGAAACCAATCTTGAAACTTCCCTTGCGGCCCATTAGACTAACTCTACAATTGCTGATTCCGTGTTTCTCCGTAAGTAAAGATATCAACGGCGGAAAAGGATACGGCTTCAGCAGAAAAAGTAATTAAACCCCACGAATCAGGACACGATCATGTCTGGCCTTGTTTTGAGACAATCCGTGCCAGAGTCTGGTGTATAATCTTTGACTAGAGCGGCCAGTCCACGAAGCCCTAATTTTTCTCATTGCAACATGTAAAAACCTAACCCCAGAGGAGGAACAAATGACGACCAGCATATATGGGTGGTGTGGCAAGATACTCAAGATAGATCTCTCTGAACTGCGAATCAGCGAACTGAAGACCATGGACTATGCAGACCGTTTCCTGGGCGGGCGAGGGATTGCCACTCGGATTTACTGGGAGGAAGTAGGGCCCAATGTAGGAGCTTTTGATCCTGAGAATCACCTGATTTTCATGACTGGTCCTCTGGGGGCTACCGGTGCCCAAGGTGCTTCCCGGTTTGAAGTCGTTGGCAAGTCCCCCATGTTGATGCCGGAAGGGTTCTGTTATGGGAACCTTGGCGGATTTTTCGGTCCCTACTTAAAAAAAGCAGGCTACGACGGTGTGGTCATCTCAGGACGATCGGCAAAGCCGGTCTATCTCTGGATCCACGACGGGGAAGCCCAAATTTTAGATGGTTCTTCGCTTTGGGGAAAGGGTGTTTATGAGGTTCGGGACATCTTAAAAAAGTCGCATGGAAAAAATGTGCGATTCGTAACCACCGGTGTGGCCGGTGAAAACATGTGCCGGAGTGCCAATCTGATGACAGACAATGAAGGGAGCGCCACTGGTGGGTTCGGTGCGGTGCTGGGATCTAAAAACCTCAAGGCCGTAGCGGTACTGGGAACGGGAAGTCCATTGGTAGCAAAAGCGGAGGAATTAAAAGAACTCAATAAATTGACAATCCATTTAAATAAGCGTGACCCACTCCTAGCCCCTTTTCCTGAGGAACAGGTTCGTCGAACCGGACAGTCGTCTTGTTTCCAATGCGGTCTCGATTGTAAGTATAGAAACTCTTTTCGTACGGCGTCCGGGAAGAACGTTGTGAGAAAATGTCAATCCATGTTCGTCTATTTTCCATGGGTTTTGGGAAGACAGGGAGAGTCCATGGAGACCGCTGTTGATGCCACAGGGATCTGTAATGATTTGTCGATCTGCACAATGGAAATGTACAATGTCGTTCAATGGTTGGACACTTGCTACAGGTCCGGCTACCTTACCGATAAGCAGACCGGGCTTGATATCTCAAAGCTGGGCACCCGTGAGTTTTTTGAGAATCTCGCCAATATGATTGCTCGTCGAGAAGGATTTGGCGATATTCTGGCCGAAGGCCTCCTTCGAGTCGGCGAGAAGCTCGGTGAAAAAGCCAGGGCGTATTTTTCAAACGAGGTATCCGGCGTCGGAGATGGTGCCAGTTACTCTGCACGGGAATATCTTATGAACGGTCTGTTGTACGCCTTGGAACCTAGACAGCCAATTGCCATGCTTCACGAAATAAGTTGGTTAACCGGTTTATGGGTCATGAATCAAGCCGATCCCAAATCTTCACCGGTAACATCCGAGGTATTTCGGGCCGCGGCCACCAAATTCTGGGGAAGCGAGAAGGCGTGGGATCTGAATACCCATGAAGGAAAGGCCATGGCGGCAGCTAAAATCATCGATCGAACCTACGTCAAAGACAGCCTGCTGTTGTGTGATTCCGTCTGGCCTTTGATGGTTTCCTGGAATACCCCCGATCACGTTGGAGATCCTACCCTCGAGAGTAGAATTTTTTCCGCCGTAACCGGCATCGATACTGATGAAGCAGGGCTTCATCAGTATGGCGAAAGAATATTCAATCTTCAACGTTGCGTTCTTTTACGGGAAGGACGGCGACCCAAAGTAGATGATGTTCCGGAAGAATTCAATTTTGTTGATCCCGTTGAAACCGTGTTCATGAACGCCGATGTGATCGTACCCGGGCCGGGCGAAGAAGTAATTAGTCGAAAGGGTCAAACTTTGGATAGGGATGTATTCGAAGAGATGCGCAAGGAATTTTATGAACTACGAGGCTGGGACTCTGAGTCAGGCTTGCAAAAGGCTGAAACACTCGAGCGGCTTGGGCTTTCTGACCTCGTGTGAGATCTGAAACAGGGCCGTGGGGCCGTCGTGGGGTCGTGGTCGGACCAAGCGAACAATTCAGTAAGCGGTGAGCGAACGCATCGAAACTGATGAAGCCGGGCTTCATCAGTATGGCGAAAGAATATTCAATCTTCAACGTTGCGTTCTTTTACGGGAAGGACGGCGACCCAAAGTAGATGATGTTCCGGAAGAATTCAATTTTGTTGATCCCGTTGAAACCGTGTTCATGAACCCCGATGTGATCGTCCCCGGGCCGGGCGAAGAAGTAATTAGTCGAAAGGGTCAAACTTTGGATAGGGATGTATTCGAAGAGATGCGCAAGGAATTTTATGAACTCCGAGGCTGGGACTCTGAGTCAGGCTTGCAAAAGGCTGAAACACTCGAGCGGCTTGGGCTTTCTGACCTCGTGTGAGATCTGAAACAGGGCCGTGGGGCCGTCGTGGGGTCGTGGTCGGAACAAGCGAACAATTCAGTAAGCGGTGAGCGGTAAGAAAGGCATAAGGCGCAGGGCTCAAGGAGCAAGGCTATTTATGTCACTTGGCTTGGCCGTCATTAGGTCACTACGCTACGCTGTCATTTGTTGTAATAGGTGAGGGCATGGAGCATAGGGCGAATTCAAAATTCTTTACTCTATGCCTTCCCACATCCGCAATTCAAAATCCCCTCTTCCCGCTTTCTCTCTTCAGTCACTTCCAATTGACAAAAAGCCAGACGATACTTAGATACGTACCACCTGAACTCGTTTAGAGAACACCTACCCCACGGCCCATGAGGAGAATGATGAAGATATATAAACTACCTAAAAGATTCGTCCTAGTATCCATGCTTATTTTCTTAGCCAGCCAAACTGTCCGTGCAGATGTGATGAAATTAATACCGCTGCTAACTCAAAGCCTTGGAGTCACCGAATCTCAGGCCAAGGGCGGGGCTGGAACTATTTTTGACTACGTGAAACAGAAAGTAAGTGCTGAAGATTTTGCCAAGGTGACCAGCGCCCTCCCTGGTGTTGATTCCCTCCTGGAATTTGCACCCAAAACCAGCGATTTATCCCGACAGATTGGAGGTCTTACCCCAGCGCTTGGTGGTAAATCCAACCTGACTGGAGGGATGGCCGGTCTAACGGAAAGTTTCGCCAAACTAGGTTTGGATGCTGGCATGGTAGACAAATATGTCAAGACCATCCTGGACTTTGGCCAGTCTGAGGCCGGATCAACAGTTACGAATATCATCAAGGGTGCTTTAGTGTAGAAAATTTATCCTCAGACTGACCCACCTGTGCAAGGAACATGGTGGGAAGTTCAGGCAAAGGTTGTTAGGTGGATTATGAAAAAGGTCATCAAGTGGGTGTTGCTCATAACCGCAACCGCATTAATACTTTGTTTCCTGGCCCTTCTAATCATTCCCAGATTTGTTGACGTCCAGAAGTACAAGCCCTTGATTGAAAGTAAGGTGTCTGAGGCCTCGGGGCGTCCTTTCACCCTGGGCGGCGACCTGAAGCTCTCCCTATTTCCCTGGGCAGGCTTGGCCTTGTCAGACCTTCGCTTGGGTGCCCCACCCGGTTTCAAGGAAAAAGATTTTATCACAATAAAATCATTCGAGTTTCAGGTTAAGCTCCTACCCTTGCTCTTCAAAGATATCCAGGTAAAACAATTTGTTCTGGTCCAACCGAGGATTGTTCTGGAGAAATCCAAAGACGGTAAGGCCAACTGGGAGGGGCTGGGAAAGGTTAAGAGCGACGCCCAGGCAAAACCTGAAGCAAGAGAGAAAAAACCGAAAGACAGAGGGGGAGGGGGGCTTCCCATAGAGAGCCTTGTCGTTGGAACGTTCACAATAAAGGACGGTAACATTCTCTTGATCGACCACGTCCGACAAGAGCGGCACGAGCTCAAAGAGTTAACCCTAAGTTTGGATGGGATTTCTCTGGACCGACCCATCAGCATTTCTTTGTCCGGACTCGTTGAAGGCAAGGCTTTCTCACTGAAAGGGAAAATAGGTCCCCTGGGCAAGAAACCCGGCGAGGGCGCACTAACCATGGATTTGTCGGCAAGTATTGTTGAAACGGTGGACGCAAAGTTCCAGGGCCAGGTAACGGATGCGACGACTCGCCCCGTATACGATCTGGACGTCCAGATTGAGCCATTTTCGCCCAGAAAGTTGGCCACTGCTTTCGGCAAACCGCTGCCGCTAACTCCAGCCGATCCAGATGTGCTGAAGCGGTTGGCTCTGAAAGTTTCCGTTCAGGGTAATGCGCAAACACTGACTTTGAAGGACGGAGCCCTGGAACTTGACGACTCCAAGCTCAAGTTCTTTGCTAATCTCAAAGAGTTTTCCAAGCCCAATGTGACCTTCGATCTCAAACTGGACCAGATTGACCTCGATCGTTACCTGCCGGTCTCTCAGGACAAGCTTGGCAAGACTGAAGCTGCTGCTCCCCCTGCAAAGAAGACCGATTACACTCCACTGCGAAAGTTAGTTGTGGATGGTAGAGTCCACATAGACAAACTCAAGGTCAAAAACGCTCGCATTCAGGATCTCGATCTGACGATCAGGGGTCGTGGGGGCGTTATGAACTTGGATCCCCTCAGCATGAGACTTTACGAGGGGGATATGAAATCGAAGGCAACTTTGGACGCGCGTGGAAATACCCCCGCCACTGAGCTCAGCTTGCAGATGAACGGGGTTAAGGTTAGCCCCCTGCTCAAAGACCTGATGGAAAAGGATTTCCTTGAGGGAACTATGCGTGCCCAAGTGGCTTTGGCTATGACGGGAGATAGCGCCGAAAAGATAAAGCCCATGCTGAACGGCAAGGGCGAATTGGACTTCAATGACGGGGCCATCGTGGGCATCGACTTGGCGGGAATGGTTCGCAACATTGAGTCCGCCTTCGGTAAAGAGAAAGGTATGGAAAAACCGAGGACTGACTTTGCCGAGCTTCGTGCGCCTTTTACGATAACCAATGGTGTCTTCAACACCCTAAACACCACATTACTGAATCCCTTCCTGCGCATATTGGCGAAGGGTAAGGCCGATCTGGTGGACGAGACCCTCGATTTTCGGGTGGAACCAACGTTTGTAGCCACGATGAAGGGGCAGGGCGATACAACTGACCGGTCAGGAATTGCGGTGCCTGTGCTGGTGACAGGTACGTTTTCTTCCCCACAGTTCCGTCCAGACCTAGAGTCTATAATTAGAAAGAGTCTCCAAGGCAAGGTACCCGATGCTTCTGGCTTGAAAAAGGGCATGGAAGAACTGGGGAAGAGCGAAGGCGAGTCGATTCCTTCAGAGGAAAAGGCCAAGCGTCTTATCAAGGGACTCCCGTTCGGTAAATAAAGGACATTGTAAATTTAGAGCTATGACTGAAACAGACTTTAAAACCCTTCCGAAAAAGAGTCGTTTTGGATGGCACCACGTCCTATTGATCGCTTTCATCGCCATCATTGTTGGCGCTCTGCTCTCAGCTTGGTGGGTCAAGAAAAACATTTATGCTTCCCAGTTTGAGCCGACGCGCCTGAGTGTTAAGGAACAGCAGGTGCTAGATTCAAAGCTTGCCAAGTTAGAGGTATCGGCGGTCAAGGAAAAGCCTCCCGTCAGGAAAGCGAAGCCCTACCATCCAAGTAGGCCGCTCGAGCCTGAACGTTATAGTGAGGACGACGCCAAAAGAGAAATCAGCCTTTCGGAAAAGGAATTAAATGCACTCATTGCCAAAGATCCAGAGACAGCAAAGCGTGTGGCGATTGATCTTGCCGACGATTTGATAAGTGTGAAACTGTTAGTACCTATGGATGAAGATTTTCCTATCCTCGGCGGGAAAACACTGCGGCTGTTTTTTGGCGTCACACTTAGCTACAAAGAGGATCGGCCAATTGTGGCCATACGCGGGGTGAGCTTGGGTGGAGTCCCCCTGCCCAGTGCCTGGTGGGGCGATATTAAGAATAAGAACCTGGTGGAAGAATTCGGCAGCGAGGGGGGATTCTGGGATCAATTTTCCAAAGGGGTTGAGGATATTAAGATTCGCGAAGGGCATTTGCGGATAAAGCTTAAAGAGTAGCCTTTCATCGCGTATCACAAATAAAAGCACGAAAAGCAGGAAAAAGGATTCTAGAAGGATCGCAAATACCTGTAAGAGCATAAGGAGTAAAAGATGTTAAAAGAATTCAAAGAGTTTGCCATGAGAGGTAACGTAGTTGACATGGCTGTAGGTATCATCATTGGTGCGGCCTTTGGTACAATTGTCAAATCACTCGTCGCCGATATCATCATGCCGCCAATTGGCTTGCTCTTGGGCAATGTTGATTTCAGCAACCTGTTTATCGTTCTCAAACAAGGCGCCACCGCTGGACCCTATGCTGCCCTTGTTGATGCGCAGAAGGCCGGTGCGGTCACAATCAACTACGGTATGTTCGCAAATACCATCATTAGCTTTATCATTGTGGCCTTTTCAGTTTTTCTGCTAATCCGTGGCCTCAACAAAATGAAGCGCCAAGAAGAGGCTCCGCCAGCGGAACCGACAACCAAAGAGTGTCCTCACTGTCTATCGACAATACCCATCAAAGCCGCACGTTGTGGACACTGCACTTCGGAGTTGTCAGTAGAAGCAGCGTAGCAGTACAGTGGTCGCTTTGCTAGAGTAGAAAACATGTTGAATTATAGGTGATGCAACAAAAAACACAGTTAACACAGCCTAAATAGAGTCATTTATCAGAGACAAATTTATCTCAACTTACGAGTTGCACACGCAGGTAACCTCACAAGCAAGCAGGTGAAGAGAGTGTGAACAGACAGCGAAATTACCTCGCGTTGTTAGTTAGTAGTTTAGAGATTACAAGGAAAGAGTTGAAAATATGAGAAACATATTGATTATAATGGGATTTTTGGCTCTTGTGGTGCTGGCTTCTTCCGGTGAGGCGGGGTTTTGGGATAAAGCTAAGCAAATAATTACCCCGGCCTCCCAGGAAAGCCTTGATGAGAACACCATTATCGCCGGTCTAAAGGAGGCCCTTTCTCAGGGTACTGATAATGCGGTAAGCTCCGTGGCTACTCTAAATGGCTACTTTGGCAATGAGGCTATCAAGATTCTTGTGCCAGAAAAAATACGCACAGTTGCAGACACCCTCAAGAAATTTGGTTTTCAACAACAAGTTGATGATTTTGTTCGTAGTATGAACCGGGCTGCAGAAAATGCCGCTCCCCAAGCAAAATCCTATTTTGTCGAAGCCCTCAAGGAGATGACCTTTGAAGATGCTCAAAAGATCCTCAAAGGTAATGATACTGCTGCAACCGACTACTTCAGAGAGAAAATGCACGACAAGCTCTATGCCGCCTTCGAGCCCAGTGTCTCATCGAGCATGAATGAAGTAGGGGTTACCCGCGCTTATAAGAACATGATGGACAAGTACACGACGATTCCTTTTGCAAAGGCCGAATCTCTTGACCTCGATCATTACGTGACAGAAGAGTCCTTGGATGGACTCTTTTACATGGTGGGCCAAGAGGAGAAGAAGATCAGAACTGACCCTGTAGCAAGGACTACGGATATTTTAAAAAAGGTATTTGGTAGCACTTAATAAGGCCAAGTCCGAAGCGAAGGAATTTAGTCCATCTGTTTGGTCTGGCAGTGACTCAGTCTTTTGGGAATACATCTATCGTCAGTATCTAAGTGGCGAGCTGGTGCGGGCTGTGGTCGGGCCAAGCGAACAATTCAGTAAACGGTGAGCAGTGAGCGGTAAGCGGAACGCATAGCTTTTTGTTGATTAGTTGATTAGAGAATTAGTCAATTCGTTAAAAGCGTAAAAGTCGTTGAAGTCGTTGGTGTGGTAAATGGTAAACGGTAAACGGTGAACGATCAATTATTTGACTAATTTCCTAATTTCCTAATTCCCTAATTAACTACCTGCGGGCTGCAAGCTGACCGCTGCTAGCTGATAAGACCGGCTAAACAGGCAAAGGCCATGATGCCCAGATGGTGGTGCCTATCCCCTTTGTGGACTCAATCGAAAAGGATCCACCTGAAAGATGAGTTCTCTCTCTCATACCGGAGAGCCCCAGTCTTTTGTCGTAACTCTTCAGAGAAATAACCGCATTCATATCAAATCCCTGACCATGGTCTTGAATAGTGAATTCTATCGTTCCCTCTTCTTTGTGTAAGGAGAGGTTGACAAGAGTCGTTTGGCTATGTTTGGAAATATTGTTAAGGGCTTCCTGCAAAACCCGATAAATGACGGTCTTTACGGGATTGGGAATATCATCCTCTTGGACATCGATCTTCGTTTCCACGCGGATGTCCGGGTGGGCCTGTTGAAATTCCCGGCAAAACCAGTTAATGGTAGCCAATATCCCTAAATCGTCCAGGAGGGCGGGCCGCAAATTCATTTGAATTCGACGGGTTTCTTCTAGGCCCACCTGAATGATGGGAAGGATATCCCTCAAGGGCGTGGCGATCTCTTTATCAAGCTGGCTTAGAATTCTTTCCATTCGAAGTTTAACCGTGGACCAATGTTGCCCGATGCCATCATGAATCTCCTGGGCGATTCGTTTTCTCTCCGTTTCCTCGGCCAAGAGAAGTCTAAAGGAAACATCCTGAAGCTGCTCACGCGTTTTCTCCAGTTCTTTCTCGGAATGCCGGTGCTCGCTTTTTTCAAATTGCAATAGTTCGTCGGCTCTCGCCCGCTCGTGGTTTCTTTCTTTGGCCCACTGGATTTCGTCCTCGGCATGTTTACGCACATGATTATTTCTGCTTTTACTGGCAGCGAGTAAAGCCTCTTCGGTTTCCGCAAGGCGGGCTCGGAGATCTTTTATCTCCGCAATGAGCTCCTCCCTGGTTTTGGCATCATTATCCAAAACGCCCCCCCTTTTTTTGCCAAATCTTATTGGGAATTATGCAGCAGTCGTCGCTGACTGCCACTTCCGACCCCCGTAACTGTCCTTTTGAACGTCCCTGTCCTGACGAAAGCGGCTGGGATAATCGATAGCTCAAGTCAAATGGCATTATTCTACTAAAATCTTGTCAAAATCACAATTTTTTCCGGGTCGGTCCGGGTCGGTGGTCGGGCCAAGCGAACAATTCAGTAAGCGGTGAGCGGATGGCTCCAGCGAGACGCGCGAGACGTGAGGTCGGGCTAGACGGGGATGTTCAGCAGGCAACAGGCAGCTTGCAGGGGGCAGCTAGCGCTTCGCGTCATGTGCCTTCGGCGTCCATTAGGTCACTACGCTGCGCTGTCATTTGTTGTAATAGGTGAGGGCATGGAGCATGGGGAAGAAATTTCGAATTTCGGCTTGCGAATTGGAGACAGGCAAAACTGGCTAACCGGCTAAACAGAAGGAAATTTGGCCCGACCGAAAGCGCCTACTCAGGCAGATGGCCACTATGCATTCGATTTAAAAATCTATAGATTGCCAAGCGTCAGCTTAAAAGTTGTAGGCAATGCCAAGGGCAGTTATATAGTTGGTAGACTCATAAAAGTTGATATTTGAGTTCGACATAAAAAAACCATTTAACCAGTCGATTCTAAATTTTTTTAATCCAAGCGGTTCTTTGTAACCAAGGATTGCGAACAGGCCCAAATTGAAATCCCGACGGGTCTTATCAAATACTGGATGAGTATCATCATACCATTCACCTTTGGCAATGCCATTAACGAATGCCTGAAATTGATCCCCGAAATATGAAAAAGACAATTGCGTGGTCAAAGCGTGAAAACTGTTTGCATCACCTTCGGCATCTTCGCGGGTGTACCTGAGAATTGGCTTTAAACTCATTCGGGGCATCAACTCAAATGAATATTCAGCTGATAAGCGGTGAGATTTCGAATCTCGCTTCAGGTCATCTAGGTCCTCGAGTGTAAGGGGACTACCTGGCTGTGATATTAAAAATGTACCGCTTTTTTCGTTATCAATTTTTTGCTGTAGCCATCTGTATTCCAAGCCTATGCCAGATGCCCGGATGTTCTCAGCCGCCAGCTTAAAACCATAGGATGTGATATCAGTCTTTTTGCGATCCTGACCTACAACAAATGGGTCCTCCCAGGTTTCCTCCTCAAAGGGTGTAATGGGAATGGCTGAAGCACGCAAACTGGTGCCATTCGATAAATCGTGCCGCACTCCTGCTTCAACTTGGAACTGACCTTGCACCACAGCTTCTGGCAGCACACCCAAAAAGAGTTGAGTACGTAATTCGGTGAAGGTATAAGCAATTAGTCCCAGCGGAAGTGGCCTGACTTTAGAAACACGCTCGCCGGACTTGTCCAAAGAATCCGTTCTGTCGTTTTTATTGTCTGTGTTTAATTGCGAATTAGTGCTTATGTATGCTCCAAGCAATTCGATGTATCCAGAAAAACCAGATTCTTTAGGTAAGGGCTTTTGAGCCTCTACAAGGCTGGCGGCAAAGCAACAATATGCCGTTACGATTATTAATAGGCAGTGCGAGGTGAACTTTATATTTTTTTTATTCAACTCCATTCTTTTCGTAAAAGTGAATTATGCTTTGGTTTACAAATCGAACTTCACCTTTCTGAGTTTTTTTTAATAACTGAGTTTTATATTGTTTAATCAGTACCTTGTCAATGTAGCATTTATAAAATGGTCGGTGGTTGGACCAAGCTATCTAGCATAGAGCATAGGGCATGGAGCATAGAGTAAAATGAGAAATTCTGGTTTGCACTGACGCAAGGGGCATACCTTTACCTTTCGACTGTCCACCGCCGGCCACGATGCCCCGGCCGGTGGGGTCTTTTTTTCTTGCCAAAGTTCCTTCTGACCATGTAGTCTAATAAGAGTTTACAATTCTAAATCTCCAGCTACGGCGCACGCACACCATTTTGCCAAAGGAGGATAGCTATATGCCGACCTATATTCTTTTAGCTAATTTGACTGATGAGGCGATCAAGGCCATCAAGATCGCACCTAGGCGGATTGACAAAGCCATCAAAAACTTTGAAAAAATGGGAGGAAAACTGATTGGTTTCTACACAACCATGGGAGAATATGACTATGTAGTAATCGGTGAGGCTCCCAGTGATGAGGTCGCTATGGCATTCCTTCTGCGGTTAGGCTCCGCTGGAGATGTAAGGACAAAGACTCTCAGGGCTTTTTCAAAGGAAGAGCTTGCAAAGATACTTAAGAAATTGCCATAGCCAAGGTCACTGTGTTCTCGCTTTCGGGCACACAGACTATGATCGACTACATCACGGTGATTTCTTTAGATGCTGCCGACCTCAACGGAGGATGCAAGGAATCTCACTTAGCTATTACTTTTCCAGAAGAATCCTGGCGGAGCAATTAAGGCTTCGCCTTTTTTATGCTCACAATATCTTGTGTCAGATCAAATTCCAGCCAAGTGCAGATTAAGGGATGTAATCTCTAGTTTCGCAGTGCCCCCGATTGGCCTTCGGTCAGTGGGGGTTTTCTTCTTGCCATTTCTCCCTTTATTCTGTAACCTGACCGCAGCTTGAGTTTCTTCAGTACCTAATCTTTGCAAATCAAATCTGTTTTCCTGCTCGTCTGACCTGACCAGCTGAGATATCCCGAACAGAGTTGAGGGCAATCTTACTATTCATTTGTAAAGAATACTGCATCAACGAGCTAGAGGAAGAATAAGAAGAATAATCCACCGTATAGAGGTTTGGAGAAATGCGATTTAAGCGACAAGAGATTACCCTCATTTTGGAAAACTCCTGCTTAGAAGGCAAACTAAAAACATCTGAGGATTTGATCATCTTAGGTTCATTTACGGGAGACATAGAGTCAAAGACCTTAGAGATTGGCCTAAATGGCAAAGTTAGCGGTAGTGCTGAAGCTGTAAACATCACTATCTCTGGTTATTTCGAAGGCGAACTAGTTTGCCACGCCTTCCTAACAATTAATAAAACTGCAACAGTAAAAGGAAAGGTAGCATACGGCACTCTGTCAGTAGAACCTGGTAGCCGAATAGAGGCTGAAGTCTTCCAGTTCGAATCTATGGACACGAAATTAGTTCCCTTCTACATCCCAAGAGTTCAATCCAAAAAGAAATAACCATCATATGGAAACCAAACGAGTCAAAGTCCACCCTGTTAAATGCCCCAAGTGCATGCTCACCGTATGGTTAAGCCAGACGATAAAGAGTGTCCTGTTTGTGGGAGTTCGTTGCCAAAACCAGTGAAGCGTTGAAAGATAACTATATTTTGTAGCAGCTTGAAACCCAACGAAGTGATCATATGAAAAAGCTACCTCCTTCGAGGCCCTAGGTGTTAAATGGGCCTTGGGGATAACTAGCAACAAAAGGAGGTAGCCACCATGTATTATACCGGGATTGATTTACACAAGAAAACATCTTTTATTACTACAATCGATGCACATGGAAAGATCTTCACCAGAGCCAACCTCCAGAATGTGGAGGAGGACATTTTGGCTTACTTCGCCAAGCTAGGAGACGAGACCAAGATCGTCATTGAATCTATGGCATCGTGGTACTGGCTGTATGATCTTCTTACTGGAGAGGGTTTTGAAGTTACGATCTCCAATCCAGTGAAGACCAAGGCCATTGCTTCGGCCAAGATCAAAAACGATAAGGTGGACTCTCATATGTTGGCTCAGCTTCTCAGGGCTGATTTGATCTCTACCGTTCATGTCAGCAGCCTTGAGACCCGTAAACTCAAAGAACTCCTGCGGCATAGAAACAAATTGGTCCGAGATGCCACCCGCATGAAGAACCGCATCCATATCCTGCTGATGAAGAACAATTTTAGAAGTCCTTTTAGCGATCTTTTTGGTGTTCAGGGACTGAGGTATCTCGAAGAGATTGACTTGCCAGATTACCACCGCCAACACGTTGAGACCTATCTTGTGCTCTATGAAAGGCTCCAAGAGCAGATCGAGCCCTTAACCAAAACAGTGCGTGCCCTGGCAAAGGAGAATCACACAGCCCAACTTCTTATGACTATCCCTGGCATTGGACCTATCACAGCCATGTTCATTGTAGCGGAGGTAGACGATATCTCCCGCTTTCGCTCATATCGGAACCTGGCTTCTTACGCCGGTCTGGTGCCTTCTTTAGATGCTAGTGCTGGCAAAGAGAAAAGGGGCAGGATCACCAAACAAGGATCCCGCTACCTGAGAACCGCCCTGGTCGAGGCTGCCCAGGCTGCAGCCAGAATGCAAAACTGCAGGTTGCGTGTTTTCTTCCGGAGAAGAATCGTCAAGGCGGGCTATCAAAAGGCCATTGTGGCCACAGCCCATAAGATCTTGCAGTACGTTTTCTACATCTGGAAAAACCAAACACCTTACAAGGAGACCTATCCTGTTTGTGCGTAACCCGTTAATTCACATGGCCCACCAAAGGTGAGGCCGACGAAGTGATTGGGACGCCGTTTATCAGACGCATGATAGTGTGACACCTTTAGGTGAACACGGATAGGTGTTTGGCGATGAGCCCAATATAGTGGTTCCAGGCGGGCAGTTAACAGAGCTTTTTTACTTGACAACCAGCTTTTTCATAGGTGTGAATTAAGGGATGTAATATAAAGTTTTACAGTGACCCCAATCGGCTTTCGGGTCGGTTGGGTTTTTCTTATCCACCTCACTTTCTCTTTGGTTCCCCCACCGGTCAAGTGCCAAGATGACGATTTCTCTGCGTAGGATGGATACTCCATGAGTACTTCCGTCTTCAGAAAAAGGGAAATTTATTTCCACTCTATGAATTAACTTACCAATCTTCTGAGTTATCGTATCTGATGCAAAATGGATAACTATTCGGAAATTTTATTAAAAAACAAGTCACTTGAGTTGGTACGGTTTGTGTTAATAGAAGGCGAAGAGTTTCAATTAGCAGATCAGGAATCTATTAGCAGGTTGTCCAGGAGGTTTGGAAATAATGATTTCTACCCCCAATGCCCGCAGACAGGTTGACAAGGCTGACAATTTTAACTCGGGTGTTGAGAAAAGAGACGCCACTCGTGAGCCAAAGCGCACCAACCGTGTTTGTGCTAGAGAAGTATGCAACAATAGAATGCCGAAGGTCAACAGAATGCTCTGTCCTAGTTGCTACCAAAGAGGGAATCATTTAGGAGAGACCGAAGTATCCTTTAATGATACGGAGAGAGCACATTGGGAGTGGATGCAGTATGCGCTCCTAAGACGAATTGAAGAGCAGGTAAAAGTTTACAGTTCCCAGAATATGACGCAGGAAGAACTCCGTTCGCTAGTGCCAAGCCTCCTAGAGGAGGTGGTTTGAACGCTTAGGTGATATCCCGCCGCATCCAGTGGAGGAGAGGTTGGAGGTGCATGATGCAGGTCCATATTATGTATTTACCGCTGGTGTTCACACTCGGTATGACATACGAGTACTGGCGGCGGAAGCGGCTACTAAAAAAACGGATGCTACTAGTACGAGAAGGACTTACACAAAAATACAAAGATATTAGATAGTCTGAGCTAGAATACTTTGTGTGTTTTTTGAAGAGATAGAACTTGCCTCAGAAACTCCATTTTCAATCGACTGAGCGGGTACGAACTGGTTAATGTCATGAGAGCATGGCTGCAACACTTCCTACATCCAATAAATTTATGGAGTCGGCTGGGTGGGCATTACACGAGTTTTTTCAAGGTCTATGAAACGTATGCCTGGCAGCCTTTTCTAAGGCGTTTCCTCACAACTAAATCAGTGAATGGCGACAGAAAGAATCTACCATTAGATAACGCATAAGAGAAGATTTGCTGAGGAAAAGCTTCATGACATATGATCGCATCAAATCTTGTTACCACTTCGTTGAGGGAGAATGCCCACATCAAAGATTTTTGCATATTGTCTGCCTATTTCCTCAGCTCTTAGGCCGTGAAAAGTACGCAAAGTACCACAAGGCCCTCTTGGACTGCCTGTATTGCGGGCAGTTCATCAACAGACGGCCTAGTCAAAACCTGGGAAATAGATGGAGCGGCAACAAAGGAGAGAGTTGCGAAGTTCTGATTGTAGCAGATTGATAAGACCCAAAAGTCCTCACTACTCCAACTCGGTTTTTCCAAGAACATCGGTGGAGTCACTGGCTCCGCTTCTTTCTTACAAGGCTTTATTTCTTAGGTGGAAATGCGTTTCCAAGAGCAATATTGACTAGGACGTATGCGGTTTTATCCCTTTCTTCAGGATGCTGATCCAGATACTTCTTAACTGCTTCGAATATTTGCCCATTTGTGACGTCTGGGGGTATGGTCCATCGCACAGGTAGGCGCCAAACTCTATCAATGGAATGCGTAGCATCCATGACTCCAAGGATATAGCTTTCTCCCACGTACCGGCTGTAAGGACTTTCAGAAGCAAGAAGCTGGTAAAGCTCATTACCACTCTCCGCTTCCGACGCGGAAGCCATCCCCGCGAATAGAACCACGAGAATAGTCAACGTTGCAACATTACCTGTGAGTCTCATTTGCTCATCTCCCTTTTTCCCAGTTTGTCCGAGGGCAGAAGTAGAATACCATAGAGGGGCGAGCGTTGACAGGGGACCATACGTTGTGCCAGATTAAATCCCAGCAGAATGTGAATTA